>NZ_JBIAFV010000003.1:0-772444 GCF_042869435.1 Nocardia sp. NPDC006982 | reverse complement strand
AACCGGTTGCCCCGACATCGGATCCCACAACCGCACCGTCCGATCGGCGGAGCCGCTAGCCAGCAACAAGCTGCGATCAGGGAGAATCCCGAACGCTACCGACGACACTGAACCAGCATGGCCGGTCAAAGGTTGCCCAACCGGTTGCCCCGACATCGGATCCCACAACCGCACCGTCCGATCGGCGGAGCCGCTAGCCAGCAACAAGCTGCGATCAGGGAGAATCCCGAACGCTGTCAACAGCACGCCAATCCGGGATCTGGCACGGTTTGCGTGATTCCGTCTGGTCGGGTTTCCTAGTCGCTCAATAGGATTCGTTTGCGGAGCAGGTCGGGTTTGGCGCGGCCGAACATCTGGCGTTTGATCATTTTGATCCGGTTGACGTGCCCTTCGACCAGCCCACTGCTCCAGGGCAGGGTGAGCCCGGCGGTGACGGCGTCGTGGTCGCGGCGCAGGCCACGGACGAACGAGTGCAAGGCGGGCAGGTCGTCGGCCTCGACGCCGGTCATCCATTTCTCCAGTTCACGACCGCGTAGTTCGGTCATGATCACAGCGAAGCCACGGACGTGGCCGACCAGCGTGGTCAGTTCCGGGCTCGCGTCGAGGATGGCGTCGAGCTGTTGGCGATGTTCTTGATGGAGTCGTGCGGGGTCGCTCATGATCCAGCTGGCGACGCGGCGGACCGCGGGTGGTTTACGTGCTGGCGGTCGGGCCTGGCCGGTGGCGCGGAAGGGCTGCAGGTAGTTGAGCAGGATCTTCACGCTGCCGCGGTAGCCGAGTGGTTGGATCTCCCGGAACAGCTCAGTTGCGTTGGTGCAGCCCTCATTCCAGCGTTGATGCAGGTAGGGCTTGTACTCATCGAGGATGCCGGGCCGCCGCCCTGTTCCGTTGTTGACCAGCAACTCCTCGACGGTGGCGGCGCGCGCGAAGCGACGGACGGTGCCACGGGCAAGCCCGAGCCTGCTGCCGATCTGCAGAAGGCTGACGCCTTCGGCTAGCAGTGTGTGGACGGCTGTGTGGCGTTCGCGGGCCCGGACAGCCCATTTGTCGGTTCTGGTCTCCGGTGGCTCGGCAGGTTCGGGAATGGGCTTCGCCTCCGGGTCGACAAGGACTGCGGCCTTCGAATCATCTTGGGACTGTGCCTCATTGGCGATCACCAGGCATTTTCGATGGTGAGCGACCACCCGTTCGACGGCCTCGCCTAGGTTGTGCCAGATATGCCACCTGTCCGCGACTTGCAGGGCGTTCGGCGCTCCGGCGGCGATGCCGTCGGCGTAGGCGCCGGCGCGGTCGCGGCAGACGATCTCGACGCCGGGATGGGCACGCAGCCAAGTGGCGAGAGTGTCGGCAGTGCGGTCTTCGAGCACGTCGACCGGCCGCCGGGTTTCGATATCGATCAGGATCGTGCCGTAGTGGTGCCCGCGGCGCAGCGCGAAGTCGTCGACCCCGAGTACCCGCGGTGCCGCATGGTCTGGATCCGGCAGCGCCCGGATCTGCCGCAGCAGCGTCATCCTGCTGACCGTGGCCGCCAGATGCCCGGTCATCCGCGCTCCCGCACGACCACCCAATGCCAGCGCGACCGCGCGCAGCAAACGTTGCAGAAGACTCGTGCGCCGGGCGTGACGACCCGCCAGCCCAGGCACCTGCTCAGCGAAAGTCCTTCTCCCGCAATCAGAGTTGCCGCAGAACAACCGTCTCACCCGCAGCCGGATCACCACCTCCCGGCCGGTGATCGCCGTGTCGGACAACCGCCGCCGATAGCGACTATGAACCCGACGCGAGAACGTTCCGCAGTCAGGACAGGCGACGGTCTCGTCGCGAGTACGCACGTCGAGGTTCACCCGATGACCGACCGACGTCATGCCGTCGATCTGCAGCCCGTCCAAATGCGGGAACAAGACCGCGAGCGGTCCAAGATCAGAACACCGGCGACATGATCGATCATCAAGTGCCCGTTGGCAATACGAGCCTGGTCAATCACGCAAACCGTGCCAGATCCCGGATTGGCGTGCTGTTGACAGGGGATCACTTTCGGTCAGTGCCCGGTTAAGGCGATTGATATCGGTGTAAAGCCAGTAACGGGTGTCCGCGAGTAAATCCCGCAAAGCATCGCCGCCGGCTGCATGAGTAGTGAGGTGTCGCAGGATGTACGGATTGGCGTGTGCCCAGTCCCGGTCGTGGGAAGAGTGCGAACTTGTCATGGGTGTCAGGCGAGTTCGATGAGAGTGTCGGTGATGACGCGTGGAATGTATGCGTGAGCGATGTCGCGTTAAAAGTAGTCTTCGAGGGCTTGCTGGTAAAGGTGAAAGACGTTTTGTGGTCTTCTCAGGATTCGATGCGAGCCCTACGAAGAGGTCGGAGAGGTTGCCTCTTCCGGCGGTGGGCACACTCGGCGGAGGGCTTGTGTGGGTTCACGGTTCGACGAGTGTGAGCAGAGCGTGGGTAATTCGCCGCTGAACGTCGACCGGATCGATGTTGCGTTGGAAGTAGTCGTTGAACGCTTGATGGTAGAGGCGGTACACGGTTTGGCCGTCTTCTCCGGATTCGATGATGTGGGCACCAGCGTGCTCGAGGACCCAGGCGATATCTTGTTCGGTGTAGCTGACGCCGGGCCGGGCGAGAGCGTTGGCGAGCGCGAGCCAGATCCCACGACGCGGCAAGCCCGCTCCCTCCGCCCAGGCCAGCGGCGAAAGCAGGTCAAACACGCGGTCGCGGTTGGGGCCGTAGCTGTGCAGGTCGGCCGCAAATGCCTCGGCCACACCACCGTTGAGTCGGCTCGCCGCATTGCCGTTACAGAGGTCGACGCAGGTGGGCTGGTTGACGAGCGACCGTGCGAGTAGTCGAGCAAACAGAAAGATTCCATCACTGTGCTCGGCGATGACCCGCGCGTTCTTAGCTGCAAGGACAGGGTGATCACGATAGGGCGAAGTGCTCGTCGGGTCGAGCAGTCGACTAGTGACATATGTCGTGATGGCGTCGGACGAACCGAGATCGGTGTCCAGTCTGAGCACGCGGCGCCGGTCGGGTGTCAGCGCACGTATGAGTGGGCCGTCCGCAGCCCACGGGCCATCCGGTGTCGGCACTGCATCGTTGGAGCGGGCGGAATCTTCGCGGTTAGGCCGAGTCCCGACGATGACACGTACACCGGGGCTCGCAGCGAGTGTGGCGAGCAGGTCCACGGCGAGACGGGTCTGGTCTGCAGCGTATGCCTCATCGAGAGCATCGAGCAGGATGGTGATCGTCCGCTGCTCCTGTTTCGCGCGATCCGCAATCTTGTCGACCAAAGGGCCGGGTTCCTGCCATCCGCTCTCGGGCGGAGTTATTTTAAGAGCATCGCCCAGGAAAGCCACACATTCTTGCAAGGTGCGTTGTTTGGCGTGGATTCCGGCATCGATTGCCCCCTCGGGCAGCGCTTGAGCCCCGTTATCAGCGCCAGATTTCCGGGCGGCGTGTTGCCGGTAGTCCGGCGACGACATCGCCGCCAGCCATCCCAGTAGTGCCGACTTGCCCGATCCTGGGGGTCCGGTGACGACAAGTATGCCGTCGCCGCTGTGCAGCCATTCGGTGATGAAAGCTTGCGGCTCCCGGCGCGGGGAGTAGTACCAGCCTTCCGCGGTGACGGTGTCGATCCCACGGAACTTGAACAGAAAATGTTCGAGCAGATCCGCTTCGGCGAACGGGCTGTGCCGCAATGTCTCGACGGTGGTGTCTGGGCGATTAGGTCTATGTTGGCGGTTTTTAAAGAACGGAAAGAATCCGCCTACGGACCGCACCTGATCAAGATCTGGGGTCTGACGTGCGCCGATATTGTCTAGATGCACCCGTAGTGCATCGTAAAGATCGGTCGGCGTGATCAACTCGTCGCGTGCCGTCCACCCGGCATAGGTATCGGTGGGAGGTGGCGGGCCTTCCCGCAGAATGTGTTCCAGTGCCGTCGCGTACACGCCGTTGCGCGCTAACTCATTCTCGCGGGCGGAGCTCAAGACGGCCAGACCCGGCTCCCTGCCCACGGGGTACGCGCGGTCCTTCAATGTGCGCCGAAATGCCGAGGTGATCGCCTCGATCCCGACTCCAGCCTTGCAGGCATCGATGATCACGACGATTTCTACAGCAGGACGCCTCGCCAGCAACTGACCGAGCAGAGCGCCCTGCAGTACTGTCATGGGGTCGTCCTCGACGTAGGTGCTACCGAATAAGGCGACGTCCCCGCCTACTGCTTGGGCGTGCCCGGTCCAGTACAGCAGCAGACGTCGGGTCTGAGGTTTCCACTTCGCTAGCCAGCCGCCGACCTCCTGCGCGGAGTTTCCGCCTGTTCGATGATCCTGCTCAAATCCGAGTTCGCGGAACAAGGTGCTGATTCGCTTGACGTGAACGTTGACATCGACATTTAGCGCTTCGTCGAGGTACTTGTCGATCGCTACCAACGCGAACCGTCCCTGAGCGTCCATATGCTGCGCCGTCATCCGCCGATATCCCCTGTGGTCATTCTGGTCTTGTGCGAAATCGGAGATGTCAGGCCACGGTAATCAAATCCTCGATGAACGCCGACGGGTGCTGAGTAATCTCTTCGACCCGCACTTGCCATAGACCTGCTGGCAGTTGCAGCGATGTTTCGTAGCGGCGCCCGCTGGTGTCGGGCCTCACTGGGATATGACCGTCATAAACCGTGTCGTCGGCGTCACGCACACTAGCGTGCAGCCGTAGATTCGGCGAAGTACTGGTCACGGTCACAGAGATCGGTTCACTTGCCGATGCGACGTCAGGAACTTCCAACGACAGCTCATCCGGCGGTGCCAGGATACTCCCGAGGTCGCGGGAGTTGATCTGGTCGATCACGTCGTCGAGCAGATCGGAGTGTTTGGCAAGCGGGCCATGTTTGGCCGCCCGGAAGCGCGCATTTTCGTCGTGCGTCCATTCCGGCGGCATGGCGCCGAACCGCGCCACGGTGCCATCACCGTGATGATCGACACCACGCTGCGTACATCGATAGACGATCCTGTCCTTATCGATGGCGATGCTTTGGTCGGTGACCTGCATTTTTCCCGCGTAGACGTGCAGCGCGTACGTAGGTTCGCGACCTCCGGCAGCGCGGTTGTTGCGTATTACAGCTTCGCGCAGCTCATCGTGGAAGCTGCGGCCACGCTGCACCAGATCCTTCGCGAGGCCAGGAACGTCGATCTCATCTAGGAACACTGGTTCGCCCCCGTCACCAACATCGACACAACGATACGTGGGCAGCAACTCGGCTACCGACGGAAACGTCTTGGCCACGCGGACCAGACGTTCATCGATACCTGGAAGGTGGGGAACGAGTCCGCCGGTCAGGGCTTTCACCGCTTTGACCGACCCGCTAAACGGGGTACCGATGGTTATCAACCGGGCCGCGTGTTCACGACCGCCAAGGACTTCCAGATAGTAGCGGGCGATCAACCCACCCATCGAATGACACACAAATGTCACCCGCTGTCCCTGCCCGTCCTTCAGCGCTTCGTCGACGAATCGTTGCAGCCGAGTCGCGGAGTGAGCATTTGGCAGTCGCCAATCGTACGGGAAACACAGCACTCTGCCCGGAGCTTCCGTGTTAACCCGTTCTATCAACTGCCCGTAGCCCGATCCCTTCCAGAAACCGGGCCAAACATGGAGTCCGCGGATAAGCTCCGGGGTTTCCAGCGCATGCTGATCGTAGTCAGACACGCAGTCCAGCACCGACGGTAGCGTCAGAGCATTCAGAACCTCGGTGGTGCGCACCAGCCCGCCACGCAGAGCAGCCGCTGACAGGCTCCACAGCGGTTTCCCTTCCCGCGCAAGGACACTCCCCGTTATACCCGGCACAATGATTACAAGATCGTCACTCACGAGCCCTCCCGCTTCAAAGCTCAACTCTCGCGCAGCAAAACTAGCGCACCGTGTGCCACACCGGGAAGAATCTGTCAGGTCACGATCCCGTTCAGGTTGTCTCAGACGGCGAGGTTAGACGGGAGGCAGTAATGGATGCGCAGCGGGTGGCGAAGTCGCGTGCACCGGAGCGCGATTGGGCACATGCGAACCCGTATCTCCATCGCTACCTGGCTGCTCATGCCTCGGCGGGTGATGCTCTGTCGGAATTACTCGATGACACTCGCTACCTGCTTTACGCTGACGCAGAGCGGCTCGGCCGGGCAACCGCCACGGCCAACACCTCGAACCATCCTGTCGCCAGGCTGTTTTGGCGGGCTTTGGGTGACCTCGCACAAACTTCCAGTCCCAGCGAGCGCGCCGATATCCTCCAGACCATCGCGATAAGAGACGAGCCGGCCGCCGCACAAATACTGAACACGTTCCCGGAAAGGCCGTCTCGCGCCCTGTGGACTACTGCGTCACCGACGCCGTTTCATCGGGTGTTCACAGGCCACTTGAACTGGGTGCGGTCGGTAGCATTCGGAACCACGCCCGATGGGACTCTCCTGATCGCTAGCGGCTCAGCCGACCGCACGATCCGTCTCTGGGACGCTGTCACTGGAGAACCAGCCGGACCCCCGCTTAGTGGCCACCCTGAAGGGGTGAACGCCGTCGCATTCGGGACGTTGCCGAACGGGGCGTTGCTGCTCGCCAGCGGCTCGAAGGACGGAACAATCCAGATCTGGAATCCTGCGACAGGCCAAGTCATTCGGCCCAAACTCACAGGCCACACCGACGCCGTGTGGTCAGTGGCCTTCGGGCATCTGCCTGACGGCACACTCCTACTCGCAAGCGGCTCCGACGATCGGACGGTTCGGCTCTGGAATACAGTGACTTGGGAGCCTATTGGGCCCCCTGTCTTCGCGCATACCGACTGGGTCAGATCCGTCGCATTCGGAACCACGGCTGATGGCACACTCCTGCTCGCTAGTGGTTCTCACGATCAGACGGTCCGGCTTTGGGATACCACAACCGGCCAACCGATTGGTCTGCCTTTGATGGGTCACATCGATGGGGTCAACGCAGTTGCATTCGGCACTCGGCCCGATGGCACAGTCGTACTCGCAAGCGCTTCCGCAGACAAGTCGATCCAGATTTGGGACCCGATCTCCCTGCAGCGCACCGTGTCCCCGCTCAGAGGCCATACCGACGCCGTCACCGCTGTGACATTCGGGACGTTACCCGACGCCACTCTCCTTCTGGCAAGTGGTTCACACGACAACACAGTCCGCATCTGGGACGCCGAGACCGGAGAGCCGGCGCGACCACCGCTAATCGGCCCCAACGATCGGGTGAGTTCGGTAGCATTCGGCAATTTATCTAACGACATGCTGCTGCTCGCGAGTGGTTCCAATGATCGGAAAATTCGAGTCTGGGACGCCGCATATACGGAACGGAGCGGACGTGCTCCCGCTGGTCATACCGACACTATTCGCTCGCTCGCGTTCGGCACACGGCCCGATGGCACCTTCCTGCTTGCCAGCGGCTCGGCCGACCACACGATCCGACTCTGGAACGCGACAACCGGAGAACTCATCGCGCCACCGCTGACGGGGCATACCGATGCGGTAAATGCGGTGGCGTTCGGCACACGGCCTGATGGCACCGTCCTGCTTGCTAGCGGCTCGGCCGACCACACGATCCGACTCTGGAATGCGGCAACGCTGCGTCGTGCGCGCCCCGCACTCATCGGGCACTCCGCCAGCGTCAACGCCGTGGCATTCGGACGCATGCCTAATGGCGCTCTGATACTGGCCAGCGGCTCGACTGACCGCACGGTATTGCTTTGGGACTTGACTACAAACGAACCCATTCTCCTTCTCTGTTCAGGCCATACAAACCGCGTTACATCCGTCGCGTTCGGCATCAATGCTGACGGCATGCCGACACTGGCGAGTGGATCGGATGATGGGACTATTCAGCTCTGGGACCCTACGATTGGCGAGCCCGTCGGGCCACCGCTTATCGGCCATACCGGCCCAGTTACCTCTGTGGCTTTCAGCGCCCAAGCCGAGGGGAGCCTTTATCTCGCCAGCGGCTCCGAGGACAAGACTGTTCGCCTCTGGAACCCTACCGTCGGGCAATCCGTGGGCCCCCCTCTGACCGGCCACACTCAGGGAATCAATTCGGTCGCATTCGGCACGCGCGCAGATGGAAAGGTTCTCCTTGCGAGTACGGCGAACGACCAGGTGATCCAGCTCTGGGATCCCGTAACCGGCCGACCGGCCGGTTCTCCCTTGATCCGCAATGCTCACCGGGTAACCACAGCCACATTCGGCACATGCAACGACGGCACACTCCTCTTTGCTAGCGCCGCCGACAGCATTACCGTCGAGGAATTTTAAAGACCTGATCTCACGAAAGTCACGATCCCCCGTTCCTTGGACATCCGGACCAGCTCCGCCGCTGCCAGCTCCTCAGCTGAAGCCTCGGCCTTCTTCGTTGCCACGGCATCAAGTGTCGTCATCAGCACGGCACCTTCCCGCTGAACTTCGTTCAGCGCGTCAGGCCCTAAACACCGTTAAACCACAGTCCCGTTTGCCAGGCCGAGTTGAGCGCGATGCTCATAAGCGCTATTAGCCGCCATGGAAGAAATCGGGGATGTCTGCAACGTCGTGGCCACCACAAATGCAGAAACCTGCGCTTATCGAGGTCGTTGGTGAACCGCGCCCACGCATTTCACTCGGGGTTGTTGATATCGCGTATCTGGTGCGGCGGTGGCCGAGGCAGGCGTGTAGGGCCGGTGACTTGTCACCGGGTCGGAAGGGGTGGGTCTGGTTGAACCCAGCGGCGGCAGGAGTTGGTGACATGTCGGTGTTCAGGAAGTGCAGTATTCGGCGAATCGCTACCTGACTTCGATCACTGCGCGCCGCTGAAAGCCTCCGGGAGGTACTTGAGCTGAAAGATGCGGACTCGAACACCCTGCCGCACTTCGAGATCGATGCCACCATCACCGCCGCGGCCGTTCACAGCGATCACACTGTCGGCGTGGCGGTAGCGGCGGGTGATCAGCACTTCAACAATCCGGTCGAACCGCTTCTGCCCGAGCTGGTCTCAGTCGATGCTCACAGCCGACAGTTCCTTCCGTATCTGGTGCTGAGCCGGACTGGTCTGCGGTTTCAGCGCAGAAATCCGGAAGCCGCAAGTTTCTGCCAAACGCTGACTGTCTACACCCCGAAGTCTTTGTCGTAGCCGACGGTGGGATCGATGATCGGGTCGGGTTCGTAGTCGAAGGAATCTTCGGAGGTTGTGTCGTGTTGGTGGCGGGCGCGTAGCGCATGCTCGGCGGCGGTTTGTTCGGGTGTGCGTTGGGTGCGGCGATGTTGTTCAGTGTTGAGGTCGGTGAGTTCGTTGTGCAACCAGGTGGCGGCGTCGACTGCTGTCGTGTCCACAGAAGGGGTGCCGGGTGCGGGTCCGTAGAGGATGGCTTCGGTTTCGGCAAGATCGATGCGCAGGCTGATATCGGTGATGGCTTGCGCGAGTTGGTCATCGGTGAGCATCTGCACCGGGTCAGACACATCGAAGAGAACCTCAGACGGTGGAGCGGATGGCTCGGTCAGGGTGTCGGGCAGGGAGTGTTGTTCGACCCACGTTGCGATGGCGAGGCGTTCGGCGAGGGTGCGCGCGGCGCGCCAGTCGCGTTTGAGCAGGCCCAGTACGGTGTTTGGCGGGCGGGTATTGGCGATGTGTTCGCAGCGGGCGCGAATGTGCTCGGTGGGCGGGTGGTCGGGGATGGCGGGTTGGTTGTCGGCGCGGCATTCAACGCACAGGCCGTCGTCGCTGCGGCGTGGCGGAATCGGTCTGCTGTCGCTGAAGGCGCGTCCGATGCCGCAGGATACGCACGGCAAGGCGCGAGTGTTGCGGGCGGTTTGGCGGTCATAGTCGGGTTCCTGGGAGTCGGGATCGCGGTCTTCCCACAGCTTTTCGCGGTAGTACCGGTGCGGGACTCCGTCGGGTTTCGGTAGGTGTTCGGGGTCGGTGTCCACGTCGCTGCGGGTGTCGAGGTAGTCCTGGTAGTCGCGTGCGGCGGTGATGTCGGTGTCGGTGCGCCTTGGCTTCCGTTGCGTGTGGTCGACGCGGCCGGGATTATCGCGTGCAGCGCGCCGCTGGTGGTCGCGCCGATCCGGTGTGCGGACGTCGTCAGTGGCAGGTCGGTAGACGTGGGGGTCGCTGGTGGGTGTGCAGGCGTGGATGAGGGCACTGTGTTGGGGGTATTGGTCTGCGGCCCAGCGCAGTCGCGCGACGGCGACGCTGAAATGGTTGCGATAGAGGGTGGTAGCGACGCGTTCAATGATGTCGCATTGCTCGTCGGTGAGCCCGTCGGCGAGGTCGTGAAAGGCGCGACGAGCCGCTGCCATGTCACCGGTCTGGATCAGCGCGGCGATCGTTGCGGCGCTGTCTGACAGCGGGTTTTCGGTATTGGTGGCGGACTGTGGTGGCCGGGTCGGTGGGCGTGGGGTCGGTGGTGCGGTGGTGTGGCGGTGCCGGGGATTGTTTGGTTCGGAGTCGGAGTGGTACTCGGGTGGGTGCATAGCGGGCTCCGGGAACGGGTGGGAATCGGGCGGGGCGGGGTAGGTGGTTTCGTTCAAGAGTGCGTCGATGCGCCAGGCGAGGCCGTTGGTGAGTTGGTCGGGGCGCAGGTTTCCCGCGTTGTCGGGTTGGGCAGCGAGGATGAGTTCGTAGGCGGTGGTGAGGAGTTCGGTTGGTGTCCAGGCGGTGCCGGTGGCGCGGTCGATCGCTGCGACAAGACGTGGCCACGCGGGGTCGTTGATGACGCGGTGCGCGGTGTCCTCGCCGATGATCTGGTGGAGTTCGTCGGCCCAGTCAGGGTTTACGTTGCCGGTGCCAGTGACCTCGGCGGCGACGAGTTCGAGTTCCAGTCGCGACCACAGGGCCGCGGCGGGCATGTCATCGGGCAACGCCCGTCGCGTCGCCGCGTGGATCAATCGGGCTTCGATGTCGATTCCGGATCGGTGGGCGACCTCGATCTTGTCGGCGAGGATCGGCCACCACGGGTCGGTGAGGATGCGGGATTCGAGACGTGTGATCAGCGGCGCCCACTTGGTGGCGGACAGGTTCCGGTCACCGAGGGCCTCGGTGACGCGTGCGTCGAGCAGTTGTTGGTGTTCGCGTTCGAGCTCCGTGTAGCGGGCGGGTCCGGTCGGGCGTGGGTCGCGGTCGTCGATGTGCAGGGAGGCTCGCCACACGGCGAGGTCTTCGAGTAGTCGAGGGTTCGACCCGATGAGTGGGCGTGCCCAGTGTGGCGCGGACGCGGGTGTCCAGGTTTGGACGTCGTGACGGATTTGGGTGGCGAGGTCGGTGACGATGCGTGCGCGGGCAGTGACTTGGGTGGAGTCGAGTTCTGCGCTCAGCCCGCGGGGGATCCCGGACGCCCATGGCAGGGGTGCGCCGGTGGTGGAGTGTGCGCCGGAGGGATCCAGACGCCAGTCCAGTACGGCGGCAACGTCGTCGGCGGTGTCGAGTTCGCGGGCGTTCGCGGCGGTGTGCAGGGCGGTGATCGGGTCGCGCCCGGACAGTGCGATCATCGCCAAGTGTTGGCGCAGGACGGGGTAGGCGGGGCTGTCGGTGAGGTTCGTGCGTATCGCTTCCGCGGCAGAGTCGAGGCGTTCGAGTCCGTCTGGGCCGAGGGCGTTTTCGGCGGCGACACCGAGGGTGTCGAGGTAGATGTCGAGCGCGCGACCGATCCGCTGGTGCGGATCCAGGGCGTCGCGCAGCACGGTGTGCGCGGACTTTTGTGCGCCATCGCGACCGAAAATGCGCAGCAAAAGCTCGACAGCTGTGCGCGGAAACACCGCCGGTTCACTCCAAAACGAGCCCTCACTGCCGTCCAACGCGGTCGGCACGTAGACATGATTCGCGTCGACACCGCGGGTGAGTGCGACGTAAAGCTGTTGCCGGGATTCGCCTCCGGTGAGCGCGACATGACCCGAGTCGGCGGTGATTCCTTGCGCGGAATCGATCGTTGTCGCGTACCCGAGGCGCACATACGTGGCCACATAGTCGGTGGGAAGTCGCACGCCGTGACCGAGTTTGTTGTCCGACCGCAGGTGTGCGACGGTCAGACTTCCATCCGAGTGCACGTCGGTGACGGTCCAGGCGTAGCCGTTGCGGACCCAATCATTGTCGCCGAGTCGTAGTCGTCGGTTGTTGCGGCGGGTACGGATCGTGTCCCCGACCGAGGCGCGAAGACCGTCGGCGAGAACGCATTCCGCGCCCACTACACCGCCGTCGCGGGCGATGCGGTCGGCGCGAGCGCGGGCATTGAGTTCGCTGACGATGTCGTGTGTCGCGGCGAGCATGATGGTGTCGCGGCCCGCACGCTGGTCGGTACTCCAGGCGGTGTAGGCGTCATCGTGGGTGGCTCCGGAATGCCCGGCGTGGATGCGGCCGTGGTCCAGATACCATCCCAGCGCGGCTGGATCACCTTCGCGTAGTTGCAGACTGGCGGTGGCTTCGGCGTTGGAGGAGAACCGGACGACGTGGGTGAGGGTCATGCTCGCCTCGGGTGCGGCCGCGTCCATGTCGAGGTCTGCGCCGCCGGCTTCGATCGATGCGAGCTGGTGTGGGTCGCCGATGCAGCGGATCGTCGCGCCACGGTCGTGCAGGAATCGCAGCAGGCGTAGGCGTTTGAGGTTGCCGATCTTGACGTGCTCATCGACGATCACCAACGTGTCGGGGTCGATGTCGAGGATCCATTGCGGCAGCGACGACGGGTGCTCGCGGTCCACGGTGAGGTTGTCGCGGCTGGGTGTGTGGCGATCCAGGACGTCGAGGACCTTGTCGACGGTCTCCACCCGCGCACCAATCGCTTTGCCTAACTCGGCGGCCGCCGACGCGGTCGGCGCCAACCCCAGGACCTGACCGCCGCTGGTGTGCCAAGCGTCGGTGAGCACGGCCATCGCGGTGGTCTTGCCCGTTCCCGCCGGCGCGTTCGTGGTGCGTACCCGCAGGGTCGAGGTGGCGAACCCTTGGATCACGCTGGTCTGCCCCGCGTTGAGCGGGCGTTCGGGATTTCGGGTGTTGTACGTGGATACGGCCGCAGTGACCGCGTCCGTGGTGAGTTGTCGTGCGCCGGGCTGCAGCGACAGGTCGATCAATTGCTGTTCGATCGACAACATTCGTGCCGAGGTGTAGATCTGTGCGCCGGCGCTGGTGTAGACGCTGGTGCCGTCGCGGCGCCGCAACACCTCTGGCACAGTGTGTAGTTCGGGTTGATCGGTCAGATCGGGGTCACCGCGTGCGATCACGTGCTCGGGGGAGAGTGTTTCGGTCAGGACTGCTTCGGCGGCCTGTTCCCAGTCCCGGCTGCGTATGTGGCCGCGGAGTTGGCGTTCGATTTCGGCGCGCAGGTTGGTGGCAGTCCAGGTGGAGCGGTGCTCGGACACCACCTCGATGACCCGCTGCGCGGTCCGGTTGATCCACGCCGTGGTCACCGCAACACGCTGTTGCCGAACGGGATTCACGACTGCGACGACCATCTCCGAGAGTTCTTCGCGGCCGCCGAGCAGGGCCATCGCCTGTGCGCGCCAGGTGCTGCGTTGCTCGGCCAGTGACCGCAGCTGGTGTTTGGGCGGGCGGGTTTCGAGGGTTGCCTGTTGGGCCAGGGCATACGTTTCGGTGGGGGTCGGTTCGCGGTCGAACCGGTGTTGGAAGCGTGCGGCGAGTTCCCCGACGCGTTCTTTGATCGCGGCTTCGCGCCGCGACCATGCGTGGATCAACGGGGTTGGGATGCCGACGATTTCGCGGACCGGACGTTTGGACGGATCGGTGCTGGGGCGTTCGGCGAACTCGACACCCACCAGATCTTCGAGGTGGTGTTCCAGGCGGGTGTTGTAGATCTCGGAGACGGTGACCACGGCCCGGTAGAGCGCGGTCCCGTCGAGGGTCCGCCATTTGCCGTCGAGGGTGCGGACTCGGTTGGCGATCAGCACGTGGGTGTGCAGGTCCGGGTCCCCGGCCCGGCTGTCGCGGTGGGTGAAACACGCGGCCACGAGGCCATCGACATCGACTTGGCGCACTCCGTTGCGACCCAACCGCGTGAAGATCGCGTGCTGTTCGAGCCAGCCGAGGGCGTCGTGTATCGCACGTTGGTGCGCGAGTTCGACCTTCTCCGCGACGGTCCGTGGCGCGAGCGCCCACAACGCCGACACCGACTTCACCGGGGAGAAAGTGATGTCGAAACCGGCGACCGCGACGGTGTTCGGGCGCGAGTTTCGTGCCACCCACCCCGACAATTCCCGCTCGTTCAAGGGCGCGCGTTCGTACTGTTCGTGAAAAATTTCGAACGCGACACGGGTCCGAATGTGTGCCCGTTCGTCATCGCTAATAGCGTCATGAGGGTCGAATCCGTGCTCGATATTGTGTCGCCGGAACGCCTGCGCGCACCGTTTACGAAATTCGGAAACCTCGGCATAAACCCGGAACGGGTTACCTAAACGCGACGCTTGATCGGCGGCCCGCGCGGCGTCTTTGTGCTTGGTGCCCTTGCTGATCTCGGTGTCGTAGACGCGGGCTTCGATCGCGTCCGCGTTCGGATGGCGTCCTAGTCCGAACAGGGATTTCATCTGTTCCTCGGTGACTTCGTCACCGGGGTGCAGGCCTAAGGCGGTCAGGGCCGTGCCGTGCCAGCGGCCCGGCGCTTCCCCATGGGCGAAGTAATAGTCGGCGAGGCTGGAACGGCCGCGAGCCGACGCATCATTCGCGGCGACATTGCGCAGATAATATTGATACCCATTGCCTGCCACGACTTTATGAATCGTCGCGGTCATATATCCATCAAGCACAGGATCGGCCATTTACACCAGGGGTTGGATTTGACTATTTTTTCGTTAAATCAATTAAAACGCCTGGTCGTTACCAAATCGCAACTATGGCGGCTAACAAGACAGCACGACCAGACTCTGTCGCCGCACCCCTAGCTGTGAAGATTGTCGTGTCAACAGACCCCGAGTCGGCGTAAGCGTGTCACCGAAACCACTCCCGATTCGTCCACCTGGGAGACCGTGAGGTTGTCGCATTTCCGTCTATAAACGCCGCTGTGTCCTCGGATGCAAGAGGTGTGCTTGTGGAAATGAGGGGATATGGGGTGGTGAGGAGGAGTGGGGGAGTGAGTGGTGTGTTGCCTGGTGGCGGTGTCTGCGTGGAGGTGAGTGTCGTTGTGGGCGTGAGAGTGTGGGGTGGGGTTGGTGATTCGGCGAGGGTTGTTGGCGGTGGCAGGTCCGTCGCGGGTGGGCACCGCGACGGACCGGGACATCGACAGACGCCGATGATCCCGGGCGGCGGGGGAGCCGCTGTGCGCGAGCGGTTCTGGACTATCTCGCGCCGAGCTCGGTGGCGGTGGTGGTGGAACATCGCCAGCGATCACGGGATTCGGTCAGGGGGCGTGCCCAATACGCGAGGATGGCGAGCCAGCACAGGACCCAGATCGAGGAGTAGTGGTCGGCGAGGAAGTCGAGCCAGGGGTGGGTCACGGTATGTACCTCCAATGCGGATACGAAGTGACGTGATGCCGGTGGTTGGTGACCGGTCCGCCGCAGGAACCCGACGCTGCGGCGGACCGAGAACGTGAGACCCGTTGTAGGCGGGCCGGTGTGGAGACGAGCTGCGTTCAGGCGGCGGTGCGGTACAGGTCGCGGCACTCGCCGCACAGATCGTCGATATCGATGTCGCGACCGGGGGTGTGGCAGGAGCAGCACCGCCCGGTCCGCAACTGCACCGCAGTCAAGGTCGTGATCGGCGTGCTCGATTGCGATGGTTGCGCGGCTCGGTCGCGGTAGGCCATGACCAGCCCGGCCACGATCCGGGTGGAGCGTTGCTGCAAGTCGTGCAGCAGAGCGGGTGCGGCGGCGGGGTAGTGGTCGGTGAGGTGCTGGCAGTAGGCGGCGACTTCATCGGCGAGGGTGAAACCCGGGGGGAGGGCGGGGATTCCGTCGCGGTCGTGTTCGCGGCAGTGCTGGCACAGTCCGTCGTCGCTGAGACGGAGGCCGTCAGCTTCGGTACGGAAGTGGTCGCTGCAGGCGCGTTCGCCGAAGCAGTGGACACACACCCAGCCTTGCAGTGGCGGGAGGGTGGTGTGGTCGTAGTCGAGGCCGTTGCCGTTGGGTAGGAAGGCAGGGCGGTCGTCGTCGCGGATGTCGAGGCCGGTTCGGGTGCGGGCGATCGCGTCGGCGTCGAAGTCCTCGCGGGTACGTGCACCGGCGCGGTCACGTTCGGCGCGGACCTGCTCGGCGACTTGGCGGACGTAGTGCCGGTCCCACGGTGAGGGTTCGTAGGGTCGGTCGGTGTCGAGCAGGAAGCGGGTGCGGATGTAGTCGGTGACGATCCGGTCCTCGTGCACGGGACGACGTTTCGTTGTGATCGCCTCGATGTGTTCGTCGGTTCGCCGGGCGCGTTTGGCCGCGATCTCGGTGGTGGTCGAGGGTTCGCGGTTCAACACCGGTGTGTCGTCGGTTGCGAGCAGCCGCCGGAGGTTCGAGTCGATGGCAGTGAGCGGGAGGGGCGTGATCCAGCGGGGTTGGTTCTCGATGGGTCGGTACAAGCCGGGATCGGTGCGGGTGACGAACATGTCCAGCCACGCCCGCAGGTCGGGGTCGGCGCGTCGCCACAGCGAGCGCAGTTGCGCTCGCGCACTTAGGTAGGGGGCTTGGGTGAAGGTGTCGGCGAGGCGGACGAGGCGGTGGAGGTCCTCGCCGGTGGCGAGTTCGGTGAGGGCGTGCTCGAAGATGTCGCGCGCCTCGTCGTGTAGACCGGCTTCGAGCTGCCAGTGGATGTGGGTGATCGCGTCGAGGAACGACGGGGATGCGGTGTTGGACATCGGTTTTCCCTTTCGTGCGAGCGGAGACGACCCAACCCCGTGGCAACGTGACATTCCACAGGGATGGTCGGCTGGCCGGGCGGCCAGCCCGAGGGCGTTTTCGACCGGGGCGGCGCACGGCGCGGTGGGGAACGCGCCGGGCGTGCACCACCGAATTTCGAACCCCGACCGCCGCATCACTTGGGGGCGGAAGCGAAATTCGGTGGTGCCGGGCGCGGGCCCTGCCGTGTCGAGCGACGCTCTGGTAGCCCTCATCCGGGCTGGACGAACGGCCAGACGGGCATCCCCGCCCACCCGATGACTCCCGCTCACCTCCCTACAAGAGGTGAGCGGAAGTCATCGAGTCAGAAGCCGGGCTCCTCACCGGCCCCGGCACCGGCGAACGCCGGTTCCCGCGCGGCCAACGACGCCCACGGATCATCAGAGCTCCCACGGGAACTCGTGTCGGGGCGCGCGCTCGCGCGCCGGCTGGTCTTGGTCACCGTGGCGGTGGCGAAGCGCAACGATACGGCGACCTCGTCGGCATCGAGCTCGACGACGGTGCGCTTGTCGCCCTCGCGGGTCTGGTAGCTGCGCTGCTTGAGTCGTCCGGACACGCTCACTCGTGCACCGCGGGGCAGCGAGGACTCGGCTATGTTCTCGGCGGCCTCGCGCCAGATACTGCAGGGCATGAACAAGGGGTCGCCGTCGGTCCACTCGTTGGTGGTGCGGTCGAGGTAGCGTGGGGTCGAGGCGACGGTGAAGTTCACGACCGCGACGCCCGCGGGCGAGTACCTCAGTTCGGGTGCGGCAGTGAGGTTTCCGATGACGGTAATGACCGTGTCTCCGGCCATGATGATCCTCCAAGGATAGTAGTGGACAGTGCTGCTCCCAGATGCTCAGGGCAGCAGGGGATTTTGAGGAACCGCGGGTTCTCGAACCCACGGGGTGCAGTTGCGCTGTCGGACGCAGTTCGCCGTTCAGGTCTGCGTGGACGACCCGTTGGAATTGGTGAACCCGGGAACGGGCGTGAACCTCAGTGCGGGCGCGGTAGCCAGATTCCGATGACGGTGATTGCGGTACGAAGGCCCTGTGCTTTCGGCCAGTGCTGAGTGTTTCTCGTTCCAGACCTGACTCGAATGATGTTGACGAGAACAGGATTCGGGCACACCGACCTCCTGAACGCTGTCTGCGGGAGGGGTTCGGCACCACCGGGCCCGCCGATCTGGCTGGGTTCAGGCGGCGATATCGATGTCGTGGTAGTCGATGTCTCCGGCGGCGGCTTGTTCGACATCGGAGAGAGTGAAGTCGAGACCGGCGGCCTCGGTGAGGAAGTGCAGGTAGCGTTGCGCGGCTTCGGAGGTGGTGCGCCACAAGGATTTGTCGAAACCGGTTTCGTGTTTGGCGATGATGACGTCCCTTCGCCGTGTTCTCCTCGTTTCCTTAGAGATGTTCGAAGTCAGCTGCACTCGGACGGGGTCTGGTGCATGCTCAGCCCGATGCGGATGACGTTGGCCTGTCGCATTTTTCAAGCATCAACGCTGGTTTCGGTATCGCTGGAGTGGCGTGTGTGGGCGGCGTAGGATCCGGCAGTCAGAACTCAGAACATCGATAGCCTCGCCCGGTATGGGGGTGCGGGGAGTTGGGAGGGGATCTCGTGTTGGAGACGGTGCCGGCGATTGTGGCTGAGGCGGTAGCCGTGGGTGCGGTGGCGGGGATGAGCGATACTGCCAAGCAGGTGGTGCACGATGCTTATGAGAAGTTGAAGGCTCTGGTGTCGGGTCGTGTCGGGCGGGTTGGTGTCGAATCGGTGGAGCAGCAACCTGATTCGGTCGCACGCCGCGCGGTGTTAGCCGAGGACCTACAGCGCGCGGGCGCTGAAGGTGATGAGGATTTGCTGGCAGCGGCGCAAGCGTTGATCGCGGCGGTCCGCGCGCACGAGGCCGCTGCGGGTGTGGCGGTGGGTGTGGATTTGGAGCGGGTGTCGGCGGCGGCGTTGCGGATCCGGGAGGTGGAGGCGAGCGGGACCGGTGTGCGGGTGGTCGGGGGCACGTTCGACGGGGATATCGAGATCGGTTCGGTGCAGGCGGGGCGCCGCGATCAGGACCCTCCTTCGGCGCGCCGGTAACCCCCACCCCGGCCGCGTCACCACACCAGCAAGCGGGGGGCATCAATCTCGCGGGGGTGACCGCTCACAGCATTGCTATCGGCGTAACCCCGGCTCGCGCACCGGGACCGGGTCTTGTGTCGGGGCGGGTGGTGGGGATGGTTCCGCAGCAGCCGGTCGACTTCATCACTCGTGCGCCGTTGGGCCGGTTGCGCAAGCTGGTGCACCGTTCGCCGGTCGTCGTGGTGGTGACAGGGATGCGGGGTGTTGGTAAAACCGAGCTTGCCGCCGCCTATGCCCGCGAGGTGTTGACCGGTGATGGTGAGGGGTTGGTGGGGTGGGTCAACGCCGAATCCCGGGGGGTGTTGTTGGAAGGGCTGGCAGCGATCGCGCAGCGTCTGGGTGTGGATGACCCCAATGGTGATTCGGAGGTCTCGGCGCACCGGTTGCGCGAGTTCTGGACCGGACGCCCGGTGGCGGGATTGCTGGTGCTGGACAATGCCACCGCACCCGATGAGGTCAAAGCGTTCCTACCGGCCGCGACCGGGATCAAGGTGGTGATCACCAGCACCGAACACGCCTTCACCACCCTGGGCGCCGCATTGGATCTCACGGTCTATACCCGCCGTGAGTCCCTGCGCTATCTGAAGAAAGCCACCAAGCTCGCCGATACCGACGGTGCGGATCGGGTGGGCAGGGAACTGGGTGATCTGCCCTTGGCGTTGACCCAGGCCGCGGCCACGATCGAGCGTCTGGGTATCGACTACGAGACGTATCTGGGGTTGCTTGCCGGATTCGGGGACCAGGCGTTCACCCGGATAGCGGGGCACGAATACCCCTTGCAGGTGCATCGGGCGATCCTGCTGTCGATCGCTACCACCGAAGCCTCCAGTGGTGACCCCGCGTTGGATACCGCGGTCCGAGGCGTGCTTGAACTCGTTGCGATGCTTTCGCCTGCAGGTGTGGCCCGCGACCTGCTGCCCGATTATGGCGGGCGCCGCGATGAAGCCGTGGCCCGTTGCGTGCAAGCTAGTTTGCTCACTCGCTCGGTTGATCGGACCGCGGTCGTGATGCACCGGCTCGTCGCCCGCGTTATACGCGACCGCGCCGACAGTGACCAGGCCCGGGCTCGGTTGCTGGGCTATGCCCTCGACGTGATCGAACCCTGCCTGTTCGACCGTGGTCAGGCTTGGCAGCGCCGGATCGAAGGCGCTGGGCTCATCGACCACATCGACGCCATCACCGCCACCGGGCTGACCGGCCTCGACCCCGACGACACAGCCCGCGTGGTCAACGCACGGATCTGGGCTGGCAATCAGCTGACCGCGGCCGCGGACCTCGCCCGAGCGATCGACTACACCCGCCGAACACTCCTCGACGCCGAAACCCACCTCGGTGCCGAGCACCGCCACATTTTGAGTACCCGCCACAACCTCGCCGACGCCTATCGGAGTGCGGGGCGGCCGGGTGAGGCGATCGCCCTGCTCGAGCGGTTGCTCCCCGATCGGGAGCGGGTGCTGGGCGCCGAGCACCCCGACACCTTGAGCACCCGCTACAACCTGGCTGGCGCCTATCGGACGGCGGGCCGACCAGGTGAGGCGATCGCCCTGCTCGAGCGGTTGCTCCCCGATCGGGAGCGGGTGCTGGGCGCCGAGCACCCGGGTACCTTGAGCACCCGCCACAATCTGGCTGGCGCCTATCGGGCGGTGGGGCGCGCGGACGAGGCGATCACCCTCTACGAACAGGTGCTCCCCGATCGGAAGCGGCTGCTGGGCGCCGAGCACCCCGACACCTTGAGCACCTGCCACAACCTGGCTCGCGCCTATCTGTCGCTGGGGCGTACGGGTGAGGCGATCGCCCTCTACGAACAGGTGCTCCCCGATCGGGAGCGGGTGCTGGGCGCTGAGCACCCCAGTACCTTGAGCACCCGCTACAACCTCGCCTACGCCTATGAGTCGGTGGGGCGCACGGGTGAGGCGATCGCCCTCTACGAACAGGTGCTCCCTGATTGGGAGCGCATGATGGGCACCGAGCACGTCGGTACGTTGAGCATCCGCTACCACCTCGCCGACGCCTATGAGTCGGTGGGGCGCACGGGTGAGGCGATCGCCCTCTACGAACAGTTGCTCCCTGTTGTGGAGCGGGTGTTCGACCACGATGTTCGGATTGTTCGCGGAGTGCGCGAGCGACTGGCTGCTGTGGGTAATCGGCCCGGTCTGAGTAATCGAGGGGTTCAAATTCCATTGATGTCTAGTTGAGGTGCACCCAACACCACATGCGCGACCGGCGCGAACAGCGTCAAAATATAGTCAGTTGCCGAGATTCTCGAGCTGGCGATCGAAGCTGGCCACAAGGTCCATCAGCAGGTCGAGTGTGAGGCTGGGCTGGACCCGACCAGCACTCCGAGCATCTGATCCACCGAATGTGGTTCCTGCACAACAAACTCAAGCTGATTTCCGATTCAGCGAACATGGGCACCGGCGGCAGGTGATCGTGATATTCCGTGAGGACCGGGCTGGCCGTCGCATATCACCGTGTATAACACCAGATGCGTACATATGTTCGATCTGCGGTATCGTCGGGTTCATGCCCGAACTCTCTCGGTTGGACCGGGCGTGGATGAATCTCGATCAGGTCCGTGAACAGCTGCTCAACGCCGCAGCGTTCGGTAAACATCTGAGTCCCGATCAGCTCGAGCACGCGGCGCGGAAGGTGGCCGACGGGATGCGGATCTACGCCGAGGAGACACGGCCACGCCCCTGACCAACCACCCGCATCGATAGCGGCCCAACGGTGGGGTCGCAACGGGGGCAGCCAGTGCCGGTCCGGGGCGGGCCCCGGTAACCGATTGAGAGCGGGCTGGGGTCAGCGTGTGCCTGCTCCGAGGTCGATGCCCAGGGCGGTGGCGATGTCGTGACCGCAGTGAGCTAGGCGGCGCATGGTCTCGGGTCGCATGCCGGTGGTCAGGCAGGTCGTCAGCAGGGTCGCCATGGCGTGGGTCGGGTCGGCGTGGTGGGCGGCCTGCACGGCGATCCCGGCGAGGACGCCGTCGCCGCGGATGTAGGCGCTGTATCCGAGAAGTGTTGCGGCGTCGGCTCGGTCGGTGCCCGAGGTCGCGTGTGAGAGGGCCAGCCACAGGCGTTCGGCGGCGTCGGCGTGCTCACCGACGGCGAGCCCGAACAAGGCGTCGCGCACCACCCGGTCCCGCAGTGCCACCGCTAGATCAGCGAATTCGGGGGCAGTCGGTGTCGTGCCGGAGTCGGTGTCGGCGATCTGGCACAGCACCCGCTCGAGCGTTTGCCGGTGATAGGCGTCGGGATCGCCAGAGCGGACGGCCGCGGCATACCGGTCGTGCGCCGCCGCGACCGATTGTTCGAGGTGCACGGCGACTTGAGCGGTCAGCTCGGTGTCGGGGGCGAGTAGATCGGTCAGCTGTGATCGTGTGGCTCGGATCGCTCGCCCGTGGAACACGTGCGCGGCGGTGACCATGGAGGCTGCCGGATCCGGCAGTGTCCCATGATGTTCGGTGTCAAGCAGGCTCCACCATTGCTGGTTCGCTTCGATTGATCGCACCGCCCACGCCCCGGCCAGCAGCACCTGATGGTCGGCGAGCAATTGTGCGAACGCCTCGATCAACCCGGCGTGGCCCCTCGCACGCGTGTGGTGCCGGTCAGGGGCCGGGTGTGGTGGTAGCGCCCGGTCATCGACGATCACCGCCAGTATCTCCGCCGAGCCCTCCGTGGCGCAGATGCGGGCGACGGCCTCGGCGTAGGCTGCTGCCGACCCCGGTCGTTCGTCACCGTAGCTGTCGAGGTACAGGTCGAACCGTGCCACCGCATCGATGATCGGAGCGCCGTCGGGGTCCGGTGTGTCCTGCAGCAGCGTGACCAGGAGCGAGCGTTCGGGTACGAACCCGACCATCGCGGGCACCGCCACGATCAATTCGCCGGGATCGTTCACATGCAAGGCATTCGATGCAAAGGCATCCTGGGCAGGTTCACCCGGATCGGATATTCCCGGGTCGATAGGCTGGGATCGGGCATCGTCATCGGTGTTGTCGGACATGGGATTTCGTCCCAACCTTCCTGCGTCGGTGGCTCACGGACTGTGGTGGTCACGGGGTTTGCGGAGACCGGCAGACGACGCGGTTACCGCCGTGATGTCGTCGCCGAGGACAGGGCAAGGCAGATAAGGCCACCCGCTGGCGCGCGAGGACTCGAACGTTCAGCGAGCGGAGGCGATCCGATCGCCGTGCACGAACAGGACGGCATGGGGAGTCCACAGTGCCGAGGTGAGTGCCGATCGATTCCTGGTCGCTGGGGTCGGGCTTGTTCGCGGCGGCATTTGATGTCGGCCAAGGCGATCCGAATCGACCACGAGACTTCTGGCCTGGCGGACACCGCCGAGCGAGTTCGCCTATGAGATCGAAGCACTGCGCTGCGCGCCTGCGATGGGCGCCTGCGATGGGCGGGAGGTTACCGGTGATGGGTCAACGCATGCCGCAGCGATGCGGGGACTGTGGCTGGTTGTTCACCGGCTCAGCGGTTTCGGTGCTGTCGGCCTGACACTCCCGCGAACGAGTGTGTGCCAGCGGCTTCGGTGTGGTCACTACGAATGGCTTGCGCCGCCGAGGAGTTCGCGTGCGGCGATGAGCGCGGCGAGTAGATCCATCGGCCGGTCACCGGTGTCGGTGGGTGTGGCGTCGCGGATCTTGCGAAGTTTCAACAGGCGGGCATTGCGGATGTCGATACCGAGCGCGGGTGCGACGCTGTCGTTGCCTGGGGCGGAGACGATGGTGTAGTCCAACAGCGCCAGCCATGCCTCATACCAGGCTTCGGCGGGCTGACCTTCCCGCGACGGTGTCGTGGAGGCGTGTTCGGTCACGGCCCATCGGGCGCCGCCGCAGTCGGGGGCGGCACAGCGGGTCAGGCGTTCGCCGAGCCGGGCCGGGTTGTATCGGCTGCTGCGCCCGTCCAGCATCGGGCACACGCGCCGGGAATAGTGCCCGCATTCGGGATTTATCTCGACACCCGGATCGGGTGGTGAGGCAGACCTGCGTGGGTTGGATCGGCTGCTTGGCCTGTGGACGAACGTTAGCGTATCGATTCGTCTCGGGGGTCGAGTTCGGTTAGCAGAGTTTGGAGTCGCGCTGCAATAGCGTTGTGCCGCTCGACTTCTCGAGACCATCCGTGGCTGAGAGCGTCCTTGGCGAGGTTGCGCTCCAGACAGAGCCGTTCGTTGAGCCGGGGAATGTATTCGGCGGTGGTGAGGAATTTGGAGCAGGTGAGGAAGAGATCGCATTCGCAGGGGCCTTCCTCGGGCAGGCGCAGGCAGTGGCCGAGTTCGAGTGCGGTCTTGTAATAGTTGCTTTGCAGCCAGTCGATTGTGGTTCGGGGAAGTTCGTTGTTGCGGAGGGCCGCCGCGGCGGGCCCGGCGATGCGGGCGCCTGGTTGGAGTGCGTCTTTGTAGTCCTGGAGCACGGTGGTGTCGGTGATGCGAGCGTAGATCAAGCTCATGGTGCTGCTGGAGTGCCCGAGGATCGACATGATGGTCTGCAGGCGGGCTCCTTGCTCGGCGAGTTGGGTGCCGACGGTGTGCCGGAATCGGTGGGAGGTAACGAGTTTGGCTCCGGTGTGGTCGACGAGGCCGGAGTTGTCGCAGGCGGTGCGGAGGGCGGAGTCGAATAGCCGGTGGTCGGACATGAGAC
This sequence comes from Nocardia sp. NPDC006982, assembly GCF_042869435.1. NCBI lineage: Bacteria > Bacillati > Actinomycetota > Actinomycetes > Mycobacteriales > Nocardiaceae > Nocardia > Nocardia sp. NPDC006982. Next base: position 747,880 of record NZ_JBIAFV010000003.1, on the reverse strand, counting down.
GTCCGCGGATCTGGAAGATGTAGTGGGTTGGTTTGCCGGTGACCTCGTCGATGAGCGGTCGTTGTTTGCGATGGCGGGTCGCGTTGATGCATTCGCGCAGTGCGTCGGCGGCCTCGGAGTGCAGTGGGACGACGCGTTCGGTGTATGTCTTTCCGGCTGGGATCCGCAGGCGCGGATGCCCGTCTGGGTAGGTGTCTAGGCAGTCGAGTTCCAAGCGTCGGATCTCGCTGCGGCGCGGTCCGACCCAGCGGGCAATCAGGTTGGCTGCGCGCTGGTAGGGATCCTTGAGGGCGCGGATCTGTTCCTCGATTGCTGCGAGTTGGTCGGCGGGCAGATAGCGCGGGACTCGCTCGACGATCTTGGGTAGGTCGAGATGGCTGAGTAGGGGCCGGTTGGGAATTCCGTCCCATTGCCAGGCCAGGGTTTTGCGGAGAAATACGTTGAGCACGGAGATCGTCGAACGGCGGGTCTCGATACTGACCGGCACGCCGGTGCGGTAGTGGTAGTAGTCGGTGTTGACCCAGGTCATGAACTGCTCGAGGTGCTCACGGGTTAGGTGCGCGAAGCTGGTGACCTCGGGGTGGTGGCGGGCCAACCACGCGGTGAAGGTGTGCAGGCGTCCGCGGACGTTACCGCGCACGCGGTCGCGGTTGGGTACCGTGCGGTCGAGGTAGCGTTCGATGATCTGTTCCATCTCGGCGGTTGCCTTGGGCAGCGCGTGCTGTTGGGTCAGCCGGTGGGAGATGATCCGTGGCGCTTGGTCGATGACGCCGAGACCGTGGAGCACGACGTGCGCGACGTGCGGGTAGGTCCGAGTTGATCGGCGCCAGTGGACGCTGTCCGCATCCGTGGTCGGTGGCCGCAATTGCTGCAGATCGGGGCGCTGCCCGACGGTGATGATCTGCTCACGTAGCTGCTCGATCCGCGTGGTGTCGATCATTTCCCATCGGGAGTCGTTGTTGGCCAGCGCGATTCGGACACAGGCCCACTGCAATGATCGGCGCCCGACATTTGGTGCGTAGCCGATCCGCTCGGCCTCCTTCGCTGGGATGTCGAGCCATCTCGGCCCGAATCCCAGAGCGACACCGCTGCGGTTGGCGAGGTCGGGGAATGGGTGCACCACCAGCCACGGGTAGTCGAGTGTCAGTCGCCCGTCCATGGCCAGTGCACACATGTAGAACCGCTGCGCGACGGTCCGTTCGCGCTGATGGTTGGTCGCACCGACCGGCCAGTGCACCAGTCGCTTGGCCAGCGGGGCATGGCGCCATTTGGTGAGGTCGGGCCAGCGGGCGATGGCGTCCTTTCGGCCCAGCCGCTTATCGGTCTTGGCTTGGCTGGGGAATGAGGTTCCCGCCAGCAGTTCGTTGTATTCGCTTTCGGTGAAGTGCTGCAACCATTTCGGGCTGTCCGAGGACGCTGGAGCCGTCATCGCTGGGCCTCCGAGTGTGATCGTGTCGTGGCGGCGATGTAGTCGGCGAGAACTTCACTGTCGCTGATCCGGGTATAGAGGCGGGTCGACTCGGGGGAGGCATGACCGAGCCGCTTCTGCAGGGTCAGTTCTCTCATCCCGGATTCCCACATCGAGGTCGCGTGGGTGTGGCGTAGAGCGTGCGGGGTGGTCCATGGGGTCCGGATGCCGAGACGGTCGCAGCATCGGCTGAACACGCGCCACAACGCTTGATAGCTGAGCGGTTCACCGCGTCGAGAGCCGTTGCCGCCCAGAAGGAATAGGTAAGGGGAGCCGGTGTGCTGGGGGCGTTCGTGCATGACATAGTCGCTGACCGCGGCCAATGTCCGAGGGGCGTGCAGGTCCACGACACGGTCGCTGCGGGATTTCTGCCGTGCGCCCCGAGGATGATCGCCGCGGTGGCGCACGTAGACCCGGCGGCGCCCGTATTCCACGTCTTCGGGAATACGGATCCCCAGGACTTCGCCGGGGCGCAGACCTCCATCGAGCATCAGCAGTACCGCGGCGCGATCTCGTCTGGTGCGGAGCAGGGCCAGCAGACCATCGATATCGTCGGTGGCCATGGGCCGCGGTAGTGCCCGGACGGTCTTGACCCGTACTGCGCGGCGCACCGGCTGCTGTCGGCTGGCACGGCCCATGAACGGGCGGTGCCGATCGGGCACGCGCGCGAGCGCGTGGTCATCGACCTTCCGAATGGGGTTCTCCGCAGTGTATTCCTCGATGAGGATGACGAATTCGAAGAAGCTGGACACTGCGGCGAGGGTTCGGTTGATCGAGGCCGGGGACCGTCGGACGCCGATTCCTTGAGCGTTGGCCGTGACCGCGGCGAGCGTCTGACGTTTTCCTGGCGTCTTGACCGGGAGGCGCACCATATAGTCGAGAAAGTCCGTGATCACCGCCGGTCCGACGGATGCGATGCCGAGGAACCGTTCTGCCAGGAATCGATAGAAGTGGGTCAGATCTCGGGCATAGGCGACGACGGTGTTCGGTGAAAGCCCCCTGTTGTGTAGATGTCGCAGGAACCTGTTGGCTAACTCGATATCGGCGTGCTCACCAACGAGTTCCCACAGAATGATGCCGGTCTCGTCAATGACTCGGGCAGCGCGCAAGTGATCTCCTCGGGAAGAACGGTCGCCGCCGATCCTTCCGCGCACAATCACACAGCACCGGTGCGGCCCCAGGTGTCGAGATAACCTGATGGACACCGGGCTCGACCGCGATTCCGCGCAGGTAATCGCTGGGCCGCAGATACAGCACGACCCGGTCGCCGAACGGTTCGCCGTAGATCTGGAGGGGTTGCCCGCAGACCTGGCAGAGTTTGCGGGTCAACGCGTGCAGTCGACGGACGGGATCGAGGGCTCCCCACACCGGGTGGCTGCGATCGCGGTGCGCCAGCGTGATGTATGGAACCACGAGCCCGTGCGAGGTCGGCGCGTGCATCAACCGCATCGGCATCGCAGGGTGTACAGGTGTGTGCGTGCGGCGGGGAGGCGGGGGTGTCGGTCATGGTCACCTCGAATCTGGTTGTGGCGCACCGAGACCGTTCGGTGCGTGACGGACGCCAGGCGGATCAGGGGTCGCGGACAGGGCGATCGTGGTGATCCGGTCAGGGGTTGCGGGACTGTGGATGCGCACATATATGTGGGCGGTGCGCGCACCAGGGGTGGTCGCTGGCTCGGCTTGCCAGGGACCGAACCGGTCCTCGTCGAGGTCGGGGAGGTTGGTTTCGATCCAGGCCAGCAGCTGCTGGCCGGTGGCGATCACACCGAGATCCAGCGGCCGCCGGTGCGCGGGTCGTGGTCGTGCAGGTCGACCACGGCGAAGGTTGTGGTGGCGGTGATGGGGTGTAGGTGGATATCGCGTACTCGTATCGGGGTGTGGGCTGGATTCATGCGAATTCGCGCCTTTCGTCAAGGGAGTCACTACCGCGAGACCGATGGCGGTGTGAGGAATGGGTTGGGGTTCAGGCGGTTTCGAGGTCGAACAGGTCGGCGTAGCGTTCCTCACCGTCGTAGGACGGGCAGTCGCATTGGGGGAACACGCGTAGGCAGTCGGCGCAGAACCCGCAGACCACGCAGTGCGGGCCGGTGGGGTCGTCGTTGAATTCGCCGCATTCGCTGCAGTAGCCCCAGTAGTCGGTGGCGTGGTTGGCCCACGGTGCGGGTAGGTAGGTGTGGTTGGAGTACCAGCTGCCCTGGTCCCAATGCCCGCGGTATTCGTTGAAGATATAGGCGGGATGCTTGTAGGCGGGGTCGACGGTGAGTAGCACCATCTTGTCCAGGCCGAGCCAATCTTCCAGCCGCGCACGTCCGGCCCAGGAATCCAGTGACCCGAACGGGCGCCGCGGCAGGAACTCCTCGGCAGCGATGCGGGTGTCCGAGCGCAGATCACCCGGGGCGGGGTGCACGTTCTCGGGCAGGATCCCGTTGTGCGCGAGCACCGTTCGCTCATCGCCACCGACCAGGAACGGGTGACAGTTGTCGGCCGTGCGTGGTCCGTGGGTGGCCAGGCGGGAGTGGAACAACGCTGTCCCGTTCGGGTATTGGTTTCGGAGGGCGGCGAATTCGGTGATCATCGTCTCGGCGTCGAGGCCGCGTCCGACCGTGATGGTGTTGCCGGTGATGATGGCGTAGCCGTGACCGTGGGGGTTGGCCAGCGCGCCACCGCGCAGGGCATCGAGGTTTGGGTTGATGCCGGGTTTGACGAAGGTCAGGATGCACATGCCAGGTCCTCCAGTTCGGACAGAAGCGGTGAATACTGCGGGCGGCCACGAAGCCAGGAGGTGAAGGCGCTCCATTCCCAGCCGCGGCGGCGCGCGATATCGCCCGCAGTCAGAGAGCGGGTGTATTCCACGGATGCAGCCGCGAAGGCTAGGGCGGCTTGCACCTGTTGTTGCTGTAGGGAGCTGGCGAAGATGCGTAGTTCGAAGGTGTGTTCGGGGCGTACGTTGATGGCGTGGTAGCGGCCCGCGCCCCGTTCACCCTTGGCGAAATCGAGGACCTTCGAGCGCGCGTGCGGGGAGAACTCCGCCCAGCTGGACGATCGGCGCGCCAACCTGGTGACCTGAGTCTGGTTGCGGTACACGAATTTCAGCCACCGGTAGGCGTGGGCGGGGGAGTCGAACCCATCACGGGAGAGGTGGATGTGGATGCCCACGTCGCTGTCGGTGTAGCAGCCCAGCAACCGCAGCCGGGCCAGCAACCCCCACGGAAACTCCGTGCGCGCATATTCGTAGGACATGGGGTGGGTGACCAGTTCGAACCCGCACGGGCTGATCGAGGAATCCTCCTTCAGGTAAGCGAGGTCACCGAGGTGTGCCAGCGCGGTATCGACGGCATTGTCGAAAATGGCTGTGGGGGTTTTGATTTCGAGTTCGAGCCCCAGGAACAGCGGCCCGGTGCCGTGGAAGCGGGGCTGGGGTTTGTAGTCGTAGCCGTAGACCTCCGGGTGCTCAGGGCGGGTGCAGTCCTGGCAGTAGGTGTCGTCGTAGGGGATGAGGTCGAAGCATTCGGCGCATTCGCGGTAGTCCTCGTCGAGGCAGGTGTCGCAGACTCGGTTTCCGCCGTGGACGCCGTAGGTGTCGGTGCACAGCCGGGCGCAGTCGTCGCAGGTTTGGTAGTCGCCGACGCAGTTGCCGCAGATTTCGCGGCCACCGACCGCGGTCGTGGTGGTGCGGCTGTAGGCGTGGCAGTCCGCGCACCGCCCCCATCCGGACACACACCGCCCGCACAGCAGGGTGTCGTCGCTGGTGAGGTGCGGGCTGCGGGTGCGCCCGCCGCAGTCGACGCACACCGACAGGTCATCGACACAGGAGGCGCACAGGCATTCGCCATCGACGGTCCTAGTGAGGTTCGCGATCGGGAACCGATCAGAACATTGCGAGCACGCCGAGTCGGCCACAACGGATGCGGGCATGACGGGAGACCTTTCGGTGAAATGGAAAGAACCCCGTGCCCAGCGGGATTCGCTGGGCGCGGGGTTCGCAGGGACAAATCAGCGGCGGATACGGCTCACGGCGATCTCGGCAGCCGGTGCGACGTGGAGGACGTCAGGACAAGCCGGCCGCGTGGAGGCGGGGGACCACCAGCGCGATGGTCCCCGGCGCACTCGCAGTCGGGGAACACGGTGTCGCAGTCGAAGCACCACCCGCACCGGCTGCAATAGCGGCCGTTGCGGTCGAAGTCGACGTTCAGGCAGGACCGGCACAGAACGCGGCGAACCGGACGGCACGGCCGTGGCTGGTAGCTGGTGTTGGAGTACCAGATGCCGCCATCCCACCGCCCGGCCTGTTCGCCGAAGAGGTAGGCGCTGTGGCGATAGGCGGGATCGACAGTGAGGATTACCAGCTTGCTGCTGCCCAGCCAGGACTCGAGCCCTCGTGTGCCGCGGTGGGTGTCGATCGACCCGAACGGATGCCGAGCCAGGTATTCCTCGGCCGCGATACGGGTGTCCGAGCGGGGATCATAGGGGCCGGGATGGACGCGTTTGGGAAGAGTCCCGTTGTGCGCCAGCACCGTTCGTGGGTCATCGCCGAGGCGGAACGGATGACAGTTCGCCACCGTGCGGTCGCCGTGGGTGGCGTATCGGGAATGGAACAACGCCGCCCACCGCGGATAGCGTGTACGCACCGCGGCGAAGTGGTCGATCACAGTCGTGGCGTCCATGCCGTGGCCGGTGATGATGCGGGTCCCCGCGATGACGGCGAAACCGTGACCGTGCGGGTTCACCCTCGCCCCGACCGACAAGGCGACCGGATCTGGTGGTGTGCCGGGCGGGTAGTAGGTCAGCAAGCACACGACAGGTCCTCTAACTCCGCCAGCAGCGGCTGGTAGAGGCCACGGTGTTGGATGAGCCAGGCGGCGAAGCGCGGCCATTCCCATGCCCCGGCCCGCACATCAGCGACACGCAGGTCGCGGGTGTAGTCGATGGAGGCGGCGGTGAACGCCAACGCGGCCTGCACCTGCTGCACATTCAGCGAGGATGCGAAGACCCTGAGCTCCAGGGTTTTTCGTGGGTAGGGGTTGATCGCTTGATATCGGCTCAATCCCAATGCGTGCAGCGGGTCTTTGGCGGTGTCTTTGACCTTCGCTCGCGCTCGTTGATCGAAGGGTGCGTAGTGCGAGCGGCGGCGCGCGATCGTGGTGAGGGCGGACTCGTTGCGGTAGAGCATCTTCATCCACCGATAGATGTGGGCTGGCGAGTTGAATCCGGCACGGCTGGCGTGGATATGCAGCCCGACGTCGGTGTTGGTCTCACAACCCAACTCCGCGAGCTGACTGAGTAGCGGCCACGGGAACTCGCCGATCGCGTAGTCATACGACATCGGGTGAGTCACCAACTCAAACCCACCAGGCTCGATCGAGGAATCCCGCTTCAGGTACCCCGACAGCCCGAGGCGATCGCCGGCGAGGGTGACGCATTGCGGGTAGTGGTGTTCGGGGACAACGATTTCCAGTTCCATCCCCAGATACAGCGGCCCGTTCCCGTGGAAGCGTGGGTCGGGTTTGTAGCTGTAATTCCAGACGTGATGCGGGTGATCGCAGGTATCGCAATCCCCGCCGACACGGGTCAAGGTGCCGCAGCCACGGCAGTCCGAGTAATGCTCGGCACATCGACCACACACACGGCCGCCGCCGGATACGTAACGGCTGGTAGCGCTGAATCGGCTGCAACCGGTGCACAACTCGAAGAAGACCTCCGCGCAACGCCCACACACCACCTCACCGGAATCGGTGCGCTGATATGGGGCGGTCAGGCGCCGACAGGACACGCAACCGACCCACCCGGCGGTGCACCGTGCGCACAGCCGGTACTGCTCCGCGGTGTCGTTCACCGCGACGACCTGGTGACGGCAGCCATCGCAGCGCGGCAGATCCGGCAGACAGCGCTGGCAAACCCAGTGATCCTGAACTGGGTAACGGCGCCCGGAATCGGTCGACCGGCATACGACACACGACGCTGGAGGGGGAGGGGATTCGGGCATGGCGCAACACCTTCCGGACACGAAAGAACACCAGGCCCGAGCTGTGCTCGGGCCTGGCGTTCGGATCAGTGGGGGATTTCAGCTACTTGCTGGCAGATGGTGGAACGTCGGGGACAACCGAGATGTCTCGCTGGCGGTGTCCGCGTGAAGCGAAAGACACAGAATTAGAGCGGAATTGGACGGTGCAGCCGCACCGGGGTGAGGACTGATCGGGCGGCACAGCGATTGGGCAACGGAATTGCAGAAGACCAGATCCGTCACCGGCGGATCGGCGCGTATTCTGTTGGTTGGGGATTGACGCGCGGATCAGCCGGTTAGGGATCGGCATGAACGACAACATCGCGCCCCGTCGTGCCCGCGGCACTCGGTCACCAGAAGCCACCGAACGAATTCGACGCTCTCGAGCGCTGATCCGTGATCGCCGCGATGCCGCTCGCAAACGGGAACAGGCTGTCACCGCAGCGGCCACGCGGTACATCACCGCTTGGCAAGAGATCACGAACATCGAGCGGGCGCGTGATGACCGAATCGCTGCCCTGCATCAGCAGATAACAGCCGCGAAGCAGCGAGCGGCCACCGAAATAGCCGAGCACCGGCAACGGCAAGCGCACGCCGCCGCCACGATCCGCCAGCAAGGCAACACCGACGACGAAGTCGCCGAACTGCTCGAAATCACGCCCAAGCAGGCCCGCCAGCTAATAGCTGCCGCCAACGACACCGCGAAGACAGGCGCAGCAGTCCTCGGCTCAACCGGCGGTCGACCGAAGCCCGTCACCGCCGACCATCGCGCGCAGACCGGGCCGATCGTCGGCCCACAACCCACGCGCTCAGCAACTGATACTGCTCGAAAGACCTTACATTGCAACGAGATACCGCCGAACGGCAATATGGGGCAGTCCCCCGATCGGGGATAACACACTGGACGCTATTCCCATCGGGTGCGCGGATATCAGAGCGGACAAACAGCCAATACGAGCGGTAGCTACAGATATGCCGAAAGACGTGTACAGGACCAGTCCGATGTCGTCCGCTCCAGGTATTGTCCATCCACGAGTACATCGGTACCCATCCCAGCTGCGTTCTCCAGCCCAGACTTCGCAACCGGACATCGTCAGCCGTTAGATGTTGGCGTACCCACCGGCATTCCACACGACCCACGTGAAATGGTGCGAAGGTATTGCCTTGCGCGCAGGCACATTCGGGGCAGGTGAGTAGGGCCAGAAGCGCAGACCACACCCGATGGCAATACTGACCGGCGCGCCACACGGCATAAGCGGCGGTGCCGTGTCCCGGCGCGGCGCATAGTTGATCGTGAGGACGGTTTCCGCACCATGCGCTGACCGAACCGGCCGGGGTGTTGAGGGCAAATACGATGTCAGAGGGCTGAAGACAGTGCCCGCCGCAGCCAGCGGCACATACTCGATCGGCGGCGACCTGCCGGTCAACCGAATCGGTTACGGCACAATGCAACTCACTGGCACCGGTCACTGGGACAGCCCTGCCGAGGCCAACAAGGTCAGACAACTTCTGCGCGACGCCGTCGACCTCGGCTGCAACGACATCGACACCGCCGACGCCTACGGCCCGACCACCACCGAACACCTTATCCGCACGGCGCTGCACCCCTACCCAGACGAGCTGGTCATCGCTGCCAAAGGTGGCATGGCCAGCTAGACCTGACGGATGCGGCGGCGAACGAGCGTCTGGGTGGCGCAGAGGTTCGGCTGCGCCGACGCGACTTCGGAATCGCGGTGGTGACAGGTGACCTCCGAACCTGCGCGGACTCGGCGATCCGGTTGCTATTCGCCAGCGGCGGCTTGTGCGAATGGTAGGGGGCTGTGCCTGTCGGCGAGGGGTTAGGATGCGGGGCTGGAGCGCCATTTATGGGTGTCGATGGCGCGGGCGTGGCTAGTGGATCCCGCCGCGTCTCCAATGGCTAGCGCCTGATGCAGAACCAGGAACTCGCGTCGCGGACTGGCAGACCATTCACCTTCGCTGGCGATACGCTGGGCATTGTCGGAAGGTGAGCGCATGGTGCCCGGTGATCGCGCACATGCCCAGTGGATTGCGCACCGCTGATGGTCGATGATCCGCTGCGGACCCACCGTGACGAGAACATCCCCGTTGCGGTGGAGTTGGGCGCGTCCGGGTTCGAGAATGCCGAGGAGATCGGTCGCGGCGGTTTCGGTGTCGTGTATAGGTGCACGCAGGTGGCCTTGGATCGTACGGTCGCGGTAAAGGTGCTGACTGCGGAGTTGGACGCTGACAACCAGGAGCGGTTCTTTCGCGAGCAGCAAGCGATGGGCCGGCTTACCGGGCATCCGAACATCGTGACGGTGTTGCAGGTAGGTGTCACCGCGCGGGGGCGGCCCTATCTTGTGATGCCGTACCACCCGTTGGATTCACTGGATGCGTGGATCCGTCGGCAGGGGACTATGCCGACGGAAACGGTGTTGTGGGTCGGTGTGAAGATCGCCGGCGCGCTCGAGAGCGCACATCGGCTCGGTATCGTGCATCGAGATGTGAAGCCGGGAAATATTCTGCTCACCGACTACGGTGAGCCGGCGTTGACCGATTTTGGTATCGCGCGCATCGCCGGTGGGTTCGAGACGGCCACGGGCATCCTGACCGCATCCCCGGCATTCACCGCACCGGAGGTGCTCGGCGGCGACGCCGCGACACCGGCCGCGGATGTCTATGGGCTCGGTGCGACCCTGTTCTGCGCGCTGACCGGGCATGCCGCATACGAGCGTCGTAGTGGTGAGCAGGTGGTGGCGCAGTTTTTGCGGATCACCAGCCAGCCGGTGCCGGACCTACGCGAAAGCGGCATTCCCGATGACCTGTCGGCGGTTGTGGAATCGGCGATGAACCGCGATCCGCAAAAGCGGCCATCTGCGGCCGGGGTCGGCGAGACGATCCGGCAGGTGCAGCGGGAGCACGGATACCAAATCGCCGAGATGGCTGTGCACGGGACACCGGCTGCGGCCCCTGGGTTTCCGGAGCAGGCACCGATGCGGGTACCGGCTCCGTCGCAGACTACGGCGGGTCGTGGCAGTTCGGGTGAGTTGCCGCTCGAGTTGACCAGTTTCGTCGGCCGTCGCGCGGAGTTGGCGGAGATCAAGAATCTCTTGTCGGTGTCGCGGCTGGTGACGTTGGCCGGGATCGGTGGGGTCGGCAAGACCAGGCTGGCGCTGCGGGCGGCGTCGAATGCTCGCCGTGATTTCGCCGATGGTGTACGAGTTATCGAGCTCGCCGATGTGCGTGATCCGTCACTGCTGATCGACGTGGTGGCGGCCGCCCTGGGCCTGCGTGACGATTCGGCCCGGTCGATGCGGCAAGTGCTGGTCGAGTTTCTGCGCTCCAGGGAAGCGTTGCTTGTTTTGGACAATGGAGAGCAGGTCGTTGAGGCGTTGGCGAACCTGGTCGAGACATTGCTGTTGTCGTGTCCACGACTGCGGATTCTCGTGACGAGCCGGGAGCCGCTGGATATCGCCGGGGAGACTGTGGTGCGGGTGTCGCCGCTGACCATCCCTGGCCCGGATGGCGAGCCGACGCTGCGAGGACTGCCCAAGTATGACGCGGTGACATTGTTCGCCGAGCGTGCCGCGGCGGTTGTGCCGGGTTTCGAGGTCACTGCGGACAACGGGCCCGCTGTGGCTGGGATCTGTTCGCGCCTGGATGGATTGCCGCTGGCGATCGAATTGGCTGCGGCTCGGATACGCACGATGTCACCGGAACAAATCCTGGCGCGACTGACCGACCGATATGCGCTGCTGACCCGCGGCAGCCGCACCGCGCCGCAACGCCAGCAGACGCTGCGGTGGTGCATCGATTGGAGCTATCAGTTGTGCACGCCGATGGAGCAGCGGTTGTGGGCCCGGTTGTCGATATTCACCGGCGGCTTCGAACTAGACGCTGCCGAACAGGTGTGCGGTATCGAGTCGCCGCCGGCGGATTTGCTGGACGCTTTGTCGTCGCTGATGGATAGGTCGATCGTGAACCGGGAGGAGCTGGATGGTGTCGTGCGTTTCCGGATGCTCGAGACCGTGCGGGACTTCGGGCGGGAAAAGCTGCACGAGATCGGTGAATACCAGGATCTGCGTCGAGCGCATCGCGATTGGTGCCAGCGGCTGGCATTGGATGCCGAGGCCGAGTGGATCAGCGACCGGCAGCTCGACTGGCTCGCCCGGCTCGAGCGAGAGCAACCGAATCTGCGCGAGGCACTCGAGTTCTGTATATCCGATCGCAGCGCGGAATCGGCGGAGGCCGGGCAGCGCACCGCCGCGGCGCTGATGGTGTTCTGGACCTTTCGGGGGCTATTCGGGGAAGGTCGGCGCTGGCTCGACCGTGCCCTCGCCCATGCCGCCGCGCGGTCGATATCCGACCGTGTCAGGGCGCTTCATGCCAGCATTGCCATGGCTGCTGCGCAGCGCGACCTCCAGACGGCGGATTCGTTGCTGGAGCAGGCGCGTGCGCTCGCTGAACAGGACCGCACTCCTTTGACTCAGGCGCTGATCGCCTACGCCGACGGCCTCGTGGCGCTATATCGAGATGAACCCGCTCGCGCCGTTGCCTTCTTAGAGCGCGCCGTCGAGGAGCTCGGTTCGAATCAGCGAGGACATCTCCATATTGCGGCGTTGATGCTGCTCGCTTGGGCCCACGCATTGCGAGGCGATCCGCGCCGGGCGATCGAGTATCACCAGCGATTGCTCTCCATCACTGCAGCGTGCGGTGAATCGCTATTTCGGTCGACCGCGCTCTGGGGGCTCGGTATTACGGAATGGCAGCAGGGCGAGCGATCCCAAGCACAAGAGTCGCTGCAGGAATCACTGCGGGTCAACCGGCGCGTGCGCAGTCCGGTGGTTGTGGCGCTCGATCTCGAGGGGTTGGCCTGGACCGTTGCCGATGCCGAAGGTGAGCGTGCGGCTGTTCTGATGGGTGCGGTCGATAATCTGTTGCGCTCCGCCTCCGGTGTTTCGGTCTTCTTTCCAGAGTTGTCCCGGTCTCATGACGAGTGCGAGCACATGGTGCGTCGCGCACTCGGTGAACGACGATTCGATGCGGCGTTCCGGCGCGGCCAGGCGATGGGAATGACGGCTGCGGTGGCCTACGCACTGGGAGAGCGAACCGAGCGGATGCCGAATTCGAATCAGGCAGAGCTGACCAAGCGTGAGCGCCAGGTCGCCGACCTTGTGGCCCAAGGACTCACGAACAAGCAAATCGCTGCCAAGTTGGTGATCTCGCAACGCACCGCGGACGGGCATATCGAGCACATTCTGACCAAACTCGGCTTCACTTCCCGCGCCCAAATCGCCGCTTGGGTCGTGGGCCAATCACTGCAAGAGAGTTCTTGACTGCCTCGCCAGTGCGTAGAGGCTGACTCGCTCGATGTTCCGCTCTATGTGGTCGGACGACCATATAGATGACCTGGTTGACTTGATTATGTGGGGGTCATTAGAGTCTCATGACCGTCGGTCTGTGACGCATCACATAGGGATCTGCCAAGTTGTCGCGCAGGACGATGTGGGCCCGACGCGGTCTCGGACTTGGCTTTCCGGGAGGGGTTCAAACGGGCTGCCGTCGTATGGCAGAAGTCTGCAGCGGCGATGCGGCGCGAAGTTCATAGGTCGATGATCCGGACGGATTAGGTATTGACGCCACTTGGAGCACCTAGTTATATATATAACCACGATGTATGATTCCGATCACATCGTTCGATTCGGCTGTGCTGATGATCTGAAGGAGCCCTGATGGCAGACCTCATCTGCGCCTCGACGCACCTGATGGGTGGGTTCCTGGCGGAGCGATCGGATACGAACACGCGGGTAGGAAAAGGAGCCCTTCGATGACGTCCGCGCCGCCGTCGATCGCCGAGCAGGTGTCGGATGGCTTCGAACACTTGCCGAGTAGAGAGCCCGAGCTGAAGCGGGGCGGCGGCGAACGTCGCGTCATCACGTACTTCCGGGAGGCTCCGAAGCGTTCGCTCGCGACGATTGGAAGGTCAGCAGAACTCACTGCGGCAGTCGTACGGTATGCGGTTACCGGCTTGGTGCGATTCCGCCTGCCCGTGGGTGAAATCGTCGACCAGACTTGGTTGTTGCTCAAAGTCACCGCGCTGCCGGGGCTGCTGATGGCGATTCCGATCGGTGGTGAAGTGGCGGTTCAAGTCGGCGGCATCATGAATCAGGTCGGTGCGAACTCGCTCGCCGGCGCCGCCAGTGGCTTGGGCGTGGTGGGCCAGGGGGCGCCGATGGCGGCCGGAATGCTGATGAGTGGTGCGGCAGCGTCGGCGATCGCCTCGGACCTGGGGGCGCGGTCGATCCGAGAGGAGATCGACGCGATGCGGGTCATGGGAGTCGATCCGGTCGAGCGACTGGTCATGCCGCGCTTCCTTGCCATGATTGCGATCGCGCCGGTGCTCTGCATCATCATCATCGGAGCGGGCGTATTCGCTGGGCTGGCGATCTCGTCCAGCGTCAACCACGTTGTCCCGGGGAGCTTCTGGCAGACCTTCGGTGCGTTCGCGACACCGACGGATGTGCTCTTCGCTGTGATCAAGGCTTTGCTGTTCGCTGGGATCGTGGTCCTGATCGCAAGCCTGCGCGGCCTCGAAGCCAAAGGTGGGCCGAAAGGGGTCGCGGATGCGGTGAATGCTTCGGTTGTACTGAGCGTCTTCTGCATCTTCATGACGAACCTTTTGGTCAGTCAACTTCAGCAGATGTTCTTTCCATCGCACCTGGCATGATTATGGATACTTCGAACTACGCTTCATTTACAGCGAGATCAGTCCTCGGACGGTCCCTGCGCTCGGTACGACGTGGACTGGACAACATGCTCGGCGAGATCGGGCAGGTCACGGTCTTCGTCGGAAAGACGCTGTACCTTCTCCCGATAACCGTTCGCCACTATCGCAAGGCGACCCTCAAAACCATGAATCAAATGGCCTGGGGGAGTGGTTCGCTGATTGTCGACGGTGGTGTCATCAGCCTGATGTTCTTTCTGGGCATCGCGGTCGGCGCGGTCGTCGCGATCGAGTCGTTCACCGCTCTCAACCTGCTCGGGTTCGGTGCACTGAGCGGAATCATCGGATCGTTCGGCAACCTCCGCGTGATCGCTCCGATCATCACCGGCGTCGGATTCGCCGCGCAAGCCGGCTGCCGTATGACCGCGGAAATCGGCGCCATGCGGATCTCCGAGGAGATCGACGCCACAGAATCCATGGGTCTGCGCGCGATTCCGTTCGTGGTCGGCACCCGACTGATCGGAGGCATGCTGGTTGTACTCCCCGGATACCTGATGGCACTCGTGATCAGCTTCGTGACCGGCAGCATTGTCGTGAAGACGTTCCATACACAGCCAGCCGGAACATACGATCACTACTTCCGGATGTTCCTCAGCTTCCCGGACCTTGTTGCCTCGATTATCAAGGTCATGGTCTTCTGCGCCGCCGTTACCCTGATCCACTGCTACTACGGGTACTTCGCATCCGGCGGACCGGCCGGTGTCGGCGCCGCGTCCGGCCGGGCTATTCGAGCGAGCCTCGTTGTGATCGTGGTTCTTAACTTCGCTATGACCGTGGCCATCTGGGGGCTGAGTCCGGTCCTGATCTTCAAAGGATGACGATGAGCAAGGTCAGAAATCAGGACTTCATCCGCGGCAGCGATCGGCAGCAGGCGTGGCAGTTGAGGATCACCGCCGTATCGGTGATCGCGATGGTGGGCGTCTCTTTTGCCGGGTATGAGCTGATGTACCCGGTATTCCAGTCCAAAGACACCATCGATCTCGCCATCGATGTACCTGCGGTGGCACCTGGTGTCCACACCGGGACGAAGGTCATCCTGCGGGGAGCAGAGGTCGGTGAGGTATCGGAACTGACCCGTTCTGGCGACAACACAGTCCGTATGAACCTGTCCTTGCAACCGAGTGATGTAGGTGGCCTTACCGACGCGGTCGATGTCGATTTTCGGCCGGAGAACTACTTCGGGGTCACCGCCGTGAACTTAGGTGGGAAGAACGGGGGCGCGCCGCTCGCTTCGGGACAGGTCATCGATCGAACATCGGCCGGTGACTTCACGATGTCGACAATGATCGCGAAAGGCTCGATAGTCGTCGACGGCACGCTGACGAAATCGATGATCGATTCCCTGGACAAGGTTATCCGGTACACGGACGGATTGACTCCCATGATTCAGGCGGGGATTGTCTTCGCCAATCGGGTGGCGCAGACGCAGCAAGCGTTGCCCAGTACGCTTCTCTCGAATATGAACAACACTTTGGATGTCCTTCCCGGATTCAGTCAGGAGGCCATCGATGCGCTCTATGCCATGTATGACAATAATGCGAACAGAAATCCCGATGGTTCATTCGGGCACAGTGACGCATATTGGGCCGAGTTGGATGAGGGCATCGAACTAGTTCTCGGAAAACTATTTCTCACGACCGGAAACCTGTTGCAGTCACACAACACCGAACTGACCCCGATGACGCAGCTCGTGGCGGCACTTACAGGCGTAGTGCCGAACCTCCTGGACGGCGGCAACGCGGCAGCGAAGATTTCGGCTCTGGTCAATCGATACAACAAGGCATTCACCGGTCCCGACAACGCGAAAACGTTGAACCTTCGGCTGGTACTGGACAATCTGCCGGCCATTGCGACGCCATTGGAATTGACCGGCCTGCCTCAGCAGCCTCACGAGGAGACGCCGTGATGACTCATTCGGTTCGGGTCGTCGGCACCGCGATCAAACTGGCAATCGCGGCCATCATTGCCATCCTTTTGTTTGTGGTGGTCATCAACGCCATCAGGAATCCGGTCGACGGCGCGGTGGGTGCCTACACGGCAGACTTCACCGATGTTTCGGGACTGCATATCGATGGTGACGTGCGGAACAAAGGCGTGCTCATCGGAAAAGTCAAATCGATAAAACTGGTACGCCGCGGCGGACAGACCCTCGCGGAGGTCGGACTTACGCTCCAGAAGCCGTATGAGTTGACCGCGAACAGCGTGCTCGCCGTCAAATATCAGAACCTCACCGGCGTACGCTACGTCGATCTGGCCGTCCCGCAAGATCCCGGTGGGCCGATCGATCATATGACGGCCGACAAGACCAAGCCGTCCTTCGACATCACCCAGCTTTTCAACGGCCTGCAGCCGGTGTTGAACACCATGAGCACCGATGAGGTCAACAAGTTCACGCAGAACGCCATCTCACTGCTCCAGGGAGACGGCGGCGGGCTTGCGCCCATGCTCGACAGCGTGCAAACGTTGGCGAATTATGCACATGATCGCGAACAAGTGATATCGGTCCTTACCGCGAACCTGAATCGCCTCGCCGGCACAATGGGCGGCAAATCGTCCGATTTGATCGACTTTCTCCATTCGCTGGCTTATGCGGTCGGACAAGCGATGACCGTACTGGATCTGTTCAACAAGACGGCAGACTTCGGGCCGGGTTTCACTCGTCCAATCGACCAGATGCTGATAGAGCTCGGTTTGTCTCCGGAATTGAATATCGACAAGTTGTTGAGCAGTGCGTTCTCGTCGGTGCCGGCGGCGGCCGAGTCGCTGCGGCTGTTACCAGGTGCGTTCGCCGGCCTGCAGGTTCCGGCTCTCAAGGCGGATTCCGGCGCAATGTCGTGCAGCAATGGACTCGCGAAACTCCCGACTGACGTGAAGGTTCTTCTGAATGGTAGCGAGGTCGTGATATGCAACCCACACTGAGCGGACGTTCGCACCCGGTCGGATTCCCCGTCGCCGTGCTGCGGAAGATCAAGAACAACACCGTCCTGCTCGGCGGCACGGTGGTCGTCGTAGCCGTCGTTGTGCTGATCGCTGCGGTGGCGGTGTACCTGCACCCGTTCGGCCGCAGGACGATCGCGTTCGAGACGACCGATGCAGCATCGCTGACCGTCGGCGAGGAGGTCCGCATAGCGGGCGTAAGTGTCGGAAAGGTCGCTGGCCTCGCGATCCAACCGACTACGGTCCGAGTCGACCTCAGCATCGACAGCGACGCATTCGTAGGAACGGATTCCTTGGTGGATGTTCGCATGCTGACCCCCGTCGGTGGCTATGCAGTCACGCTGATACCGGTCGGTGCGAAGCCGCTCGGGAGCCATAGTGTGATCCCCGTCGAACATGTCACGGTCCCCTATTCGATCGCCGACGTGCTGCAGTCAGCGCCGAACGTGACGGACAAGGTCGACGGCGGGACCATCGATGCGAACGTCGATCAACTTGCCGACGCGCTGCAACACAATCCGACCTCGGTCAAATCGATCATCGATGGGTTGAACAGCATTGCCACCGTGATGGATCGGCAGCGAAGCCAGGTGCACCAGATCATGAACTTTGGTGCTGAATATCTCCAGACCTTCAATCAGAGTAGGGAATTCATATTCGAGCTGTTGCGTCAATCGGAGATCGTTGTTTCGAGATATGTCGCCACGCATGAAGGATTCGATGAGGCATATCAGCGCCTCGGCGACATCTTGAACAGGGTGCAACCGTTCCTCGAGTTCTACGTCGGCCACAAGGACGAATTACTTGCCGCTGTCACGAAAGCCCGGGATGCGATCGGGGATTTCCAGAATATCCTCGGTCCCGCCTTGGACAGCATGAAGGCGCTGCAGGCACAGCTCGAAAACTGGCTCGGCCCAGACGGTTTGAAGGCAATCGGCGGTGGCGCGCTGTTGGCTTCTAATATTTGTATCCCTACCCCAGGGCGGACCTGTTGAGATGACCAAGAAGCGTAAGGCTGCAGTAGCCGCTCTTGCCACGGCTGTCGCTGTTTCCGGCGGAGGCGGCTGCACATTGGCTGTAGGCTCACACAATTCGTCGAGTCGCCAATATTGTGCCGAGATGCCGGATGCGGTCGGCTTGTATGCGGGCAACCCAGTCACACAAATGGGATTCACCGTCGGCAAGGTCGATGAAGTCGTGTCCAAGGGAGACCACGTCGAAGTCACCTTCGCGTTGAACGGAGGACGGCGGTACCCCCCAGATGTCAAGGCGGTGACGCGATCAAAGTCGCTGCTTGCCGATCGCAGTCTCGAGCTGGTCGGCAACTATGTGTCGGGCCCTCAATTGACAAGGGATAAGTGCATCGCGCTGGACCATACCTTCGTGCCCAAGAGCATCTCGCAGATCGCGGGATCGGCCGCGGACTTCATCGACGCCGTCGCTCCGTCGAATGGCAAGCAGAGCCTGCAGAACGCGCTGAGCGGGCTGGATGCGGCATTGAACGGTAACGGTAAGGCTGCAGAAACGCTTATGCGTAATGCGGCGTCCGCCATGTCGAGTCCGGATCAGATGATAGCCGACTTCGGCACGGCAATCGTGAACATGGCTCCACTGACGGATGAGTCACTGCGGAATTGGTCGTCCATTCGCTCGGTACTCGACCAGGCGCCGACGGTCGTCAGTGCGGTCCCCAATGATCTGCTACCCGGTGTCACGAAACTCAGTATCGGTACCGGCTGGGTGATCAAAGTTCTCTACGACATTCAGCAACATTATGCCGACCTGCTCTGGCCGGCAGTTCACGTCGGCTTGACTTCCGTCATCCATCTTGCAGCTACCCGGTCGAAGGACATTGCCTCACTGCTGGAGTCGATCCCATCCATCGCCGCTTTCATGCGACAACAGGCGAATGACGGCGCCACGGGCTTGACGATGGCGTACGCACCCCCGAACGTTCAGGTCGACGGTGGCGGTCCGGTTGCGGTGACGTCACTGCTCGATCTTGTGCTGGAGAAGGGAAGTCGATGAAACTGCGCAGGAAACTGGCTGCACGGGCAGGCGCGGTTCTGCTGTGCTGTGCAACTATCTCGACTGCGTCGTGTTCCCTTGGGCCGCAGGACATACCGATGCTCGGGTCTCGAGCGCCGGGTGACGGTGATCGCATCCATCTGCAGTTCGACAACGTGATGAACCTGCCCGCTGGTGCATACGTCATGCTGGACGGATTGCGGGTCGGAAAAGTGGAGAAGGTCGCTGTCACGGGGGCCGACGTGACGGTGACCGCGGTGCTGACCGAGGGGACCCACGTCCCGTCCGATGTGCACGCGACGATTCGCCAGGACACTCTCCTGGGGGATACGTACATCGGGCTCGACCGTGATCCGAACGAGCTGGCGGGGAAATTCCTTCCTCCGGGCGGAACAGTGCCGCAGACCCGTACCTCCTCTCCTCCTCAGCCGGAGGACACGATGGCGGTGCTTGCCTACTTCGTGAACGGTGGCAGCATCCAGAAAATCCAAGACACGATGTCGCGTATCAATGCGGTGATGCCCGCGGTGGCCGAGCTCCAGAGGCTGTCCACAGTCCTTACCGGTGATTTTCACGATCTGGCACAGAATACCGACGAGATCGACAGGTTGCTGTCCGGCTTCGACCGGACAGCAACCTCGATAAGCGGCAAGTCGGACACATTGAACTTGGTCCTGTTCAACGACACCGCGCTGAACTACTGGCGGCAGTCCGACAGAGTGCTTCTCGGCCGTGTCAGTACCGGTCTGCCGTCGATTGGCAGTCTCTTCTTCGGCGGTTATTGGATGGTTCCAATGCTCGATTCACTTGCCGACACCGTTCATACGGGCCGTGGCATGTGGGATACCACACCGGAGGCGGTGGATCGAGTTGCGACCTTTCTCCGGACTGTCGTCCTACCCTTCGCTCAGCACCCGTCGGTCAATATCCGATCGGTGGAATCGGCTAACGGTGACCAGTTGGTAGGCGATATGGAGAACCTCTTGCGGATGTTGGGGGCAATGAAATGATCAGCCGGACCGTGTTTTCGGTGGCCGGGATGACTGTTATCGCATTCGGTTCCTTCGCATATCTCTTCAACGCGGGCATGCCCATTCCAGTCCACGAGAACGACTATTCGGTAACCATGTCGGTCTCGGATACCAATGGCCTGGTCGTCGGATCGCCGGTGCTGCTGCGCGGAATACCGATCGGCAGCATCTCGAAGGTCAGCTCCTCGGTCGCAGCCATTACCGTTGAATGGAATTTCAACAAAAAGTACCGGATTCCAGCCGACAGCGCGTATCGAGTCGACAACCTCTCGGCGCTGGGCGAGAGTTACCTTGCGGTGGTTCCGGCACACGAATCCGGTCCCTACCTGTCGGACCATTCCGTCGTGGAGACCACGAAGGTGGTCGTGCCGACCACCATCAAGGAGCTGTCGGTCCGGCTAACCAGAATGCTGGAACAGGTAGACCCGGCGCGAATCGGCGAGATCTTCCGCGAAATGAATATCGCGCTTCCGGAGGATGTACAGGTTCTGGGCAATCTTTCGCATGCCGGCGAGCTGTTGGCGATTGTCGTCACCCGGCAGTCGGACGCATTGAGCAAGCTGCTGAGCGCCCTTCAGCCGCTGCTGCTCGACAGCGCGTGGATGCCCGGCGACCTCGCTCAGGCCGGACAAGGTGCACCTGCGACCGGTCTGGCGTTCAGCCGGCTCTACGACTCCTTCGACCGGAACCTCACCTTCTCACCGCTTGTGGCGAGCGTTCGCGACGGCACGGGTCCATTCCTGGCGGAACTGCAGAAATTCCTGGACAACAATGCGGCTGATTTGCACACCCTGGGCGTTGATCTGCTGCCTGCTGCCCGAGCAGGCGCCGCGTCGTTGATGACGGTCAACGTTGGCCAATTGCTCGACAATGCGCTCGCGGCCGCGGATTCGGGCGACAGCATTACTCTGCATGTTCGCACTCCTGGGAGGTGACTGTGCCATCGAAATCCAATCTCTGATCACAGATGCCGAAATCAGAATCTCCCGACAAAGGACATGAGTAATGACAAGCAAATCCGCGGTGACAGACGAAACCGAAATCGCTGACCAGGAGAAAGTCCCCAGTCCAGCGGAGGAGAAGCGATCCGCCAAGCTCGGCGCAGCCGTGCGCCGCGGCGCACGGATCGGAGACTCGGCGATCAAGCTCAAGACCGTCGTATCCAGTGCCCTGATTCTTGTTGTCATCGCGGGGTTGGGTGTCCTCGGCTGGCAGGTACACGCCAAGGCCGATGAACTCGATCACCTGCACGGCCGAGCTGCCGATGCCACGCACGCTGAAAATGCCGCGCTCGACTATGCGACCGGCGCGGCCGAGATGGATTTTCACGACCTCGCATCCTGGCGAACAAGATTGACCAAAGGCACCACTCCGGAACTTTCGAACCGCCTGACTCAGGCAGCGACGTCCATGGAGCAGATCATCGCGCCGCTTCAATGGACGTCATCCGCGAAGCCCATCGCCGCGAAGGTCCGCTCCGACGCGAACGGAACCTACTCGGTCGACTGCTTCGTGAGTGTCACCACAAAGAACTCGCAGGCCCCCGACGGTATCAATTCGACCGCCACCTACCGGATCACCATCGATGGCAATCGGAATTGGATCATCACCGACATCGCAGGCATCGACTCGGCCCTGTCCGCGAAGTAGGGTCGTCAGCCCATGATGTCGTGAACCTTTGTCTTCTCGTTGCCGCTCAGCATCAACGAGCCGGCGTGTTCGATGTGGCTGCGCCAGTGGGTTTCGGCGGCGGCGCTATCGCGCTCCTGGACCAGTTCGATCAGGCGCTGATAGGAGCGCAGCATTCGATCGTAGTTCGTCTCCAAGAGCGCACTGTCGCTGTTCGCGAGGATAGCGGCGGTGTGATGTTCGGTGATTTCATGCAGCATGCCCGCGATGATCGCCAAAGTCGAGTTGCCCGACAGTTCAACCAGCCGCAGATGAAATGCCGCCGAGGCGTGAGCCAGGTTGCCTGAACCCCAGCGGTCCGGAAAGTTTCCCACCATTTGCGCCAGCTCCTTGTGGGCCTCATCGGTACCGGTGACAGCCAGGATCCCGGCAGCGACGGGTTCGATGGCGGCACGCGCGGTCATGACGTCGGCGAGGGTCGCGCCCTGCAGTTCGAGCAGGAGACAGGCGGGCCGTGCGAGGATTTCGGCTCCGGGAATGCACACGCGTGCGCCGGTCCGAGAACCCTGCCGCACCTCGACCAGCCGCTCGGATTCGAGCAGCCTTACTGCCTCGCGTAGCGTAGGCCGACTGACCTGGAAGTGGGTCATGAGCTCGGCTTCGTGAGGCAGGAAATCACCTTCCTGGAGTCGGCCGTCCACAATCATGCGGCGCAGTGTGCGCGCGAGGATCTCTGCCGTCTTAGGTGTGCGCACCCCTTTGCTGGCCAGGGGCTGTGCCGCAGCGGAATCGATTGCCTTCTGTACGGGCATCGAGTCTTCCTCCTTGGGCCGACGCTACTGCTAACTCAGTTAACTACGTTAAGGCATTTATTTCGAGGCGCCGTGCGCCCATTGGAACTGCCCACTCCAGTAGTGCGGGTCGCTGGGCGCGAAGAGTTCGATGCAACTCGAACCGGGATCGGCGAGGAGGTGAGAGTCGGCGCGCCGCATAGTCCGCGAGCAGGTTGCCGACGGTTTCGTGAGTGCATGAGCGGATGTCGGGAATGGTTCCGCGGGGTCCTTGTTTGATCCATCCGGTGACGTAAACGCCTCGGAGGAGCTTCCCGGTAGCGAGAATCACTCGGCCCTGGTCGTTCGGCACGATGCCGCGGGTCGGGTCGAACGGCAGGCCAGGTATCCGTGGAGCCTGATATCCGACCGAGTGCACCAACAGCGATGTCTCGATCGACTCGGTTCGTTGCGCTTGAATTTGGGGTCCTGTGCCAAACGATGCCTCGCCGCGGGTAACGACGATCGCTGCGGTTCGGCTTGGTCCCTGCACCCTGACGGGAGATGTCGAGTAGCGGAACACGATTCGCCGAGGCCGGAGATTTCGCGGTCGCTGGGTGAACTCGCGCGCCAGTGCTAATTTCAGAACGGCGGCCGGGGCGAGCTTTGCCCTGTCGAGCGGCACCCGGCTCGCGAGGTCCAGATCGAGATCTTGCTCGTTGACGACGATATCGACGCCGTCTAGGCTTCCGAGCGCCAGAAACTCGATGGGGGAGTAGGGCGCTTGTGCAGGCCCGCGTTGTCCGAGCACAACGACCTCACGGATATGGCTGCACCGCAGGCTCTCTCGTACATGATCGGCAATATGTGTCTGCGATTGCTGATCGGGCCCCGCTGTCAAGACTCGCGCGATATGGATTGCGATGCTGTTGTTGCCGACGATCACCGCACGGTCACCCGACAAGTCGACTTCGCGATCGCGGTAGTCGGGATGCCCAGCGCACCAGGCGAGGAACTCCGAAGCCGAATGTGTGCCAGGGTAGTTTTCACCCGGGACGTCGAGGTTCGCGTCGGGTGCCGCCCCGACTGCGTAGATCACCGCGTGGTAGAACCCGGTCATCATCTTGTGACTGATGTGGGTGCCGACTTCGATATTCGTTAGGTAGTGAAGGTCGCTGCGGCAGAAGGCGTTTGGATTGCCGCCTGTTCGATTGGCCCCTATCGGTTCGGTGCGTCGACAGTCGCGTGCACCGCCGAGTTGGAACGCCTCGTCCGGGATGGACAAGCGCTCGAAAACATCGACCTCGGCGGCTGCTCGGGTTATCAGTTCATCCGTCGCGTAGCGGGCGGCCGAGCCGGAGCCGACGATGGCGACGCGCAGTCGGCAACGGCTTCTGTGTTCGGTCAGCAGTTGAGGCAACGTCAGATCCTTTGGGTTCTGGCGATCGGGTCGAAGAGCTCGGTCGTTGATGCCGAGCACGCTTAAATGAGGTAACCTAGTTTACTTAGTGGGTTGCGGGTCTGTCCTTGAAATCGCGACTATGATCGAGTGGTTGGGGTTGAGGGCTCGGCGTAGCCTTCGCCCTGCTGGATGAGTTAGTGAGATGCCGGATTTCGATGGTGATCGGACGCAGCGGGACCTCGACAGTGGGATCACCGCAGAGTTGGCTTCGGCCGGATTCGTAGACGCCGAGGAAATCGGCCGCGGCGGTTTCGGTGTCGTCTATCGGTGCCGGGAGGAGTCGCTCGACCGCACGGTAGCGGTCAAGGTGCTGACTTCGGAGATCGATGGCAGCGAGCGGAAACGGTTCCTCCGTGAACAACACGCTCTCGGCAGACTCTCCGGGCACCCGAACATCGTCGTCGTACACCATGCCGACATCACCGACACTGGTCATCCGTTCCTCGTCATGCCGTTCTATGCCAGAGGTTCGCTGGACGCTCGGCTGCACACGGCCGGGCCGGTGCCGTGGCCCGAGTTGCTGTCGATCGGCGTGAAGCTGGCAGGCGCGCTCGCTACCGCCCACGCGGGCGGCATCCTCCATCGTGATGTAAAGCCAGCAAATATTCTGGTCACGGACTACAGCGAACCGCAACTGGCGGACTTCGGTATCGCTCACATCGGTGATGGGTTCGAAACATCAGCGAGGCGGATCAGCGGCACCCCAGCGTATTTGGCCCCGGAGGTACTGCACGGAGAGCCACCGACTGCCGCATCCGATATCTACGGGCTCGGTGCGACGCTGTTCTGCATGCTCACGGGCCATGCCGCATTCGAGCGTAGGAGCGGCGAGGGTTTGATGGCCCACTTCCTCCGCGTGACGAGCACCCCGGTTCCGGACCTACGTGAACTCGGAGTTCCGACCGAACTGAACGCAGTGATCGAAACAGCGATGGCGGTCGATGCAACGCAACGCCCGGGCAGCGCTGTCGAATTCGGCAACCGGGTCCGTGACATCCAGCGTCGCATGGGACTCGCCGTCGACATCATGGCGGTTCCTTCGGATGTCGTCAGCCGGGTGCCCGGCGCGTCACCGTATTCTGCTGGGCCGACGCCCAATCGTGGTGGCTCCGGCATGCCGCCGGTCATATCGACGAAGTTCCGCCCACCTACCGCAACCGGTGCTCTGGTTGAGCGGCCCCGCTTGCTCCAGATGCTGCGTGATGGAGGCGGACGGCGTCTGACGGTCATTCGTGCGCCGGCGGGATTCGGTAAAAGCACGCTCGCCAGGCAGTGGCGCGAAGCTCTGGAGGCGGATGGAGTGCCGGTCGCTTGGCTCACTGTCGACCCGGACGATGACAACGTCGTGTGGTTCTTGGTCCACTTGGTGGAGGCGATTCGGCGAGTTCGGCCCGATCTGGCCGAAGAACTCGGGGCATTGCTGGAGGAGTACTCGGGCGATGTCGTCCGGTATGTGTTGGCGACCCTTGTCGATGAGATCCATACTCGCGGAGAGCAACTCGCGTTGGTACTGGAGGACTGGCATCAGGTCACCGGGCCGGCAACAATTTCCGCATTGGGTTTCCTGCTCGATAACGGCTGCCATCATCTGCGTGTGATCGTCACTAGTCGAACTGCCGCCGGGCTGCCGTTGAGCTGCATGCGTGTGCGTGACGAATTGATCGAAATCGGTTCCGCCGAGCTGAGGTTCGATGATACCGAGGCGAGGTCGTTCGTGGCTGACGCCAAAGGACTCACCCTCGACGAGACGGATTCCGCACGACTGTGTGCGTCCACCGAGGGATGGGCTGCGGCCCTGCAACTCGCATCCCTGTCATTGCGTGGCAGGGAAGACCCATCCGAATTCATTGATCAGCTGTCCGGCCGTCATGAGGGTATCGGCGACTATCTCGTCGAGAACGTCGTCGACACGTTGGAGCCAGGCCTGCTGCATTTCCTGCTGTCCACGGCAATTACTGAACGTACCTGCGCGGACCTTGCGGAAACACTTTCGGGCGTCGGGTCCGGAAGGCGGATGCTGGGGGAGGTCGAGAACCGTGAACTCTTCTTATCATCCATCGATGACTGCGGTGAATGGTTCCGATATCACCGGCTGTTCGTCGAGTTTCTGCGGCGCCGACTCATGGAACAGGATCCAAATCGGGTGGTGTGGCTGCACCGGGCGGCGTCGGCCTGGTTCGCCGACCACGGCCTGCTGCACGAGGCGGTAGACCACGCGCTACTGGCCGGTGAGCCGGATGCAGCGGTACGCCTGATCGAGGCACGGGCGACCGAGCTGATCGAAGCTTCTCGGACCGCGACGCTGCTCGGCCTTGTCGCCAAGCTCCCAGCGGCCTTGGCGGCATCGAATCCCCGGCTGCAACTGTTCGTTGCGTGGTCGAACCTATCTCTGCAGCGCACGCTGGCGGCGCAAATCGCACTGGATCGAGTGGATGCGGCGTTGCAGGCCGATGCCGCGCAGGACGATTCGGGGGACCTGCGGGTAGGAGCGGCGCTTGCGCGAGCCGCCGGCAGCATCGTTTCGGATAAGTTCTGTGAGCTGCCGGAGATCGCCGAACGGCGGGTGCAGAGCGGCGATATCAATCCATTCCTGGCTACCGTGGCGGCCGCGGTCGCGGCTTTCGCGGCACTCTATCGTTTCGACTTCGACGAGGTAGCGCGCTGGCAGCGCTGGGTGGCCCCGTACGAGGTTCGGAGCACGGGCCCCTCCGGGGTGATGTACGCGCACTGTCTGGCGGGCGTCGCCGCTCTCGAACAGCTCGATGTTGCTGCGGCCGAGGTGCAGCTCCGGACCGCCTACACCTTGGCCGTCGCGACTGGGCGGCACACTCTGGTCACCCGGCTGGCCGGTGCCCTCCTGGGCGAACTGAAGTATGAGCAAGGCGAACTCGACGATGCACAAGTGCTGTTGGATGAGAGCGCCGAAATCGGATCCGCTGGTGGGGGAGTGGAATTCATGCTGGCGACTTACGGGACAGGCGCACGGCTCACCGCGGCACGCGGCGATTTGAACGGTGCCGAGACTCGTCTCGCCAAAGGCGCGAAAATGGCCCGCGATCTTGGACTGCCAAGACTCATGGCCCGCATCGTGAATGAGCGGATCCGACTCGGCCAGCCGCTCGGCGATGATGAGCGCGCCGATCTAGAACGGCTCGAGCCGTACGGCGGCACGAACGGAATCGAGGTTCTGACAACGGAATTGCGGTACGACTCGGCGGTCCGGTTATTGCTCAGGGAAGGGTCGGCCGATGCGACTATGCGTGCGCGGGCGTATGCGACCAGTCTGGTGCGCGCGATCGAAACGCAAGTCCGGCCGCGAGCGCTGGTGCAGGCACACTTGCTGAGCGCATTGTGCTCGGCCGGTGCGTGCGAGCTGAAAGAGGCAGTGGCCGAACTAGACCCGGCGCTGGCCCGGTGTGCCGAAACCGGGCTCGTTCGATTGGCTGTCGACATGGGGCCTGGGCTCGCGCCGGCGATACAGGCGCTGTGTGGGATTGGTCCGGATGAGCGGCGCACGCCGACCGCATTTCTCCTACATGTGCTCGCGGAGATGCGGTCGGTCGGCGTCGGCTCCCTCCGGTGATCGTGTCGTCAGCGAGCGTCGGCTCGGAGGGCTGCGAGTCCTGCGGCGACGAGCAACGGTACGGCCTCGTGTGCTTGCTCGAAACCCTCTCCCCTGGTGGCGCCCGCGCGATGGCGATGGGTTATGCCCTCGGCGATCACGGCGAGCTTGAAGTGCGCGAGTCCGAGGTAGAAACCCCATTTGCCGAGGTCTCGTCCGGTGCGGGAAGAATAGTGCTGAGCGATCTTGTCCGGGGACTGGAGTCGCGGGCTCGTCCAGGCGGCGGGCTGGCCGATGATCAGATCGAGGGCCGGATGCCGGTAAACACACATTTGGGCCAGGTCGGCGAGCGGGTCGCCGAGTGTCGACAGTTCCCAATCGACTACCGCGACAACGTGTCCGGGATCGTCAGCGGCGAGGATCGTGTTGTCGATCCGATAGTCGCCGTGCACCAGGGCGACCTGCGACTGCGACGGGACCGCAGACTCGAGCAGGCTGTGCAGCCGGAGCAGATCGGGGAGTTCGCGGGTCTTGACCTGATCCCATTGGCGTGCCCACAACGCGACTTGACGGTTGAGGTAGCCATCGGGCCGACCGAAGCCGACCAATCCCACCGCTGCGATATCCACATCATGTAGCGCCGCCAGTACCCGTACCAATTCGTTTGCACAGGAATCGATTTCGCCGTCCGATAGTCGTTCGAGATCATCGATGGTGCGCACTACCTGCCCGTCCACGAATGTGGTGACCGCAAACGGTGCCCCGATGACCTGAGGGTCCTCGCATAGCGCGACGGTCCCGGCCACAGGCACCGCCGAGCCTTGCAATGCGGCGCAGACGCGGTATTCGCGAGCCATGTCATGTGCTGACGGTGTCAGCCCCGCAGTCGGAGGGCGGCGCAATACCCACTGTGTCGCATCGTCGAAGACTCGGAAGGTGAGGTTGGATTTGCCTCCCGATATCAGTTGAGCCTTCAGTTCGCCCTGTGTTCGGATCTCGGTGTCGGCAAAGAATCCGCGCAGCGCAACAAGATCCAATCCTTCATGTGGAGCCATGGTCATGACTGTGCGCCCTCTCGTGCGGCCCGCTTGGCAGCTCCGACGACCCGCTTGGCCAGGGCCCAGCGATGAACTTCCGACGGGCCGTCGTACACGCGGAATGCCCGGACCTCGCGGGAAAGGCGGGCGAGGGGCAAATCATCGGACACTCCCAACCCGCCACACATTTGAATGGACCGGTCGACGATCCGGAAGATCGCCTCCGACCCGAACGTCTTCGCGACCGAGGTCGAATCGGCGCCGGATTCACCGCAATCCAGTTCCCAGCATGCGCTAACAAGCAGGGCGCGAGTGGCCCTGATGTCCATCTCGTTGTCGGCGATCATCTGCTGGACCATGCCGAGATCACCCAGAGTGGATCCGAAGCCTCGGCGAGTCGCGACATGAGCCACCGCGATGTCGTGGGCCCGGCGTGCCGCGCCGAGCCAGCGCATGACATGGGTCATGCGGGCAGGTCCCAGCCGAACCTGGGCATAGGCGAAGCCCGCGTCGACAGCACCCAAGATGGCTTCATCCGGTACGAAAAGGTCGTCGAAGAACACCTCGCAGTGGCCTCCGATCATCGACTTGTCGAGCGTGCCGATGTGGCGGCCCACTCGCAGTCCGGGCGAGGAGGCAGGGGTCAGGAACATCGTGGCTCCGCCCCGCTCGCCCGGCGCTCCGGAGGTCCGCGCCATGATGATGAAAAAGTCGGCTCCGTCGGCGCCGGTAATGAACCACTTGTGGCCATTGATCTTCCAGCCTCCGGCTACCTTTTCGGCCCGGGTAGTCAGTGCCGCCGGATCGGAACCGGCGCCGGGCGCGGGCTCGGTCATCGCGAAGGCCGATCGCGCTTCACCGCATGCGAGCGGTGCCAGGTATTGCTCCCGCTGCTCTGGGCTCGCGACGTGCGCGAGCAGGTGAACATTTCCTTCGTCGGGTGCCGCGATGTTCAGCGCGGTCGGGCCGAAAAGGGAGTAGCCGCCCGCCTCGAAGACCGGCGCCCGGTCGCTCATATTCAGCCCAAGCCCGTTGTACTCCACGGGTGCGTGCGGGGCCAGCAGTCCAAGGCTCCTAGCCTGCGCCTGCAACTCGATCCTTACTGCGTCACCACCGGCAGCCATGATGTCGCCGCCGTACTTGTCCTCGAACGGCAGTACTACGTCCTGGACGAAATCCCGAGTGCGTTCGACCAGATGGGCCACCTCGGCCGAATAAGACAGGTCCACGGCCACGTTTCTCCTCAGTATGTGTTGTCGATCGAGTATCCGGCGCCGATCTAGCGCAGACGCGCGGCTAATGACTATTAGCCTAGATCGTCACCATATCGCAGCTTCATGCCGTTGGGCAGTGCATCGTGCGGCTATCATCCACTTCCATGGGTTGGGCAAATGAAAGGCTGGAGCGGTGACTTCAGGGGGGCGGCGGCAGGAGGAGATTCGCCGCGCCGCGCTGGCGTTGTTCACCGAGCGCGGCTACCCCGCCACTTCGATGGGCGACATCGGGGCGCGGGTCGGTATCCGCGGGCCGAGCCTGTACAAACATGTGAGTTCCAAACAGCAACTGCTGGTCGAGATCATGACCGGCACCATGCGCGCGTTGCTCGATGCGCACCGAGAGGCAGTGTCGAGTACCGAGGACCCGGTACTTCGGCTTCGCCGGGCCACCGAGGCGCATGTGCGCTACCACGCCCGCCATCGGCTCGAGGCGTTCGTGGGCAATCGCGAGATTCGCAGCCTCGATGAGTCCAATGCCTCGGTCGTGCGCGCATTGCGGCGTGAATACGCCGATGGTTTCCGGGTGCTGATAGCGGAGGGTGTCCGGGCGGGAGCGTTCAGGGTTCAATCGGAGCGGTTGGCCGCGTACGCGATCCTGGATCTGGGCATGGGACTTTCGGCATGGTATCGGGAGGACGGGCACCTCTCGGAGGACCGCGTGGTCTGGCAGTACGTCGATTTCGCCCTGAACCTCGTGGGTGTGGAAACCGGATAGGTCGCACGATGCTGTGGATCTATATCACATCGATGTAATCGAGGTTAGATGAACTAGATAAACTAGAGTACTAGCGCAGGCATAGCGGACGAAGGTCGAGAACTCGAATCGACTGTCGTGAAACAGCTTCCGATCTCTGCTGGCTGGTCATCGCTCGTCCCGGAACCTGCTCGCGACGGCAAGGAGGCGGAAATGATCGAGCGGCGAGGTGATGGCCGGGCTGATGCGAAGCGACGCGAACGTTTGTCGCATCATGTGCTCGCCATGGACGGCGGGAACAATATCGGTGTGAGCATCGCCGGTGCCGGTGTGCCGCTGGTGTTTTTCCATGGCTTCGCGATGAACAATCGTGGATACCAGCGCTGTTTGTCCTATCTGCCGGACCTCGGTTTCCTCGCGGTGGCTATCGACGCCCCCGGGCACGGCGGCACCAGTCCGGTAGCGCGGACAGCTGACTTCGCCAGCCGCGTAGAGGTATTGGCACGAGCTATCGATCGGCTGGGGATCCGGCGTGCGGTCTTCGCCGGACATTCGATGGGTGGACGCAGTGCGGCCCGTCTGGTTGCGGCGGCTCCCGAGCGGGCGTTGGGCCTGGTGCTGATCGATGCGGCTGTAGGCGAGGGCTGGGACCGAATGGCGGCTACCCGTACTGGCAAGCTGCGGACAACAGCGGAGGGGCTCCGTGACGGGCTGGCTGATTGGCGTCTCGAGGGCCGAGGCTTGACCGCACATGAGCGCCGTAGGTACCGGAGTAGCACTGTCGGAAGGTACGGGATGGACCTGCGCAAGGCCTCGTCGTTCCCTGCGCTGGCGCGGGCGATCGCGACACCGGAATCCGAAACATGGTTGCGCACAATACATGCCATGCATGTGCCATCGGTCGTGGTTAACGGGGAAAGAGACAGGGTTGTTACCGCTTCCGATGCGCTACAGTGCGCGCGGACATTGGATGCGCATCTGGTTCAGCTTCCGTACTCGTATCACAACTGGTTGATAGCCCGGCCTCAATCCTTCGCAGATGTGATGGCCGAGGTGTTCGCGCCCTCCGGTTGTCTCGGATCGGTGCGTACTGCCGACCTGCGGGACTGCTACGACGAGGATGCCTTCGCGCTCCGACTGTCGGGCAGCACCTTGCGGACCGCTACGCAACGTCATCCGAACGACGAGGCCACCGGCGTAGCCTGAGCGTCGGTCGGCTCCCATTCATTGTGCGGGAGCCGACCGAATCCGAATACTCCGGAATACGCCGGTTAGACGGTTGCTTCCGTGTCCGCGGCCAACAATGCGGCCAGATGCTTCGGGATGGCGTCGGCGATTCGCTGTGGATCGGGGACGAGATCATGCAGCGTAGTGATACCGAAATCGAGGCTGTCCGCGTAGCTGATGCAATACGCGAACAATCCGATGCCTGCGCCCGCCGGGGTCCGGCCATAGATGTGGTCGACCGCGGCACCGGCGAAGTACAGCCGCTGGCGGGGACCCGGAATATTCGACAACCCGTAGTTGGCCAGGATTGGTCCCGACGACAGGAGCGGGGTGCGGGCGAGCTGGCCGAGTGCGAACCACACACCGGACGGCAATTCGTCGACAACCCGTAGGGCATGGGCCAACATCGAGTTCCGGTCGACAGCTCGGTGCTCCAGCGTTTTCGAAGCGGAGCCGCTACGGCGGGGACGCCGAACTTCGGTTCTGACGGCAATATCGCGAAGGTGTTCCACCGGGTCGGTGATATCGGTGCGCACCGGGACCGCCATGAACGAGAAATGGTTGCCCACAGCCGAATCGGCCGATTCGTCACGAACATTGACCGGCTGAGCGACGCGCAACGGTTCAGCAGGAAGTTCGTCGCGCTCCTGCAGGTAGTCGTGTACTGCGGCACTGGTGATCGCGAGGATGACATCGTTGAAAGTGACGCCGAAGCGGTCCTTCGCGGCCATGATGTCCGCGAGGGGGATCGAGATCAAGGCCAGTGCGCGTTTGCTTGTCGCCGGGTGACGGTTGAAAAGTGCACGCGGAGTGGGTCCGTCAGAGTGCCGGTCGGCGGATTCCTGGTCGTCGCTGTGACCGGAGGAGAAGAGCGAGCTGACGGCGGACAGGGCCTTGATCGGAGACCGCGACAGCGCCTCCGTGGTTGTGGCTACCAACGGACGGATAAGTGGAGCGGCAGCGGACGCGATGCGGACCGAGGAGAGTGCGCGCCCAGGTATGGCGTTGGCCAAGCGCACCAGCGGATGCGGAATACTTTCTCCTACAACAGGTGTCGACTCGAGGGTGGGCGGCATCGGTAGTGGTTCGGCATCGAAAAGCGCGCCCAGTAACTGCATGCCGCCTACGCCGTCGATAGTCGCGTGATGAATTTGCAAAAGCAGCGCGGCATGGCCATCGGCAAGGCCTTCGACGTAGCACATCCGCCAGAGCGGCCTGTCGCGGTCCATCGGCTTGTCGTACAGCGTCGTCGCGAGCTCGACGAGAGTTGTCAGGTCAGATCCCTCGGGTGCAACGATTCGCGTCAGGTGGCGATCGATGTTGAAGTTCGGATCGGTGGCCCACTGTTCGGGCCCGATCGCGAGCGGTACCTCTACGGGCATCTTGGTGAAGGCCGACAAGCGTGGCAGGCGTGCGGCCAATTCCGCACGGACGCGATCGAAGTCGTGTCGATCGGGGGCTGTACTTGGATTCAGGATGAGGATACCGACGTTATCCATTGGCACGCGGTCGGATTCGGCGCTGAGGAACATGCGGTCCCATCCGCTGGCAGTTTTCACGAGAACTCCGATCGGGGCTGCAACATCCCGACGCGGGCTCGACCATCAACAGTGGTGCGCCGACGCCGGGGTGTAATCAACATGAGCGATCTGAGGGACACGTCGTCGGGATCCCCCGGGGAACGGTGAAATCCCTTGTTGCGGAACAATTCTCCACGCGACAACGGATTGCGAGGTTCGGCCGATGCGCGTGCTCCGTAAACGGGTGCAGGCGATCGAACCTTGGTTGAACCTATGGCAATTGTCGTGTTCGTCACTGCCTCAGGCAAGGGTGATTTATATAACCAGGTGCACTTAGTGGTTTGTCTGAGAGAACCGGAGGAATGTGGTATGGGTGGTCATGGCCATGAGCTTCCGTGGCGCCGAGCCCCAACGTCCTGGTGTGCATGCGCACGACCCATTCGGTGTGCGGCCTATTTGTATGCGGGCAGGACCATCCGTGCACCGCCCCACGGCCGACGCCAACTCCACGCCGGTAGGACCACGGGAAGTGCATTTCGTCGCGCATGCTTGACGGCGTACGGCCAGGCCGCGTGATAGGTATTCGTCCACGTCCAACTGCAGCCGACGGGTGCGAGGATTTTGGCTGCTTCCTCGAAATCCATACCCTCGACCCAATCGAGATTCCCGTCCAGCCCGTAGTAACCCAGCATGCCTGCAACGGATGTGACTCGGGCGGCGGCATCTCGGACGACGTGCACCATCCCGCTCGGGCCCACGATCTTGGCGGCTTGCTCGAGCACTGCCCGGCGGGTGTGCCGGGAACCGGTGAACAGGGCGACTGCCTCGGGATAGAAGTCGAATTCCATAGCGCCTCTTCGAAATCCGGTATCAGTTCACGGCGCTACGGTGATGATCGCCACCGGCAGTCGAGTCATGCTGGGGTGCAATCTATTCAGTGGCTGCCGTCAGCTGATCGCGCCGGCAACCTTCAGCTCGATGAGGCGGTCCCAGTCATAGCCGACCTCCTGCAGGAGCCGGTCGGTGTCGGCACCGAGCTCGGGGGCCGGCGCGGGGTGCGGCTGACGTTCGTCGAACTGGACCGGCGGCATGCCGACGCCGATGGTGCCGCCTGGGCCGAGATCGAGTCGACCGACATACCCGTTGGCCACCACTTGGGGATCGTGAGCTACTTCTTTCGGGGTCTGCACGACCGCCCAGACACCGCGCTGTTTGCTCAGCAACTCACACCATGCGGCCAGAGGTCGAGCCGCGAAGATCTTCTCAAGTTCGGCCACGCATTCGGTGCTGTTGGCCGACCGTGTGTTCGCGTCCGCGAATCGGGGATCGACGGCCAGGTCGCTACGACCCATCAGCTCGACCAGCGGCGCCCAGAACCGGTCGGATTCCAGCATGACCAGTGCGATATAGCGGTCGTCGCTGGTGCGGTAGGTATTGGAGATCGGGTTGCTCGGCGCCTCGTGGCCGGAGCGGGGCATGGCGTCGATGTCGTACATGGTCGAGGCAGCGATGTGCGGCGCCATTACCCAGGTTGCGGCGCCGAGCAGGCTGACATCGACGACGTGGCCCGAGTCGTTGCGTTCCCGATTGAACAGCGCGGCCGCGACGCCACCTGCGGCATAGAGCCCCGCCTGCAGGTCGCCGAACGCCGCGCCGGGCATCGGGACCGGCCATTGCTCGTGCGGTCCGGTGGAGACGTGGGCGACGCCGCCGCGTGACCAGTAGGAAGCGAGATCGAAGCCGCCGGTGTCCGCTTCGTCGCCGGCTGGGCCGAGCCCACTGCCCTTGACGTAGATGAGACGCGGATTGACCGCCTGTAGATCCGCGACATCGACGCCGAGCTTGCGACGTACCGAAGGGAGATAGTTAGTCAGAAAGACGTCGGCGGTCTCGACCAAGCGCAATAGCGCCGCGCGACCGCCCTCGTTCGTCAGATCGATCCCGACGCTGGCCTTGCCTCGACTGAACGTCTGAAACATGAAGCTCACTGGGTGTGTTCCGGTGCTGCGCAGGGAGGAGGGGATGAGGCCGCGCATGGGGTCGCCGTGTTCGGGATGCTCGATCTTGATGACCTCGGCCCCCCAGTCGGCGAGAGCAACGCCGGCAGAGGGGATGAAACCCCAAGTCGCGAGTTCGATTACACGGATCCCGCGCATCACAGCGGTCATCTAGGGGCCCTCCGAAGCAGGTGACGCAATCGCGTCCGGTTCCAAATCTGTGCCTTCAGAATAGACTAACCACGTGATATATTTCGAGCCTGTTGTATAACCGGATCGAGAGGCATCCCATGGGCCGTGTCGGAGGCAAAGTCGCGTTGATCACGGGAGCTGCGAGGGGGCAGGGCCGCAGTCACGCGCTTCGCCTCGCGGAGGAAGGCGCCGACCTCATCGCGATTGACATATGTCAGGACATTGATGGTGTCGGATATTCGATGGCCACCGCAGCCGACCTCGAGGAGACCGCTCGGCTGGTCGAGAAGTTCGGGCGGCGCATCGTCGCCGTGCAGGCCGATGTCCGCGATCGTGTGGCGGTCGTCGCGGCGGTCGCGCAAGGTATCGAGCGCTTGGGGCGGATCGACATCGTGGTCGCCAACGCTGGCATTTGCCCGATCGGTGCGGAGTATCCGGTCACAGCGTTCGCGGACGCCGTCGACGTCGATCTGATCGGAGTGCTGAACGCGGTCCACGCCGTACTGCCGTTCATCGGTGATGGTGGCTCGATCATTCTGACCGGGTCCGTCGCGGCGATGCTGCCGAATGCGGTCAACAACCCGGGCAACGGTCCGGGCGGGGCGGGCTACGGATTCGCCAAGATTGTCCTCAGTGAATATGTGCCGGTACTGGCCAGGCAGGTCGCCGGGCGCAAGATTCGGGTGAACGCGGTCCATCCCACCAACTGCGACACGGACATGTTGCACAACCCGTCCATGTACCGGGCGTTCCGTAAAGATCTGGCGCAGCCGACCCGTGAGGATGTCGAGGCCGTGTTCCCCCGGATGCAAGCCATGCCGATTCCGTATGTCGATCCGGTCGATATTTCGAACGCCGTGGTGTTCCTGGCGTCGGACGAGTCGCGCTATGTCACCGGGCTGCAGTTACCGGTCGATGGCGGTGCGCTGCTTCAGATCTGAGCATGCCGACGGGCGATGGGGGCACGTTCGATACGAGGCTGCATGTACGGCGCTGGGTTGGACAGTTCGATGACGTGGTTACACAATTTGTCGACTCTCCGGTCCAGGTTGTCTGGCCGTTGGTGGAGGATGTCACCCGCATGCCGGCTTGGAGTCCGGAGTGCCGTCAAGTCGAGTGGGTCCCACCGCACCGCCGAGTGCGGGTCGGTGCCGTGTTTCGTGGTTACAACCGGCGAGGCTGGATCCAGTGGTCGACTATCTGCCGGATCGTTGAGCACCATGTCGATAGCGTCGATCACCGGTACCGGCTGACCTTTGTAGCCGGGCATTGGTCGGGTGCCGCCACCGAATGGACATATATTGTGGCGCAAGAAGATTCGGGGACCAGACTCACGATTGCGTTTCGCTCCGTGGGAACTTCGCGCACCGTCTTGTTCCTGGATCGGCTCGTCGGCCGCCCTCGAGGATTACGTGCCGATGTCGCACTGACGCTGTCCCGTATCGCGGCCGCGGCACGCACACCTTTGTCTTGACGACACCCAGACGACAGGATGCGCCTGCTGATGCGAACTTCATTTACCGACTTGGTGGGAGTCGAGCAGCCTCTCGTCGGTTTCAACCGGTCACCCGGTGTGGTCGCGGCGGTCACCAACGCCGGAGGGCTCGGGGTTCTCGCTGCTACGGCGTACAGCCCTGACGAACTCCACGCGCAGCTGACCTGGATCGATGAGCAGGTCGGCGGCAAGCCTTACGGGGTGGATCTGCTAATGCCGTTCACTGCCGGAGACACCGGAAGTCTGGTCGCGAGTCTCCGGGCCCAGATACCGGCTGCGCACCTCGCCTTCGTGGCGAATTTGCTGGATAAGTACGGTATCCCGCCCATCGGTGCGGACACCGGTGATTTCAACGATGACCTAACGGCAAACATCAACCCGGCCGGTGCCGGCGCACTGCTCGATGTCGCGTTCGACCACCCCATTGCGTTGGTCGCCAGCGCGCTGGGTACGCCGCCGCCGCAGATGATGGAGCGCGCGAAGTCCGAGGGCGTCGTGGTGGCGTCGTTGGTCGGCCAGCCAAAGCATGCCGTCCGTCAATTGGCCGCAGGTGTCGATGTGCTGGTCGCCCAAGGCACCGAGGCGGGTGGGCACACCGGTGCCATCGCGACTATGGTGCTGACCCCCGAGATCGTCGATCTTGCGGACGGGCGCCCAGTGCTGGCCGCCGGTGGTATCGCAACCGGGCGACAGATGGCGGCGGCCCTCGCGTTGGGCGCGGCGGGGGTGTGGTGCGGTTCGGTGTGGCTGTCCTGTCGAGAAGACATCACGCCCATGGAAATCAAGGGCAAGTTCTTTGCCGCATCCAGTTCGGACACATTGCGTTCGAAGACCCGCACGGGCAAGCCTGCCCGGCAATTGCGTAGTGCTTGGCACGACGAATGGGAGGCCGCCGGCGCACCTGAGCCCTTGCCGATGCCGCTCCAGCCTTTGCTGGTCAATGAGGCGTGGAATCGTATCGATGCTGCCGCAGTTGCCGGCAACGAAAACGCGATAAGGCTAGAGTCGTTTTTCATCGGCCAGGTTGTGGGCTCTCTGACCGGCCTGCGTCCGGCCGGAGACATCGCCCGTCAGCTAGTTGCCGACTGCGAGCAGCGACTACACGAGCTCGCCACCCTCATCGCGGGACGCGATCGCGCCGCCGATGGCTTCGAGTAATCACCATTGCGATCAATTAACTCGGTCCGAGCTCGGGACGACAGCCCATGCAGGACGCCTCTTTTCGGTGAAGGCGCTGATGCCTTCCCGGGCCTCCGCGGAGGAGAAGAATTTCTCGGACAGTTTTTGCTTGGCCGCCAGTTCGCCGCGGAGGTCCTCCGGTCCGGCTTCGCGTAGCAATGCCTTGGTGGCCGCAAGGGCCCCCGGTGCGGCAAGGATGAATGCCTCGGCGTATTGCGCCACGGTGGCGTCGAGTTCGTCCGACGGCACGGCTGCATTGATCAACCCGGTTTCGACCGCACGCTGGGCGTCGAAAACCTCACCCGTGAGGAACAGCTCATGGGCCGAGCGGGGGAACATCGAGGGCAGCACAGTCACCGATATGACCGCGGGCACGACACCGATGCGCACCTCGCTGAAGGCGAACGTCACGTTGGCGTCGGCGATGGCGACGTCACAGCAGGAGACCAGCCCGAGCGCACCCGCGCGGGCCGGGCCTGCCAATCGCGCGATCACGGGTTTAGGTGCGTGCCAGACGGTTTCGAGAATATCGGTCAAAGGCACCCCCGCGGTGTTGAGACCCTGACGTGCCTCCTTCAGATCGGCGCCGGCACTGAAAACCGTCCCGGTGTGGGTAAGGACAATCACTCGGATGCTGTCGTCACCGAGCGCTGAGTCGAGCGCCCCGGCCAGGTCGGCGCGCAGCCGGACGGACAGCGCATTGCGATTGCGCGGCGAATCGAGAGTAATTGTGGCGATCCCGTCCGCTGCATCCCAGCGGACCAAGGATTCCTCCCGTGGCGTTTCCTGCGGCTCAGGCACCGCGGCCCGCCGCTGCTTCATCGGCGCGAGTGAGTCCGGCGAGGCCGATCAGGTCTTCGTGCAGTTCGAACCAGACGGTGTGGTAGCTGTCCATGATGGGGCGGGCAACGTATGCCAGGTCGCCGTTCGATATCTGCTGCAACGCGCGGTCGAGCCGGGGCCCATACATCGTCAGTCGTTCGGTCAGCGCGCCGATGCGTTCGATGAGCGGCCGCACTTTGTGATGCAACTCCCGCAACCGGTCCAGCACGTCGGCATCGTAGGCGGTGTCGGAGTGGTCATTGGGCGTTCCGCCCCGTAGCTGCCAGTCTGTGATCAGGGCCTTGAAGTCGCTGTTGATCACACAGAATTCCGAGTAAGCCGCGTCGACTGCGTCGGAATCCGCGGCGGCTCGTTCCTGCGTGACCAGTTCGTTTGCATGGTCGCGCCCCTGTGGGGTGGCGCGGTATCCGGCAGGAGTCTGCTTCAGATGCCCCTCGGTGGTCAAGGCGGTGGTGTAGTCATCCACCTGCTCGACGGGAAGGCCGAGGCTCTCGGCGATCGCCGGGGAATCGACTCGACCCTTGATGACCACAAGACGAAGAATGGCGAAGGTATTCACCTGGACGAACTCCTTAATTACTGCCCTTTGGAATCCGCAAGCCTGGCCGGCTCGCAGGATCGTTCTGGGCTGTACAGAACTGGTGGACCGGCTACGGGTTCGTGACGGGCATGAGCAGCGGCAGCCCGGCAGAACGGGCGATGGCTTCGCGATGCTCGCCGAGCGGTCCGAACAACACTGCACCGAGACGGGCTCGACGCAGAAAGAGATGGGCGTCGTGCTCCCAGGTGAACCCGATACCACCGTGGATTTGGATAGACGCCTCCGCTGCGGTGATCGCGGCCCGGCTGGCATAGAGATAGGCCAGTTCCACTTGCGAGTCGTCGGTGTCGGTGGCCGCAGCGGAATCCACTGTGGCACGCGCCAATTCGAGTTCGAGCAGACTGTCGGCGCAGCGGTGCTTGATGGCCTGGAATGAGCCGATAGGTTTGCCGAACTGCGTGCGAGATTTCGCGTGCTCGACCGCGAGTTCCAGGGCACGCTCGGCCACGCCGACCTGATCGGCTGCCACCGCAAGTAGCCCGCGCAGCAAAGTGTCTCGCGCGACGTCGGCGGCGCGGTCGGGACCGATCAGCGGTGTCGCGGCGACATCGGTCAAACTGATCGTGGCGAGGTCTCGAGTCGAATCGAAGGCGTCGGCCACCGAGCGCTCGACACCCGCTGATCCGGCCTCGACCACGAACCATGTGACTCCGGTCCGCGTTCCGGCGAGGACGAAAAGGATATCGGCGGCACTGCCGTCGATGACGGAGTACTTGGTCCCATTCAGCAGCCACCCCGAGGCGGATTCCCGTGCGGTGACACTCGAATCGGTGGTCTGCCACTTGCCGTCCGGCTCGGCTACAGCGACCGCGATGACGGTCTTGCCTTCGAGCAGTCGTGACAGCAGTTCGGATCGGTACGCACCGTCGGTGGTGGCCAGCACGAGATTCGTTGCCAGAACTACGGTGGACAGGAAGGGAGTGCGAGCTGCCGCTCGGCCCAATTCCCCTGCGACCAGCGCTATTTCGCGCAGACCCAGACCGGCACCGCCCAAGTGCTCGGGAACGAAGAGTCCGGTGATGCCTACTTGCTGTGACAACGCATCCCATGCACCTGGACCGTGATCACGCGAGTCGTACCGGGCGAAAGCGGCACGAATAGTGGCGCGGATGTCCTCGGACAGGTCCGGGTCCATATGGTCTCCTTCGACGCAAAATCCTTCCAAAAGTATAACCAGGATAGCTATTTAAAGGAAATCTATTGGAATAGCTCCAGCAACTCGCGGGAGCCCTGGTCGAGGAGCATCTGCTCGGTGGTCTCCTCGAGGTGTTTGCGCCATAGTTCCTCGGCTTCGCCAGCTTTGCCTGCGGCTACCAGCTGTACGAGTTTGCGATGCACGCGATGTGACAGTTCTGCCCCGGAACGGCGCTCTGCGTTGTTATGGACGCGCGCGATAACCGCCTGGGTGTGCGCTCTGGTGATCTCGGACATGATGTTCGCGAACAGAGCGAGGGTGTTGCTGCCTGACAACTCGACAACCAGCGTGTGGAAGTGTGCGTGTGCGGGGCCCCAGCTAGCTTCCGACTCGATCGATTCTGCTTCCTCTTGCAGTGCTGTGTGCAGTCGGTCGATGACTTCAGGTGTGCGGTTCTCCGCGAGCAGTCGCACGGCGGGCGGCTCGATGATCGCCCGGGTTCGGAATACGTCAACCAGGGTAGTGCGCTGGTACTGCAAAAGTGCGCCCGCCTGTTTGGCCAAAGGCTCTGGTTTCGGGGCGCTGACCAACGCGCCGCCCTTGCTGCCACGGCGAATCTTCAGCAGATCCTCCGACTGGAGGATGCGGATCGCTTCCCGCAGCACCGGGCGCGAGACTCCGTAATTCTGAAGTAGCTGAGCCTCATTCGGGAGGTAGTCGCCATCACGAAGCTCGCCGAGCACGATCTTCCTGCGTATCGAGTCCGCCACGAGCTGCCCCGCAGTCGGGGTCCCGATGGTCTCTGATTGGCTACCGATCATTGGCCCATGCTCTCATGTAACGGGTAATCCACGTTGATTGTATTCGTACG
Organism: Nocardia sp. NPDC006982; assembly: GCF_042869435.1. Taxonomy (NCBI): domain Bacteria; kingdom Bacillati; phylum Actinomycetota; class Actinomycetes; order Mycobacteriales; family Nocardiaceae; genus Nocardia; species Nocardia sp. NPDC006982. The sequence goes on along the minus strand of NZ_JBIAFV010000003.1, from coordinate 706,140 downwards.
GGTTACCCACATCCCACGCCGATGTCGACTCATCGCCCTGCGTGATTCATCGTCTGGCGGCGAGTAGGACAGGGAGCGGATGCTCGCTGATGAGGTGTGTGTATCCACCGGCCAGTGCGTCGGCGATGGTCCTGGGGTTGGTGTACTCGACCTGTACGGCCTCGACTCCATCGGGCACGGTCCCTGGCCGGTGCACCACGATATCGGTTGCCGCGGTTGCCCACTCGAGAAGTTTGGCCAGGTCGGCGTCCGAATCTTCCGATAGCGCGGTCAGCGGCAGGATTCCGGCGAAGATCTCGCCGGTTCCGCCGTCCACGGTGACCTCTTGTCCGGCCAACTGAGCCAGTGCTCCGGCGCCGCAGCCTACGACGCAGGGGCGGTGTAGCTCGCGGCTCACCACTGCGGCGTGTGAGGTCGAGCCGCCGAGTTCGGTGATGATCCCGACTGCTGCGATCATCCCGCTGACGTCGTCCGGGCTGGTGGTCTCGCGGGCCAGCACCGCATCGACACCGTCATCAGCGGCATCCTCGGCATCGACTGGGTCGGTCACCACGATGCCCTGCGCGATACCCGGACAGGCCGGGACGCCCGACGCCAGGAGTTCCGCGGATGTCTTCGTCTCGAGCGGCAGGGTTGGTTCCAGCGCAGTGCGCACGTGCGCCAGGTCGACCCGGCCGAGCGCTTCATCTTTGTCGATCAGGCCCTCGTTCTCGAAGGCGACCGCGAACCGAACCGCGGCGTGTGCGGATCGCTTGGCGTTGCGGGTTTGAAGCAGATAAAGCGTGCCGGATTCCACGGTGAACTCGATGTCCTGGACATCGGCTGCCTGCCGTTCGAGCTTGTCCGCGGCCGAGAGCAGCTCAGTGTGCACGGCTGGCATTTGCTCGGCGAGGGCGGACAGTCGCAGCGGATCGAATCGTCCGCTGACGACGTCCTCGCCTTGGCCGCGTGGCAACCACTCGCCGTAGGGCTCCGCGGCCCCGGTCAGTGGGTTGCGGCTGAACAGAACGCCGGTACCGGACATGTCGTCGAGGTTGCCGAACACCATCGCCTGCACGGTCACTGCGGTGCCCTCGAGGGTGGTGATCCCATGGTGTCCGCGGTAGGCGGCAGCCCGCGCCGAGTTCCACGATTCGAACACGGCTCGGATGGCGGCGCGAAGCTGGACCCAAGGGTCGCTGGGGGGATCCTGGTCGAGTGGTCCGACGACCTTGCTGTAGAGCTCGCGGAAGCGGCGATGGGTGTCTGCGGCGAATTGGGCGCCGGCTGCGGTTGCCAATCGGTGCTCGGTCTCATCATTCATGCCGAGGTTCAGGATCGTGTCCATCATGCCGGGCATGCTCTGTGCCGCACCGCTACGCACCGAGACCAGGAGCGGGATCCCGGTTCCACCGAAGGTGTGCTCCGTCTCGGATTCCAGCCAAGCGATGCCGTCCAGTACCTGGCCCCAAATATCGTCGATCAAGGCCTCGCCCTCGGCGAAGTAGCGCCGGCAGGCCTCCACTGTCACGACGAACGCCGGCGGCGTCCGGAATCCGCTGGCGCGCATCTTGGCGATCCCGTGAGCTTTGCCGCCGACCACTTCACGTGGGTGGACGACGCTGCCGTCCAGACGAAGTACCAGCTCCGACGGCATCGTCGTTGCCAGGGCAAGGTGGCCTTCGGCGGGGCGACTGGTCACAGTCTTAGTCCTCTCGACGGCTGCTATATCTCCCATCACATAACCAGGTTAGCTATTATAGGAGTCGCATCACAAGATGTGTCCACGATATGCCGACATGCTGTGCTCGTTTCAATGAGCGATTCGCCCTGAATGAGGCCCGCCCTGTTTGTGACATTTCCGCGCTCGAGGATCGCCTTTGGGGAGCACGGGGGTGACTGGTCGGACTTGCACTGCTATACGGTTGGCCCAGCGCGATTCCGTTAGTAGTGTCGCAGCGCATTGGCCTCATCCCGGGGCTCCCGGATCGGGGACGTTGATGACGGACCGCGACTCCCGGGCATGCCCGCGCAGTTGCTGCGACACATCCGCATGCCTTGTTGATCGGCGAACGCATCGGCTCCGAGCGCTGTGCGGTGGTGGGCATTGATTCCGCCGCCACCGAGCCGTGGATCGCAACTGCCGAACTGCCTGCCGCGATTGCTGCGGCGATTCGAGAGAGTTCCCTTTGTCGCAGAAGCTGGCAGCCGCCGGTGTACTCGACCGGTCCGCGCGCACAGCACCAGGTGCCACCGCGCCATATTCGCCGCGGCGTACGGGCGGCCACGGCGGGGAGTGCGGCGGGTGGACCGGCGCGGCCAATCGGCAGCAGGACCGAGTGAATCTCTGCCGCCGACACCGTATTTCGTCGTCTCGCCGGAGGGCGGTAATCGCGCGTCCAGAGCGGCTCTATCATTAGCTAACCAGGTTAGATATTATCTGGGTCACTCACAGGTTAAGTCCACGATATGCCGGCAGTTCGATGCCGACCTGTCACAACTACGAGGGAGCGACGATGACGTCTCGTCCGCAGTCGATCGAGAGTTTTCGGGCCGACGCGAAGAAGTTCCTGGACGAGCACGCGATCCGACGACCGGACGGCTTCCCCGATGCGATGTTCGCTCAGTTCCGCGACATCGGGGATCCGCGGGCGCACGCTCAGCGGTGCCGGGAATGGCAGCGTCTGCTGTTCGACCACGGGTTCGCCGGTATCACCTGGCCCGAGGACGTCGGTGGCCGGGCGCTGTCCAACGCCCACGCTCTGGCCTGGGCAGATCTCGAGGCCGAATACGAGCTCCCACGTGGTGTGTTCGGTGTGACGCTCGAGATGGTCGGTCCGACCTTGCTGGCGTTCGGCGATGACCGCCAGCGGGCGCACTGTGGCGCGATCCTGCGCGGTGAGGAGGTCTGGTGCCAGCTGTTCAGCGAGCCCGGAGCGGGTAGCGATCTGGCGGGGATCGCTACCCGCGCGGTTCGCACCGAGATCGGTTGGCGTATCAATGGGCAGAAGGTGTGGACTTCGGAGGCGCGGCACGCGCAGTACGGATACCTGTTGGCCCGGACCGATCCGGATGCTCAGCGGCACCGGGGGATCACTGCGTTCATCGTCGACATGAGCGCTCCTGGCGTTCAGGTGCGGCCGTTGCGGCAGATCACCGGCGGCTCCTCGTTTTCTGAGGTCTTCTTCGATGACGTCGAGCTGCCGGCTGATGCGGTGCTCGGTGAGATAGGTGCCGGCTGGACGGTTGCGATGACCACATTGGGGTTCGAGCGGTTCTCGAGTTTCGGCCGGTCGCTGGGGCGGTTGATGCGTCGTGCCGTCGAGCTGCCTTGGACCGATGAGTCCGCTCGGAGCGCATTGTTGGACGCGATCATCGAACAGCGCGCGCTTGCTGCGATGGAGGAGGGGCTGCAAGGGAAATTCGCCGCCGGGCAGTCGCCTGGACCCGAGGCGGCTTTGGCCAAGCTCTCCACCGGCCGGGTCGTCGATGGATTGAGCGACGCCTTGGTCGCCACTCTTGGGCCGCGGATTGCCGACCCGGACCCCGCGCTCGACGACTGGCGCCTGGTCGTGCTCGCCGCACCCGCATTCCATATCGCGGGCGGCACCGATGAAATTGTCAAGACGATGATCGCCGAGCGTGTGCTCGGCCTGCCGAAAGGGTGATGAATGAACAAGGAAGTGCGGGTCGTCGATGCCTGGGTCCAGCCTTGGCCCGCGGAAGCGGTGTCGGCTATGCCGCGCCGCAACTTCGGCATGGCCGAGCGGTTCGCGCACGGGCGACGATTATTGCAAGGCATCTCGGTGAAGGAGATGGTGGCCGAGATGGACGCGGCCGGAATCGATCTGGCGCTGTGTTCCGCTGGGCCGTTGATTCCGAACCACCTCGTAGAAGTGGCGGTTACCGAATACCCCGACCGGTTCGTCGGGATCGCTTCCGTCGATCCGTGGTCGCCGGACGGAGTAATGCCCGCGGTGCGGGAACTTCGCAGACTCGTTCAGGATTGCGGCTTCAAGGGGTTGAAACTCGAGCCGTTCATTAATGACAAACTGCCGACCGAAGCCCAGTGGTACCCGCTCTATGCCGAATGCGCGGAACTCGACATCACACTGCAGGTTCAGGTCGGCGGTACCGGACCAGCCACATATACGTCCGAGACTGGTCGACCGGGGCACATCGACAGGATCGCAATCGACTTCCCCGAGCTGCGGATTGTGGCCGGGCACATCGGCTGGCCGTGGACCGAGGAGATGATCGCGGTCGCGACCAAGCACCCGAACGTCTGGATCGATACGAGCGCGCATCTGCCGAAGTATTACCCCGCCGCCTTCGTGCATTTTCTGCGGACATTCGGACGGCGCAAGTGCATATGGGCCAGTGACTGGCCGATCCTCGAGTTCGCGCCGGCCTTGACCGGAGTGAACGATTTCGGACTGTCCGACGACGTTCATCGAATGTTCCTGCGCGACAACGCTATCGAGGCATTCCGGCTGGATGTATGAGACGGGTCGAGTGGAGCCGGGTCGGTACGGGAGGGGAGCCCAGGTGGTTTCGCGCAGCCACATGAACCTGATATAACTAACCTGGTTATTTATTTTGATGAACGTTGGAGGTTGCGGTGCCAGGTTTGCCGAGCCAGCTCGACACGCGGTCCGAGGCGTACGAACGATCTCGGGCCATGATGCTCGGCCTGGTCGCCGATCTCGAGGACCAGCAGCGTCGTGCCCAGCAGGGCGGTTCGCCTGCGGCTGTAGCCCGGCACCGCGACCGCGGGAAGTTGCCGGTGCGCGAGCGCATAGCACTGCTGCGCGATCGGCACGGGACATTCCTCGAACTCTCCGCGCTCGCGGGGTGGGGTACCGGCGATCCGCTCGGCGGCGGTGTGGTTACCGGCATCGCAGAGGTTGAAGGCCGCCAAGTGATGGTTATTGCCAATGATCCCACTGTGCGCGGTGGTTCGCTGTCGCCGACATCCATCACCAAGACCGTTCGTGCTCTCGACATCGCCCACACCAACCGGCTGCCGGTGGTCACACTGGTCGAGTCGGGTGGCGCGGAACTGGACAAACAGAGCGATATCTTCGTTCCCGGCGGCGAGCAGTTCCGGCGCTTGACCGAACTATCGGCCGCAGGGATCCCGACGGTGTCTGTGGTGCTGGGCTCGTCCACAGCCGGCGGCGCCTACTTGCCCGGCATGAGCGACTACACGATCTTCGTCAAGGACCGGGGATACGCCTTCCTCGGTGGGCCACCCCTGGTGAAGATGGCCATCGATGAGGACGTCACCGAACAGGATCTCGGTGGCGCGGAAATGCATGCGCGGGTGTCGGGCCTGGCGGACTTCCTTGCGGCCGACGAATGCGACGCCATGCGGCAGGCGAGGGAAGTCATCCGGCAGTTTCCGGCGCAAGCGCGCCCGGCCGGTGGCCCGCCGCCACGCCATGCCCCCGACGAGTTGCTCGGTATCGTGCCGGACGATCCGCGGCGGCCGTTCGATATGCGTGAGGTCTTGGCTCGCATTCTCGACGGTTCGCAATTCGATGAGTTCAAGCCTCTTTACGGCCACAATCTGGTGACCGGGTGGGGAACCCTGCACGGCATGCCGATCGCGGTGCTCGCGAACAACGGCATCCTGTTCTCCGCGGAGTCGCAGAAGGGTGCGCAGTTCATCCAACTCGCCAACCAGTTGGGCGTGCCGCTTTTATTCATGCAGAACATCACCGGGTTCATGGTGGGTACGGCGGCCGAGCACGGCGGAATCATCAAGGACGGCGCCAAACTGATCAATGCGGTATCCAACTCCCGGGTGCCGCACGTGACCTTGATGGTCGGTGTCAGCTACGGCGCAGGCAACTACGCGATGGCCGGCCGTGCGTACCGGCCGCGACTGGTGCTGAGCTGGCCGACCCACCGCATCGCGGTGATGGGCGGACGGCAGCTGGCCGGTGTCATGTCGATCGTGCAACGACGTTCGGCCGAGGCGAAGGGCATTCCATTCGACGAGACGGCCGACGCGGAGCGGCGCGCAGCGCTGGAGGATCAGATCGATCGTGAGTCGACCGCCCTGTACTCCACGGGCCGCTGCTGGGATGACGGAATCATCGACCCCCGGCACACCCGCTCTGCGCTCGCGGTGAGCTTCGCCATGGCCACCGGCGGCGCGCGGGCCTTCGGCGCGGAAACCTCGGTCCCCGCACAGTCTTTCGGCGTCTTCCGATTCTGAGGAGCTCCATATGCGACGCATACTGATCGCCAACCGGGGCGAGATTGTCAGCCGGGTTGCCCGGACGGCCCGGGCCCGTGGGCTGCACACCGTCGGTGTCTATTCGCAGCCCGACGCACTTCTGCCATATCTGCACGACGTCGACGAGGCGGTAGCACTGGACGGTGTGACCTCCGCGCAAACCTACCTCGACATCGCGGCACTGCTGGCAGCTGCCGAGCGCACCGGTTGCGACGCCATCCACCCCGGCTACGGATTTCTTTCCGAGAACCCGGATTTCGCTCGCGCTGTAGAGGCGGCCGGACTGTGCTTCGTCGGCCCGCCCGCGGAGTGTGTCGCGGCGATGGGTTCGAAGGTCCGGGCGAAGGAAATTGCCCGCAAGGCCGACGTGCCGGTGCTGCCCGACGCGGTACTTACCTCCGATCTCAGCACCGACCAGGTCGCGGACCTAGCGGAGCAGGTGGGCTATCCGCTGCTGGTAAAGGCTTCCGCCGGTGGCGGCGGGCGCGGAATCCGTTTGGTCACAAACGAATCCGAGCTCGCGGCGGCGGTCAACGCGGCCGGGCGGGAGGCCGTATCGGCTTTCGGTGACGGGACATTGTTCCTCGAGCGTTACTTGGCTGCGCCAAGGCACATCGAGGTTCAGATCATGGCCGACAAACACGGCACCGTGCTCCATGTCGGTGATCGCGAATGTTCCGTACAGCGTCGCCACCAGAAACTGTTGGAGGAGGCGCCTGCGGTACTGGTTGTTGCCGACCTGCGGGCGGAGATGGCGGATGCCGCCGTGCGGCTCGCCACCGAGATCGGCTATGTCGGTGCGGGAACCTGCGAGTTCCTCGTCGACGGCGGACAGTTCTTCTTCCTCGAAATGAACACCCGGCTACAGGTCGAGCACACGGTGACCGAGGAAGTCAGCGGCCTGGATCTGGTTGCGCTGCAACTTGATGTCGCGGCCGGCGCCGAGCTGTCCCTCCGTCAGGAGGATGTCGTGCTGCGCGGTCATTCGATCCAGGCGCGCGTGTGCGCGGAGAATCCGGCTGCCGGATGGTTGCCCAGTTCTGGCGACGTGTTTCGATACGAACATCCCGATCGGCCGGGCCTGCGGTTCGAGGACGGAATCACGACGGGGTCCACCGTCAGCCCGCACTACGACTCGATGATCATCAAGGTCATCAGTACCGGTGGTGACCGGGCAGCTGCGATCGGCGGGTTGGCTGCCGGGTTACGCGATACTCGACTGCACGGACCGCAGACGAATATCGGGGCGCTGCTGCGGATTCTGGACAACGACGACTATCGCTCTGGGGCCGTTTCGGTAAATTGGCTCGAGTCCCGGCCCGAGTTGGCGCAGCCAGTGGATCCGCTACCCGTCGACACGGCTGCGGCCGCGGTGTGTGTCATGATGGACTGTACCGATCCGGTGGTGACAGGGCTTGGTCCCGCCTGGTCGAACACTCCGGTGCCGACGGTGGTTTTGCGGGCGACCGATGGGCTCGGTGGTGATCACGAGATTCGGTACCTGCCGAGCACTTTCGAAGGCGCACCGTTCTCGCTGTTCGAGTTGGACGGAACCCCACACCATGTCCGGCGGATCGCATACGGTACTCGCGGCGGATCGTGGGTTCGTGTCGAAATAGACGGTATAGCAGCGGATTTCGAAGTCACCGCGGAACACGCGACCGGAGGCGACGCGGGTGGCCGCGTATGGGTCGGCGGCCGCCGCGGAGTCGTCGAATTCACGTTGGCGCCAAGGTTCTCCGATGTTTCGCGTGAAGGCATGGTCGGCGGGCCTACCGCGCCGATGCCCGGGACGGTGCTCGATATCCGTGTGGACGCAGGGCAGTCCGTGATCGAGGGGCAGCCGCTGGTGGTGGTCGAGGCGATGAAGATGGAACACGTCGTCGCCGCGTCCGGCGATTTCTTCGTGGAGCGGGTGCTGGTGGGCATCGGTGAGTCGGTGGCGGCAGGTCAGGTCCTCGTCGAACTGAAGGCAGTCGAATGAACAAGCCACACAACGAAATTCATCGACGGCCGGTCCGCATCGCGAACTGCTCCGGATACTACGGAGACCGGTTGTCGGCGGCGGCGGAGATCATGGCGGGCGAGCCCATCGACGTGTTGACCGGCGACTGGCTGGCCGAACTCACCATGTCGATTCTGGCGAAATCGCGGGCTCGTGGCGGAAGCGGATACGCCCACACGTTCATTCGGCAGCTGACCGACGTTCTCGACAGCTGCTACGAGCAGGGCGTGCGGATCGTAGCCAACGCGGGCGGGGTCGCGCCGCAGGCGTGCGCCGAGCGGGTGGTCGAACTCGGTCGCGAATTGGGGCACGATCTGCGAGTCGCGATTGTCGACGGTGACGACATAACCGGACGGATCGACGAACTGCGCACTGCGGGTGAGCGGTTCGAGCATCTGGACGATGGGAAGCCGTGGGATGGCGACTCCGCCGATGTGCTGGCCGCCAACGCCTACCTCGGCGGCCACGCCGTGACCGAGGCACTGCGCGCCGGTGCCGACGTCGTGATCACCGGCCGCGTCGCCGATGCCGCATTGGTGTCGGGTGCGGCGGCGTGGTGGCACGACTGGACCCCGGATGATTTCCACGCGCTGGCCGGTGCGACCGTCGCGGGCCACGCGATCGAATGCGGTACCCAGGTGACCGGTGGAAACTACGCCTTTTTCGGTGAGATAGCCGATCCAGTCCATCCGGGATTCCCGATCGCGGAGATCTGCCGCGACGGTAGCAGTGTCATAACCAAACAACCGGGCACGGGCGGGGAGGTGACCATAGGCACCGTGACCGCGCAGCTGCTGTACGAGATCGGCAGTCCGCGATACGTCGTCCCCGACGTCGTGGTTCGCTTCGACACCGTCGAGCTGACCCAGCTGGCCCCTGATCAGGTTCTGATCAGGGGCGTCCGAGGAGAGCCCGCACCTGACCGGGCGAAAGCGCTGCTCACCTATCCGGGTGGCTACCGGAACTCGATGACGGTGGCCATCGTCGGGCTCGATCGCGCGGCGAAGGCAGCCCTGGTCGAACGAGCCGTTTGGAATGAATTCCCGTGCGGTCGCGCGGAATTCGCCGAGTCGCGGGTCGAAATCATCGGTGCCCCTCTGGATTCCGAGGACAGCGTGGGCCAGAGCTACGTGCGCATCTCGGTTGCCGATCCGGATCGCGACCTGGTCGGGAAACGCTTCTCGTCGGCAGTGGTGGCCACCAGCCTTGCCAACTATCCGGGTCTGTATCTGACCGGACCGCCCGGCGATGCCAGCCAGTTCCTCGTCGGTTGGCCGACGCTGATCGATGTCGCGCACGTACCGGCGCGGTTGCGGATCGGTGAGATAGCCATCCCGGTGCCGACTCCGACGACCGCGGCACCGATGCCCGATGTACCAGCCGCGGTGATCGGCTTCGATGCCACCGCGGATGGATCGATGGTCGTGGCGCCGCTGGGCCGCGTGGTCGGCGCCCGTTCGGGCGACAAGGGCGGCAACGCCAACCTCGGCCTGTGGGTGCGCGATCGCGCGGCTTACGCGTGGCTGGCGGCGCTGGCCACGCCGGAGCGGATCCGTGAGTTGTTGCCGGAGACAGCCGATCTGGAGGTGCGCTGTTATCCGCTGCCGAACCTACTCGCGGTCAACATCGTGATCGTGGGTCTGCTCGGGCGTGGTGTCGCCGCGTCCTTGCGGGAGGATCCGCAGGCCAAGAGCCTCGGCGAACGGTTCCGCGCGATCACCGCCGCTATCCCCGCCGCATTGCTGAGCCGCGACCCGCAGCTCCTCGAGGAGGTATGAGTCCCAGTGTTTTTCACCGATGAACATCAGCTGTTCCGGGAGACCGTCCGCGGTCTCGTAGCGCGTGAGATCGAACCACACATCGATGACTGGGAAGAGCGGGGAACGTACCCCGCGCACGAATTGTTTCCCAAACTCTCTCAGGTCGGCTTGCTCGGACTCGAGTACGACCCTGAATACGGCGGTGAGGGTGCCGACCACTGGTACACGGTCATCGCGTGCGAGGAATTCGGCAGATTGTCCTGCAACGGCGTGCCGATGGGCTACAACGTCCAGGCCAACATGGCCACCCCGTCGCTGAACGCGCATGGCAGTCCAGAGCTGAAGAAGCGCTTTCTCGCACCGGCCATTCGCGGCGAGCAGGTGTGTTCGATCGCCGTCACCGAACCGGACGCCGGTTCCGATGTCGCTGGTCTACGGACGAGGGCGGTCCGAGACGGCGACGAGTGGGTGATCACCGGCGCCAAGACCTACATCACCAATGGTATCCAGGCCGATTGGCTGTGTGTACTGACCCGGACCTCCGACGAGGGCGGATACCGCGGGATGAGCCAGATCATCGTGCCGACCGGTACAGCGGGCGTCACGGTGAGCCGGTCACTGCGCAAGTTGGGCAATCGATGCTCCGACACCGCTGAGTTCACCTTCACCGAAGCTCGTGTGCCGGTGGAGAATACGATCGGCGAGATCGGGCGCGGGTTCCAGCAGCAGATGGAGCAGTTCCAGATCGAACGACTCAGTGCGGTCTATCAAGCGATCGGTCAGATGCAGACCGCTATCGAGCGAACCGTCGACTATCTGAAGCAGCGCCCTGCATTCGGCCGACCGCTGATGGACAACCAGTACTTGGAGTACACGCTGACCGAGCTGGCGGCGGAAGTGGACGCGCTGCGTCAGTACTCGTATTCGTGTGCGGAATTGATAGTTGCCGGACACGACGTCACGCGTCGGGCTAGCAGCGCGAAACTGTTGGCGGGCAGGCTGATTCGACGTGTCGCAGATGTCTGCCTGCAGTACCACGGTGGTCTGGGCTACATGGCGGAGACCTGGACGTCGCGATTCTTCCGCGATTCGCGGCTGCTGTCGATCGGCGGCGGCGCTGACGAAGTCATGTTGCGCGTACTCTCCCGCGACCTCGTCGCGGGCACCTTCTTCAACTGATCAGGAGATAATGATGACTACCGCGGAATCCGCCCCGGAGGCGGTTGGGCACGACCCCGATGACCGGGTGTTGTTGACCAAGGATTACGAAACGCACATTTCCCGCATCACCTTCAACAATCCCGCCAAGAAGAACGCTCTGGCGCCGGAGGACTGCGACCTACTTGCCCGGCATCTGGACGACATCGCCGTGGACGATGAAATCAAGGTCGTCATCCTGCGCGGCGCGGGCGGTACGTTCAGCACCGGTGTCGATCTGTCCAGGGCCTACGGCTGGTACGACACGCCGGGTGATGCACGTCGTCCCAGTCAGCGCCGCCGACTGAGCGTGGACCGTCGTGCGCAGCGTATGTTCCACGAGTTCATCGGTTTCCCGAAGGCAACGATCGTGCAAGTGGAGTCGTACGCGCTCGGGCTCGGCTTGGAGCTGGCGCTGGCGGCGGACCTGGCGGTAGTGGGCCGGACAGCCAAGTTGGGCATGCCCGCCGCACGCTTCCTCGGACCGGTGCTGGGCAACATCGCACTGTTCATGCACCGTCTCGGACCGGTCGTCACCCGTGAGCTGCTGCTGACCGGCCGGACGGCCGAGGCGACAGAGTTCGAATCGGCGCGGCTGTTCACGCGGTTCGTCGACGCGATCGAGGTCCCGGCCGCCACGGAGGCGCTTGCCGCGCAGGTCGCGAAGATGCCGGCGGACGGCATCACTATCGCCAAGGAGGCGTACCGTCTGGTCGAGGCGAGTTCCACGCTCGGACTCGAGGAGACGACGTCGTATCTGTTCCACAGTTACGGCACCAACCTGCGTTTCGAGTCCGATGAGTTCAATTTCGTCAAGGAGCGCGCCGCCGGCGGCACATCCGAGGCGTTCCGCAAGCGCGACGAGTTCTACGAGAATGGAGCGTCTTGATGACCGCGCTACCAGAACGTGTATTGGTGATCGGTGGCAGCCGGGGGATCGGTCGTGCGACCGTCGTTCAGCTGGCGGCCGCGGGCACCCGCTGTGCGATCGGCTACAACGCCAACGACGCGGCGGCCAAGGAGACGCAAGCGCTCGCGGTGGCCGCGGGTGGACGCGAACCGGTCCTGATCCGCGGTGATCTCGGGACCGACGCGGCCGGATTCGTCAATTCCGCCATCGAACAGCTAGGGGGCTTGGGTGGCCTCGTGACGACAGCGGTTCCGATCCTGGCAGGCCGCACGCTGTCGGTGACCCGGGAGGAGTACGACCGAGTCTTCGACGTGCAGGTGTGGGGGCTGTGGGAAGCTGTCCGCACCGCGTTGCCGGAACTCGAGAAGGTGTGCGGTTCGGTGGTGGCGGTGTCGAGCCTCGGTGCCAACCACTACGCCCGCTACTACGGTGCGATCGGACCGGCGAAGGCCGCGATGGAGAATCTGATCCGCTACTACGGCGCCGAACTCGGCCCGCGGGGAGTGCGGGTCAACGGGGTGTCTCCGTCCCTGGTCGACAATCCCGGACACGGCGGCGAGGACATCATCGCCGGTGTGCAGGAGATGATCGAGGGTGTTGCGAAGAAGACACCGCTGCGTCGCTTGGCCAAGCCTGAAGAACTGGCCTCGGTGGTGGTCGCGCTGCTCAGCAGCGATTTCGCGTTCGTGACCGGGCAGACCATCGCCGTCGACGGCGGCTATAGCCTGCTTGCCTGAGATTGGAGTTCCATGCAGTTCCGACTGACCGACGAAGAACGCGAATTGCGCTCGCGGCTGCGTGAATTCGTAGATCGGTTCTCCGCTGGGGACATGCGCGAGATTCGGCGGGAGATCGCCGAGCTGGAGGCCGATCGCCAAGCGCCGCGCACGTTCGCGCCCTTACTTGCCGAGCAGGACGTACTGGGCATGGGCTGGCCGGCGCCGTACGGTCGGCCCGCCAGCCAGACCGAACGATTCATCGCGCATGAGGAACTCGATTCGGCCGGATTGCCGACCTACGGCATGGAACAAGCCGAAGCGGTGGGTTGGATGCTGGCCCGCTTCGGACCCACCGCCCTCGCCGACGAGCACATCCCGCACATCCTGGATGGCACATGGTTGTACGCGGGTGGATACAGCGAACCCGAGGCAGGCAGCGACCTGCTCGGGTTGCGCACCCGGGCCGTACTCGAAGGCGACCATTACGTCGTCAACGGGCAAAAGATGTGGACTTCCGGTGCACACCTTGCGGATTGGATCTACACCCTGGTGCGCACCGAACCCGGATCAGTGCGTCACCGCGGGCTTTCCCTGCTGATGATCGACGCCAAGGCGCCGGGGGTGACGATCCAGCCGGTCCGGGTCATGGGCGGCTGGCGAGTCAATGCGTGCTTCTTCGAGGATGTCCAGGTGCCGGTCAGCCGAGTTATCGGTCAGCCGGGGCAGGCCTGGCAGATGATGGCCGAGGCGCTCGACATCGAACGCTCGATGAGCTTCGGAGGCCGCGAATCGCGACTTCTGCTGGCGCGCTACATGAATCTTCTCGGCGAAACCGGCGCAGAGCTGGATGAGGCCCGGTTCGTCGAGCTCGGCGAGCTCATCACCGAACTCGAGGCCGAGCGACTGCTCGGGCAGCGGGTGGTGGCGTTGGGGGAGCGTGGCACTATCGCCAATGGCGAGGCATCGATGAGCAAGTTGCAGGGCGCCACCGCCGCCCAACGCACGGCGCAATGGTTGGTCGACCGGCTCGGCTCCGACGCGGTGCTGAGTGAATCCGACGGTCTCGCAGGGGACGTCGAGCACTTCTTGCGAGCCGCCACAGTGCTGTCGATCATCGGCGGCACGAACGAGATTCAACGCAACGTCATCGCCCAACGCTGGTTGGGACTGCCGCGCGGATAATCAGTTCGGGATAACAGCTGGTTGCCGACTCAGCACGCGAATGTGGCCGGTCCGACGATATGGACCGGCCACATTCGATGTGCGGTGAGGTTTCTCGGATCAGCGAGCGATGTTGCGGTAGCTGTACGGCGTGGTGAGCCGGGCTGGGTCAGGTACGGTCGCCGATCCCGAGGTATCCGCCGGTAGCGGTGCCTGCGAGGTCGAGACCCTTGCCGCCACGAAGTCGCGCAGTGAGGTCGGCGAGGTTGGTCGCGGACGTTGCCACCGTGCTGGGATCGGCCAGCGGTGCGTGTTCGACGAGGAACGCATAGTCCAGACCGGCCTCGATGTAGGGTTCGATCTGTTCGGCGACCTGATCAGGCGTTCCACTAAAGTGGCCGAGGCGCCGGACGGCCTCAACGGGTACAGCCCCGACGGCATCGTTGAACAGCTGCGTCGGCATCCGTTCCGGTACAAGGTTTTTCGCGTATCCCCAATCGTCTCCCAGCGGATGACGGTAGCCGAATTGCTGCCATTCCGCACCGCTGACCGCGCCGTAGACGATGGTGTTCCAGCGCAGGATGGAGGTAGCGGCAAGCCGGTTCAGCTCGTCGTCGCTGTCGGCCATGAGAGTGAGTACCGATGCCGCGAATCGCAGCTTGTCTGGATCGCGTCCGGCTCGTTCGGCTGACTCGCGAACAACAGCTATGTCGCGCGCGAGCTGTTCCGGGCCGCCGTGGCACATCCCCGGCAGGTTGGTGAGCAGACCGTCGGCGTAGCGCCCAACGATTTCCAGCGTGGCGGGCGAACCTCCCGTGGCGGCGAGTACTTTTGGCGGCTCGCTGCCATACGGCTCGACCTCGAACACACCGCCCTTCATCGAGTACTGCTCGCCCTTGTACCACACCGGCGCCCCACCACTGTCGAACATCTTGCGGATGATCGCCAGGCTGTCCTCGAGCTTCTTCGCTGATCCATAGCGCGGATGCCCGTACATCAGAACGTTTTTCGCTTCTGAGGCGCCGAGGGCGAAGAACGCGCGCCCTTTCGCGGCGTGGTCCAAGGTCATGAAGTGTTGAGCCAGCTTGGACGGTGAATGTCGGACGACGTCGATCGCGCCGAGGTACAGCTCGATCCGGGTGGTGGTTGCCGCACTCAGCGCCATCACGATGCTGGCGTCGAGGAAATTGTGCTGCTTACCCCAAGCTTTCGATACCGGGAGCACTTCCCAGATGCTGCTCGGGTGATTGCCCGAGATCTGGTCCGTGAACGCGATGGCGTCGAAACCCAGCGCCTCACAAGACTGTGAGTACTGGACTGCGGAATCGATCGGGGGGATGAACGAGCCGTATACACCGATTTTGACCATGGAGTCCGCCAATCTTGAAATAGATAACCTGGTTAAAATATCTGTACTCTTGAAAGAGTGTCAACGGTCACATCCACTTAGCTCGAACGCGTCGCTCAGCCCCGCTGATGCAGGCGACGCCACGAAGTCGCATGCAATCCGAACTCGTTAACCCTGGTTGTGGACTGATGGCTTGATCCAACGTCGGCGTATTTGGAGCGTTTTGTGCTTCCTTGCGTAACTCCACGTTCCAGGCCAGTGGCCTGGGCGCGCGGCTTCGACGATTGTCGGCAGGGTGGGCAGCCACCGGCGGCTCGGCTCCGGTGGCTGTATCCAGTGCAGGTCTGCGGTGGCGGCGGTGGGCAGCCGGATGGAGTCAGGGCACTTCAGGAGTGTCAAACCGGGCGGCATGTCACGCTGTGAGAGGACAGTCCCGTTGGCGTCGGCGAGAAATGTCCACCTATTTGGGTCCCATGTCGCAATAATCGGTCCGCAGCATCCGAGGATCGTGAGCCAATCGCGCACTCGCGGGGCGCGCCCTGCGGTCGCGGGCACGGAGACCGCGACGGTGTCGCCTGTCAGTGCCAGGTACAAATCGCCGAAGCGGATGTCGGTCCGCCATCCGAACAGCCCGCGATAGGTTGCAGGAGTCGGTGTCGGGAGTGCCGTGTCGTTCATGCTGTGTGCCGCCGACCGGAAAGTTCATCGAGGCCGGTTGGGCTGGGGACCGGTCTTGTCGATCTCTGCCGCCCAGCCGGGCAGGGTGAAACCGTGATCGAACTGCCATAGGTCACGCACAGTTTCGCGATGGGTCGGGTCGGCGAGAGTGCGGGCCAAGTCCGCCAGCGCGGCCGACGGGTCCGGCATCATGGTCGACCAGGCTCGGATTCGTCGGGAATATAGTTGGCAATCGGCCTCGAGGGTGAATCCATATCCGCCGAGTACTTGGTGTCCGACGGTGGCCGCCAGCCGGGATGCCGATCGAGCCTTGTGGGCGGCCATGGCAGCCGCATGCATCGGCGGCGTGCCGGTTCCGCCGTAGTTTGGATCGGCGAGGAAGGCCGCCTTGCGGACCAAGAGATCGGCGGCCTGCAGGGCGGTAGCGACCTCGGCGAGGGGGTGGGAGACCCCTTGGAAGGCCCCGATCGGCTGGCCGAACTGGTGGCGCTCGCTGACGTACCGAACGCAATCACGGAGCAGCGTTTCCCCGGCACCGACGAGGCGGGCTGCCTCCAGGAGCAGGCCGAGTGACCGCATGGCAGCCAGCGCCAGGGTGTCGGCGACCACTTCGGCGTCTTCGGTCTGCAATTCCCGCAGGTCTACCACGTATTCACCGCCACTTGTGCGCCGCGGCGGAAGGGCGGCCGAGGTGAGGGCAACCCCATCATCGTGTGCGACTACGACCGCGGGCAGTGGGGGCACGAGATCACGGTCGATGCCATTGGCCGTGTCGGTCCGCGAAAGTACGGCGATAGCCGGTGCGGCTGCGACGAACGGCACCGGTGCCAGGTAGCTGCCGATGACGACTGCTGCGCGTGTCAGCAGGTATGGGTCCGAGCCCAGTTCCCACAACCCGAAGTCGTTCAGTGCGGTGTCCAAGCCGGAGTCGTTTCCGTTCGTGTCTTCGGCTGAGCGGACCACCTCGCGCGGACAGTGCTTGTCCAGCAGGCTCGCTAGGGCGGCGGCCAGTTCCTCGGCATCGTCGGGCCAGCGCTCATCGAACATATGACTACCTCACCATCTTCAAGGCGGCTTGCCTACTTTTCAAAAAGTATCACCTGGTTATACTATTGATGGAAAGTGGTGATCGAAAGGGGTCTTGTGGGTGTGTCAGGGGTGATGGGCGAACTGGGTGTGCAGTTGAGTGCCGCCGACGAAGAGTTCGCCACCGAGTTGTCGACTTGGCTGGACGGCCATCTGCCCGCGCATCGCGCGGAATCGGCCGAGGCGGCCACGCCTGCGGACAAACTCCGGCTCGCTCGGGTTTGGCAGGCGGAACTGGCGGCCGGCGGTTGGGCGGCGATCACGTGGCCACGGATTCACGGCGGCCGAGAGGCCAGCGCTACCCAGCAGCTGATCTATCATTCGACGGTGGCGGAGCGGCGGGTGCCGCCCGCCGTGGGGCGAATCGGCATCAACCTGTGCGGACCCACCTTGATCGCGCATGGCACCGAAGAGCAGCGCGCACGATTCCTCGAACCGATGCTTCGCGGCGAACATCTTTGGTGCCAAGGGTTTTCCGAGCCCGGTGCGGGATCGGACCTGGCCTCCCTGCAGACCTCGGGCGTTATCGACGGTCAGGAGTTGGTGATCACCGGCCAGAAGATCTGGACCTCCGGCGCGGAGCGGGCGGACTGGATGTTCGCGCTGGTTCGGACCGACCGATCCGCGCCGAAGCGTGAAGGAATCAGCTTTGTGCTCATTCCCATGGACGCTGCCGGGGTCGATGTCCGTCCGATCAAGCAGCTCTCCGGGGATTCCGGCTTCAACGAGGTCTTCCTCGATCAGGTGCGGGTCCCGCTCGACAATGTGGTCGGTGGACTGAACAAGGGCTGGGGCGTCACCCGGACGACGCTGGCCAACGAGCGGGCCATTCTGTTCATGGGACAGCAAGTGGCCCTGGCGTCCACGGTGCGAAAGATCGTAGACCAGGCCAGACATCGGGATGTGTCGGGATGGCGAGCCGCTGACGATGCGCACCTGCGATCGCGGATCGCCGAGGCGTGGATCGATGCGGAGTTGGTGCGCATCAACGGAATTCGCAATTTGGGCAAAGTGCTCGCTGGTCGGCAACCCGGGCCCGAAGGTGCGATGTCGAAGCTGTTCGGACAGCACGTCGAGCAGCGCGTGCATGAACTCGCACTCGATCTCGGCGGTACCGCCGCACTGCTCGACCGCGGCGCGAAAGATGCTCCCAACCGAGGGAAATGGGCGTTGGGATGGTTGCGCACCCGGGCGTCGACGATCGGTGGCGGCACCTCTGAAATTCAACGAAACGTGTTGTCCGAGCGAGTCCTCGGTCAGCCTCGCGACCCATGGGCGGACGCCTGATGGACTATCAATTCAGCGAAGAACACGATGCCTTCCGCGCAATGCTGGCCGATCTTTGTGCGGCAAAAGCAAATCCACGCGCCAGTTACGACAATGACGTCTCGTCCGATCTGGAGTTCTGGCGCGAACTGGCATCGGTCGGTGTTGCCGGGTTGGCGATTCCCGAAGAGTTCGACGGCTCCGGCGCCGGCGTCATCGAGCAGGTTGTAGTCGCCGAGGAGTTGGGCAGGGCGGTAGCGCCCGTGCCCTACCTCGGACATACTGTCGCGGCTTTCGCGATCGACCAAGCCGGCGATAGCGACCAGCGCAAACAGTTCTTGGGTCCGCTTGCCCGCGGCGAGGTCATCGGAGCCTACGTGCCGACGGGCGCGGGTATCGGGCCGGTCACCGTCACTGCCCGGGCTGGGAGTCGGTGGCGGCTCGAGGGCTCGATTCTATGGATCGTCGACGCTGTCGCCGCCGGAGTTCTGGTTCTGCCCGCGCACACCGACGACGGCGTGCGGTGGTTCGTGGTGCGCGACCCCGTGCTCGAACCCCTCCCGAGTATCGATCGCACGCGCCCACTCGCGACCTTGCACCTCTCCGGCTGCGATGCCGAATTATTGTGTGGCGCACAACATCCAGAAGAAGTGGCGGACCGCAGCCTAGCGCTGCTGCGGACGCTGGCCGCAGCGGAGGCAGCCGGAGTCGCGGCGCGAGTATTGGACCTCTCCAGTGCCTACACCAAGCAACGACACCAGTTCGGATTGCCCATCGGCACATTCCAAGCGGTGAAGCACCGGCTCGCCGACATGCTCGTCGAGGTCGAGAACAGTCGATCGGCGGTGTATGGCGCGGCATGGGCGATCGCGGATGGGCACGATCCGGTCCGAGCCGTGGCCATGGCGCAAGCGGTGGCTACCGCGAACGCCGTCGATGTGGTCGGCTCGGCGATCCAGTTGCACGGCGGGATCGGTGTCACCTGGGAGAACGATCTGCACATCTACCTGCGTCGAGCCAAGGCGCTTCAGCTGGCGTTCGGCGCATCTTGGTGGCACCTCGAGCGGCTTGCGCAGCTGCTGCTGGACGAGCAGCCAAGTACGTGATCATTATATAAATCTATATGAGTTAACTTAGTTATTGCTTTTTAAGTTGACCCACTTCACGGCCTCGGCCGATCGAGCAAGGAGATGGGATGGGACTGCCCGAGCAGATCCGCCGGATAGCGCGGCGCAGCGATGACGACCCGGCGGTGTGCTATGCCGGAATATGGTGGAGCACTACACAATTGAGCCATGCCGTCCGGCGAATCGACGCACTCTTGCGCGAGGCCGGCATCGGCGATGGCGTTCCGGTCGGCGTCTACATGCGTAACCGGCCTGGCCATGTGGCGGCACTCGCGGCGCTGCTCGGATTCCGGCGTCCGCTGATTGTCCTGAGTCCGCTGTATCCGGATGACACGGTTGGGGCGGATGTGCGGTCGCTGCGCCCCGCGGCCGTGCTTGCCGACGGCGAAGACTGGGATCGGGCGTCGGTACGTGAGGCGACCGCCGATATCGGTGCGCTTGGGCTGCGCATCGACCTGCCGGCCGACCGAATCGAGGTGGTCTCGCCGCGCGCCGAGGGTTCCGCCGTCGGCGAGATTGCGCCTGACGTCGCCATCCTCATGCTGACCAGTGGCACAACCGGCCCGCCGAAGCGAATCCCGTTGCGCTTCAATGAGATCGAGCATGCGCTCGACAGCGCGCAGGAACACTATGTCGGCAAGGTCGGCAATGGTGCGAAGGTGCGTGGCGGCGGCGTGCAGATCGTGTCGCTGCCCCCGGTGAACATCAGCGGCCTGTGGGCCCTCATCACCGCGCTTACGGGTGCGGGCAGGTCGGTGCTGACCGACCGATTCGAGCCCGTCGCGTGGGCCGAACTAGTGGCCGAGCACCGGCCATCGTCGGTCTCCGTACCACCGGCAGCGCTGCGGATGTTGTTGGACGCCGACGTCGAATCCGATCGGCTCGGCAGCCTCAAGGCGGTGTGGGCCGGTGCGGCGCCGGTCGGGCCGGAACTGGCCGCGGAATTCGAGCAGCGGTTCGGCTGCCCGGTGCTACTCAGCTACGGGGCGACCGAGTTCACCGGTGGTATCACCGGCTGGAGCCTGCGAGACTGGAACACCTGGAAGAGCACCAAGCGCGGCAGCGTGGGGCGCCCACATCCGGGTGTTCAGATCTCGGTCGTCGACCCTGACACCGATGAACCGGTCGAGACTGGCCAGTCGGGTGTGCTGCTTGTACGGTCGGCTCAAGCCTCAGGTGGCCGCGAGGCCGGCTGGGTACGCACGAGCGACATCGGACGCGTTGATGAGGACGGGTTCGTCTGGATCGACGGCCGCAGTGATGACGTGATCAATCGCGGCGGATTCAAGGTGTTTCCGGCTGAGCTGGAACACTGCCTCGAGGAGCATCCGGCAGTCCGGGAGGCTGTCGTTGTCGGCATCACCGACGAGCGGCTCGGTCAGGTACCGGCCGCCGCGGTCGTAGCTCGCGAGCCCGTCAGCGACACCGAACTTGTGGCGTGGGTGAAGTCGAGATTGCAGTCCTACAAGGCACCTGCACGAATCCAATTCGTCAGCGAGATCCCGAAAAACCCCGCGATGAAACCGCTGCGCGGTCAGGTCCGCGCGATGCTCGCCGGCGATCTCGCCGCGAACCCGACCTAGATGCATGGAAGTGACGAGGAGAAATTGATGACGGAGACAGTAGCCGGCCGCGTCGTGGTCGTGACGGGCGCGGGCAATGGCCTCGGCCGTTCGCACGCCTTGGCCTTCGCCGCCGCGGGCGCCAAGGTTGTGGTCAACGATCTGGGTGGGAGTAGGGACGGCGCGGGCGGCTCGGCAGGTCCGGCTCAAGCGGTGGTCGACGAGATCGTCGCCGCGGGGGGCGAGGCATGCGCGAACACCGACGACATCAGCTCGTTCGACGGCGCGGCCAACCTGATAGCACAGGCCGTCGACGTCTACGGTGGCTTGGACGTCCTCGTGAACAACGCGGGCATCCTGCGCGACCGGATGCTGGTATCGATGTCGGAAGCCGAGTGGGACGCGGTGATCAAGGTCCACTTGAAAGGCACCTTCGCGCCGACCCATCATGCTGCGGCCTACTGGCGTAGGCGCGCCAAGGAGGGGCTGTCCAACGACGCGCGGGTGATCAACACGACCTCGCCGTCAGGTCTGTTCGGTAACCCCGGCCAGACGAATTATGGTGCGGCGAAAGCTGGTATCGCGAGCTTCAGCGTCATCGCCGCCATGGAGCTGGCGTCCTACGGCGTCACCGTCAACGCGGTCGCGCCGACTGCCCTCACTCGGATGACCGACGATCTGCAGGCGGTGCACGAGCTGGCGACATCGGTAGACCTGGCTCCGGAGTCGGTTTCGCCGGTTGTTGTCTGGCTCGGCAGCACTGCGTCGAAGGATGTCACGGGGCGAGTATTCGCCGTGATCGGTGGAACGGTCGCCGTTGTCGACGGCTGGGCGTACGGGCCGGAGGTGTCCAGCAGCCAGCGTTGGACTTTGGACCAGCTCGCCGAGGTGCTGCCAAGCCTGGTCGCCGCAGCGGTGCCTGCCGCAGATATGACCGGTCGGCGGCCGACGCGATGAGTACCGCCGTACATCCGGTGAGCCGGCTGGTGGGGACGGTTCTGCTGGAGTTCGACATGGACATAGAGCGCGGCAAGATCCGCGAGTTCGCTCGGGCGACCGGGTCGAATTCGCCGGTCTACCTCGGCGAGCGCGCGCCCATTCCGCCGACCTTCCTGATCAGCTCGGCGCTGTGGGAACCCGATGACAAGCCGCCATTGATCGAACAGCTCGGCCTTGATCTGACCCGGGTACTGCAGGGCGGCCAGGAGTTCCGCTTCTTAGGCGACCTACCGCGGGCGGGAGACCATCTGCAGGTCGACGTGAGCGTCGAGTCGGTAGCCAGCAAAGCGGGCAAACGCGGTGGGGAGATGACCTTCGTCGTGCTTCTCACCCGGTATCGCGACTCGGCGAGCACTGTCGTCGCGGAGGCTCGGGCCACCATCATCGAGAGGGCGCAGGCATGAACCACGTTGTGGGCGATGAGCTGCCCGTTCGACGCTTCGGGCCGCAGTCCCGGACCGATATCGTCCGGTACCAGGGCGCGAGTGGAGACTTCAACCCGATTCATCACGACGACGAATTCGCGCGTGCCGGCGGTATGCCCGGCGCCTTCAGCGTCGGGATGCTGCAGGCGGGGTACCTGGGTACCTATTGCGCGGACCTGTTCGGGCCGGAGAACGTCCGCTCGATATCCGTTCGGTTCTCTGAGCAGGTGTGGCCTGGTGACGTGCTTGTCTGCGCGGGATGGGTCGAGAACTTCACCGAGTCGCAGGGCGAGCTGGTACTCGAGTTGGCGCTGACCGTGAGTCGCGAAGGGGGCGGCGTCGCGGTGACGGGCAAGGCGCTCGTGGTAGGCCCGAGTCGTTGAATTGACTAACCAGGTTATGTTAAATTCAGGCGCAGGATGAGATAGGTATCACAGTCGGAGGAAGCATGGAAAACGCTGGCCGGGTATTGGTCACCGGAGGCACCGGAGCCTTCGGTGCGGCCACAGTGAAGTGGCTGCGGCGAATGGGAGCCGACGTCGTCGTACTGGCGCGCCGGGAACCGGCACGGCCGATCCCGGGTGTCAGTTACGTCCAGGCGGATATCCAGGATGCCGACTCGGTGACCCGGGCGATGCAAGGCTGCAGTGCGGTTGCGCATTTCGCCTGGACGGTTTCGGCGATCCAGACGCCCGAACAGGCCGAGGGAATCGATATCGGCGGCACCCGCAACCTCTTGCAGGCGATGGAGCGCACCGACTGCCGCCGGATGGTGTTCGCGTCGTCGATCACCACCTACGGCGGCCATGCGGATCATCCGCAGCCTTACACCGAGGATGAAGAACTTCGGCCGGCTGCCAGCTTCCTCTATGAGCGGAACAAGGTACGCGCAGAGCGGATGATCGCCGAGTCGAGTGTGGAGGGTGTCAGCGTGCGGCCGACGGTTGTCGTCGGCCGTGACGCCTGGAGTGCTCCCGCGCAGATCTATCGTCAGCCTTTGGTGGTGACACCGGGACGTGAGGCTCGCCTGCAGCTCGTACATCAGGATGATGTCGGCCGGTTCTTCGCCCTGGCTTCGCTGGGTGGCCCGACCGGGGCGGTCAACCTTGTCGCGGACGACCCGGTCACATGGAGCGAAATCGGACGCCTGGTCGGTCGTCCAGTGCTGAATATCGGCAAACGAGCCGCCCGGACTCTGGTCGGACCCATGGGGTGGATTCCCCAGGTACACCAGATGCCCGATCTGCTGGAACTGTTCCTGCATTACCCCCTGGGTGACACCGCACGCCTGAAGAACGATTTCGGATTCACCTGCGCCTACTCGTCCGCGGAAGCCGCCGCGGATATGGCGGACTGGTCGAAGTCCGCTATCTATCTGGGCCCCAAGGCGATCCGCAAACCGCTGCGTTTGGATACCCCGACCGTATTGCCGCCGCGACACGCGTCCGACGACGGGCGCAGCGAGCACATCATCCCGCGTGAACTGGCTGGCGAATTCGACACAGTGGACTCCGATCCCGACTTCCCGGAATGGACTGCCGCGAACCTGTCCGAGGCCTTCCCCGGGCCCATGACGCCATTGTCGCTCGGCGTCGCGCACCGGGTCATGTTCAGCTCGGCCAATATGGTGACGCGCTTGGTGCCGGTCGACGAGCGGGTCGCCGAACTTGTCAGCACGAAACAGGTCGGAGTGATCGGGCATCGGTTGTACAACAACGTCAGCATCATGCACGAACTCGTCACCTCGATCCCCGGGCAGACCCGGGAGGCCTTCGACAACCAAATGCACGGCACGCCACTGCCCGAGGGCTACACGCCGCCGAAGCTCGGTCGGCGCGGAGTGGCGCGACTGATGAAGTTGCTCGCAGGTGCGGGTCCGCAGGCCGCGGGACTGAGTGGTGAGGTGGCCGACATCGAGCGGCGCGCCGACCGTTTGGCTGGGCAGCGTGCGGCCTATAAGGCGCTGACCGACGAGGCACTGTTGCGATACTTCGAACAGGTACTCGATCTGCTCGTGCGTGCATGGGATGTCAACAATGTGAATACCTTCTTGGTAGGTGCGCCGCTGACTTTGATCGAGCAGCGCTATGGGGCGGCCGGTGTCGATGCGGTCCGAGTCGGAACCGAGAACCTGCGCAGCGCCGCTCTGCTGCAGGGAATCCGGGTACTCGCTGCCGAGGCGCGCCGCCAGCCGGCGATCGCGGCCATCATGCGCGAAACAGATCGCGCTGTAGTCGTCGACAAGCTGCGTTCCGAAGCGCCGGCTTTCGCAGGCCGATTAGACGACCTGATCGCGCGTTGCGGCCATCGCGGCCCGGGCGAGACGGAATTCGCCAATCCGGTTTTCGCCGACGCGCCCGAGTTACTGGTGAAAGCGATCGCCAGTGCTCTTGACACGTCGTCGGCTCCTGGTAGCCGTTCGACAGCGCCTCGCGGTCCGCTGGCGCGGACACTCATCAAACTGGCGACCACGTCCATTGCCCGTCGGGAACGCAGCCGAGACGCCTGTATGCGTATCTCCTACGAGCTGCGGTTGATTCTGCGCGAGTGGGGAACACGGCTGTCCGAGCGTGGTGTGCTGACTGCTCCGGGCGATCTGCCCTACCTGTCGCTCGATGAGATCTATCAGCCGCCCGTGGACGCTCGGGAGCGTGTGCAGCGGCGACGTGCCGAACGGGAACGGTTGCGTGCGTTGCCGGTGCCCGTCCACTTCACCCAGTCGTGGCAGCCGGAATCGGCTCAGCAGGACGGTGATTCCGGCATCGAGATGGTCTCCGGCTTGGCGGTGTCACCGGGCGTCGCTGTGGGGCGCGTGCGGATCATGTCCGACGCCGATGACGAGCTGGAATCGGGGGAGGTGTTGGTCGCGAGTGTCACCGACACCGGCTGGACGCCCTTCTTCGGCTGTGCCGCCGCCGTTGTCACCGATATCGGCGGCGCGATGTCGCACGCGGCGATCGTGGCTCGCGAATTCGGCATTCCCGCAGTGGTCAACACGGTGAACGCGACAAAGGTGTTGCGCACCGGGCAGCTCGTTGAGGTCGACGGCGTCGCGGGCACCATCCGAACAATCGAAGCCGCGCCGGTCGCGGATTCCGACACGGAGTGAGTTTGAAATGTCTAATCTCAAAGGCGATTTCGGTCATCGGACCATCGTCGATACGTTCGAGCCGACCGCGGAGGACGGTGATCCGACCCGTACCTATTTCGGGCTGTCGCTGATGTGCACGTGGTTCTATCTCAACTTCCGCGACGCCGACAACAAGCTCCACTTCGCCTACCGCACGGCCCTCGGACTCGAGGGGTCGATGCACTTCACGTGCAACGAGTCCCGAGACGGCGCGCTGCGCAAGGTCGAGATGCCCGCGGGCAAGGAGTTCTTCAGGGGCCCGATTCAGACCACCTCCGATGATGGCGTCTACCTGATGCGCAGCAAGCCCGCCGAGGCTGGATACGCGACCGGGCAGCCGTTCGAACTCGCCCGGTCCGAGTGGTCCGTGGATTACCGCGAGGGCGAGGAGCTGTCGTTCTCCGGTCGGCGGATCGGCCCGGGCATGCAGTTCTACGTGCCGTCTGGACCGACTCCGCTGTTCTATACCTCGCTGCAGCATCGGGTGTCCGGGACCGCATTCGGCAAACCGGCCGAAGGCTTCCTGTGGATCGATCAGTGCTATCTGCCGCCCGGAGTGACCTGGCGCAACAGCGATTTCTTCAAGGGCGTCGAGCTCGCCTGGACCCCTTTCGGTACCGAATACACCGACGGCTCCATCGAGATGGGCCACATCTGTTACGGCGCAAACGGTTTCAACTTCGCCATGGTGGCCACCGATTCGGGTGAGGTGCTGCACAAGACCGACAACGTGAGCGCCCGCGACATCAAGTACAAGCCGAACACCTTCCCTGAGCACATGTACTACGAAGTCGACGGTGTCGACTGGGAATGGACGTGTGTGGATGACGGCGAACTGCCGGACCAGGCCTCCGGCCACGATTTCTATCGCTCGTCGGAGGGCTGGATCCGCCGGGTGGGCGAGACCCGGACTCCGAAGGTCTACCACTCGTACAACGAGTTCTTCCCGCCTGCGATCAGGGCCTGGGAGAGCACCGGACGCATCATCGGCCGCTGAGGACACCAAGGGTATGACACAGATTTTCACGGATCCGCCGACGCAGATTCCGCTCGTCGACTACCTCCGGCTCGGCCCCGAGCCCAGCCTGCAAGGTCGTCGCTGTGCAGACTGCGGCGCGGTATATCTGCATCGCCGCAGCGCTTGCGGTGCGTGCGGTCATGCGGATTTCACCACGCCGCAGGATCTTTCGCGAATCGGTCGCGTCACCGCCGCAACGGTGATCCATCGGGCGCCCAAGGGGGTAGTCACTCCATTTCTGAGCGGCGTGGTCGCGCTCGACGGCGGCGGCGTCGTCCGGGCGACGCTGACCGGCCCGATCGACGACCCGGTAGCGGCGGTCGGGCGGGCCGCCCGCCTGCGGACCGGCGTGGTCGGAACCGACAGCCGCGGAGTCGAAGCGGTCGGATTCACCTTCGAGATCGAGGAGCTGGCGTGACGGAATCGGTGTGGATCGTCGGGGCCGCGATGACCCCGATCGGGCGCTACCCGGACCTCGATGTCGTCGATCTCGGCGCTCGCGCGGCCCGCGAGGCCCTGGGTGACGCCGGTTGCGCCATCGGGCAGATGCAGTTGGTCACCGTGGGTAATGTCTTCGAGTCGATCACCGGTGTCGGTCAGCGCCTGATGCACCAGATCGGACAGACCGGTGTGCCAGTCTTCAATGTGGTCAATGCCTGCGCGACAGGCGCGACCGCGATCCGGACGGCATTGCTGGCGATCCGAGCGGGCGAGGCGGACCTGGCTCTCGCAGTCGGCTGCGAGCAGTTGGGTAAGCGCGGCCTGCTGGCGGCACCGGAAGAGCCCCGCGGACCGGAATTCGCGCCACGCGGCCGTGACGGATCGGTCATGGACACCGAGGGGCTCATTGGCAGCACGATGATGCCGGGCGTTTTCGCGGAGGCGGGCATCCAGTATCTCGCGGAGAATCGTGGTGCGACCGTCGAGCATTTCTTCAAGGTGGCGCACAAGAATCACGCGCACTCGGCACTGAATCCATATGCGCAGTACCGCAAGGAATTCAGCCTCGACGACATTCGTGCCGCCGACATGATCGCCTACCCGAACACCGCGCTGATGTGCTCTCCGACCGGAGACGGTGCGGCGTCCGTCGTCCTGGCCAGCGATGCCGCGCTGGCGAAGCTCGATCCCGCGGTGCGGGCCCGGGCCGTCCGAATCGCGGCGTCGGTGCTGGTATCCGACCCTTGGAACGAGGCTGCCGAAGCTGCATGGGACGTCAACACCATCACCCGAAATGCAGCTGCGCAGGCTTACGAGCAGGCCGGCATCGGTCCGGCCGACCTCGATCTCGTCGAACTACACGACTGTTTCGCCACGGCCGAACTGCTGCATTACGAGAATCTGCAACTGTGCGGGCCCGGTGGCGCCGCTGATTTCCTCGATTCGGGTGCGCCATGGCGGGACGGAAGGATGCCGGTCAACGTGTCGGGCGGACTGCTGTCCAAGGGACATCCGCTCGGCGCGACCGGAATCGCGGGTGTTTTCGAGATCGCCTCGCACCTGCGCGGCGCGGCGGGCGATAGGCAGATCGACGGTGCGCGTGTCGGTATGGCCCATGTTCTGGGCCTCGGCAGTTCGTGTGCGGTGCACATTTTGGAACGTCGCGCCTGACGACGACTACGTCGTGTCGGCCGTGTCACCGAATTTCTCTACAAGGAGGTAAACGAGATGCCGCTCCAGCCGGACATGCACCTCATCTCAGTCGACGATCATCTGATCGAACATCCCCGGGTCTGGGCGGACCGGCTCCCGGAGAAATACAAGGCCCTCGGTCCGCGGATCGTCGAGGTTCCACGCGAGAAGGGCGGGCTGCCGAGTCACGTTTGGGAGTACCAGGGCAAGCGTTATCCGCAGATCGGCCTCAACGCTGTCGCAGGCAAGAGCCCCGAGGAATTCGGCATCGACCCGGCACGTTTCGACGAGATGCTGCCGGGCTGCTACGACCCGGTGCAGCGGCTGGCCGACATGGACCTGGACGGCGTCGAGGCAGCGCTGTGTTTCCCATCGTTCCCCCGATTCGCCGGCACGGTGTTCTTGGAAGGCGACGACCGTGCGGTGGCATTGGCCTCCGTGCAGGCGTTCAACGACTTCGTACTCGACGAATGGTGTGCCGCGGCGCCACATCGCTACATTCCGCTCGTCATCCTGCCGCTGTGGGATGTGCAGGAGTCGGTCAAGGAGATCTACCGCACCGCGGCCAAGGGTGCCCGGACCATCGCTTTCCCCGAGAACCCGGCTCCGCTCGGGCTCCCGTCGATCCACACCGATCATTGGGATCCGGTCTTTTCGGCCGCCGAGGAGCTGAACCTCCCGCTGTCGCTGCACTTCGGGACCTCCGGACAGTCGCCTCGCCCGTCGCCGGAAGGCCCGATGGCGGTGAGCATCACGCTGTTCGGGTGCAACTCGATGTACGCGCTGGCGGACCTGCTGTTCTCCCCGGTCTTCCACAAGCACCCGAAGCTGAAGGTGGCGCTGTCCGAGGGCGGCATCGGCTGGGTGCCGTATCTGATCGAGCGCGCCGACTATGTGTGGGAGCGGCACCGCTTCTATCAGAACGTCAATCAGACGGTGGCGCCGTCGGAGCTGTACTTCAAGCACATCTACTCGTGCTTCATCGACGACCGTCACGGCCTGAAGAATCGGTTCGAGGTCGGGATGGACAACATCCTGTGGGAATGCGACTACCCGCATTCGGATTCGAACTGGCCCAACAGCCGCAAGATCGCCGAAGAGGTGTTCGCCGACATTCCCGACGACCAGGTCCGCAAGATCGTCGAGACGAACGCCCGCTCGCTGTTCAATTTCCCCCGGCAGGACAAGTGACATGAGCATCGAAGTCGAGCCGATTCCCCCGGAGGAAATGCTGGGAGAATCGGACTGGGCCGACGAGGATCTGCTCACGGTCGCCGAGGCTTCCGAGCGTCTGGCCATGGAGGTCCGGTACGCGCGGGTGCGCGCCAAGAAGGCGGCCGAAGTCCTGTCGAGTGACCCGAATCGGGCAGATGCGGCGGAGCTTCGTGGCGTGGTCGACTACGAGAACCAGCGCGCCGACGAACTGATGGCGGCCGCTGAGCGGATTCGCGCCGCTCAGGCTGTCGCGCCGGGACCGTCGTGAGTTCGGCGACAGGGGTGGGTGAGGCGAAGGCGGGCGCGCCACCCATCATCGCGGCCGTCGTGTTCGACATGGGTGGGGTGCTGACGGAGGATCCTTTCACCGCATGCGATGAATACTCGCTGGACCTCGGTCTGCCGGAATCGACCTTCTCCGACCTCATCAGAGACAGCCCGGGTTTCCGAGCGGTGGAAACCGGTGCGTCCACCATGCGGGACTTTTTGAAAGCCTCCTGTATCGAGATTCAGGACCGCTACGGTGTCCGGGTCGACATCAGGCGGCTGGCCGATGCGATGGCGGCCGGTCAGCGGGTCCGGCCGGAAATGGTCGAGCTGATCCGTGAATTGTCCGGAACCGGGACGCGACTTGCGTTGCTCACCAACAACGTTCGGGAAGCGCGCGCGTGGTGGCGCAGCGGCGTGTTGCCGATCGACGCCTTCGAGGTCGTGGTGGACTCATCGGAAGTCGGTGTGCGCAAACCGGATCCGCGAATCTTCGCCGAAGTGCTCAAGCGCCTGGACATGCATCCGGCACCGGTCCTGTTCGTAGATGACACGCCGTCCAATGTTTCGGCGGCGCATGAGGTCGGGATGACTTCGGTGCTGTTCACGAGTCCGCAGCAGTTCCGATCCGAGTTGGTGGCGCGAGGGGTGCTGCCCGCCTGAGACTGCGGCCTGGGAGGCAGTCGCGCAATTCCCGTCCCAGGTCGCTACCGCCCGTGATCGTTGTTCGACGGTCACGGGCGGTTTTCGTTTCAGAGGACCGTCACTGTGCCGCGGCCTCCGTCGACGAGTATTCGATCGCCGTCACGGACGCGGGCGGTGGCATCGGCCAGGGACACGACACATGGTGTTCCCAGTTCGCGGGAAACGATGACGGCATGGCTGAGCACGCTGCCGGTCTCGACAACAATGGCGGCCGCGACGAGCAACGCGGGAGTCCACGCCGGATCGGTTGTGGGGGTGATCAGAACATCACCGGGCAGGACTCGGTCGACCTCGCCGCTGTCGTGCAAGATGCGGGCGCGCCCGATGACCGTGCCCGGGCTGCCCGCCAGCCCACATATGGTCTCGCCGGGCTGAGCCCGTACGATTGTGTCCGCATTCGTTCGAAGGGGCCATTGCGACAGCGGCGGGGGAGCGGTGTCGATCACAAATGGGGGCTCGAGCTGACGCAACTTCTCGAAATTCTTTGTCCGCTCGTTGATCACCGTTTCGAATGAGGCGGGATCGGCAACGAAGTCGTCGAGTTCCTTGTTGTGCAGCATAGCGATATCGGCACCGTCGTCCAGGTGTCGTCGGCCGAGTTCGCGTAGTGCCAAGCGCATTTCGTTGACGAGGATCATCAAATTGGTCTTGCTGCGCTCGCGTCCGGCCAGGTAGAGCGCCGAGACGCGCAGGCCCGTGTCCAGCAGTCCGATTGTCGCCGAATCAGGTTGAGAAGCAAGGAATTCAGCGCGAAGTTGATCGTGCTCGGTCACGTACCCGGGGTCGCTTGGCTTTCGATCGTCGGGAGCTCTCCGCATGCCGTTCAGCACCCAGAGCACCAGTTCTGGCCGGGTCTGCCAGGAGTCGGCGCCGGGATCCCATTCGGCTGGCCCACGGTACCCATATTCGGCAAGATAGTTTTGCAGCCCGGCGCGGAATCCATCGAAGCCGTTGTCAGCCTCGTCACTCATCAGTGTGGTCACTGCCGTGGTGCCGCCGCTCTCGAATGCGTCGATGACGCGCGGCGACCGCCGCGCTATCCGGGACAGCTCCCACAGCCCGTGCACCGGTGCTACCGAATCGACTCCGCCGATGCCGGAAACGAACCCGACAACGAGCGCTTCGCGGTCGACCGCGGCACATGCGCGACGCAGCATTCCGTCACCGGCACCAGCACCGGTCGACATGAGCACATGTCTGGGGTAGATCTGCCGGACGGTCTTCGCGATATCCCGGGCGCGATCGACCAGCGCGCGATCCGACAACGCGGTCAGGTCGCCACGCGTGGCGCGAATCCGGCGGACGAGAGCGGCATCCTCGTCGAGCTGCGGCAGCTTCGTCACCCGCAATAACGAGTCCATTTGTGCCCGGATCGAGGCGTGCCGTTCGGGCGCTTCGTCGGCCGGGTCGACACGGTATGGCGGTACGTCTGAATGCTGTCCGAGCAGCAGTCGTTCCATCGTTTCCGGCGAAGTGCCGGGTGTGCGCGCGGCCCGCTTCCGCAGAATGGACAAATTGAGCATCAGGTAGCCGCCGAAACAGCCGTAGATCGTATCCAGGCCATCGCTCTCGTCGAGACCGAATGCCCCAGTATCAATGTAGGCGTCCACGGTGCCGGGAGTGCACCCATGCTGCCACAGCAGCGTCCATCCGAGAGGTGTCAGCGGCGCTGACGCGACTTCACCGGCGTTCGCACGAGTGAACAGCGGATACTTGGGGTTTACGACTGTGTCGGTAAGCCAACTCTCCAGTGCAGTTCCTTTGATAGCTTTGCTAAAAATATAACCACGTCAGAACTTCCTGGATGCTGGCATGGCGCGAAATTGTGATAGCCGCCCGGCGCGGGAGCGGAGGGGCTGCGGGCCGCCAAACGCCTCGTGGCTGCGGGTGCTAGGTGCTGCCGGCCGATCCGGCTGGCGACGGGTTCAGCGCGCTGACCTGTAACGTCGGGCCTGTTCACCTATGGCGAAGTGCCCATGGCTGAGCGAGTCGAGTAGTTCCGGCGACGATCGCGAAACGGTTCGGTTATGTCGCGCGGCTTGTCAGCGCTGGCGTTATTCGGCCGGTTCGAGGATGTGCCAGTCGATCGGCTCGCTCATACGATGGGTGGTCGAGAAGCTGAAGCTCGAACTCGCGAGATGGCTCGCGTAGCCTTCTTAAATATATAACCACGTGATATCTTTCTCTCAAAGCAACAGTTCGCGCGAGGAGGCACTTCCGGTGACAGCAAGCGTGACGGACGGTGCGGCGGTTGGGTCCCGCCGAGCGATACCGGCGGTCACTGTCGATGACGAACCCTTCTGGAAATCCGGGGCCGACGGTGTGCTGCGCATGCAGTTGTGCCGCTCGTGCGGCAAGTATCAGCATCCGCCCTCGCCCGTCTGTTTTCGCTGCTTGTCCCGGGACGTGGCTTTCGAGCCGGTCAGCGGGCGGGCCACCGTGTACACGTACACGATCAACCATCAGCAGTGGAGTCCTGATCTCGAGGTGCCGTTCGCGGTGATCATCGCGGAGCTGGTCGAGCAGTCCGGGCTCCGATTCGCCACCCGGCTGGTCGACATCGAGGATTTATCGCAGGTGCGCATCGGTATGGAGGTCGAGGTTCGATTCGAGCGAGTCGACGGTGATCTGTACATTCCGCTCTTCGTCCCAGTTGGAGGTGCCGAATGAGCGGTTCGCGCCCGGAGCAACAGGCCGTCGTCCGCGGAATAGGTGCTTCCCAGATCGGGCGCCGGCTCGGCCGTAGCGAGCTCGACCTCACACTGGAGGCATGCCAGGCGGCTATCGCCGACGCGGGGCTGACCCGCGACGATATCGACGGCCTGGCGACTTTCCCCGGTGGTGGCTTCGACACACCAGGTCTCGCCGGACCTGGCGCCTTGGAGGTCGAGGCCGCCCTCGCCTTCCGAACCAATTGGACCTACGGCGGTCCAGAGGGGGGCCAGCTCGGCGGGTTCTTCTCCGCATGCCTGGCGGTAGCCACCGGCTTGGCCCGGCATGTGCTCGTGTACCGGACCGTCGGCGAGGCAACCGCGCAAGGCGGCGCCGGCCGCGCCGGCACGGTGCTCTCCGGGGGCAATGCGCCGGTCACAGGTTTCCGGCGTTGGCTGGCACCGTTCGACGCGCACTCGCCCGCGAACTGGATCGCGCTGTATGCACAGCGGCACATGCACGAATTCGGTACGACACGAGAGCATCTCGGGACGATCGCGGTCAACAACCGGCGCAACGCGGGCCGCAATCCAGAGGCTGTCTACCGGTCGCCCATGAGCCTCGATGACTACTTCTCCGCCCGCATGATCTCCACTCCGTTCGGAATGTACGACTGTGATGTGCCCTGCGATGGCTCGGTAGCCTTCATCGTCTCGCACGTCGATACCGCCGACGACGGTCCGCGCCCGGCCCTCGGTGTCGAATCGCTGGGTTGGGCGATGCGCCATCGCCCACTGTGGGATCAATGGCCCGACATGACCGAGATGGCGGCCTGGGACGCGGCGGCGCATCTGTGGGAACGCAGTGACCTGCGGCCGGCCGACATCGATCAGGTACAGCTCTATGACGGATTTTCCTTCCTCCCGCTGGTATGGCTGGAGGCGCTCGGTTTCTGTGAAAAGGGCCAGTCCGGGCCATCTCTCGACAGCGGTCGACGTATTTCGCTCGAGGGTGAATTGCCGCTGAACACCGGCGGCGGCCAACTGTCGGCTGGGCGCCTGCACGGTTGCGGCCTGCTGTACGAGGCCTGTATCCAGTTGTGGGGGCTCGGCGGCGACCGGCAGGCCGGTAATCCGCGTGCAGTAGCGGTCGGTGTCGGAGGCGGGCCGACCGCGGGTGCGACGGTGCTGGTGCGGCGATGACCGGTTCGACAAATGGATCCGTGGTCCGAGCGGCCGGAAAAGTCGATGTACTGATCATCCGGCATGGTCTGCCGGTGCGCGTCGAGAACACACCCCGGCCGGACCCGGCCCTCAGTCCATCGGGTCTCGAGCAGGCGAAGGCCGTAGGTGTTTGGTTGGCAGGTGAACCGATCACCGCTGTGTACAGCAGCCATCTGCTCAGGGCTGCCGGAACGGCGAAACCGCTTGCCCGACTGCTCGAGCTTCCGGTGATCACGGACGCCGATCTTGCCGAGTTCGACTTGGGTGGCGACTATTACATTCCGCTGGAGGAGATGCGGGCTCAGCAGGATCCCCGGCTGGACCGATTCCATGCCTGGATCAAGAGCTCTGAGGCGCCTGCGGTCCTCGACAACTACCAGGCTCGGGTCATCGCCGCGCTGGAGCGGATCGTTCGCGCGGACAACGGTGGCGTCGTGGCTGTCTTCGCGCACGGGGGAGTGGTCAATGCCGCGGTACGTAAGGCTCTCGGGCACCCGGAACGCAACATCGTCGAGGCGGCCTATGCGTCGATCACGAGGCTACAGATCACTGTCGACGGACCGTGGAAGTTGCAGTCCTTCAATGAAATTCAGCATCTGCGCGCAGTCGTGCCGGTGTACTGAGCGCCACGCGCGGTGCAGGAAAGCAAGGAGAGTTCGATGACATTGCACGACGACGGGAAGGTCTACATCGAAGTAGGCGTCAACGAGGTCGTGTCCAAGGAGGACAACCCCAACGTGCCCTACGGGGCCGATGAGGTAGCCGCTGACATCGTGGACGCGGTGCGTGCGGGCGCCACCGCCGTCCA
Source organism: Nocardia sp. NPDC006982 (assembly GCF_042869435.1). Classification (NCBI taxonomy): domain Bacteria; kingdom Bacillati; phylum Actinomycetota; class Actinomycetes; order Mycobacteriales; family Nocardiaceae; genus Nocardia; species Nocardia sp. NPDC006982. The sequence continues at coordinate 671,021 of NZ_JBIAFV010000003.1, read as the reverse complement.
CTATCACGCTCGCTACGCCGACGGTCGGCAGGCGTGGGTTGACGACGAGGTGTCTCGCCAAGTCCTTTCCATGGCAGCGCGTGACGTCGACGTGCTTGCCTACCCTAGCTATCACGGCAGTCTCGACCACATCTGGGCGCTCGCCGAGCGTCCGCCGGCGGGGACGCGGCTGTTGCTGGCGCCGTTCGACCCGGTTCAGCACGTCAAACGGGTGCTGTGGCTCGAAGAGGAGAACCGATTCGGTGTGGTGAGTTTCGGCCCGGACGATCCGAACAACTCCCGTCCGCCGTATCCGCCCGAGCTCGACCGATTCCGTGAACTCGGGCTGATTCCGAATATCGCCGTGTTCAATGCGGCGGACATGCGTTGGGTGGCGCTCGCGGCGCGGATCGGGATCTTGAGCCAGCCGCTCAACATCAAACTGTTCTTCTCCGATCGATGGGTCTCCAACAATGACCCCGATCCGGACGTGATCGACTTTCTGCTGTCACGTATCCCCGAGGGGATCGATCACGAGACCGTTGTCGTTCCCTACGCGATGAGTTCGCCCGAGCGGTGTGAACAGCTGTGGGATCGCGCGCTCGATCGGGGGCTGGGAATTCGCGTCGGCATCGGTGACTGCCCGTGGGCATTCCCGACGGCCACCAACCACGAGATGGTGGAGCGCGCAGTGGATTTGGTGCGTGCCCGCGGTCTGGAACCGGCAACGGCGGCGGATCTGCGCGCGCGTTGCGGAGTCCCGGCTTCGGCACAGGTGGTGCCGTCATGAAGGTCTCGGTCGACCGCGAGTTGTGCGCGGGACACGGGCAGTGCTTTGCCTTCGCGCCCGAGGTTTTCGAACCCGATGAGGATGGGTTCTGTGTGGTCCGCGTTCCGGTGCCGAATCCGGAGCTCGCCGATGCTGCCCGCACGGGCGCGCAGGCGTGCCCCGAACGGGCCATAACCGTGGACGATTGAAACCGGCCCGCTAATTATATAACCTGGTTACATATTAGGTCGGATCTAATCGAATGCCGACCGAAAGACCATTGGAGGGAACGGATGTCCGGAACACCGGCCCGTGATGCGAGCGAAATGCTCGATGTCTTCACACCCGTAGTCGACCCGTACTCCGCGCTCGCCGCGGCGCACGAGCGTTGCCCGGTAACCCACGGCCTGTCCGGCAGTGTTGTCGTCACCGGATTCGAGAACGTCTCGCGGGTCTTCCGGGATGCCGAATCGTTCCGTAGCCAGCTCAAGCCGCCGACACCGGGTATCGAGCCGTCCCTGGTACACATCGACGGCGCGGACCACGACCGGCTACGCAAGCTGGTGGTCAAGGCATTCACGCCGAAGGCGGTCAAACGTCTCGAGGAGCCGACCCACGAGATCGCGAACTCACTCATCGATAGCTTCGTCAACCGTGGCAGCGCCGACATGTGCGCGGAATTCGCGTTCATTCTGCCCGCCATGGTGATCGCCGAACTCGTCGGTATCCCGGCGGGCGACCGCAGCCAGTTCGTGAAGTGGGCCGATGACGCGATCGCCCATGCGACGCCGGGCAAGGAAGGCTACGCATCGTCGGATGCCGAGCTGCGCGAGTATGTCGAGCAGATCATCGAGCAACGCCGCACCGAGCCCGGTGAGGATCTGCTGACCGCGTTGATCGAGGCTCACGACGGCGAGGACCGGCTCAGCACCGGCGAACTGTGCGCGCTCGTCCGCCAGCTGATCCTGGCAGGTACGGATACCACTGCCAACCTGATCGGATCGATACTCCATTTCCTGCTGTCCGACCGGTCCCGTTGGGAGCGGTTGCGCGAGGACCGGTCTCTGATTCCCAACGTGGTGGAAGAGACCTTGCGTTGCGAGCCACCACTGTTTTGGGTGCCGCGCATGTCGCACACCGATATAGAGGTCGCCGGGCAGCTTATTCCGGCCGGAACGCTGGTGTGCAATGCGGTGGGCAGCGCCAACCGCGACCCCGCGATGTGCGAAGACCCCGACACCTGGGACATGGACCGGCCGGCGGCACGGAACCGTAGCCACCTGACATTCGGCTTCGGCGAGCATTTCTGCATCGGATCGTCGCTGGCCCGGCTGGAGGCAACCGTCGTGCTCGAGGTACTGCTGGACCGACTGCCGGACATTCGGCTGGCAGGCACCTACGAATTCCGGCCGCACGGTCCCATGATGATGCGAGGTGTTGCCGCAATGCCAGTCGTCTTCGACCCCAGGCCCGCCGCATGACCGCCCTGCGTACCCCGTCGCGGGAACTGCTCATCGACGGTGAAATGGTCCGTCCAGCGGATGGAGCGACGCTTCCGATCACCGATCCGTCGATCGGTGAAGTCGTTCGCGAGGTATGGCTCGCAGGCCCGGCCGAGGCAGAGACTGCGATCGCGGCGGCGCGGCGCGCTTTCGACGATGGCCCGTGGCCGCACCTGTTGCCAGACGAACGGGCTGCGGCGCTCACCCGACTCGGCGAGCTGATCGAGGCGAATACCGCGCTGTTCACCGAACTCGTCGAGACCGAGGTCGGCACTCCCCGGCTGATCGCTGAAGCCGGCCAGGTGCGCCGACCCATGGACCATTACCGCGATATGGTCGCTCGCGGCGCGCGGGGACTCGACCAGGACCTGGCCGACCTGCCGGGACCGCCGCACTCGCGCCAGCTCATCGCCCGTGAGCCGCGCGGCGTGGTTTCGGCGATCACACCCTGGAACGCACCGCACCTGTTGAACCTGTGGAAGGTTGCGCCCGGACTTGTTACCGGCAACACTATGGTGCTCAAACCTGCCTCCGAGGCACCGGGTTGTGCCTTGCTACTCGGCGAGCTCGCGCGCGAGGCAGGTATCCCGCCCGGGGTCTTGAACGTGATCACCGGTGGCGGCGACGTCGGCCGGATCATGGTCGGAGATCCTCGGGTCGACATGATCGCCTTCACCGGCTCGTCGGAGGTCGGCCGCAGCATCGCGGTCACCGCGGGTGTATCGCTCAAGCACACCCTGCTCGAACTCGGTGGCAAGTCGGCACTACTGGCGCTTCCGGATGCCGATGTCGGATCGCTCGTGGCCGCCGCGATGCGGTTCGTCACGCTGGCCGGACAGGGCTGCGGTCTGCTCACTCGGATCCTGGTGCCCGACGTCCTGCACGATCAGGTTGTGGCCGCTTTCATCGCCGCGCTTCGTAAGGTTCGTGTCGGCTCGGCTCACGATCCCGACATGATGATGGGGCCGGTCATCAGCGCAAAGGAACTCGGCCGGATCGAGGCGAGCATCGAAGCCGCGGTCGCGGAGGGCGCCTCGATTGCCTTCGGCGGCAACAGGCCGGATCTCGCCGAGAACGGTTTCTTCCTCGAGCCGACGCTGCTGGTCGACGTGCGCAATGACACGACCGCCGCGCGGGAGGAGATCTTCGGCCCGGTGATCTCGGTGATCCGCTACAGCGGCGATCCGGACGAAGGTGTCGCACTCGCGAACGATTCGGAGTACGGACTCGTCGGTGCGGTGTGGACCCAGGACATAGACCTCGGTGTGCGGCTGGCACGGCGTATTCGGGCTGGACAGGTCCGGGTGAACGCGACCGCGTCGACAACCGAAGGGCCGTTCGGCGGATATAAGCAGTCGGGTGTCGGACGGGAATGCGGTGATCTGGGAGTAGCCGAGTACACCGAAGTGAAGTATCTCGGCTGGGGTTGCTAGGTCGCCCGGCGACGGTCGCTGAACGCGTAGGGAGACAGATGAGTACCACAGCGGTGGAGGGGCTTTCGGTTCCTTCCGAAGCCCAGGACATGGCGGAGATCGTTGCCAGGTCACGGGCCGCCCAGGTTGCCTGGCAGGCTCTGGGGTTCCGTGGACGCGCCCGCAAGTTGCGGGCCGTGCGAGCCGAAATTGTCCGCCGCTCAGGCGAACTCGCCGATGCGGTGGCCGCCGAAACCGGCAAACCGGCCACCGATGCGTTGTTCGAGATCGTTGCGGGATGCACGATGATCGGCTGGGTGTGCGCGAACGCGCAGCGGGAGCTGCGCCCGCGCCGCGTAGCGACCTGGCCGTACGTCGTCAAACACGCCCGGGTGCAGTATGCGCCGCTGGGGGTGGTGGGGGTGATCGCGCCGTGGAACTATCCGGTCGCGATTCCCCTGCAATCGCTGCCGTACGCACTCGGCGCGGGTAGCACTGTGGTGTTCAAGCCGTCGGAGGTCACGCCCGAGACGGGCCGGATCCTCGCTGAATGCTTTCAGGCCGCCGGACCGGGCGTGGTGATGCTGGGGGAAGGCGACGGCCGCGCGGGCGCCGCACTGGTGCGGTCCGGAATCGACAAGCTCGTGTTCACTGGCAGCCCGGCGACCGGGAAGCGAATTCTGGCGGCGGCGGCCGAGGAATTGCTCCCGGTCATCCTCGAGCTCGGTGGCAAGGACGCGATGATCGTTTGTTCGGACGCCGACATCCGCCAGGCTGCGGCAGCGGCAGTGGGCGCTGCGTTCGGCAACGCGGGTCAGACCTGCATGGCGAGCGAACGTGTGTTAGCTGTGGACGCGCTCTATGACTCGTTCGTGGACGAGGTCGTCGAGCTGACGCGGCTCCTGCGGGTCGGTCCTGGGCCGGAGTCCAACATCGGGAGGGTTACCCAGCCACGACAGTTGGATGTCGTCGAGAAGCGGCTTGCGGAAGCGGTCGACGCCGGTGCCCAGGTCCTGATCGGGGGCAAACGGCTGAAGATCGGCGATGGCTATTTCGAGCCGACGGTCGTGGTGGACGTGCCGCCGAACAGTGCGCTGTGGCGTGAAGAGAGCTTCGCTCCAGTGGTTTCGATCGCGCGGGTGCGCGATGACGCGGATGCCGTTGCCGTCGCGAATGCTTCCGAGTTCGGCCTCAATTCGAGTGTTTTCACCCGAAGCCGTAGGCGGGCACGGATATTGAGCGCCCGTATCGAAGCCGGCGGCGTCAACATCAACGATGCGATGACCGGCTCCGGTCTGGCGGGTCTTCCGTTCGGAGGTGTGAAGAAGTCGGGATTCGGGCGGCTGCAAGGCCCCGAGGGTTTGCGCGAATTCTCGCGGGTAACCAGCGTCGTGGAGCCTGTCTCGCTGCGGCTTCCCAGTTTGGTGGGCACCATGTTCGCGGGCCGCCGACCCGCTCGTGACAAGGTTGAACGGGCACTGCGACTGTTGTACGGGCGGGGCTAGCAGGATGACCGTGGAGGTTCTCGCTACCGGTGGCTGGCTCGATCCGGCCCGAATCCTCAGCAGCAGTGGATCTTTCGTTCTGCCCCTGATGGCGGCGATCGTCTTCGCCGAATGCGGTTTGCTGGCCGGGTTCTTCCTGCCCGGGGATACGTTGCTGTTCACGGCAGGACTGTTCGTCGCCCGCGGCAGTCTGCCGTATCCGATCTGGATTGTGTGCGCGGTGTTGCTGGTGAGCGCCTTCGCCGGGAATGTGCTCGGCTACGAAATCGGCAAACGCGTCGGTCCGAAGTTATTCGCCCGGTCCGATTCGCGGCTGTTCAAGCGTCGGCACGTCGACCGCACGCACGCGTTCTTCGAGCGGCACGGCGCGCGCGCCGTGGTGCTCGCCCGTTTTGTTCCGGTCGTGCGCACCTTCGTCACCGCGATGGCCGGTATCGGCGGTATGAACCACCGAACATATGTTGTCTACTCATTCGTGGGTGGTGCGGTGTGGACGATCGGCGTCACGGTGCTCGGCTACCATCTCGGGCGTTTTGCGGTGGTACAGCAGAACGTGGAGCTGTTCGTCCTCGGGATAGCCCTGGTATCCGCACTGCCCATGCTCATCGAATACCTGCGCACCCGACGCGCAAGAGAAACGAGCCCATAATCCCCGACAAATTACGGCTCGGGAGAGGATCGGCCATGACCTCAATAGTTCTGCGATGCAAGCCCTTCAAATCTCTGCTCGATCGGCTGGCGCTTACGCGGGCGGAGTGGCAGAAACCGGCGACGCGGCGGTCAGCGCGGCGGGCTGTGCGAATTCGACCACTAAGTCGAATTCCGCAACTGGTGTGATGGCTCGTCGGGACTGCGCGAACCGGCCCCAGTCAGTTGAGTCTCCTGTGCGGCGAGCCAGGCATCTTGGTTACTGAAGTGTGCGGAATAGCTCCGTACTACGAAGACTCCGAACGCCCGGGCCAATACCGCACTGAAGGAAGCGAGCGTGAGTTCGCCGGATATGTATCGACGTGCTCCTTCGGCGCGGTCCCGCCTGTGTCTGCAATGGCCGCTCTATTGGTATCGGCTTGATGAAATTGACCGAAAGTTGAGCGGTAACGGCCATTTCGCCGAGCATGAGCGGCAGATGGCCCAATGCTTCATCGAGCGCCGACGCCGTCTGGCCGCCGTGTGCAATGTTCGGGCCGCCTCGTGCGATCCCGGGCATTGCAGCGGATAGCGAGCTACACCGTCGACCAGTTCCTCCTGTGCCATGCCAACCTGCAGGAGTTCAGCCGTCCACGCGGACGGCACAGCATGATTCGTCCTATGAAATGTCGGGCTGAAAGCCGAGACCCCTCCCAGCGGTACCGTCGCTCATACCAAGCCTTCCCAGCAGGTCGCTTTTCTGAGCAACGTCCACGATTAGCTAGCTAATCTAGCTGACTCACGGTGAATTTGTCCGCTCGGCGTCGCCACAATGGCGATGGCCGGACCGCACCAGGCGATCTCATTCCACGCGTGGACATGGAACCGTGTCGGATCCTCCGATGGCTGATGCGCAGGCAGCACGGAGCAACTCGTTCGCGTCCTCCGCAAGCAGGTATCCGGAGGAAACGGACGAGTCTGTGGCTTCGGCGAATTTCGCGACATAGTCCGCATGTGTCGGATACATGACGCTGGTGAAATCAGGCGGCAACGCGACCGTTTGTCCAGTTGGACCGCAGGCGGACCCGGTATAGGTGGCCACCGGGACGTCCAGGACCGGAGACCGAATTCCGCCGAGGGCGTTGCCGAATCGGTCGCGGGCCAACGCGTTCGGCAAAGTGAGCAGTGGGGCGATCTCGTTGAGATTGAGGGTCGCGCTGAAGGTGATCGATGGCATCGGTGTCGGCAGTACTCCGTGAGCCACCCAGTCGTGCAGGGCCTGCAGTGCGCTGTCGACGATTGTATAGCGCGGATACTGGTCGCCGGAGACACATGTCGCGGCAGTGACCGACGGCACCCCGTCCTGACCGAAATTCAATGCTCGAGAACGAATCTCCGAATAGTCGGCCGCTATGTCGCCAGTTAGGTTGTGGCGCAGGGTCTCCGCGATGAAGGCCAGCTGCCAGCTGTCGACATGCGGTGCACCTGCTGCCATCCAAACCCGCAGCGTCGGCGATTCGGTCGCCCGCGAGGCGGTCATGCTCTCTTCACTCCACAATCGCAGCGTCGGGATCCGAGGGTTACAGGTCAGGTACCGACCCCAGTCGGCGTCGATCAGCGCGCCATCGATGGCCTGGGCGTCCCGGTCCGCACCGTTGCACAGGTAAACGCCGAGCTGTTGCGCGGATTGCGACTCGCCTGCGGCCAGTACGTGACGCACATCGAGACCGCCGACCACCGACTCGGATCGTGTTCGGACCGCGTCGGCGATCTTCGAGAAGATGTCGTAGGAGTAGTCGTCGCCTGGATGTTCGATGGCGTTGTACCGCTGCGGATCCCATGCTTTCAGGCTCAACGGCGAACACACCGGTAGCACCGGGGGATGATTGTTGATGTCGACGATATCGGGGATGGACATTCCACAGGCGCTGACCTGCTGCACGCTGGCGGTCACGAATACGTGTCCGTTGCGCATCGCCCACCGATGTGCCCAATTCCATTCGATCGGGATATCACCTTGGGCCGTGACGTTGTTCCATTCGACTATCGCAGTTCCGCTGAAGCGCTGTGGATCGACCGGTCGGAACACTTGGAACCGGGTTGTGAACGGCGCCGACGGCCGGTCTAGGTCATATGTCTGTGCCGTTCCGGACAAAAAGTACTCGTCCTCGCGGTAGCCGTTGGCCGCCAGATCGTCCTGCCACGGCCAGCTGTTGTACGCGAAACCGTGGTCGCCTGCGCTCGGTGTGGTTACCACCGTCATGGCGTCGCCAGCAGGTGATGCGACGGCGAATCCTGTTGTGATGAAGCATAATTCGATGCTGACCAGCAATGCTGTCAGTGCTGTTGTCGCGGAACGCAAATCCCCCCGATTCGAGATACTTCGGCTTTTCGGTTGCTGGTCAGAGAGACTGGGACAGCAGGTCGCCGACGCTTCCGATGCTCTCGTCACGGAACCGTCCGATGAACGATTCGCCCCAGCTGAACGCGACCCGAACCGGTCGGTTGTCGTCGTGCCGGTGGATGCGACCGGCCTGGGCGCGGTAGCCGCCCCACCGGGCATTGGAAAATTGCGACATCTGCCCACCCGGTTCGAGCTCGAAGACCCAGGTCCGCCCGTCACCGGTCTGATAGCCGATACGCTGCGCCCAGTCGTCGGGGTCGGGATCGAAACCGCCACGCGTATGCGATTCCATTGCGACAGGGCCCTTTTCGTTGGCAACGGCGACGAAGTTGAAGCCCTCGCGGCCGATTGCGACCTGTCCCCATTCGACCGAACCGTCGGCGAACTCGGTGGCGAATGCCGACCACGAGAGCTGAGTGTCGTTGAAGATGCGGAACTCTTTCCAATCCGCACCATGCGGCCAGTAGCCATGGTCGAGGAAGACGAACCCGTTGACTTCCTCGTCGAGAACTTTGCCTCCGACGCGGTAGAGCTCGCTGGTGTAGAAGAACGGCTCTTCGTTGTCGGTGCTCGCGATCTGGATGCCGGGACCGACGAGGCGGCCGTCCAGCTCGAGTATGTTGCCTTCACGCCAGGTCAAGCTGTCGGGGCGGAGCCGGAAGTCGAGGCCCTCTTCAGGCGCGCCGCCGGCTTTGCCGAGAAGTGAACCGAACAAATGATGTTCGGCTTCGCTGTACTCGCGTTTGACTTCCCCGCGCACGGTTCGCAGCGACTCGGGAGCCAATGAAACCTTGCCGGAGCGGGTGTTCATCAACCACAGACCGGCGGTCATCGGGCCGCAGAATTTACGTTCGACGATATGCAGCGCGCCGGATTCGTCGCGCCAGCCGCCGTAGAGATACCACGACTGCTCGGTCAGACCGAACGGGCGGGACGTCGGTAGATGCATCGACAGCTGCGTCTCATAGCACGCCACCGCCGTGTTGTATCCGAGCTCGCCGAGCCTCGGGGTGCCTCCACCGGCGTCTGGCAGGCGGGGCTGGACTGCGTCACTGGGCACTTCGCTTCCTTGTCCTTGCTGCCTTGCGAGGATCGGTCAGCGTGCATAGATCCGCCGCCGATTGTCGGCGAGCCTATCAGGAACATGTGGAGTTCATATAGTTTTTCTATATTTACTAGCCAATCTATCTGCCGATGAATCCGGGGTTGCGTTTTGCCGTGAGGCGGCGATGCCCTCGCGCAGGTCCGCGGTCTCGAACAGCGTGGCCTGCCCTTCCCGCTCGATCTCGAGGGCCTGCTTTAGGTGGGCGAGTGCCGTCGCGTTGAACGCGCGTTTGGTGCGCGCATAGGCCGCGGTTGGGCCGTTGGCCAGCCGGGCAGCCATCCGCTCGACTTCTGCCTCGAAGTCCGCGTCCGGCACAACATGTCCGATCAGACCCCACTCGGCGGCTTGGCGGGCAGGGATGCGCTCCGCTAGTAGTGCCATCCGAGCGGCGCGGGCGTAGCCGACGAGTCCGGGGACGAGAGCCGTCGCGCCGCCGTCGGGCATGAGGCCGATATTGGCGAAGGCGAGCAGGAAATATGCGGATTCGCGTGCGATGACCGGGTCGGATGCGAGTGCGAAGGAGCAGCCGACGCCGACGGCGGCACCGTTGACGGCCGCCACGACGGGCTGGGGTGCGGCTCGCAGGGCACGGGTCAGTCGATTCGCCGCATCGATGGTGGCCGTTTTCGGTCCGTTGCCGCTATCGGGCTCGGTCGGGTCCGCACCCGAGCTGAATGCGCGCCCGGCCCCGGTCAGCACGAAAGCGCGCACCATCGGGTCGCCCGACAGTTTCTCGATCGCATCGGCGGTTTCGTTCATCATGTCGGTCGTGACCGCGTTGAGCCGTTCGGGGCGATTGAACGTGAGCCGTGCGATCGTGTCGGTTCGATCGACCTGGATGTGGGGTTGCGCGGTCACTTGCGGCCTTCCGAAGGAAGTAAACTGTCTGGCGGGAAACTTTAGTTGGATTAGCTATACTCTTACTACCTTTAGCCGCCCCAGCGGTACCTCGTCCCGGCGGCTGATTCCAGTCGGCTGGACGGTGCCGGGGGTTGCGTCGAATCACTGTGGAGCGTCCGGATGCATTTGACTCGCCTGGCCCGTGAACTCGGCGATAAACCCGCGATCATCATGGGGGGATCGGGTGCCGGCATCAGCTACCGCGCCCTCGAAGAGCTGTCCAACCGAATCGCGCGATTGTTCCGCGACCTCGGTCTGCGGACCGGTGACCATGTGGCGCTGTTATTCGACAACACGCTCGAGGTCTTTCCGGTGTTGTGGGCAGCGCAGCGGGCGGGGTTGCTCTACACGCCGGTGAACTGGCATCTCACCGAGCCGGAAGCGGCTTACATCGTGGAGAACTGTGGGGCCCGGTTGCTGATCCATTCAGCGTCGCTGTCGGATTTCGCGGCTGCGCTGGTGTCGCGGCAACCTGGGCTGACGCGGCTGGTAGCCGGTACCGGTGGCGATGAGGCAGCAGGTCTCGATGAGCTGTGTGCGGGCCTGTCCGAGGAGCCGATTCAGGACGAGGCAGAGGGCTACTACATGCTTTACTCATCGGGAACGACCGGCAGGCCCAAGGGAATATTGCCGGCGCTGTCGGGTGCGCCGTTCGGTGCCGGGCTGCCCATCGACCACCTGATGGCGAGTGCGTTCGGGTTCGGTCGCGATACGGTCTATCTGAGCCCGGGCCCGATCTATCACGCGGCACCCCTGGGCTGGTCGATGGGTGTCATCCGCAACGGGGGCACCGTTGTGATGATGGCGCGGTTCGACGCCGAGGACACCCTGCAGCTCATCGAACGACACCGCATAACCCACGGCCAGTTCGTGCCAACCATGTTCGTGCGAATGCTCAAACTGTCCGAGGACGTGCGTCGCCGCTACGACGTGTCCAGCCTGCGGCTCGTCGTGCACGCCGCGGCACCGTGCCCGATCGCGGTCAAGGAGCGCATGATCGAGTGGTTCGGGCCCAGGCTGGTCGAGTTCTATACCGGCAGTGAGGGCAGCGGCTTCTGCATGATCGATTCGAAAGATTGGCTGGCACACCGGGGTTCGGTTGGCAAAGCGGTCTTGGGCGTACCGCACATCTGCGATGACGAGGGCCGTGAGCTGCCTGCCGGAACCGTCGGCACGGTCTGGTTCGGTGACGTGCCCCGCTTCCAATACCACGGCGATCCCGAGAAGACCGCGACCGCACACAATTCCGAGGGCTGGAACACCCTCGGCGATCTCGGATATCTCGACGAGGCCGGCTACCTCTACTTGTCGGGCAGGCGTGGGGACCTGATCATCTCCGGCGGCGTGAACATCTACCCACGGGAGATCGAGGATGTGTTGGTGCCGCATCCGGCTGTCACCGATGTGGCAGTGATCGGACTGCCCGACGACGAATTCGGTCAGCGGGTCCACGCGGTCGTGCAGCCGGCGATCACGGCTGGCATCGGTCCGGAGTTGGAAGCCGAACTGATTGCATACTGTCGGTCGCGGCTGGCATCGTACAAATGCCCGAAAACCGTTTCGTTCGAGGAGATTCCGCGACTTCCCAGCGGGAAATTACTGCGTCGCGAGCTGCTTCAGCGGTATGCAGATGCCGCCGATCCGAGCCAGGCGTCACGATGATGGCCGATCTGATCGGTGAGCTGGATGTCGGCGTAATGGAGGACGGTTCTCCGGAGGTTCCGCTGGTGGTGCTGTCACTCGACGAATTGGCAGGCGTGCCGCCAAACCTGATCGAGCGCGCGGCCGCGCGGATGAAACTGGCGCTGCCTTTGGTAGTCGGAGTCTTGCGGGGCCCGGTGTCGCTGCAGATCGCGCCATTGCTCGACGCGCTGACTGTCACGATCACCGATGCGCCCCAGGAAGATACACCGCGCCAGATGGTTGCGGTGGATGATGTCGATAAGGCGCTCGGAGTGCTGCGGCTGGCAGTGTCCGGCTCGCCGCGGGCGGCGATCAGCTGTGGGCAACTGCTACGGCAGGCCGAGCGGCTGCCGACACTCGCCGGTCTCTCGGCGGAGGCGGCGGCGTACTCGATGCTTCTCAACGGTCCTGAGTTCACGCGTTGGCTGGGCGAGCGTGGGAAACCACGTGAGGTGGCATTCCCGGATCGTCCATTGGTCGGCTTGAATCGGGAAGGAGCCCGACTGACGGTCGTTCTCGATCATCCGGAACGCCGAAATGCGTTGAGCCGCAGGCTGCGTGAAGATCTGTTGGAAGCAGTGTTACTGGTCGAGATGGACGACAGCATTGCCGAAGTCGAGATCAGCGGTGCCGGCCCCGCTTTCTGCAGTGGTGGTGATCTGGACGAATTCGGCACCGCCACAGACCTGGTCGCCGCGTACCTGGTTCGTCTGGACCGGGCGCCGTGGCGGGTCATCGACCGTATTCGGGATCGTGTGACGGTGCGGGTACACGGCCCCACTATCGGTGCGGGTGCTGAGATGGCGGCCTTCGCCGGCACCGTGATCGCGTCGCCTGGTGCCTACTTCTCGTTCCCCGAGATTCGGATGGGTCTCGTACCAGGTGCGGGCGGCACAGTCAGCATGACCAGGCGAGTCGGTCGCTGGCGGGCTGCCTGGCTGATGCTGACCGAGCACAAGCTGAGCTCCGAGACCGCGCTCGCATGGGGACTGGTGGACGAAGTGGACGGCGAGGGAACCTGATCCGGCCCCCGGGTGTCTCCTGCCGCGATATTCGGCCGCGGTCCCAGCGGATAAGTGCCTATCACCCCCGACGAAGCCCGCACTGGCGATTCGCTTACCTCGATCGCTTGTCATCGACGTAGAACGGACGGCGTGTCGGCGCTGAGTGCACTCGGCACGGGTTCGGCGACGTATTTGTCGCCGAACCCCGCGAGAGCGGACCGGATCAGTAGAGCAAATCCACTATTTGCGTGCTGTCTGCCTTGTTGCGGAGGAAATAACTGCGGGCGACCTTCATGTGCTTGAGCCAGAACTCCTCGGCGCCCACACCGTCACGGTCCTGGACCAGTTCGCTGAGCCGCTCGTATGCGCGCAGCGCTCGCCTGTTGTTGGCCTCGAGATCGTCCGGCTTGCCGTGGGTCTCGTCGTAGGTGCGTGCGGTCTGCCGTTGCATGACTTCGGTCAGCATGCCGATCACGGTTGCGAGAGTGCGGTTTCCGGAAAGCTCGACAAGCCTGCGGTGAAACTGCACTGTGCGCCTGCCGAATTCGACGGGCGTTTCGAGCGCTGCACGAACATGCTCCACCTCGTCGATCAGCGCTCGCCGGTTCGTGGCGGACCCGCGTTCCGCGAGTTGTCGTGCGCAGGATGGTTCGATCACCATCCGTGCCTCGTAGACGTCTTGCAATGTCGTCTTGGAGAGCGTCAGCAGCAGGCTGAATTGAGCGGCGGCAGCCTCCGGGCCCGGTATCGTGACGCGGGCGCCGCCGGGCGGCCCGCGCCGGATGGTGATCAGTGAATCCGCCTCCAGCAGTCTGAAGGCCTCTCGCAGGGTCGGTCGGGACACACCGAACCGTTCCATCAGCTCCGGTTCAGTGGGCAGCCACTCCCCGTCGCCGATCTGTCCGCGAGCGATCATTTGGCGGATGCGATCGGCGATCATGTCCGGCATCTTTTTCGGCCGGATGTGGGCGCTGTCGTCCCGTGCGCGCTTGGCGCTCGTCACAATCTGCCTCCGTGTCCTGGATGGCTCATCCATCTCGGTCGAGACTAACCCATTCGTTTCTTGATCCGCCGAGGTTGTCGAACGAATCAAGAGCAACCAGTTCATCTTGATTCGGAGGGACTGGGCACAGCGGTCCTTCGTGGACTCGATGGCAGCATCGGTGGTTGCGGCGAATCTAGATTATCTAGATATACTCCTCCACTGTCGGCGCGCTCGCTGTGATGACGGTGGTGTGCCGGCCTGAAGTAGGCCGGTGGACATCGGCGGCATGACAGGAACGGTGATGGCTTCACTCGAATTTCGGTCCCGCGGACCTGGTGAGCGCGGTGACGAGTGCCGGATCAAGATTCGATTCCGAGGGCATCCGACCTTGCAGTATCGAGCGGCGCGGCATATCGCGGAGCGATTCGCGGAGGCGGTTCGGCGCAAAGGTGTCGATGTCGTGATCGATGGGAGGCTCTCCGTGAGCCTGCGGCCGCTGCCGTGTGCACGGCTTTGGTCCTCGTGAGCTCAGGGGTGCGCTCGAAGCGTGGGCTTGCAGTAGTAAATCTAGCTAAACTAGCTATAGTCTCTGTCTTGTGAGGATAGATACGTCAGGGCGGGGTCAGTGCGCAAGGCAAGATTGACGATCGGGTTCGGTGTCCGCGCGCGCATTTTGGTGATCGCACTGATACCGAGTCTCGCGCTGTTCGCGCTGGGATTCGGTGGTGCTTGGTACCTGGTGGACCGAGGTGAGCACGCACGGGAATGGTCGGCGCAGATCCAGCGCGGGGCCGCACCGGGCGTCGAGTTGATCGTCGCGGTGCAGCAGGAGCGGTCGCTGTCGCTGCTGCGGGTTGCCGGTGCATCGGTTAACCAGACCGAGTTGCAGTCGCAGCGTCGTCGCGTAGATGATGCCGTGCGAAGTCTCGCTGCGATCGGCAACGCGTATGCAAAGGTGGGATCCGATGAGTACGCCGATCTGCAGAAGTCCTTCGCGTCGACGTTCACTCGGATCGCGGCCGTCCGAACTCAGCTCGACGCGGATGTGCTACCAGCTGCTCAGACCGACGAGTTCTATTCCACATTGATTGGAATCGGATTGGCTGCGTCGCAGTCGGCAGAGTCGGGTGGGCCTGACGCTCGGACTGCCGTGAACCTCGTGACGGCAACGACTCTTGCTCGCGTCGCGGAGGCAATGTCGCACGGCAACGCGATAGCGCTCGCGGCCGTTGTTGCCGGCGGGCTTACCCCGGAGCAGTTGATCGCCTACGGCCGGCTTGTGGGCTACTACCACACCGAAATAGAAGCGCTGGCAAGCAAACTCACGCCCGAAGAGCAAAAGCAGCTAGGAGCGTTGACCGGAGGCACGGCGTGGAAGCAGTTGGAACGTGTGGAACACATTGTGCTGCAGAACGGCTCGAATTCCCGGTCGACCTCGGCGGAACTGTCACCGGATGTTTCCGAGTGGCGTAGCGCTGCGGCCGAAGTGAGCGCCGGGCTGTTGGGTCTGTGGCGATCCCACTTGCAGTATGCCGTCCGGTTCGCCGCTGATTCCGGGGCGAAGGTCAAGCAGAACTCGCTGCTCGGCGGTATCGGGATGGCACTTGTGGCAGTTATCGCTTTCGGTGTCGCGTTGTGGCTGTCGAATCACCTGATCCGCCGGCTGGAGTCGCTGCGGGACCACACCCTCAACTTGGCCCACGACGAGTTGCCGACCATATTGCGCCGCTTGCAGTCGGGAAATCCAGCTGCCGTGGATATCGAGTTGTCCGAGCTCGACTTCGGTCGCGACGAAATCGGTCAGGTCGCAGCGGCTTTCAACAGCGCCAATCGGGCCGCGCTCGATGCCGCGATTGCCGAGTCGCGGACACGTGAAGGCGTCAAGGCGGTGTTCCTGAACATCGCTCATCGCACTCAGATGGTGGTCCATCAGCAACTCGCGCTGCTCGATCGCGCGGAGCATGAGCAGCAGGACCCGGATCTGCTGGCCTTGCTGTTTCAGCTCGACCAGTTGGCGACTCGGGGACGGCGCAATGCGGAGAATCTAATCATTCTCGGAGGCGAGCGTCCTGGCCGGCAATGGCGAAATCCGGTGGCGCTGATCGAGATTGTCCGTAGTGCTACTGGGGAGACCGAGGAATACGCCCGCGTCCGGACCGGTCGCCTGCCGGACATCCGCGTTGTCGGGACCGTTGTCGCAGACCTCATACACCTGCTGGCCGAGTTGGTCGAGAACGCGACTGTGTTCTCCCCGCCGCAGTCGCAGGTCGAGGTGGTCGGCGGAGTCGTGGGGAAGGGCGTAGTCGTCGAGATCGTCGACCAGGGGTTGGGAATCTCCCCGGAACAGCTCGGCGTGATCAACGAAACGCTCCAGAACCCACCGGATTTCGATGTCTCCGTGCTGTCGGGCGATTCGCGCTTGGGCATCTTTGTTGTAGCGCGCCTGGCTGCTCGGCACGGCATCAGGGTGCGCCTCGTGGAGTCGGAGTACGGAGGTGTGCGGGCTGTTGTATTGGTCCCGCTCGCGCTAATCGCGGATCGGGCCACCGAAAATGACGGCCGTCCTGCGCCGACGTTGTCGGAAGTATGGATACCGCAGCCCGCCCCGGTGACCGACGTGCTCCCCCAACCACCCGCGGCGCCTGTGGTCGATATCCCAGACTACCCGCCCGGCATGCCGGACTATTTGCCGCGAACGGCAGCGGAACTCGAGGAGCCCCGGACGCCACCTAGCACGGCGACTCCGCATGGGGCGAATCGCACCGCGAGTCGATATTCCGACGACGACCGGCCGCCATTGCCACGACGCAACCGGCAGGCAAGCCTCGCACCGGAACTGGCCGGTGCGGGACCTGATCCCGAGGCGGATCCGAAGTTTCCGTCGCAGGTGCGATCGTCGGAGGAAGTTCGAACCTTATGGGCGGCAATCGAATCGGGCACCAAGCGCGGGCGTTATCAAGCGAGTCCCGGTGAGCCGGAGCGGACAACACATATCGATGGACGAGAGGGCTATGACGACCAATTCCCCCACCACTGATTTCGATTGGCTGCTGAGTGATCTGGTAGCGCGGCTGGCCGGCGTACGGTACGCCGTGTTGCTATCCACGGATGGACTGCCGCTCGGTCAGTCCGACGCCATATCCCGAGAGGACGCCGAGCACTTTTGTGCTATGGCCTCGACGCTACACGGGCTTGCGCGTAGTGCAGGTCATCGGTTCGACAGCGGCGCCGTGCGGCAGACGGTGATCGAATTGGAGCGTGCCGTGCTGTTCGTGACTGCGGCGGGTGCGAATACATGTCTGGCTCTGCTCGCGGAGGAATCGGCAAATCTTGGCATGATCGCGTACGAGGTAAACATGACGGTGCAGCGTTTGGGCGCAGCGATGCTGTCGGAGGCGCCTCGCGCCCGAAGCAGCTGGCACATGGGCCCACCGGTGTAATGAGTCGGCCGCACGGCTCTTGGTTCGACGAGGCGGCGGGCCCCTTGGTCCGGCCATTCGCCATGACCCGTGGACGTACTCGTGGCGCCCGGTCCGATCTGGACATGTTGACGCAGGTCCTGACGGTCCGCTCCGGCGAAGAGCTAGGGCGGATGGAACCCGAATACGGCGAAATAGCGCGGTTGTGCGAATACCCGCAGTCGATCGCCGAGGTTTCGGCGCGCCTGCGTCTTCCATTGGCGGTGACCAAGATCCTGGTCGGCGACCTCGTCATCGAGGGGTATCTGGTCTTCCGGAGTTCGGTGCCGGAGACGAGTTCCGACGACATCGACATACTTAGGGCGGTACTGAATGGAATTCGAAGGCTCTGACGCGTCCAACCGGTCGAGGCTAGCGGCCTCGGTGAAGATGCTGGTCGCTGGCGGGTTCGGGGTCGGCAAGACGACGATGGTTTCCGCGATCAGTGAGATCACCCCTTTGCGCACCGAGGAATTGGTGACCGCGCTGAGCGTGGGTGTGGACGATCTGGCTGGCGTGGAGAACAAGACGACGACCACCGTGGCATTGGATTTCGGCCGTATCACCATCGATCCGGATCTGGTCTTGTACCTATTCGGAACACCTGGGCAAGAACGGTTCTGGTTCCTGTGGGACGAGCTTTCACGAGGCGCGCTCGGTGCTGTCGTGCTCGCGGATACGCGTCGGCTGGAGTCCTCGTTCGCGTCGGTCGATTTTTTCGAACGCCGCGGCCTGCCGTTCGTGGTCGGCGTGAACCATTTCGACGGTACCCCGCACTATTCGCCGGACGAGGTGCGGATAGCGCTTGATCTGGCAGCGGATGTACCGGTGATGCGTTGCGATGCGCGCGACCGTGAGTCCGCCAAAGGAGTTCTGCTTTCGCTGCTGGAGTACCTGGTCGACCTGACGCAATGCCGGAACCACATGCGGGCCTGAGGGCATTCTCGCCCGTTCGGTGCCGCCAGATAATATAGATAATATAGATAGATTTGTAGTGAAGGAGATGTTGTGGCCGACCTCGCGGGCAGGACCATGATCATGTCGGGCGGGAGCCGGGGCATTGGAGAGGCGATCGCACTGCGTGCAGCCGCCGATGGTGCGAATGTCGCCCTGCTCGCCAAGGCCGCGGAGCCCCATCCCAAGTTGCCGGGAACCATTTACACCGCGGCCGAGGCGATCGAGGCCGTCGGCGGGCGGGCGCTGCCGATCGTGTGCGATATCCGCGACGATGAAAAGGTGGCCGAGGCGGTGGCCCACACGGTGAGTCAGTTCGGCGGCATCGACATCGTGGTGAACAATGCCAGCGCGATCGATCTGGCGCGCACCGATTCGGTGAGCATGAAACGTTACGATCTGATGCACGACATCAACGCGCGTGGATCGTTTCTGCTATCGAAAATGGCGATTCCGCACCTCCGTCAAGCGCGGAATCCGCACATTCTTACGTTGTCGCCACCGATTCGGATGGAACCGAAGTGGTTCGAATCCGGCCATCTCGCGTACACGATGGCCAAGTACGGAATGAGTCTGGTGACCGTGGGGCTAGCGGCGGAACTGCGCGCCGACGGTATCGCGGCGAACTCACTCTGGCCGAGAACCAATATCGACACCGCCGCTATCCGGAACATGCTCGAGGAAAGCAGGATCAAGCTCACCCGGACGCCGGACATTATGGCCGACGCTGCCTACGCGATCCTCACCAAGGCGAGTCGGGAAGTCACCGGGAACTTCTTCATCGACGACGAGGTCCTTGCAAGCGAGGGCGTTACTGACTTCTCCCCCTACCGCCTGTGCGCCAGCGAAAGTGAACTCGAGCTCGATCTGTGGGTCGATAGCACCCTCGAGGAGGCCCTCTCGTGACGACTATCGACGCCGTACTCCTGGCGCTGCGCGTCGTGGTAGGTGGAACCGTGGCTGCCCACGGGTACAACCACCTATTCGGGCCGGGCGGTTTGGCGGGTACCACAGGGTGGTTCGCATCTATGGGTTTGGCGCCGCCACGCGTTCACGCCTTCTTGAGCGGTGCCGGAGAGCTCGGCGCGGGGATTGGCTTCGCGCTCGGTCTTCTGACCGCGCCCGCGGCTGCTTTCATCGTCGGCAGCATGGCGGTCGCCGCGGTTGTCGCCCATCGGCGCAACGGCTTCTTCGTATTCAAAGACGGCTGGGAGTACGTTCTCGTGCTCGCAGTGGTGGCTGCGTGCGTAGCCGTCGCGGGTCCCGGTGCGGCCTCGCTCGATCACGCGGTCGGAATCAATAGCCGGCTGGACGGTTGGGTGGGGCTGGCAATCGCCCTGGTCGGCGGGATCGGTGGTGCGGTCGCCCTGCTGGCTGTGAGCTGGAGGCCGCGGCGGTCGGCCGAACAGTCGGCGTGAACCCTGGACTAAAATGGATAACTAGGTTAGGTTATTGTGGCGCGAGGCGAAAGGTTGTGCCCCCGGTGAGGGAGTCGATAGTCGCGTGGGTGGCGGGCCCCGTGGGGTCGTCGGCGCGGAACCACTGTCGCCGCCGCGGCGCCAGGGCAAGATCACGCTGGTCGGACCGGAACCAGAGTCCGTATGCGACCGTTCGGCAATGTCGAAGGACGGGGTCCCACGTCGGTTCCGTTGCCGGACTGTGTCGTGCCTCGGCGCTCGTAAAGACCAGAATCGGATCTTGTAAGACATGGAAGGGGTCGTAGCAATGAAGCCGCGAACAGGACAACAACTCGCCAGCACGGTTGATGACACCCAGATCGTCGTCGTGCGGGCTCCCGACGCTGAAGTGACCATCACCTGCGGTGGTGCCGGCATGGTCGACCCGAATGCGACCGAAACCGCGCCGCGTGCAGTGGCCGACCCGGAGCAGCAGAGCGGTACGCAACTGGGCAAGCGATACGCCCACGAGGAGATCGGCATCGAGGTGCTGGTAACCAAGGCGGGTCGAGGGACGCTTGCGGTCGACGGTGTTCCGCTGGCGATCAAGGGAGCCAAGCTGCTTCCGTCCTCCGACTGAAACGAGCAATCCATGCATCTGACTCTGCTACTTGACATGGCCGCAGACGGCTTCGCCGACCGCTGCCTCGTTGGGCCTCGCAGTGCTTCCATCACCGGAAGCCGGCTTCGGGAACTTGCGACGGGCGGTGCCGAGTTGATTCGCGCTGCGGACGCCGACGCGGTGGTGTACCTCGCGGTGAATGGACCCGCGTTCCCGGTGGCGCTGTTTGCCGCGGCGGTCGCCGGCGTGCCGTTGGTTCCCATCAACTATCGACTCGGCGCCGAACAGCTCGACGAACTGCTGGCGAACCATCCGCGCGCGTGGGTGATCGCCGACGAGGCGCAGGCCGCCGCATTGACTCGTGTAGGACGGAACTCGGTTACTCCACAGCAGTGGCTGGAGTGGGTAGCTACGGTGGTTAAGGAATCTGTCGAGGCCACCCCGTCCGACGCCCCGGCGGTGATCATTTACACCAGCGGCACCACCTCGAAACCCAAAGGTGTGGTGCTCCGGCACGAGAATCTGACCTCCTATGTCCTGGAAACGGTGGAATTCGCAGGCGCGGGCGAGGATGAAGCGGCGCTCATGAGCGTGCCGCCGTACCACATTGCCGCGGTCTCGAATGTGCTCACGAATCTGTTTGCGGGGCGGCGTTTTCTGACCTTGGAGGCATTCGATCCGCAGCGCTGGCTCGAAACGGTGCGGACCGAAGCGGTGACGCAGGCCATGGTGGTGCCGACCATGCTGGCGCGCATTATGGCGTGCGACGGTGATCGTTCGGCGCCTTCGTTGCGTTTGCTGTCCTACGGTGGTGCCAAGATGCCGGTCAAGGTCATCGAACGCGCACTGCGCGAGTGGCCCGATGTTGGTTTCGTGAACGCATATGGGCTGACCGAGACCAGTTCCACTATTTCTATCCTGGGACCGGAAGAACATCGCTCAGCATTGGCCAGTACGGTTGCGGCAGAACGGGATCGGCTGATGTCGGCGGGCAAGCCGGTGCCGTCCATCGAGCTCGAAATTCGAGACGACACTGGTAATCTGGTATCTGTAGGGGAGCCGGGGCGGATCTGGGTACGGGGTGCCCAGGTGTCGGGTGAGTACACCGGACTCGGTTCGACTGTGGACAATGAAGGCTTCTTCGATACACGAGACCGCGGCCGCATGGATGCCGAAGGCTATCTGTTCATCGAGGGCCGTATAGACGACACAATTATTCGTGGAGCGGAGAATATCGCTCCGGCCGAGATCGAGGATGTGCTCATCCGGCACCCCGATATCGAAGACGCGGTGGTCGTAGGCATTCCCGATGAGGAATGGGGGCAGCGAATCGAGGCAGTGGTGGTGCCGAAAGTCGATGCGCGGATCGACACGGAGGAACTGCGCGGCTACGTCCGAGGGCTATTGCGGGGATCGAAGACACCCGATCGCATTGCATGCTGGAACGAATTGCCGCGCACCGTAACCGGCAAGATTCTTCGCCGAGATGTGGTGGCCGGGTTGACCTCGGAGAACTCCGTCCTCTGAGTGAGGGGAACTCGTTGGCTCGTGACAATTCAGTGTCACGCCGCCAACGTCTTTGGACCATGGGTTCTTCCACCTTGGCATGCTGACCTGGATGTTCATCGATGGTTACGGCGCAGGACTGCTCAACTTCACTCCGCAACCGATCACTTCACCCGTGCTGGTACTGATCATCGCGATCATCTACAGCCTGCCCATCGACTATGAGGTGTTCCTACATTGCGACGCCTGTGGCTCCGATGATGCTGAGCCCAAACCAACAGTTGGAACGGAAGCGGCGACGATGCCCCCGCAGACGAGGAACAGCAGGACCGAAACCATGGGAAGAGCCAGGACCTCCATCCGCCGCTGATCCTGAGCCATGGTGTCGAACAGCGCACCCGCGACCGGCTGCAGGCCAGCGACCTGTACGTCCACACCTTGGATATAGGGGGTGCTTGATCTCGCGGAAATGCCGCATGGTCACGGTATCGTTGCCCCCTTGATGGCAACAGAGGCGACTGCATGCTGCTTGTCAGATGTTCCTGTCGCAGTGGGCGCGAGCTGACCGATGACGGTTTTCCGGTAGCCGCCATTGACCTTGCTGATTTGGTCCGGGTAGTCCCTGGTCAGGTTGTTCAGGTTGTCGACGATCTGCTGACTGAATGCCGCGTCGTCGATGGTGCCACCCTCAGGCACGGTGTAGAGCAGCAGGACGTCCGATGTTTTGCCGATGTAGCTAGTTCGGCCGAGGTTGATGGCGGTGCGATATGAGAACAGGCCCGTGACCTCCACGGAGGAAGGTCACGGGCCTGCTGGTCCTACCCGGGGCACGTCGTTGGGACTACGGGTCGGAGTCCGGTTATCGGTTCTTCCAGTGCGGGGCGCGTTTGGCGCCGAACGCGAGAAGCCCCTCCATCATGTCCTCGCTGGTCAGGAGGTCATCCAGACCCTGCGAGGGATGGTCCACAGCATCGACGACATCGCTGATGCCGGCTGTCTCGTTCATCACCTGCAAGGAGACGCGCACCGATGTCGGTGACGCCGTGAGTATTTCGGCGGCGAGTGTCCGGGCCTCGTCCAACGCGGTACCCGCGGGTGCGACGCGGTTCACCAGACCAAGTTGGTGGGCCCGCGTCGCCGAGAATTTCCGACCTGTCAGGATCAGTTCGTTAGCGATCTTCGGAGGAATCGCCCGAGGCAGACGTACAAGACCGCCGGCGCCGGCGATCAGCCCCACCCGTGTTTCGCTGAGCGCGAACTGGGCCGCTTCGTCTGCGACGACGAGATGGCAGGCCAGAGCTATCTCACAGCCCCCACCCATAGCGAATCCGTTGACCGCGGCGATAACAGGCTTGGTCATATCGCGGCGGCTCGTCAGACCCCCGAACCCGTTCTTCGGTATCCACACCATCTTGCCGCTCGCCGAGTAGCGCAAATCGTTTCCAGCGCAGAAGGATTCGGACCCTGCGCCGGTGATGATCGCGACCCACAGCTCCGGGTCGGCGAAGTAGGCGTCGAAGATCTCGTCGAGTTCCTCGTTGGCCTCGGGGGTGAGCGCATTGCGGACCTCGGGCCGGTTAATCGTGACCTCCAGCAGGTGGCCGTCGCGGTGGACACGCGCATATTTGTAGTCATCACGCAAGGACCGAACCCGTTGTGGGAAAAGCTCATTCATGCGCTCCTCGGTCGTCGTGACCACGTTGCCGGGGCCGAACGACCGAACGAATACTGACCGGCCGACAGGATCGCCTTGCGCGAGCAGGGGGAGCAGATCGGTGTCCTCCGGCGCTGCGGTGGCGAGGAACCGGCTGCCGTTGCCAAGACGTCCGATGACGATGCCGCTGGGACCGTGACGGTCGAACTTGACGGTGTAGGTCTCGATTGTGGCAAGGCCGTCGGCTCGGATGACGACATCGACCGACTGGTTCGAGTCCAACTCGGCTTGCAGCCGAGCGTTGTCGTCCGCGCGCCACTCGGTGGGAACGGTCGAATACACGGCAGCCGAGTACTTGCTCAAGGTACCGCCGTTCGCGCCGACCAAGCCGTAGGTCCCGGGTGCGGAGCGAAGGCGCGCAACCGTTTCCGCGACGGCATGCATCGAATAGTTGTTGCCTGCGCCGCCGAAGAACGGCAGACCGCCGGTCACGGTGAGCCCGCGCGGATCGTCTGCCGTGAGGCCGAGATCGTCACAGATTGCTGACACCGCGATCGGAAAACAGCTGTAGAGGTCGATCGTGTGGAGCTGGTCGACACCGATCGCCGCCATCGCGAGGGCGTGCTCGGTCGCCCGCGTGAGAGCCGGTGCTCGGCTCAGGTCGGGCCGCTCCAGCAGGCCCTTTTCCCGTAGGTCCGCATGCCCGTGTAGGAAGACCCATTTGTCTTGCGGGACACCGATTTCTCGGGCTGCTGCGACCGACATCAGCAGAACTGCCGCACCTTGGTTGACCTGATCACGAGCGACCAGATACCTGGTGTACGGCTCGGCGATCATCCGGTTGCGCTCATCGACTGTGATCAGTTCATCGGCGCTGCGCTCCACCGGCGCCGCCGCATAGGGATTCTTGCTCGCCACACGGGTGAACGGGGCGAACAATTCGCCCATGCCGCGGTTGTATTCGGTGCGAGACATGCCGAGCCGCGCGCGGCGCGCATTCTCGAACAACGCGTATTGGCTGGGAGCGTCCGTCAATCCGTGCATCAACGCGTACCGGGTGATCAGGCCGCTCAGACCATAACCGCGGTCCTCGAGCTGACCACCTCGGTGCTCGGTGAAGTCCGGACGCTGCTCGGATTTCGCAAGATGCCGGGCCGTGGAGATGGCTTCCGATCCGAAAATCAGGGCCGCCTCGGAGTTCCCCGCGGCGATGGCACGGGCGAGTTCGGTAATCAGATGTTGTGGGGATTGCCCACCGCTGACCTCGAGGATCGCTCGGGTCGGCTCCGCGCCCACCCGGTCGGCCACCGACCGGGGGTAGTTGTCGGACTTGCCGAGCGGCGCGGGCGCTCCCGGCGTCGAGATCTCGAACTGCCGCACGCCGGCGACGGTGTCGACGCGCGCGGCGACCGCGGCGGTATCGGCGCCGGTGTCGGCGAGTGCCCGGCGTGCCGCCGCTGCGGCCAACTCCACAGCTGACAGCGCTCGATAGTCGGGGTCGTCGATGCGTTCGGCAGCCTGGCCGACACCGATGAGAACCGGTGTGCGCGGATGGATTTCGTCGATGGGAGCCACGTCAGGCTTCTTCCGCGTCGATGGTCGGCTCGGTCCAGGTGATGACGGCGTCGAGTGCTTCGATGGTCGATCCGTCCACCCGCAGTGGGTTGATCTCGAGCGATTCGAGATTGTCGCCCAGCGCGAGGGCGAGATCGCCGACCCGGGCGATCACGGCCGCAACCGCGTCGAGGTCCGCGGCGGCGGTGCCTCGCACGCCCTGCAATAGGGCTTTGCCACGCAGTCCATCCAGCAGCGCGCGGGCCCGGTCGGGGGATACCGGCAACCTGGCCAACGCCGAGTCGCCGAGAACCTCGACGAAGACACCGCCGATCGCCACAGCGAGAACTGGACCCCATTGAGGATCGCGGACCACCCCGACCAGCAGTTCGATTCCGCCGGTCCGCATCGGAGATACCAGTACGCCCTCGACTCGGGCGGTCGGTACCTTGTCGGCAGCGGCAGCCGTGACCCGCTGATAGGCGGCAGCGACATTCTCATCGCCGTGGATGCCCAACGCGACACCACCGATGTCGCTCTTGTGCAGGATGTCGGGCGAGGCGATCTTCAGGGCGACCGGGCCGCCGAAGCCAGCCGCCACCTTGACCGCGTCCTCCGGGCTCGTAACCAATTCGCTTGGGATAACTGGGATTCCAGCTCCGGTCAGCACGGTGCGTGCAGTGGATTCCGACCACGCGCCGCTGCGTTCGGCGGTGATGGCCACGTGCACCGGCTCGATGGCCGGGCGGTCGACCGACACCGACCGGATGGTTTCGGACCACCAGGCGAGGTTGCGCAGCGCCACGACCGACTGCCGCAAGCCTGGGATGAGGTGGTCGATTTCGGCTTCGGCCAGAACGGATTTCGTGAAATCGGTGATCGGCTGAAGTACCTGGTTGACGAGGGTCACCGGGGTGGCCGCGGCGGCGGCGCCGATGGCATTGAGCATGTACTGGGCCGGATAGGGGTTGCCCTTGGATTCCCATGGAGCGCCGTTGATGACGGCCACGACACCGATCGCCGGGTCCGCGGAGATGGCCTCGATGGCTTTGGTGAAAATCGATGGGTCCATGACGGCAGCGCCGGTGACATCGAGCGGATTCTGTACGGTTCCGTAGTCCGGCAGGATCTCCCGCAGCCGATCCTGCGTCGGTAGCGCCAGTTCGGGCAGCTGGGCGCCGAGATCCTCCGAACGGTCGGCGACGATGTCGCAGGCGCCGCCGGAGATGGAGACCCATCCGATGCCCGGCTTGTCCAGCTGCCCCAAATTGGCCGCAGCGCTGGCGGTGATCATCATGTCCTCGATCGAGTCGACCCGGATGACGCCGAGCTCGCGGAAGACCGCATCGATGGTGCGGTCGTCGCCGACGAGAGCGCCCGTATGGGCCGCAGCGGTCCGCGCCGACAGCTCACTGCTGCCGGCCTTGAGCACAACGATCGCCTTGCCCGCCGCGGCGGCACGCCGGGCGGCCGCGGCGAAAACCTCGGGCTCGCGGATGGTTTCCATGAAGATGGCGACGGCCTTGGTCGCTTCGTCGTCGACCAGGAAGTCCAGTACGTGACCAGCGGTGATCATGGCCTCGTTGCCGAGGGTGACCAGATAGGAGAGGTCGGCGTCCGCCGTGGTCGCGAAATCCACCATCGCGGAGGAACTGGCTCCGGACTGTGACAGCAGAGCGATATTGCCGGCCTTGCGCGGCAGGCCGGGCACGGGCGTGACAGGCACCTGGTCGATGAAGTTCGCGAAACCCAAGTGGTTCGGGCCGAGAACAAGCATGTCGAGCGAACGGGCGTGCGCGACCAGCTCTTCCTGGGCGCGTCGGCCTTCTGCTCCCGCCTCGCTATAGCCGGACGACAGAATGACGGCATTGCGAATACCGGCCGCGGCCGCATCGCTGAGTGCATCGAGGGTTCCCGCCTGGGGCACCTGCATGAACGCGACGTCGACCTCTTGCCCAATGTCCGAGCATGTCGGCACGGACGGCTGCCCGTGGACCGTAACCCCGCGGCGGTTCACCAGAAACGTGCGATCGGCGAATCCGAAATTGGCCAGGTTCATATAGGCGATAGCGGAAAACATCGACTTGTCCGACGCCCCCACCAGCGCCACGCTGCGCGGACGGAACAGGGTCCGCAAACGGTCGGGGGTGATGTCGCTGCTCATCGTTGGGCACGCTCCTTGCGCATTCATGACATTGACGACGGGCCGTTCTTCCAGGCTCATACACAATTACCGAACGGATCCGTTCGGTAATGCGAGCACCAGGCTATGCTGAACGGTGCCGTATGGCAATAGGCGGCGCGCGGCGAAACGAACGAACTATGGAGGTCGCTACATGACCACGACAGGACCCGGCCGGCGGCGCGACCCCGGCGTAGACCGACGGGTGCTCGAGGCGGCACTCGAGTTGTACGGCGAGGTCGGCTGGGGCGGGTTCAATGTCGAGAAGGTAGCCAAACGGGCAGGGGTCGGGAAGGCGTCGATCTACCTGCGCTGGCCGACCGGTGAAGCATTGCTCATTGATGCGCTGAACCGGGTCGGGGGCATCGAATACGTCGAAACGGGCGATGTGCGAACGGATCTCGTTCATCTCGCCGAACAGGTGATGCAGGGGTACATGGGCTCAAGAGGTCGTGCGGCGATGCGGTTGGCCATCGAGGCCGACCAGGTGCCCGCGATCGGCCAGCGATGGCGGGTCGTTCGTGAGTCACAGATTGTCGCGGCCCGGGCGCTCGTGCGCCGAGCTATAGCGCGAGGTGAATTGTTGCCCGACACCTCGGTCACCCTGCTGCTCGACCTGCTGTGCGGTGCCGCGACTATGCATGTTCAGGCAACGCCTGTGCATTTGCAGCATCAGTTGCCCGAAACGGCGTCACGCTACATTCATGAGCTGGTCGATTTTCTTCTTCGCACCGTCCGTGCGAAAACTCCTGCGGTGCAACGCAATTAGCGAGCTCCGTTGGCGAACGGTCCGGCCGGGGTGGTCGCGCCGACGGGCCGGGCGGTGAGTGCCCGTTCGACAATCGCGGGCAAGCGTAGTTCGATCGCCGCCAGCCGTTCTCCCTCTTCGGCGTTGAGGTCCTGGTTCAAGAGGGCAAGCAGTAGGGTTGGGCCTATTACGTCCTCGAGCACGGCGAAGGGGTCGATGTTGTCCCGCTGCTCGGCTCGGGCGGCATCGACGATCCGGTCGCGCAGGACTTGCTGCGCAGGTTCGAGCAAGCGGCGCCGGTAAGCGTTGAACAGCCCTGGCACAGAGTCGGCGTCCAGGTGGACCCGCAGGTGGGCGCGGCCGCTGCCTCGGGTGAACATGCGGAAGATGCCGGTGGCCAGTTCCAGCAGCCATGCCTGCAGCGACTGGACGGGCCGGTCCTCCAGTAATGGAAACCCCGATGCCACGAGTGCCTCGATCAGCAGCTCTTCGCGGGAAGCGAAGCGCCGACCGACGGAGTCACGCGACACACCGCCCGCGGCGGCGACGGCCTTGACGGTGAAGCCTGCCCAGCCGTGCTGTGCGTAGACGACGCGCGCGGCTTCCAAGATGCGCGCGTCCGCGGTGGGATCTCGTGGCCTGCCCGCCACCCGTTGGTCGGAGTGGTTCTTCACAGGCACCTCGAATTGCTCGACCATGTCCGTCCTATCACTGGCACCTCATGCCGCGCCGAACCTGTCACAGGGTGGATCAGCAGACCTGCGGCCAGGCCCAGATTACATACGTCTCCGGTCGGTAGCCGTGAGGCATCGTCCGGCAAACTTCTCCACGAAGGGGGTTGCCGACACGTTGTGCCGGTAATACCATGTGGTTGCCGGAGTCACAGTGGCGTGACCACCGCGCTCAAGCGGGAAGGCAGGAAGGAGGCTGCGTCGTGCGCGAGCATCGACGAACAGCCCTCGGCTCGCAAATCGAGGCCGATACACATCTATAGCCCGCGTCTTCGATAGCACCGGGCTACGCAAGACGCTCTAATTCTGAATGAATTCGGCGCGCCTCAATTATTAGGTGGCGCCTCGATCGAGATACCCGCACCAAGCGTGGTGGAGGCCCCGGATCTCCGCACGCTCGGATGACTTGCGTCTTTATCCGACGGGCTCGGTCCGAACAAGCACCCCTCATGTCCAATCGCTGTCATTCAAGGCAAGACGCGAACGAGAAGAAGCTACCGCAAGGCAGATACAACCGTGACCAGATATTCCGTTGCCGCCGAGACCGTGCCGGCAAGCTCAGATGGCCTGCCCGAGCCGAGCGCCGTGCAGTTGCGTGCGCTGCTCGACGCACAGCGAGAGGCATTCCTTTCCCAAGGGCCGCCGACCATCAACCAGCGTCGCGACCGGCTCGACCGGCTGATTCTGATGCTGACCGAGAATGCCGATGCCTTCGGGGCAGCGCTCGACGCGGATTTCGGTCATCGCCCCGGCATGGTCAGCAAGATCAGTGACATCGCGGGCGAGCTGGGCGATATCCGCCTGAACAGGGCGCGTCTGCGCGCGTGGATGCGCCCGACCAGGCCGATCCCGGGCTCTAGATTGCTCGGCATCGGCAGCAAAGTCGAGCGAGTCCCATTGGGCGTCGTGGGAATCATCGGCCCATGGAACTTCCCCCTGGGCCTGGTCGTGGAACCCGCGGCGGCAGCCCTCGCAGCCGGCAACAACGTGATGATCAAGTTCTCGGAAGTTACCAGCCGAACCGCTGCCCTGTTCGTGGAGAAGGTCGCCGAATACTTCGACCCGACCGAGGTCGCTGCGGTGACCGGCGGTCCAGCGGTGGGGGCGGCATTCAGCAGCCTGCCCTTCGACCACCTGTTCTTCACCGGCTCCCCGAAGGTTGGCGCTCTGGTTGCGGAGTGCGCCGCGCGCCAGTTGGTACCGGTCACCCTGGAGCTCGGCGGCAAGAATCCCGTAGTCGTGGATCCGGGAGCGGACATCACACGTGCGGCCGACCGAATTATGGCGGGACGGCTGATGAACGGCGGCCAGGTCTGTCTGTGCCCCGAGCTGGTTTACGTGCCCGAGGATTCGATGGCGACGTTCATCGATGTCGCGCTGAATCGGGCACGGAAGATCGCGACCTCCGACGGCGGACACGTCTCCGTCGTCAACGACGCGAACTTCAAGCGGCTGGTCGCAATCCTCGACGACGCACGCGCCAAGGGGGCCACTATCCGCGAGGCGTTGCCCGGCGAGCCTCCGAACCCTGCCACCCGGAGAATCCAGCCGGTCATCGTGACCGACTTCGACGAGGACATGCTCATCGCGGACGAGGAGATTTTCGGCCCGATTCTCATGGTCCGGCCGTATCGGACGATCGACGAGGTAATCGACTACCTCGGCCCTCGGCATTCGCCGCTCGCCGCCTATTGGTTCGGCCCCGAGAACGAGGCATTCCGCAGCTTCACACGACGGGTTCGCTTCGGTGGGATGACCGTCAACGACGTGGTCCTGCACGCCGGCATCCCGCTGCTGCCATTCGGCGGAGTCGGCCACAGCGGCTCGGGCGCGTATCACGGCAAACGCGGATTCGAGACCTTTACCCATGCGAGGGCGACCACTGTGAGCAGGCTTCCGGCCTCGGCGGGCGCATTCGTCACCCCCCCTTTCGACCGTCGGACCAATGAGCTGGTCAACGGAATGCTCGCCAGATCGGCCAAGGCGGCACGGCGCAGGCTGCGCCGTACCACCAGGTCGTGATCGGCATCGAAAACAGGAGAACAGATGAACACGAAGAACACGAACAACCCGGGCACCTCGCCAGTGGCGCTCGTCACCGGCGGAGCCAGCGGAATCGGGTTGGTCGGCGTTGAACGCCTAGCCGCGCGAGGCTATCGCATCGCAGTACTCGATCTCAGCGAGGAGGCACTGAAAAAAGTCGCCGACCAGTTCGGCGATCGAATCAGCACCTTCGCCGTGGACGTCGCCGACGCGGACGCGGTGGCCGCCGTCGTCGGCAAGGTCGAGGACGAGCTCGGCCCGATCGAGCATGTCTTCGCCTGCGCCGGAGTCGCCCGGGTCGGTCCGACACTGTCGGTCGCCCGCGCGGACGTCGACCTGATGACACGTGTGAACTACGGCGGCATCGTCAACCTCGTCTACGCGGTGATCCCCCGGATGCTCGAGCGCGACCGCGGCGAATTCGCGGTCGTCGCATCGCTCACCGGTATCGTGGCACCGCGCAAGATGGCCGCATACGGTGCCACCAAGGCAGCGGTCATCGGCTTCCTCGAATCGCTGCGCTACGACATCGCGGATTCGGCCGTGAAGCTGGCATGCGTGTGCCCCGAGGCTGTGAAAACCCCCATGGCGACCGATTTCTTCGCGAACCCGGACAACCGGGGCAAGGCATTGAAGTCGGCGATCACACCCGAGCAGGTCGTGGTGGCGGCCGAGAAGGGCTTGGCCCGTGGCCGTTTCCTCGTACTCCCCGGGCCTACGTCGAAGTTCGCCTGGCGCATCCAGCGATACCTGCCGCGGCTCACCCGGGCGATGCAGTCGAGCAACGCCTTCGACCTCGTCTGACCGACGGGTTTGCCGGAGAACGCAATGGTCTGCTGTCTACTGCTCGCACGACTGCTAACGGCGCTTCGTGAGTTCGTCGACCCCACGACGCCACGGGTCGCCCGGGTTCCGTGGTTCCACGGTCGCCTTGTCCTGCCAGCTCTGGCCGAGATAGCTATCGGGGCGCTCATCGTCATCGTCATCGCCCAATGGGGACCGCGTGCTCAGGGGCGGCACGCCGGGCATATGGGCATGGCGATGTCGAATGAGTCTCCCGCGACACCGCTGTTCGACAACCACGTCGTCTGGATGGCGTTGCTGTCCTTCGCATCGACGCTGGTCCCGCTCGCGGTAGTCTGCTCCGCCGGGTCGACACTTCCCTGGATCCAGGCGCTGCTGAACCGCCTTCCGTTGACCTTGGATGCGGTGGTCTGGGTTGCCATCCTGCTGGTCTGGCATATCCCGAGTCTGCATAGCGCCGTTGTCGGTTCCGGCATCCGGATGACCGGACTGGTGCTGCTGACGGTCGTGGTCGCCCTGCCGATCTGGTCTCGCGTAGCGGAACTCGTCACAACGAAGCCCGCCACTGCGCCATTCAGGGAGTCGATGCCTCTGTTGCTGGCATTCGAGATAACGATGCTGTTCGGTGCGGCCCTCGCACTCAGCCCGTCCAGCTGGGTTATGGGTCCAGGCGTGGCGCCACTGCAGGAGCAGCGCCTATCCGGAGTCGTCATGCTCACGGTCGACATCGCCGTGTTTCTATACCTGCTACACCGTCGCCGGCGCCTCGAGAACCCGATCTCGCACAGTTCCGAGTTAGCGCGGCGGCCCCTTCCCGAAGGATTGTCATGACTGAATCTCTTACGGCGCAGCGGCACGAATCCGGTACCGATTCCTACGCATTGCCGCAACGATCACGGCTCCACGGACCGGTCAGCACGCGGCGACAGCGCCGTACCTTGACCGCGTACGCGGTTCTGGCGTTGTTCGGATTCCTGCCGTCGGTGTTCGGGTTGGGTACCGGGTGGCGGGCATTCGGCCTCGGTCTGGTGCTCCCGGGCGGCGGTTTCCTGCTGCACGGCCAATGGGGTGTGGGTGCCTGGCTCCTGACCCTCGCTGTATTCGCGATATCCCTGGTTCTTTGGTTCGGAACCGGAAACATTATTGCCCCCATCGCGGTCTGGTTGGTCGGCGCCGGAGTGGCTGCGGGGTGGTCTGCCGGGGATCCCCGTCCCGGGAATTTGCCGGCCGCCGCCGTGGCCGGGATCGTCGCGCTGTGCGCGATGCTCGCGGCGCTGCTGAAGCGGCGAGCAGTGCTGAAAGCCCGCCGGCAGCGCACCGAACGAGAGGCGTATCTCCCCACCGAGGTCGCAGCGTTCAGTGAGCGACGTGTGCCCGACGCAGTGGGTGTGGGCGAACTCGATGAGCGCCAGCTATCGCACGTTCGTTGGCTGCTGGACCTTGGTCTCCAACCAGTCGGAGATTACAAGGGCTTCGACATCATCGAGCAGTTCCAGCCCTCGGCGCTGCGATATCAGATCAATCACGCGCAGTACGCCCTCGCGCAGGTGCAACGGCACTACGTTCCGAACTTTCACGGCTACATGTCGCGAGCGCAGGAGAACCTGATCGAGAAGCTTGCCGAGCCGAAGGTCTGGGGATACTGGCGACTGGAGCGACTATGGGGTCGGCTCAGCCTGCGCTATGACCCTGCGGCGAGTGAGAACATCATGTTCACCGGATGGTCGGGGATCTGTCTGAACACCTACAGCGCGACGACCGGAAGTAAACGATTCGCAGGCACCGAGGCGCTCGAGTTCAGGCTCGGGAATTCGAAGCAGAAATATCGGCATGGTGCCGCATCCTTCAATCGCTCGCTGCTGGAGAACTTCGAACGGGCTGATCACACGCTGTTCCCGTGCGAGCCGAACTGGACCTACGGCGCGTGCAATTTCTACGGGATCAACAGTGTCGCATCGTATGACGCCGCGTTCGGGACGAACTACTTGCCGGCGCTCAGGGAGCCGTTCCTGCGCGGGCTGCGGGAGGAGTTCATGAATCCTGCGGGTGATCTCGTGCCGTTTCGCTCCGACCACCTCGGGTTCGGGCCGCCGGCGAGCACAGGGGCCACGCTCGCTCAAGCCGCAGGATGGGTGCGGCCGATCTATCCGCAACTGGCGGAGACGGTGTGGGCCGTTTTGTGTCGCGAGGTGTTGCAACTCGAAGGCGGGGGACTCGTGCGGTATCTCGAGAAACCCATGATGGCCGACCCAGGAAATTACCGGAATACCGGGCTGTGGTGCCGCGCGATGCTGGCTTTCGCCGCCGTCGAGCTCGGTGATATGGACGTGGCGAATGCCGCCTTCGAGGCAATCGAGCGGTTAAATCAGCCCGTCGAGAAGGACGGTTCGCGCAACTACGCGATCGGCTCGACCTTCGGCAACACGATCGCGGCGCACGCTCTGGTCAATCGCCCCGGTGACTGGTCTGCACTGATCACGCAGCCGGTCTCGCCGACCACCCTCTCCGGCCCCGTCCTGGTCGACGTGCAGTACGACGAGGCCATGGTCGCGCGTGCCGTAAGCGACGGGCACGACCTCGAGCTCATACTCCATCCGGCGCCGCGTGCGATGTTGGAGAGCGACACCGCATTACTAGTCGAGCGCCTTCAAGCTGGCCGGACCTACCGCGTCACCACACCGGGCCGTGTTTTCGACATCAACGCGGACCAGACTGGCAGCGCAAGGATGACAGTCCACATAAGCGGCCGCACGCCCGTGCATGTGCAGCCAGTCTGAAATGCCATAGCACTCAGCGAATTGCGAAGTCCAAGGCCGCTCGACCAGCATCAATGGCTGGTCGAGCGGCCATGGACGGCAATGCCTTCGCGCTCTTCTACTCGGGCTGTTTCAGCGGTCGTCCGACGATGAACGACGGATCGTAATCGACCATGCCGGTCTTGGTCGCGCCGCCCGGCGATCCCAGGTCGTCGAAGAATTCGGCATTCGCGTTGACGTAATTGCTCCACTGATTCGGGGTGTCTTCTTCGAAGAAGATCGCCTCGACTTGGCAGACAGGTTCGCAGGCACCGCAGTCGACGCACTCGTCAGGATGGATGTACAGCATGCGGCCGCCCTCGTAGATGCAGTCGACGGGGCATTCTTCGATGCACGCTTTGCGCCCGTACGGACCTGCTCTTTCCCCATCTACCCGACCACCAATGGTCGCGATCACACCTGAGCGCAGTTCAAGTACTAGGTCGACCGCCCGCGCCCACTTTCCGAACACGGCCTGGTCGCCAGGCCGTGTTCGTCGAGGCGTACTTCAGATTCGCTTCAGCCGAGCCGATCAGAGGCTGGCTCGAGCCGTACGGCCATCCTTCCGGTGAGCGAGATGTTCGCGGCTGCGGCACCGCTGGCGTCTGCTCTGATGATTTCTTGGAATGCGCCGTTCGTGATAACCCGGTACTCGCCGTGGGCGACGAGCCGACCGAACTGTAGCGTCCGTGAGCCTGTGGTAGTACCGGGGTACACGACAAGGTTCAGGTCGTCGCCTGAGCTGATCGCCTGGGCCACAAGAACTTCGGGATAGTCGGCGGTGTCCAGAACCGGACCGTGCAGTGCTGCGGGGGCCGGAGGCTGCGTCAGTACATTCCGCCACGAATTGCGCCGCATCAGCCTGGCTTGGATAAGAGTCGCCTCGGTCAGCGGTGAGAAACCGTAGCTGAGTACTCCTGACGCGTCGATCGAACGACGTTCGTGGGCATCGAGTTTGCGCAACACCTCCGCCGCGACCTCGTAGTCGCCCATTTCATTGGCCGCAATCAGCAGGTAGGGCCACCAACCTTCGCGGTCCTGTTTGTAGTTGCCCGCATCGATGCCTTTGCTATCCGATTCCACGTTGATGGGCTGGTCGCCACTCTCGATGACTTCCCGGCGCACGAACGCCCAATACTGTTCTGCCAGATCCGGATACGACGGATTGAGGGCCATTGCCACAGTGGAGTCCGGTACCGGGAAGGGGACAGTGAGGCCGGTGTACGCCGAGCGCAGAGCGATCATGGTGCCGTCGGGCGTGATGAACTCCTCCCGCATCCGCTCGCGGAAGTCGTTGCGGATATCCACCTCCCACCTGGTTCCGAATGCTCGGTCGTGGGCTGCGAGAGCATTCAGGCCCCGGAAGTTGCAGCCGGTGTAGATCCAGTTGGGTTCACACGGGTAGAGCAGGAATTCTTGATGCTCGAAGTTGTCCTTGATGTTTCGAACGATGCTGTCGAGGTTGTGTGGAAACCCCCGCTTATCGTCGAGCTTGAAGGTGAGTGCGCCCGGCTCACAGTAACGGGTGTCTCCGGTCTGCCCCGTATACAGCGCAACCTGCAGACCGTAATAGCCGGTCAGCATGATGTTGTCCTTGATGGCGGGGTCGGGGTTCAGGCTGAAGTTGCCCCACGCGTTTTCGTACCGCCAGTACTGCCAGACCTTGCGATGCAGGTACAGCTCGATGAGCTGGCGCTGTGCACGGTCGAGGTAGCCGCGGAAGTTGGGCGTGAACTCTGCCTGGCTCATCGTCAGCGTGTAGCCGAGCTGGTTGATCTGGTAACGGATTGCCGCTGGCTGAAACTGATCGATTTTCGAGTAGCGGGAGAAATCACCATAGGGCATGAGCGCGATGTCGAAGGCATATCGGAGATGAGCCAAGTCGTCCGGCGACATCTCCCGCGGAGCGGAGGGTGCCTCATCGGCGGCCGCCGCTCGTGCCCGAACTTGTGTGAGGACTTCCGGCAGGTAGGCATTACGTTCGGCGCGCCGAACCGCTGCCGCGCGCGCCCGTTTGAACGTCAGCGCCCGTGACGTCACGACCACAGCTCCGACGGAACCGGCGGCGAGCCACACCCCTGGCATCCAGACATTTCCGTCGGCCAAGGGAACGGCTATGAGCGCCGTCGCGACCCACAGGCCAACGGGTGCGATGACCATGCCGGCGCCGAACCACGCGACGAAGCTGACTGCGAACAGTATGAGTGTCAGCGGGAACAGGACGAGAACCCAGCCTCCTGCCGCCAGGAACCCACCGCCGGGCACCCAGGTTCCCGCGCCGAAAACCTGCACGCTCGGCGAACCGATCGCCACGGCCAGTGCACCGGCGGCCGCGAGCACAAGGTAGGCGATGGCGGCCCGACGTTTGCTCTTTCTGGTCGATCTTCCAGAGCTGGTGGGTGCGAAGACACCCGTGCGCTGCGAGTCTTCGACTTCTTGCACAACATTTCCTTCCGATGAAGCGAGTTGGTCAAATAGGGAGTGGCGTCGGTAGGCGACCGAGCGGATTCCACTGTGTTCCTTGGCGTTTCAGAAGTAGGGCCATGGCGATAACATCCGCGGCGAACATGATCAGACCGGCGAGGACGCCGTCCGTCCTGCCGACCGAAAGCGCGCTCGGGTCGAGAATCAGGACCAACGCGAGGATCGTGGACGATTCCATCGCGGCCAACAGTCCGGCTAGATATCCGATTGTCGTGAGCGTGGGCCGCTGCCAGAGGGCCATCCAGAACATGAGGCCCGGGACCAGCATGCTGGTGGGAAAGAGGGCACTGCCGATCGGCGCGTCGACGGGTATGGCCCACTGTGAGTGCCAGTACCACAGCGCGAGACCGCTACCCACGCCACCGACGAGTACCAGCGCACTCGTGCTACGGGCGGAATCGGCGCGCGCGGATTGCCGGTAGACCAACCATGCGGCAATCAGTGGTACTGCCAATGCGTAGAACTCGATGATTCCCATCCGGACCGCGTGTGAACTCGGATTGCTCAGCGCAACCAGTTGGGCGATTGCAAACGCTGGCAGTGCGACCGTCGCGGCGCGCCAGCCGATCTGTCGGTCGGCCGCGATGGTGACTGCGATCCCGACCACGCAGCTGCACAGTACCGCCACGACCCATCCGCCGACGTGTGGATGTGAAGCAGATGCCGGACCTTCCATCGCCGCATGGTGGTGCGGCCCTTGCACGCCTGGCATTGCCATACCTGGCATGGCCGCCGTTTTGGTTGACAGAGAACCCGGAACGAGCAGCTTGGCAATCAAGACAGAAATGGCCAACTCGACGCCTGCGATCACGAGCACGAGGACGCGGCGTTGGGGAACCTGGCTGGCTGGTCGGGCGGGGTTCGGTGTCCGTGAGCACAGCCGTGCGATCCATGACAGCGCATACAAGAGCGCGGTGCAGCAAGCCATCTCAGCCCTTCGGTATGATTAGTATAACTAGGTTAGTAGCTAGGTGTGCGCTACGGCAAGATGCGTTGGATGCAGTTCCGGAGGTTTTTGGTGTTCTCGCTCGGTATGTCCTGTTGAAACGGTACCGAACGCCCAGAAAATTAGATAACCTAGTTCCATTAATGTTCAGCGCTGTCTACTGTGAGTGACGACGAGGCACCTCACAGGCGCACTCCCGCAGCGCGCATCGCAGCATGAAAATCGACCCTCGAGGAGGCCGCAGTGGGTATCGAAGTGCGTACGGCCGACTTGGCCAAGTCGTTTGGTTCGCAGAAGATCTGGGACGATGTGAGTTTGACGTTGCCCTCGGGTGAGGTCAGCGCGCTGCTCGGCCCCTCGGGTACCGGTAAGTCGGTGTTTTTGAAGTCGTTGATCGGTCTGCTGCGCCCGGAGCGCGGTTCGATCTTCATCGACGGCACCGATATCACCACCTGCTCCAATAAGGAGCTCTACGAAATCCGCAAGCTGTTCGGTGTGTTGTTCCAGGACGGTGCCCTGTTCGGCTCGATGAATCTGTTCGACAATGTGGCGTTCCCGTTGCGTGAGCACACGAAGAAGTCCGAGTCCGAGATCAAGAAGATCGTGATGGAGAAGCTCGAGCTGACCGGTCTGCTGGGCGCGGAGGGCAAGCTGCCCGGTGAGATCTCCGGTGGTATGCGCAAGCGTGCCGGTCTGGCCCGTGCGCTGGTGTTGGACCCGCAGATCATCCTGGTCGACGAGCCCGACTCGGGTCTGGACCCGGTGCGTACCTCGTATCTGTCGCAGTTGCTGATCGATATCAACGCCCAGATCGACGCGACGATCCTGATCGTGACCCACAACATCAACCTGGCGCGGACGGTGCCCGACAACATCGGGATGCTGTTCCGGCGTTCGCTGGTGATGTTCGGTCCGCGTGAGGTGTTGTTGACCTCGGAGGAGCCGGTGGTCAAGCAGTTCCTCAACGGTCGGATGATCGGTCCGATCGGTATGTCGGAGGAGAAGGACGAGGCGCAGATGGCGCGCGAGCAGGCCCTCGTCGACGCCGGACACCATCATGGTGGCACTGAAGAGGTCGAGGGGATTATTCCGCAGATGCGGGCCACTCCCGGTATGCCGGTGCGCCAGGCGGTGCTTCGCCGCCAGGCGCGCGTCCGCGAAATTATGCACACCCTGCCCCCAGCCGCGCAGAGGGCCATCCGAAACAGTATGGACATCGAGTTGGTCGGCTGAGTCCTGAGTTGGAACACATACTGGGTGTGGCCGCCGAGGCCTGCTCGGCGGCCACACCCTCCAGCGGTCCTGCGGGAAGTTTCTGAGTCCGTATGCACTTCATGTCTCGGCATTTCGGAACCAGGCCAGCGTGCCTTGATGGCGCAGGCGGCCTAGAGATGATCGCCAGGGCCGACGAGTGGTCGACAAAACTTCCGTTTTGGGCCGGTGGCGGAGACGGCAGGGCGGCCGGCATGCGGATCGCGGTTCGGCGCGGCGCGATGCACCCGAACCGCCGAGCCGCGCGCCCCAATCAACTCGCGCCAGGTCGATTCTATGTGTGATGGCAGCCGACATCCCCTTCCAAGGTGCAGATCGCGGCCTGGGCTGCCGAGCAGGCGCACGACGAGTTCGAAGAATGGCCGACAGTGGATGCGTTGTGCGGGCGCCCCGGTCACCTGCTGACTCGGGTATCGGTGGTTGAGGTACCGCGGTCGACGTTGCAAGATGGTTCGGGCGCTCAGTGTATTTCCTTCATCAATTCGCGCAACCGAGGAATGTAATAGTCCTCCCACGATCGCACGACCTCGTCGACGATATGCTCTTCCTGCATCGGCCAGCCTGACACCAGCCAGGCATAGCAGACGCGATCCAGCAGCAGGAACATCGTCGATACGACGACGTCGGCGCGCGCGGCCGCGTCGACGGATTCCCACTCCGGTATGCCGCCGAAGAGTCGCTGCATCAGCTCCGAACGACTGCTCTCGATGGCGGCTTCGATGCCTGGTTCGATCGAGGATGCCTCATGCCAGAGTTGAAATGCGTCGACTTCGTTGCGGTACATGGCGATCCAACCCCGCACCGCGTGAACGAGCGTCTCGTGGACGAGAGAGTCGGGTCCGATTATCGGCATCAGGGCAGTTGAGCGCTGGCGTAGGTCCTCGACTATCGCGCGCGCAAGGTCGGCCTTGCTGGAGAAGTGTAAGTAGAAGTTGGGCCGACTCGAGCCTGCTTCGCGGGCGATCTGCTCGATCGTCGTCCGAGCGTATCCCTGTTTGCCCACACATCGCCTGGCGGCCAGCATCAACTGCTCCCTGGTCGCACTCTTCTGCCGCTGTTTGGCGGTGGGGCCCTTCTGAATGCTAGACACGCTGTCTATCATAGGCTAAATTGAATGCTAGACATGCTGTCTAGCATTCGAAAGGTCTCTCCATGGCTGCCCCAATCGGATCGTTCCAGCACCGCACCCTGACTTCGGCTTACGAGCCTGGCCTCGCGGTTCACCATCCCTTCAATACATATTTCGGATTGACCGAACAGGTGCTCTACCTCTACGGCGGATGGCGCGAGGCCGATGGCACTCTGCACGTCTTCGAGCGGAAGTTCATCGGTCCGATGACGGCGGGCTTGTGGCTCATGAACGCTCGCGACGGCCAGGTGAGCATTGAGCCGGTGTCGGCCAACACCGTTCGCGGTGAGGTAAAGCGCGCGTTCAGTGACGATCGCGTTCTCCTACACGGTGCGCTGATGGAAAAGGTCGGTGAGTCCGGTGGTGCATTCCGGTTCGAGGTGTCGCCAGGCGCATTCGAGTGGACAGAGAACGACATTCTCAATCTGCGTGGCTCGCTGGTCGGCCCGGGCGTGCAGATCTATGCGCCCGATGAGCGGGAGCCCATTCTCTACGTCAGCGAGCTTTACAAGGTCAATGGCTCGGTCCTCGGCGACGACGTCGAGGGATTCGTCTTCTATGACCACGGCTACTGGCCATCGGGCCACGACTGGAAGGAATTCCGGGTCTTCAAGGACCTGCAGCTGGGCTGGGAGGCGTTCGCCAACGAATACGAAGATGGCTCGGTCGAATGGGGGCACCTGTGCCTGGGGCGTAATGGCTTCAATTTTGCCGGCATCTGCGATTCCAGCGGTGCCGTCGTGATGGACAGCGGTGTGCGGGGTGGTGTCGATCTACTCGACGAGGATTGGGCTGGGCGGGCTCGCTGGAAAGCATCGACTGGCGAGGAATGGACGTTCGAACTCGAAAAGGGTGGGCGGCTGTCCGAGTTTTCGGCTGCGCGCTGGGGCGGGTACCGTGCGCAGGCTGGCCACACTCGCCGGGCTGGCGACGACCGTCAGGTGCGCCTCGGATTCAGCTGGCTCGAGACATTCGGCGACCGTCTGCGGGAGAGCAAGATTCCCGCTTTCGACGATGTGAAGTAATTCCTCACTTCGCACAATCCAAGTCAGTTGAATACCGGCGTCAACGTCGATAGCCAAAAGAACGGAATTACTGTGAGCGGGAATGGTTGTGTTCTGGTCACCGGAGGAACTGGAGCCTTCGGTATTGCGACCACAAAGTGGTTGATAAGGAACAGCCATGATGTCGTCGTGTTTGCCAGGCATGAGCCACCAATGCTGTCCAAGAGTGCGACGTTCTTTCGGGGAGATATCCGAGATGTGGGTTCGGTGGCGGCGGCGATGCGTGACTGTGACGCCGTCGTCCATCTGGCTTGGGTACTCAGCGGATCGGTGACACACGAGGCCGCGGAACCAATCAATCTCGGCGGTACCAGGAACGTCATAGCTGCAATGGAAAAGACCGGGTGCAGCCGGTTGGTCTTCGCCTCATCGATTACTGCCTATGGCAGTCACCCCAGCCACCCGCAGCCTTGGCGTGAGGACGAACAACTCGACCCCGCCTACGGGCTGGTCTACGAATGGCACAAGGCCAAGGCCGAGGAAATCATCGTCGAATCCGGTGTTGAGGCGGTGCGGGTTCGTCCCACGGTGGTCGTCGGACGGGATGCACACAACGCCCCGGCCAACGTGTACCGGCAACCGTTCATCCCAAGCCTCGGCGGCGCACGCATCCAGATGGTGCATCAGGACGATGTTGGGCGTTTCTTCGCCGCAGCATGCACTTCGACCGCCACCGGCGCGGTCAATTTGAGCCCGGCCGACACGCTGACCTGGGCAGAAGTTGCCGGACTGGCCAACAGGCGGGTGCTTCCCACCCCGCCGTCGCTTATCACCGCGATGACTCGGACAGCCGCGAAGCTGATTCCGGCCGCACGATCGGCTCCGGAACTTTTCGATATCTGGAGGTATTGGCCGCTGGCCGACACCACCCGGCTGAAAGAAGAATTCGGGTTTCAGCTGGCCTGGTCGTCGGCAGAAGCGATCAGTGACCAGGGCCGGACGTCGACGAGCTATCACGTTCTCGGTATGAAGGAGATGCGCAAATTCAAGCGCCTCGACCGAGCCGAGATGCCGGCGCGTGCGGCGAGCGACCGAGCTGGAAATGCGATCGAACTTATCGATGAGTCGGTGGCGGGCGAGTTCGACAGTCGATTCGGCGATCCGGACTATCCGGATTGGACATGCGCGAACCTCGCCGAGGCGTTTCCCGGCCCGTTGACTCCACTGTCGCTGCAACTTTGTAAGGAACTTCTGTTCAGCAGTGCCGATCTGGTCGCCCGCGTTCTGCCGTTGAACGAGACCATTCGCGACAATGTACGGCAGCGTCAGCTCGGCATTTTCGGGCATCGTCTGTACCAGAACACCAGTGTGTTGCGTGACATGGTTGTCTCGGTACCGGGACAGACAGTTGCCGATTTCGAGCATCAGGTCAATGGCCTGCCGTATCCCGAAGGATACGTCCGCCCACGCCCCAGTATCCGCGACGTCGTCGGGTATCTCGAGTTCGCTGCCGTGGCAGGCCCACGCCTAGCGGGCCTGGATGACGAGGTCTCCCGGGTAACCGCACGTGCGGCAGAACTCGCCGAGCAGTCGTTGCAGACACCCGCGCTGTCCGACGAGCGGCTGCAGGCACGAATCGAATTGCTATGGGACGACACGCTTCGGAGCTGGCAGGTCGGTAATCTGTGCACGTTCTTGGTGAGCGCGCCGACGGCGATGCTGGAGCGACGTTATGGCACCGCCGCGGTCACCGCATTGCAAAGCGGAGCCGAATCCCTGCCGAGTGCGCGGCTGCTTGATGGCGTCCGGCGCTTAGCGCATGCAGCCAAGGACGACCCGGTCGCCACCAAGCTGCTTTCCGATGACGTCACCGCACAAACGTGGGTGGATCTGCAGCGCGAGGCGCCGCAGTTGAGCGAACAGGTTCGTGATCTCCTGGCCGTCTGCGGACATCGTGGCCCCGGGGAAACCGAATTGTCGAACAACGTCTTCGCGGACGCACCCCACTTGCTGTTGCGCGCGGTAGCTGGCTCGATGCGCTCCGCGGCCATTATGACGCCCGGCCGCCTTCCTAATGGTCCGGTCGGCCGGATGCTCGCGAAAAGTGCGATCGCAGCCATCGGCCGACGGGAACGCTGCCGCGATGGGGTCACGCTTATGACTCATCAGCTGCGTATCGCCGTCCGCGAGTGGGGTGCGCGGCTCGCTCAGCGCGGCACGATCGGTGCACCCGGGGATGTGCATTATCTGACCAAGGACGAACTGTTCACCGGGGGTGATCATCGTGAGACTGTCGTGCGGCGGCGCGCTGAGCGAGACCGGTTGGCCACCACACCATTCCCTGTGCGATTTACTCAACCGCTGGCGTTGGTGTCCGAGACCGGCCGAGTCGAGGATGGCACACTGACCGGGATCGGCGCGTCGCCAGGCCTCGCCAGAGGACGAGTGCGACGCCTGAGCAGCGCCGACGATGAACTCGAGCCCGGTGAAGTACTTGTAGCGCAGGTAACGGACACCGGATGGACGCCGTTCTTCGGCATGGCCGCCGCAATAGTCACCGACATCGGCGGCGTAATGTCGCATGCCTCGATCGTGGCCAGAGAATTCTCGATTCCTGCCGTAGTGGGCACCGTGAATGCCTTCAGCACGCTGCAGAACGGGCAGTTCGTCGAGGTTGACGGAACCGCGGGCACGATCCGAGTTCTGGGTTGACTGGCCCACCGGCCGCCATCAGTTCTCGCACTGGATAACAGCCACATCCATCTGCCTTGCGGTCTGATGGCTGCTCGCGAGGACGTGTCGGCTGTGCAGCGACTTCGTCCGGCTGTCCGAGGCGGCTGTTGAATGTGCACGAATCGTATTTGTGGTTCACGTATTCGAAGAACTCTTCGTCGCTGGTCCAGCCTTCAGCCGCCATCTTCTCGGGCCTTGCGATTTCGCACACCCTCGGACTCGATCATGCCCGGCTTTACTGTGTTTGCTCGTATTGTCGACACGTATCCCTTTGGGCCCGAACTCCTTTGCGAGGTTCTCATCAAATGAGCGAGTGCGATCTTCTGGGACGAGTAGTGGGCCAACATCGATAGTGTCGGATCGACATGGCGGAGGTATTGAATGTGGCACCCTGTCCGATCTCGAGCATGAGCGGTATGACCGCCCTGCACATACGTATGGTCACCGTCAGAACCGAGTCGAACGAACGCTGCCAATGGTCGTCGGACTGTTCGAGGAACCCGCCTGGCACCACCGTCCTACTGAGTGATGGCTCCTAACAGCCCGGAGACCCCGCACCCGCCGACGGCGATTGCAGAGAATCAGGTGCCCGAGCTCCGTCGCCCGGCGCACCGTGACGTGACGTGACGTGATAGCGGTTCCTCATCTGGCCTGGCAAACCGAAACTGGAGCATCATCGCCGGGAATTCGAGCTGCTATCGGGTACTGGAGTCTCTGGACGGCGCCCGCGCGTTGATCAGCTCAAGCCCTCGGTGTTTTGCTAGATATTCACTGGCTCTGATTTTGTTCGGTGTGTCGGAAGATCGACACGCAGACGGTCTGGCCAACGCTGTATGCCCAGGGTTCCGGCAAAGTCCGCGCACGAGGCCTGACCTGCGGTTTTGTGTTCGATTTGTCCGACACGCCAGGCAGGAAATGATGG
This sequence comes from Nocardia sp. NPDC006982, assembly GCF_042869435.1. Classification (NCBI taxonomy): domain Bacteria; kingdom Bacillati; phylum Actinomycetota; class Actinomycetes; order Mycobacteriales; family Nocardiaceae; genus Nocardia; species Nocardia sp. NPDC006982. Next base: position 626,208 of record NZ_JBIAFV010000003.1, on the reverse strand, counting down.
GTGGACACGGCAGCACTCGAGAAGATCGCCTCTTCCACAAGTGCGTCACATCCGGAGTTCTGCCGTGCCCGTGTCATCATCGCCCATTCATGTCCCTGCCGTCGAGATGTCTTGGGAGGGTGGTGAATCGGTTCTTTTGCCTGGTGTTGTGAGTTTGCTGGATTTGCTGGCAGGGGTGGCCGATCCGCGGGCTCGCCGGGGTGTGCGGTATTCGGCGCGAGCGATTCTGGCGGCCGCGTTGGCGGCGGTGGTGGCGGGTGCGCGGTCGTTGACCGCGATCGGTCAGTGGGTCGCTGAGGCGCCCGCGCCGGTGGTCTCGCAGCTGGGGTTCGAGGGTTCTGGGCCGAGGAGAATCGACGATCCGCCGGTTCCTGCAAGCCCTGGATGCGGACGCTTTCGATAAGGTGATCGGGGAATGGATGTGGCGCAAGACCGCGGGCAGGCGTGGGCGGGGAGGTGGTGTCCTTCGACGGGAAATCATTGCGCGGCGCCCGCGATGGTGAGGGTCGGCCGATCCATCTGCTTTCGGGTGTCTGCCAACATTTGGGCGTGATCCTGGGGCAGATCGGTGTGGATATCAAAACCAACGAAATCCCAATGCTGCGTGAGCTTTTGGCGGGAATCGACATCGACGGGGTGATCATCACCGCTGATGCGTTGCACACCAACCGCGACACCGCGACCTACATCACCGATCTGGGTGGGCATTACCTGCTGACGGTGAAGGACAATCAACCGAAATTGCGCAAGGCGTTGAAGAAACTGCCGTGGCATTCGGTGCGCACCCACGACCGCACCCGCTCGCGCAGACACGGCCGCGAGGAAACCCGCACCCTCAAAGCCCTCGCGATCCGCGGGCGGCATCAAGTTCCCCGGCGCCAGGCCGGCGTTGAAAATCACCCGCCGCCGCGTCGATGCCAAGACCCGGAAATTCCAGAGCGCCACCATCTACGCCATTACTAGTCTCTCACCGGCCGAGGCCACGCCCCGACAGATAGCGGCCTGGTTGCGTGGGCATTGGCACATCGAGAACCGTGTGCACTGCGTCCGCGATGTCACCTTCGACGAGGACCGGTCCCGGGTCCGCACCGGCGCCGGAGCGCAAGTGATGGCCACTTTGCGGAACACAACGATCGGTCTGTTACGCATAGGCGGCCATCACAACATCGCCCACGGTCTCCGCTACCACTCCTACCTGCACCAACGACCCTTGGAACTGCTCAGGAGTTGCTAAAAGGGACTTTGCCGGGGCCCTGTTAGGCCGGTCGGCCCTCGATGGGAGGATGCCTGACCCTAATGCGGCGACTCAGCGGGCGGCTGGGCGCGGATCGTCGGTAGGCAATCGCATGCATTTGCTGATCTCACCAAAATCTCACACTTTCATCCGGAATCTACGGGATATCTCAGGTCATGTTGAGGGTGTGTGGATCATGAAATACTCGGTCTACCAGTGCTTTTCGGCATTGTTGAGACCTATCCAGAAAACTAGAACCTGTGTCAGGTGGTCGCAGGTTCAAATCCTGTCAGCCCGACCAGGTCAGAGGCGGTTTTCCCGCCTCTGCTCGGCGTTTTTCAACCCTCCAGCTTGCCTAGAGGTAGGCGAGCGAGCCTTTTCTGGAAGAGTGTGGCGCGCTCTAACCCCGAGGAAATCTTCGGGTGACGGCTGCTGTGAATGCTGAGCCTGAGGGGTGGGTGTCGTTGCCGGGATGGGGCTATGGCGGGCCAAGAGGCGTATACCCTGCACCCATGTGCCGACTCTGCGGGTATGGCATGACCGAGCAAAAGCCGCTCGAGGGTGGACGATTCGGGTGGGGCGTTAGTGTCGCGGGGGAGTCTGGCCCGCCTACCGTCCACCGATCGGTCTCGAGCGTGGCGCGGATCGCGGGCGTTGATGCGATGAGACGGAGGTGGGCTCAGAGACGAGAAGCCCTACGGTTGAAGTGCATTCCAAGGCCGGGTGCCGATCGCACCGGGACTTGAAGCGCAGCGACCGCTACGAAAATCGGGTGGTTCGCGGCAAAGTCCAAAGGGCCCGCAGGGTGTGCACAACAAGGGCAGCAGAACCGGATCGCAAAGGAACCGTAGATCAGGAAGTGGTGGCACGAGCGGCGCGGTTTCTCCGCACCGGGCGCTCGGCTCGCTCCACGGGACTGTGTCGATTCCGGATCCGCCGTCGACTCGAGTCAGACCGGACTCGCTCCCGTCGCACCAGTTGACGCAATACATGTCAGCGACGAGAGGGCCAACGCGGCCGCAGCTTTACATATCAGGATCGAGTACGCACTTCGCGGCGCCCGCCGACGGCGCCGCGGCGATGTGTCTGAGTACAAAGACCGCTCTATCACGGCGCGGGTCTTTCGCGCTCAGACAGGGCGCGTTCGGCGCCACGTTCAACGCCGTTATGTCAACAGGCTCGCCGCTCGGATTCGGCTCCCTGTCATCACCGTCGTCATCAGGGATGCTTCACGGAAGCGTCGGATCCCGATCGTGCGGAGGCAACGCCAGCGCCCCGCCTCGACGACATGCCGTCTCGATATGCAACCGCAAGATCAGCGCATCGAGGTTGGGGTCGTTGCCCGTGGTGGCTGCGCCCTGACCGATCTCGGAGATGGCAGGCAAAAGTGGCACCGATGTCGTTGGTCTGTGCGCAAGAGGGGACTTGATCACGAATCTCCGTCATCAATGACGCAGATTCGTGTTAGAGGCGTCATCAATGTAGGTCGCCATCAGGTAGCAGTCAAGCGGGTTGTTTGCGCCGCCAGGCGGTACTCATTGTGCCGCAATGAGTCTCATCTTCGGGCGGATAGTAGCTGAGAGGGGTGTGGGGCGATCTCGGGATGGTCCGACCGACAGGTGGTTCAAGCGGTGCCATCTTGCCTGTACGTCGAGGCCGACCTCTCGGAGGTCCGGGCAGTGGAAAGCTCTACACACCGTCCTGGCGAGGGTTCCGGCGCTGCAATGCGTAGGAGATACCCGACGAATGCCGATTCACCGCACTGCGCTATTTACGCCCAACGGCACCGAGCACGGCAGCAAACCGAGCGAGAGCCTCTCCAGCCGTTGCGCTACAGCCACAACCAACGGACTGCCCAAACCTCATTTGTGGGGTTCGAGTCGGGAGGGGGACACATGCGCTGACCACACGCCTCGACCTGCGGAGACATTGAGTTCGATTGCTTAAATGGGGCTTCTGTGCACTCTTCATAGACTCGCCGCATGCGTGTTCGCGAGCGCTTTCGGTAGCAAGATCCGCTGCTGCGGCAACGTCATCCGGCCGCGCCAGTCCTCGGCGACTGAACTCCGATGGCAGTTGTCTGCCACCGGAGAACTGGCACGCTCGAGAGTGATGTGCGGCACAAGCTGCACCGGGAATGGATCGGGCGTTGGCTCCGGTTGGCACCGTCGAGGGCACAGGTGGAGGAGTATGCGATGAAGGTTCGTTTCGGCGTCGGATTGGGTTCGGGCACCAGTCCCGGGGAGCTCGCTGGAATCGTGGATCGGCTCGAGGCGACTGGCGTGGATTCGCTGTGGTTGTCCGAGCTCATCTACTCCGACTCGGTCGACCCCGTCGTCGGCATGGCTTTCGCACTCTCACGAACTACGCGCCTGAAGGTGGGTACGTCGGTGGCGATCTTGCCTGGACGTCATCCCGTTCTGGTCGCGAAACAACTGATATCGCTCGCCGCCCTGGCGCCCAAACGAGTGTTACCGGTTTTCGGGTTGCAGGCGGCGCGGCTCAACGAACGTGAGCTCTTCGGGGTGCCGAAAGGCAAGCGGGGCGCGGTATTCGACGAATCGCTGCGACTGCTGCGTTCGGTGCTCGACAACGACGATGTGGCATTCACCGGCGAGTTCTTCGCGGTAAGTGACGCGACCATCGGCCCGCGCCCGGCTCGACCGCTCGATATCTGGCTGGGCGGTTCCGCCCCGGCCGCGTTTCGACGCATCGGCCGTTTAGGCGACGGCTGGCTCGGTAGTTTCCTGACCCCAGGCGAGGCCAAGCGCGGCCGAGAGGCGATCGAGGCGTCGGCCGCCGAGGTGGGCCGAGAAATTGAACCCGACCATTTCGGCATCAATCTCATGGTCGCCGCGGGCGATATCCCGGCGGACCTGACGGCAGCGATCAGGCATCGCAGACCCGAGCTCAACCCCGCCGACCTGATCGCTGCCAACTGGTCGGACCTGCACCGCCTGGTCGACGGCTATCTTGACGCGGGCCTCACCAAATTCGTTGTGCAACCGGCAGCTCGGCAACCATACGACGAATTCATCGATCGATTCCTTGCCGAATTGATGCCACGGGAAACCGTCGTTTGATCGACTACCCGTAGGGTCGGCAGGCCAGCGCGTAGCCAGGGTTCGCGTGGCCGCCAAGCGATTTCGGGCCCCGGGGAACTACCGACTGAAGTTGCCGCCCCGACATACGGTTTCGGTTGGATGCCCGATGCCATTTCCGGCCATCTGTCGATATGCCTTCTGTCGCAGCTGTTTTGGCCAGTGCCCGCACCGAGTTGAGACAGGCCGAGGCCGCCCGTGAGATGGCTCAGGAGGTCATGGTCATGACGGTTTTGCCGCGGGTGCCGTCGGTGCCGATCCTCCCGAGGGCGTTGGGCAGTTCGGTGAAGGGGATCGAGGCGCCCACGACCGGTCGGATGATTCCCGCATCTACGAGTTCGGCCAACTGGGCCAACTGTTCACCGCTGGCGTGCATGTAGAGGAAGTCATAGGTCACGCCGCGGCGCTTCGCGGCTCGGCGCACCTTCGCGCTGAGGACCCAGAACACCAGGCGCAGCACGGCGTTGAGGTCGACGGCGGAGGCGAAAGCCGGAGTCGGCGGTCCGGCGATTCCGATGACCTTGCCGCCGGGCTTCACCACGCTCACCGACCTCAGCACGCTCTCGGTCCCGACGCCATCGACAACCAGGTCGTAGTCCTTGAGGAGGTCCTCGAACCGCTGGGTTCGGTAGTCCACCACGACATCGGCGCCGAGCTCGCGCGCGAACTCAACGTTGGAGCCGCTGACTGTGGTGGCTACGGTCGCCCCCAGGTGCTTGGCGAGTTGGATCGCGACGGTGCCCACGCCGCCTGTGCCGGCGTGGATGAGGACTTTCTGGCCCGCTTGCAGGTGTCCGATCTCGACGAGTGCTTGCCAGGCTGTCAGAGCGACGAGGGGTAGCCCTCCTGCTTCCTCCATCGAGATGCTGGTGGGTCGGTGGGACACGTCAGCCTGGTCGATGGCCACTCGCTCGGCGAACGTGCCCATGCGACTGACGCGTGGACGTGACCAGATCTCGTCGCCCACGGCGTACGAGGTGACGTTACGACCGACGGCCACCACGGTGCCCGCGACATCGTTGCCGAGGGTGAAGGGAGGGCGATCGGGAACGAGCGCCTTGAACTCGCCCGTGCGGATCTTCTCGTCGAACTGGTTGAGGCCCGCCGCCTCGACCTTGACGAGGACGTCATTCGGGCCGAGGGATGGCTCGGGGACCTCGGTCAGCCTGATGGGTTGCTTGTATTTGGTCACTTGAAACGCACGCATGGACAATCTCCTTAGTGGTGGTGCTCGCTAGCGAGCGCAGTGGGCTTCCGGGGAGGGGCGTCGAGCTGGCCTCGGCCAGAGCTCTGCTTACGGCTTTGGGCCGCCCGCGAGTTGGGGGTACAAGCTTCGATTGGGGCGCTCAGGCCCGCTTTCACGTTTGCGTTGAGTTCGTCGGCGATCACTTCATACTCGTCCGCCTCGACAGCGTCGAATACCTTGCGAACGAGGTCTTGTGGCGCCATGATTTCGCCCGAGGCCCGGTGTCGGGGTGGGGATGTCGGCGGGCGCGAGTCCGTCCTCGCCGTAGTGGTCGACCACGAATGCCTTCATCGGTGCTTCCGTCCTTACTGTCGTGGTGAGCCCGAGGGGGTTGTCGGGGGCTGGGCCAGGGCCAGGGCGTTGGTGAGGCCGGCGGCGAGGACGCGATCGGAGAGTTCGCGATCGGTGAGCGCACGGGCGAGCTGCAAGGTGCAGATCAGTGCGGTGAACAGCCCTGTCGCTCGATCGTAGGAAGCCTCGGGGTCGTCGGGGTCCAGGCGGTGTGCGATGAGGGCGAGGATGGACCGCATGCCGGTCGTGTAGGCGTCACGGATCTGCATGTCGCAGCGGCCGATCTCGTCCAGCAGCGCCGCCGACGGGCACCCGTTTTCTCGGTCATCGCGATGGGCCGGGGACAGGTACTCGCGAATGAAGCGCTCCAACCCAGCAGGCCCGTCGGGCATCGCCTCGATCATCGCGCGCTGGGCCGCGAGCTGATCCGCGACGACGCTCGCGACGAGATCGCCCTTCGAGGTGAAGTGCCCGTAGAACGCGCCGTTGGTCAACCCGGCGTCTGCGACCAGGGATGCGATGCCCGACCCGTCGAGACCGTCGCGCTTGAACCTGCGTGCGGCGGCATCGATCAGCCGTCGTCGCGTCGCGTCCTTGTGATCAGCGGCGTACCTGACCATGGGCGGTGCTCCGTTCGGGTTCAGTGTCCCTATCGACATTACATTACGATCATAATAGTATGACCGTAATTCAATGAACGAACTCATGCAGAAGGGACGCCATCATGCCCACCTGGAAAGACGTACCGACACAGACCGTCGACGCCGACGGTGTCACCTTCGCCTACCGGGAGCTCGGGGCGCAGTCCGCGGTGCCGGTCGTGTTCCTGCACCACTTCACCGCCGTCCTCGACGACTGGGATCCGCGGGTCATCGACGGCATCGCCGCGCACCACCGCGTCATAGCCTTCGACAACCGAGGAGTGGGCGCGACCGGGTCGTCGGTGCCCTCCGATATCGAACAGATGGGCGTAGACGCGATCGCGTTCATTCGCGCGCTCGGCTACGATAAGGTCGATCTGTTCGGCTTCTCTCTCGGCGGGGCGGTCGCGCAGATGATCGCTCTGCAGGCTCCGGACCTCGTGCGTCGCATGATCCTGGCCGGGACCGGGCCGCGCGGCGGCGGCGGCATCGCCAAGATGCCCTTCATCGTCGGCGCCGCCTATCTCAAGGGGTTCCTGACACGCAAGGACCCCCGGCACTATCTGTTCTTCCCGCGTGATACGGAAGGCAAGAAGGCCGCGACCGAATACTTCGACCGGCTGGCCGAGCGCACCCGCGGCCGCGACAAGCCGATCTCGCTTCGGGCCCTGATCGCCCAGCTGCGTGCGATCACCAGCGCGGGCCTGCACGCTCCCGACGACCTCTCGACGATCACGGTCCCGGTCTTCGTCGCCAACGGCGATCACGACCTGATGGTCGCCAGCGAGCACTCGGCCGACATGGCGCGTCGCTTGCCCAACGCGTCGCTGCAGATCTATCCCAACTCAGGCCACGGCGGGGTGTTCCAGCACCACCGCGCGTTCGTCCCCGAAGCGCTGAAGTTTCTGGCCGCCACCGACACCCACCCGACTCGCCAACCACAACTGGAGGCCCAGCCATGAATTCCGACCAGCATCCGAATGGCATCGTGAAGTCCTACCAGGACGCACCCACGCGGACAATCGAAGCGGGTGGGATCACCTTCGCCTACCGCGAACTCGGCCCCCGCGGTGGTATCCCCGTCGTATTCTTTGTTCACCTCGCGGGGAACCTCGACAATTGGGACCCCCGAATCATCGACCCGATCGCAGCCGGTCGCCACGTGATCGCCTTCGACAATCGCGGGGTCGGCGCTTCGACTGGTTCGGTCCCCGACACCGTCGAGGCCATGGCCGCCGACGCGGCCACGTTTATCCAGGCGCTGGGTTTCCAGCAGGTCGACATCTTCTCCTTCTCCCTCGGCGGCATGGTCGCCCAGGCCCTGGTCATCCAGCGCCCGGAACTGGTACGGAAGCTCATCCTCACCGGCACCGGCCCGGCCGGCGGTAAGGGCATCGACAAGGTCGCCTACACCACGTACTTCGACATCACGCGGGCCGCACTGACACGTTCGGACCCCAAGGAGTTCCTCTTCTTCAACCGCGACACCGAAGGCAAGCGGGCCGGTCGCGCATTCATCGAACGCCTCCAGGAACGGACCGACGATCGAGACGTACCGGTGCCCGTGACGACATTGCGGACCCAGCTCAAAGCGATCAAGCGATGGGGCCGTTCGGCACCAGCAGACCTGTCACAGCTGAGCCAACCCACCCTGATCGCCAACGGCGACCACGACCGCATGGTGCCATCGCAGCTCTCCGAGGACCTCCACCGCCGAATCCCCGGATCGGACCTGATCATCTACCCCAACTCCGGGCACGGCGCAATCTTCCAGTTCCACGACAAGTTCGCCCCGATCGCGGTCGCCTTTCTCGCCGACTGACGCATAGGGGTGAACGCTGAATCGCCGATCGCGCACGTAGCCGCTGAGGAATCTTCCGGCGCTCGGATGCACGCCGCCCGTCCAGGAGTCCCAGACTGGTGAGGTCGCGTAGTCTGTGCGCCCGCAGATCCAGCGCTTGCTCGACCGCCTGAGCGATACACCGGCGTTCGTGGTGGGCAAATACACTCGACATTCTGGCCTGGTACCTGCTCGCCGCGGTCGCCGGCCTGGTCCCCGCCCACCGGCGCGGCACCAGCTACGGCATCGTCACCGCCGCCTACGGGCTGGCGTGGCTGGCCGGATCCACCCTCATCGGCGCACTCTACAGCCGCTCGGTCACCGCTGTCGCGGTCTTCACCATCGGCACCCAACTGCTGACTGTGGGGCTGTTTATCCCACTCGTCCACCGCCGCTGATCGAGATCCATCCCGCCAGTTAAGCCATATTCGCCCAAAATTCGGCCAGTCCGGAGCCTCGAATACGCTCAGTCCTGTGCGCCGACGATCGGAAGCTACGGGACGGCATTGGGGCGGAAACTGTGTCGCTCGGGTACCAAGCCACTATGGTCATCGAGGCTCATCATCGTCACGCCGACCAGCTCTGCGTCACCGTCGTCCTGGGCGGCCACAGAACTTCCGCACACGCCGCAGAAGCCGCGCTGGGAATCGGGGAAGGTGTTGTACCAGACCGGCTCTCCGCCCGGTCCGGTCCACTCGAATCCCTCGCGGGGGAAGTCGACCCACGACATCACCGGGCCACCAGACAATTTCTGGCAATGGGGACATGAACATAATTCCCTGTCAAGTGTTTCTGTTCAAGCGATGTGGGACCGCAGTATTTTGAAGCTGGAAACTTAAGTCTCGAGTCACGAGAGGCGCCTGATGGTTCTCGGGCAGTGGCCTGAAGTAGGATGTGGAACCGTTCTCAGAGCGAATCAGGTTGGGGTGCTGCCGAATTCGATTGGAAAAGCAGTGGGGATTTCCTCTCTCGGTAGGATCCGGTGCAGGTGGTGGATCCCGGGAAGCGCCGTCGGCGAGCGCTCTACCGCGGCGGCTGTCAGCAATGCGGTTGCCTGGGACTGGTTCTCACCGCGCGCCCAGTGGGATTCCCCTGATTTCGCGCGGGCCAGTACGAGCCATCGTTCCGATCCCGGCACACGAATGTGCCGGGTCGCTCGTGCAGCGGCCGGAAGGCGGGTGAGCACGGCCAGGGCCGAGGTCGCCAGGCGCGAATCGAGTGCGAAGTAGGTCCGCACCGCGGTATCGAACTCGTGGGCCAGGATGTGCTGGTCGGAAAAGTCCGCGCGATACAGCCGTCGCCTCCCATAACCGGGTAGGTCGAAAGCCTGCGGTTGGGTGTAGTTGCGGATGGTGTCAGCGCCGGATCGGAAGGTCCGGCCCAGCAGTCGATAGGACCATTCGGTCGCGGCGTCGCCATGCTTCTCTCCGGCGCCGAGCAACACCGCGATATCGATCGGCCCCGGTCTTTGCCGGTGGAGTTGCGCGGCAAGGATATTCGTCAGTCCAGGCGCCAATCCGACGTTCAGGACAATGGGCCGGGGCGCGCGCAACCGCTCCAATCGATCGATATAGCCCGCCGTGGCGGTGACATCGACAAAAGCCGCCCCCACCGTGGTGGCGAGTTCGGCGAGCCGGACGTCCTCCAGTCCAGTGGCATTCACCACCACATCGGAGTCGGCCGCGGCGCAGCGATACGAGTCCAGTCCCGGCTCCCGCAAGTCGATGACGAGATCAGCGCGATCGGGATCGCGGCCCGACACAACCACTGTGCTTCCGCGCTGGCGCAACTCTGCGACCAGTCGCCCACCGACCGCACCGTATCCGCCGAGTACCAGGACCTTCATCGTATTACCGCCGCTCTTGGGCGCGGCCCCATTCCGGACAGCCAGCGCACTGTTTTCAATCGCAATCTCGATGCCGCCCAACGACGCCTCGAACCGAAGAACGCGCAATAGCGCCGCCCTACCGCCGACATCGCCCCACCGGGCCGTACGCACCGCCGACCGGCGCTGTTGGAGAGCGACTTCCCCGCTCAGTGGGCGCTCACTCGCATACCCTCGGCGGGCTTACCCATAGGCACGAACGTCGCTGCGGCGATCGCCATGACCAGCGCCGTGATCGCGCAGAGGGTGAAAGCCATCGTGAATCCACCGGTGTCGACTCCGAGTGTGCGCAGGCTGACCGCGGCAATGGTGGACATGACGGCGACGCCCAGCGCGGTGCCGACTTCGTGGAAAGTGTTCACCAACCCGGAGGTGACACCGGCATGGGCGTGATCGACGGTGGCCAGGGCCGTGGTGGTGGCGGTGACTATTACCGCGCCCTGCCCCGCGGCCGCGACGGTCAAACCGATCAGCAGTGGGAGCGTGCCGTGCCAGAGCCCGGGTATCGCCGCACCGGTCGCCGCCACCAGCAGGCCGGACACACCGACCGGGCGGTAGCCGAATCGCCCGATGAGGTGACCGGCATGGTGCGCTCCGGCGATCGTGCCCAGTGCGACGGGAAGGAACAACAGACCTGTGCTGAGCGCCGAATTGCCTTGCGCCTGTTGCAGATAGAATGAGCCGAGGAAGAAGCTGGTGATCAAAAGGCCGGTCGCCACCAGCATCAGAATCGCCCCCGCCGCGATCGGGCGGCGCAGCAGTAGTGCCGGATCGAGCAGTGGTTCGGCCGTGCTGCGCTCGTAGCCGATGAACGCCGCGAGCAGTACCGCCGCGACCAGCAATGGGATCACCGCGCGCGGGTTGCCCCAGCCGTCGTCGCCGGCGGTGATCAGACCGTAGAGCGCCGCACCCGTCGCCGTGGTGGCCAGTATCGCGCCGACCGCATCGATGCGGTGGCCGGGCCGGGCTGGCGTCGCGGGCACTACCGCAGGAATCAAGGCCAGCAGCACGATCCCGACCGGCACGTTCACGAAGAAGATCCACGGCCAGCCCGGTCCCGCCGTCAACAGGCCGCCGGTCAGGACACCGAAGGCCGCACCGGTGCCGCCCAGCGCACCCCACACGCTGAGCGCCCGATTGCGTCCCGCGCCATGGAAAGTCGTGGTCAGGATCGACATGGCGGCCGGGGACAGCAACGCCGCTCCGATCCCCTGACCGACGCGTGCGCCGATCAGCATCGGAGCATTGATCGCCGAGCCTGCCAGTAATGAGGACGCGGTGAATATCGCTAGGCCGGTGAAGACCGTTCGACGCGCGCCGAACAGGTCGGCCGCGCGGCCTCCGAAGATCATCAGGCCGCCGAACAGCAGGGTGTACGCGGTAACCACCCAGGTCGCCGCAGCGCGGCTCAGCTCCAGATCACGCCCTATATCGGGCAGTGCCACCGTCACCACGGTGATGTCGAGAATCAGCATGAACTGCGCGATCGCGAGCACGGCCAGTGCTCTCCAGCGGCGCGGATCGGGTGGGGGAATGACCTCGTGGCCATGCTGGGTATCGGCGTGGGTCGACATGATGCTGCCTCCAGAAATTACCACCACAGATGTGGTACCCCATCTGTGGTACCACTAGAGTGGTCGGATCGCAACCAGGAAGGCGCGCCACAGTGGCCGAGAACCGATCACGACGAGAACTGCTGCAGGACACCGCCATCCAGGTCCTGGCCGCCAAGGGATCGCGCGGGCTCACCCATCGCCAGGTGGATCAGGACGCCGGTGCCCCTGAGGGCACGACCAAGAACTACTTCCCCACGCGCGACGCCCTCCTGGTCGCCACCGCTGAACGCCACTTCCAGACCTACGTCGAGGACGTCACGGCGCTGCGGTCGGCCACCGCGCCCTCGGATCGGGAAGGCTTCATCGCGCTACTGGCACAGATCATGCGGCGCGTACCCGGCCCGGGCCGGCCGGGCGCGGACGTCTTCGTCGAGATGCACGCCGAGGCCCTGCGCAACCCGACGGTGCGCCGACTACTCGCGGACATGATCGCCACCGACTTCAGCGTCAATGAGGCGCTGCAACGCGCCGCCGGGCTCCCCGTCACCGCCGCGACGGCCCGCGTGCTCACTCGCTGCCTCCATACTGCGACAATGGAACTGCTCACCACGCCCCCGGATGCCTTGCGCCGCATCGGATTGGACGATCTGGACGCCTTCACCCGCGAGTTGGTCGATGTCATCTATCCCGAACCGCCCGCCTCGGGGTCCGGTTCCCGGTCCAGCGCCCACTGACCAGCTCGAACCCGCAGTAGTACAACACCTTTGAGACATCTTCCGGCTTTCGCCAACCGGTCGCTACGGCGCCGCGCTGCGCGCCCCTCGTCCTCACCGGCCGGGCCGTGCCGGGGACGAGCCGACGGGATCGGCGCGGCACTGCGGGTCACTGATTTGCCGTGTTGCGGGAGTTGACAAGCTGGGCGGACAGGGTGGTGTGTGCCCATTGCCGCCATTGGGATACGGGCCAGCTCCGGTCGCGGACGAAAAGTAGGTAGAGCTCGGGGCTCAGTATCCCGAACAGGATGTCGGCAGCCCGATCGACCGTCATGTTCGCGGCGGCTTCCGGCTTGCCGAGCATGGCCCGCGCGGCCGTTTCTTGGACCAGGTAGCGCTGCTCCAGGCCTTGTTGCCGCAAGGTGTCGAGCTCGGGTTCAATCGCTGCGGCGGTATGGAGCACTTCGATGATCGGGGCGACACGGCCAAGGATTGTGGTGACCCCCTCGACGTGTGCCTGCAGATGCTCGCCCGCGGTCCGGGTGTTCATCGCCTGATGGAACCACGGGCGATCCATCGTGGCCAGGGACTCCTCGTCACCCGCGACCGTGACGTCGACCAACTCTTTGAGCATATTGCGCTTGTTCCGGAACGTGAAGTAGATCGTCTGCACCGCGACTCCCGCGCGATCGGCGACGTCCTGCAGCGATGTGTTGCCATAGCCCCGTTCGGTGAACAGTTCACCGGCGGCGGTAAGGATCCGCCGTCGGGTCTCCCGAGACTTCTGCGCCTGTTTGCCCTTGACCTGACTCATAGCCTTACCCTAGCTTTAGAGTTAGTCTCTAGAGTTAGACTCTAGTAACTGATGAACCCCGATGAAAGCGCAGCTCATGAGTAATGAATACGAATATGTGGTCTCCGCCGATCTGGTCTTCGATGGCCGGAAGGTTCTCGAACGTCACGCCGTCGCGATCACGGGCGACCGCATCGCCGCAGTCGCGCCCGCCGACCGCTTGGCCGGTTGTGGCCGGACCATCCACATCGCGGGCACCCTGCTCCCCGGCTTCATCGACCTTCATGCCCACTTGCTGCTCGACGGGGTTCCGTCCGATACGGTTCTGCGGCACGGCATCACCACGGTCCGCGATACCGGCGGTCCGCTGGTGCGAGCATCGGGCGGTGATGGAAGGCTGCGAGTTCTCACGGCCGGGCCCATCCTCACCGCACCCGGCGGCTACCCGATTCCGGTATTCGGCCAGGACGTCGCACTCGAGGTCTCCGATGTCGCCGCTGCACGCGCCGCGGTGCGCGGACTGGTCGACGGCGGCGCCGCGATGATCAAGATCGGGCTCGAGCCGGGCGGGTCGGCGGGCGCGCCGTGGACCGCTCACGAGACCACGACGCCGCCGCCGTGGCCACTGCTGTCCCCGGAGATCGTGAGCGCGATTGTCGCCGAAGCCCACGCCCACGGCTTGCGTGTCGCCGCCCATCTGAGTGGACCCGTGGGTGCCGAACTCGCCCTTGACGCCGGAGTGGACGAGTGGGCGCATGTGCCGTGCGATCCGCTGCCCGACCCGCTGATCGCGCGTGCGGCCGCCGCCGGAGTACAAGTTCTGGGCACCTTGGACACCCAGTCCCGAACTACCGGGGTCTTCCAGAACGCTGTTCGCCTGGTAGAGGCGGGCGTCCGGCTGCTGTACGGCACCGACCTGGCCCACCCCGACGTGCCCTGGGGCATAGACGCATTCGAGCTGCAGCTGATGTCGCACACCGCACGCGGGGCATTGACCCCGGCGGAGGTGCTGTCCGCGGCCACCGCGCGAGCGGGCGAACATCTCGGGCTCGCTCCGCTCGGACAGCTCGTCGAAGGCGCGCCGGCCGATCTCATCGCGGTCAACGGCAACGCCCTCGAGCGGTTCAAATTGCTCGAGTACCCCGACCTCGTTATTTCCGGTGGCGTCATCGTGGTCGAGGCGACCGGAGCGAGGAGGACCGCGGCATGAAGCATCCGTGGAATCTGTTGCTCCCCTCGGCAATCGGCGCACAGGCGGCATCACGCGCATACGCCTTCACCTTGCGCACCGTGCTCGCCCATAACGCCGGGCGACTGATGGCAGGTGATCCCGAACCCCTGCTGCGTACCTACGCCGACCACGCCACCCTGGTGCTCGACGGCACCCACTCATGGTCGGGACATCATCGTGGAAAGCCCGCGATCCGTGCCTTTTTCGAACGCTTCCTCGCCGAGCGGATCCGTGGCGAGCTGCACGAAGTCCTCGTCTCAGGCCCACCCTGGCGAACGCTGATGACCGCGCGGTTCACCGATGAGGCCATCGACCTTCGGGGCCGCGTCGTCTATCAGAACCACGCGATAATCCTGGTGCACGTCCGATGGGGAAAAATTGTGTATCAGCGCATCTTCGAAGACACCCAACGCGTCGAGCGTTTCGACGAATACCTCGCAATGTCGAATTCGGTTGAGAACCGATGAAATACACCGAGTACCGAACATTTGACGCGACCGGTCTCGCGGAACTGGTCGCGCGCCGGGAAGTTTCGCCCGCCGAGCTGCTCGAGACCGCGATCGAGCGCGCCGACCAGGTCAACGGGCGGATCAACGTGATCGTGCGGCCGATGTACGACATCGCACGCAAACGCAGCGATCAGCGACTCGACGGGCCACTGGCCGGGGTGCCGTTCCTCATCAAGGATCTGATGCAGGATTTCGCGGGACTACCCACCGGGAGCGGCTCACGGTCGATGCGTAATCAGATCGCCACCGAACACAGCGCGGTCGTCCAACGGTAGCTCGATGCGGGACTTGCCACAGCTACAAACGCGGCCAGATCGGCTCCGCGTCGGCGCGGAACCGGATCCGGCCGCACAGACAGCCACCCTCATACATCAGACGTTGACCTGTCACCGTCTCCTCTCGTTGAATTTCATTGTGACAGAAGCGAATTGAAGCCCGTGTGTTTCGTTTGGTATCGGACCCGGCTGGCGTAGAGCAGCACGGCCAGCCGGGCGGGAATTCAGGGGTGTGCCGCGCCTGGCGGGTCAGAAGCATGCGGACTGCTGAAACAGCCGGATGTTGCGGACACCGGTGGCGGCCAGGCAGAGCCGTTCAGTGCCGATGCCCAGGCCGACGCTGCGGGCGGGTCGGCGCCGTCGAGGACCGCCTTCTGCACCACCGACTGCTCAGCTGAGGCGATCAACTCATATCAGCAGCTGACCAGTCACGCCGAGCCGATCTCTTGACTCACTCTCACACCAACGGAAACGAACTGCCCGGCCCCACGAGTCAGCGGAGTTTTCGCGACTTGTCGGTACCCCCGCTGGCATCATTCAAAGAAACTCCTGGGGCGAATGCCCTGGCCTACCAATGTCGTTCATGGAGAACGCTATGCAACGTAACCAATATCCGGGATTCTGCTCCGAATGCCGAGGCGGCGTAGTACGTGACGGCGGCGTCCTTTATGGTGCCGGTGCGAGCAACACGATCGTCTGCGACTCTTGCCTGTTTGACTACTACGGCGAGAGTAAGGGGTACCTGGCCCCGCTGGCGGGGCAGCGGAGCAGATTCGTAGACCTCGCCGCTCGTACTGAGCAGGGTCGGCGCGGCTCTGACCCAGATCAACCTCAGTAGCGATCGCACGAGGTTTCGATTGCGTAGTTGCTGCTGAGTAGGTTAGGTCCGCCAGCCTTGTTGGTTCATGCGTTCGAAGTAGGCGTCGTCGGCGGCTTGTATCTCGGCTTCTGATCTCAGCCCACGCTGTTCGTCGGGGGTTTTCTGTTCGCCACCACCCAGATGCTGGAGTTGGTCGCGGATCCGCGGGTCGGCTTTGTTGACCAGATGCTTGACCTTGGCTTTTGCGTCAGCTCGTGCGTTGCGGTGGCAGTCTCGCAGCACTGCGGCGAGTTGGCTGCCGGGTGAGTGCATAGTGCCTGGGGCGATCTGCAGATCGGTGATGTCGCCGTCGGCGCTGACTTCGACGAGTACTCCACGTGCTTCGCTGCGGCCGCGCACCAGAGCGATCGCTGCGGCGAGTTGCTGGCTGTGGCTGCGGATCTCGGTGAGTTCTCGTTGAAGTTGGCGCTCCCATTCTTGGATGTCTGTAGTCACTGTGAGCGGGGACCTTTCTCGGCGGGAACCGAGTAGACCACGTCGCCGGGTTCGATTCGCGACGACACCTCGGTGGAGAAGACGAGCGAGAACTTGCCCGGCTTGGGCTGGTGGAAGTCGAGCGCTTCCAGAACTCCTCGGTAGGTTCTTCCGTCTTTCTTGTGTAACTCGACCTGTTCGCCGACCGTGAAGTCCCCGACCGCGCGGCCGACCACGAACGGAGTCGGTCTGAAACTCACTGGGAAGATGTCTTCGACGTAGAACTCACTCATTGCTCATTCCCCTTTCCCTGCGAGATATCGTTGCCAGAAGGCTTCATCGGCGGCGTATGCCTCGTCTTCCAGTTCCCTGGTAACCCCTGTTCCCACTCTGCCTTGTGCGTACTGGTCGATGTGGACGCGCTCGTGCACCAAGTTCCGTAGCAATGTCTGTTCATCGGCAAATGCGCTGGGGGCCAACGCGATATGACCCGGGGCGGTGCTGGCGCTGGCCTCCATGTAGTCGAAGTAGCGCACATCATCGGCGGAGCTGGCTACGTCCACGCGGATGCCTGTGAGGTCGACACCGGCTCGGCGGGCGTATTCCTCGATGGTTTCTTGGGTCATCGGCAGATGGTTTCCGCTTTCGAGAACCTCTTGGTTCGTGCGGGGTCCCATCCGGGAGAACAGTTGGCCATCGGTTAGTACGGCGTCGCGTCGGGCGAACGGGGTCATTTTGATTTTGGCGGCGTTGACCCAGTTGCGGACTCGCTCGAACAGCGGCTTGAGTCGTTCGGCGAGTGGTTTTACGACGTCGGTGATGAGCTTTGTCAGCTTCGTCGCGAGTTCGCCGATGAATGTCGTGATCCGGCGGGTGCGGATCGCGATACGTCCGGCCAAGGCCGCGTTGCCAACCCATTCGGACAGGGTTGCCGTGAACGGCGCCAGCGCCGCGAATGCGACCTCGCCCGCAGCGGTTTCGATGGCGATTCCGCGGAGTTCCTCCAGGATCTTGTGGTGTGCTTCGTCGAGGTGGTGGGCGTACTCGCCGCAGGCATCGCCGAGTGTTTGGCATGCATCGGCCAACGCGGTGAAATCCGTTTGCCGGGTCTGGCAGGTGCTGGCGGCGATCTCGATCTCGGGTGACTGTTGATTGTTGAGGAGCTCAACCGCCGTGGGGCTAGACCGGCGACGGTGCGGTAGTCGGCCGCCGCAGTGTGCCAGGCAACCTTGGCGGCAGTCAATTGGTCCTGGTGACCGTTTGGCCAAGCGAACCCGACGGCATCCTTGATGATGGGCCATCCGAACGGTTCAGGGATTCCATCCCCGGCTGCTGAAGGGGCGTCTCCCGGGAGGCAGGGATCGGTCGAGAGTTGTGGTGTGCTGGGCGGTTGTTGATCGGCTGGGTTCGCGTTTGTCTCGGCGACCTGGTGGTTGTATGCACCCGCCACGATCAGATTCCTGGTCTGGCCGCACGCGGTTGCCAGTTTTGATGAGGTCGATATCGCCAGCTCGGCGGCTTCGTCGTAGCCTGCCGCCCACTGCCCGCCGACGCTGTCGCTGCCAGCCATCCCCGCGTACGTGGTCAGCACTGCGACCAGCGCGGAGTGGGTGGTTACAGTGTCGGTAGACATCTGGCCGAAAACCTCACCGGCAGAGGTGTATTCAGCACCTCGGTGCACGATGAGCGGCACTGTCGGTGTTGTCACTGCGGCCACATCCCGACGTTCGTTTGAACTGCGGTGGCGTAACTCGTGTGCGCTCGACGGGCCACCTCACGCAACTCGTCGAGGTTTTCCCGCATCTCTGCGGCACCCGCCATCCAACTATCGTGCGCGGCGCGCTGCGCCTGGGCTGCCTTGCTCGACCACCTCTGGTGCAGGTCAGCGATATGCCGGTCGACTTCACCCAACCAGTCCTCAACGGTGCGCCCGAACTTGTCCATCGTATCGATCGCGGCATCGAGCTGCTCGAGGTCCTCGCGGTAATCATCACCGGTCACGGCAGATCCAATCCCTGTAGCCCGGTGATCGCATCCTGGTTGGCCGTGTCACGCGTCTCGTACTGGTTCGCGGCTTCAGCGAGGTTTGCCGAGGATTCCTCCAGCGCGGCGATGACCGTCTCGGCACCGTGCTTCCATTCGAGCCAGGACTCGTCGTAGGCGCTGGCGGCTTTGCCTTGCCATCCATCGGCGAGAAGTTCCTTACCGATCGTGTCGTCGAGCTTCTTCAGCTCATCTCGGATCGCCTGGGCCTTACCCGAGGTAAATCGTGCCGCCTCGCGTAGCCGGTCCACCTCGACCTGGAGCTCCCCGGACACCCCCGCCTCCCTCCGTCGTGCAGCTCGCCCCTGAACTATATGACGCATAGCGCACCCGCCTGGTTCCACACCATGGCATGCCTGGACAGCTGGGGCCCGTTGAACCGGCTGGCGGATGTTGAGCTATTCACTCACGAATGGATCAGCCGGTTCAATGAGTCCTGGCTGATGCGCCGGGCTCCGCCGCGGCACTGGAAGTCTCCCCACTTGAGCGGCCGTTCTCGTCGATCATGCTGGCGGGGACCGCGATGATTGGATGCCGCGTGGCGGCGGATGTGCGGCTACCGAACGTGTGGAGGGGACTTGTTGGTGGATCAGCGATGGGGCGGTCGGAGGACGTACTGGATGGGTGGGGCGCTCAGGCATTGGCTGATAATGCGGAGATCACGGTGGCACGCAAGGAGTTTGAGTGTACTGGCTATGTCACGGTTGTTTCCTGCTCAGCTGCGGTCGGCGGTCGCCTTAGAAGCTCTGCGGTTGGTAGAGTCCAGGGGTGTCCGGCGTGATCTCGTTCTCGCCGCGACCGGATGCACGCCGCGGCGGATGCGGAACGTGACTCGGGCCGATATCGCGTGCAATGGTTCGGTGATCGAGGCGATCTACCATTCAGCGACGACTACACAGCTGCTGTCGGCCGTGGCCGGGGAACCGGTATTTCCTGTCCGTACGAGCCCGAACAGTTCGTGATCACCAGGCTGGAGGAAGCTGGTGATACGCATGGATGGCATTGGGACGATTACAGTTTCGCATTGGTGTGGGTGGCGGAATGTCCACCGGCCGATCGAGGTCGCGGGCGCGAAATCCGACGGGAGGTCTGGGACGGGCCGCCGGACCCGTCGGGCATTGTGGTGCCGGTCGCGTGTGGTTGGCGACCGGCATCGTGGTGGCCGAGGTCCGAAGCGACACGATATCCCCAACGAACGCGAGACTCCCCGGCCGGAGGCCGCCCCGTTCCGCCGGATCGGGGCGTCTGACCGCCGAAAAGGCAACGGACTGTGGGTGATAACCACCCAGTCGAGGTGCAATCGGTCGGGCTGCGAATACGAATCCTGGACATAAGTACCAACCAGCGACGGACGGGAACGGGGTGGTGCAGTGGTGACGCAAAGGGATGCGGCCGAATCAGGCGAACCAACGCCCGACAACGCAGAGACCCCGCCAGCGGCACACGAACGGGCGGATCGTTACGAGCGGATCTTCGGAATTCTTCTCGGGCCGCAACACTATGGCCGGACGCGGCAACAGCCACCCTCTGCCAAAGAGCTCAGAGCGGCCCGTTTGGTTCTTCATCACGGCTTTCCTGGCGATCATCTTGTCAGCCGTCAAGTAATCCCCCAGGTGAGGGGTAGTGCGAGTCAAGACCCTCGGCATCGAAGCCGACGTCACCCGGGCCGCGCTCTACAGCACCTACGTTCATCTCGAGGAGGAGTTCGAACGACGGCGCGCGGAACTTCGTGAGGCCGGTGTGGTCACCGATCCCCGCGATGCGCGGATAGCTAGGCTCGAGGAAGTGATCGAGAAGCTGAGGGCGCGAATCATAGAGCAGGACAATGTAATCGCCGAACACACCTCCTTCTGGATCCAGGCGGTATCGCAACTGGCCGCGGAGCACGACGAGATTGTCCGTCTGCGTGCGGCTCTCGCCGACGACGCCACCAATGTCACCAGCCTGCCACGACAAGCGAGCTGAGCGGCACCGCTCTGTAGGGGCGATCAGAGAACCCGGTACGACTCCGGCCAGGTGTGCCCGCATGTCGGCCGTAGAATGCTTCACCAGAAGGGTGCTCCTCAAACTGCAATATTCGATCTTCAGCAAATCGAAATATCGCAGCTCAGAGCACCTTTCGCCATTCCATGACACCATTACCGCAGATCACCATGACTGGTCGAGGCTAACTGATTAGGAAATCGCTTGCGCGGCAAAGTTTTGGACAAGGTGGTCGGCTCGGCCGCCGATGTGGTTGCAGATATCGCCTCAGGATCGATCATCGGTGGGCGGCTGCGGCTTCGCACTGTGTGGCATTCCGTTGGCGCTGATCGACCAGGGCGCCACCGATCTGAAGGCGGTGTCGAAAAACTGCGGTGTCGACGACGCGGGCCTCGGGCCGCTGCTGGCGGCACATCGGCTGCGCCGGGTCATCGCGGCCTATGTGGGTGAGAACAAGGAATTGCCCTGAAGAGGGGTAGCTGAACCGGTGAAGTGCCGAGCGCTACGGGAGGGCTCGTCGGTGAGTATCTCGTAGCCGCCGTCTCGATTCCGTACGGGGAAAAGGCAGTGACGTCGCGTGGCTGGGACTTGGGCGCTTCCACCCCGGCGGTCATGTCGGTGTCGACGTAGCCGAAGTGCAGTCCGGTGACGCGGATGCCGCGCGGGAACGAGGTCCAGGCGCAGGGAGTTGGTCTGCGACCATTGGCGATCTTGGAGCCGCTGTAGGAGCCGGACGGGGCGAGCCAGGAGAGTACGGAGTGGACGTTGAGGATGTGCGCCGCTGTTGCGCTCGATGATTGGGGCGAAGACGCGGTGGCGAACTCGGTCAGGTGCTGGAAGAGGAACGCGTGGCCGGGGTCGCTGTAGAGGACGACAGGGTGAGGCCGCCACCGCGCGCTCTTCCGGCGCTATATGCTGAGGTACACCATTAAGTAGGACCTGCATATGGGCGAAATCGACTCGTTCAAAACTCAGCGCGACGTGATTTCCGCTGTCCCGGTGGAGCTGGCAGATGCTGGATTCGTCGATGCCGAGGAGATCGGTCACGGTGGGTTCGGCGTGGTGTATCGGTGCAGGCAGACGGCCTTGGATCGGACTGTGGCGGTAAAGGTTCTGACTGCCGACCTCGAGGAGGGTAACCGGGAACGGTTTATTCGGGAACAGCGGGCGATGGGGCGGCTGACCGGGCATCCGAACATCGTGGCAGTGCTGCAGGTGGGCACCACCGCGTCCGGTCTGCCGTATCTGGTGATGCCCTATTATCGGCAAGATTCCCTCGACGCCCGAATCCGTCGGCATGGTCCGCTATCGGTGGAGGAGACGCTGCGAGTGGGTGTGAAGGTTGCCGGGGCGCTGGAGGCCGTACACCGGCTCGGCATCCTGCACCGGGATATCAAACCCAGCAACATCCTGATCACCGATTACGGTGAGCCGGCGCTGACCGATTTCGGGATAGCGCGTATTTCTGGCGGATTTCGCACCGCCACTGGCACGATAACGGGTTCGCCGGCATTCACCGCACCGGAGGTGCTGGCGGGTGCGGAGCCGACTGCGGCGGCCGATGTCTACGGTCTGGGCGCTACCTTGTTCGCCGCGTCGACCGGGCATGCGGCATGCGAGCAACGCAGCGGCGAACAGGTGGTGGCCCAGTTTTTGCGGATCACCACCCAGCCGACACCGAATCTGGGCGAGCACGGCATCGACGAGGACCTCTCGCGGGTGATCGAATATGCCATGGCCCATGCTCCCGCGCAGCGGCCGGCCACTGCGGCGTTGGGTGAGCAACTGCGGCAGCTGCAGGTCGAGCGCGGGTGGCCGGTCGATGACATGGCGGTGCGGGCCGTAGCGGGTACCGAGCAGCAAGAGGACACCCCGGTTCCATTGATTCCGCTGATCACCGGCCGGTCGTCAGGGCCTCGGCCCGTATCATCCAGTGCGCCGGTGAGCGCAAAGGTGTTTCTTCCCTTGGAGCTGACACGCTTCGTCGGCCGCCGCACGGAATTGACCGAGGCCAAGAGTCTGTTGGCGAGCTCGCGGCTGGTGACGTTGACCGGGATCGGTGGCGTGGGCAAGACCCGACTGGCGTTGCGGGTCGCGACCGATGCGCAACGCGACTTCGCTGACGGGGTGTGCTTGGTCGAGCTCAGCGAGCTGCACGATGGTGCCCTGCTGCCCGGGGTGATCGCCGCCACCGTGGGGTTGCGCCCGCGCGGACAGTCGGTGCTCGACGTGCTGATCGAATACCTGGCGCCCTTGCGGTTGCTGCTCGTGCTCGACAATTGCGAACAAATCGTGGACGCGGCAGCGAAGGTTGTCGAGAATTTGCTGCGGGCGTGCCCGGAGCTGCGGATCCTCGCGACCAGCCGCGAGCCGCTGGTCATCGGCGGAGAATCTGTACTGCGGGTGCGGCCGCTGGCCGTTCCGCATCGGGAACTGTCGCTGCGGGTTGCGCCTCGCTACGACGCGGTCACGCTGTTCGTCGAACGGGCCGCCGCTGCCGTGCCCGCCTTTGTGCTCACCGAGGGCAACCTCGCCCCGGTGGCCGAGATCTGCCGCCACCTCGACGGACTGCCGTTGGCGATCGAGTTGGCTGCAGCTCGGCTGCGGGCGCTGTCACCGGAGCAGATTCTGGCGCGGCTCACCGACCGATACGCACTGCTGACCCGCGGCAGCCGCGGCGCGCCGAGCCGTCAGCAGACCCTGCGGTTGTGCATCGACTGGAGTTACTCGCTGTGCACCTCTGCCGAACAGCAGGTGTGGGCACAGTTGTCGGTGTTCGCCGGCGGTTTCGAACTCGACGCCGCCGAGCAGGTGTGCCGCAACGATCTCGCAGCGGAGGATCTGCTCGATGTGCTCACCGCCCTGGTCGACAAGTCCATCCTGATCCGCGAGGAGTCGGACTCGGTGGTGCGGTTCCGGCTGCTCGAGACGGTGCGTGACTACGGCCGTGACAAACTCGAGGAAGCAGGCGCATATCCGCACTTGCGGCGTCGGCACGGGGACTGGTACCGCAAGCTCGCCGAGGCCGCGGAGGCCGACTGGTTCAGCCCCCGCCAGCTCGATTGGATCGCCCGCCTCGACCGCGAACAACCGAACCTGCGGGAGGCATTGGACTTCTGCCTGACCGACACCCAAGCGGGATCCGACGCCGCGCTGTCCTTCGCGGCAGCGATGCAACTGTTCTGGTTCGCCCGAGGCCAGCACGGTGAGGCTCGGCACTGGCTCGACCGCGCCCTCGCCGTCGGGCCCGCTACTGCCACGCCAGCACGCGCCAAGGCGTTGTGGCGCGTCCGACTGGTGAGCGAGGCCGATCTTCCTGCCGCATCCGCACTGGTCATGCAGGGGCAGGCGCTGGCCGAACAGACCGAGCATCCGATCGTGCACGCGTTCGCCGATCTCATCCAAGGTCTGCACGCGGTCCGCATCGGCGACTATCCGCGCGCCCGCGCCCCTACGGAGGCCGCTCTCGAGACCTTCGTTGCGCACGGCGACGTCTACGGACAGGTCTGGGCCCTGATCGGGCTCGGATGGGTGCACACATTTGGGGAGGACAGCGCAGCAGCTCTCTCGTACTTCGAGAAGGCCCTCGCGATCACCGAATGCTGTGGCGAATCCGCACATCGGTCAATTGCCTTGTGGGAGGCGGCGGTCGCCGCGTGGCGCAAGGATGATCGCGACCGTGCGCTGAGGCTGCTGCGGCAGGGCCTGCAGCTGGCCAGGCGGCTAAAAGACCCGGTCATGGCCGCGTTTGCCCTGGAGGCACTGGCCTGGATTGTGGGAGCCCAGGGCAGCGCCCGCCGCGCCGCGGTCTTGTTGGGCGCCGCGCAGGCACTGTCTGAGGCGATCGGTGGCTCCGCCGTATTTTTCCCGGACCTGGCGGTTCACCATGAGGACTGCGAGCGCGCCGCTCGTCACACGCTCGGCAGTCGGTCCTTCGATACCGCCTACCGTGAAGGCGCCGCATTGGGTCTCGAGGCCGCGACTGGCTACGCGCTAGGAGAGGAACCGAGGGCTGCGGCTGCTGGTCCGGCGGAGCTGACCAGACGGGAGCGGGAGGTGGCCGCCCTCGTCGCCGAAGGCCTGACCAACAGGGCCATCGCCACTCGCCTGGTGATCTCCCTGCGCACCGCTCAGGGACACGTCGAACACATCCTGACGAAACTCGGATTCACCTCGCGTGCCCAGATCGCCGCCTGGGTCGCCGAGCGGAGCCGACCCGCACACAGTTGAAGGTGCAGTGGACGAATCCGTGCTCATGCGAGGGGTGTGGTGTCGTCTAGGAAGTAGTACCGGTATGCGCCAACGGAATTGGGGGTCGGCAAGCGGCGGGCGAGGATGCGGCTATGTTGTGGTGCAACCGGTTTCGTCGCAGTCGAGGACGGCGACAGAGAATCCGTCGCCGGGGGAGGCGATGGACAACATCGCACAATTCCACTGCCACCAGCGACGGCCACGCGCGACGGCACGCGATCGCCCGCGTGCTGACTGTCGCCGACAAGTGGGTGATCGAGCTGGAGCGGGAGCATAGCATAGCGTCGCCGACAATGTTGTGATGTCCGTATTATGTTGAGTTGTAACGTTTTTCGGTACTGTGGTGGAAGTAGCTGCGTGGGGGCGGTTGTTACGTTGTGTCGATTGATGGCCGTACGGCCGGAGCCGCTGCCGCGCAACCCCGGCGGCAAGGTACTCGAGAAAGGTCTCCGCACCCAGACGCAGTGGTCGGCCGTGAGAACCTGAGCCCGCCCCTCGGCGGCATCATGAAACCCGAGCGCGCCCTCGGCGTCACCAGTGCACAACCATCTCGGGGGCTGGTGACGCCGAGGCTGCATCTCACGGCAGAATCGGCCCGCGGTATGTCCTCAGCGAGTGACAGCGGGGTTGATGATCCAGTGTGATCGGCGGTACTTGTTCTCGCTGATCGGCAGTCCTCCGGCAACGGTGTCAACAAATATCCGCAGGCACCATTGCGGAAAAGAACGGTCGGAGGTTTTCGCGCAACCGGATATCTTCCTGCGCAGAGGAAGTCTCAGCGTGGTGCTCGAGGTCAAGCTCGCTGAAGAATGTCATCGGTGCTCAGCGCCTGACGTGCCAAAGCTTGTGCTGCCTCGTGGTATTGCGCGTTGAGGATGTCCACGAGGTCCGCGACGGTCAGGTTCTTCTTGATCGCGCCGATGCCCTGTCCTGCGCCCCAGATGTCCCGCCAGACCTTGGCGTCTGCGTTGCCTCCGGAACCGAAGTTCATGGTGGAGGGGTCGGATTGAGGGAGATTGTCCGGATCCAGGCCAGCGGCGGCGATGCTGCCGCGCAAGTAGTTCCCATGGACGCCGGTGAACAAGTTGCTATACACGATGTCCTTGGCCGAGGACTCGACGATCATCTGTTTGTAGCCCGCAGCCGCGGTGGCCTCGACGGTGGAAAGGAACGCCGAGCCGATGTATGCGAGATCGGCGCCCGCGGCCTGGGCGGCGAGAATGGAACGGCCATGAGCGATGGCGCCTGACAGCAGCAACGGCCCATCGAACCACTCACGGATTTCCTGAACGAGCGCGAACGGTGACTGTGTGCCGGCATGGCCGCCGGCGCCGGCGGCCACGGCGATGATGCCGTCGGCGCCCTTTTCGATGGCCTTGCGAGCGAACTCATCGCTGATCACATCGTGCAAAACGATTCCGCCATAGGAGTGGACGGCCTCGTTGATGTCCGGACGCGCGCCGAGGGAGGTGATCACGATCGGAACCCGGTGCTCGACGATCACCTCCATGTCTTGTTCGAGGCGGTCATTGGTGCGGTGGACGATCTGATTCACGGCGAACGGGGCCACAGCGGCGTCCGGGTTCGCCGCACTGTAAGACGCGTTCTCCTCGGCGATCCGGTCCAACCAGTCCGCCAGCTGTGACGCCGGACGGGCGTTCAAGGCTGGGAAAGATCCGATCACCCCGGCCTGGCATTGAGCGATCACCAACTCGGGGCCGGAGGAGATGAACATCGGTGAGCCCACCACGGGCAGGGCGAGCCGACCGGACAGAGCGGCAGGTAAGGCCATGATGCGTCCTTCAAAGGTTTGTGATCGCGCGGCAGAGAGGGCCGCTCGAAGATTGCGCTCTGACGAAGCTAGCGCCGCAGCGGCCATTATGCAACAAGTTGTATAAACTGCTATGTCATATATCACACCTCCGATGAACTGGGCGAATGGTCTCGGTCATCCAGTGCTGGCAGAGGCCACAATGTCGCCTGTTCTGCCACCGCGGCCGCCGCTTTCGTCGCCGGTCCTCTAGCATCGGGCTGTGGCTCTGCAGTTTGCGATCCTGACCGCGCTGACCGAACGGGAATCGACCGGTATCGAACTCGCTCGGCGTTTCGATCGCGCATTCGGGTACTTCTGGTCGGCCACGCACCAGCAGATCTATCGCGAGTTGGATCGGCTCAGCGGCGGCGGCCTGGTTGCCGAAGTGCCTCAGCCGGAGGCTCCCGGACGTGGCCAGCCGAAGCGCTTTTCGATCACGCCAGCGGGTACCGCCGCGCTGCGTGGGTGGGCGGGTGAAGTCGATGAGCCGACTCAACCACGAGAATCCGTAGCCGTGAGGTTGCGAGCCGCGGCCGCCGTCGGAGACTTCGCGGGTGTCCGAAAGGCGGTCGCCCACCATCTAGAGGTGCACGAAAGGACGTACGCAACCTACCGGCAGATCGAGGCACGTGATTTCTCTGTCATCGGTGATGACTCTGACACCCTGAGGCATCTGGTGCTGAAAGCGGGCCTCGAAACCGAACGTGTCTGGGCGGACTGGTGTCGCGAAGTCGTCGACGCGCTGGACGCTATGCAGAAGTCGAACGAATTGTCATGATCGTGTCCTTTGGCCTGTGCTCGAGACACGTGGTCGGGCACGCCGTCGCCCACTTCGGGCGGATCTCCAAATCCCTGCATGTGCTGCGCCTGGCCGACGACGAACCCCACCGCCACGAATCAAAGCTCAGACCCGACCTCACCGAGGGCCGCCACGACCTCGCGCAGTAGAGCGGATCGGTGGAGAAGTGGCAGAACGACCGGATCGCCTCGGAGCAGTTGCACCAGTTGCGGCACTCTCGGTTGACCCACACCGCGGAGAGGGGCGTGTGCACGCTGGTGCTGATGAAGCTGTCCGGGCATACGTCGGTTCGCAGCCTCGCGAAGTACGCGCGGGTGTCCGACGAAGGTCTCCTGAACTTCCAGGGGTGGGAACCGAATACGCCGCGCGTCGTCATGGCCGGCGGTCGGTCGAATAGTTCCGTGGCCGGGACAGGAACATGCTCGGCTTCCAGACACCGAAATAGGTCCAACGCGTTCATGCCAGCGGCGCGGGCGGCCTCCCACACCTCACCCGACAGCGGATGCGCCCGACCTCAACGAGGCGACGACGACGATGTTGCGGTGCTCGAGGTGTCGATGGCACTGCGCCGACAGGCACAGCGTGTAGGCGGCACGATCCACCGTTTCCGCCGGTAGGTGCTGGAAAGGCCGACCAACCCATGCCACTGCCCGAAAACCCTTCCCCCACACCGGCTGCCGCCGGTTCTGGATCGCCGCTGCCGGCCGTGCGCTGGCACCGGCGTGACGGGCCAGCCCGCATCAGCGGCCCGGCCGGAACCGGAAAGTCGATTGCTGTGGTGTGATCGCGAACAGATGTTTCGGACCGAGCTCGGAGACGGCCTGTTCCATGGAGGCATGCACCATGTCGTAATCCCGAACATCGGCGCTGAGTCCGATTGCCCCAGGGCCGATGGATTCCGCGGCGCTCTTCGCCTTGACGAGATCGCGGCCGAGGACGGCGATTCGTGCGCCCAATTCTGCGAAGCGCCTGGCGATTCCGAGATTGATCCCGCTCGTGCCACCGGCTACGAATACTGTGCGATCGGCCATTAGATCTGGTTTGAACGAGGCCAGGTCGTTCCCTTCGATGTGGGGTGCAGTTGCTGGAATTCGCGCGGTTGGCTGATCAGACTCGGCGGAGGTTCATGCCGCCGTCAGCGGCGATGGCGACGCCGTTGATCAACGCGGCATCGTCGGATGCGAGATAGGTAGCCAGGGTGGCGATTTCGTGGGTGGCGCCGAGGCGGCCCTGGCCGGCGGTGACCATCTGCTCGAATGAGCCTCCCGTGACCGAGGCGAACTGGGCTGTGGAGCGTTCGACCATGCTGGTGTCGATGAAGCCGGGGCAGATGGCGTTGGCGCGCACGCCGAAGTCGCGCAGTTCGAGGGCGATGGCCTCGGTCAGGCGGACGATGCCGCCCTTGGTGGCAGAGTAGGCGCCCAGCAGTGGGAAGGCGACCAAGCCCGCCAGTGATGCGATGTTGACGATGGCGCCGCCGCCGTCGAGCAGCGCCGGGACGGCGTGCTTGTAGACCAGCCAGGTGCCACGCAGGTTGACCGCGACGAGGCGGTCGAAGTCCGCTTCGGACATCTCGTGCAGCGGGGCCATGACTTCGATGCCCGCGTTGTTCACCAGAATGTCGAGACCTCCGAGTTCGGCGGTCGCGGTGCCGACCGCGGCGGCGACGCTTTCACTCGAACGCACATCGCAGTCGACACCGATGGTGCCCTTGCCGATTTCGGCGGCGGCCTTGTCGGCCCCTTCGATGTCGGCGATCGCGACTCGGGCGCCGGCGTAGGTGAAAGCGTCGGCGATGGCGCGGCCGATGCCGCGGTGTCCGCCGGTGATCAGGGCGCGCTTACCCTCCAGGGTCGTGCTCATGTCGATACCTTTCGGATTGTGAATGATTGTGGGGTGAAAGATGATTCAGGGAAGCGTGGTGACCGTCAGCTCGCCTGCGGCGTGCAGGGCGCGGAGGCGTTTCTTGTCGAACTTGCCGACGCTGGTCTTGGGGATCTCCTCGACGAACGTCCAGTTCTCGGGGAGCTGCCATTTGGCGAATTTCCCGGCCAGGTGATCGCGCAGGTCCTCCGGTGTGGTTTCCGCGCCAGGCAAGAGAACCACTGCGACGAGCGGGCGTTCGTCCCACTTCTCGTCGGGCACTGCGATCACCGAGGCTTCCGAGACCGCGGGATGGCCCATGACGGTGTTCTCCAGATCCACCGATGAGATCCACTCGCCGCCCGACTTGATCACGTCTTTGGCGCGATCGACCAAGGTGAGGTAGCCGTCAGGGGTGATCCGACCGACGTCGCCGGTGCGGAGCCAGCCGTCGTGGAACTTGTCCGGGTCTATCGATGCCCCTTCGGGGGAGTAGTAGCTACCGGTGATCCAGGGCCCGCGAACCTCGAGCTCGCCCATGGCTTTTCCGTCGTTCGGCAGCACGCTGCCGTCGTCGGCGACGAGTCGTGCCTGGACCGCGGCGGGGAATCGGCCCTGGGTGTATCGATAGGCCCACTCCTGCTCGCCCGAAACACCCGCGGGTGGGTGCCCCACGCTTCCGATCGGGGAGGTTTCGGTCATGCCCCAGGCGTGCACCAACTGCACCCCGTACGTGTCCAGGAATGTGTGCATCATCGAGGGCGGCAATGCCGTTCCGCCCACCACCACGGTGCGCAGGTACGAGATGTCCTGCGGCTGTGCGTCCAGTGTGGCCAGTACGCCACCCCAGATTGTCGGGACGGCGGCGCCGAAGGTCGGTCGCACCGCGGCCATCATCTCGAGCAGTGGAGCGGGCTGCAGGAAACGGTCCGGCAGCAACAGATTGGCGCCCGACATCAGTGCCCCGTACGGGATTCCCCAAGCATTGGCATGGAACAGAGGCACGATGGTGAGGACCGTGTCCGACTGATCGAAGCCGAGACCGTTGGGCGAGATCACCTCCATGGCGTGCAACCAGTTCGAGCGGTGGGTGTAGGCGACGCCTTTGGGGTCTCCGGTGGTGCCGGAGGTGTAGCACATGCCGGAGGCGGAACGTTCGTCGACGATCGGAAAATCGTAGTAATCCGGCTGTGTCGCAAGCAGCTCGGTGTAGGAGTGCACCTGTACGCCGTCGGGGGCCGTCAGCTGTGATGTGTCGCGGCCGGTCACGATCACGTGTCGGACCGTCGTCAATTTCGGCAGATACTGGGCGAACACCGGAGCGAGCGAGGCGTCGACGATAACCACCTGATCCGCCGCGTGGTTGGCCACATAGGCCAACTGGTCGCCGGCGAGCCGGATGTTGAGGGTGTGCAGCACCGCGCCCATGGCGGGTATGGCGATGAACGCGACCATGTGCTCGTTGTTGTTCCACATGAAGGTGCCGACGCGATCGCCGATCTCGACCCCGAGGCCGCGCAATGCGTTGGCCAGACGCGCTGCATCGGAACCGATTTCGCGGAACGTCTGGGTGCGGATGGTGTCACCGGTCCAGGTCGACACCGTCGCGTCGCCCCGGAAGGTGGACGCGTATCGCAGCAGCGTCGCCAGTGACAGCTGCTCGTCCTGCATGGTGCCAAACATCGCCTACTTGCTCCCTTGCATGTTTCGTGCCTGACCGTGGCTCCGGTCACCTGCGCCGTGATCAGTCCAGTTAATCCAGTTCGGGATGTCTTGTGGAGATGAGCGGGCGAAGACAGGTATGCGAACGGGTATGGGGTGGGGTATTCCAACCCCTGTGCGCGGGGTCACAGACGGCCATGCTCTGTGGCATGAGTTCAACGCAAGTCGATGTCGTGATCGTCGGCGCGGGCTTTTCCGGCCTGTACGCCACCCACCGTCTCCGCAATGTGCAAGGGCTGTCCGTACAGTGCTTCGAAGCGGCGCCGGGGCCGGGTGGTGTCTGGCACTGGAATCGTTACCCGGGTGCGCGCTGCGATTTCGAAAGCATCTTCTATTCCTTCTCGTTCGACGAGGAGCTGCAGCGGGAGTGGCGCTGGACCGAGCGATTCGCCGCCCAGTCGGAGATCCGTGCCTACCTCGAGCATGTCGCCGATCGGTTCGATCTCCGTCGCAGCTTCCGATTCGAAACCCGGGTCACCTCGGTGATTTGGGATGACCAGGCCCAGCATTGGGTGGTGGGCACCGACGACGGCGCCGTAACCACCGCCCGGTACTTCATCAATGCCGCCGGGGCGTTTTCGGTGTTCAAGAAGAACGACTTCCCGGGTGAGCAGGACTTCCGCGGCACCGTCGTGCACACCAGCCTCTGGCCCGCCGAGGGTGTCGATCTGGCAGGCAAGCGCGTGGCCGTGATCGGCACCGGGTCCACGGGGATCCAGGTCATCCAGACGATCGCCGAGCAGGTCTCGGAGTTGACCGTCTTCCAGCGGACCGCGAATTTCGCTTGCCCGCTGGGGAATCGGCCGCTCACCGACGAGGAGTTCGCGCAGACCGTCGCCGAATATCCGAAGCTGCGCGCGGAATCGCGTAATGCCATGGCCGGTGCGGCGTATCCGCGGGCGACCCGATCGGCGCTGATGGATACGCCCGAGGAACAGCGCAAAGTCTATGACCAGTACTACCGTGGCGGCGGGTTCCGGATGCTCGCTTCCACCTACTACGACCTCATTTTCAATCCGGCCGCGAATCAGACTGCGGCCGACTACATCCGGGATCGAATCCGCGAGCGCGTGACCGATCCGAAGGTCGCGGAGTTGTTGTGCCCCAACGACCATCCGTACGGCACCAAGCGGGCGACATTCGAGACCGGGTACTACGAGACCTTCAACCTCCCGCACGTTCGCCTGGTCGACGCCCGCACCACGCCGATCGAGCGGATCACCGAGAAGGGAATCGCCACCACGGACCGGGAGTACGAGTTCGATGTGATCGTGCTCGCCACCGGATTCGACGTCGGCGCGGCCGGGCTCATGCGCATGGGGGTCGTCGGGCGTGAAGGCCGGCAGCTCGCCGAGCATTGGGCGCACGGACAGCGCGCCTACATCGGCATGGCCACCCACGGATTCCCGAATCTCTTCCACGTCAATGGTCCTCAGAGCGCGGCGGCGCTGTTCAACAACCCGATCGCGATCGAGGACAGCGTCGACTTCATCGGTGGCCTGATCGGATACGCGGACGCCCACGGCCACAAGACCGTCGAGGTCACCGCGGCGGGGGAGGACCGCTATAACGATCTGGTCCGGGAGGTGGCCGAGTCCACGCTGTTCCCGACGGCGACCACCTGGTACATGGGTGACAACATCCCGGGCAAGGCACGGACCCCGCTCTCGATGTTCACGGGTGCGCCGATGTACCGAGCGCTGTGTGCCGAGGTCGAGGCCACCGAATACGGCGGATTCGCGCTGGACGGAGTGGACCGCCCGGTGCCGAACACGATGCGGCTCGACGGTTCGGCGGTGTTCTTCCTCGCCGGACTGATGAACATCGGGGCCAAACCGCTCGAGGAATGCTCTCTCGAGGAAGCGCGGGCCGCCATCGACGGCTTCAAGCTTTTCCAGCTTCCCGCGCCTTCCGATGTCAGCATCGTCGAAACCACCTTCCCCATCGACGGTGGCGAGCGCCCTGTCCGGTTGTATCGGCCGGAGGCGGAGGGCCCGTTGCCCGTGGTGGTGTTCATCCACGGCGGCGGCTGGGTCGCGGGCACACTGGACTCCTTTGACGAGCCGTGCGCGACGCTGGCGCGCATGACCGGAGCCCTGGTCGTATCGCCGGATTACCGGCTCGCTCCGGAACATCCGTTCCCGGCGGCTCCCGACGACACGGTGGCGGCCCTGCGCTGGGCGGCCGATCACATCGCCGACTTCGGTGGCGATCCCGAGCGCATCGCCGTCGGTGGTGAGAGCGCCGGAGCGAACCTGGCCGCGGTCGCCGCGCTGCGCGTGCGGGATGAGGGCGGACCGCGCTTGCGCGCCCAGATCCTCGTGACCCCGCCGACCGACCCCCTCGCCGACACCGAATCGCGGAAGGTGTTCGCGAACGGCCCGGTCGTCTCTGTCGGTGCGGGTGCGCGGATGACGATGTTGTACCTCGCCGATCCGGCCAACGCGGTGAGCCCATGGGCCGCTCCGGCCCGGGCCGCCGACCTGACGGGTCTGCCGCCCACGCTGGTGATCAGCGTGGAGATCGACCCGTTGCGCGACGAGGCCGAGGACTACGCGCACGCGTTGGCGGCGGCCGGTGTGCCGACTGAGCTGCGGCGATTCGACGGGTTGTTCCACACCGCGTACTCGCTCTCCGGCGCGATTCCGAAGACGGCCCGCATCCAGGAGGCGATTGCGGAATTCCTGGCGCCCCTGCTGGCGGCCGAGCCGTCCGCAGCGGTGACCGCCGGATAAGGCGGCAGTTTCGATGTCCGAACAGATGCTCGCTCGCGTGAGTCGCGTTGCGACGGAATGGCTCGACCTACGATTGCTTCATGAGCAGTGCCCTTGTTCCTCGACGCGGAGGAAACCCGGTTGGTCCAGCTCTAAGCCGGCTCATTGCACGACGACACGACCTCGAGCTGGCCGGGCGGGCGCTGTCGGAATCGAGACTGCTGACCTTCACCGGTCCAGGTGGAGTGGGCAAGACCAGGCTCGCCCTGGAATTGGCCTACCGCAGCCGACGGAATTTTCCGGATGGAGTGTGGCTTGCTCCGCTCACCGACCTGGGCATCGGGGCGGGGGTTTCTGAGGTCGAATCGGCGATCATCAGCGCCCTCGGGGTCGGCGACCTGTCGGTCGCCGACCCTCGGGACCGGTTGCTGTCGTTCGTGCGGAACCGAAATCTCATGCTGGTCATCGACAACTGTGAGCATGTCCTGCCGGCAGTCCGGCAGCTGTTGCCGGTCCTCTTGCGCGAAGCGACCCAGTTGCACGTGGTAGCCACGAGCCGGGAGCCGATCGGTGTCGCCGGTGAGGTGCTGCGTCCGGTCGCGCCGCTGAGCGTGCCCGAACCGGGCACTCCCACAACGCAATTGGTGATGGACGGTTCTGTCAGCCTGTTCGTGGAGCGAGCGCATGCGATCGACCCCGATTTCGAGATCACCCAGGGCAACGCCGAGGCGGTGATCGAGCTGTGCAATCTGCTCCAGGGGATTCCCTTGGCGATCGAGCTGGCGGTGGTCAAGTTGCGGGCTCTCACCGTCGAGCAGGTGGTCGAGCGATTCGGTCACCGGCTCACGGCGCTGACCGCACCGTCGATCGGTCCGGAGTCCCGCCACGGGTCGCTGCGGGCGATGGTGGATTGGAGCTACGAGCTGTGCCCACCGGCCGCGCAGGTGCTGTGGCGTCGGCTGTCGGTCTTTCCGGCCTCGTTCGATCTCGAACTCGCCGAGGCGGTTTGCGCGTTCGGTGAGCTGCGACGTGAAGACGTGGTGGGCATCGTCGAGCGCCTCGTGGGGCAGTCGATCCTGCTGACCGACCGCGATAGCGGCGGGATGCGATATCGACTGCTCGCTCCGCTGCGCGAGGTTGCCGCTGAATTGGCCGAACAGGCGGGTGAAGGCGTGGACCTCGACCGCCGCCATCGGGACACGATGTTGCGACGTGCTCAGACGATCGTGGATCGATGGTGGGGTCCGAATCAGGAGACCCTGCTCGCGCGGATGCACCTGGACCATGCCGGATACGTCGCGGCGATCCAATGGAGCACCGCGACCGAGGGCGAGCAGCAGGAGGGACTCCGACTACTCAGCCTGCTGCGCTACCACTGGCTGTCGGGTGGGCTGCTCGCAGAAGGCCGAATGCGATTGGAAGCGCTGCTGGCCGCGGCCGCCGAACCCACTCCGGCGCGAGCCGAGTGCGTCTGGGTGGTCATCTGGATAGCACTGCTGCAAGGCGATCGCGAGCAAGCCGCGCGCTGGCTGTCCGAACTCACCGCGCTCTTCGAGACGCTCGGAGATCGGCGGCTGGAGACGCACATTCATCAATGGACGGCATTGCTCGCCATGTTCGCAGGTGACCTCGGCAACGCGGTCGCCGGGTTCGAGGCGGCGATCGCGGGATACCGTGCGGCCGACGACCCCTACTTGGCGGTTTCTGCCCGGTACATGCTGGCCTGCGCTCTGGCTCTCGCCGGTCGCGCTTCGGAAGCGTTGGCGGTCAGTAGTAGTGCCGTAGCGACATGCGAAGAATGGGGAGACCGATCCGCTCGGGCGTATGCGTTATGGACGGCGGGCATCGCCCTGTGGAGCCTTGGGCGCCTCGACGAGGCGGAGCGATCGGCCCGCGAGGTGTTGCGACTGCAGCAGATTCTCTCGGATGGCATATGCGTCGCACTGACCACGGATCTGCTGGCCTGGGTGGCTTATGACCGTGGCGAGGCCGAGCGGGCGGCCGGATTGGCCGCTGCCGCCGGGCATGTGTGGCGTTCGCTGGGGACGTCCCTGGACGCCTTCGGCCCACAGCTGTCCGAATCCCTCGAGCGCCACACCCCGCCGCGTTCGGAATGGTCGACGCCGGAACGAGGTCCGTCCGCCGACCGCATTCGGGATCTCGGTGACGTTATCGAGCTAGGACTGGGACCGGAGGAACACACCGTCGGCGGATCGCGCGTGGCGGCGCAGCCGTTGACCAAGCGGGAACTCGAGGTGGCCGCTCTCGTCGAGATCGGTCTGTCGAACCGTGAGATCGCGCAGCGGTTGGTCATCTCGAAGCGAACGGCCGACGGCCACATCGAGCGGATCCTCGGGAAACTGGGGTTCACGTCCCGGGCACAGATCGCCGCGTGGATGGCGCGGCACACCAAATCTCAACTCTGGCAATTGCCGTGGCCTGTGAGGGGCGGTCGCGGCAGCAGTAGGGAGCACAATGCGACGCACGATCTATGACACCGACCATGACGACTTCCGGGATTCGGTGCGAGGATTCGTCGGCCGGGTCCTGGAGCCTCGGCATGAACAGATGCTGGCGGACAAGACGATTCCGCGTGACATCTGGAAGGAAGCCGGGACATAGGGGCTGCTCGGCCTGGCGATACCGGAACAGTACGGCGATGCCGGAGCTGATGACTTCCGATTCAATACCATTGTCGCGGAGGAGATTTCGTCACTGAGCCTGGGAGTCGCCTCATGCTTCAGCATCCACTCCGATGTGTGTCCGCCCTACCTGGTCGAGTTCGGCACCGAGGAACAGAAGCGGCGATGGCTGCCAGGAATGGCCGCGGGGGAGCTGATCTGCGGTATCGGCATGACCGAACCCTCGGGTGGCTCCGATCTCGCGGCATTGAAGACGGTCGCGATCCGCGACGGTGAAGACTGGGTGCTCAATGGGGCGAAGACGTTCATTACCAATGGCTTTCAAGCGGACCTGGTGATCGTCGCCGCGCGAACCACGCCAGGTGCGGGTGCGAAGGGCATCACCTTGTTCATGGTCGAGGACGGCATGCCCGGATTCACTCGCGGGCGCAAACTCGACAAGGTCGGCCAGGACGAGGCCGACACCGCGGAGCTGTTCTTCGATCAGGTACGGATTCCTGATGCCAACCGCATCGGCGAGCTGGATCGAGGTTTCATCGCCATGATGCGGCTGCTGGCGCAAGAGCGGCTGGCCACTGCCGTCACCAATGTCGGCCATGCCGCCCAGATCCTGCGCGAAACGCTCGATTATGTGAAGCAGCGCGAGGCTTTCGGGCAGCCGGTAGGGACGTTCCAGTACAACAAATTCACCCTCGCCGAGATGGCGACCACAATGGACGTCACGACGACGTTCCTCGACCATTCGGTGATGGCGCATGTTCGTGGTGAGCTGTCCGCCGTCGACGCCGCCAAGATCAAATGGTGGTCATCGGAAGTGCAGAACCAGGTCTTGGACCGCTGTGTGCAGTTGCACGGCGGATACGGTTTCATGAACGAATACCGTGTCGCGCGAGCTTGGCGTGATGCCCGCATCACCAAGATCTGGGGCGGCACCAACGAGATAATGAAGGAACTCATCGGCCGAGAGCTCGGCCTATGAGGTCGACACAGATCACCCGTAGCCCCAGCGGGGCGAAGTGGGCGATCTGTGGCTGCCACATGGTCTTGTCGAAAAGGAAGCCGTGCACGAGAACCAGCGCGGGGCCGGTGCCGTGATCGGTGAATCCGGCAGTGCCGAAGGGGGTTTCGACGGACGGCATCAGCCGACCGCGATATCCGACGGATGCGTGGCCAGCGCCGTCACGCTGATGCGCATGTGGGGGAACAGCGGCAGATTCCACAGAATGTCGTGCAACTCCTCGACATCGGCGACGTCGAAAATGCTCAGATTCGAGTACTTTCCGGCGATCCGCCAGATATGCGCCCATTTCCCGGATCGCTGTAGGTCCTGGCTGTATGCCTTTTCCTTCGCCAAGGTCGCGGCCTTGACACCGGGGTCGATATCGACGGGCAGTTCGACATCCATCGTTACCGCGAACAGCACCTTCGTCTCCAGATCTCGTCTTGTGGTGGCAATCGATTCACGCGGGGTCGAGCACGAAGTCGTAGACCACCTGCAGCCCGGACCCGTCGGCCGCCGGTGCGGGGTCGAGCACGAGTTCAGGTTTCACCGCCGATGCGATGTCGGCATCGATATGGTCGCCGCCGCGGAAGTACAGCTGGGTGGTGATCGGCAGGCAGCCCGGTGCGGACACCTTCAGATGCAGGTGTGACGGCCGCCACGCGGGCCATCCGGCGGCCGTGAGCAGCGCGCCCGTCGCACCGTCGGTGGGGATCTGATAAGGCGCGGGCCGGATAGTGGTGATGTCGAATTGGCCGTATTCATCGGCGGTGACCGTGCCCCGCAGGTTCCATTCGGGGATCCCCGGCGCGAATTGCGAGTAGTAGCCGGCGTCGTCGGAATGCCAGATCTCGATCGTCGCGTTCGGGACGGGGACCCCGGCGACCGTGCGTACCTCGCCGGTGAAACGCAAGGGCGTTCCGGCCTCGTCGTCACGCATGGGAAGCAGCGCCATCGCCGGCAGCGCCGGAGCGCCCGGTACATAGTAGGGGCCTTCGATGGTGCCCTTGCTGCCGCGCCGCTGGGCGTGGGCTACCTCTTCGACGACGTGTTCGATGAAAACATCGAGGAACAAAGGCCATTCGCCGTCGGTGCCCACCTGGATGAGCCAAGCCTTGAGCACGTCGTACTCGGCATAGGTCAGCTCGTGCCGACGGATGATGTCGTGCGCCGCGGCCAGCAGTTCGGATACGAGTGTGTCGACCCGGCCGACGTCGGCGTGCGCTCCCGAACGGGTCCTCTGTTGGAAGTGCGCGGTCGCCGATGCGCCGGATTGGGCGGCCGTCGCTTGGGTGGTGGCGAGCTCGGTCATTGGTGTAACTCCTTCGGAACGGACCGTGCGATCAACGGTCCTGGCGGTAGCGGGTGAGTTTGTCCTCGTCGATCTGGATACCGAGGCCGGGGCCCTTGCGGATCTGCATCGTCCCGTCCCGGATCTGCAGCGGTTCGGTCAGCAGGTCGTCGGTCATGTCGAGGAAGTTGGACAGCTCGGCGGCGCGGCCGGAGGTGCGTTCGAACGCCGCGGCGAAGGCGAGGCTGCACAGCGATCCGATCTGCCCGTCGATCTGATTGCCGATGACCATCTCGACGCCCAGGCTTTCGCACAGGCTGAGCACGCGATGCGAATAGGTGAACCCGGTTCGGGCGGTCTTGATACTGATGCCGGTCGCCGCGCCGCTGAACAACTCGCGTACGACTTCGGCCGGGCGGCTGACGCTTTCATCGGCGAAGATCGGTATCGAGCTGTGCGCGACCAGCCAGCGGCGGTCGAATACCTCGTCGGCCGCGCAGGGCTCCTCGGCGAAGGTGAGACCGACGTCGCTCAGCGCGCCGAGTGCCCGAACAGATTCCGCGGCGGTCCATCCACGGTTCCCGTCGATGTACAGCTCGGTGTCGGGTCCGAGTGCGCGGCGCAGCGCTCGGCACGCCTCGACATCCTGGTCGATCGGCCGTCGACCGACCTTCACCTTGAAGGTGTTGATGCCGAAGGAATCCCGCATTCGCTCGGCCTCGGCCACCATCTCCGCAGCAGGTCCGAACCCGACCATGTGCGCGACACGGACCCGGTCGGTGAAACCGCCCAGCAACTCCGTGACCGACACGTCGAGCGATTGTCCGATGATGTCCCAGATGGCCATGTCGAGCGCCGATTTGGCGGTGGGATTGCCGACGGTTCGGTTCAGCCGGGAATGGATGAGTTCGCGGGCCAGTGGCGACTGGCCGATGAGCTGGGGGGCGAAGAAGTCGTCGATGATGGCGATGATCGATGCCTGGGTTTCCCCGTAGGTGAACGGCCGCGGCGGCGCCTCCGCGGTGCCGACGAGACCGGTGTCGGTGTGCACGCGGACGAGCACGTGCTCGGCGCTGGTGACCTCGCCGCTGGCGAACCGTAGTGGTTTGCGATAGGGGATGGCGAATGGAATCGCCTCCACCTTACTGATTTTCACGCTATCTCCTGATGAGCGGGCTTCGTACGACGGTGGCGCCGGCCGCGCGGTCGGCCGCGTCGAAGAAGTCCTCGCGGTAGATGTCCCGGGGAAACAACCGCGCTTTCATGAGTGCCTTGAGGGTGTCGGTCAC
This sequence comes from Nocardia sp. NPDC006982, assembly GCF_042869435.1. Taxonomy (NCBI): domain Bacteria; kingdom Bacillati; phylum Actinomycetota; class Actinomycetes; order Mycobacteriales; family Nocardiaceae; genus Nocardia; species Nocardia sp. NPDC006982. Next base: position 586,189 of record NZ_JBIAFV010000003.1, on the reverse strand, counting down.
CATGGCCGGGCTGCCGCAGATGTAGGCGACGTGACCGGCCGCGCGGGGGTAGTCCTGTGCCAGCAGGTCCGGCACCCGTCCGGTACGCCCGTTCCACTCCTCCCGGGAGAGCGCCGGGTGGTAGGTGAACCAGTCATGCTGGGCTGCGGTGGATTCGAGCCAATCGTGCTCGTAGAGATCGTCTTTCGTCGCGACGCCGTGATAGAGGGCGACCGGACGTCGATTCCCGGTTTCGACCAGATGCGCGACCATCGACTTCAGCGGTGCCAGGCCGGTTCCGCTGCCCAGCAGCAGGATCGGCTGGGTGCGTGCCGACCGGAACGAGAACCGTCCATACGGGCCCGACAGGGTGACCCGGTCGCCGACGGCCAGTCGTCCGAAGATCCAGCCGTCGGTGGCCCGGCCTCCGTGAGACCTCTTGATATGGAGCTCGATTCGACTCGGATCGGCCGGTGTGCTGGCGACCGAGTAGGGACGCTGTTCGCCGCCGGGTAGATCCAACAGCACATACTGGCCCGGATTGAAGGCCAGCGGCGTGTCCAGGGTGATGATCAAGCGCCGGACATCGGGTGCGACGTCGGCGAGGTCGGCCACCACGCCGACGTGGTCGCGAACCGGGTGGATGTCGAGACCTTCCTCGGCGTCCACCTCGCCTTCGACGACCAGATCGGTGCGCGGTGTGGCCACGCACAGCAGCGCGCAGCCCTCCTCCCGCTCGCTCTCCAAGAGCGCGTACGGCGACGCATCGCCGAAATCGACTTCACCGTCGACGATTTCGGCCTTGCAGGTTCCGCAGGTGCCGTGCGTACATGCGTGCGGCAGCCAGATGCCCTCGCGCAGGCAGGCATCGAGCACGGTCTGGTTCTCCCGGCAGGTGATCTCCGCGCCGAGTGGATCGATTCGTACCGTATAGCTGGTCATCAGTGAACCCGCCGCTCAGGCCGAGAATTTCAGCAGTGTCTTGTGGCCCACCCCGAGCTCGGCGAGCGTCCGGTCGGAGGCTGGTGCGATGGGCTCGTCGAACAAGCGCCACTCGCGGATGGCGGCCGGATCGAAATCCGGGTCGGACGCGGCCCACGGGTGCACCATCGCCGTGACGAACTCACCGAACGGCATTGCCTTGGGCGCACGGAAGCAGGCCGCCGAACAGAACAGCGGATTGCCGTCCCACAGCACGTACACCAGCTGGTCATCGCCGAAGACCTCGGCGCGATCGGCGGAGGGGAAGTTGTAGTCGTAGAGCGCTTTCACGGTCATGTCATGCCTCCGACCGGGTCTGGTCGCCCGCGTGCCACTGGGCCCAGGAAAGCTGGTCGGGCGAACCCTTGTACTCGCCGTTGTCGCCGTCCTGGATTCCGTACCAGGCCAGCACTTCCGGGACGCTGGGCCCGCCGCAGTTGCCCTGGTAGATCTGATGCACGGGCAGCCACGCTTGGATGTATTTCTCCGGCTCACGGTCGAAGATCCACTTGCAGCCGTCGCTACAGGTATGGAAGATCTCCCCTCGGAATTCGCTGCGCCGCAACGACAGTCGTGTGGGATCGGAGGTTTCGCTGAATGCGATCGGGACCTGGCATACCTGGCAGAGCTGCGGCAACCCCTGGAAGAAGATCCGACTGCCCGCCGCCTCCGCTCGCTGATGCTTCTCCCAGGTCGGCCGGTAGAAGCGGTCGAAGCTGTCCGGGTACTGCTCGGACAGCCACGCCATGTGCGCGTCGCCGGGAGTCTGTGTGGTGATCGCCGCGGCGAACGAGAAGTTGTGCAGAATGCGGTAGACCTCGTGCGAGAGCTTGTCCTTCTCGGCGATGGCGTCCTCGACGTGCCGGGGTGGCCGGATTCCGTAGTACTCGAGGTCGGGGAACAATCCGCCGAGCATCTGGTCCTCGAAGTAGAGCTGGAATGCCTCCTTCCAGCTCATCACCGGCTTCGGGAGCATGTAATCCATCATTCCGGCGACCAGCGCCGACATCCGGTATGCCCGCCAGAACCACTTGTCGATCCAGTCCTGGATGATCGGCACATTGCCCTCGTCCTGCTCCAGCAGGAATTTGATGGCCTCGAGTCCGAGGGTCATGTGCCGGCTCTCGTCGGATTGCGCCGAGAATCCGAACGACATGGTCGGCAGGTCGCCGTTGAAACTGGCGCCGCTCATGAATGGCACGAAAAGCAGGTTGGTGAGCAGATACTCGAAGCTGAAGGAGATGGAGATCAGGAATTCGAAGGGTCCCGCCGACATCGCGTCGTCGAAGAGCGACTTCGGCACCGACAGGTACCAGACGCGGTCGTGCATCTTGGACCAGCTGTGGAAGCCGCTGTAGTACTTGTTGTAGTTGCTGATCGTGTGGACCTGGGTCTGGCAATGGCGCAGTTCGTCGATGCTCTGGCAGAGCGCGGCGAATCGAGGCGCCGGGCCCTCCAAATACCGTGCCAGGAACGCGAAGTGACGGTGTGCGGCGTACTCCAGCGGAGTCACACCCTGGATGAACAGCTTGATCGCGTTCAGGTAGCTGGCATCCGCCAGTGTCAGGTGTCCCTGTCCCTGAGCGAAACTGTCGAGCACGGCATACAGGCGCTTGTCCTTCTCGGCCTGATACTTGTAGTAGGCGTCGACGGTGAGCCGGAACGGGTCCTGCCAGCCGTCCCAGTCGTGAATGGTGATGCCTTCGTAGCGGGTGTAGGGAAAAAGCTCCTCCCGCGTAACGTAACTGGGCTCCCAATCGAGGTCGCGGGTCAGGCGGGAGTACCGCTCTTTCAGCGGCAGCTTCTTGCGGGCGATGGTGCTGTCGATCTCGATTGTCATATCAGTGTTCCCATTTCACGATGATGCGGTCGTCGTCCCATTCGGAGAGATTTCCGGCGAACGAGACGATGGCCAGCTGGAATTCGCCCGTCTCCCATTCGCGTCCGAGTCGGCTCTCCACGGTCTCCCGGTTGATCACGATCTGACCCGCGGCCTGGACTTTGATAAGGCCGGGCAGATGCCGGATCGTGAGTTCCGGATTGTCGGTCTTGATCGCCTCGATCAGGGCTCGGTTGTCTTCGGACTCCTGCAGATCGATGCCGACCTGGCGCAGTGTGGTCATGCCCGGCCTCCCGCCGTGACGGCCCACTGGGCATCGGTGATAGCGGTGAGGATCTCGGTCGCTTTCGTTGTCGGCACGTGCGCCTCGATGGCCTCGGCCAGCGCACCGACGGCGGAACGGGCTCGGCCGCTCCATCTCTCGGCGAGTCCCGCGAGCGTTGCCGCATTCGCGGTGCCGTGCTCGGGGTCGTTCAGCCACGTCTTCGTCAGCGCGTCGAGCCACTTGCGCTGATCGGTGTACCACGTGGTGAAATGCTGGGCGACCAGGCTGTAGGCCCCGGCGCCCCCGAGCAGTGCCGCCTCGTCCAAGCCGCGGTAGAGCAGCGGATAGACGAGGGCATCGATCAGGTCGATGGCGAGCAGGCCCTCGGCCCAATCCTCGACGACCATGATCTCCTCGGTCAGGCGGCGCAGCGGCTGGAGGTGGTCCGCGGCGAGCCACTCCCGCTTGGCGCCCTCGAGTACCCCAGAATTTCCGGCGTCGAGCTCGAGTCCGATCCGAGACAGCATCTGTGCGTTGCCGATTCGGTCGAAGGCGGCGTAGGTGCAGCACTGTTCCAGGGAGGTGCCGTCGGCGAATCTGGCACCGGCCACGCTCACCAACTGGGCGGCGGATTCGAAGTGCCGCAACGGCACGACGGCCGAGGACAGCATCGCGTGCCATGCCTCGGGCAGGCGCACCAGCAGATTCCGCCCCTCGAGGTAGGCGAGGGACTTCCCGAATTCGTCGTGCAGCGCGGCTCGCTGCGTGACATACGGCGTGTAGTAATACTGTCGCGGATCGGTGAAACTGTATGTGTCGCTCAATCGCAGAGCGGTGAATCGTGCATCGTAGAGTTCTCGGTCGGGCGCCCACGTCGGCCGGTAGTGGAAGTTCTCCTTCGGCTGAATGTCGAGTGTGCCTTCGAGATAGCGGCTTGCGGGCTGGTCTCCGAGCCGCTCTATGACGTTCTGATACGTGTTTCGCTTGGGTTCGATGACCTGATAACGCAATTCGTACTGCACGGTGGTCCTACTCCTGATTTGATCCGGGGTCCGGCCGGTCGGCCAGCAAACTGAGCACCAGAGCCTGCAGCGCCGCTTCGCCGCCGAGTTCCCGTGTTTCGTGAACAGGCTTGCCCGACAACGACAATTCGGCTGTGCCTGCTCGGCCGGACAACTCTGTGCGGATTCGTGCCGAGCGGTGTCGGTAGCCGAGCGTGAATGCGAATTCGTGGGGACCGCTGTCGTCGACGAGGCTCATGGTGTCGCCGCGATCGGACAACACCGCATTGGCTTCGCAAATCAGCTGCTCGGCGAGAGAGCGGATGACTACCTGATTGTCGGTGGCCTCCGGTATTGGGCGGGGACGGCTGGGTTGGGTTTCCGGAACCGGAATTTCGGCTCCCGCCAGCAATTCCCGAACCGCAATCATGAACGGGGTCATGAGGGTCCTTCTGGATATGTGACGCCAGTCCTATCCGGGAGTGGCTGTGAGACAAGTCTCATGGCGGTGTGGCGGTTTGTGAAATACTTGATTCCCGTCGATTGAGACGACGCGGATATCAATGCCCGCTGAGTGTCAATGCCCGCCGAGCGCCTCGATGATTTGAGTCATCTGCGGACCGGCATCGGCGGCCGGCTGCATCAGACCCTGCGTGGTGCATACCGAAAGGGGCTCGGACGCGACGATTGTCGCCTCGTGCTGCCGATCTCCGGCCCACCGGCAGCAGGCGTGCAGGAGCGGCTCTGGTCGATGCCAGTGGACGAGATCGCGGCACGATCAGGTCGGCGAGCCGTTCGGCTCGGGCGCAGGCTTCCTTGCCCGCGGTGGAGGTGCCCTCGGCCAGCAGCAGCCGGATCGCCGAGTCCTGTTCGATTTCGGCGATCTCGGCGTGAATTCTGGTGGTCTGCTGCTGATATGGCGGCAAGGCAGTGAGATGGGCGCGAACGTCGTCGGGGATCGCGAGGCCGAGGCGAATGCGTTTGTTGATGATGCGTGCGCGCAGCCGCGGCAGTCATCCTGATCGGCCAGGCGTTCCCCGGCCATGAGTCTCTGCTAGGCGGCGGCCAGGTCACCGATTAGTGCGGCGACCCGTGTGCCGCTGCCGAAAGTGGCGAGCAGGAAGTCCACCGGGCCACCCTGTCGGTCCAGCCGCGCGCTCGCATCGAGCAATGCTCGGGCTTGCTCGAGATCTCCCTGCTCGTACCGCAGTCCGCCGAGAAGAGCACCGGCCAGAATCGAGGAGCGCGAGGGGCCGCCCATTCGGGCGGACACGGTCATCGCGTCGGTGAAATGGCGGCCCGCAGCAGCGATGTCGAGCTGTTCTCGGGCCGCCAGCCCCGCGACACAGTGGCTGTGCATGACGAGGAACGGTCCTCCACGCGGACTTCGCTGGAGGGTTTCCTCGTGCTGTCGCCGGGCCCCGGAGAAGTCGAACCGGTTCAAAGCATCGTTGGCCACCAGATTGGCGGTGGACAGAGCGGCGAATGTGGTGCGTGATTCACCCGGCAGCGTCGCCAACTCCGCAGGCAGGCCGTCGAATCGATCGGTCACATAGTCGTCCACCCACACAGCGCACGATCATGGTCTCGGTGCGAATCGCATCGACATCTTCTGGCCGCAGTTCCGCGGTCTCGAGCGCGGTATCGGCCCGTCGCAGCGCGAGGCGCAGCTGTTCGTGGCGTTGCAGACCGACATTCGCCCAGGCCACACACAGTTGGAGGCGGGGCGCGATTCCGTGTGGGCGGCGGGGAGTTTCGCGACCAAGCCGAGGAAGGTGGCCATCCGGGAGTGACCGATCAACCCGACCGAGCGTGCCTCCACGATATCGACCGCGCGTTGCGGGTCTCTCGCGGACAAGGCATGGTCGACGGCCTCGCTGAGCAGATCGTGATCGGCGAACCAGGTCGCCGCGCGCTGGTGCAGATCGGCGACGCGGGTGGGATCGGAGCGAATCAACCTGCGCTGCAGGTAATCAGCGAACAACCGGTGATAGCCGAACCACTCGTCGTCCTCGTCCAAACGCAGCAGGAACAGGTTGCGGTCGGCGATCTGCTCGAGCATTTCCTGGCCGTCGGCCCGCCCGGCCAGCGCATTCGCCAGCACCACGCACACGCGGACGGTGATCGAGGTCGCGTGCAGGAACTCGAGCAGTTCGGGCTCGAGCGAGTTCAGGACGTTCTCCGCGAGGTATTCGCCGATGGCGTGATACCGCCCGGTGAGGTTGGCGATGAACGTGCCGGGATCCTCGCGGACCCACAAGGATAGGTAGGCGAGTTGCAGAGCCGCGGGCCACCCTTCCGTCGATTCCTGCAGCCGTTGGATGTCCATGCTGTTCAGACGTAGCGAGTTGTGCGTCACCAGGATTGCGGTGGCCTCGCTCCTATCGAAACGTAAGGCGGCGGCATCGATTACGATCAATTCGTCACGGACCTGCAGGCGCGTGAGCGGCAGTCCGGACCGGTCGCGTCCGACGATCACGATCCGAAGATGGTGGCAGCCATGTTCGAGCAGATACTCGAGCACGGTATGGCTTGCTGTGCTGCGGACCTGATGCCAATCGTCGATGACGAGAGCTATCGGCTGTCCGCTGTCGTGGTGGTTGTCGGTCCCGCGGTCAGGACGCGGTCGTGGGTACAGTCTTCCGAAGAAACGCGATCTGCTCGCGGACAACCGTTTCGAATGCTTCGCCGACGTAGATGTCGAAGTGGCCGGCATCGTAGTGGAGTACTTCGCTTTGTGCGGCCTGCGCGGCGTAATTCTCGGTCTTGTGGGACGGGGTGACGCTGTCCCGGTCGCAGATACAGAACAGGATCGGTGTGCGAATATCCTTGGCCCGGCGCCCGGGACGATAGCGCGGCACCTGGAACATCACCCGTGCCGGAACCTGGTCCGGCCAGTCGTCCAGGCCGGAGGCGGCGAGGATCGCATTGAAGCCGGGCAGCGAGTCCGGTGAAGTCATTATCGCGAGGTCACCCGGCGCGCCGACTACTCCCACCCGGACCGGTTCATGGCCACGTCGGGCTGCCCATAGGTCGCTGACCGCACGTCGCATCAGCTTCAGTGCGGTGAAGATCGGCATCGACATCGCCGCCGCCAGCCCGTCTGTGAACGGGCACTGGGTGATCGTGGCAGCGACGGCAGGGTCGTTCGCGGCGGTGACAACGACGTGCCCTCCCGCGAAGGATGTGCCCCAGAGGACGACACGATCGGCGTCGGCTTCCGGAATCCGGCGAGCGAATGCGACCGCGGCCCGCCAGTCTTCGAGCTCCCGCTCGACATCCACCAGTTCACGCGGTTCGCCGGTGCTGGCACCGAAATGCCGGTAGTCGAAGACGAGGCATGCGTACCCCTCGCCGACGAAGCGTTCGGCGTATCGGTCCAGGCCCATCTCCTTGATGCCGCCGAAGCCGTGGGCGAGAACGAGAATGGGGACCGGACCGGTAGAGGTGACACCCGAAGGCAGGTAAAGCCATCCCGCACACGAGCCATCGCCCGAGTCGAATCGCACGTCCTGGCGTGCTGCTGATGTATTTGTCATGATGTGTCCCCTAAGCGGACTAGTGGGCGGCCAGCCAGGCATCGGTCTGCTGATGTGCGATCGATACGAGCCGGTCGTAACCGAGGTTGATGTCGATCAGGTGTGACTCGAACATTGGAATCTCGTTGACCTGATCAGGACCGGTGAGGTCGATCTTGTAGAAGTGGTAGCCATTGTGTTCCTCGCAATGGCCGGTCGCCCGCGACGCGGTGGATGTCCACGTCGAGTCCGAATGTGGGTAAGGACCCGGAAACGTGATGGAGCGCATCAGAATCGAGAAAGTACCGGACGGATACGGGGTGGACAGGAGGGTAATCGGCTGCGGCGAGTTGTCACCGCTGAGCAGGCCGGGGTCGGTACAGGCGACCTCATATCCCGGACCATCCGGCAGGCCGAAGCGCTGCGACATCAGGCTTGGATCGGCGTTGCCGAAGAATGACACTGGGGGATCGTGCTGAGCAGTGGAATACGCTGTCACGCAGCCATATTCGCCAGGTTCGGTACACAGGGGAATCGACGCGAAGTCTCCGCCGATCGTCTGCCCCTTTGCAACCGTCACATTGCCACCCATGAGGAAGGCGCCGACAAGCCTGGAACGCTGCTGTGGGTCTTGATCGACATGGTCTCGGATCAGCTTGCGTGCCATCAGCGTTCCTTGCGAATGACTGATGATGATCACGCCTCGACCGTGATTGTCGTGCGCGAGGTAGTCGTCCCAGGCGTTCTCGATGTCGTGATAGCCGGGCTGGATGAGGTCGGCGCCGGCGACTTCCAATCCCATCGCGGGCAGCGTCACCTGCCGGTACACCGGAGCGAACACGCGGCACAAGCGAGAGAATCGCGCCACCTGGAGGGCGGTGATGTACTGCGCCTGCGGCTGCGGCACCGGGTCCTGTGTGAGGGTCGGCTGGTCGCTGACCGTCGGGTATATGTAGAAGCAGTCGATGGGCCGGGCCGACTCGGGGACCGGTGCGTTGTGGGAAACCTCGCCGGTGGCCAGATCCGTGGTGTCGAGCGGCAGATTACAGCCGTCGGTCGCCATCGACGGGTGACATAACCACGTCGTTCCGGGGTGCGGCGTCGTGTCCGGCTGAGCACCCGCCGGCGCCGCCGGCAGTGCCACGGCAGCGACCGCCGCAAGGCTCAGCACAATTCTCGAGGCATTGAACATCGTTGTTACTCCAGCCTGCGTGGGCCGCCGGAGTTGCATTGGCGGCCCACGCTATTGATGACTTGGTCAGTCCTCCCTGGGCGGAGGTTCTTGGGATTCCAGGACCGCCGCACTCCAGCCGGCGGCGACATCACCCCGTTCGGCCACCTTCTTTGCGGTGAGCTGGTCCACTTCGACGGCGATCGGTCGCAGCTTGCGGTCCAGCAGCCCGGACAGGAATCCGCGCAGCCGATACTGGAGTGCGAGCGATCCGGGGATGAACACTCGCCGCTGCCTGCGCTGGATGCCGCGCACAATGCGCCCGGCGGCCAGCGATACCGGGAAGGTCTTGCCGGCCGCCCCGGGCAGCTGGGCCCGGGTGCGGGCGAAGTCCGCATGCTCGCGGTCGGCGTCGCGCACCATCGGGGTATCAATGAACATCGGGTAGGCGATCCCGACGTCGACGCCGAGATGGGCCACCTCCACTCGGAATACGTCCAGCAACGCCTCGAGCCCTGCCTTGCTCGCGGCGTACATGCCCTCACCAGGCGGTGAGAAGATCGCGGCCGCCGAGGCCACCCCGAGCACATAGCCGCGGCTCGCGATGAGGTGCGGCAGGCAGGCGTGGATGAACCGCCAGTTCCCGGTCACGTTGACATCGAGGACCTTGGCGAGCACCGACGGATCGAGATGCCGGACCGCGCCCACCGGGCCGATGCCGGCATTGGATACGGCGACGTCGATCGCTCCGAACCGCTCGACTACGGCCTGTACCGCGGTGGCCACCGAGTCGGCGTCGGTGATGTCGCAGCGCACCGCGATTGCCACGTCGCCTAGTTCGGCCGCGGCCTGCTGCGCCGCTTCGCCGTTGATGTCCAGCAATGCGACGCGATGGGTCCGCGCGAGTTGCCGTGTCACCGCAAGACCGATTCCGCTTGCCGCGCCCGTGATCACGGCTACCGGTTGCGTTGCGGTCGATCCGGCTTTGTCGGATTCGGCCATGGTCAGATCTTTCGTTCTTGGTCGCGCCAAAACGGTTCTCGGATGTCCTTTTTCAGGACTTTGCCGTTGGCACTCCGGGGGAGCGCATCCACGAACACGACCTGCTTCGGCGTCCGGACCCCGCCGAGCTTGGGCCGGCAGTACACCAGCAGGTCCGCCTCGGTGAGTTCCTCGCCGGCGTTGAGTTCCACCACCGCGGTGACCGCCTCGCCCCAGTCGGCGTGCGGGGTGCCGATGACCGCGCAGTCCTGCACGGCCGGGTGGGTCCAGACGACCTGCTCCACCTCGCTCGGGTACACGTTGAACCCGCCGGAGATGATCATGTCCTTCTTGCGGTCGGTGATGTGCAGGAAGCCCTCGGCATCGAGGAAGCCGAGGTCGCCGGTGTGCAGCCAACTGTCCACGACAGTCTCCGCGGTCTTGTCCGGCGCTTTGTAGTAGCCCTTCATCAACAGATCGCCGCGCACACAGACCTCACCGGTCGCTCCGGTGGGGAGGATCGCACCGTCCTCGCCGAGAATCTCCACCCGCACCATCGGGGCGGGCCTGCCCGCGGCGGTCAGCCGAGCGTCCTCGGCGATCTTGCCGTCACGGAAGTGCTCCTCCGGCCGCAGGAACGCGATCGCGCTGGGTGCCTCGGCCTGCCCGTACCCCTGCAGCATGACGGGACCGAACACCTCGATCGCACGCCGCAGCTTCTCGGTGGACATCGGGGCCGCGCCGTAGACGAGGTATTTCAGCGAGGAGAAGTCGCGCTGCTCGATGCCCGGTACTTCCAGCAGCCGGTAGATCACCGTCGGGGGCAGGTACAGCTCGGTGACGCGGTGCTGCTCGATCAGGTCGAGCAGCAGGTGCAGATCCATCTTCGGCATTACCACGACCGTGCCGCCGCGTGCCGAGCAGGGCAGCGTCATGGTGCCCGCGGCGTGGGTCATCGGCGCGGCGACCAGGAAGACCGGCGGTTCGTCCGCGGGGTAGGACGTGGCGAACATATGGTGCTGCCCGCTGACCGTCAGGCTCCGGTGGGTGTTCATCACGCCCTTCGGCGCGCCGGTGGTGCCTCCGGTCGGCATGATCCCGGCCACCGAATCCTGCGCGGGGATGAAACCGGGGATCTCCGCGGACGCACCCTCGATGAATGCCTCCAGGGGGACAGCGTCTTCGGTTGCCGCGGCGTTGTCGCCCAATGCGACCACGCGGCGCAGCTGCGGCAGCTTCGGGCGCAGCTGCTCCACGATCGGCAGCAATTGGGTGTGGCAGAACAGGATTTCACAGTCGAATCCCTCCAGCAGCCGCTCGGTCTCCTCCGGGGGATTCGCGGGATTGACCGGCACCCAGGCCATTCCGGCTCGCCATATGCCGAGCACGCATGCCCAGGCGACCGGATCGTTGGGCGCGAGCACGGCACCCTTGGTCTCCGATTCGATGCCGATGTCCAGCAGGGCATTACCGATACGGCAGGAAAGCTCGCCGATTTCGCGGTAGGTGTAGCTGCGGTCGTCTGCGACGAATGCGACCCGGTCCGGTCCGGCCCGCCAGCCTCGGTCGAAGAAGTCGGTGATCGCCATCTGTGTCGTGTCTCCTTACGCCCCGAGCCGGCCGCCGCGCCGCAACAGCGTGGTCAGGAAGCCGAATTTCATGTTCAGCAAATGGTTTTCGCCGTCCTCGATGCGCGCGGCGCGCGCGTCACGGAACAGTTTCTCCATCGGGTATTCGCGAGTGAGCCCGTAGCCGCCGAACAGTTGCAGGGCCTCGTCGGCGACCTGGAATGCGAGGTCGGTGCACGTGACCTTCGTCGCCCCGGTGTAGTACGGATGTTTGGCGGGGGACAGCGCGGTGTACTCGGCGGCCCGCCGGGCGACCGCCCGGATGGTCTCGACGTTCCGGGCCATCTCGCCGAGACGGGCCTGCACCATCTGATGGTCGGCGAGCAGCGCGCCACCCTGCCGCCGCTGTCCGGCGTATTCCACGGCCTGTTCGAGAGCAGCTCGCGCCAGCCCCGACATCATCCCGCCCATCGCGACACCCGCGGTCGACCAGGTATTGGCGTGTCCACGCCAGTAGTCGTCACCGAACGACACCGCATAGCTCACCGGGACCTTCACCTCGTCGAAGAACGTCTCCCCCTGCGGCAGGGCCCGTTGACCGAGCTTTTCCAACGGCCTGCCGTGGCTCACGCCGGGCAGATCGAAGGGGACGATAACCTCCATCCCGTACGGGTGGCCTTCGCTGTCGAAGAATCCGTCGCCGTAATCGGCGACGATCGAGAGGATCCCGACCTGCGCGACCGCGCCGTTGGAAACCCAGGCCGAGCTCTGTCCGTTGATCACGATGTCGCCGCCTACAACCTTGGCGGTCAGGTTGCCCTTATTGCCCTGGGGAGCGCCGACGTGCCGCTCGGCCGGATAGAGCATGGTCCCGTCGGATCCCCGATCGGGCTGGCTGGCGATCCAGCAGCCGAGCTTTCCCGCGGTGAGGTCGATCAGTTCCTGGTTGCCGACGCGCTTGGCCACGATGTTCGGGAACGCGCCGGCCAGCATCGACACGGTGAGACCGACATCGGCCCAACCGAATTCCTCGATCACGATCGACTGTAGCCGAGCCAGGGCCTGCGGCGGCACATCGTCGGGCTCGGAGTCGAAGCCGATGCCCGACTCGGCCGCGATGCGCATGAATTCCCAGTACGGTGAGCCAGGGGCGACCGCCTGCTCGGCGGTGAGCTTGTCGATCGCGATACCCGCCGGGCGCATCACCTCCCGGGCGAATGTGTGCATCGCCTGCTGAACGGCCCGCTCTTCGTCGTTGAGAACCTCGAAGCCGGTGGTCTCGACGTATGGCAGCGCCGGCCGTACCGACGCCGCGTGATCCAGTTGTGTTGTCATTGCTCGTAACTCCTTTTCACGACAATTGCCGTCGGCGCTAGCTGGCGGCCGCGATCGCGGCCGGCAGATCCCGCTCGTGCTCGAGGGTCTGCAGGTCGGCCATCTGCTGCAGAGCCAGCCGGGCGGCCGGATTCGCCAGCAAAGTCCGCAGCCCGTCGTTCTCAGCGGCGAAACCGGCGAACAGAGCCTCGACCGCAGCAGCGGACACGCTCTTCAGCACTTCGTTGACCGCGGCGACGGCACCTGGTGTACGCGCGGCAACCCCCTGCGCCAGCTTGTCCACATAGGTCGAGAGCTCCTCGCGCGGCAGCGTCCGGTTGACGATTCCGTACATGGCGGCCTCGTCGCCGGTGAAGTCACGGCTGGCCAGAATGACCTCGCGGGCGCGGGCAGGACCGATCGCCATGACCAGGCGCGTGGTGCCGCCGCCGGCGGGAATGATGCCGCCGCCGACCTCGGGCAGGCAGAAACGGCTTTCCGCGGTCGCGAAACGCATGTCGGTCGCGAGCAGGAACTCCAAGCCGGCGCCGCGGCAGATCCCGTCGACCACGCCGATGGTCACCTGCGGGAGGGTCTGCCACGTGGTCGCCAGCGCCTGCACGACATTGATGTCGTCGTAGCGGCTCTGCGGCACGGTCGTGTCGCTGAACGAGCGGATCAGATCGTTCAATTCGAAATGGGCGATGAAGAATTCGGGATTGGCGCTCCCGAATACCACGACCGCGGTCTCCGGATCGGCGGCCAGCGAGCCGGCGAGATCGAACAGCTCGCCGACCATCTGGATCGTCATCAGATTCAGCGGCGGGTTGTCGAAATCGACGTACAGGATCCGGCCATCGCGGCGGGTCTTCAGCGTCTGGTAGGTCATCGTTGACTCCTCGGAATAGTCATTTATGAAGTGAGGATCGTTATGGCGGCGGCGGCTTCTTCACCGGCGTACAGGCCGCCGCCGTTCTCGGCGAGCGCCACCCGGGCGCCGGGGACCTGGCGCGGGCCGCAGTCGCCGCGCAACTGGTGCACGAGTTCATAGATCTGCGCCAGGCCCGAAGCGCCCATGGGATGTCCCTTGGATTCCAGACCGCCGGACGGGTTCACCGGCAGGCGGCCACCGAGCCGGCTGGCGCCGGAATCGGCGAACTCACCACCCCCGCCGATCGGGCAGAAGCCCATCATCTCGGTCTGCAACAGCTCACCGAACGCAGACGCGTCGTGGACCTCGGCCACCGAAATGTCCTCTGGGCCAACGCCTGCCTGTTCATAGGCGTCGAGGGCGGCCAGCCGCGTGGCCGAGCGGTTCCAGGCCGAGAGCGGGCGCACCGATCCGGTCCGCAACACCGACGCCAGGATCCGAACGGGTGCACGGGAGCTGAGCCGGCGCAGGCCAGCCTCGTTGCAGACGACTGCCGCCGCGGCGCCGTCGGTCAGCGGCGCGCACATAGGCACCGTCAGTGGTCCCGAAACCGGGTGTGCATCAAGGATTTCCGCTACCGACATCTCCTTGCGGAAATGGGCGAGCGGATTGTCGACGGCGTGGGCGTGGTTCTTCTCGGCGATCACCGCGAGCTGTTCGCGGGTGGTGCCGAACGCGGCCATGTGCGCATGGGCGAGCGCGGCGTAATAGTCCATGAACAGGCTGTGCGGCCGCCCGTCGTCGGGCAGCTCGCCGCCGAGTTCGGTGAGCAGGGTGCGTACGCTCTCCCGATCGGTGACGTCCACGCCGCCGTCGAATACGGCCAGTGCCCGGCGCTTGTCGCCGATGCTCAGCCGTTCGGCCCCGACGGCGAGCGCGATGTCGCCGGCGCCGGAGCGAACGTGCAGAACAGCCTGGTGCAGCGCAGTCGCTCCAGTGGCACAGGCGTTTTCGACGTTAACGACGGGGATGCGCTCGAATCCCATGGAACGCAACGCCATTTGACCCGACACGACGACCTGTCCTTCGAGCACGTCCTGGCAGGTGTTGCCGAAGTACGCGGCCTGCACATCGCCGAGTTCGGCGCCTGCGTCGGCAAGAGCCTCGATGACCGCTTCTCGGGTGAGGTCCTTGATCGAGCTCTCCGGTCGGACACCGAAGGCGGTCATTCCGACCCCGGCGACCCACACGTGCTCAGTCGTCACGCCACGGACTCCTCGGTCAGCCGCGCGAGCCCGTATGCCTCCAGCGCCCCCAGCAGTTCCCGGTGGCCGACGAGTGCGGCCGGTGAACGGAATCCGGTGCCGTGGTAGGTGTCACCGACCAGCCGCATAGCGATATACGCCTGAACCAAACCGGTGATCAGGTAGCCGGAGGTGCTGTGGATCACCGCACGCGCGGCGACGGTGTTACCGCGGCCGCTGCACCAGTCGACCGAACGGTTCACCTGCCGGTTCTCGCGGGACGGAGTCGTGGGTGTCATCGCGGCCGCCACCCGGTCCAGAACCGGGTACAGCTTGTCCTCGGGAAGCCACTGGAAGGTGACCTTGAACAGGCGCTCCGCCTCGCGCACCCGCTGCGGGATGTCGCCCTTCGCGTTCTTCATCGCCACGAACATCCGGCAGTTGCGGACCCGGCGGTCGTTCTTGAAGAACACCGGCATCGCGGTACCGCCCCAGTTGAGACCGGGCACCACGTGTTCGCTCCCGGGCACGACGATGTCCTGCTGTACGATCCCGTCGTACTTCTTCAGGACGTTGTCCTCGAGGTAGTAGGCATCCTTGCGGATCACGTCGAACATCGACTGGGTCGATCCGATGGTCGGGACATTGCTGACGTATTCGCCCAGCTCGAGGGTGTCGATGCCGGGAGTCTCCAGGACGATGCGCGCGGCGATGTCCGTCACCGCGTATTGCATCGAGACCGCGGTGGACGCGGCGAGACCGGCCGCGGCGAACTTCGGGCCCCACTCGTCCACGATCGACATGTGGTGCGTCTGCTCACCAGCGGTGTCGAGATAGTGGCAGCCCGCCTGCAGAGCGGCCTCCAGCACAGCAGGTGCGTAACGCAGGAACGGACCGACCGTGTTGCAGACCACCTTGCGGCCCCGGAACAGCGTGGTCAGTTCCTCGACGGACCCGCCGACCTCGGCGATTTCGTAGTCGGCGGTCTCGATGCCGGGGACGGAGTTCATGACCTCCTGCAGCCTGGCTTTGTTCCGGCCGGCGGCAACGAAGGGGATGTTGTACTCACGCAAGAATTCGGCCACCAGTCGGCCCGTGTAACCGCTGGCGCCGTAGATGACGACCGGGCGAGGCTCGCTCACGGTTGCTCCTTTGTTAATTCCATGACAAAAATGTGCTGCCAGTCACTGTGCCGAGCGCCATAGCCTTGTGCTTGCCCCTACGCGCAACACATCCAGCGATTCGCGCATTCGGCTGTCGGTCCGTCAGGCGGCACGCGCTGATTGTCAAGTCCGCCCCGCGTGAGGTCGACTACACTTGTTACAGCTGGAGGTACCCGGAAATGACGACGGCAGCAACCTGGTCGACCAGTGGAATATCGCGCCACGACGCCCTGGATGCCTGGAACAGCAAACTGTCCGAACTGCACCTGGGTTGGGCCATGTCGTTTCCGGAGCCCGAGCGATTCGGCGCGGCCATGCGATACCGGCGGGTGGATTCGCTCACCGTCGCGGAGTTTCGCACCGACTGTTGCGCCGGTCGGTTGCCGGCGTCGGTGCGCGACGGCGAGCCGTTCATCGGGATTCTGATGAACCTCTCCGGGCGGATTGTCTGCAAGTACGCCTCCGGCGGCGATTTCGTGGTCGACGCGGGGCAGTTGACCGTCTGGGACAGCGAGATCGCCAAGGCGTTCGAGGTCGTCGATCCGCATCGGGAGTTGTATCTGCTGGTCCCGCGTCGACGTGCACCGCAGGGCCTGATTCGAGCCGCTCTCAGCGCGGGTGGCGCGGTTGCCGCAGGTCCGGGCTCGGGCCTGGTATCGATCGCGGCCGACCAGTTCCGGGGTATCGCCCGGGAACTCGGTCAGCTCTCCGATGCCGGGCTGGCGATCGCATGCCAAGCCTTGTTCGATACCCTGGATTCCGCCTTGACCGAACCGGTCCCTTCGTCCCGTGCCTCACTGCTGCTGCAAGTGCGGCGCTACATCGAGGACAACCTCGACGATCCCGATCTGTCCCCGACGTCGATCGCCAGCGTCCACGGCATCTCCGTCCGCACTCTGCAACTCGCCTTCGCCGAAACCGGCATGACCGTCAGTCGCTGGATCCGGGACCGCCGCTTGAATGTCTGCTACCGCAACCTCGCTCAGGCTCGTCCCACCGAAACGGTCACCGATGTCGCCTTCCGCTGGGGCTTCAACAACGTCGGTCATTTCAGCCGCACCTTCAAACAGGCGTTCGGCGTCAGCCCGAGCCGCGTCCTGGCCGAGTCGCGATCGGGGAGCGATGATTCGGCCGCGCTTCGGACAGCAGGGCCTTGAGCGGGGAAGATGGTTACGCCGAGAGGCGCTGCGCGACTTCGGATCACGCGCGGATGCCGAAGAGTTGATGCCCTCGTCCTGACTGCAAGTGGGGCTGCACCGTTCGATCGGTTATGCGCCTGCTTCCGGGATCAGCGGATGGCCGATGATAATCGGATGACGTGGCTCGATGGCGCCGACGATCCGCTTGCCGAGGCCGGCCAGCTGCCGGACCTGGGCACGGGTCAGAACACGAGAAAGGGGCGTCCGATGGCGGTGATGTCGGCCTGCAGGATCTGCAGGATGTTCGGATGGCCCGAAAGCCGTCCTAGTGCGCGTTGCTCCCGGATGAACTGGTCGCGCTCGTCTCCGCGAACCTCTGAACTCAGCACCTTGACCGCGACGAACCGTTCGAGAGCGTATTCACGGCAGCGGTAGACGACTCCGAAACCGCCGCGGCCTATCTCTTCGAGATCCCCGAATCCGGCGGCGGCAAGTTAGTCGGCGGTGGCGATGGTGGGTGCTGTCAGATCGATGTCGGACACTTTCCGGCGGTTGTTACACGGCCAGGCTGCCGAGGCCGCGACCGATCGGACGGCCGCCACCCAGTAGCTGACGGGCTCGTCCCAGCACGCGGGCGAGCACCGGTGAGGCATCGCCGCGGCGAATGGCGACGGCCAGTTCGACCTCGACGGTCGTGCCCGCCAGTGGCCGGTAGGTCGCTCCCGTGATCATCAGATTGCGAACCGAGGCGGGCACCAATGCGACACCGAGGCCGGCGGCTGCGAACGAAACCATGGTCGAGGTCTCCGCGACCTCGATGATGTCCGAGGGCTCGAAACCCGCTCTGCCGCAAGCGTCGAATACCGCGTTGTAGACGACGGACCGGTTGTGCGAGGGATAGCAGATGAACGTATCGGCGCGCAGTTGCGCGAGTGGGACCGCGGGATGACTGGCCAGGGGATGGGTCTCGGGCAGCACCGCGACCAGCGGTTCTCGCCGCAGGACCTGGACGTCCAGTCCGGGATCACGAACCGGGGGACGTAGGAAGCCGACATCGAGCGATCCGTTCCGCAATCCCGTCACCTGGCGCGGAGTCAGCATTTCACCCTCGAGCTCCAGCTCGACACGGGGCAGTTCGGCGCGCAGCACCCGAGCCAGGGCCGGTAGCAATTCGTAGGTGGCCGAGCCGGTGAAACCGATTGCCAGCCTGCCGATCTCGCCCGCCGCGATGCGGTCGGCCTCGGACTTGGCGGCGTCGACCGCGGCAAGGATCTCCCGCGCCCGCTCCAGATAGCGTTCACCCGCCGGGGTGAGTTCGACCTTGCGGGTGGACCGGATCAGCAACTCGACCCCGAGTTCGCATTCCAGCCGTTTGATCTGCTGGGACAACGGAGGCTGGGCCATGTGCAGTCGTTCCGCGGCCCGCCCGAAATGGCGGGTCTCGGCAACGGCCACGAAGTACCTGAGGTGTCTCAACTCCATTGGGGGGTCACCGCTCGATGGAAACTTCCGCGGTTCGAGATCATGCCGTGCGAGGCAGCTGCGCCCGGGCGAGCGTCTGGGAGGCGGATGCGCAGACGCGGCGCAGTGCGTGCTCCAGTCGGCGGCTGTCGAACCGGCCATGTGGTCCGGCTACGGAGAGGGCGGCGATCGCGCGGCCCCGGGAGTCGAAAACCGGTGCGGCCAAGCACACCAGCCCGAGGCGGCTTTCCTGATGGTCTTCGGCGATGCCGTTGGCGCGGATGGTCGCGAGCTCGTCCGCGAGGCGATCCGGATCGGTGCGGGTATGGGAAGTGAGGGCTGGGAGCCCTCCTGCGACAACCCTGGCGGCGGTGTGGGAATCGTACGCGAGCAAGATCTTCCCGACAGCGGTCGCGTGCGCGGGGAGCCGCCCGCCGATTCGCGAGGGAGCCGGGATCGTCCGATGTCCGTACAGCTTGGCCAGGTACACGACGTCGGTGTCGTGCAGGGCCGCCAGATGCACTGTGTGACGGGTCATCTCGTACAGGTCGGTCAGGAACGGCAGCAGCAGGTCCCGGACGCGCTCATGCTCGGGCGAGTACACCGCCTGGCCCAGCTGATGCAGCCGAGCTCCGAGCCGGTAGCCGGTGCCGATACGTTCGACCACGCCGTTTCGCTCGAGCATCCCGAGCACCCGGAAGGCCGTCGATTTGGAAAGATCTGCGCGCCGGGCGAGCTCACTGACACCGACACCGGTGCTGGCCTGGTCTCCGAAGGCGACCAGCAGGCTGATGGCCTTGTCGACGGCGGCGCGATCGTCGCGGACCGGTTCGGCAAAGGACGTGGTCATTGTGAGTTCCTCCGGCTAACGGCTGGTGTCCAATCTGATACACCGCATCGGCACTTATATATGACAATCATGCAAACTGGCGGACCGTTCGTCAATAATGACGACTGGTATATTAAAAGTGACGATCTGTACGTGATCAGGTGTCCGACCCCACATTCAGCCCAGTGCGGCACGTGAGATGCTCGGATGTATGACCACTTCGGAATCTTCGCCGAGCGCCCGCCGCATGCGATCCGACGCGGCACGAAATCACGCCAAGATACTCGCCGCGGGGGACCGCCTGCTCTCCGAACGTGGATTGGATGTCACGCTCGACGATGTGGCCGCCGCCGCGGAGGTCGGAGTGGGGACCGTGTACCGGCGGTTCGCGAACAAATCCGAGTTGATCGCCGAGATCACCGGTGGATACGTCACCCGGTTGGAGGAGGCCGCCGCGGCGGCCGAACGGAACCCGGATCCATGGTCGGGGCTGGCGGGCCTGCTCGAGCGAACCTGTGAGCTCGTGGCCGGAAACCGGGGACTCGCCGCCGCCATGAGCGAATCGGCCGACGGCGCAAGGACCTTCGCGCGTTTTGAAGCGGCCGTCGCGCCGGTTCTGGAGAACTTGGTGGACCGGGCCCGGGCCGACGGTGCAGTGCGAGCGGATCTCGCCCCGGCCGATGTTCTGGCATCGATCGCGATGGTGCATTCCGTCGCGGCCTTCACCGGGGCTGTGCGGCCGGGCAACTGGCGGCGCTATCTGGCGTTGCTGTTGGATGGAATGCGGTACCCGGCCGAACCGGCTGTTGAGCCAGCACTCACGATGGCGGAGATCCGGAGCGCGCGGGCGATCGCGGCGGCGCGGGACCGCCGCTGAATCAGCGGCAAGGACAACCCGGTTCATCAAGCGTGACGGCGGTTGCCGGGATCGCGCTCAGGGTGCGGTCGCGGGTACGTTTCGGTTCGAACGCGGCTGCTCGCTTGTGGAATCCGGTACCACGGTCACCCGGTCGATTCGTGATCGGCGATTGGCCATCTGCTATCGCACACACTCTCAGCCGGCCCCCAGTGGAAGTTGACCGCCCGTTCGTCAACAATGACGATATGTACATCAAAAGTGACGGCAAGACCGACGAGAACCAGCTGGTGGCTCGGAACGTCGGTCGGTATCGTCGTGAGCGGGCCATGTCCATCGGCGAACTAGCCCGTCGTTCCGGGTTGTCGAAACAGACCCTGTCCAAGATCGAACAGGGAGTCGGCAATCCCACCGTGGAGACGCTGGCCTTACTGGGCGCCGCGCTGGATGTGTCGGTGCGTCGACTGCTGACCGAATGGGGTACCCCCGTCTATGTCCAGCGGGCGAGTGAAGCGGAATGGTTCGAGTCGATGAACCGGTCCGAGCGCATGCTCGACGAGACCTACGGTTCGGGCTATGTGCGGACGCTGGTGCTGCGGCTGGAGCGGGACAGGCAGCAATCGACCACGATCGAGCCGCACGCCCCTGGCACCCTGCATCACCTCTATGTGATCACCGGCAAATTGCGCACTGGGCCTATCAGCGACTCGGTCGACTTGGTCGCTGGTGATTTCGTTCGGTATCCGGGTGATGTGCCGCACTGCTATGTCTGCCTGACCGACCGCGTGGTCGCGCACATGGTGACGACGTATCCACAAGTGCGTCAGTTCGGTCCCACGGTGCACGAGGGCTCGCACCGGCCGGGGGTGCCGATGACCGTGCCGGACTGACCAGGCCGGTGCGCGGACCCTGGTAGCAGCAATGCGAACATCGCCAGGACGATCATCAGCAGGCTCGTGACCAAAGCGAGCCACCAGTATCGCTCCGGGGCGCGTCCGTCCACTGGACGCCGGGCTCGCGGTCGGGAGCGAATCACGTGCCCGGCACGTGGTCGAGGTCCATGTCGACGGCGGTGACCCAATCTGGTTCCGCAACCAGCACACTGAGTTCGATATCGGGCAGGTCGACGTCGACGACGTAGCGGAATCCTGCTGCCCGCGCGTATTCCAGGGTGCTCGGATCGTCGGTTGGCACCGCGAAAATGACCTTGCGGCACTGGGAATCCGCGGCTTGGACGGCGGAGGTGAGCACTCGGAGCATGTCCATCTTCTCTTGCGGGTCACCGTCGCTGATCCGGATCTCGAGGTCGTGAGATCCGACCGGATAGGCGTTGCGCAGTCGCCCCGCCACGCAACGTTCCAGCTCGACAGACGCGCGGAAGTCGGGCGTGCGGCAGATTTCGGCGAGAAGCATTGTACGCGAGCGGTCTTGGATGGCGAACGTCCACGGATCCGGCAATTCCAGGATTGGAACGGGGGGCGTGGTCATGGTCGCACTTCCTTGTCGATCAGATGCCGGATCCTGACCTTGTCGAGCTTTCCGGAGGCGTTGCGCGGCACGGTTTCGACAACATGCAACCGCCGAGGAAGTTTGTACCGTGCGAGTTTCGACGCCGTGTGCTGCCGGACATCCTCGAGCGTGATCTCGGTCCCCGCCGCACAGTTGATGACGGCCGTGACGGTCTCACCCCACTGATCATCGGGTGTGCCGATCACGGCGACATCGAGAATGCCGGGCAGATCGGCCAGCGCTCGTTCGACTTCGGCGGGATAGATGTTCTCGCCGCCGCTGATAATCATGTCCTTGAGCCGGTCGACGATGTAGAGGAAGCCGTCCTCGTCGAGATATCCGATGTCCCCGGAGTGGAACCATCCCTCCCGGTCGAAGGCCGCACCGGTCGCCGCCGGGTTGTTCCAGTACCCCGGTGTGACGTTGGGGCCACGCACCACGATTTCACCCGCACTGCCAGCCGGTACCGGGGTATTCGTTGGGTCGACAACCCTGACTTCGGTGTGGGGCATGGGGATTCCCGCGGAACCGATCTTCGCCTCGGTGAACTCGGCGGGGAGATGGGTTGCGAAGGGCGCGGTTTCGGTCAATCCCCACGCCTGCTGCAACGTGATCCCCAGTGCTGCATAGTGTTCGATGAGAGACGTCGGGACCGGAGCTCCGGCCACCACAATGGTGCGCAGATGGCGGAGCGCTGTGCGAGCCAACTCGGGCACCCGTGCCAGCGCGGCGAGCATCGCTGGAACCGCGAAAAACGAATTGACCTCGAAGTCGATCAGATCGCGAAGAAAAACAATAGGTTCGAAGCCGCGGCGGATCACCAATGTGCCCCCGCGGACCAACGTGCGCAGTGCCAGTGCGTTGAGGCCGCCGATATGGAACAGCGGGGCGGAGGCGTGGGTAACGTCTCCGCGACGGGTGTCGAGACGAGAATCGACGTTGATCCCGTTCCACCAGAGATTGCCGTAGGTGAGAATCACGCCTTTGGGGAATCCGGTTGTGCCGGAAGTGAACATGAGGATCGCGGGCTGGTCGAAAACCCGTCGTAGCGGGACCGTCGTCGGCTTTCCCATGGTGGTGAGCAGCGGGCTCCAAGGCTCCCACCCCAGGGACGAGCCCTCCGCCGGCACTTCGGTGTCGTCGTCGACGAGCAGAAGGAGACGCACAGCGGTTTCATGCCGCACCGCGTCCAACAACTCACGATGACCGGGCTCACAGACCGCGGCGATGGCGCCGCTGCCGCGCAGCACCGCGCCCAACTCCGGCTCGGCGAGACGGAAGTTGACGGGTACGAAGATGGCACCCAATCGGAAGGCGGCGAGCATGGTGATCAGGAACGCGGGACTGTTGAGGCCGAGATAGGCGATCCGGTCTCCGGCGCCCACACCGCGGTCGGCGAGGGCGGCTGCGAGTCGTGCGGCTCGAACGTCGAGCTGCGCGAAGGTGAGATCGCCTCCCGCATACCGGATCGCGAGTTTGCCCGGGTGGTGGTGGGCGGTCACCGCGATCGCGGATGCTGGATTGACATCTACTGTGGCACCGGGACTCACCGGATGCGCCATGGTCATCGAAACTCCTTTGGCTCGCGGCCGGGCGTGTCAGAGGTGGTCGCCGCCGGCTGCGCTGGCGAAACCGCGCACGCGGATGCCACCGTCGACCTCGATTGCCTGGCCGGTGATGGGGCCGCTCTGTTCACGGGACGCGAGCAGCACATAGGAACCGGTGAAGTCACGGGGATCGGTGCTGGAGTCGTGCAGCGGAATGGGGGGCGGCGGCGTATCGGCGGTCCGCTTGGCGAACGACGTCGCTATCGAACGATCGCGCAGGGCAAGGGATTCCGGTCCGCGCAGGTCGGTGTTCATGCCGCCGCAGGCGACGCCGTTGACGCGTACCTTTGGTGCCAGTTCGTAGGCGAGTTCACGCATCAGACCCAGACAGGCATGCTTGCTCGCCGTGTAGATCGGTCCCCCTCCGGCGACATAGAAAGAGGCGTTGGACAGGGTCATGATGATGCTGCCGCGCGTCTTCACCAGTTCGCGCCAAGCGGCCTCGGCGGCCAGCATGTAGCCCTTGACGTTGATCGCGAACAACTCGTCGAAGGTGGCGGACAGCTCCTCGGCGGTCAGCCTGGTGAGCTGGCGCTGGTAGTCCCAGATACCGGCGTTCGTCACCAGGGTGTCGAGTTTGCCGAATTCGGTCACGGTTTCGCCGACGGCCGCGTGGAGCTGCTCGGAATCGCGGACATCGGCCTGTACGGCGTGCATGCGGGATCGGTCCGGCGAGTTCGCGCATACCTCCTTCAGCCGGTCGAGGTCCCGGCCAACTATCGTGACCGAAGCGCCTTCGGCGACAAAGCGTTCCGCCACGGCGCGACCGATGCCGGAGCCGCCGCCGGTGATGAGTGCGACGTAGCCGTCGAGCCAGCCGCTCATGCCAGATCGGCCAGGAAGTCGCCGACGAGTCGTTCGAATTCGCGTGCGCGTTCCAGCTGTACCCAATGCCCGCAGTTGCCGAAGACATGCAGCTGCACGTTGCGGATGTTCTTGAGCATGATCTGCGCGCCGTCGAGGGTGATCGTCCGGTCATCGCGGCCCCACAGCAGCAGCGTCGGTGCCTTGATCTTGTGCAGTTCGCGCCAGAGCGGATCCATGCCGTGGCGATTCGCGAAGGCGGCGTTGTAGCGGTGGTAGAACTCGATGTGGCTGTCGTCCAGCGACGCCTCGTAGCGGGCCTTGATCACCTCCGCACCGAACTGTTTGTGGTCGAAGACCATGGCGCGGATGAAGTTGGCCATCTTCTTCTCGCTGGGCCCGCCGCTGTTGTAGTAGCGGAACATCTCCTTCTGGCCCTCGGTCGGAGTAGGGCCGAACGGCAGCCAGCCGCCGCCGGGGGCCATGAGCACCAGACCGGAGATCCGCTCGGGCTGCGACTGCGCCATGGCGATCGCGGCCGCACCGCCGAGGCTGTTGCCGAGCAGATTGAACCGGTCGATGCCGAGCGAGTCCAGGGTCTGGAAGAGGGCGTCGACGGTGATCTGCGTGATCGAGCGCGCGTCGAGCGCGGCCTCGTCGGGTCGGTAGCTGCCGCCGAATCCAGGCTGGTCGGGCAGGATCACGCGGAAGCGGGTGGCCAGCGCGGCCAGGTTCTGGTGATAGTTGCTGACTCCGGACGCCCCCGGGCCGCCGCCGTGCAGCATGACCAGCACCGGGCCCGATCCCGCCTCGGCGACGGCGATCGGACCGAGCGTGGTCGAGACGGTGTGGTGAGTGAGCTGAACGTCGTTCTGCTGCACGGTGGTATCGAGTTCTGCGGTGGACACGATCGGGTCCCTCCCGTTAGAAGAAGGTGGATATGTTCTTGGCCTGCAGGATGTTCTGGTCCAGCAGGATGGTGCGGCGGGCCACGCGCAGCCCGGCCTCGTCGCGGCGCAGGATGTCGGTACGCCCACCCGCGAAGATGTTCTCCTCGCGTTCGAGCCGGTTGCGGTAGACGAGGAATGCCGACCGAACGAGCAGGTCGTCGGCGGTGAAGCCCGCGTGCTCATCCGGATCGACGTGGTGCACAACCACATTGGTGATCATGTGTCGGGTGCGCGAGGGCGGGTCCTCGGCCCATGCCATGCCCGAGTCGAAACGGCGGATGCGCCAGGCCAGGCTTTCCTTGGACTCGTCGTAATAGGCGGCCTCACCGCGCGCGGCGATCGACAGGGCCTGCTGCCGTCGTAGCCGGTTGGTGCGGGTGGGCATCCAGTAGTCGAGATCGTCGGCGAGCAACTCCAGCCAGTCGGTGAACCGGCCGTCGTCGAGCAGCTCTGCCTCGAAGTAGTAGAACTGTTCGACCTCGAAGTGGATATCGCGGTCTGCTCGTTGTCCGGCGAGCGACTGCGCCGTCGTGGTGCTCACGCTGTTATTCCATCCCTTCTTCAGGAGACCGTCGAAGCCGTTGTGCCGCAGGACGGCACATCATCCGCGCAGTAGTGTTCGAAGCCCGACCGACGAGTCCGCGAGCCGGTCCGGATCCACGGCGATTCCGCGATCGATGAGGCGGCGCGCCGCACGGACGGCCGCGGAATCGTCGACACCGACCGCACCGACGATCTGGTCACCGACCAGGCCGAAGGCAGCGAAAGCGGGATCGCCGAGTGCGCCGCGCAGTACGGTGCGCTCGGCTCCGCCCAGCGCGCCGACAACCTCGATGTGCCGGTGGTGGCGGTCGGTCCAGAACCATGAGGCACTGTCGGCCGGCGCGGCGATGCCGAGGATGGTCGCCGCAGCGCGCTGACCGTCACGCTGTGCGGCTTCCCAATGCTCGGTGCGTGGCGACAGGTCCCCGTCGCGGCGGGTGCGGGCGGGGTCGCCGACCGCGAGCACTGCGGGATTGGAGGTGGTCTGCGTGTGGTCGACGACGATGCCCCGGTCGACGTCCAGTCCGGCGGCCTCTGCGAGCCTGGTCTCGGGTGTCATACCTACACCGAGGACGACCACGTCGAAGTTGTCGGTTCGGTCGGTTCCGGTCAGCAGTGCCTCGATGCCGGAAGCGTTGTCGCGCAACGTCTGCACACCGGCAGATATGGTGCGGATACCGCGGGCGCTGTGCTGCTCATGCATCCATTGGGCGATCTCGGCGCCGACGGCTAACGTCAATGGCGGGCGGACCGGATCTACGAGTGTGACCTCGCATCCGAGATCGACTGCGGTGGAGGCGACTTCGGCCCCGATCAAACCCGCGCCGACAACCAGCACCCGGGCGCCGGGCGTCAAGGCGGCTCGCAGCCGCGTCGCGTCGTCGGCTGTGCGCAGCACGTGTACCCGGGTGCTGGTGCTGCCTGGAATCGGGGGACGAGTGGCACTGCCGCCGGTGGCGAGCACGACCCGGTCGGCGGTGATCGCCGTGCCGTCGAACAGCTCCACCTCACCGGTGGAAGCGTGCAATGCGGTGACCTTGCTTGCTGGAATTAGTCGAATCTTGTTGTCGTCATACCACTGCGGCGTTTGCAATGCGATCTCGGTGAGCTGTTTGGCACCGCTGAGGAAGTCCTTGGACAGCGGCGGCCGGTCATAGGGAAACTCACCGGTGTCCACGATGGTGACGTCGCCGACGAATCCCCCTGTGCGGAGTGAGGCGGCGGTACTGACACCCGCGATGCCGCCGCCGACGATCACGACGCTGCCGATCATGGCGCCTCGTTCGGGAACAGGTAGACCTCGCCGTCGCGGACTTCGACGCGGTGCGGACGCGCATCCCGGGTAGCTGGGAGGCATTGCACCTCGCCGCTTTTCAGACAGAACTTGCTCGAATGCATTGGGCATTCCACGAATCCGCCCTCCACCCAGCCTTCGGCGAGGGACGCGATCTCGTGCGGGCAGGTGTCATCGAGGGCGTAGACGCTGCCATCGTCGTCGCGCAGGAGCGCGACGTCGTCGTCGGTGCCGGTGACGGCCTTGCCAATCGCGATACCCTCGCCCACCGGAATCTCGTCCAATGCCGCGACGCGGATTCCATTGCTGCTCATCGGGTTTCCCTCTCGTGCCAGGCCGGGGTGTTCATCAGGTCGCGCCAGCGGCCGTAGAAGGCCCGGCCAGCCGCGTCGCTGTACAGTTCGCTGGTGGTGCCGGGGTGGCGGCCATCCTCTCGCTCGGAGCCGATCCCCATCTGGTAGTTCAGGGGCACCGAGTTGGTGATGAAGCCGTGCGAGATCGCCTGCACCTCGCTCCAGTTCTCGCCGTCGTCCTGTTCGAAGATGCCGCTGGGGCCGAAGGTTCGCAGGTTGTACAGCCGCTGTGCCTCACGGACTTCCGGCGGCATAGACTTGTCGACCACGGTCCAGGACCACACCTCCATCCGGTCGGGCCCCTTGGGATGCCAGACGCGAATGGTGCCGATCACCGGCAGGTAGGAGAAGTTCGGGAAGACCGTGGCATGGCCATCGGTGAGCGGGCCCTCCACCCGGGCGTCGCCGAGCCGCTCGCGCAGGGCCGCGTAGTCGATCCACTCGTGGACCTTCTGGGCGTTGAACCGGTTTTTCGGGTGCACCGGGAAGCCGTGCCCGTGCCCCTGGGGGTCGACGAACTGTCGGCCGGTGCGGTGCACGATCTCGGACTTGGGGTTCTTGTTGGGCGCCAGCACCTGTAGCGCCGAGGCGTGGCTCATGTTGACGTGATACCAGTCGGTGGCGAACTGCTCCGCAGCGAGCTTCCAGTTGCCCTCCAGCACCCATTTGTGCACGCCGCCGACGACCACGGTGCCTTCGTCGTCGTGGTCGAGCATGGCGTCCAGGTACCAGGCCATATCGCCCAGATAGTCGCGCAGCGATGCCGGCTGTGGGTTCCAGGTGCCGAAGATCAGCCCGCGGTAGGTCTCTACGTGCGGCACCTCGACCAAGCCCCAGTCGGCGGTGTCGAACGATTCCGGATAGCCGTCCTTGTTCGGAATGGAGACGAGCTTGCCGTCGAGATCGTAGGCCCAGCCGTGATAGGTGCAGGTGAAGTTGCGGGTCGCCCCTTCATCGGCGCGGCAGACACGGGCACCGCGGTGGCGGCAGGAATTCAGGTAGGCGCGGATGCGCCGGTCCTTGTCCATCGTGACGATGACCGGGTCCTCGCCCATGTAGGTGGTGAAGAAATCGCCCGGTTTGTGGAACTGGTCGATGTGCGCGAGGAACAGCCAGTTCGGAGCGAAGACGCGCCTCAGCTCCTGCCGGTACAACTGCTCATCCGTGAATATGGCCCGATCCAGCAGGCCGGTGTCGCTGTCGACCAGCCCCGAGACATCGATGTTGCGGACCAGCGCGGCCGGGCGGCGCAATGCGCCACACGGTGTGGCACATGCGGCTCCGCGGCCGGTGGCGGGTTCGATGGTGGAGGTCATGTGTACCAGGGAAGCGGTCGGGCCGGGCCGATCTCCACCGCACGTTCCGCAGGGCGGCACATGCGTCCGGGCGCGATAGCCGTGAAGTCGGATCCTCCCACCTCGTTCCATTGGACGGCACGCGCGCTATGAAGCGACGTGCCTCGCACGCGACTGTGGCTGGCATGCTCGCAGCACAGGCAATCGCACAGAGTGCTACCGATCCGCTCTCAGGATTGGTAGTGCGCGATATTCCCGTCCCGATCCCGAAGCCCGGGTGGACGCTCGTCCGCGTGGTGGCGACATCGCTGAACATGCACGATCTATGGACACTGCGCGGTGTCGGCCATCCACCCGAACGGCTGCCCATCATCCTCGGCTGTGATGCGGCGGGTTACGACGCCGCCGGCAACGAAGTGATCGTCCACCCGGTGATCGCTGATCCGGACGCGGGCGATGGCGACGAAACGCTGGACCCGAACCGTGCGTTGATGTCGGAACTTCACGACGGCACGTTCGCCGAATTCCTCACCGTTCCGACACGCAACCTCGTGCCGAAGCCGACGTGGCTGTCCTTCGAGGAGGCGGCTTGTCTGCCCGTCGCGTGGACGACCGCATACCGGATGTTGTTCACCAAGGCGGGCATTCGCGCGGGGGACCGGGTGCTCGTGCAGGGTGCCGGCGGGGGAGTCGCCTCTGCTGCAATCAAACTCGCCGTCGGTGCGGGTGCCGTGGTCTACGCGACCAGCCGCAGCGCCGCGAAGCGGCGCGAGGCTCTGACGTGGGGTGCACACGCGGCTCTCCCGAGCGGTGAGCGGCTGCCCGAAAAGGTCGACGTTGTCATCGAGACCGTTGGCGCGGCGACGTGGGAGCACTCGTCGCGCTCATTGCGGCCCGGCGGAGCGGTCGTCGTTGCCGGGGCGACCAGCGGTGCCCAGCCGCCGGCCGATCTCGCCCGGATCTTCTATCTGCAGCAGCGCATTCTCGGTTCCACGGGCTGCACCCGAGGTGAATTGGTATCCATGCTGCGCATGATGGAGTCCACCGGCGTGCGCCCCGTCATCGATCGGACGTTCCCGCTCACCGATATTCACAAGGGCTTCCAGCTCATGATCGACGGCGAGCTCACCGGCAAGGTCGTCATCAATCCTCCCGCTACGGCGCATTGACCGCCCGGCACTACTCACCTCCGAGGTACCACTCATGACCGCAGCAGCTGTGGGGCTGTCCCATTCGCCACTCATCGGCAAGAACGACCCCGAGCCGGATGTACTAGCCCGCGTCGGCGAGGCCATCACGGCCGCAAGGGAATTCATCCAGGCATTCGATCCGGAACTTGTGGTGCTCTTCGCGCCCGACCATTACAACGGCTTCTTCTACAAGGAGATGCCGCCGTTCTGCCTGGCCACCGAGGCACACGCGGTCGGCGATTTCGGCACCACCGCCGGGCCGCTGTCAGTGGACTCCAGTGCTGCCGAGCTCATCGCGCGAGGGGTGCTCGATCGGGGCATCGATCTGACCGTGTCGTCGAGAATGACCGTCGACCACGGCTTCGTCCAGCCGTTGGAGATGCTGTTCGGCGGAATCGCCGAGGTGCCGGTCGTACCGGTGTTCGTCAACGGGGTGGCGACGCCGCTGGGTCCGGTGCACCGGATCCGGGCCCTGGGCACCGCCATCGGCGACACGGCCAACGAGCTCGACTTCCGGGTGCTGTACCTGGCCTCCGGCGGGCTTTCCCATGATCCGCCCGTGCCGGTGCTGGAAGGCGCACCACCGCGCGTGGCCGACGCACTCATCGAAGGCCATCCGCCCACGCCGGTCCAGCGTGCCAAGGGCGAGGAACGAGTCGTGCAGGCAGGCCGTGACTACGTCGCCGGAACCTCGACGATGATCCCGATCAATCCGGATTGGGACAATCACCTGCTCGACGTGCTCCAAACCGGCGCCCTCGCGGAATTCGACGACTGGACCGTGGAGGGCATGGCAGAGCACGGTGGCGGCTCCGCACACGAAGTGCGTACCTGGATCGCGGCGTACGCGGCCCTCGCCGCCGGTGGCGAGTACGAGATGAATCACCGCTTCTACGAGGCGATTCCGGCGTGGATCGCCGGCTTCGCGGTAACGACGGCACGGCGGCGATGAAGCCATCGGAAGGACGTGAAACCACCATGAGCACAACCGAAATCGACGCGAACATCGTCGGATTGGCTGCCGACCGCATCACCGGCGCGATCCGTGAACTGCGGCCGGTCCCGCCGGTGCGTGACCTGATCGGCGTAGGCGACATCGCACTCGCCTACGCCGTTCAAGAAGAGCTGATTCGCCGCCGTGAAGCGGCAGGCAGTATCGTCGTCGGCCGGAAGATCGGACTCACATCTCCCGCGGTGCAACAGCAGCTCGGTGTCGACCAGCCGGACTTCGGCGTGCTGCTCGCCGACATGGACGTCTCCGGTGCGGCCGAGATTCCTTCGCGGAAGCTGCTGCAGCCGAAGGCGGAGGCCGAGGTCGCCTTCGTGCTGAAATCGGATCTGGCCGAAGGCGAACTGGACGACGCACAGATCCGCGCCGCGGTGGACTACGCGGTGGCCGCGCTCGAGATCGTGGACTCCCGCATCGCGGACTGGGACATCACCATCAGCGACACCGTGGCCGACAACGCTTCCAGCGGACTGTTCGTGCTGGCCGAGAAGCCGCTCACGTTGGACGAGTTCACCCCGCGCGAAGTGACCATGCGGATGTACGCCGACGACGCACTCGTGTCCGAGGGGACCGGCGCGGCATGCCTCGGCGACCCGCTCAACGCCCTGGCCTGGTTGGCTCGCACCGCCCGCGAGTACGGAAACCCCTTGCGAGCCGGGCAGATCATCCTCTCCGGTGCGCTCGGCCCCATGGTGCCCGCCCCGCCCGGCACCCGCATCCGCGCCGACATCGGCCCGCTCGGTTCGGTGTCCGCCACGTTCTCCCCGAAGGAGGGGCAATGACCAAGACCAAGGTGGCCATCATCGGCTCCGGCAATATCGGCACCGACCTGATGATCAAGATCCTGCGCCTGTCCGACACCCTCGAAATGGGGGCGATGGTCGGCATCGACCCCGAATCGGATGGCCTGGCCCGGGCCAAGCGCCTGAAGGTGCCCGCGACCCACGAGGGGGTCGACGGGCTGACCAGCCTGCCCGGCTTCGACGACATCGAGATCGTGTTCGATGCGACCTCGGCCAAGGCGCACATCGCGAACGCGAAAAAGCTTGCGCCGTACGGCAAGACATTGATCGACCTCACCCCGGCCGCGATCGGCCCGTTCGTGGTGCCACCTGTCAACCTGGACGAGCACCTCGACGCCGGGGTGAGCAATGTCAACATGGTCACCTGCGGCGGACAGGCGACGATCCCCATGGTCGCGGCAGTCTCCGCTGTCACGCCGGTGCACTATGCGGAAATCGTCGCTTCCATCTCGTCGAGATCCGCCGGGCCCGGCACCCGCGCGAACATCGACGAATTCACCGAAACCACCTCCCACGCCATCGAATCCGTCGGCGGAGCGGCGCGCGGCAAAGCGATTATCATCCTGAATCCAGCCGAACCGCCGCTGATCATGCGTGACACCGTCTTCTGCCTCATCGGCGACGCCGACCACAACGCGATCCGGGCCTCGATCGCTGAAATGGCTGACCGGGTATCCCAATACGTGCCCGGTTACCGGCTCAAGCAGGAAGTCCAGTTCACACCGATTCCGGCGGACGAGCCGGTCAACACCTTGGTGCCCGCCGGTGCGGGGCCGGTGACCACTCGGGTTTCGGTGTTCCTCGAAGTCGAAGGCGCGGCCCACTACCTGCCCGCCTACGCCGGGAACCTCGACATCATGACCTCCGCGGCGCTGCGCGTCGCGGAGTCCATCGCTCGACGCAAAACAACTGCCGCCGACGCTGATTCGCGTCTCGCCACGGAGGCTGCACGATGACCCGCCAGCTCTACATCCAAGACGTCACCCTCCGTGACGGCATGCATGCCATCCGTCACCGCATCGACCCCGCTGACGTCGGCCGCATCGTGGCGGCGCTGGCCGCCGCAGGCGTCGACGCCATCGAAGTCGCCCACGGTGACGGGCTCGCGGGCGGCTCGGTCAACTACGGCCCCGGCAGCCACACCGACTGGGAATGGATCGAGGCCGCCGCCGCCAACATCGGCGACGCCGTGCTCACCACCCTGCTGCTGCCCGGCATCGGCACCATCGCGGAACTGAAGCGCGCCCACGACCTGGGCGTGCGATCGGTGCGGATCGCCACCCACTGCACCGAGGCCGACATCTCCGCCCAGCACATCGGCACCGCCCGGGAACTCGGCATGGACGTGTCCGGATTCCTGATGATGAGTCATATGGCCGAGCCGAAGGAGCTGGCGACCCAGGCCAAGCTGATGGAATCGTATGGCGCACAATGCGTCTACGTCACCGACTCCGGTGGCCGACTGACAATGGACGACGTGCGGGAGCGCATCCGCGCCTATCGCGACGTACTCGACGCCGGCACCCAGATCGGCATCCACGCCCACGAAAACCTGTCGCTGTCGGTGGCCAACAGCGCCGTTGCCGTGGAAGAGGGCGTCACTCGCGTCGACGCCTCCCTCGCCGGTCAGGGGGCCGGTGCGGGAAACTGCCCGATCGAACCTTTCATCGCGGTCGCGAATATCAAAGGCTGGCAACACAACTGCGATCTCTTCGCCCTGCAGGACGCCGCCGACGACCTCGTGCGCCCGCTCCGTGACCGACCGGTCCAGGTCGACCGCGAAACCCTCACCCTCGGCTACGGCGGTGTGTACTCCTCGTTCCTCCGCCACGCCGAGCTGGCCGCCCAGCGCTACGGCGTCGACGCTCGGACCCTGCTCCTGGAGGTCGGTCGTCGACGGCTCGTCGGCGGCCAGGAAGACATGATCGTCGATATCGCCCTCGATCTCGTCGGTGAAAAGCAGCTCACGCCCGGCAGCTGACCTCCCGACTAACACCGATGGCCCACCCCGCCCCCCACTCCTGGCCGGGGTGGGCCATCGCCACCCTGACCCTGTTCCCACCCAGGATGAACGCGCTGTTCACCTGGGCCCACGACTGCGCAGATCAACAACGAATCAAGGAGAGCCGACATGGCCGAGGCAACCACGGCGCGGCAAGACGTGCGGGGCTGCTGCCACGAGTGGTCTCGTCGATCTCGGTCATCACCGTGGTGTGGGCGACGCCGAGCTGGTCCGCGATCTGAGCGAGAGATGGCCGTCTCGATAGTCGGCGTGGACGCCGGGCCGGAAGTGACCCAGGGTCAGCCGATCCCATGGCTGGAGGCGATGAAGAGGGAGCACACCATCGCCGCGCCCGCCTCGGGCGTGCTCACGGAACTGAATGTGATTGCCGGACAACAGGTAGAGGTCGGCACCGTGCTGGCCGTGGTGGAGGAACAGCCATGAGTTTCATCGAATCGGACGAGCAGAAGGCGCTGCGGGCGACCGTAGCCAAGCTCGCGCAGAAGTACAACTACATCGACTACGTGCGGCCCAAGACCCAGGCCGGTGAGCCCCTCGACGAGCTGTGGAAGGAAGCGGCCGGCCTCGGCTTCGTCGGGCTGAATCTGCCCGAGGAATACGGCGGCGGCGGGGCGGGCATCTACGAGCTGTCGCTGGTGCTCGAGGAACTGTCGGCCCAGGGCGCGAGCCTGCTGCTGATGATCGTCTCGCCCGCCATCTGCGGCACCATCATCACCCGCTACGGCACCGACGCCCAGCGCGCGAACTGGTTGCCGCGCATGGCCGACGGCTCGGCGAAGATGGCCTTCGGCATCACCGAGCCCGACGCGGGCAGCAACTCGCACAAGATCATCACGACCGCCACCCGCGACGGCTCCGACTGGATCCTCAACGGCCGCAAGATCTTCATCTCCGGCGTCGACGAGGCCGACGCCATCCTGGTCGTCGCGCGCACGGCCGACAACAAGACCGGCAACCTCAAACCGGCCCTGTTCATCGTGCCCACCGACACGCCCGGCCTGGTGAAGACCAAGCAGGACATGGACTTCGCGGAACCGAACAACCAGTTCACCCTGTTCTTCGACGAGCTGCGCCTGCCCGCCGACACCCTCGTCGGCGCGGAGGACGCCGCGATCGCGCAGCTGTTCGCGGGCCTGAATCCCGAGCGGATCATGGGCTCGGCTCTCGCCGTCGGCCTGGGCCGATACGCGATCGCGCGGGCGGTCGAGTACGCGAAGCAGCGCCAGGTGTGGAAGACCCCGATCGGCGCGCACCAGGGCATCGCGCATCCGCTGGCCAAAGCCAAGATCGAACTCGAACTCGCCAAACTGATGATGCAGAAGGCCGCGAGCCTCTACGACGCCGGTGACGAGTCCGGGGCGGCGGAGGCCGCGAATATGGGCAAATACGCGGCGGCGGAAGCGAGTATCGCCGCACTGGACACCGCCGTGCAGACCTTCGGCGGTTCGGGTCTGACCGCCGATGTCGGCCTCGCCTCGATGCTCGGTGTCGTGCGCATAGCCCGTGTCGCGCCGATCAGCCGCGAGATGATCCTCAACTTCGTGTCCCAGCACAGCCTCGGTCTGCCGAAGAGCTACTGAGGGAAGGGCTATCGACGCGGACCCCGCCGCCGCGGTCGCAGGCCGCTTCGACGACGGCGATCTGGCCGCGATCCTCGATCACCAGGCCAAGTTCTCCAGTCTTTCCGATGCCGTGCGCGCCGACGAGGCGCACTCGGTCCAGCCCGGCACCAGCAATTGGGGGAGGTTCGGCGCATGACGCATCCGAAAGCCCCAACGCCGCCTGACGAGTTGGACGCGACCTGCCGCCGGATGCGGCTGCCCTATCTGCGCAAGGCCGCACCCGACGTGCTCGCGACCGCCCGCGCAACGCTGGGATTCCGCCGAAGTGGTGCGGGTGCTGCTCAACGAGGAAGTCTCCGGCCGCAACTCCGCGACCCGTCGCCAACGCCGCAAGCGCGCGAATTTCCCCACCGGCAAGGCGTTTTCGTCGTGGCTGCCGGAGGAATCCGCGATCTCCGAAGCCACCCAGAACGCGCTCGCGACGTTGTCAGGACAACATGAGGCCACCGTCGACGTTGAACGCTGATCCGGTGATGTTCCGAGCCTTGTTGGACGCCAGGAAGGCCACCATGTCGCCGATGTCGTCTACGACGTTGAGCACCCGTCAGCGAGAACCGCCAATCTTGGATAGGCGCCGGCAGACCTTGGGCGACCTGTGGTCCGTGCACAAGCCCTTACCCCGGAGTCGTTGTGCGCGGACGTTGCCGATGCACGGGCAGGCGCGACACGCGGTTGATCACGCTGCTTCCGCGGCTGATCGCCCGTCGGGCCGAGCGCGCGGCCGACCTGCGCCTGCTCGAGCCTACGATGCCGGTTGGATCGCCGCCGAGCTGGCCCTGCTGCACAGCCCGCGCGTCGCGGTACGAACCCGGTACCGACCCGTGAACGTTGTCGCGACCGCCCTGCGCAGACGTGAACCCAGCGTCCATGCGCGAGCTGATCTCATCGACGAAATCAATGCGAGCCTATTGACACGAACCGTTTCCCGCTACGCCCGAGCGCTCCTACGCTCACTGTACAACCGCGAGCAACGGCGCCGCGTGCGGCGTCGACACAACAATCGTGAGGAGAAGCTTGTGACTTCAACGGATGCAGTCGCGAAGGTGGATGCTGTCGCGAAGGAATACTTTGCCGCGGTCAATCGGCGGGATTTCGAAACACTGACAAACCTGCTCGCCCCGGATGTCGTCTTTGAACATGAAAGCCCGATCGAGGGGCGCGACAAGATCATTTCGATGTTGCAAGGGATCTGCACCGCCTTCCCTGATCTCACAATCTCCGTTACCGACCAGATCAGCCGCGAGGACGAGGTAGTGTGCTTCCTGCTTGGGTCAGGAACCTGGCGGGGTGAGTTCGCCGGGGTTCCGCCGACCGGCAGGCACTTCGCAGCTCGTACCGTCGACCGTATTCGATTCTCCGGTGCGTCCATTGCGAGCATTTCGACGGTGTGCGAGGTCCTGGGCGGCTTCAGCGTGATGCACCAGTTGGGGATCACTGCGCAGACGTCGGAGGTGTAAGCGACCGCCTTCAACGGCGGGTGGTCGGGCGGCACGAAGCACGGCGCGGCGTTCGGCCACGCCAAGATCGAGCTAAGTCGCTGCTGGTGTGCGGGCTGAAGGTGCTGGCGGCCACCGTGTCCACGCCGCCGGCGCCGCCCGGGGCGCGGCCAGGTGGCCGAAGCCATCAGCACCGCCCGCCAGGCCGGCGCGACGGGCACGATCGTGGTGCGCGCCTACTTCGCCGGGGCGTTCGTGGCCGCGTGCCGCCGCAACGGGGCACACTTCTCGGTCACCGTGCGGATGGATCCCAAGGTCAAACACGCGATCACCGGCATCGCCGACGACGCATGGACCGCGATCAACTACCCCAACGCCATTCATGACGAAGCCACCGACACCTGGATTTCCGACGCCGAGATCGCCGAAGTGCCTTGCACCGTTCGTCTCCAAGGCCGCGCACCGCACCGACGGCAACCTGATCGTGCGGCGGGTGAAGCGGCTGAACCGCAAGGCCGCCGCGCAGGGCGCGGGCGAGCTGTTCGCCACCTACCGGTATCACGCGCTGTTCACCGACAGCCCGTTCCCACTCCTCCGCGCCGAGCCCGACCACCGCGGCCACGCCGTCGTTGAGCAGGTCTTCGCCGACCTGATCGACGGCCCGTAGGCCCACCTGCCCCTGGCCGCGTTCAACGCCAATGCCGCCTGGGTCCAGCGCGCGGTCACCGCGCACACGCTGACCCGAGCACTGGGGCACTGGCCTCGGCCCGCCATGCGAAGGCCCGCGGCGCCACCATCCGCACCGAACTGATCGCCGTCGCCGCTCGTCCCGCCCGCACCGGACGTGACGAGATCACCTGGCGCCTACCCGAAGCCTGGCCATGGCAGGACGTCTGGCACGGAGTCCGAAATGAGCACTCAAAGCTGAACCCACTCAACGAGTCCATGCTCTGGACCAGGCGCCTCGACGACGACTCGGGGCACAGGTGGCTCCGCCGGCGCCTGCACGCCCTCACCTGTGGCTTTGGGGCGTCTGCACCGCTGTCCGAAGGTACCGACCCGCGAACGTTATCGCGGTTGCGCTCGCGCTTCCGCCTTGCACAGACGTGAACCCAACGTCCGTGCGCGAACGGATTCCATCGACGCAATCAATGCGACCCTTTTGACAGGAACCGTTTCCCGCTATGCCCGATCACTCCTACACTTCCCGTCTGCCGCGAGCACAGGTGCCGTGTGCGGCGTCGGCACGAGCGGGCCTGACCGAGGCGAGCGCGAATGAGGCAAAGGAGCCCCATGACAGCCACCATTCCGGAGTCGACCAGTGTCGCTCCCATCCTCAATCGGGTAGAGGCAGCCCTCGGCGACGATCTTGTTCCCGCGGAGATCTTCAACAACGAAGCGGTCTTCGGGGCCGAACTGGACAAGATCTTCTCCACCTGCTGGGTGTTCGTCGCCCACGAGAGCGAAATCCCCAAGCCCGGCGACTTCGTTCAGCGTCGAATCGGCCTCTACCCTGGATTCGCTGGTGAATCCCAGCGGGTTTCCTGGCGAAACCCAGCCGACCCCCGAAATCGGACAGGGTCGATGCCGACTAATTCCAGCGCGGGCTCAGCGGAGCGCATCCAGACACCAATAGCTTACGCAGCATGAGGACAGCACCAATGTCTCTGCCGTACAGCATGATCCGGCCGCTATGAATGCCCGGTCCGTCGGTGCGAAGGCACCGACGGTGTATCTCCGAGTGGCAGACATCGCGCCGAATTTCACCAGCATGTCATGGCTGAAAACCGCTGGCACCGCGCTGAAATTCGCCAGGAAACCGCGGTCATAGCGCCCGGCCACGGCCTCAGTGACGACGACTGATCCCGCACTGGACGGTATCCGGGTCCGCAAGCCGGCACCGGCGTTGACTACGGCCAAGTGCCGGCCAAGGCGAGCGATGCGCTGGTTGATGGGCCTCAGCGCTATTCCGCACAACTCTTATCGCGGAAAAGGCGAGCTACAAGAGGTGACGCGTAGACCTTGGTCAGGCCAACATGAGGCCACCGTCGACGTTGAACGCTGATCCGGTGATGTTCCGAGCCTTGTTGGACGCCAGGAAGGCCACCATGTCGCCGATGTCATCAGTGGTCTGGAACCGGCCGAGCGGGATATTCGAAAGGAAGCCTTCCCATCCGTCTTCGAAACTGAGGCCCTTGAGTCCGCTGAACTCTTCGACCACCTTGACGTGTAGATCGGTGGCCACGATGCCGGGGTGGACGGAGTTGACGGTGATGTCGTACTGGGCGAGTTCGGCTGCGAGGCTCTGGGTCATGCCGACGATGGCGAACTTCGATGCCGAGTAGGGCGCGATCAGGGCGATGCCTCGTTGGCCGCATATTGACGACATGTTGATGATGCTGCCGCCGCGCTGCTCGATGAGTGCCGGCAGAAGTGCCCGGGTCGTCGTGAAGGTGCCCCGCACGTTGATCGACATCAGGAGGTCGAATTCCTCATCGGTCACGTCAGTGGTGTTGCGGGCTCCGATGTTCATGCCCGCGTTGTTGACGAGGATGTCGACCCGACCGTATTCGCGCAGCACGGTCGAGGCCAATTCATTCGCGGAGGCGGAGTCCCGGACGTCGAGGTGGACGCCGAGTGAGTCGGTTGGCAGTTCGTCGGCTCGCTTTTGGGCCGCTGCGAGATCGATGTCGGCGATCACGATGTTCGCCCCCTCGTCGCTCAGCTTCTGCGCACAGGCCAGGCCTATGCCGTTGGCGCCGCCGGTGACGACAGCCACCTTGCCGTCAAGATCAGACATGAGTGTTTCCTTTCGTCGGCGGTGGGCCGAATCAATGGGCGGTGCTGGGATGACGGGCCCGGCTAGACCGGTGAGGGGGTCCAGAGTCCGCTGTCATCGCGCTGTTTCAGCATGATCGGGAGCATTACCTCGGTCATGGCCCCACCGGTGCCCCACTGATCCTGGGTGTCAGGAGCCATCGGATCGTATGTTGTTGGCTCCCAGGTGGCCTCATCAACGAGTTCGAGTTCGGTCGTGTATTCGATCACGTTGTCCAGGGGATCGAAAAAGTAGGAGAACGTGTTGTCGCCGGCGCTATGGCGACCCGGGCCCCACAGCGGCCGGTAGCCACTGCGAATCATCCGGCCCGTGCCCCGCATGTACTCGTCCAGCCCACGCATCTCGAACGAGATGTGATTCAACGATGTGGACGGCGCCCGTGAGATCGCCAGAATGTGATGCTGCGAACTGCTGCGCATGAAGCACATCAGATCGCCCAACCAGTCCGACAATCGGAATCCCAGATGCGTTTCGTAGAACGCCTTGGTCTTGTGGACGTCCGTCGAATTGATCACTACGTGGCTGAGCTTGCGCGGTATCGACTCCCGCTCCTCGAGCAATCGGAATGGGCGCTGCTCCACGTCCGCAGACACCTCGATGAGACGGCCGTCCGGGTCGAAGAACCGCAGACCGTACCCGCCTCCCGGGGTTGTCAACACGGCCGGGTCGCGATCGATCTTCACCCCTGCCCGTCCCAAGCGCTCAGCCAGGAGGTCGACCTCACCGATCGACTCCGCCGCGAAGGCAATCAGGTCGAGACGCTTCAGTCGGTCCTCTCGTACGCGCAGGATGTAGTGCTCTGGATCAGCGGGCGTCCCGAAGAACGTCACCCCCGAATCGCTGGCTATCGGCAGTAGACCCCACACCTTCGTGTAGAACTCCACAGCCTGGTCATAGTTCGGCACAGCAAGACCGACATGCCGCAGATGCGTGATCGGACTGAATCCGGAAGCCATCGGCGAACTCCTCACCTCTTCACTGCATCCCGGGTGGGACACCGTCGAAGTAACGGTAGTGGCGCCAATCACGTGGCACCAACAATGTTTGGCGATGCTTTGCTATCGACCCGATCAATTCGACGGCCTACCATCAGCCCATGGATCTTCGGCAGGTCGATCTGAACCTCCTCGTGGCGTTCGACGTCCTCATGACCGAGCAGAATGTGACGGCAGCTGCGCGCAGACTTTCGGTCGGACAGTCGGCGATGAGTTCGACCTTGTCGAGGTTGCGGGCGTTGCTCAATGATCCGGTGCTCGAGCGCCGGGGCCGGACCATGTTCCCGACTCCGCTGGCGGAGGCACTCGTAGTTCCGGTTCGAGAGGCGCTGAGTCGGTTCGATTCGATTCTGACCGAACCGCCCGTCTTCGACCCTGAACGGGACCGTCGCAGTTTCACTGTGATGGCGAGTGAGTATGCTGCCCTGGCCGTGCTCCAGCCGTTACTGGTCGAGCTACGGAATGCAGCGCCGCACGTCGAGCTGCGCATCCGACCGGTTTCTGCGACCTTCCTCGACGACATGACAGCCGACACCGTGGATCTGACGATCGTTCCGCTGGCCGCGGACTCGATCACCGATCTGTTCGGTTGTCAGACGCTGTACAGCGACCCCTACGTCGTCGCCGTTGATGCGGCCAACCCGTTGGTCTCGAGCGAGATCACGCTCGAACAGTTTTCGTCGCTGCCCTATCTCGCGAGCGGCAATGGACATTCCCCTACGCTCGTCGAGACGCAACTGGACCGACTCGGCATTGCGCGGCGCCTGGAGGTGACTACGGGTTTCGGCATTGCCCCATTCCTGCTGCGCGACACCTCACTCGTCACCATTCTTCCCGCCAGTTTGGCGTCGACGGTCGCCGAGGGTGCGCGGTTGAAGTTGCTCACGCCACCCATGGCGCTGGAGCCGATGGTCGAGGCCATGGTCTGGGCAGACCGGAACCACGACGACCCCAGCCATCGCTGGCTGCGAGAACGGCTGGTCGATATCGCTTCCCGGAAAACGTGGTCTTCGATGCCGGGTGTCGCGCGGTGAACACGCCGATCGCGTCGGAAACTGGCTCTTTGCCACACCTTTCTCTCGCACAGCTGGGGCGTGTCGATCTGAACTTGCTGGTGGCGTTCGAGGCGTTGATGTCCGAACGGAGCGTCACCGGGGCAGCTGAGCGCCTGATGATCGGACAATCTGCGATGAGCTCGACCCTGGCGCGGCTGCGCAGGCTCTTCAAGGATCCAATTCTTGTGCGGCAGGGCCGAACCATGATCGCCACCCCGCTCGCGAACGCGCTGACCGACTCGGTGAGCAGCACATTGGCCGAGCTCCAGGTGACGTTGTCCTCCCTGGGCTCGTTCGACCCGGAGGTCGATGAGCATGCGTTTTCTGTGATCGCCAGCGACTTTGCGGCGGCCGCGCTTCTTCACCCGCTGCTGGTCGAGATCTCGTCGACGTACCCGAACATCCGTGTGCAGATTCGAACGGTCTCGCACGACATTCCCGCTGAGATGCTGCGCGGACGTGTCGACGTGATCGTGCTGCCGCGAGAGGCCATCTCGTCGTTCCCCGCTCTCTGGAGAGACGGCGTCCGTCGCGAGGTGCTCTATCGTGATCGCTGGGTGCTGGCGGCCGATGCCGCCAACCGCGCGCTTCGTTCGGCGATGACGGTCGAGGAGTTCAGCGCCATGCCCTACCTTGCGGCAACCTTCGCCGACGGGCAGCCCACTTTGGGTGACACGAACCTCGATGTCCTCGGCATACCGCGCAGAGTCGAGGTCAGTGCCAGCATCGCCGTGGCCCCCTTCATGTTGCGCGACACCACATTGGTGACGCTGATCCCGCGGACACTCGCGACACGCGTGGCCAAGGCCGCCAATCTGCAGTTCATCGATCCACCCATGCAGCTAGAGCCGATCACCGAAACGCTCATCTGGCTGCGCCGCCTCGACGCGGATCCCGCCCAGGCGTGGTTCCGTGACCGATTGCGGGCGCAGGCAGCCGCACTGGTGGCTACGCCCGGTCGCTGATTCGCGTGCGTCAGGCAGGGTTGCGGCCGACGAAGAACTCGCGGAGCGGGTCCATGGACGGGTTGAGGCCGGAGTCGATGAGACCCTTGCGGAGAGCGAGCATTTGACCGTCGTGGATTCGTTGGGTGGGCTGACGCAGCGGACCACCGTTGTATCCCTGTAGCCAGCCCTGGAACTTCCACGCCTGGCGGTTGATGAACGCGCCACCATTGAGCGTCGGCGCCAGGGCCGCCTTGGCCTTGCGCGCGGGATGCGTCTGCCAAAACAATTCGGCAGCATCATCGTTCTTGCCGTCAGCGAGCAGGTTCATGGCCCGCGGAATGATGGGCCCGTAGTACTCGTGGTCACTGGTTGCCGAGAGCTGGATGGGGATGATCTGTGAAAGTGGGATCAGATCGGCCTCGATGGGCACGGAGATGACGACTTCGTCGCCGAATAGACGATGGCATTCGATGATTCCCTGGATGTAGGGAAACCCGCCTTCAGCTTTGATGACGGCGATGTTGGGGCAGTCGTCGAGTAGGCGACGGATGAGGCGGCTGGGGATGTCCGACGGGTGGATTCGCGGGCTGAATCCCCACAGGTACATCGGAAAGAGAATGACGGCGAGATCGGTGGCGTCGCACACCGCCTTCGTATAATCGTAGATCTCCTGCTCAGTCTCCGGGTAGAAGTTCGGCGGGTAGGACAGCAGCACGAGATCTGCGCCGGCCTCCTCGGCGCCGCGAACGGCCTCGATGTTGTCGGCGAGGGTGCTCCAACTTCCGTGGTGTACGACGACCAGGTCCTTGCCGGCCTCATCGCGGATGATGCGAAGGAATTCCAAGTATTCCGGCAGGGTGATGTTGACCTCGGAGACGCCCAGCGTCCCGAGGAAGCCGTGTTCCTTCGCGAGACGGATGTCGTGGCGGATGCCTGCCTCGTTGATGGATTTCAGGTCGCTCGTGAACGACGGGATGGTGCAGTTGACGGCGCCGATGAGCTTCTCGCGGGCCCATTCGCGGGCCTCGGTGCGGGTGTAAGCAGCCATGATGTTTCCTCTCGGTGGGTTGTTCAAGGGCCAAGTTGTTTCTGTTCGGGAAGCGATTTCTACGACGCTCCAGCGCCCTCCCATGCGAGGTATTTCATTTCCATGTACTCGTCGATTCCGTAGACCGATCCCTCTCGGCCCAGACCCGACTGCTTCACGCCACCGAAGGGCGCGATCTCGTTGGAGATGAGGCCGGTGTTGATGCCGATCATTCCCGCCTCGAGAGCCGCGCTGACCCGCCACGTACGCTCAGCGTCGCGGGTGAAGAGGTATGCGGCCAGCCCGAACTCGGTGTCGTTGGCCATGCGGATCGCATCGGATTCTTCCTCGAACCGGATGAGCGGGGTCACGGGTCCGAATGTCTCCTCGCGTGTGATGCGCATCGTGGAGTCGACATCGGCCAGAACCGTCGGTTCAAAGAACAAGCCGCCGCGATCGTGACGCCGACCGCCGCAGAGCACGCGCGCACCCAGGCTGGCCGCGTCGGCCACGTGCTCCTCGACCTTCGTGACCGCGTCGAGGTCGATGAGCGGGCCCTGCTGGACACCTGCGTCGAATCCGTCACCGACCGAGAGGTCCTTGACCTTACGTGTCAACGCTTCGGCGAACCGATCGTAGATCCGCGACTGGACATAGACCCGGTTGGCGCTGATGCAGGCCTGGCCTGTATTGCGGTACTTGGTGGCGATTGTGCCGGCGACCGCCTGATCGAGATCGGCGTCGTCGAAGACGAGGACCGGCGCGTTGCCGCCGAGCTCCATCGAGGTCTTCTTGACGGTGTCCGCCGATTGAGCGAGCAGGAGCCGACCAACCTCGGTCGACCCCGTGAAACTGACCTTGCGGACGATGGGGCTGCCAGTCAGCACCGGACCGATTTCGCGGGCATCGCCGACCACGATGCTGAGCACTCCAGCCGGCACGCCGGCTCGTTCAGCGAGCTCGGCGAGGGCCAGTGCCGTCAGCGGCGTCTGCTCGGCGGGCTTGACCACCATCGTGCACCCGGCGGCGAGTCCGGGGGCAGCCTTGCGAGTGATCATGGCGGCTGGGAAGTTCCACGGTGTGATGGCAGCGCACACGCCAATCGCCTCCCTGAGCACCACGACTCGTCGAGACGACTCGGGAGCGGGAAAGATATCGCCGCGCACGCGTTTGGCCTCCTCGCCGAACCACTCGATGAA
Organism: Nocardia sp. NPDC006982; assembly: GCF_042869435.1. Taxonomy (NCBI): domain Bacteria; kingdom Bacillati; phylum Actinomycetota; class Actinomycetes; order Mycobacteriales; family Nocardiaceae; genus Nocardia; species Nocardia sp. NPDC006982. The sequence goes on along the minus strand of NZ_JBIAFV010000003.1, from coordinate 541,508 downwards.
GGACGCCGCGTAGTTGATCTCGCCGACGGCCTCGGCCAGGGGCTTGCCCTCTTCGAGAACGATGAGCCGCGCCAGGTCCTCGGTGTTGTCCCGGACCAGCTCGAACCATCGACGCATGACCTTTGAACGCTCTTTGCCGGAGAGTCCGCGCCAGGCGGGCAACGCGCGCTGGGCAGCCTCGACGGCGAGCTGGGTCTCGTCCGCGCCGGCCGACGGCAGATCGGCGATCGGTTCGCCGGTGGACGGATTGTGCACGACGAGGCGTTCGCCGCCGTCGCGGGTGAGCCACTGCCCGTCGACGTAGGAGGACGACCTGAACAGCGATGGGTCGGCGAGACCGAGGCCGGACCTCTGTGTGGTCATCTGAGAAGTCATTGCTGCGCCTCTATTTTTGGACGGGGGGGATCGAGATGGGGAGCGGGACGCCGAGTCCAAGGCGCCGGGCCTCGGCCAGACACATGGCTGCGACGGCGATGTCCTGCACGGCTGAGCCCACCGACTTGTACACCAGGATTTGGTCGCTACTCGTGCGGCCCGGATGCCGGCCCGCCACGAGGTCTGCCAGTGAGATGGTCTTCGACCCGAGATCGACGCCGGCTGCTTTGGCTGCCAATGCATCCCCGGTGTCGTGCAGAACCTCATCGACCATGTCAGCGACGATGAGCTCAGCGCGATCCAGTAGCTCGACGTCGACCTCGTGTTGTTCGGGGAGGGTCGATCCGACGGATATAACGGTGGTTCCGGGCCGGAGCCACGCACCACGGACGGTGGGTGATTCGTCGCGCGAACGGGCCGCACAGATCACCAGATTGGCTGCGCCGACTGCACTCTCGGCATCTTGGGCAGCGCTCAGGGGCAGTTCCAGATCATCCAGATCCGCGACGAACCGAGACCGGCTCTCCGCACGGGGGCTCCAGACGCTGACCGAGGACAGGGCGCGTGCTGCCCTTATGGCGCGAAGGTGCTTCTTGGCCTCGAAGCCAGAGCCGATTACGGCAACGTCGAGGTCGCCGGGGCTCGCCAGGAGGTCAGCGGCGACCGCCGAGGTCGCGGCGGTGCGGAATCCGGTGATCGACTGACCGTCTATCAGAGCCACGAGCTCAGCGGTGTGCTCGTCGAACAAGGGGATCAGGTAGGACACCTGACGGGTCTTCATGGACGCCGCAATGAGTTTGGCGCCCATGAGACCGTTGTCGGCCGATACCCCGGTGAGCGTCCGGAGCCAGCTGCCGTCACCGCGAGCCATCGACCGTTCGGGGTAGCGGGAGTCTGCGACATCGCCGGCGTACGCAGCACGGAGCGCATCGATTGCCCGTGCCCAGCCGAATGAATCTCGGACGGCCTGGTCGTCGAGTAATAGCGTCATGAGGCGGACGCCCTGAGGTTGAGCGTGCGCACCCGGAGGTGCGCCGAGCGTGCAACGTGTCTGCCACCGGCATGACTGATGCGTTCGAATCGATTCATTGGAACCACCTCATCGGGGTCGCGGCGGCGTGCCGCGAACACGGATATGCGGGAGACCCGCTGCGCCAACGTCACGTTAAGACGACCCGCGATTCGCGACAAACAATTCCCGTGAATGCTCGACCATCGACGACATCGATACCGCGTGTGGATCCGGGGCTCTCTTGGCGCTGGCTCGAGTGTGGTCTTCCATCGATGCCATCAATTGTCAGGCATCGAAAGTTACGCCTTCCGACACTGCGATCGCGGTCATACGATGGGCCAACCACTGTGATCGCGGTCATACGATGGGCCAACTGTCAATGGCGTCATACCGGTCCGCGCGGTGCTTTGCAAGGAGTTACATGACTGTCATCACACCTACCCTCGCCTCGGAAGTCACGCCGATCCTCGACCGTGTCGAGACGGAGCTCGAGAAGAATCGGGTACCGGCCGAGATCTGGAACAACGAGGCGATCTTCCGCGCTGAATTGGACCAGGTCTTCGGCACCTGCTGGGTCTTCGTCGCGCACGAGAGCGAAATCCCGAAGGCTGGTGACTTCGTCCAGCGCCGCATAGGCCTCGATCCGGTGATCGTCACGCGCGATGGGACGGGTGGCATCAACGTGTTGTCCAACTACTGCCGCCACCGTGGCACCCAGGTGTGCCAGACCGACACCGGGAATTCACGTTTCTTCAAATGCCCGTTCCACGGTTGGACCTACTCCAACAACGGCGACTTGGTCGGCACGCCACACATGCGCGAGGCGTACGGAACGCGGCTGGACCCGAAGGAATGGGGTCTGAAGAGGGCCCCACGGGTCGACGTCCGGTCCGGCTTCATCTTCGCGTCGCTGGCGCAGGAAGGTCCGTCGCTCGACGAGTATCTGGGCGGGGGAGGCTGGATGCTCGACATCCTGGTGAACTTGGCACCCGGCGGTATGAAGGTGGCGGGCCCGCCCGAGCGGTATCAGATCAATGCGGACTGGAAAGCCGGCGCCGAGAACTTCTCCGGTGATGCCTACCATGCCGACAGTTTGCACTGGAGTAACGAAGAGATACAGATGATCCAGGGGCTGGGGGACAACGCCGAGATGATGCACGCCTACGAACTCGGCAACGGCCACGCGACGCTCGGCATGGGATGGGCGAAGGTCGGCCTGCCCCTGTGGGGCTATTCACCAGAGACCGTCGCTCAGTTCGACCTCTCGGTCCTCGACGACGCTCAGCGGTACGTCCTCGAGACCAACCCTCCGACAATTGGCACCATCTTCCCGAACTTCAGTTACCTCCGCGTCGGCTCCCCTACGCTTCCGGGCGGCCCTCCGGCGGTCGTCACCTCTTTCCGGATATGGCAGCCGATCGCGCCGGGAAAGATGGAGTTGTGGAATTGGCAGTTCGTCTACGAGTGCCAAAGTGATCAGGAAAAACTCGATTCCTATGTCACGGGCCAGTTGACCTTCGGATCCGCCGGTAATTTCGAAGCGGACGACACCGTCGCCTGGGAGGGCGCCGCTCGCGCGGCGAAGAGCGCGTGGATGCAACGCGAGAATTTGAGCTTCAACTTCGAGCAGGCCGGTCGAACCACGGTCGACGTCACGCCAGACCCTGATTATCACGGTCCAGGCATCAAGCGTCCCACCGGCTTTGGGGAATTCAATCAGTTGAATTTCTACCGGCACTGGCTTGCCGTCATGCGTGGCGACGCATCATCCACGACGACCGAGGGGCGCCGTTCATGATGACCACCACCGACAAGACCGAGCACACGCCAGCAGCTGTGCACCAGGGCCCCTTGGCGGATACCGAACTGCAGAACATCGCGACCCAGTTCCTGGCTCTCGAATCGAAGTTGCTGGATGAAGCTCGCGAAGAAGACTGGTATCAACTCCTGGATCCCGAACTGCTGTACGTGATCCCGATCAGGCAGGCGACCGAGCAGCGATCCGACGAGGTCAATCGCGCCGCGTTCCGGGTCCGCGACACCCTGGCCCACGTACGTCTACGCATCGACCGTCTGAGCACTGCCAAGGCTTACTCGGAGATTCCGCCCTCTCGCACCATGCGTCTGGTCGGGTCCGTCTTGGCCCGACAGACGGACCGAGACGATGTCATTGCAGTCTCGAGCGCCGTGCTTCTCTATCGACAGCGTGGGATCGATCCGCACTTCGACCTCATCCCCTACCGGCGCAATGACGAGCTTCGCATCACGGCTGACGGGCCACGACTCCTGTCCAGGGAGATCCTCTTGACCGAAGTGGCGATCGCCACTCCCAACCTCGGACTATTTCTGTGAGGAAAGGATGGCTTCGATGAGTGACGAAACCGTCGTCGGGCTGGACGGAGTCCGGTGTCGTTCCTACGGGATCTGCGTGAGCATCTTGCCCGATGTCTTCGATCTTCCGCCGGACGCGAAGTCGGCAGTCCTGCTGCGTCGCGAGGTTGATCCCGATGACGTCGAAGATCTCGAGGAAGCAGTACGGGCGTGCCCGGCCCAAGCCATTTTCCAAGGTTCCGGTCCGACGTGACGGCCGGGCTGAAGGGGACCGACAACGTCGTCGTGGTCGGAGCGTCAGCGGCAGGCTTGGCGGCCGCAGACGGACTGCGTGAAGGCGGGTTCGAAGGTCCGATCACGGTCCTGGGCTCAGAGCTGCACCATCCCTACGACCGTCCGACGCTATCGAAGGGTCTGCTGCTCGGGCAGGGCGAGCCGGAGCTCCTCGAGATTCGCTCAGCAGAGCGACTCAGGCAGAACCGGATCACTCTTCTGCTTGGGCACCAAGCAGTCGGTCTCGACATCGATCGCAAGTTCGTTATCACCAGTTACGGTGAGACGCTGCCATGGGACGCCGTGGTTCTGGCGTGTGGTGGTCGCGCGCGGGTGCTTACGACGGTCGAAGGTGAAGCGCTTCCGGTGCTCCGCACACCGGAGGATCTCCGGGCCCTGCGACGGGCCGCTGCCCGCCACGGAGACGTGACTGTCGTCGGCGCGGGGCTCATCGGGCTCGAGATCGCAGCCGGACTCAGTGCCCACGGCGTGTCCATCACGGTTGTGCACGACACCGAGCGCCCCATGGACGGTATCGTCGGGCCCGAGCTCGGCCAGGTGATCTCCGACCTGCACTCCAAGCACGGTGTGCAATTGAAGATTTCGAGTGCTGTCACGTCCGTGACGGGTGGACTGGGCGCCTACACACTTCATCTGGTGGACGGCTCGACCCATCAGACGCCCTACGTAGTCGTTGGCATCGGGGTCGACCCCGAAGTGGATTGGCTTCTCGACTCGGGTGTCGCGCTGGACAGAGGCGTCCTCACCGACGCGGCAGGTCGAACCAACGTGCCCGGAGTGTGGGCGGCCGGTGACGTCGCCCGCTCCGCTCACCCCATGTTCCGCGAGCCGTTGCGCATCGAGCACTGGACACACGCAGTCGAGAAGGGCAGGCACGTCGGGCTCAACATCGCCCGCGGCACCGAAGAGTCCTTCGGCGGCGTGCCCTACTTCTGGAGCGATCAGTTCGGACGCCGGTTCCATAGCTACGGGCGGCGGGCCCCCGGTGACGAGACCTTCGTCGCGGAGGGATCGCTGAGCACTGATGAATTCCTGGTCCTGTTCGGCCGGGACGGTGAATTCCACGCTGTCTTCGCCAGCGGGCTGTCACGGTCGCTGCGCGGCTATCGCAAGCTTCTCGCGAGGGGCGGCACCTGGGACGACGCCCTCGATCTCGCGCATGCGTCAAACCCCGATCTGGCACGCTCAGCCGCCCGTTGATCGGTGTCTGCAGCCCCAGCGCAAACCACATCCCATGAAGGACTACAAAGAATGCAACTGCTCGATGACCACGTCGTTCTCATCACCGGCTCCGGCTCCGGCCTCGGACTCGGCATCGCCCGGTACTTTCGGGACGAGGGCGCGACGCTGGCACTGTTCGAGTACGACGAATCAAAGGTCTCGAAGCTCCGGGACGAATTCGGCGACGACGTACTGGTGGTACACGGCGACGTCCGCAGCATTGCTGACCTGACGCGTTGCCGCGACGAGGTCGTCGGGCGCTTCGGCCGGCTGACGGCCATCGTGGGAGCCCAAGGCATCTACGACGGCAACGTGCGGTTGGCCGACATCCCGGTGGAACGTCTCGACACCCTCCTGGACGAAATCTTCGCCGTCAACGTCAAGGGCTACGCCCTTACCGCACGGATCTTTTTCGACCTGCTCGACGCCGAGCAGGGTGCTGTCGTGCTGACCTGTTCGCAGGCGGCGTTCGCCGCTGACGGGGGAGGAGTGGCCTACACCGCCAGCAAGGGGGCCATCCGCGCCCTGGTCAATCAGCTGTCCTTCGAATTCGCACCCCGGGTTCGCGTCAACGCGGTCGCGCCCAGCGGCATCGCGAACAGCCAATTGCGGGGCCCTGCCGCCCTCGGTCTACAGGACTCCCTACAGTCCGACATCCCGGCGGACGCCTTCCGGCAGCAATTCGAGTGGCTCGCTCCGCTTCAGCACATGCCCTCTCCAGAGGAGTACGGCCCGCTCTACGCATTCCTGGCGTCACGACACAACAGGGTCATGACCGGGCAGACGGTACTGGCGGATTCGGGCGCTCTGAACCGGGCACTGATGAGCACCGCCGAACTCATGGCCACGATGCCCGGCGCCTGAGCGCCCACCCATCACACCGGAGATTGCACGCAGCAGAAAGTAGAGTCATGTTCGAATACTTCCCGGGCAACTACGTCTGGAACCTGTCCGTGGTGGGCGCTTTGAACTCCGGCGGCCAGATCGACGAGGTCGACCGCGCCTGCCGCCCGTTGCTCGAGGCGGCGAAAGCCGGTAGTGATGCCGGCACGGACGAGTTCCTGCGTGTCTGGACCGATCTCACGGATGCGCTGGTCGAGTCGGCCCGGGCCGAAGAGAAAGCGGGCCACGACCGGACCGCCGGCGGGATGTACGCCCGTGCCGCGAACTATCTGTGCACCGCCGAGCGGATGCTCTCGGCGGGTCACCCGGACCGCGTGCCCACCTACCGCCGGGTGCTCGAGCTGGCACAGAAGGGTTTCGATCTCCGAGACCACAGCATCACCCGGGTCGCCATCCCGTTCGAGGACACGACGCTGCCCGCCTACTTCTCAGCGGCGCCGGCGACCTCGGAGGGGCCGGCCCCGGTCATCATGCTCATCAACGGCCTGGACTCGACCAAGGAGCACATGTACGTCTCGGGATTCTGGGCAGAGCTGGCGGCTCGGGGCATTTCGTGTCTCATGCTCGACCAACCCGGCACCGGGGAAGCGCTTCGACTACAAGGTCTGATCGCACGCCGCGAGTCCGAGACCTGGGCCAGCTGGGTCGTCGACTGGCTGGCGGCCAGAAATGATGTCGACGCAGCCCGGATGGGGGTCGTGGGCTGGTCGTTGGGCGGCTATTACGCGCCCCGGGTGGCGGCCTTCGAGAAGCGCTTCGCCCTGTGCGTCGCGTGGGGAGCCAACCACAACTGGGGTGCCGTGCAGCGGCGTCGGCTCGACCGCGAGGGCGAGAACCCGGTGCCGCACTACTGGGACCATGTCAAATGGGTCTGGGGCTATGACGATCTCGACGAGTTCATCGAGTTCGCCGACTCCATCCACCTCGATGGCGTCGTCGAAAAGATCACGGTGCCGTTCCTGATCGTGCACGGCGAGAACGATCGGCAGATTCCTTTGGAGTATGCGCACCGGTCCTATGAGCAGGCGGTGAACGCACCCTCTCGGGATCTGCGCATCTTCACCCGGCAGGAGGGCGGTGCCGAGCACATCGGGATCGATCACCTCCCTTACGTCGGCGCCTACATCGCTGACTGGGTCACCGACACCTTCGCGGCCATGGTCCCGCAACAGACTGGTTAGTACTCGAGCCAGCCGATTGCATCGTCCGCCCATCAATCCGGTGAGGATCCCACATGCCCGACACCAACGGCGTTGCCACAAACCGCAATGTCGACACGACCAGCCCGCTCTACAGTCCCGCCGCCGAGGACGCTATCGCCGAAGCCGCATCGCGCTGCTCGAACTGGGGACGGTGGGGCGACGACGACGTGCTGGGCACCATGAACTTCCTCGATGACGCGAAGCGGGTCGAGGGCGCCTCTCGAATCCGGCGGGGAGCAGTCTTCTCGCTCGCCCAGAGCTTCGACGGCAACGGCCCGCAGCGCGGCTGGCGACGGCGCAACAACCCGGTGCACACCATGCTGGTCAGCGGCCTCGATGCCGAGTTCGGTGCGCCCGAGATGCCGCACGGCTTCGGCGGTGCCGATGACTACGTGGTGATGCCGCTGCAAGCCTCCACCCAGTGGGACGGGCTGGGCCACATCTTCGACCACGGTGTCGCCTACAACGGACGTCCCGCGTCCAAGGTCGTCACCAGCGAGGGCGATCTTCTGACGGGCATCGAGACCGTGGCCGACCGCATCGCGGGGCGCGGCGTGCTGCTCGACGTGGGTCGCGCGCTCAGGGAAGACGGGGAGCTGCCCGACGGCTACGCGATCACCGTCGAGGACCTGGAGAACACCATCTCTGCGCAGGGGGAATCGTCCGTCGTCGGGCGTGGCGACATCATGCTCGTCCGCACCGGGCAGCTGTCCCGGGTCCGTCGCGACGGATGGGGCAGCTACGCCGGCGGTGACGCCCCCGGGTTGTCCTTCACGACCGCGGATTGGCTGCACGACCGGGAGATCGCCGCGATCGCCACCGATACGTGGGGCTTCGAAGTTCGCCCCAACGAATTCGAGAACGCCTTCCAACCGCTGCACCAGGTCGTGATCCCGCACATGGGGCTTTTCATCGGGGAGATGTGGGATCTCGACAAGCTTGCCGCAGACTGCGCCTCCGACGGGATCTTCGACTTCTTCTTGACTGCCGCGCCCATTCCGGTGACGGGCGCCGTCGGTGCGCCGGTCAACCCCGTCGCGATCAAGTGACTCGACCGGCGATCTGAGCCGACGTACCAACACGATAGGAGCTTCACCCATGCGTTTCGCCACGTGGGTTCAGGACGGTCAGGTCACGACCGGCGTCGCCAGCGACGACGGCCTGCACGCGTTCGACCGGCAGACCACGATCCTCGAGCTTGTTCGCGCCGGACTTCCGGTGGCCTTCGAAGCCGGTGCCGCCGCACTCGGTAGACGTCCCGTCGATCTCGCTGCGGTGCGGCTGCTCCCGCCGATAGAGCCCCCCACCGTCCGTGACTTTGCAGCTTTCGAAGAGCACGTGGACGGGGTCGCTCGGTCGGTGACGGCTGCGGCCGAAGTAGAACCCGAGTGGTACAAGAGGCCAGTCTTCTACTTCGGCAATCCCTACGCGATGATCGGTGCCCATGACGACGTAGCCGTGCCACCGGGATGCCAGGTGCTGGACTACGAACTCGAGGTCGCAGCCATCGTGTCGCGGGACGGATCGTCCGTCGCACCGGCGCAGGCTCGGGACTACATCTTCGGCTACACAATCTTCAACGACTGGTCGGCCCGAGACCTCCAAGCCGGGGAGATGAAGGTCGGCCTCGGCCCGGCCAAGGGCAAGGATTTCGCTAGCACGCTCGGCCCGTTCCTCGTCACAGCCGATGAACTCGATCCATTTCTGACCGCCGACGGCCTCTTGGACATCGACGGGACTGTGTCGGTGAACGGCACAGTCATCGGCCGGGACAACCTGCGCAACATGAGCTGGTCGTTCGGCGAGCTTGTGGCCCAAGCGTCACGCGGGACGTGGGTCAGGGCGGGAGACGTCCTCGGATCCGGAACGCTGGGCAATGGCGGATGTCTCGGCGAGTTGTGGGGTCGTTCCGGTGAGCGCACGCCGGAGCCGCTCCAGCCCGGGGACGTGGTCGAGATGACCGTCGCGACACTCGGCACGATTCGCAACACCGTCGTCCCGGGCACGGACGCGCCGGCGATCCGCGAAGCCCGTCGACACGACTGGAAAGCCCAGCGCCGCAACTGAGTTAGTCCTCGGAGTCGGCGGTGCAGCGTAGCCAATTCTGGATCGAGAGCAGCGGTAGCGATCGCAGACATCCGAATCCAATTGTTAGACAACACAAGAAGCGACTCGATCTGAAAGGTGCACGCGATGTCGACACGGGAATACGCGAGCGTCTGGTCCGACCTGCGGGAGGTGCAGTTCAGTCAGGGGTTTCTTCAGGCCGGTCCGTACCGCACCCGCTACCTGCATACGGGAGACAGCTCGAAGCCGTTGCTGTTGCTGTTGCACGGCATCACCGGGCATGCCGAGGCGTACGTGCGCAACCTCGCAGCGCACAGCGAGCACTTCGACACCTATGCCATTGACTTCATCGGGCACGGGTACTCCAGCAAGCCCGGCCATCCCCTCGAGATTCCGCACTACTTGGACCAAATCCGATATGTGCTGGACACTTTGGGCGTTGAACGCGGCTACTTCTCGGGGGAGTCGCTGGGCGGATGGGTGACCGCGCGAATGGCGCAGGCGCACCCCGACCGTGTCGAGCGCATCGTCCTCAACACTATGGGCGGCACGATGGCCAATCCCGCGGTGATGGAACGGCTATACACCCTGTCGATGGAGGCAGCCGAAGATCCTTCGTGGGAGCGGGTTCGCGCGCGACTGGAGTGGTTGATGGCCGACCCGGACATGGTCACCGACGACCTGATTCGCACCCGGCAGGCGATCTTTCAGCAGGCCGACTGGAAACAGGCCTGCCGCTCGAATATGGCTCTTCAAGACCTCGAGACCCGCAAGCGAAACATGATCAGCGACGACGACCTCCGCTCGATCCAGGCCGAGGCCCTGGTCATCTGGACCACAAAAGACCCGTCCGGCCCGGTCGACGAGGGCCGCCGGATCGCCGAACTCATTCCCAAGGGTCGCCTGGCCGTCATCGAAAACGCCGGACATTGGCCGCAATACGAGCAGACCGAGGAATTCAACCGCATCCACCTCGACTTCCTGCTCAACGGCTGACCGCCCCGGACGAAAGAGACCGACGATGAACAAATCTCTGGACACCGACGTCCTGCTCGTGGGAGCCGGACCGGTCGGGCTTACCCTGGCCAACCTGCTCGGTGCCTACGGGCACCGCGTGACTTTGCTCGAGTCACGGGCCGAACTGATCGACTATCCGCGCGGGGTCGGCCTCGACGACGAGTCGTTCCGGACCATTCAAACGATGGGCCTGGTCCAGGAGATCGGACAGCACACCGTCCCGCATCACATCATGCGGCTGGTCAACGGCAAGGGGCAGGTACTGGTCACCAACGACCCGGTCGTCGAGGAATTCGGCTGGCCGCGCAAGAGCGGCTTCGTCCAGCAGCTGGTCGACCGGGAACTCCTGGCGGGCCTGAACCGCTACGAGTCGGTGGACGTGCTGTTCCAGCACGAAATGACCGACCTCGCCGAGGCCGCCGACCATGTCGTCGCGACCGTGTGCTGTCCCGGTCCCGACGGCACTGAGCGAACGCGCGAGCTGAAGGCCCGCTTCGTGGTCGGCTGCGAGGGTGGACGCTCGCGCACTCGCGATTGGATGGGTGTCGACTTCGAGGGCAAGTCGCCGTCCACCCGGTGGCTGGTGATCGATGTCGACAACGACCCTCTGGGCACACCCAATGTCTACCTCGGCGCCGACCCTCGTCGGCCCTACGTGTCGATCGGGCTACCCCATGCCATCCGGCGCTGGGAGTTCATGCTCTTCGACGACGAGCCCACCGAGTTGGTGGAGAAGCCGGAGTTCATGCACAAGCTGCTGGCCCGGCATGTGCCGGACCCCACCGCGCTGGACATCATCGGGCAGCGGGTGTTCACCCACCACGGGCGCATCGCGTCGCGCTTCCGCAAAGGCCGCGTGCTCATCGCCGGCGATGCGGCCCACCTGATGCCGGTGTGGCTCGGACAAGGCTGGAACTCCGGGATACGGGACGCCACCAATCTGGCGTGGAAGCTGTCGTCGGTGCTGCGCGGACTGGCCGGAGACGATCTGCTCGACACCTATGACATCGAGCGGCGCCATCACGCCCGCGCGCTCATCGACCTCAATATGACCGCGGGTTCGATTATGAAGTCGGACAAGGTAATCGCGGTCGTCCGCGATGCCGCCGCCGCGGTGTTGAACCTGGTGCCCTCGGCGAAGTCCTACTTCACAGACATGCGTTTCAAACCTATGCCGCGCTACGACCGCGGTGTTGTTGTGGATCCGAGCGATCTCGCCGCCGGGCGAGCCGAAGCACGGCTCGCGGGCGACCTGCTGCCCTCAGTCGACGCGCCGAACGATGAATCGCCGGTCGGCGCGCAGTTCATTCAGCCGCGGGTCAATACCGCTGGAGCCAGAGGGCAACTGCTCGACGATGTCATCGGCAACTGGTGGACCATCGCCGCGTGGGGCAATAGTCCGGCTCGCCTGCTCGGCGCGCAGGATCTCGAACGGGTCCGACGACTCGGTGCGCGACTGGTGTGTTTCGTGCCGGAGAGCCAGCGCGCCTGGGCGGAAGGCGCCTATGCGGATTCGCCGACGCCGGTCACGGTCGTGGGCGACGCGGATGGCGCCATCAAACGCTGGTTCGATGACCGCCCCGTCGGGGTGCTCTTCCTGCGTCCCGACCGTTTCGTCGCCGCCGCTTGCCTCGCGCAGCAAACCCCGGCCGCGCTCGCCGCGGTACTCGAGGCCATGTCGTATGTCGCGGCTGCCCCGATCGACGCGGGTGTCGTGGATTCGGCGGACATCTCGGCCGCCGAGAATCGATCGTCTGGTTCGTCGGTTGAATCCGTTGTCGAACAGGGAGTTTGAGATTTCCGTCGCCCTTGTCTGCATGTCCCACAGTCCGCTGCTGGAGTACGCGGACCCGCCTGCCGAGGTGCGGGAGGAGGTGGACGGGGCGTTCGCGCGGGCTCGTGCCTTCGTCGGCGATTACGATCCTCAGCTGATCATTTCGTTCGCTCCGGACCACTACAACGGGTTCTTCTACGAGCTGATGCCCCCGTTCTGCGTCGGATACGCCGCCGAGGCCGTCGGCGATTACGGCTCCCAGGCAGGTCCGCTCCAGGTGCCCGGCGACCTCGCCGCGGAGCTGGCGCAGCATGTCCTGAACAGCGACATCGACATGGCGATCTCCCGACGCATGGAGATCGATCACGGTGCCGTACAGCCTCTCGAGGTGTTACTCGGTGGCATCGACACTCATCCGGTCATCCCCATCTTCGTCAACGGGGTCGCGCAGCCGTTTACCTCGATGCGCCGAATTCGGTTGATGGGCGCGGCGATCGGCGAGTGGGTAGCCGGCCGCTCGGAGCGGGTCCTGCTGGTGGGTTCGGGCGGTTTGTCACACGATCCGCCGGTGCCGCAGTGGGCCACCGCGACGCCGCAGCAACGTGACATGCTGCTGGCGGGCCGGAACCCGACCGCCGCCGCCCGGGATGCGCGGCAGCGCCGGGTCATCGAGGCGGCGCGGCTGTTCGCCCGGGGTGAGGCTGATATCCGGGACCTGAATCCGGAGTGGGACAACCGATTCCTCGACCTCTGTGCATCCGGCGAACTCAGCGCCTGGGATGCGATGGAGCCCGACCGCATGGCCGACGACGCCGGCAATTCGGCGCACGAGGTCCGCACCTGGCTCGCCGCCTTCGCAGCGCTCGCGGCAGCGGGACGCTATGAAATGAGCTTCCGCTACTACCGGCCGATCCCGGAATTCATCGCCGGCTTCGGAGTCGTCACTGCGCAACCGCAGTGACTCAACCAGCGGGCGCCATACCCGCATGATGGAAGGAGGCCTCATGCTGCACCGTATTACCTTCTTGGAACGAAACCCCTCGCTCGAGCCTGAGGAGTTCTCTCGGTAGTGGCGCACTGAGCACGCCGCTGGTACACCATCTTGCTGGACTCAACCCGAGGAGTGGGTCGACAAGTCCGGCGGCAAGATCCGAGCGGATGTAGTGCATCAGCGGTTGCAGGCGATGGGGTTCGGTGGCACCGACCGCTCGACCCGACGCGCGGTCGCGGAGGCGAAAGTGGCCTTCAAGGCTGGTCACCGACGCAAATACCGGCCGTGGCTGCCCGAGCCGGGGATGTGGTTGCAATTCGACTGGGGCGAAGGCCCGCGGGTGAATGGTCGGCGGACCCAGTTGTTCTGCGCGTGGCTGTCGTGGTCGCGGTTCCGGGTCGTGATCCCGTCGTGGGATCAAACCCTGGGCTCGCTGGTGCTCGGGATCGATGTGACGTTGCGCCGGATCGGTGGTGCGCCAACGTATTTGCTGACCGACAACGCGAAAACGGTGACGGTGGACCGGATCGCTGGGTTGCCGGTGCGGCATCCGGAAATCATTGCTGCCGGAAGGCATTACGGCTGCAAGGTGGAAACGTGTGAGCCGTTCGACCCGGAGTCCAAAGGCGGCGCGGAACACACGGTGAAGATCGCCAAGGCGGATCTGGTGCCGACGACGGCGAATCTGCTGCCGGAGTATTCCTCGTTCGCCGAGCTGGCCGATGCGTGCTGGTCGTGGTGCGAGCGGGTCAACGCCCGCCCGCATCGCGAGACCGGCGTTGCGCCGATCGTGCGCCTCGGGATCGAGCGGGAGCATCTGCATGTGCTGCCCGCCGAACCGCATGCGATGGCCCTCGGTGAGGAACGGCTCGTCGGTGACGATCAGACGATCCGGTGGGGATCGGTGCGGTATTCGACCCCGGACGGGCATCAAGGACAGAAGGTGTGGTGCCGTGTCTCCGGTGAGGAGTTGGTGATCACCGGCCGGAATCCGTTGGGGCCGGCCGAGATCGCCCGTCATCGGCTCTCGACGCCGGGTAATCCGCGGATCCTCGACGAGCACTACCCGCATCACGAGGGCGGGGATCTGCCGCGGGTGCGCAAACTTCGCCCGCGGACCGTCGAGGAGATCGCGTTCCTCGATCTCGGTGAGGGTGCTCGCCGCTGGCTGACCGAAGCCTCCGCGGCCGGAGTCGCCCGGATTCGAGCGAAGATGACCCGCGCCCTCGAGCTCGCGGCGCTCACCGGTACGGACGCGGTCGAGGAAGCGCTCGGTGTCGCCGCGGTCGCGGGCCGCTTCGATGACGGTGACCTGGCCTCGATCCTCGATCATCTGGCCAGGTTCTCTGCCCTATCTGCGCAAAGCCGCGCCCACGTGATCGCCACCGCCCGAGCCCAACGCTGGGACCCCGCCGAAGTGCTGCGGGTGCTGCTGTCAGAAGAGGTCTCCGGTCGCGATTCCGCGACCCGGCGTATGCGCCGCAAGACCGCGAATTTCCCCACCGGCAAAACGTTCTCCTCCTGGCTGCCGGAGGAATCGACGATCCCCGAAGCCACCCAGAACGCCCTCGCGACACTGGGAATATTGGCTTTGACGTACGTGGCGGTGGTGCCGCCGGTCTTGCCTGAGTGCCCGGCGTATTCGCGGGCTACGGCGTAGCTGAAGGTGCGCTCGACCCAAGTCAAGGTTGTGTGGCGGAGCCAATGCGTGGTGACGCCCTGAGTGGCCACCCAGGGGAGTTCTTGGCTGATGCGGTGCCAGAGGTGGTCGTAGCGCCGTCTGGTGATGGGTTTGCCGTTGCGGTAGCGCAGGAGTTGTTCGGATTGTGGGCTGTGGCGTTCGTGGCCGTGGGCGACGAGGTGGCTCATCAGGGTGGGGGAGACCGGTTGCCGGGTGAGACAAGCTTGGTCAGGAGCGCTTCAAGGGTCTCCAGTTCGGCTCGGGTGAATGCTCCGAACAGTTCTTCAGAAGCGCTCGCGGCGAGGCGTTGGGCCGTATCGAACGCCCGGTTTCCTGCATCGGTCAGGGTGAGGTGGGCGACGCGCTTGTCGGTGGCCGATTGGGCTCGGCTCAGGTAGCCGAGTGTTTCGAGATCTTCGACAGTGCGGACCATGCCCGCCTTGTCGCTGCCGGTCTGTCGGATCAAGTCACGCTGAGTCGAGACGCCGTCGCGGCGCAGCAGCATCATCACGCCGAAATGCCGGCCGGTCAGGCCGAGTGCGGATAGGGCGTCATTGAGCGATCCAGCGGCACGTTGGTGCGACTGGCGCAGCAATAGACCGAGTTTGAGATTGACCCCGAGCGGCTTCACCACCCTCCCATTCTATGTTAGATTCAAATGAATCCGATTCAATTGAATCTATCTAGTGGATTGAGGCTCGCCAGTGACAACACCTGCAGCAACGGACACCGCCACCGAACGCGCGCCCGCGCCGAGCTGGCCGCGCTGGGCGTTCCGAATAATGAGCACGTTCGCCGCGATCATGTTGTTCAACCAGGCCGTCTTCGCCGGTCAGTTCCTCTCCGGCACCTACGCCTCGCTGCACACCCATCGGGAGAACGCGACCTTCGCCGGAATCTCGGTCATGGTCTCGGTCGTCGCAGCCGTGCTGGCGTGGTGGCCCGGTCGCGGCCCCTGGTGGCCGATTCTGGCCTACCTCGGCATCCTCGGCTTGATCGTGGTGCAGCGGTGGCAAGCATGATGATGGTGACACCGAGCGGGATGTGCACGCTGATCGATCGCGCGAAACCGAGCATGATTTTCGAAGGTGACGGGTGAGCCACAGACGCGCGTTTCGACACCTCGATCGTCACCGTCGCTGCTGACCCTGCCCGACGACTTCATGCCTCGGTGGTGACCGTTCGGTTGGCGACCACCGCATACCTGCTGGCGCCCGATTGGCCGAACGGGCATCCGGTCAACGGGGCCGGGCATCGGATGAGTATCGAAAGTGCTTGTGGGCGAGTGTGATCCCCCGGCGGGAGATGTTGACCGGGTCAACACGTGAGGGGTGACGGTCACCTCCCTCGATGACGTGCAGGCCACCGCTGTCCTGACCAGCTGCACCAACCCGAGGGTCTTGTATCGGCCGCCACCGAGGTCACCACCCGCGACGCCATCATCACCGCCGCCGGATTCACCGACACCGATCCCGACTCCTTCCCCGACGATCCGTTCGCGCCCGAGGGCGGGGCGGGTTCGGGCCGGAGTCGCTGACGATCGGCGGAGGGCTTGCCCCATACCCGAAGTGAAGTTCACAGAATTCATAGGTTGTTGCCTTTCGGGATTGCTTTGTTGCTCAGGCACTCCCGCCGACACCTACGTCGATCGCCCAACCGTGGACACGAGGGGGAGCACCCACATCGATACAGCGTTCATGGGTCTCACCTCCTCGCGTGATGTCACGGTCTCCCGGAGGCTATCAGCCCGAACGTCGTCCCGGCCGATCATTTTCTGCCGACCAAACTGATGGCCTGCAGCATCAACTGAATCTGAATCGAATCGACCCCGGACTCCAATACCGGGTGGTCGCCTCATCGAGGACCGGCCACAGCAGGTGCTGAGTTTCCTGACCCAGGGCTACGGCGTTGTCGGTTGTAGCGCTGTGAGCTGCTGAAATAGTTTGGGTGACACGCCGTTTGGAATGCTGCACCAGTATTGCCTGTTCCGTCAGCGGTGGAGGTGTTGAGTCGGCGTGTCGATGCCGCTGTCGACTCGGTCCCTGCCGATTTGCTGGAAGTGCTGCGGTCGGTGCCCGATCCGCGTGCCCGTCGCGGGGTGCGCTACCCGTTGTGGAGTCGGTTGGCCATCGCGATCCTGGCCGCCGCCGGAATGCCGTCGGTGGCCGGGATCTCCACTTGGGCGCGCACCGCACCGGAAGAGGTGCTGGCGCAGTTAGGGATTCGATTCCGACGGCCCAGCGACGCCGTCCAGTGCAGCAAGCAGGACATCGTGACGTGCCCGACGTTCCGAGCCCAGATGGCGAGGTGGCAGTTGCCGCAGAACGACTCGATCTAGCCGCGCTGGCCGCTCACTGCCACCTCGCGCGGGGTGGTCTTCGCGACTTCTTCGCTCGCTCAGCTCTTCTCGGCGGAAGCGGACTGCGTGATCGCGGGGAGCAGGACGGTTACGACCAACAGGAATGGGGCGAGCGCGGCGATCGAGCGAATATCGTTGTAGATGTTCCACTGGTGCAGCACGCTCGTGCTGTTGGTCGGCAGCGCTTCCGGGTCCCACGTCTTGATCTTCTTATTGAGCGGTACGTTGCCGAAGTACGTGACAAGCAGGCAGGCCAGCGCCGATGCACCGGCCACCGCTGCGAGCAGCCGCTCCCGTCCCCGGCCGATCGTCGCCAAGGCCGCACAACTGAGCAGAACTGCTGCCATCAGCGGCGGCATGAGTGGGGCGTTGCGGTTCATCAGCGGTACCCGGAACTCGAGCTGGACGTCGGTGGGAACATCGAAGAACGTGGGAAACACAATCAACCACCCATAGGCGAACGCACCCGCGAGCACACCGCTGGTAAGCACCGCCGCCAGACGTACAACCGGTATCGCCCGGGCGGAAGTCGCGAGCTTAGTGTTGGTCAGTGAGGTCATGACAACTCCATATAGATTCTAATGAATCGGATTCAAATGAATCTATCATAGGATTGCGGAATGTCTAGCGGCGATGCGAGTTCGGTTGAGCTACGTCTGGGGTTACTGCTGCGCCAAGCGCAGCGTCGAGCCGCGGCGGTCGCGGCAACGGCGTTAGCGTCCCTCGGCCTCAGTGGTCGACACTTCGGCGTCCTGCTGTTGCTCGCCCGAGACGGCACATCGACACAGAAGCAATTGCTCACCGACCTGGGCAGCGACAAGGCAGGCATGGTACGCACAGTCGACGAATTGGACCGCCGCGGATTCATCGTCCGCTCCCAGTCACCCCACGACCGGCGGCTATACCACCTGAGCTTGACCGAGCCCGGCAGGACGGCCTTCGACACAGCCCGCGAATTGGCCGATACCGCAGCCCAGGACATCTTCGCCGGGCTGACCCCCGAGGAGCGAATCACGCTCGCCGACTTGCTGTCCCGAGTCGCCAACCCGCCAACGCCATAGCGAGTGAACGCACAGACACAGTTGACCTCGGAGAGAAGCGCCGTATGGTGGCAGTCGACGAAACGCGCAACGAGCACTTACGCCAGGTTGAACGGCAGACCCTCGGGGACGAGGTCTTCACTGTCACCGTAGGCACGCATGGCCACGGTCGCATCCCGAAAGTAGCGTGACAGCTGACGGCCCGCCGCACCGGTCATCCCCATGTCGGCGAGGGCCTGGTCGAACAGCCGAAGGCATACCTCGTCGAGCTCGATGTGTACGCCCATTCCGGCGTGAATGCGCTGCACGTAGGTCTCGTCGCCGTACCCGGCGCTGTAGAGCGCGGGTCCGCCGAGGGCCTCGGCGAGATAAGCCGCGAGGCGTTCGTCATGCTGCGGATGGATGCCGTAGGAGCTGCGCGTCGGCGATCGCCAAGGTCAGGTGCTCGCCGCCGAACGCACGGCCGGCGGGAAGATCTTGCTGGCCCAATTGGGCCGGGAGACGCTGGCGCAGCTATACCTGAGGCCCGACGACCTCGCGGTCGCCGAATCCTGGCCCGGCGACCGGCGGATGCCCCGCGAACAGTTCGACCCGTTCGTCCATGAGTTGGACAACTGACGTCGCCGCCATCGAACCATAGATTCTGGACAGAAGAACATCCTGAGGTGTCGGAGGTGTGCGTCGATGCCGTGTTTGCGACGAAGTGTCCCGTGATGCACTGCGTTTCCGCGTAGCCGCCGGTCGGCACGCCACCCTCGGCACTGCTGGCCGCGGTTTCCGTCGCCACACGCCGACCGATCTGGCTCGGATCGACTCCACATCTGACGCCCGTCACGGTGCCCGCTACTGCGCCACCCTGCACGTATCGCGGTTGCACCGGACCTTCGTCGCAACGCCGCCGGACCGCAGCAATGTGTCCAGGAACGTCATGTCCGCCGCCGCGGCCTCGACCACGACCTCATCCGGTCCTACTACCGCGTCCGGTACGTCGTTCACGGTCAGCACCTCGGGCTCCCTCCCACCGCACGCATCTCGTTGCCTCTTTCCTATCGGATTCCTGAAACCTTCAGTCCACGGCTGAACATGTCATCCGAATTGCAGAACTCGGCAGCGTTGGAACGCGGTCTCCCGGGAGGCGTCCTCCCATGCTTCGATATCGTCGCGGACCTGGTCGAGGTGGGCGAGGATGCCGTCGACGGCATCGGCGCCGAGCACCAGTCGCAGTGGTGGCCGATCGACATCGAGGGCGGCGAGCATGAGGGCCGCGCCGCGGGCCGGGTCGCCGGGCTGTTCTCCGCCACCTGCGGCGATGACAGCGCGCATGCCGCCGACCGTGGCGGCGTAGTCGGACAATTCGGCGCTGGCCGTGGTGTTGCCGGGCAGGCTGGTGCGGAACGATCCCGGCTCGACGATCATCACCTTGATGCCGAGCGGCCGGACCTCCCGCGCGAGCGCCTCGGACATGCCCTCGACGGCGAACTTGCTGCCGCTCAACGCGGAGAAGCCCGCCCGGGAGGTCTGGCCGCGCAGGCTGCTGACCTGGATGATCGCTCCCGATCGTTGAGCGCGCATATGCGGCAGGACGGCGCGTACGACTGCGGCCGGACCAAAGACGTGCAGTTCGAACAGATCCCGCAGTTCCGCGTCGGAGGTCTCCTCGAAAGCTCCGATATGGCTGCGGCCCGCATTGTTGACCAGGACGTCGATGTGGCCGTAGCGGGCTGCGATGTCCGCGACAGCGGTCGCGATCGCGGTCTGATCGGTGACGTCGAGGCTGAGCGCCTCGATCCGATCCGGGTGAGCGGCGACGAGATCGTCCAGGGTTTCGGGTCGTCGCGCGGCCGCGACCACAATGTTCCCGGCGGCGACGGCCGCCTCGGTGATGGCCCGACCGAAGCCGGAATTGGCGCCTGTGACAATCCAGATCTCGTTCATTTCTTCAGCGTGCGGCCAGGTTCAGGGGTGCGTCCAAGACCTGTCGTGATAACCATTGGTTATGGACCTGCACGGACGCGATCTGCGCTACTTCCTGGCTGTCGCTGAAGAGCTGAACTTCACGCGCGCGGCCGAACGGCTCTATGTATCGCAGCCGGCACTGAGCAAGCAGATTCGGGCACTCGAAAGACATTTGGGCGCACCACTTTTCACTAGGGCTCCACAGCAGGTGATACTCACGCCCGTTGGTGAGGCACTGCTCCCGCACGCACGGACAGTATTGGAGGCACTCGACGCCGCGACCGCGGCGGTGGAGCAGGCGCGAGCGATCCAGCGCAGCACCCTCGTGATCGGGATGGGCGCCAGCCCGGGGCGCGGCGGACTGCTGCCGGCGGTGCGGTCGCGGTTCCTCGCGGCCTACCCCGAAGTCACCTTGAAGTTACGTCAGGTGGGCTGGCAGGACCCGACCGCCGGACTGTCGGACGGCAGCAGCGATCTGGCCTACATTCGGCTCCCGCTGCCGGATCCGGAGCGCTACGCCACCACGGTGGTATCGGAGGAGCCCCGGCTGATCGCGCTGCCTCCTGGACATCAGCTGGCGGGCACGACGGCATTGGACTTCGCGGACCTGCTGAACGAGCCGTTCCTGGCCCTGCCGCACGCAGCGGGACCACTGCGGGACTATTGGCTGGCAATGGAGAAGCGGGCCGGGCGGCCGGTCCGCGTCGGCGCCGAGGTGGCCGGTATCGACGAGGTCAACGAGGCTCTGGCGGCCGGCCTCGGTGTGATCCTGACCGCCGCGGGCGACATCCCGCTGCTCGACCGTGGCGGGGTGACCTTCCGCCCGGTCCGCGATCTACCCCCGCTACTTTTTGCGCTCGCCCGCCGCGCGAACGACGAGCGTCCTCTGGTTCGAGCCTATGAGCAGGCACTACGAGCAGTCCGCGACGTCGACGAGAAATAGCAGCATGCAGTGCATCAGCGGTAGCAACTCGCGGATCCCATCGCTGCGGTGGTCGACGATCTCGCCTGGACCGATGGGCATGTCGATGCGCTCGGCGATTCTCTTGGCAGTTGCCACTGGGCACCTTTCGCGTTCAGAGCCAGCTGGGCGCGGCAACCGCCGGACCCGTCGTGGTGATGCCGATCGCCCCACGGCCGGTCGCCCAGCGAGTCACCGCGGCAAGCGATCCCGTGATCGTAGTATCGGTCGAGCTCTCGGGTAGAACAGCGACCGGCGATCGATCATCGACCCGATAGGCCAAACCCGCGCCGACATCGCGTTTGCGCCAGACACTGACGACATCGTCTAGCAGGCTGCTCGAGATCACGTCGGGGAACACGTCGAAACGACCACCATTGGCGAGGTCCACCGCGTGAATCCACACCTCACGGCTGCGCATCCACAGTGTCTCCACGACCGGAACCGAACGCCCCTGCACAGTACGGACTTTCGTGTCCCAGGCCGCGTCCGGGAGGTTTCGCCACTTCTCGTCGAGCCGCGCGACCGTATGGTCGAACAAGTTCCGCAGGGCGGCGGGCGACATCGTGGCGGCCTCCTCGATATCCCGCCCACGTTGCTCGGGCGAGGTGTACATGGATGTTTCGATACCCGTTGCCGCCCAGTCGAGCAGATTACCGAGGGCTACCGCGTTGTAACTCACATGCGCGATGAGGTGGCGGCGGGTCCAGCCCGTCAGCAGGGTCGGTTCCCCGAGTTCGTCATCGGTGAGCGCGGCGAGCCGCTCCGCGAAATAGGCGGTGCCACGGCGGGCGAGAAGCAGTTGTTCGGTGCGAGTGAGATCGTGGAATCCCATCAGCGTGAGACTCCTATTTGACGATCGTCTTGTTCCGGACGGTCCCGAGGCCCTCGATGGTGACCTCGACGGTTTCCCCGTTCTGGATGTAGACCTCGGGCTTGCGTGCGTGGCCGACACCGCCGGGAGTCCCGGTGCAGATGACGTCACCCGGTTGCAGGGTGACGATGTGGGAGATGTAGTCGATCAACTTGGCGGGCTTGAATACCAGGTCGTCGGTGGTGGTGGTCTGCACGGTACGGCCTTCGAGCTTGGTCTCGAGCGTGCTTCCGAGGGTGTACGAGTCCGTGGTGGTGAGGAACGGACCGAAACCGGCGGTCTTCTCGAAGGACTTGCCCTGGTCCCATTGCAGCGTGCGGGTTTGGTAGTCGCGCATCGTGTAGTCGTTGATGACCGAGTAACCGGCGATGCAGGCCTCGGCGTCGGCTTCGTCCACCTGGTAGGCGGTCTTGCCGATGACGACGGCGAGCTCACCCTCCCAATCACATTGCGTCGCGGCGTAGGACGGGACGATGACGTCGTCGTACGGCCCGGTCAGCGCCTCCCGGAACTTGGCGAACAAGGTCGGGTAGGCGGGCAGTTCCCGCCCCATTTCCTTGATATGGGTCGCGTAGTTGAGGCCGACGCAGATGACTTTGCTCGGTTTCGGGACCACGGGGGCGTATTCGACGCCGTCGAGGTCGACCGAGAGACCGTCCGCCGAATCGGCGATCTGCCGCCAGTCCGGCGCGGCGAGCAGCTCGGACAAGTCGGTGTATCCATCGATGACAGTAGCGAATTCGTCATTGTCCACCCGGACTGCGGCGGTGACGTTCCAATTCAGACGCACAGTGGCCAATCGCATAGGTTCAGGCTCCTTCGGAAATCTGGGTGCGGTCGAAATGCAGGCGTTCCACGATCGGGGCGTCGGAGAACATGAACAGGTCCAGGCCGTGGTCGGTGTCGATGGACCATTCCGTCCAGGACGGGACGGCGATCATGTCGCCCTTCCCGATCTCGGAGACCTTGTCACCCAGGTGGAATCGTCCGGTGCCGTCGAATACCTGGTAGACCGACGAGCCGACGTCACGGCGCGGGCGGGTGTGTGCGCCGGCGCGCAGGCGGTGGAATTCGGCGCGAATGGTCGGCATGACATCGCCGCCGGTGGTGGGGTTGGTGTAGCGCACCGCGGCATGCCCTGGATCGGTGGTGGCGGCGTGGCCTTCGTCCTCGAGGGCGAGCTGTTCGCGCAGTGCCGCGTCGGTGTGCTCCCACCGGTAGGCGGCGATCGGTGAGCTGGTCTTGCTGCCCAATCCGACCAGTGGGCGCAACCCGGGATGCGCCCAGAGTCGTTCGGCGCGTGAGATATCCGGTGTGGCGTCGTCGGTGACTCCATCGGAACCGAATTCGAAGAACCCGGTGTCGGTGTAGTTGACGAACGGAATGTCGAGGCCATCGATCCATGCCATCGGCTGATCGGTCTCATTGTGGTGGCCGTGGAATGCCCAGCCCGGGGTCAGCAGGAAGTCGCCGCGGCGCATGGCGACCGGATCGCCGTTGACGACCGTCCACACGCCTTCGCCCTCCACGACGAATCGGAAAGCGTTCTGCGCGTGGCGATGCTCGGGTGCGGTTTCCTTCGGGCCCAGGTACTGGATCGCGGCCCACAGCGTCGGGGTGACGTACGGTACGCCGCCCAAACCGGGGTTGGCGAGCGCGATCGCTCGCCGCTCCCCGCCGCGTCCCACCGGGACGAGGTCGCCGGCGCGCTGTGCGATCGGATAGAGCGTGGACCACTTCCAGACGAAGGGAATCGCCTTGGACGCCGGCGTCATCGGCATGAGGTCGTTGGTCTGTGTCCAGAGCGGGTTCAGGTGTTCGGCTGTGAAATCCCGGTAAAGCTGCTCCAGCGCCGGGTCGGGCGCGGTCGCGGTGTCGACGTTTTCGATGGTGCTCATAGCTTTCCGCCTTGTTCAGACCGCGTGCGCGGTGCCTGGTTCCAGAACGACGAGCTCGCAACCGTCGGGACCGAGATTCCTCAACAGCTGGTAGTGCAGTTGCTGATGAATCCGAGCGAGTCCGGCCTGGTGGATGGGGATCGCGACGCGGGGCGCGACGCGGCGCAGGAAGTCGATGCCTTCGCCGATCTTCATCCACGGTCCGCCGGCGGGGATGAGCAACACCTCGATCGCATGCCCATCGGGGAAGGTCTCGAGGTCGTCGCCGGGATGCAGGATCGATCCGTCGATGACGTAGCCGTTGTTGAGGACGTTCGGCAGCGCGGTGTGAATGCACGCGTGCACGCCGCCGATCACGTCCACCCGTACACCGGCGACCCGCAGTTTGTCGCCCGGCTTCACTGTGGTGACGGTCCGGTCGAGGCCCGAAAGCAGTGCGGCGCTGGCGGAATCGGCCACGATGTCGGCGGTGGGATTCGCCGCGAGCAGTGCCGTCAATCGGTCGATGTCGATGTGGTCGGGGTGCGAGTGGGTGATCAGCACCGCTGTCAGGCCACGGAGTTCTTCGAATCCGGTGGAGTAGGTGCCGGGATCGATGAGGACGCGGATCTCGGCGTCGGGCGCGGGGATCTCGAGGAGCACGCAGGCATGCCCGAAGTGGGTGATCTTCATTGTTCTCGTTTCCATGGGTCAGATCCAGAACGGGCGGGCTGGAAGGCTTCCGTCCGGGGTTTCGAGTAAGCCCCCGTCGCTGCGACCGGTCACCCAATCGAGCAGTCCGGCTGGGCTTCCGGTGATCTCGATGGGCCCCGGATAGTTCCCGGGCCGGGTGCGCAATGCCTGATCTGATCCGGTCGGTCGCAGCACCAGTGCGGGCCAGTCACCTCGGTGTCGTACCGCTCGTACCGCGGCGGCCAACAGCTCGTCGATCAGATCCGTGGGCAGGTCTTGGAAGCGACCACCCAGGTCCACGTGGTGGACGGTGACTTCACGCAGCCGCAACCACACTAAGCCGGTGGCGGTGACCAGTTCCCCTGTGGGAGTGCGGATCAAGCGCCCCCAGTCCGCGGCGCGCAGCCCGGACACCGTCGTTGCGAGCCGGTCCGCCGAGTCGAACGCGTCGGTGATCAGTACCGCGCCGGGCCGGTCCGCACCGGTGTCGATGGTCCATCGTCGGCCCGAATCGCGGCCGGTCAGCTGGTTGTTCACGCTGTCGGCGTGGTTTGCCAGGTGGGTGACCACTGCCCCGGTGGTCCACCCGGGCAGTGTGGATTGCTCGTTGAAATCCGATTCCCAGTACTCGTCGATGGTTTCGAGCAGGCGTTCGGTCTCCGACCCGAGCCAATCGAGGAGCCGATCAGTGGACATCGGCCAGCGCCGCGCGTCTGGCCAGGTACTCCCAGCCGGCACCCAGCTGACCCGGGTTCCAGATCTGGTCCCGTTTGAAGCGTGTCTCCTGCTCATCCGACCATACCTTCGGTCCACCCGCAGCCAGTGCGAGAAGTTGTGTGCGGCAGGCACGTTCGAGCAGTACCGCGTACATGACAGCGCTTGCGGCGTCAGGTCCGACCGTCACCGCACCGTGGTTGGGCATCAAGATGCCGTGCGCGTCACCGAGTGTCTCGGCGAGGGAGCGGCCCAGGTCCTGGGTCGCGATGAGGGCACCGGTTTCGGCGAAGCGGGGCAGCTGCGGATAGGTGAACGGCACCGCGTCGTGCGAAATCGGTTGCAGCTCGACGTCCAACGATGCGAAGGCGGCGAGTGCGGGTGCGTGGGTGTGCACGACACAGCCCACATCCGTGCGCCGCGCCATGATCTCGGTGTGGATGGGAAATTCGAGGTGTCGTTTTCCCTCCCCCGTCAGCACCGCACCTTCGGGCGAGACGAGGTGGACCTTGTCGGCGTCGATTTCTTCGAATCCCCAGCCGGAGGCCTTGATCCACACGCCCTTGCCTTCGGGGTCGCGGACCGAGGCGTGGCCCCACACCATGTCGCTGAGGCCTGCGAAGGCGAGTGCACCGCTGGCCTGGACTATCTCGCGCACAACGTCGTTCATCAGTTTTCCTATCCGACGCGGACCTGGTATAGCCAGTCCAGGTCGGCGTAGTGCTCGGTGGTGTCGCGGGCGAAGACCCGGTTGCGCAGTTCTCGCACGATGGGGTCTTCGGTGTGCCAGATCTCACCCCACATGCGGGCGACCGACTGGATCTGTGCGGTGCGCGGACTACGTTCGGCCTGATATGTCGCGAAGGCTTCGTCGACGTCACCGCTGTGCTTGACCATGAACCGGGTCAGGCACTCGGCGTCCTCGATGGCCTGGCACGCGCCCTGGGCCAGGTATTGCAGCATCGGGTGCGCGGCGTCGCCGAGCAAGGTGACCCGCCCGACGGTCCAGTTGGCCAGTGGCGCACGGTCGTACATCGGCCAGCGCTTCTCGCGTTTGAACTGGGAGATGGACCCGCGTACCTGCCCACAGGCGGTGCCGAAATGCTCGTCGAGCTCGTCGGGGGTGCCCCACTCCTCGGTCCCGGCGATGGCGGGATCGAAACGATCGCTGCGGAATACCGCGACCTGGTTGTACAGGTCGCCTCCCCGGATCGGGTACTGCACGAGGTGCTTGTTCGGTCCGATCCAGATGATTTCGTCGTCGTTCTCGACGGGCACGCTGACCTCGCGCATCGGGAGCGCACCGCGGTAGGCGACGTAGGCCGAGCAGATGGGGGCGTCGTCGGACAGCAACGTGCGGGTTTTGGACCACAGGCCGTCCGCGCCGACGACCGCGTCGCACACGTATTGGGTGCCGTCAGCGAAATCGACCACCACCGTGTTGTTCTCGCGGTTGGCGATCCCGGTGACCGTTTTGTTGGTCTCGAGGGTGATGTCCGTCTGCGCACGGCAGGCGTCGAGCAGCGCGTCGAGCAGGTCGCCGCGGTGCAGCACCGAGTAGGACTGTCCGTAGCGTTCGACGAACTGGTCCGCGAGATCGACGGTGGCCAGGTGCTCACCGGAGTCGATGTCGAGGAAGACTAGGTTTTTCGGCCGGACCGCGATCCGCTCGATTTCGCCGGTCAGCCCGAGCTGATCGAGGATCCGAATCGCGTTGGGCGCCAATTGAATACCGGCACCGATTTCACCGAACTCCAGGGCCTGTTCGACGATGTGCACAGCGAAGCCCGCCCGTGCCAGGGCCAACGCGGTGGTCATACCACCGATGCCGCCGCCGATGATCAGAAAGGGAACACGCATGACTTACTACTCCTTGATCCATGAGGCCGCGAGCGGGGTGTCCACACCGACCGCGCCGAGTCCGACCGCGCCGCCGGGATCGCCGAGGGCTTCTTCGCGACCGGGTAGCGGTAATGCGAAGAACGCGGCATTGTCCTGCCGCCAGGTCGGGTCGGTGATGTCCTTGGGGCCCTGGATCGCCGACACGGGGCATTCGGACAGGCAGTTGCCACAGTCGATGCATTCGTTCGGGTTGATGTATCGCTTGGTGAGACCCTCGTAGATGCAGTCCACCGGACACATGTCGACGCAAGAACCGTCGAGTTCGTTGATGCAGGCGTCGTTGATGACATAGGCCATGTCGGGCCTCCTTTCAGGCCGCTAGCCGGGCTGGGTTCCGCTGTCCGCCGGTTGGGGTGGCGCTTTCAGGCCACCGGTTGGGCTGACATCTCGGTGGAGTGGCCGGGGAACAGAGCTTCTCCGGGCCGCAGGGTCACCGCGATGTTATTGACGGCCGTGGCCGCCTCGCCGAATCCGACCGCGATCAGTTGCACCTTGCCGGGGTAGGTGGTGATGTCACCGGCGGCGAATACGCGAGATCGGCTGGTGGCCATGGTGGTATCGACTTCGATCTGTTTGTCGGTCATCCGCAGCCCCCACTGGGTCAGTGGGCCGAGCGCGGCGATATGACCGAGGGCGGGAATGAGGATGGTGGCGTCGAGTTGCTCGGTGGTGTCGTTGACGCAATCGCGGACGGTCACCGCGCGCAGGGAGCCGTTGCCGTGCACCTGGGCGATCTCACTGTTGATGATCATCCGCGCCGAGGTGGCCGACAGCTGGGCCAGCGCGCTCTCGTGCGCCCGGAAACGGTTGCGCCGATGCACAACGGTGACCGAGCGAGCGTGCGAGACAAGGGAATTGGCCCAGTCCACCGCGCTGTCTCCACCGCCGACGACGATCACGTGATCGTTTGCGTATTGCTCGGGCGAGGCGACGACGTATTCGACGCCGTGCCCGGTGAATCCGTCCAACGCCGGCAGAGGTCGCGGGGTGAAGCGGCCGATGCCCGCGGTGACCAGGACCGCGCCAGCATGGATGCTGGTGCCGGTCGCGGTGGTCATGATCAGCGAACCGTCGGGCTGGTCTTCGAGGGTGGTGGCCTGTTGATTCAGCAGAATGGTCGTGTCGGCGGTCCTCGCCTGCTCGACCAGCCGATCGATGAGTTCTCTGCCGCGGATCGCCGGGAATCCGGCGATGTCGTAGATGTATTTCTCCGGATACAGCGCGGCGGTCTGCCCGCCCAGATGTGGGAGGCTGTCGACGAGGGTGACGCGCAGCCCTCGCAGGCCGGCGTAGTAGCAGGCGAACAGTCCGGCCGGGCCGGCCCCGGTGATCAGCAGGTCTGTCTCGATCATGGGTCAGCTCCAGATCAACCCGTCGGTGGCGGGCTTCTCTTGCGCCAGATCGGTGTATGCCCGCGCAGCGGCCGGATGTAGCGGGACTGGAGTCTTCGCCATCGCGGCCGGATCCAGCGGGTAGCCGACCGGTGTGTGGTCGGGGGCCATATGCATGTACTGGGCCTCGAGGGCCTTGCGCTGCTGGACCATGCACCAGGCCGCCAGGTAGGCGATGTCGTCGGGCAGGTCGTCGCGGCACAGCACCACCAGATCGGCGAAATCCAGTGTGCGCAGATCACTTTCGAGACCAGGAAGGTATCCGGCGTCGACAGTGGCCGTGCCCCAGCCGAGTTCGGCGAAGCCGTCCAGGACTTCGTCTCCCCAGTCCAGGTAGCGGACCGGCCGCCGGTCGGCGATGTGCTGCCATACCGGCATCATGATCGCTTCGTTGATCAGCACATTGGCCTGGCCGGTGGTGAAAGCGTGGAGTGCGGGGAACGGCCGCTCCCAGTAGGCAAAACGGGCGCCGTTGGCCACCAGCGTTTCCGGGTCCGCCGCGGCCAGCCGCAACCCATGATGGGCGGCCATACCGATGGTGTTGATCCCGTCCTCCACGCAGGTCGCGATGACCAGTTGGTCGGCCACCTTCGCGAGGTCGGCCACCGTATGCACCGGCAGGCTCGCATCGACCGCGATGACCAAGCAGTCACGGTGAGCGATCGAGCCCAGCGCCCGCAGGTTCGGCTGCGGGCCGACCCCGATCGGTCCCGATCCGTCGAAGACGAGCCGGATGGCCGGGGCCGGGGTCATGACGGTGATGTCGACCTCGCCCGCGAGCAGAGCATCGGTCTGATCGCGGCCGCCGCGCCCCGCCCAGGTGGCGAAACGTGAACCGACGCCGGACCTGTCACCGATCTCCTGGGCCAGCCACCCGCAGATGCGGGTCATGTTCGCCTGGCCCCAGTCCGCGCGGAACTGCAGCGTGATGTCCCGCTCGATCCGAGGTTCGGCCGCCGCCCGCACTCCCGCTGTCATTCCGCGACCAGCGCGCTCAGACCCGCCTCATCGAGGGGCAGGTCGATCTCGGTGATGGAGTCGAACGGGAATCCGACCCGCTCGAACTCCTTCTCGACCGACGCCGCGTCGGCCGCCTCGTACAGGGTCACGATGAACCCCGTATCGGTATTGGCTTCCAACCGCTTGAACGTCGCGTGCACGCCCTTGGCTACCTCGGGCCCGAAGCCGGCGACTTCCTCGGCGGACAGTCCGGGGGCCTGATGGAGGCTCAGAAAGAGGGGCATATCAATCTCCTACGTTGGTGTCACGATGTGGAACGCTGTGCCTCATCATGACATGCTGTGGGTCACACTGCAAGAAAGCTACGGCGATAGCGGTTGGTCCAGCGGCCATGCGACACAGATGCCGGGGATGGCGATGGGCCACACGAGACTGCGCATACAGACGGCGCCCTCCGGGTAGTCCACGACGAACTCCCGAAATCCGGATGAGTCCACTGCCCGATGCGACCCGCAGGCGACTCCCACACCGCCAGATTGAAGAACACATGACTACCGGATATGCCGCGATGTTGTTGCGCGGCAATCAATCCCGGCCGAGTCTTCATATAGGGGGAGTGCGCGATCCAACCGGCGAGAACTTCCTCTTCCCGGCCGTCTGGAGCGATCAGGACATCGAGCAGGGTGCAGGAACTTCACACAAAGCCCTCGCGTCTCACAATGAGGAACTATGTTCCATATGGTGCCACGATGCGTGGTGCATCACAAGGGCATCGGTTGCACTACGAGGGCCTCTGTTCCCTATCGTGAAACGAGTTGGATCACATCGCTCAGGTGGCGACCACCAGGAATCGCACGGCTGTGGGATACCGTGAACCCATGAATGTCAATCGCCTCGATCAGCCGGACAGCACCACCAGGCCTGCGCGAGCGGACAATTCGGATGAGGAATCCGACGAGCGACCCGCCGGCCTGATCGGAGCGGTCGACAACGTACTGCGCCTACTGCGACTGTTCGAGAACAGCAAACAGCTTCGGGTCAACGAGGTCAGCCGCGAAATGGGCCTGTCCCGTTCGACCGTGCACCGGATGCTCTCCACGTTGAGCTACCACCAGTTCGTCGAACAGGACGAGTTCTCCCGGGCCTATCAGCCAGGACCGGCCCTGGTCGACATCGGGCTGGCCGTCGTGCAGAACATGGACATCCGAGTGATCGCCCGCAGTGCGCTGACCAAGCTGTGGACCGAGACCAACGAGACGGTCCATCTGGCGATCCTGCGTGGACCCGAGGTGCTGTTCCTCGACAGCATCGAAAGCCAGCAGATCGTGCGCACCGGCAGCCGCATCGGCTGGACCCTGCCCGCCCATGCGACCGCCAGCGGCAAAGCGCTGCTGGCCGAACTCGACGAGAACGACCTACTGGCGCTGTATCCGAACGAGAAACTCGAGGCGCCGACCGACACCGCGCTCAACAGCAGAGCCGCCCTGATCACTCAACTGGCCGAGACGCGCGACCGGGGTTACGCGATCAACAACGCCGAGAGCGAAACCGATGTCAGTGCCGTCGGCGCCGTCGTGCGCGACCGCGCCGGGCGGGCACGCGCATCGATCTCCGTGACAGCACCCCGTTCGCGCGTCGACCAGGAGTGGGTGACGGCGACCGCCGCGGCCACCGTCCGTATCGCGGACGAACTCAGCGGCCGGATCGGGTAGCCGACAACACTGCACCACCAGCCACTTTCGGTGACCTTCGCGAACCATCGGGTTCACGCGGAGGTCACCGAACTCGTTTCACGGTCACGCGGATTTCGATTGTGCGTAATTCGACCCCCGCGGGCTCACCCCTTGCTAATCTACGGCTCGCGATGCGAACCACTGTTCCGCATCGCGCTACATAATACTTGGTGAGCTAGCGGTGTGTCGTATCCACCCAGGTCGAACACCCGACTCAGCCCTCACCGAGATCGACCCGAGAGCAGACGCGACCATGAACGCAACGCCGACAAAGACGACTACCCCACGACAACGACCCCTACTGCCACCGCCCGCCCCTCCCACCGGCTTGCATTGCTCTGCGCAGTCTCACTATGGGCTGCCCTACTCGGCCCGGCCTGGACGTACATTCCCGCCCGACCCGAAATGCAGATTCCCGCGGTAAGCCTGAACTTCGCGGAGATGGCCGCGGGTGCCAGCCAGAGCCCGTCCGGGTTGCAGCAGGCGTTCTTCGGATGGATCGCCTGGGCACTCGCGTTGATCACGACAATCCTGGCCCTCCTCGCGACGCGGTGGTCGAGCCGACTTCTCGGCGGCCTGTGCATCCTCATGGGCCTGGCGGAACTGATCCTGACCGCGTACGGAATGAAGGGCGCCACCGCCTGGTCCGCAGTCATCGACGGAATGGACAACATGCGGCTCGGCACCGTGCTGTACCTGCTCGGCCTTGTGCTGCTCATCCCCATCGGAGCTATCGCCTCTACAACGAAGTAACACAGAGGAATTCAGCTCATGACACTGAACGAACCCACACCCGCCGAAGTCGAGCAAGAGATCGTCGAACTACTGCGCATCGAGGAGATCGGAGCCCTGGCCGTCGTCACCCCGAACGGCGCTCCGCTCGTCGCGACCATGCACTTCGCCTCCGACGGGCTGGCCACCTACGTGCACACCTTCACCTACACACGCAAGTACGCCGCCCTCTCGAGCGACAACCGAGTCAGCTACACCCTGGATCACCTTCCAGCAGACGGCTTCGCGGGGCGGGCCGCACTCCGCGCTATCCAAGTCAATGGGATCGCCACCCGGGTAACCGAACCTGCCGAGATCGACCGGGCGATCCAGGTCAGCCACGAGCAATTCGAGTGGCTCAAAGACGCTGGTATCTACCAGAACTTCAAGCGAACAGGCGGCGCCGGCAGTCAGGTCTTCTTCCGAATCGACCCGGTCGAGGCCCTGTGGAACGACAATCGCGTGCGCATCCAGTGGCGCACGCTGGTCAGATTCGACGCCGACGGTAAGCACGTCGCGACGCTCGAGCCATACAAGAGTCGGGGCTGACGGACCGCTGCGGCAAGTGTCGACGGTCGCTTGCCGACGGTAGCAACGCTTGCTAGTGTTGTCTCGTGACGCGGGTCACTGTTCCGTATGATGCTACAGAACCAGGTGGTTGCCTTCAGCCGCCACTCGGCCCGGACGCCATATCGGAGCCCTGCCCCGCACCCGGCGTCACCGCCTCGCGTCCGGCACGCCCGTGCGTGCCCGCCGGCCCCAACCCCCGGATCGGCGGGCACGCATACGGCACAGTTCGAAGGAGAATCATGTGAGCCAAGCCATCGAAGCCGCGGCAGCCATCCCCGAGATGACCGCCGGAAAGCGAATCCCGCCGCCCACGGGCCAGCGAGAACCGTTGAAAGTCAGCGTGTACGAGCGAATGGCGAAAGCCGGCGCCGAACTGGTCCCGATCTTCCCGTACGACGATGCGGGCTCGATGGTGCCGTGCGGCGCGCTCATGTACGGGGAACCGGGCAAGGATCACGGCCACTTCTTCCACGCCAACTCGGTGTCGGAGGTGACGGTGATCTTCGGCGCGAACGACGCGATGCTGCAGACCGGCCAGATCATGGCACTGCAGAAGTTCCACGGCGTGAATTCCTTTCTGCGCGACCAGGAGAACCCCGAAGCGTTCGTGCTGGTGACGGTCACCCAACTGCAGTCCGAGGAGGCCGGGCAGAAGGAAGCCATGGTCGCCAAGTGCCAGAGCTGCAAGAAGGAAATGCTTCGGCACGAATACGATGCCGGCCCCGAAGGCGCACCGGATTTCGATCCGACCCGATTCGGCAAAGCCGACGACGTCTATCGGCAGTTCTCCACCATGGTCGGATCCCATGAATTCGCGGCCATCCGCAACTCCGCTGCCGGTCGCACCTGCGGCAATTGCGGGCACGTGAACACCGAATTCCCGGCCGACCCATGGGGCTGGGGCCGAGTGGTCGAACAAACCCGGGTCGCCAACGCGGCCTACCACGCACTGCGCAAGACCGCGCAGGAAGAGGGATAGTCACATGTCGCGCCGCCGTATGCTGTCAGCCTTCAAAACCGGTGCAACAGTGGGCAATTACGCCGACCTCGCGGTCCTGCCGATCGATGTCGACCCCCAACTGGTGCTGTCGAGGAATTGGGTCGACCAGCCGTTCTATCAGATCTTCGCCAAGGACACCATTATCGTCCAGATGTCGGGCTCGTCCCGAATCAGTATGCGCAACAGCAATGTCAACTACTTCATCGCTCAGGTCGGCGACAACGTCTACGTCCCAGCCGGCACCCCGCACCGTATCGAGCCCATCGAAGAAGGCGTCATGCTGCGCTATGTCGCGCTCGAAGCGGGACTCGTAGCCGCGGCCTGGTTCTGCCATACGTGCGGCGAGGAACTGCACCGTCTGGAATGGGAACACGACAACGACGCCGAAGCCGCACCCATCTACGCGACCGCCTGCGCCCGTTTCAGCGCCGACCTCGAGGCCCGCACCTGCGGCACGTGCGGCACCGTAGCCGAACCGATCGACCTCGACATTCTCGGCTGGTCCGGACTCATCTCCGAAGCCGTCCCCGCCGCGGGATAAACATCCGATCCAATTCCGGCTCCGCGCTCATCCAGTGCGGAGCGGTACGAGCACGCGACAAAATCGCCTGCCACAGAAAGTAATTCGACACTTGTTCAAGGACATTCTGACCGTTTACGGAAAAGGCACGAGGACCCGCGACGCGATCGTCGAAACCTGGGTCACCGATTTCGAATCCTTGGCCGGCCTGCGCGAACTGGTGCGTGCGGCCTACGAACCGTTCGTCGATGCCGACCGCAGCACCTCGATCCTGTCGATCGAATACATCGCCGTGGACAGCGAACACTCCGGAAAAGAGGACTGATCATGTCGAATCTCGGGCATGCGGGCGCGATGTTGATGCTGCTGTTCGGTGGGCTCGCCACAGGCGGAATCTGGGTCATCGCCGTCGACCGGCTCGCAGTGTGGAACCGAATGTCGGTGATCGAGTACGCGACCGACTTCCGGCGCACGTTGAAACACGTCGATCCGATGATGCCCATCTTCGTATCGCTCTCCGGCCTCGGCGCGGTGCTGTTCTCCACCCAGTCATCGGGTAGCTCGCGACTGTTCGGCTGGCTCGGCCTGCTCTGCCTGGCGGTGATCATGATCGGTTCGATCCTGTTCGGTGAACCGATCAACTCGAAGTTCCGCCGGCTCGCCGAGGGCACGCCGCCCGAGGGCGCCGAGGGGCTCCGCGCGTTCTGGCGGCGTTTCCATTTCGCCCGTACCGGCGTCGCGGTTGTGGCGCTCATCTTCCTCATCGCCGCGGTCATCGCCGCGCTGTGATCTCAAAGTGTTTCGGATAAGGGAGTTTTTCGTGCAGGAGCCGATATACGACATAGCGGTGGTCGGCGCCGGTCCGGTCGGGCTGGCGGCCGCGCGCATGCTGGGCCTGGCAGGTCATTCGGTGATCGTGCTGGAGCGCTGGCCCTCGCTGTACCCGCTGCCACGTGCGGTGCATTTCGACCATGAAATCGGGCGAGTGTTCCAGGCCATGGGCCTGCGCGACGAGATCGAGGCCATTTCCGCGCCGGTTCCCGACCACTACGAATGGCGCAACCGCAACGGCGATTCACTGGTGCGGATCGACTGGTCCGGGCTCGGCCCATCCGGATGGCCGGTCGCGAACTTCTTCTCCCAGCCCGAACTCGAGCAGGTGCTCGGCGACGCGGTCGCCGCCATGCCGGAGGTCACGGTGCGGCGCGGCCGCGAGGTGGTCCGGCTCGTCGCCGTACCCGACCAGGACGTCGTGCTCACCCACACCGGTGCGGACGGTGCCACAGCACAGACCCGCGCCCGGTATGTGATCGGCGCGGACGGAGCCAACAGCTTTGTCCGCGAACAGATGTCGACATCGATGCAAGATCTCGGGTTCTACTTCGACTGGCTGATCGTGGACACCATTCCGCAGGACGACCTGGTGTGGTCGCCGCAGAACTGGCAGCTCTGCGATCCCGTCCGGCCGACCACTATCGTCTCCGGTGGTCCGGGGAGGCGCCGGTGGGAGTTCATGCGGCTACCGGGTGAATCGCTCGACGACCTCAACCGCAGCGATACCGCGTGGCGACTGATGGAGCCGTGGGGCCGCACCCCCGAGAACACTATCCTGGAACGGCATGCGGTCTACACCTTCCAGGCGCGATGGGCCGACCACTGGAACGAAGGCCGGCTCTTCCTCGTCGGCGATGCGGCACACAATATGCCACCGTTCGCCGGTCAGGGCATGTGTTCGGGCATCCGTGACGCGGCCAACCTGAGCTGGAAACTCGATCGAGTACTGCGCGGGCAATCGGATCCAGCACTGCTGGACACCTACACCAGCGAGCGACTCACCCACATCCAGCACGCGATCGCCATGTCGGTAGAGCTGGGCAAGGTCATCTGCGTGCTCGACGAGGAAGCCGCCGCGCGACGCGATGCTCGCATGATCGCGGGCAATGCCGATCCTGCTGTGGTGCTACCGATTTCAGCTCAGCCGGTACTCGGGCCCGGCGTCGTGGCGACGGGAATCGACCTCCCCGGACTGCGCGGTACTTTGTCGCCCCAGTTCCGTGCCGAACTCGACGGTAGGACAGCCCTTCTCGACGACCTGGTCAGCGCGAACACCGCCATGCTGCTCACCACTGACGCACAGCTTCCCGAAACCCTCGGCGAGCAAGCCCGCGCCGAACTCACCGACCTCGGGGTTCGGTTGATCGTCCTCGCGCGGTTCACACCCGCATCGAACGCGGTCACGCCGATCACCACGGCCGCCACGCTGATCGATGCCGATGACGAATGGCATTCCTGGTTCGCGCAATTCGGTGCGACCGCGGCACTGGTACGCGCCGATCACTACATCTTCGGAGCCGTACACGACACACAAGCCGTCGACGGCCTCATCTTCCAATATTCCCGGCATCTGCGGGCACAGGTTCATCCATCGGCCGATCTGGCCACACAGACTAGGAGCAATTGACGTGCGTATCGCAAACCTCGGTGGCCGGGCGGTTCTCGTTCACCGACAGCGCGCCATCGATATCGCGACCGCGAGCGAAGGCCGTTTCGGACCCGGACTGTCCCCGATCTACGAGAACTGGGACGCGTTCCGCGCCTGGGCCGATGCAGCGGAACATTCGGACACCGACGGTGTCGAGATCGATCGGCGTGCGCTCGGCGCTCCGTCCCCGACACCCCGCCAAACCTTCGCGATCGGGCTGAACTACAGCGCGCACGCCGCGGAATCCGGTTTCGAATCGCCGACCCAGATCCCGCCGGTCTTCACCAAGTTCGTCAGTAGCTTCAGCGGCCCCGACACCGAGGTCGTCATCCCGACCGGTGGCACCGTCGACTGGGAAGTGGAGTTGGTGGCGGTCATCGGCCGCGCCGCGGCCAAGGTCAGCGAGGCCGACGCCTGGGATTACGTCGCCGGGCTCACCGCCGGGCAGGACATCTCTGAACGTTCCTCCCAGTTGGCCGGTCCCGCACCCCAATTCAGCCTCGGCAAGTCGTTCCCCGGTTTCGCACCGATGGGTCCGTGGCTGGTCACCACCGATGAGCTCGGCAACCGTGATGACCTCGAACTGGGCTGCACCCTCGACGGCGAGCAGATGCAGAAGGGCCGCACCCGCGAACTGATCTTCTCCCTGCCCCAGCTCATCTCCAAGCTCTCGCACACCACCACCCTCTACCCGGGCGACATCATCTTCACCGGCACCCCCGCCGGCGTCGGCGTCGGCCGCGATCCCAAGCGGTTCATTCAGCCCGGTGAGCGCCTGGACAGCTGGATCGAGGGTATCGGTGAACTGCACCAGACCTTCGTGGCCGAGTCGGAGGAGTAGGTCATGGCACTACACGGCCTTTCCCACGTCACCATCGGTGTCCCCAATCCGGCCGAAACCGAGGCCTACTACACCGATTTCGGTTTGACGCCCCGCGGTGACGGCTGGTTCGCGACCCAGGACGGCGGCGACCAGCTCGAGATCGTCCACTCGGCCCATCGCCGCCTGGTTGAGCTCGGCATCGCCGCGGACGACGCCGCCGACCTCGACGCCACCGCTGCCCGACTGGGACGCCTCGGCCTACCGGTCTACTTGCGCTCCAACGTGCTTCGCGCGACCGAACCGATCACCGGCTCGCAGATCAAAATGAGTGTCACTCCGCGCATCATCCAGCCTCATACACCGCCCACTACCTACAACGGGCCCGGCCGTGTCGAGAGAACTGGAAAACGAGCCGCTTTCATCGATCGCACAGGCCGGGTCCGGCCCCGCAAACTGGGGCACGCCGTCCTGGGCACCACCGACCTGGAAACCACCATGCGATTCTTCGTCGAGGGGCTCGGTTTCAAGGCAAGCGACTACATCAAGGACCACGGCGCGTTTCTCCGTTGCTCCACCGACCATCACAATGTCCTGGTCCTGGCCGCCCCGGTGTGCTTTCTGCACCACACCTCCTGGCAGGTGGAGGACATCGACGAGGTCGGCCGCGGAGCATTCGCGATGCTCGAGGACAACCCGGAGCGCCACGTGTGGGGCCTGGGCCGTCACCACGCAGGCTCCAATTTCTTCTGGTACCTCAAGGATCCCGCAGGCAATTTCAGCGAGTACTACTCCGATATGGACTGCATCGTCGACGACCAACTGTGGAGCCCTGAAACCCTCCAAGGCGCAAAGGGTTTGTTCAACTGGGGTCCGCCGCCCCCACCGTCCTTCCTGCACCCAGAAGATCTGGCCGCACTCATGACCGGAACCCACAATGAATCGCCCCGGTGAGTCCGGAGACTTACTGGCCTGACAGCTCAGCAGGTTGCTGGGCTGGCTTCTGAGCGTAGTGGCCGGCTTCCATCTCGGCGGGGGGGATGTCGCCGCAGTGCTGGTAGAGGCGGCGGTGGTTGAACCAGTCGACCCATTCGGCGGTGGCGAATTCGACGTGGTCGACGCTGCGCCACGGGCCGCGGGGTTTGATCAGCTCAGTCTTGTACTTTCCTCGAGGCTACGACTACGCCGCCTGCCGCTCCGGGGGACAGGGACTAGACGGCTTCCGTGAA
This sequence comes from Nocardia sp. NPDC006982, assembly GCF_042869435.1. Lineage (NCBI taxonomy): Bacteria > Bacillati > Actinomycetota > Actinomycetes > Mycobacteriales > Nocardiaceae > Nocardia > Nocardia sp. NPDC006982. The sequence goes on along the minus strand of NZ_JBIAFV010000003.1, from coordinate 502,788 downwards.
TGGCTTCTCACCAACCATCTGGGTCGCGAGAGCAACCTTGGCTGGTCAGGTGTGATCGAGCAGATCGCGCTGCCCGACTGGGACTTCGTCACCGAGCTCAGCCGCGAGCAGGAAATCCGCATCCTCGAGGTGCTGTTCGACCTGCTCGACAAGTTTCTGACAGAACGTGAAAGCCTGGCCTAGCATCCGCTCTATGCTGCTGCGCGCGCGGTTCGAAACGGCCACAGACGCTTTCAAAGCCGATCGAGGTGCGCTGAAATACGCCGGGGTTCGCTCGGCGGTGGTCGGGATGCTTCTGTGAACTTAATTGTCATGAGGCAGAGGCTCTTCCAGAGATGGAGCCCGACGTAGGGATGCCGAGTTCGGTTCCTGCCGCCGTTCGTTGGAGCGTGGTGTCTATCTGGGCCAACGCCCGTCACGCCACCGCGACGATGGACACGCTGATCTCGATCGGCACCCTGGCCGCGTTGGCAATGGCGACGCATTCCCGGAGATGAGAGATCTCGTCTCCGGCGGGTGCGGACGAACGGTCTACCAGCTCGGCGATACGGAGGCGGGCATTGGGCCGTAAGTGAGGCCCACGGTTGATCGGCAACATTCCTTCGGTCGGGGACCTGGTTGCTCGCATAGGTTGCGGAAAGCCGAGGATTCGTTGCGACCCGCATCGGCCGGTTCGTGTGACGCGAGGCTGACGTCGCGTCGTCCAGCTGGACAGTTTCGGTCTCCGGGATCGATCCACGGAGCCGAACATCCGCGTGAGAACCGGTACGCCTCTGCAAAAACATAATCTAGATTATCTATTCTAGCTCGGAGCTCCCTCTGTGCACCTGGTCTCAGAATTCCCCTGTGGCGGAGTCGGCCGTTCCAGCTTGGCGCGGCACCGCGCCGGTCTCGAGTCGTCATCCTGTCTGTAACACCAGGCTGGAATGGTACTTTTGGCAAGTCACGCGGTCGAAGCCTGGTCGGTCGCCGCCGTGTGATCGCTCCCGAAACCTTGCCGTTGGTGGCTGCTTTGCCGCAACAATCGAACCAGTTGATGACACAGAACATAATGACTGCTATGTTAGAGACGTAGGTCACCGAGATGTGGGTCACACCTGAGTTCTCGGGTACGTGGACGACCGCAGCAAGGCCTCGTGACGGCGAGCCACGGGCTACACGGTTGAAACTAGGAGTAAAAATAATGGGCTTTGCCAACGCCGACGAAGTCGTCAAATATCTGGGCGGGATCTTCGAGGACGCCTTTGCCGACCCCGAACTGGGGCCGAAATTGCGCGCGACGGGTGCACGGTTACGGACCACATACAGCGACCCGGACGTCAGCCTGATCATCGATTTGGGTGCCGGAGAGATCCGGCCTGTCGGTGAGGACGACGGTGATGTTGCCGAGATGCAGATGAGTGCCGATACCGGGAATGCCTATTGGCAGGGAAAGGTGAATCTCCCCCTGGCCATGGCGAAGGGCAAGGTCAAGGTGTCGGGAAATATCGCCTCCCTGCTGAAGATGGCACCGTTGACCAAGAAGCTGGTGCCGAACTACGTCGAACGCCTCAAAGTCGACGGTCGGACCGACCTGCTGGTATAGGGCGGTACGACACATGTTTCCAGGAATCTTTGCTCAGAAAACCCCCGGCAAGCCCGCGGTCATCGCGTCCGACTCCGGGTCGGCCATGTCCTATCGGGAGCTCGACGATCAGTCGGCAGCCATCGCTGCGGAACTGTACGCGCGTGGACTCCGACGCGGCGATACGATCGCGATGCTGGCAGACAATATCAACGAAGTCTTCGCCATCTATTGGGCGGCAATTCGGTCCGGGCTGTACATCACGCCGATCAATTCGCACCTCGCGCCGGCGGAGGTCGCCTACATTGTCGACGATTGCCAGGCGCGGGCGCTGTTCGTATCGGCCGCGCTGGAGGAGCTCGCGTTGGCTATCGCCGGGCTCACCCCGGCAGTCGAACATCGCGTGGTCGTGGGGGGCACTTTGGAAGGCCACGTTCCCTATCGGGATGTGATCGAAACCAGCGCGCCGAGACTGACCGACCAGCCGCGCGGTTCGGACATGCTCTATTCGTCGGGAACAACGGGACGCCCCAAAGGGATTCGCCCGTCGCTGCCATCCACTCAGGTCGACGAGCCCGGGGATCCGATCGTCACGATGATGGCGCAGTTCTTCGGCATCGGCGACACCGACATCTATCTGCAACCGGCGCCCGCATACCATGCGGCTCCGCTCAAATGGGCCGCCGCCGTCCAGGCTCTCGGCGGAACCGTCGTGCAGATGCCGAAGTTCGATGCGGAGAATGCGCTGGCGGCCATCGCGAAGTATCAGGTGACCCTGGCTCAGTTCGTGCCGACCATGTTTGTCCGGATGCTTCAGCTGGACGAGTCGGTACGACACCGGTACGACCTCTCATCGCTCCAGATGGCAGTACACGCTGCCGCGCCGTGCCCGCCTGACGTGAAGCAGGCGATGATCGACTGGTGGGGCCCGATCCTGTTCGAGTATTACAGTGCCAGCGAACAGCACGGCCTCTACATGATTTCGACCCAGGAATGGCTGGAAAGGCCGGGATCGGTCGGCAGGCGAGGGTTGGGAACCGCGCATGCGTGCGATGAGTCCGGAGTTGAGCTGCCGGCCGGTAAGGTCGGCACCATCTACTTCGAACGTGATGTTGTGCCGTTCTCATACCACCGGGATCCGGAAAAGACCGCCAAGGCGATCCACCCTACGCACCCGACATGGACAACGGTGGGCGACTTGGGGTACCTCGACGACGAGGGCTACCTGTATCTCGCAGAGCGTCAGGATTTCGTCGTCATCTCCGGCGGAGTGAACATATATCCGCAAGAAGTCGAGAACGCTCTCACATTGCACGACAAGATATTCGACGTCGCGGTCATCGGTGTCCCGGATGCGGAAATGGGCCAGCGCGTGAAGGCCGTCATTCAGCTCAAAGACGGCGTGGAACCCAGCAGCGAATTGGTCGAGGACATCCTCGCATGCGCTCGTGAGAGGGTGGCCGGCTTCAAGGTGCCGCGCGAAATCGAATTCGTCGACGAGATCCCTCGGACCGCGACAGGAAAGATTTTGAAACGCAAACTTATGCAGGATTCTGATCAGGAGGTCGAGGTATGACCGCCGAGTTGGCGACTCCCAGACCTTACGATCCGTTGGATATTTCCGGATTGGGTTTCTGGGCCCAGCCCGCGGAGGAACGTGACAAGACCTTCGAGATCCTGCGAAACGAGCGCCCGTTGTCGTGGCATGCGCCGCTGCAGGGTGGGCTCACCATCCCCGACGTCGCGGGGATGTGGGTGGCCACTTCGCACGAGATGATCTGTCACATCAGCAGGCGGCCGGAGATTTTCAGCTCCGCGCAGGGCGTGACCATGGAGGAGCTGCCCGAGGACGTGCTCGAAGCGGCATCGTCCTTTCTGGGGATGGACGATCCCAAGCATGCTCGCCTGCGAAAGATGGTCAGCTCTGCGTTCACACCTAAACGTGTGGAACAGATCCGTGAGCAGATCAGGAATCAGGCTCGGCGCATAGTCGACGATTTGCTCGAGGTTCCCGATGGTGATTTCGTCCAGCTGGTATCGAAAAGGCTGCCGATGTGGACAGTATATGAGATGTTGGGTCTCGAGGAGGACCAGCGGGAGCAGGCTGCCTATTACGCAGAGCAAATGGTTGCTTGGAACGATGAAGATGTCGCGGGCGGGAGGTCGCCGCTCGAGTTGCTCAACGAGGCGTTGGTCCAGCTTTTAATGATCGGGATGGACTTCGCGGCTAGGCGGCGGTCGTCACCCAAGTCCGATCTCATGTCCGCCCTCGTACAGGCCGAGGTCGACGGCCAGCGGCTCACCGACGATGAGATAGCCGCATTCTTCGTGCTGCTGTCCGTAGCCGGCAACGATACGACGCGGAATACCACGACGCTGACGATGATGGCATTCCAAGAGTTTCCCGAGCAACGCGAGTTGCTGCTGACGGACTACGACGGCCGGATTGCCACTGCTGTCGAAGAATTTGTGCGCTTCGCGTCCCCGGTAGTGACCTTCAGGCGCACGGTCACCGAAGATACGGAGCTTGCCGGACAGTGCTTGAAAGCAGGGGACTGGGTGGTTCTGGTATACCCTTCCGGGAATCGCGATGCCAAAGTATTCGATAACCCGCACAGCTTTGACATCACCAGGAACCCCAATCCGCACGTCGCATTCGGCGGCCGAGGGCCGCACTTCTGTATGGGTAACTTTGTTGCCAAAATTCAGCTCCGCGAGATCTTCGACCAGTTGTTGCATCGTGCCCCGAACCTCAGGGTGGGGGAACCGGAATATCTGACCGGATGCCTGATTCGCTCGGTGAAATCGTTGCCCTGTACGGTGCGCTGAATTTATAACACGTGAGGAAAGAAATGTCAGACTTCAAGGGAAAGCGAATTATCGTCACGGGCACGGCCTCCGGCATCGGCGCCGCAACGACCGATCTATTGATCAATAGCGGAGCCGAGGTGTACAGCCTGGACCGTCGCGATCCTGCCGTGGAAGTCACCCGACACATCAAGGTCGATCTCGCGGACGAATCGAGCATCGATGCCGCGGTCGCACAGTTGGACGGTAGTTTCGACGGTCTGCTGAATGTGGCAGGTATTCCGGGAACCGCGCCCGGAGATGTGGTTTTCGCGGTCAACGCCCTCGCCGTTCGTCACCTCACCGAATCGCTTCTGGACAGGCTCTCGGGAGGAACTGTCGTCATAGTCTCCTCTTCTGCCGGGTTCGGCTGGCCGGACCGCCTGGACGCGATCAAGGACGTGTTGGCGACCGATACTTTCGAAGAAGGCCGGCGCTGGTTTGCCGAACACACCCCGGAGGGCAACGCCTACAACTTCTCCAAAGAAGTCACAACGGTATACGCGATGATGATGGGTATCGGGCTGGCGGCGCAGGGGGTACGAATCAATGCGGTCCTTCCGGGGCCGGTGGAGACGCCGATTCTCGGTGACTTCGAGGAGACGATGGGCAAGGAAACCCTCGATGGCGTGAAAGATCTCGTCGGCCGCCATGCCACGCCCGAGGATATCGCCGAGGTCATCGCGTTCCTTGCTTCCGAGTCAGCGGGATGGATCAACGGACAAGCGATCGCGGTCGACGGGGGAGTTACCGGGGCCTTGGTGACCGGGCTCTTTCCTCGGCCCGAGATCTGAGCACGCGATGACGACAGCATCGGGAACCACCCCGCCTTCGGCCGGACATCGGATCCGGGAACAGCTGCGCGAGGTTCATGCGAGTGGCCGGACGAAAAGTCTCCGATGGCGGCTCGAGCAACTGAATGGAATCGCCGATCTCGTCGAGAAGGAGGAAGAGCGAATCGCCGAGGCACTCGAAGCCGACCTGGGCCGCAACGCGGTCGAAACCTGGCTCGGCGAGATCGCCTCGACGCGAGGTGAGGCAGAATATGCACGCAAACGACTGCGATGGTGGATGCGCCGCAGGCGGGCCCGTATCCCGTTGACCCAGCTTCCGGGCAGCGGGTGGGTGCAATATGAGCCCGTGGGGACGGTCCTGATCATCGGACCGTGGAATTATCCGGTCTATCTCACCCTTGGACCGCTGGTCGCGGCGGTGGCTGCGGGCAACTGTGCGGTGATCAAGCCGTCCGAGCACGCACCGCACACCTCGTCGCTGCTGGTCGAGTTGGTTGGGAAGTATCTCGATGCCGAGGCAATACGCGTCGTCGAGGGAGATGCCGAAACCACTCAGGATCTACTGGCCGCGGGTTTCGATCATGCATTGTTCACCGGTGGCACGGAAGTCGGTCGTCACATCATGGCCGGTGCGGCTCCCACCCTTACCCCGGTCACTCTCGAGCTCGGCGGCAAGAGCCCCGTCCTGATTGATTCCGATGCCGATCTGGATGTCGCGGCCCGCCGGATCCTCTGGGTGAAGTTGTTGAACTCCGGGCAGACATGTATCGCACCCGACTACATCCTGGTCTCCGATGCGGTTCGTGATCGCCTGGTCGACAAGCTCGTCGAAGTAGCCTGCCAATTTCGTGCCGATGCCACGGCAGGGTTGCGTGTTGTGAATCAACGACAGCACCAGCGGTTGGCGAAAGGTTTACGCGAGACGGCAGGGAAGGTCGTTTATGGTGGCGGCTGCGACGAGGAGAGTCTGACCATCGATCCGACCATCATTGTGAACCCGGGTCTCGACGAGCCCCTGATGAAAGAAGAAATCTTCGGTCCCATCCTGCCGGTGATCGGTGTGCGATCAATGGATGACGCGGTCGCGTTAGTCAATAGCCGGCCGAAACCCTTGGCTGCTTACGTGTTCTCCGGCTCCCGATCACGGGCCCGTCATCTGGTCGACCGCATCCCGGCCGGTGGGGCCGTGATCAATCACGTGGCTATGCACTGCGTGGTACCGGGGCTACCGTTCGGCGGTGTGGGCGCCAGCGGAATCGGCGCCTATCACGGAGAGACGGGCTTCAAGTCATTGAGCCACGCCAAGTCGGTGCTGTCGCGGACACAGCGGCCCGATCCGCTGTTCGTTTATCCGCCCTACAGCGCACGGGCTCTCAAACTGTTTCGGCGGATGTTCTGATCGCGCACACCCGGAAACGCCACGGCGTCCGGTAGAAGAAAGGAGAGCAAACGATGAAGATCAGGGTGGATCACGGTAAGTGCACCGGGCTGGGCGTCTGCGAATCCATTGCACCGAACTGTTTCGAAGTCACCGAGGACGGTGATCTGGAAGTCCTCATCGAGGATATCGCCGACGGCGATCTCGAGATGATCGAGCAAGCAGTCGTCGGCTGTCCAACCTTCGCACTGTCGATCGAGAAATGAACAACGTCGAGATAGAGCGACTCGTCGTTGTGGGCGCCTCGCTCGCCGGTCTGCGGGCGGTCGAAGCAGCACGCAAGTCCGGGTTCGCGGGTCGAATCACCCTGGTCGGGGCAGAGGATGCACTGCCCTATGATCGACCGCCTCTGTCCAAGGCATTTCTCGAGGACCGATCGGCGCCCGTGTCCTACTTCTGTGAACGCGAATATCTCGCAGACCAGTTGGGCGTCGAACTCTGTCTCGGCGCCGCGGCGACGGCCCTGGATACAGTGGGTCGCAACCTGTATGTGGGCAGCCGGGAAATCGGCTACGACGCCGCGGTCATCGCCACCGGCGGAAATCCCAGGGTCCTGCCCGATGCGCAGGGCCTCGACGGCGTATGCGTGCTGCGGACTCTGCACGACGCCGAGCGTATTCGCCGCAAGCTCACGACGGGGGCCGAGGTGGTCGTCGTCGGTGCAGGGTTCATCGGGGCCGAGATAGCATCCGCCGCAACCAGAATCGGCGCAAACGTGACGATTGTGGAAGCCCAGCGGACGCCCCTTGCGCGTGCGGTGGGAAGCTTGGGGTCAGCGGTCGCGCTCCTGCACGAACGCAATGGCACCGCACTTGTTTGCGGGACCGGCGTCGCCGAGGTCGGTGGAGTCGGCCACGTTCAGCACGTGGTGTTGGACGACGGTCGGCGTCTGCCGGCGGATGTTGTGGTTGTCGGGATCGGGATGCAACCAGCCACCGAATGGCTGCACGGCTCGGGTCTGCACATCGACGACGGAATCGTCTGTGACGCAACCCTGTTTACCGGTGCGGCCGGGGTCTACGCGGCCGGCGATGTGGCGAACTGGCCCAATCCTGCGTTTGGATTGCGCCAGCGCATGGAGAACTGGACTGCCGCGGCCGATCAGGGTTCGCATGCAGCGCGTAATGCGATCACCGGCCGAGGCAGGCCTTACAGCACTGTCCCGTACTTCTGGTCGGACTGGTACGGGAGCCGTATCCAGTTCGTCGGCATCGCGGATCCAGCCGATAACATCGCGATCGTGGAAGGCGATCCGGCGCACAGTGATCGATGGATCGCCCTGTACAGGCTGGGTGATCGACTGGTCGGTGCTCTCACGGTCAACGGCCGCTCCGACATCATGAAGTGGCCGGCCGCGATCGACTTCGCGGAGAGGCGGCGAATCAAGAGACTGACGCCCGCGACATGAAGTCGTCGACCTGGACCAGCCGAGTGGTCGTCGTCCCCGTCAGAGGTTGTCCTGCGTTCCCGCGTGCAACCTCACCAAGCCGATGAACTGGGCAAGCGACCAGTCCAACTCGGCCGGATCCAGGTGTTGGTGGCCGATCACAATGCTCAAGGCGAGCTCGGCTAGCCGGTGTGCGAGCGGCTGTGAGATATTCAGATCGGACATTGTTTGCTCGATCAATTCCAATCGCAACTGGTCGACGTGATACTGCACGTCGGCGACGCGTTTGTCGGTCGAACTCCACGCGCGCATGGCGACCTCGGCCGCATGGGGCGTTTCCCGCGCCAACGTGCGCATACGGTCCAAGCGTGCGAGCGGATCTACGATTCTCGTTGCCTCGTCGGCCACATTCTCGGTCTGCGCGGCCTTCCAGTAATCGAGGAACTGGGTGACGAAGTCGTTCCAGTCCTTGAACCAGTTGTAGAACGAGCCGGACGTCACTCCGAGCGACTTGCACAAGCTGGTGAGACGCAGGTTGCCATACCCCGACTTTGCGAGCATCTCGAGCGCGGCATCGAAATAGTCCTGCCGGTTCACCATCGCCATCGAGTCTCCCTCGGTTGCCGCATCGTCGAGCCACAAATCGGCCTAAACAAACGTCCATTTTCTTGACTATTAGACAGTATGAAGTCGGAGCTCGGTAAGGAGGTCTAAATGGCGTATCAACTGAACTGCCCTTGTGGAACCATGATCGTCGCAGCGGATGACGATCTGGTGCCGGCCGTGCAGGAACACCTACGACTAATGCATCCGGGGCGCTCGTACTCTACGGGGGAGATCATGATGCTCGCGATGCCGGTGCCCGACGGCGTCCTCGGCCCCGACGCGTAGGCGCAGCCGATGCTGGTCCGGGCGTCGGCAGCGCTGTCAAAGATGGTCCAAGCCCATAGCGTATCGCCAGATAAACATAGTAGTCATTATGAACGGCCGGATCGAGTTCAGCAAGTGGGCCACGCTCCCTGTCGGCTCTCGACGGGAAAATTTGGAGCGTTTGTGGGTCACATTCTCGGCCCGACCCGTTCTCAGAGGCCTGAAGTGGTACTACGTGCAAAATTGCGGCTCGGCGGTAGAGGCGAAGTTCCCACCGTCTGCCGGTTTGTGGCGCAATTCGCGAACGGTGCTGCACGAGATGCTTGTCACAGCGCATCCGATAACATAAGATCCATCATGCAAGAGCGCGGATGTTATCCCGTCGCAGTCCAGTTAGAGGCCTCACAGCTAACGGCCTCGATCGGATCAGCAGGTTTGTGAATGCGAGCACCCTTGTCGCGAACTCCAGTCGCCGCGGTGCTCCCTTAATTCTTGGCAGGTGCCGGACTAAACGTTCGGATTATGCCTGTGTGCCCGCTGCCCCGAATATCACGCTCGTGGAGGTTGTGATGCAGTACCCGCTGTCCGAGATGCGCGACCCGAAGCGGTCTTCCAAGGACGGGGCGGGCCTGTGACGACCGTGCCCGAATCGATCCGTACGCGGCGGTTCCAGGGAGGCCCTTCATGGTCCGGTTTATCCTTAGCCGGGCGTCGAGCCGGGAACTATCTGCACACCGTTCCGAAGCAGTCGATGGCGACGTTCGGCCGTGCGGTTCTCCTGTTCGGCGGTGTGGTCAGATATGCGGTCACATCGACCCTCCAGCTGAAACTTCCGCTTCTCGAGATGCTGCAACAGGCTTGGTTCCTGCTCACGGTCACCGTATTCCCGGCAATTTTGATCGCGCTCCCGTTCGGAACGGAAATCTCGGTACAGGTCGGTGCGATCGTCAACCAGGTGGGCGCCAAGTCGCTGGCCGGCGCGGCCAGCGGAATTGCGGTGATTCAACAGGGCGCGCCGATCGCGGCGGGATTGCTTCTCGGTGGCGCGGCCGCCTCGGCGATAGCCGCCGATCTCGGTGCGCGCTCGATCAGGGAAGAGATCGATGCTATGCGGGTCATGGGAGTCGATCCGATACAGCGTCTGGTGCTACCGCGGTTTATCGCGATCTTGATTGTCTCGCCCATTCTCTGTGTGGTCATCGTCGCCTCGGCAGTGATAGCGGGATATACGTTGGCGATCACTGTGAATGGCGTGATCCCGGGAAGTTTCTGGCAATCGTTCGGCGCTTTCGCGTCAAGTACGGATCTCTATTTCGCCATCGCGAAATCGATGATATTCGGAATGCTCGTAGTCGTGATCGCCAGCCTGCGAGGACTGGGGGCCAAAGGTGGACCGCGCGGCGTCGCAGATGCTGTCAATGCGTCTGTGGTGCTGGGATTCGTGGCGATCTTTATCACCAACCTGGTCACCACGCAGCTCCAGTCCATGTTCTTTCCCAGTCAGGTGGGCTGAGTCGTGGGTACACCGAGCGCATATCACAATTGGGCGACGGGACTCCTCCAGGGGCCGAACCGTGGCCTGCAAACGGCAAGCGAGGGGACCGGCCGGTGGGTGCTGTTCACCGCGCAGACGATTCTCTATCTTCCGATCACTTTCCGGCATTACCGAAAACAGACGATGAAGACCATGAATTCCATGGCATGGGGACGCGGGTCGATCGTCGTCGACGGCGGTGTGATCTCCCTTCTGATGGTTCTCGGCGTCGCGATCGGCATATCGGTGGCGATCGAGGCATACAACAGCCTGAACTTGATCGGATTCGGTCCACTGACGGGCGTCATCGGGGCATTCTTCAATATCAGGGAGATCGGCCCGATTATGACCGGGATCGGTTTCGCCGCCCAGATCGGATGCCGGATGACCGCGGAGATCGGCTCGATGCGGATCTCCGAAGAAATCGACGCGACCGAGACATTGGGTATCCGGTCGATTCCCTTTGTGGTCGGAACACGTCTCATCGGAGGCATGCTGTGCGTCATCCCGGGCTATCTGCTGTCCCTCGCAATCGGCTTCCTTACCTGCAGCCTTTTCGTGAAGACATTCCGTAATGCGCCCGCCGGCACCTACGACCACTATTTCAGCCAGTTCCTGGACCCTGTCGAGGTCGCCTACTCGTTGACGAAAGCGGTCGTGTTCTGCGGTGTAATCACGATCATCCACTGCTATTACGGCTTCTTCGCCAGCGGCGGGCCCGAGGGTGTCGGCCGGGCAGCGGGGCGGGCGATCCGAGCGAGCCTGGTAATGACGATCGTGCTGAACCTCGCCATGACCGTTGTCCTGTGGGGTCTGCACCCCGACCTGATCTTCAAGGGGTGAATCGTGTACTCAGGATTTCTCATCGGCTCGGAAGTCAAGCAGAGCAGACTGCTTCGCCGAGTCGGGGTGGGCAGCGTGGCTGCTGTCGTGGCCGTAGTCATGGTGGTCGTTTCGCTGCGAACAGTGCTGCCCGGGCAGCCGTCCGGTCGATTGACTTTCACCATCGACACGCCCGCGGTCGGTATCGGAGTCGAGACCGGGACACCCGTCATCCTCAACGGCGTCCCGGTGGGTCGTGTCGATGACTTGGCAATCGGTCGTTCGGGCGCGGCGATGACCCTCGATCTGGACAAAAACAGCGTCACCGGGCTCCGGCAGAATTTCGGGTTCGATTTCCGGCCGCAGAACTACTTCGGAGTCAGCGCCGTCAATATCGTCGACGCCGGCAACGACACTCAACCCATCTTGCTCAGCGGCGCGCGAATCTGGCGGCCGGCAGGCGGCGATTTCACGATGGGAACGATGATCGACACCGGCTCCGAATTCGTCAACGGTGCGCTACTGCCACCGATGATGGACGCCATACGACGCTCGTTGGACTATTCCGCGTCGCTGCAACCGCTGGTCCACACCGGGGTGGTCGTGGCCGAAACAGTGGAACAGACACAACGATCGATGCCTGACTACCTCATCGACCGGTACAACGACATTGCCGGAGCGCTGCCTCCGTTCACTCTCGGAGTGATCGACGCGGGCTTTCACGTTTACAACAGTGAGCTACGTCCAGCGGGCGACGATATTCAGAACCGGTACGCGAAAGCGCTCGAAGCAATCGCCAACCAGTTCTTCACCCTCGTCGGCACCCTGCTGACCTCCAACAGATCGAATCTGGAATCGACCGTCGAGATTGTCAAGAGCGCGGCGGATCTGCTGCCCGCGATGGGGGAGGGCGTACTCACCCCCGTCACTCTCCGCACCCTTATCAGCAACCTCGACGGAGCTTTCGACCCGGGCCCGGATGGTGCCCGAACTCTGAAGGTCAAGCTCGATCTCGATCTGCTGCCGGTGCTGCAAACACCAGTAGTCGGACTCAGTGCCGCATCCGAATCGAGGCCCAGGTGACGAAATACATCCCGGTCAGACTGGTCGGTCCAGCGTTGCGCCTCATCGCCGCAGGCGTCGTGGCCTCGCTGCTGTTCGTACTCATTCAGAACGCAATCAAGAACCCCACCGGCGAACGTCCGGTCCAGTACAGCGCCGACTTCAGCGACGCGTCGGGGCTGAGACCCAATGCGGACGTACGAATCCGAGGGGTCCGAGTCGGAAAGGTGGAGGCTGTCGATCTTCACCAGGCCGGGGACAGTTCTTTCGCGCGTGTCGATTTCACGGTGAACGAAACACAGAAGTTGACAGTTGAAAGCAAACTTGCGATCAAATACGCGAACCTGTCCGGAGTGCGGTTCATAGACATCACCGGTAGCGGTGATGCCGGAGCGCCCACACGACACATCGGACTGGACCGCACAGTCCCCTCATTCGACATCACGACCCTGTTCAACGGCTTGCAGCCCGCTCTGGAAACCTTGCAGCCCAACGAAATCAACGAGTTCACGCGGAACGCACTCACCCTGGTTCAGGGCGACGGCAGCGGTCTCGCGCCGATGCTCGACAGCGTCGACAAGCTGTCCCGATACACCACCGACCGCGCCGCGGTGATTTCGACGCTCGTGGCCAACCTCAGTCGTATTGCCGAGACACTGGGCGGAAAGTCGCCGCAGATCATCGAATTCCTCAGGGACATCGAACGACCGATCGACTCCGCGATGACAGTGCTCGACGAGTTTCCCAAGGCAGCCAAGTTCGGACCTCCCCTGATGGGTACGTTCAATCACATCCTGTCAGGTTTGGGGATCGAGCCGTCGACAGATGTCGACAAAATTCTCAACGATGCCTTTCCGACCGTGGCCAACCTGCAGTCGGCGCTGGGTCTGTTTCCCACGATCATGACCGGATTGGCGACACCGGTGACATCCCCGCAATTGGGCTCTGCGCAATGCAGCCACGGAGCTGCGCAGTTGCCCGCGACAGTGAGGGTTCTGATGGGCGGAAGCAGTGTGGTCGTATGCAACGCATAGCGGGACTGAAGAAGCGTCGGCCACTCAGCGAACCGGTTGTCGGCGTGATGGCACTCGGGCTGGTCGCCGTCGTCACGGTGATCACCACATATTTCTATGTCATGCCGCCCAATCGGCAGACCGTGACGTTCACTACGCGCGATGCCGTGTCGCTACGCGGGGGAGAAGATGTGCGCATCGCGGGCGTGTCGGTGGGAAAGGTCGATCGTTTGAGGTTCGACGGCCGGCAAGTGACAGTGGATTTGTCCGTCAAATCGTCGGTCGAGCTGGGTGATCGGACACGCGTCGACGTTCGGCTGCTGACCGCGGTGGGAGGGTACTTCGTCACCCTTGTGCCGCTCGGTCGCGCGGGGAACGCCCATCACATATCGGTGCCGATCGAACGCGTGACAGTGCCCTACACCATCGCCGACATACTGCAGCAGCTTCCGCGGGTGACCGGCCAGGTGAACGGAGTGCCCATCGACAAAATTCTGGAGCAGATCAACAGTGGTCTCGGTGAGAACCCGGAAGCACTGCGGAATGTCGTTTCCGGGATGCAAACCTTGGCCACGGTACTCGATCGACAGAAACAACAAGTGCAGTCGACCCTGGGTTTGGTCAGCGAATATTCGTCCACTTTCAACGCGAGCCGCGAGTTCGTATTCATGCTCGCAAACAAAATCAATGTCGTGCTGTCGACGTACTACACCTATCGAGCTGGATTCTCCGAAGCGTTCCGTCAACTCGGTGAGGTTCTCCTCCGGATCGGTGCCGTGTCGAAGTTCTATGTGAACCACGAAACCGATATTGCCCAGTTGGTCGAACGCGTCCGGTTGGGTGCCGGCCAACTTCGTGACGGAATGAACGACCTGATAAACAATCTGACTCCTCTGCAGCAACGGCTGAAAGAGCTGGCCGGGCCGCAACTCTCGAGTGGCAACGCTGCGGCGGGCGAGACGATCGATGGTTCGGCAATCTGCTTGCCAGTCGCGGGAAGGGCTTGCTGATGCGACGTCGTAAGAAGGTGCTCACCTCGGTGGGAGTAGCAGTCGTGATTGCCGCGACCGTTTGCGGGATTGCGGTGTACATCAAATCCGATGACGAAAAGTCGAGCGCCACAGAAGGTTACTGCACGATGCTTCCGGACTCGATAGGTCTCTATGTGGGAAACGAGGTCACCCAGATGGGGTATCCCATCGGCACGATCTCGTCGATCACGCCGCAGGCCGATGCTGTCAAAGTCGAATTTTCCCTGAAGCAGGGCCGCTCGGTCTCGGCCGACGTACGGGCGGTCACCCGGTCGAAATCCGTACTCGCCGACAGGTCGCTAGAACTCGTTGCGCCCGAGCAGCCGTCGGCCGCGAAACTGACGCCGGCGAACTGCATCAAAGTCGAAAACGCGTACACGCCGAAGAGCATCTCGGAAGTTGCCGGTTCGGCAGCCGACTTCCTGAAACAGCTGGCACCACAGGGTAACTCGCAGACCATCGAAGAAGCTGTCGACTCTATGGCCCGAAGCGTTCAAGGGGTGGGTCCGTCGGCCGCGACGCTGGTTCGGACCGCGTCGGCGGCGGCTGCTGATCCGGACAAGCTGATCACCGATATCGGGACGATCATCGTTTCCATGGCGCCGCTGACGACGTCGGTTTTGAATCAGTGGTCGGATATCGAGTCGGTGGTCCGCAAGCTTCCCGATGCATCCGTCGTTGCGACCACGAAGCTGTGGCCCGGCGCATCCAATATGGTGGAGGGACTGATTCCGCTGATCGACGCCATAAACGATGTGCAGACCAAATACGGGCAGGAACTCTGGGCCGCGGCCGATGTAGTCGCCGAGGGTATTCAGATCGCCGCGACACACGTTCCGGAGCTGCAGAACGGACTGAATGTTCTTCCCTCGCTGGCCTCGGTTGCCACGCTCGTGTCACAGCCAGGACACGGCCCAGCGTTTCAGACCGCGCCGGTCATGATCCAAGTCAAGGTAGGCAACCCGACCCAGGTGTGCGCCGCGGTCAATCAGGCCGTCTCTGCGACTTGTCATGTCGCGCCGAACGATCCGGCGGCGATCGCAGTTCGTCTCGACGCGGTGCTGGCGATCGGAGGTGTCCGATGACGAACGGCGGGCGAAATCTGACGCACCTCCAATGGCGGGTGGTGCCACTGCTGTGCGGATTGGTCGCCACGGTTGCGACCGGCTGTTCCCTGAATCCGGGCACCCTGGCCACCGAAGTCCAGTCCGCCGGTTCGGGTCAGAAACTGACCATTCAATTCGCGACAATACTGAACCTGACGGACGGTGCGGACGTGACTGTGAACGGCGTCAAGGTGGGGCACGTCGACACGGTGAAACTGAGTAGCTCCAGCGCGGACGTCGTCGTCGGCTTCGACAAGAAGATCTCGATCGCCCCCGACGCGCACGCATCGATTCGCCAAGCCACGGTCCTCGGCGACTCCTTCGTATCCATCCAGTCGTCGGGGTCGGCCGACACGGAAACCGCGCACAGCGCCGGCACCAAACTCCTTCCGCTGAATCAGACCACATCGCCTCCGCCATTGGAGAACACGCTTGCCGTCCTGGCGAACTTCGTCAACGGCGGGAGTATCCGGAGTGCGCAAGACGCGATGCGCATGATCAACAAGAGCTTTCCGGTTCTCGAACAGACTCAGCGTGTCTCGTCGATCGTGTCGGTCGACACGCGCGACGTCGCCGCGCACACAACGAGCGTCGACGTGATGATCGACGCGATGAATGCCACGGCAGGGGCGATCAACAGCCGGGCCGACGAACTCGGCAAGATGTTGTCGGCGGACGGTATGCACTACTGGAGCCAGCTCTCGCTCGGGCTCCAGCAGGTCGGGGTGGTTCTGCCCAGTGTCGGCAGTGTATTCGAGGGCGGATACTGGCTGCTGCCGCTACTTCACTCCGCCGATGGATCGATATCCACTGTGCGCGATGGTATCGATGCGGTCGGCAGTAATGAGGAGCTCCTGCAGAAATTCCTGGACGACAACCTGTTTCCGTTCATCCGGCGGCCTGATATCACAATCGTTTCCGCAACCTCGCCGGCGGGCAACGACATCCTCGCAAATGCCGAGACGATCCTGCGCATGCTGGGGGCAATTCGATGAACGTGCGCAATATCACTTCCATCGGGGCGATGATCATGGTTGTCGCCGCATCGCTGGCATACATGGTGTCGGTGGGACTTCCGGTTACCGACAAACTAGGAGTCCGTACCGCGCAATTGAAGATCTCACACAGCAACGGACTCGTCGTGGGCTCTCGAGTTCTGTATCGAGGTGTGCCGATCGGGCGAGTCACCGACGTGCACACCTCGCTGACCGGCGTCACCATCGGCTGGAACTACAAGGATTCCTATACGATCCCGGTCCGATCCCAATTCCGGGTCGACAGTCTCTCGGTCCTGGGCGAGGCATATCTGAATGTGGTTCCACCGAGCAGTGATTCGGGCCCCGGGCTGCCCGCAGGAGCGGTGCTCACCGCGCAGTCGGTGTCGGTACCGACCAGCTTCGACGAACTCTCGCAACGCCTAGTCAAGGTCCTCGAACAGGTTCGCACCGATAAAGTCGACCAGATCGTCGCCGAAATGAACCAGGGGCTGGTGGTCGATCAGAATGTGCTCGCCAATCTCAACCGAGCCGGAGTTCTCCTGCAGACCACGATTCTGTCGACCCGCACGCCGTTCACAGCATTGCTCGACAAGTTCCAGGATTTGCTTGCCCGCGGCGCTGACCTGAGTGGTTCGCTGGCGGAGTCCGGGGACCCTGTCCGGGATCTCGGCGAACAAATCAAGGTCTTCCTCGACTGGTGCACTCAGTTCGTCCGAACCGACAACCTGCCGACCGAATTGACCAACGGAGCCGGGCCGTTCCTCGAGCGGCTCCAGGGCTTCCTCGACAAAGCAGCCCCGAACATCAAGGTAATCGGTGATGCGTCGTTGCCGGCGATCTCAGCCGTGACGTCACAACTACGAACCGTCGATCTGGGCCAGCTCATGCGAATTGCGATGTCGGTTTCGGGCACTGGCGACGGACTCGTAGTAAACGTTGGCGCGCCCGGGCCCAACTGAATCAAACCCGACCAGAGAAGGTGAGGTCAAGAAATGCCCACATCAACCGCCGACAGCAAGTCACGAGCGACCAACCACAGCGACGCGGACGAGGCCGACACAACGACAACAGGGCGGTCCGTCGATTTGCCGTCGCCCGCGGAATCGAAACGAGACGGACGCAGACAAGCAGAGTTCGCGAACGCAGAACGCGAGGACGACAAACCTGTGTGGCGGCGTGGCCTGGCCATCGGTGCCGCAGCGGGAGTTCTGATCCTGGCCTTGGCGACAGCGACCGGCCTCCTCGGATATCAACTCGCGGACAAGAATCGTGATCTGGCTGAACTGAAAAACGCGGCACAAACCGCACAGCAGGCGGAACAGAGCGCGCTCACCTATGCGACCGGCGCGGCCACCATGGATTACAAGGACCTCGCGGCGTGGCACAAGAAACTCGTCGTGAACACGTCGCCGGATCTGAGCGCGAAACTTTCTGAGGCAGCGACGTCGATGGAGCAGGTGATAACCCCGCTGAGCTGGACTTCGACGGCGCAACCGATTGCAGCGCAGGTGAAGTCGCACAATGGTGACAGCTATACAGTTGTCGCATTCGTGAACGTCACGACGAAGAACGCGCAGGCGCCGGACGGTGTTCAGTCCACCGCCGCTTACACGGTAACCATGGACCGCGCGAAGAATTGGCTCATCACCGATGTCGGTGGAATGGCTCCAATCGGTCCGAAGTGACCGGAAGACGGCCGAAAGCGATTGCACCCGACCATGTCTCAGTGCCGGTGGGCAGCTGCGCCGACCGGTAGCAAGGCGTGTCCCGGTTCGACAAATTGGAAGGATATCGTGATGGGCATAGAGGTCAGGACCGAAGGTGTTACGAAATCTTTCGGGTCCCAGCGGATTTGGCAGGATGTCACTCTGACTCTGCCCACGGGGGAAGTCAGCGCTCTGCTCGGCCCCTCCGGTACTGGTAAGTCGGTGTTTCTGAAGTCGCTGATCGGTCTGCTGCGCCCGGAGCGCGGTTCGATCTACATCGACGGCACCGATATCACCACCTGCTCCAATAAGGAGCTCTACGAGATCCGCAAGTTGTTCGGTGTGCTGTTCCAGGACGGGGCGCTGTTCGGCTCGATGAATCTGTTCGACAATGTGGCGTTCCCGTTGCGCGAGCACACCAAGAAGTCCGAGTCCGAGATCAAGAAGATCGTGATGGAGAAGCTCGAGCTGACTGGTCTGCTGGGCGCGGAGGGCAAGCTGCCCGGTGAGATCTCCGGTGGTATGCGCAAGCGTGCTGGCCTGGCGCGTGCGCTGGTGCTCGACCCGCAGATCATCCTGGTCGATGAGCCGGACTCCGGTCTGGACCCGGTGCGTACCACCTACATCAGCCAGCTCCTCCTGGACATCAACGCTCAGATCGACGCCACCATCCTGATCGTGACCCACAACATCAGCCTCGCACGGACTGTCCCCGACAACATTGGAATGTTGTTCCGCCGCCAGTTGGTGACGTTCGGCCCGCGCGAGGTGCTGCTCACCTCGGAGGAGCCGGTCGTCAAGCAGTTCCTCAACGGCCGCATGGTCGGTCCGATCGGTATGACCGAGGAGAAGGACGAGGCGCAGATGGCTCGCGAGCAGGCGCTCGCCGACGCTGGCCACTACGACTCCGGTATCGACGAGGTCGAGGGCATCCCGCCGCAGATGCGCACCCAGCCCGGGATGCCTGTCCGCCAAGCGGTGCGGCGACGGCGCGAGCGCGTCCGCCACATATTGCACACCCTGCCTCCGGTCGCGCAGCAAGCCATCATCGCCGAGCTGAAGAAGGGCGAATCTGCCGCGATCACCGAGTACGCGTAGTCGAAGGCGGTCACCACCGCCCACAGGTGCAGTTGTCGGAGGAAAGGAAAGCTGTGCCGCCACGTCAGCCCGTGCTACCGGTTCAACGCAGGGTGGTCCACGAGAACGCTGGCTGTGGTGATGCCGGCGCGGCGGCAACGTTGATCCGGTCCGCCCACTCGTCGGGTCCAGCAGTCACTCCGTCGATGAATCTGTGAAACCCGAAAGGCTCACCCGCCCTACAGAACTGATCTCGAATTGGCCGTTCCACGGTCGCTTCGGGGTTCGGATCGACTGTCATCAAGATGTGTACGTCGCCCAGTCGCGCCGCGCGCGTCGGAGAGCCTGCTCCGAACGGCCCTGATGAACACCGGAAACGGCCGCTGAACAGAGAGCGGGGTGATTCCTGTGCTCGCAGGCCCCCGGGGACTCCAGGGTTGACTGCTCTCACCGAATCTTCACAACCTGGCTATGACCCGATACCTATGAGCATCGCCAACTCGACCTTGATGTGGAGATCTTCGTTCGGAGTTCGAGTCCGGACCGGCCGCCCGATCAAGCGCCAGCGGGTGTGGTTGCAAGATCGGTCCAGAGTACCGCTCGGACCATGGTCATGAGCTCTGCAGCGATCGTCGGGCGTTCGTGGAGGTGGCCGATCCTGACCACGTCATTGACGACCGCCCGGGCTGCGTGGACCAGGATGGTGGCCTCGATGTCGGTGAGATCGGGCCGTGCTTCGACGAGGGCCTCGGTCCATGCGTCGATGTCGGCGTCGAGGGCTCGGCGGATCGCCTGGCCCGCCTCCTCAGGAAGGCTGACGGCCTCGAGGACGTATACCCCGAACAGAAGTCGCTCGCGTACGCCCAGGCCGACGTAGATCGCGACCAGATCATCCAAGGTCACGGTGCTCAACTCGTCGCGGGCTGCCGACAGAGAGGCGCTGGCGCGGCTGAATGCCTCGATCAATAGATCGGCCTTCGCCGGGAAGTGGTAGAGGATGCTCGGGCCTGCCATGCCTATTGCGGCGCCGATATCGTCGAGACTCATTGCGGCGTAACCGTGCTCGTGAAACAACCGGATCGCTGTCATGAGTACTTCCTCGCGTCGGGCCGCTGGTACCGCGTCGTTGCGGCCAACCGCCGCGACAGACGGTTCACTCTGGCCGAAGCCGGGCCGGGCGCCGTCGACTGCCGGTGCGGCGGGCGATGGAATGGGGGGCCACTCGATCCGCGAGAGAGCTGCGGCCGCGGCGCGGAGAACCCGACGTCGCTCCGATCTCGGGCTGCGCGCCGGGTAGGCCGATTGGCTCGAAAACACCGCAAGAACGGCAGTAATTAGCAGCCTCGAGTCAGCCGTCGGCAGGTCCGCTCGTACCGTACCGAGTTGGCGCCGCAGTTCCGTGGTCACAGCCGTGAATCGGGTCTCGAGTGGCTCCCGGTCCGCTGGGGGGAGGTGACGCATCTCTCGCTGCAGCAGAGCCCAGAGATCGCGGCGGTCGGCGGCCGCGGTCGCAAGGCGCTCCAGCCGGTCGTCCCAGGACGCATCGGGTGGCTGCGTGACGGCCGCTTCTACCAGGGTCAGGCCACTGTCGATCGCGCCTACCAGCAAGGTCTGCTTGTTCCGGAAGTGCCGATACACCGCGGGTGCCGTCACGCCGACATCGGCGGCCACGGCGGCGAGGGTGACCCGGTGGAACCCGAGATGGTGAAACTGCTTGGCCGCCGCGACGGCGAGCTGCTGCCGCCGCGCTGCTGCGCTCATCCGACTTCGGGGGCGCGCCGCTACGTCCTCTTCGACTGCTTCGCCCGTCACCACTGTTCGTCCTCTGCTTCCTCCGGCTGCCTCGGTTTCGAGTGCTGAGAGCCGGGCCCGACTCTACCCGGGGCTTGCCTAGTGAATATTAACTAGAATAGAGTCCGATGCGAGGCGAGCTCGAGACTCGCGACACTTCACCAGGAGGGCACACGGCGATGTCGGTCTCTGTACCCACGTCCGAAGCATTCATCTACGACGCCATCCGGACGCCCCGCGGCCGGGGCAAGAACACGGGGGCGCTGTACTCGGTCAAGCCGGTCTCACTGGTCGTCGGCCTCATCGATGAGCTGCGTAGCCGGCATCCCGAACTCGATCCGCACATGATCGACGATCTCGTTCTGGGGATCGTGTCTCCGGTCGGTGATCAGGGGTCGGTGCTGCCGCGGACCGCTGCGATGGCCGCCGGATTGCCCGACACGGTCGGTGGGGTACAGCTCAATCGCTTCTGCGGTTCCGGCCTCGAGGCGGTCAACACCGCGGCGCAGAAGGTGCGCTCGGGGTGGGACCGCCTCATCATCGCCGGCGGTGTGGAGTCGATGTCGCGCGTGCCGCTCGGTGCGGACGGTGGAGCCTGGATGAACGACCCGGAGACCAACCTCGCGACCTCGTTCATCCCGCAGGGTGTCAGCGCCGATCTCATCGCCACGATGGAAGGCTTCAGCCGCGACGTTGTCGACGCGTATGCGGTTCGGTCACAGCAGCGTGCGGCCACAGCCTGGTCGGGCGGCTACTTCGCGAAATCCGTTGTGCCGGTCCGGGACCGCAACGGCGAGACGATTCTCGATTACGACGAGTACATGCGGCCACAGAGCACGACCGAATCTCTTGCAGGTCTGAAGCCCGCGTTCGCGACCGTCGGTCAACACGGCGGCTTCGACGCGGTGGCGCTGCAGCGATACCACTGGGTCGAGCGCATCGACCACGTCCACCACGCCGGCAACTCGTCCGGCATCGTCGACGGTGCGGCGCTGGTGCTGATCGGGGACGAAAGCGTCGGCTCCTCCCTCGGACTCACACCCAGAGCGCGGATCGTCGCGACCGCCACCTCAGGCGCGGACCCGACAATCATGCTCACCGGACCGATCCCCGCGACCCGGAAGCTGCTCGACAGAGTCGGACTGACCGTCGACGAGATCGACCTGTTCGAGATCAACGAGGCATTCGCCGCCGTGCCCCTCAAATACGCGAAGGACCTCCGCATCCCCGAGGAGAAGGTCAACGTCGTCGGCGGTGCCATCGCGATGGGTCATCCGCTGGGGGCGACCGGCGCGATGCTCGTCGGCACGATGCTCGACGAGCTCGAACGCCGGGATGCACGCCGCGCGGTCGTGACGCTCTGCATCGGCGGCGGCATGGGGGTCGCCACCCTCATCGAACGCGTCTAACCGTTGGCCGGCCACCGCAATACCGAATCCCCAAGCAGTAGGAGACCATTCGGATGACCTACCCATTCGACCACGACATGTTCCGGTGGGACGTCGACGACGACGGCATCGTGACCATCACCATGGACGACCCGACGCAGTCGGCGAACACGATGAGCGCACGGTTTACCGAGCAGCTGCCGACACTCGTCGACCACTTGACTACCGTCCGCGAGGAGATCACCGGTGTCGTCATCGCCTCGGCGAAGAAGACCTTCTTCGCCGGGGGCGACCTCGCCATGATGAAGCGCGCCACCGCTGCTGACGCCCCCACAGTCCGCCGAATGCTCGACACCATCAAGGCGGCCTTACGGAAACTCGAGACCCTGGGCCGGCCGGTCGTCGCGGTGATCAACGGCGCCGCGCTCGGTGGCGGGCTCGAGATCGCCCTTGCGTGCCACCACCGCATCGCCGTCGACTCCCCAGAGGTCATCGTCGGCCT
The DNA here is from genome assembly GCF_042869435.1 of Nocardia sp. NPDC006982. Lineage (NCBI taxonomy): Bacteria > Bacillati > Actinomycetota > Actinomycetes > Mycobacteriales > Nocardiaceae > Nocardia > Nocardia sp. NPDC006982. Next base: position 479,858 of record NZ_JBIAFV010000003.1, on the reverse strand, counting down.
ACCCGAGGTCACCCTCGGACTGCTGCCCGGAGCTGGAGGAACCACCCGCACCGTCCGCATGTTCGGAATCCGGACGGCCCTTGACGACATTCTGCTGCCCGGAACCAGATTCGGCCCTGAACAGGCGCTGGGCGCAGGGCTTATCGACCAACTCGTCCCCAGTGTCGCCGATCTCGCCACTGCCGCACGCCGGTGGATTGCGGACAACCCGGACGCATCCCAGCCGTGGGACCGCCCCGGCTATGTGATCCCTGGCGGCACCCCGGCCTCGGCGGACCTGGCCGCGGTACTGCCGATGCTGCCCGCAACTCTGCGGAAGCGCTCGCACGGCGCACCGAACCCCGCGGCGAACCATCTGCTCGCCGCCGCCGTCGAAGGGGCACAGGTCGACTTCGAGAACGCCCAGACCATCGAGTCGCGGTACTGCACCGATCTGATCTGCGGCCAGATCTCGGCAAACATCATCGGATCGAGTTTCTTCGACATGCAGGCCATCAGGCGCGGCGCGAGCCGACCATCGGGCTACGACCGGCACCGCGCCGCGAAAGCCGTGATCATCGGCGCCGGGATGATGGGCGCCGGAATCGCGTACGTCTGTGCGCAGGCCGGACTCGATGTCGTGCTCCAAGACGTCAGCGTCGACGCCGCCGAGCGCGGAAAGGGCTACAGCGCCAAGATCCTCGACACGGCGGTGGCAAAGGGCCGACTTACGGTATCCGACCGTGACCAGGTACTCGCGCGCATCCGGCCATCCGCCGACCCCGCGGACGCGTCGGGGGCCGATCTGCTCATCGAAGCCGTGTACGAGAACCCCGATCTCAAGCGGCGCGTTATCGCGGAAGCAATTCCCCACCTGGCCCCAGGTGCGGTGATCGCATCCAACACCTCCACATTGCCGATCACAGACCTGGCCGCGGGCTTGGCTGCACCGGATCAGTTCATCGGCCTGCACTTCTTCTCCCCGGTCGACAAGATGGCGCTGCTCGAGATCGTGGTCGGTGAGAAGACGAGCGACGCCACTCTCGCCAAGGCCATCGACATCGCCCAGCAGATCGACAAGACCCCCATCGTCGTCAACGACAGTCGAGGATTCTTCACCAGCCGCGTCATCCTGGAATTCGTCAACGAGGCCATCGCCCTGGTCGGCGAAGGAGTCCCCGCGGCATCGGTCGAGCAGGCAGCGACCCAGGTCGGCTACCCGGTCGGCGCGCTCGCACTCGTCGACGAACTCACCTTGACGTTGATGCAGCGGATCCGGGAGGAGACCCGAGAGGGATTGCGGGCCAACGGCGTCGAGTCCCCGGTTCACCCCGGATGGGCCGTGCTGGACCGAATGATCGCCGACTTCGACCGCAAGGGACGGTCCACCGGCGCCGGGTTCTACGACTACGCCGACGGGCGCCGGACGGGGCTATGGCCCGGCCTGAAGGACGCTTTCGGCGGCACGAGCACGGATGTCCCTCTGCTCGACATGCAGGAGCGGATGCTGTTCGCCGAGGCCCTCGACTCTGTGCGCTGCCTCGACTCCGGGGTGCTGCGGTCGGTGGCCGACGCCAACGTCGGCTCGATCCTCGGTATCGGATTCCCGGCCTGGACCGGCGGTGTCCTCCAGTACATCAACCAATACAGCGGCGGCCCAGCGGGTTTCGTGCACCGTGCACGCGAGCTCGCAGACCGATACGGGTCGCGCTTCCAACCGCCGGCGTCGTTGGTCGCCTTGGCGGAGAACGGCGGTGATTACCGATGAGCAATCTCACTTCCCCCATGCACGACACGGCGATCTGGACGGAACCGGCCCGCTCCCTCGAGGGCCGGACCGTGCTGATGTCGGGCGGCAGCCGCGGTATCGGGTTGGCGATCGCTACCCGGGCTGCTCAGGACGGCGCCAACGTCGTCATTCTCGCCAAGACCGACAGCCCCGACCCTCGGCTGTCGGGGACAGTGCATACCGCGGTGGAGCAGATCGAAGCGGCGGGCGGCCGCGGCCTGGCGGTCGTCGGCGACGTCCGTCGCGAGGAGGACGTGACCCGCGCGGTCGAGGCCGCAGTGGACACCTTCGGCGGGATCGATGTTCTGGTCAACAACGCATCCGCCATCGTTCTGGCGCCGATCGGGAAGGTGCCGCCGAAGCGCTACGACCTGATGCAGGATATCAACGCGCGCGGCACGTTTCTGATGATCAGTGCCGCACTCCCGCACCTGCACCGATCGGATGCCGCGCAGGTGCTCACACTGTCCCCGCCGATCAACCTCGCACCGTATTGGCTCGGGGCCCACGCTCCCTACACCCTCAGCAAGTACGCGATGACCATCCTGACAACCGGCTTCGGCGCACAGGATCACCCTGTCCCGCTCTCGGCCAACTGCTTGTGGCCGCGGACGACGATCGCGACCGATGCGGTCCAGAACATCGTGGGTGGCGACGCCGCGATGGCGGTTTCGCGCAAGCCGCAGATCATGGCCGATGCCGCGCACGCGATCCTGACCCGCCCCGCCGGAGCGGTCACCGGCCGTACCCTGATCGACGACGAGGTGCTGACCTGGGCGGGTGCGACTGACCTCGCTGTCTACCGCTACGGCGATGCCGCCGAGTCGCAGCTGAAGATCGACCTCTTCCTCGAAGGAGCCGAGGAATGAGCGACCGCGGCCCGCGCACCGTGTACACAGACGATCACGAGCAGTTCCGCCGGACCGTCCAGGGTTTCATCAAGACCCAGGTCGCGCCGAACGACGCGCAATGGGAGACCGCCGGCATCATCGACCGGTCCCTGTTCACCGGCGCCGGTGAGCTGGGCTTGCTGATGCACGCGACACCGGAGCGATTCGGCGGTCCAGGCATCGACGACTGGCGGTTCTCCGCGGTGATCGACGAAGAGTTCGCCCGGGCCGGTTTCGCCTCGGCCGGGCTCTCCCTGGCGCTGCAGAACGACGTGGTCGGCCCCTATCTGCTCGACCTCACCGACGACGACCAGAAGCAACGCTGGCTGCCCGGCCTGGTCTCTGGGGATCTGATCAGCGCGATCGCGATGACCGAGCCCGGCGCGGGCAGTGATCTGTCCGGTATCGCGACGACCGCCGTGCGCGAGGGCGACACCTACGTCGTGAACGGCTCGAAGACGTTCATCTCCAACGGCCAGAACGCCGACCTGGTGGTCGTCGCGGTGCGGACCTCCCCGGACCGGCACCGCGGACTGACCCTGCTCGTCATCGAACGCGGCATGCCGGGCTTCGAACGCGGCCGCAACCTCGACAAGCTCGGGATGCACGGCCAGGACACCAGTGAACTGCATTTCGACAACGTCCGCGTCCCCGCCGCCAACCGCCTCGGGGAGGAGGGCCAGGGCTTTTTCTACCTGGTGCGCAACCTCCCACAGGAACGGCTGTCGCTCGCGGTTACCGCGGTCGGGGCGGCCGAGGGCGTGCTCAGTCGCACGGTGGACTACGTCACCGAGCGACGCGCCTTCGGCCAATCGGTCGGGAGTTTCCAGCACAGCCGGTTCCTGCTCGCCGAGCTGCAGACCGAGATCGACATCGCCCGGGTATTCGTCGATGACTGCGTTGACCTGCACACCCGTGGGGAGCTGACCGCGGCGCGGGCCGCGAAGGCCAAGTACTGGTGCTCCGAATTGCAGGTCAGGGTCGCGGACCGGTGCCTGCAGCTGCACGGCGGATATGGCTACATGCGCGAACACCCCGTCTGCCGAGCCTTCGCCGACGCCCGGATTCAGACGATCTACGGCGGCACCAGCGAAATCATGAAGGAAATCATCAGCAAGGACATGGGCTTGTGAGCGCGGCAAACCCAGCCCCGACCCCTTCGTTGCCGAGGAGCGAAATGACAACCACCGAGCCCATCGAGCACCTGCCGGTCACCGAGGCGTTCATTCGATCCTTCGGCCGGCGATGGCTCGACGCATGGAACTCCCACGACACCGACCAGGTGCTCGAGCTTCTGCATCCGGACATCCTGTGGGACGAGCAGGTGTTCTGGCCGACGCCGCTGCGCGGCCGCGAAGCGGTGCGCGCCTACGTCGACGCCATCTGGAAGGCGATGCCGGACGTGCACTTCGAGGAGGTGCAGACCTTCAGCGCACCCGCCGACGGCCGCGGCCTGTTCATGTTCCACCAGAGTGGCGGAGCGCCAGAGCAATTCGGCGCCACGGACAAGACGTTCGCGACCACCGGCTGCGACATCTTCCTCGCCTTCGACGAAGGCCTTCTATCCCACTACACCGCGGCGTTCGACATCGTCGGGATGCTCCGCCAGCTCGGCGCACTTCCTCCGCGCGGTGACAAGAACGGCGGCGCCTATCTGATGTCCATCGCCCACCGTCCGTGACCCTGCCGCCCCAGCCCCTTGAACGGGAGGAAGTACCTCGATGACCGGCCTCCAGTATCTGATCACGACCGTCGAAGACGGCGTCGGCATCATCCAGCTCAACCACCCCGAGAAGCGCAACGCCCTCGGTTGGGAACTGCACAACGAGATCATCGCCGCCCTCGAAGGGTGGGCGTACGACGACGATGTCGCTGCCGTCCTGCTGGTCGGCAACGAGGACTACTTCTGCGCCGGCTGGGCCCTCGACGTCCTCCAGAGCACCAGCGGCGACGAGCGCATCCGATTCAACGATCTCGCGCACAAGCTCATGACCACTCTTTACGACTACCGCAAGCCCACCATCGCCGCGGTCGCCGGAGTCGCCCCCGGATATGGCATGGACCTGGCCAATATGTGCGACATCACGATCGCCTCCGAGAACGCGGCCTTCGGATCCACCCAGGTCAAGTACGCGATGAACGGCTTCTACCACGGCATCGCGCACCGCGTCGGTGCCCAGCGCGCGCGGCGGATGTTGTTCACAGGAGACCCCATCACCGCCACCGAGGCGCTGCGCGTCGGCCTGGTCGACGAGATCGTGCCCACGGGCACGGTCCGCGCCAACGCGCTGCGTCTGGCCAAGGAAATCGCCGAAGCCGGCAGCGAGCTGACCACGGTACTCAAGGAGGTCGCGCTGCGTGCGGACAACATGGACCACGTCGCAGCCACCGCATACGAACTGCGAGTGACATCGGACCTGCTGCAGCGGGGCCTGTTCACCCGGCGCATCGCCGAAGGACTCGATCGACTCCGGGCAGGAACGAGCAAAGCCACCGAACGCCTGCGCCCTACACCGGCCACCGATGCTGTCTCCACCGATGAGGTATCGCGATGACCTCGACACATCACCGCGGGTGGAGCGGGCTGCGCATCGGCGACATGCTCGGTGACCAAGCCGCAGGCAACCACGATCGAGAACTGTTCTGTTTCGAAGATCACCGCGTCACCTACGGCACATTCCATGCCTGGGTCGAGGATGTCGCCGCCGACCTCGTGGCCCACGGTGTCCGGCCCGGCGACCGCGTCATGGTGCAATTGCCGAACTGTCTCGAGGCACTGGTGCTGCAAATGGCGGCGTTCCGTATCGGCGCGATCAACACCCCGGTGGTGCCGATATACCGCGAACACGAAGTCCGGCAGATCATCTCCGACTGTCTGCCCGCGGCCATCGCTGTCGGGGAAGCATGGTCCGATCGTGACCCGGCGGCCGAGATCGACGCCCTCCTCGATGATCTCGGGCACATGCCAAAGGTTCGGTACCTCGTCGGCGATCACCGCGACGGCTGGAGTCGGCCACCGGCGATGGTGCCCGCGGAGCAGGGGAGCGCCGATCGACGATCCGCGGATCTGCCTGAGCCGCGGGATCCGGAGGAACCCGCGCTGTTGCTCTACACCTCGGGAACCACCTCGGCGCCCAAGGGCGTCCTGCTTACGAGCAGGGCACTGATCGCGCATCTGCGAAACTTCCAGAGCGCCCTGCGGGCAGGGCCGGACAGCGTAATCCTCGTTGCCACACCACTGTCGCACCTCGGCGGATTCATCGCGGGCGTCGTGTTCCCCGCCTTCCTCGGCGCACGTTCGGTCGTGATGCCTGCGTGGCGACCCGACGAAGCTGTTGATGTCATCGAACGCGAACGCGCGACCATCGCCATGGGAGCGACGGTATTTCTCAGCGATCTCGTTCACCGCTATGAAGCCGGTGCTGGGCCGCGCCACCGACTCAGCCTGTACGCCTGCGCCGGGGCCACCATTCCACCGTCCGCGATCACTCGCGCCGAAGCTGTCGGCGTCGAGGCGATGCGCTGCTACGGCATGACCGAGACCGCGGGAGTCTGCGCGGCGGCTCCCAAGGACGCTCCGCTGTACCGGCGGGCCGAATGGGACGGGCGAGTTCTGCCCGACATGCGGATCGAAGCGGTCGACCACGACCGGCAGCCCCTGCCCGCCGGCGAGGAAGGCGAGCTACGGATTCATGGGCCGCAGTTGCTCACCGCCTACACCGACCCCGGTCTGACTGCCGCTCAGATCGACGACGAGGGCTGGTTCTACCCCGGTGACGTGGGAATTGTCGACGACGAGGGCTGGGTCCGCATGACCGGTCGCCTCAAAGACATCATCAACCGGGGCGGGGAAAAGTTCTCGACCCTCGATATCGAGGCGGCGCTCAGCTCCCATCCCGACGTCGACGCCGTTGCCGTGACCGCGATCCCGGACGACAGGCTCGGGGAGGGGGTCGGCGCTTGGCTGGTCCTGCGTGCCGGCGTGCCCTGGAACGGGCCGAGGACGTTCATCGAGCACCTCGAGGAAGTGCGCCTGGCGCGCCAGAAGATCCCGACGTACTGGGAGGTCGTCGACCAGCTGCCGAGCACGGCCAGCGGCAAGATTCGCAAACAGGAGCTGCACGTCAGCCCCGAAGGGGTGTGTATCACCCGATGAAACGTGCCGACCACGGCCACGAACTCCCGGCAGGACCGGTTGGCAGCGGTGGAGTTCGTCGACGAACTGCCCCGCACACCCCTCGGCATGCTCATCAAGGGCGCCTGACCACGTAAACCTGCACTCCGCAGCGATATTCACATGAGGAGACATGACATGACCGACCATGCCATCCACGCCACTGTTTCCGGCGGCGTCGGAACCATCACCTTCAACCGCCCCGAGCGGCGCAACGCTCTCAGTCTGGAACTGTTCGGCGCCATGGGTGACCAACTCGACGCCTGGCGACACGACGACAACGTCGCAGCTGTGGTGCTCACCGGCGGCGAGGACGTATTCTGCGCCGGCCTCGACCTCGACCTGCAGTCGGGCTTCACCCCCGAGACCCGCAAAGCCTACGGTGATGCCTGTTTGCGGGTCTACGGCGCATTGCTCGACTACCCGAAGCCGACCATCGCCGCGTGTGCGGGCCCCACACTCGGCGGCGGCTGCGATATCGCCGTCTTCTGTGACATCCGCATCGGTGCGCAGAACGGCCGGTTCGGGTTTCCGCAGGTGAAATTCGGGCTCACTCCCTATTTCTCGCCGCTGTGGAAGATCGTCGGCCTGAGTCAAGCCAAACTCCTCACCCTCGGCGGCGATCTCATCGACGCCGACGAAGCACTCCGGATCGGGCTGGTGGACCGGCTCGTCCCTACCGGCTCCGTTGTCGATGAAGGCACGCGTGTCGCCACCAGCATCGCCGAGACGACCACCAAGTCCGCGATGTTCAACAAGGAGATGATCCTGCGGTCTCCGGCCATGGATCCGATCTCCGCGCTGTCGTTCGAGACCATGGCCTACCGCGAGATCGTGTGGCACCCCGATGTCGTCGACCGTGTCGGGACCGCCTTCGCCCGCATTCATCGCAACCGGTGACACCACTGCGCCGCTAGTCGCCGCGGGCATCCAGACTCCCCAGAACGGGATGCCCGCGGCGAGCTATCCGCCACTATTCTCGAGGACTCGCATCCATGTCACCAGCGTTGCACTCAGACCCCTCGCAGCGCACGTTCTCCGACGACTTTGCCCGGTGTGCTCGCAACAACCATGGAATCTGCGGGCCAACCGGCCCGCCGGACGAACTGTTCGGCGTCCGGTTCGTCGGTGACGCAATGCCTTGCAGCGCAGCTGAATGCGTCAAGCCGGTTCCGGCCGGCAATCCTGGCTGGCTGATGCCGCTGATCGATCTGATCCTGGCGCGCAGCGCGTTGGGCGACCTCGCACCGCACAGCTGCGTCACCCGACGTATCGACCTGCACGTCCATCCGGACAGACTGAGCGACGCAGAGACGGTGCGCGGTGTGGCACGGCGTTGCTTCGCCACCGGCGCCATGCTCGTGAGCACTGCCGAACTGCGCAGCCCCAGCGGCATGGTATTGGGCACGGCGACGGGAAATTTCGTCGCAAGCGACTCCTTCCTGCCGGTACCCTACGAGGCCGATCCGCAGCACATCGAAGCCGGTTCGTTGATCGATCTGCTCGAGCTGCGCTTCGACCCCGATCCCCACACCGGGATGCTTCCCGCCGGGCCCCGCACCGCGAATCCGTCGGGCGTCGTCCACGGAGGAGTCCAGGCTGCCGCGCTGTGCGCCGCCATCGAACACGTAGCGCGTACCGGCGATCGCGTGCAGAGCGACATCGTCAGTGTCGGAGTGGATTTCGTGCGACCACTCCCAGCGACCAAGACGCCGCTGGTATTTCGCGTGACTCCGCGGCGGGCAGGGCGACGGTTCGTGACCGTCGAAGCCAGTATGTTAACGGCGGAAGGGGAGATCGGGACGCGGGTCGAGGCGACCCTGTACCGACGGGCCAGGTAGCGCCCTGGGCGTCGCTATCACGCTGTGCCGTCACAGGCCGCGCGCAGCGAGTCGGTGATCCAGGGGGTGTCGGAGCCGACGCCGTAGTCGGTGGTCCGGTTCCACCGCGCCGCGACGTCTGCGCTTGTCGCGCCTGACGGCAGGCGCACGCCCGCGGCCCGTTCCCAGCGCACCGTGGCGGCCCACCCGCCGCCGGTTTCGATAACCTCCCCGCTGAGCGGGCAGCTGTCGTGGGCGAGGGCCAGCACATACGGCGAGACCGCGTCGGTACCGAGTTGCGTCAGCGGACCGTCGTCGAATACGTCGACGGTCATGTCGGTCAGTGCCATCGGCGCCACGGCATTGACCCGTATCCCATAGCGCTTGCCCTCGAACGCGAGACTCTTTGCAAGGGAGATGATCCCGCCTTTGGCCGCGGCGTAGTTGACCTGCCCGATATTGCCGTGCAGCCCCGCACCCGAATGTGTCGGTGATGCCACGGTCGTCAGGCGGGCGCGTCGAACACGCTACGGCCGATGTCTCGCTGCAGGTCTTCGCGGAGCCGAAACTTCTGGATCTTGCCCGCCGGCGTTCGGGGCAGCTCAGCGCGTATCTCCAAACGTTCCGGCCAGTACTGCTTCGCCATACCCTGTGCGGCAAGGTGGGCGGGTCACGTCAGAGAGCGTTGGTGGTTCGCCGAGAGGGACGACGACGGCACACGCGCGTTCACCGAGCCGGTCGTCGGCGTAACCCACAACCGCCACCTCCTCGATATCGGGATGGGTGAACAGGGCGTTCTCGATCTCGACGACCGGGATGTTCTCGCCGCCTCGCACGATGATGTCCTTGGCGCGGCCGCTGATTCGCACGGCGCCGTCGTGCGTGCGCCCACCAAAAACCCAGTCCGGCTTGACAAATATAGAAGCATCTGGTGGGGCGGGGGACTTCATCAGCTGTCGGAGAGGATGGAGTCGCCGTAGAGGAAGAAGTACCCGGTCGAGCTGCGCGATGCGGATGTATGCCGAGATAGCCCGGCAACATGAGTCGTAGTGGGCTGCGACTGACGCGGTGGCCGAGCTGCTCGGTGCGGTACCCCGGACACTGTCCGTTAGTGGGTGCGGCAGGCGACTACGTGAGCAGCAGGTGTAGTTGTAGCTCGCCGATGATCAGTCCGAGCAGGGCGCCGACGGTGATCAGCTTCCATTCGTCCTGTTTGAGCGCGGGACGGAGAAGGCCTTCGAACTCCGCGTTCGTCATCAGTTTCATCTTGTCCTCCAAGAATTCTGGAAGGTTCATCGCTTCGGCGGCGTAGCTTGCGAACTCGTCGGTCCGTTCGAGCATTCGACGTACCGCTATATCCGAAGCGATGAGCTCGAGCTCGGCATATGGTGTTCCCGTCGCGAGTCGCAGTAGCGGTTTCGCGGCTCCGGTCTGTGCGTCGATCGCTCGTTGGATCTGTTGATGCAGCATGGAGAGGAACCGGTCGGAGTTCGGTCCGGCGACGAGCTCTCCGAAAACATTGGTGGGAGTCAGGATTTCCTCGGACACCAGCCGCGTGTAGTCCCGGGCCACCTCGTCGCGCCGTTTGATGAACAAGCCTTGCCAGGTGAAGATGCCGAGATATCGTGTGGGTGTAATCGGGCGGAAGATCATCTGCAAGGCCAGCCAGTCGGTGATCAGGCCGGTGATCGCCCCGAACAGCGGCATGATGAGCGGCGAGTGGGTGGCGGCCCAGGCACCGGCTTGAACCAGGCCGAGGGTGAAGCCGAAGGGTATTCCGACTCTGACGATGAACCGCATCTCGTTGCCACCGATGGTGCGAATCATCTTCACGAGCAAGTTCTTATCTTCGGTGAGCGCGTTGACGCACATCATCCTGATGTCCAGCACCGCGCGCACGTTGGTGCGCAGGTCTGTCATGAAGGTGTCGAGCATCGCGGGAACCGCGTCCTCGACGTGTGCGATGACGCGGTTCTGCACGGTTTCCGGCAGTGCCTGCCACAGGGTCGGCTGCACGCTGTTCATCAGTTCCCTGGTCAGTTGTGCGACCAGCGTGTGCATCGGGTCGGCGATCCGGCCTGCCAGCTCGCCGAGGTCGATGCGCGCGATGATCTCCTCCGGATCGAGGAGGTTGCCCAACATCAGGTCCACCGCGGATGCGGCCATCCGCGCCGCGTTCCGCGGGATGACCCCCTGCCAGCCGAGATACGGTGGTACGCCGACGAACTCGATCGGCCGGAACATCATTTCGACTGCTACCAGTTTGGTGACGTATCCGATTACCGCGGCTACGAGCGGCATCATGGCGTAGGTGGTCCAGTTGTTCGCGACGTCCTGAAGGATCGGCACCGAATCGCTCACGTCTGGGGGTGGAAGCCGATGCGGTCCAACCAGGAGAGCATGTCGGCGATCACCTCGCCACGGTTGGTCTCGTTGAACAGCTCGTGGCGCGCGCCAGGGTATGTCATGAGGGTGAGTTCGGTCAGTCCGGCCGCTCGATACCGGTCAATCAGTGGATGAACCGAGGCCAACTGGCCGTTCACGGGGTCTTGATCACCGACAGCCACATAGATCGGAAGGTCGGTGCGCACCGCCGCCATTCGCTGTGGATCGGCGACTGCACGGCTCGCAGCGAACAGTGCCTTCATGGCTGCTATGTCCAACCCGAACCCGCATCGCGGATCGGCAAGGTAGGCATCCACCTGGGATTCGTCCCGGGACAACCAGTCGCAGTCGGTGCGGGCCGGAGCGAACGGGGCGTTGAAAGCAGCTAGGTCGAATGGCTTGTCCAGATCCAGCGTGGGCTCGATGAGGTCCGCCAGCGCCGTGCCGGTCAGCACGACGGCGTCGACCTCGTCGCTGTGCTCGAGCAAGCACTGCTGCGCGGCGAACGAGCCCATGCTATGCGCGATGAGCGCCAACGGCAGATCAGGATGTTCTTTGCGTAGTACGCCGTTCAATATGTGGATGTCATTGACCAACTCGGTCCATCCGGCGGCGCCGATATTGCCGAACGACACCTCGGACCCGGCGGTGGTGCCGTGGCCGCGGTGGTCCTGTCCGGCCACGAGGTAGCCCATGTCATTGAGCGCGAGCGCCAGCTCGTGGTACCGCAGGACGTGTTCGCCCATGCCGTGGGTCAGTTGCACGAGGCCGCGCGGCGCGCGCTTCGGCGTCCACCGGTAGGTGACTATCTCGAGCCCATCGCGGGAGGTGAAGGTGGATGTGCTGGGTGCGTCGCTCGATGCCATCGGCGCCCTCGTTCCTGTCGGTACTGCAGCTATTCGCATTGGGGTGCGGGTAGCGAGCCGCTTATTAATTTATGTTCAATTCGAAAATATCACACAGGTGTCGTGGAGGACGATGTTGCCGGGCGTCGACCCGGATGGTGGTCCTGGCGACTGGGAATCCAATGCGTAATTCGCCACCGGGGCGGCATATGGGACTGTGACGTGAAAGTCGCGCCTAGTCGTTCTTCCTGGTCCGGGGCATGTCGGTGGCCCGTGGTCGGATGCCGTGGAGGTCGGGGTCTCGCTCCCCTTCGGGACATCGGTCGAGGACGGCCCCGGTGTGGTTCCAGGGCCTCCCCCCTTGCGACATCCGCCCATACCGGCTGGCCCCGCTGACGCCCGAGCGACTCGCCGGACTGATCGCCGAAGGCCGCCGGATCACCGGGGCCAGCGAGTGACCCACGAGACCGTCACGGGCCCGACGGCGGCAGCAACGCGTCGGCGATTCGAATAATCTGCAAGATTGAATGTGCGGCAACGGCTTTCGGTGCAATTGGACACGATGCTCTACCCAAATCCGAGAAAGTCGCGCTAAGGAGTTACCGCAGACAATGGCCCATTATCAGCGGCAAGCACAGCCGGTTGACCCATGCTGCCGAGGATGGGGCCTCGACACCGATGCTGATGCGGATGAGCGGGCACACCTCGGTGCGGTCGCTGGCCCGGTATGCGCGCCCGTCGGCGGATGCGCTGATGCGCTGGCAGGCGCAGACCGATCCCGCCGCCCGGCGGGCAGCGCCGAGGAGGTGAAGGGGTCGGTGAACGGTGTCGTGCTGCGTCACCACGTCGAATGTCACGCTCACCGTGCGATCGGTTTCCAGGGTGGGGTCGGGCTGTCGCACACGGCAAAGGCCGGCAGGAGGCGTCCGTTCGGTAGAGGCCGGCCACCACCCTAGAGATGCCCTGCTTTCCTGCGCTGATTCGTGTCCTGAGAACAACAGTCATCGCAGGTAGCAGGGCATCTCTAGCCTGGATCCAGGCTCAGTGGGCCATCACGGGCTCACCCTCGGACGGCTCCAGAGCCCGATTCGGAATCAGGAACGCCGCGATCACCGCACCGACCACGAAGAATCCGGAGCCCCACGCCAGGGTGGCCGTGTAGCCCTCGACCCCGGCCTGCGCCGCGGCCAGCGCGCTGGGCGTGTGCGAAGTCAGGTAGTCGGTCGTGGCCGTCGTGGCAACGGTGGTCAGGAGTGCGGTACTGATGGAGCCGCCGATTTGCTGACCGGTGTTGATCAGCGCCGAGGCGACGCCCGCGTCATCGTGGTGCAGGCCTGAGGTCGCCCCCTGGAACGCGGTGGTCATCGCCCCGCCGATGCCGAGACCCAGCAGGATCATGCCGGGCATGATGTGGGTGGCGTAGGTGCTGTCCAACTCGAGCCGGGTCAGCAGGGCCATACCGGCTGCGGCGACCAGGAAGCTGACGCTGACGACGATCTTCGGGCCGACCCTGGGCAGCACCAGCGAAGGCATCGTGGTCGACGTAGCGACGACGCCCGTGACCAGCGGCAGGTACGCCAGACCGGTCTTGATCGGCGAGTAGCCGAGGGTGGCCGCAAAGTAGTAGGTCAGGAACAGGAAGATCGAGAACATCCCCATGCCGATGACGAACACTGCCACGAACGAACCACCGCGGGTGCGGTCCAGCACGACGCGCAGCGGCAGCAGCGGATGCGCGACCTTGGTCTCCAGCAACACGAACGCCACGAGCAGCACCGCGCCGACGATCATGGAGCCGAGGGTGACAGGGTTGGTCCAACTGGTGGACTCCACGTGCGCGAACCCGTAGACGATCGCGAACAGTCCGGCGCTCACCACGAGGATGCCCGGAATGTCGAGTTTGGGTTTCTCGGTGATCACGGGCTTGGCCAGCAGCAGCAATGCACCGATCAGGGCGGGGACCGCGAAGGCCACGTTCACGTACATCACCCAGCGCCACGACGCCCATTCGGTGAGCATGCCGCCGACCAGCAGCCCGATCGCGCCGCCCGCACCACCCAACGCACTGAAGACACCGAAGGCCTTCGCCCTTTCTGACGGTTCGGTGAAGGTCACGCTGAGCAGTGAGAGTGCCGCGGGTGCGAGCACCGCGGCGAAGAGGCCTTGGGCCACGCGCGCCGCGACGAGGATCTCGAAGCTGGAGGCCGAGCCGCCGAGAACGGATGCGGCCCCGAAACCCGCCAAGCCGATCACGAAGAGGGTACGTCGGCCCAACAGGTCACCGAGTCGGCCGCCGAGCAGCAGCAGGCTGCCGAACGCCAGGGCATAACCCGTGATGACCCACTGCCGGCTGCCGTCGCTGAAGCCGAGGTCTTGCTGCGCCTCGGGCAGCGCGATGTTCACGACGGTCGCATCGAGCATGACCATGAGCTGAGCCAGGCCTAGTACGACCAGTGCCCACCAGCGCACGGCATGCGAGCCGCGAAGGCCCGACTTTTTCTTTCCGGAGGCGGGCGCCCCGCGGTCGATGCTGGTACTCATTTTTCCCCTTGCTTGCTGTTACTGGGCATGACTGAAATCCGTCTGGAAACAGATCGGTTCTCTCACCATGAAGGTGAGGCGAGCCGGTGACGGGCTGCGATCTCAGGGCTTCAAGATCATCGTGTGGCCGCTTTTGGGCTACCCTCGGCGATCCCCTGGAGGGCCGCGTCGGTGTCCGCGGTGGCCAGATGCTTGTTGATGTCGACGCCGGCCAGTGCGCCGGCCGCTGCGGAGGGGCCGACCTGGGCGACCAGATCGGTGGCGTTGCCGGCCACCCACACACCCGGCACCTCGGTGGCGCCGGCGATGCTGGAGGCGAACCCGCGGCCCATGTTCGGCAGGTCCCGCACCGGCAGGCTCAGACCTTCCAGGCCCTGGGTGCGGGCCTGCATCGGCGCGGCGACCGCGAGGACGCGGCGGGCCACGACCTGGCCGTCGGCCAGGCGCACCCCGGCGAGGGCACCGTCTTCGTCGTTGACGACCTCGGTGACCGGGGTGTCGATGATGCGGATGCCGCGGGCGGCGAAGCGGGCGCGGCTGTCCTCGTCCAGGTCAGTGCCGTGGGTGAAGTAGGTCAGGTCCTCGGTCAGCTGACGGAACAGAAACGCGTGGCCGATGGAGGCCAGGCCGGTGGCGAGGACGCCGATGGGCTCATCGCGCACCTCCCAGCCGTGGCAGTACGGGCAGTTCACGACACTGTGCCCCCAGTGCTCGGCGAGCCCGGGCACCTCCGGCAGCACATCCGTGAGGCCGGTGGCCACCAGGATTCGGCGAGCGGTGATGCTGCGGCCGTCGGCCAGGGTGACGGTGAACCGCAGGTCCCCGTCCGCCGACGGGGCGGCAGACTCGGCCGAGACCACCTCGCCGTGGACGACGCGTCCGCCGTACTGGCGCACCTGCTCCCGGCCCCGCCGAAGGATCTCGGACGGCGGGGTGCCGTCCAAGACGATGAAACCGTGCATGGCCTCCGCGGGTGCGTTGCGCGGGGAGCCGCTGTCGATCACGACGACCGAGCGGCGGGAGCGGGCGAGGATCAGTGCACCGTTCAGCCCCGCGGCGCCCCCGCCGATCACCACCGCATCGACGGTCCCCTCGGCCAGTGCGTCGCTCGCGTACGGAGGAGTCGTCACATTCATGGCCTCCTGCCTTTCCTTATCAGTCATGGTTCGGTCAACCCTTCGAGTTCTGGGTGGTTGGAGGGGGTCAGCTGTTCAGAAAGCCCAGGATGTGGTCGGCGACCGTCTTGGGCTGTTCGAGGTGCAGGCAGCTTGTCCGGTGAGCTCAGGATGGTTGTGTACTGAACAGTCAGAAATCTAGATAGTTCTGTACTGAGTTGTCAAGTACGGCAGATCGGCGCTACCTTCTGGGTATGGCGAGACCACGAAGCTTCGACCGCGACCACGTTCTCCATGCCGCCGAGCGGCAGTTCCGCACCACGGGCTACAGCGGGACGAGCGTCGACGACATCAGCGCCGCCACAGGGCTGGGCCGCGGCAGCCTCTATGCCGCGTTCGACGGTGGCAAGCACGGCGTGCTGCTGCAGGCGATGGCCGCGTACTCCGCCCGGCTGGGGCAGGCTGTCCCGCAGGCACTCGCCGGACCGGACGAGGGCGCCCTGGAACGACTGCACGGGTTCTTGCTCCGCGCCGTCAACGGGGTGCCACTCGCCGACGACGTACCCCCCGCCCCTGACCGGGCGGCGGCGGCCTGCT
The DNA here is from genome assembly GCF_042869435.1 of Nocardia sp. NPDC006982. Taxonomy (NCBI): domain Bacteria; kingdom Bacillati; phylum Actinomycetota; class Actinomycetes; order Mycobacteriales; family Nocardiaceae; genus Nocardia; species Nocardia sp. NPDC006982. The sequence continues at coordinate 463,723 of NZ_JBIAFV010000003.1, read as the reverse complement.
TCGCCGCCAAGATGGCCCTGGAGCTCGGCGCCTCCGACCCCGAGCTGGAACGCATGGCCAAAGCCTGCTTCTCCGCGGTCGCGACGGCGGTGGCCGAGTGTGTGCGAGCAGCGCAGCGCAACGGCGACATCGACCCCGACGCGGATCCCGACGACCTTGCGTACCTTCTGCTGACCATCGTCCGCGGGATCGATGTCGTAGGCGCGCACGGCCACAGTCCCGCCCGCCTGACCTCGATTGCGGAGAGCGCGTTCGCATTGTTGCCTCGCCGGCACTACCGCTGAGAAGGACACGGCAGAACTTTCGTCACGCTCAACGTGCTCGTCGATGCGGTCGACGCCGTCGCCTTCCTGGCCGCGGGCCTAAGGAAGGACATCAGTGCAAACTCCGGCGCACTGGGTGCGGGAATATCCTTATCCGCTGTCGCCGCCGAGCTCCGCATCGACCCCGCCCTATGACCGTCAGATCAGAAGAACCCAAGGATCGAAACCGGCTGCAGCCGCGCGACTACACGCTCTGGGCGATCGAGCGGCTCACGCAGACCGTTGTCGACCTGGACTCGTTGAACGCGCTCGCTGTCTCATGATCGCCTCGGCGCCCTGTGTCCGCTGACGGCGGGTGCGGGCGCCGACGCCGAATCACCTGTTGTACGAATGCGTGTGGCCGCTCCACCATGGTGGAGCGGCCACACGCGTACTCACGGTCAGCGACGCTGGTCGAGCTTCTTCTCGAGAATCTGGGCGGCTATGGTGTTCTTCAGCACCTGCATCGTGCCACCCGCGATGGACGAGACGATCACGTCGCGGAAGCAACGCTCGGGCGGGAATCCGGTGACCAAGCCGTTCCCGCCGAGGATCTGCATGGCTTTCCAGCACACGTCGCGTCCCATGTCGGCGGCGTGCAACTTGGCCACGGAGACGTCCAAAGCCCGCGGGAACTTCCCCTTCTCGGCCGTCATCGCCGCCTTGTAGGTCAGGTAGCGGACCGATTCGATTTGAGTCCACATTTCCGCGATCAGGTGATAGATCGACTGGAATTCGTTGACGGGCCGGCCGAACTGCGTCCGCTCGTTGGAATAGGAGATCGCCTCGTCGAAGGCGCCCTCGGCGAGGCCGAGGCACAGGGCCGAGATGTAGAGCCGTTCCATGTTGAACGCCTGCATGAGGATGGGAAAGGAGCCATCACCCATCAGCAGGTTCTCTTTGGGAATCCGGCATTCGGTGAAGTGGAGGTCGCCGTGCTTCGAACCGCGAGAGCCCATGTACTCGGGCCCGTTGCCGAGCGTGAAGCCGGGGGTTCCCTTCTCGACGACAACGGCGCCGATCCCCTTCATACCCGGCGTGTCGTTCAGCCGCACGAAGGTGATGTAGAGGTCGTAATCCGGTGCGCCGGTGATGAATCGTTTGCTGCCATTGAGCACGATCTCGTCGCCGTCGAAAGCGGCGGTGGTCTCGATATCGGTGATCGCCGAGCCGTATTTGGGTTCGGACAGTGCGATGGAGGCGGTGAGCTCGCCGGCCGCGATCCGCGGCAGGTACTTGGCATGGGCCGCGGTGTTGTCCGACATCATGATCACCGAGGGCCCGGTGCAGGTCGTCGCGAAGAGGATGTCGCCGGCCATCCACGACTTCATGGCACGACAGGAAGCCTCGACCGCCAAGGCGAATTCGATAGCGCTGAGCCCCTTTCCGCCGTACTCGACGGGAATGGTGATGCCGGCCAGTCCCATGTCCACGGTGTCCCGGACCATCTCGGCGATCGGCGCGGCGTCCTCACGATCGATCTGGGTCGCCAGCGGCGCCCACTTCTCGCCGAAGGCCCGCGCCTTGGCCTGGATGTCGGCCTGAACGGGGGAGAGGTCGAATGCTGTTGTGTCCATATCAGATCCGCTCGATGATGGTGACGTTGGCCTGGCCGCCGCCCTCGCACATGGTCTGCAGGCCGTAGCGGCCGCCGGTGCGCTCGAGCTCGTGCAGCAGGGTGGTCATGAGGCGTGTTCCGGTCGCACCGATGGGATGGCCCAGCGCGATGGCTCCACCGTTGACATTGACCTTGGCGTGGTCGGCCTTCAGGTCCCGTTCCCACGCGATGGCGACGGAGGCGAAGGCCTCGTTGATCTCCACCAGGTCGATGTCCTCGAGCCTCATGCCGGTCTTCTCGAGCGCGTACTGCGTGGCGGGAATGGGAGCGTGCAGCATCATCACCGGATCCGCACCACGCACCGAGATGTGGTGAATGCGGGCCCGCGGGGTCAGGCCGTGCGCTTTCACAGCGGCTTCGGAGGCGATGAGCATCGCCGAGGCGCCGTCGGAGACCTGACTGGACACCGCCGCGGTCAGACGGCCGCCGGGGACGAGGGTGTCGAGTGCGGCCATCTTCTCCAGGCTCGTGTCCCGCGGACCCTCGTCCTGACCGATATCGCCGTAGGCCAGGATCTCGCGGTCGAAGCGGCCTTCGGCGCGCGCCGTGATGGCTCGGGTGTGGCTTTCGAGCGCGAAGATCTCCATCTCCTCGCGGGTGATGCCCCACTTCTCGGCGATCATCTCAGCGGATTTGAACTGTGAGATCTCGGTGGTGTATCGAGCCTCCCAGCCCTGGGAGCCGGTCCACGGATCCTCGGGACCGCCACACGCCTGGGCGCCGGCGGCGAACGCCGACAGGATCGGGTACTGCGTCATCTTCTGCACGCCGCCGGCGAGCACCAGATCCTGTGCACCGCTCATCACACCCATGGCGGCGAAATGCACGGCCTGCTGCGACGATCCGCACTGACGGTCGATGGTCACACCGGGCACGCTCTCCGGCAGCCCGGCCGCGAGCGCCGCCGTGCGCGCGATATCGCCCGCCTGGGAACCGATCTGGTCGATACAGCCGAGCACGACGTCGTCGATCGCGGCGGGATCGAAGCCGCCGCGATCGGCAAGCGCTCGAATGACGTGTGCGGCCATATCGGCCGGGTGCGCGTCGGTGAAGCCGCCCTTACGGCGTCCGACTGGTGTGCGCACGGCGTCGATGATGTATGCCTCGGGCATGAACTCCTCCGAATACTGTTGTGAGAGAGTGGAACCGCGGCCGATTTGGCCTCGGGGACGGTGATCACGGCATGGTGTAGCCGCCGCTGACCGAGAACACCTGGCCGGTTACCTGACGTGCCGCGGGTTCGGACGAGACCCACAGCACCGCATTGGCGATGTCGTTGGCGGTGGTGAGGCGGCGCAGCGGAATGTCCTTGCGCAGGAACTCGATCTGCTTCTCGTTGAACACCGAATCTTCGCCCGCGGCCCACAGGCTGTCCTTGCCGACGGCGTCCGGTCCTTCCGGGATGACCAGGCCCGGGCACACCACGTTCGAACGGATGCCGTGGCGGCCGTGTTCACGAGCGGTGGTGCGCGCCAAGGCGATCAGTGCGGCCTTGGTCGCCCCGTACACCCCCTGGCGGATCTGCCCGAAGGCGGCGTCGCTGGAGATGAATACGATCGAGCCCTGACCGGCTTCCCGCATGACAGGGATGGCGGCCTGGGTCGTCGCGATGGCGGTGTAGAGGTTGATCTCGACGGTGCGCTGCCATTTCGCGCGGTCGGTGTCCTCGGCGATGAAGCCCGGTACGCTCCATCCGGCGTTGTTGACCAGGGCGTCGAGCCCATTCCAGTGACCAACCGCGCGATCGACCGCTGCTTGCGCGACGCCGTCGACGGTGAGGTCGCCCGCCGCGACTTCGACTGCGGCGGCACCGAGTTCGAGGGCTTCGGCGCGCACCTTGTCGGCCTGCTCGGCGTCGATGTCACTGAGCACGATGCGCGCGCCCTCGCGGGCGAAGCCGTGCACGATACCGCGCCCGATGTTCGAGGCGCCGCCGGTGATTAGAACACGGGCATTGCGCAGCTGCAGATCCATGCGGTTCAACTCCTTCGTTCAGAACCGAAGTTAGTCTAATTTATATTCAATTAAACTACTAGCAGTGGGGCCGTGGCTTAGCCGCAGAGTCCCCCGCGGACTATGGCCTGCGCGGTGTGGACGACGGCATCGAGTGGACCGGCCTCGGGCGTCCACCACTCGGAGGCCCAATTCAGGGCGCCGAGTGTCAGCATGCGCGCGGTGCGGAGATCGAGGTGATCCGGCAGCACGCCCGCCTCCGAAGCCTCCTGGAACAGCTTCTTCCAGACCTTGCCGTACGCGGACTCCTCGGCCAGCTGCCGGGCGCGGATCTTCGCCGGCACCTGTGCGGCATTGCGGATGGATGCGGTCGTGTAGTCGGAGATCTCCAGTTCGTGGCGCAGGTGAGCCTCGACGGCGGCCAGGATCCGTTCGATCGGAGTGGAGTCCGGCATCGCCCCGAGGATTTCCGAGACGTGCTCGCGCATATCGGCGATGCCCGACCACATCACCTCTTCGATGAGATCGTCGCGAGAGGGGAAGTAGTAGTAGATGGCCGGCGTCTGGAGCTTGGCGAGTTCGGCGACGTCGGACAGCCTCGTGCCTGCGTAGCCCTTGCGGCTGAGGACGTACGCCGCGGCGTCGAGTATCCGTTTCCTTGTGCGGGCCGACTTGGACTCCTGGTCCTCATCGGTGACCGGTTGTGCCATGTCGGTGTCTCCGATCTGCGCTGGTGGGCGTTAGTGCGACGGGCGGTCGGTGTCCCGCGGGATTGACCTATGCTCTATTCAAATCTATATTAAATTCAAAGTCTAGTGAGGAGTGCTGACGTGCGAGTTTTCGCTACCATCGAGGAGTTCGCCGCCGCCGCGGGGACGTCCCTGGGGACCACCGAGTGGCTCGAGATCGATCAGAAACGGATCGACACCTTCGCGGATGCGACCGGCGACCACCAGTGGATCCACGTGGATCCGGAGCGGGCCGCCGACGGGCCTTACCAGGGCACCATTGCCCACGGACTGCTCACCCTGTCGTTGCTGCCTGTGCTGAACCACCAGCTCTATAGCATCGAAAGGCTCTCCATGGCGGTCAATTACGGCTTCGACAAGGTGCGCTTCATCTCGCCGGTGCCGGTGAACTCGCGGGTGCGGGCCACGACCACCATCGACTCCGTCAACGAGGTGCCCGGTGGCATCCAGGCGAAGATGATCACCAGCATCGAGGTCGAGGGCTCCGCCAAGCCGGCGTGTGTCGCCGAGTCGATCGCGCGGTTCATCGCATGACCGGCGTGCTGCTCAGCGGAAAGACGGCGGTCGTCACGGGCGCTGCCGGCGGCATCGGTCTGGCCATCGCGAGGTTGTTCCATGAACACGGAGCCGCGGTTGTGCTGGCCGACTTGAACGAGCAGGGCGCTCAGCGGGCTGCCGAGTCGGTGGGCGCGCAAGCGATCGGTCTCAGTTGCGATGTGACCGATGAGAATTCGGTGCAAACGCTCGTCGACGAGACGGTGCGCCGCACCGGTGGGCTGGATGTGTTCGTCAACAACGCCGGTGTCACCCGCGACGCGTCGCTGCGCAAGATGACCGTCGCGGACTTCGACACCGTGATCGCGGTGCATCTGCGCGGCACCTGGCTCGGACTGCGAGCCGCGTCCGCGGTCATGCGCGACGCGGGCAGCGGGTCGATCATCAACATGTCGTCGCTGTCGGGCAAATCCGGAAATCCGGGTCAGACCAACTACAGCGCCGCCAAGGCGGGCATCGTCGGCATGACCAAGGCGAGTGCGAAGGAACTGGCGCACAAGAACGTTCGCGTCAACGCCATCCAGCCCGGCCTCATCCGCACCGCCATGACCGAGGCCATGCCACCGGAGATCTTCGCCGAGCGTGAGGGCGCGATTCCGATGAAGCGGGCCGGCGAACCGGGCGAAGTGGCCGGTGCCGCGCTGTTCCTCGCATCGGATCTGTCCAGCTATATGACCGGTGCGGTGCTCGAGGTCGGGGGAGGTCGGTTGATGTGAGCGACTCCAAACTCCTGGCCGACTCCGAGTCGACAGCGGAGGTCGTGCTGACCGAGGTGATCGACGGCGTCGGAACCATCACCTTGAACCGGCCCGATCGCATGAACGCCATCACCATCGAATTGGGCGCCCGGCTACACCTCGCACTGACCGAGGCCGCGGCGCGCGCCAAGGTGATCGTCATCCGCGGCAGCGGCGGAAACTTCTGTGCCGGCGGCGATTTCCATGAGCTGGAGAGGCTGCGCGAAGCGGGCCGCGACGCCATGGCTCCGCTGTTCGCCAACTTCCGCGCCGCCTGCGATTCGATTGCCGAGCTGCCGGTCCCGGTCATCTGCGCGGTCGAGGGGTACGCCACTGCCGGTGGGTTCGAGTTGGCCCAAGCCGCCGATATCGTCCTCGTCCACGAGAACGCGGTGCTCGCGGACATCCACTCGAAGTACGGCCAGGTCCCCGGAGGCGGGAGCACACAGCGGCTCGCACGCCTGGTGGGGCGCCAGCGCGCGCTGGCGCACATCCTCACCGGTGACCGCCTCAGCGCCGACGAAGCGGTCGAATGGGGGCTGGCGTACAAGAAGTACTCCGCGTCCGAATTCGATCCCGGAGTCCGGGCTTTCGCGGAAAAGCTGTCCACGAAGGACCCCGGCGCACTGGCGATCACCAAACGCCTCGTCTATCAGGGTCTGAGCGCATCGCTGACCGACGGCTTGAGCCTCGAGTTCGAGGCGGTCCTCGATCACCTCACCGGTACGTCAGCAGGAGCCGGAATAGGCTCGTTCACCACGGGGAGTTTCAACCGATGAACGATTTGGTCCGCGTCGACATCGACGACGACGGAATCGCCCGGATGCTGTTGAACAGCCCGGAGACCTCCAACGGGATGGATGTCCCGTTCCTGCAGGCACTCCACTCGGCCATCCTGCGCGTACACGGGGAACCGCGCGTGCGTGCGGTCGTGCTGTCGGGCGCGGGCAAGAACTTCTGTGCCGGTGGCAATGTGCGGGTGTTCGCCTCCAAGGGCGAGCAGTTGCCCGATTACCTGCGCGAGGCGACGGCTTGGCTGCAGATCGCGGTTTCGGCCCTCACCCAGCTCAACGTCCCGGTCATCGCCTCGGTACACGGCTTCGCCGCCGGGGGCGGCGGATTCGGTCTGGTGTGCGCCGCGGATTTCGTCATCGCCGCCGATACGGCCAAGTTCATGTCCGGCGCGGTGCGCGTGGGCATGGCGCCGGACGCCGGTGTATCGGTGACCCTGACCCAGCTGGTCGGCCTGCGCAAGGCCATGCACATTCTGCTCACCAACCCGGTACTCGACGCCGCCGAGGCGATGGAAATCGGCCTGCTGACCAAAGTGGTGCCCGGTACCGACCTCGAAACCGAATCCCTCGACTACGCACGGCAATTCGTCACTACCGCGCCGAAGGCCATCGGCGCCACCAAGCGCCTGCTCTGGGGTGGCGTGGGCGCGACGCTGGCAGACCGGCTGCCCGAGGAGGCACGCACCGTGTCGGAACTGTCCGGCACGGCGGATTCCCGGGAGGGCCTGGCGGCGGTCATCGAGCGTCGCGAGCCGAAGTTTCGAGGTGAATGACGGTGTCCGACAATGAATTACCCGTTCTGTCCGAGGATCGCGGACTGATCCGCATCATCACGCTGAACCGGCCGCAGCGGCGAAATGCCATCGACCTGCCCCTGCGCTACGCCCTGGCCGAGCAGCTCGAGCAGGCCATGGCCGATTCGAGCGTGCGCGTGATCGTGTTGACCGGCGCCGGCTCGGGATTCTGTGCGGGCGGTGACATCTCGACCATGCGTCGCATGGACGAGGTCGAGGCCAGGCCCCGGGCCGAGGCGGCTCAGCGCGTGGTCCGCGCCATCTGGCGGGGCGGCAAACCGGTTATCGCGGCGGTGGAAGGCGCGGCATTCGGTGCGGGTGTCTCGCTGGCCCTGGCCTGTGATCGGGTCGTCGCCGCGGCGGACGCCGTGTTCAGCACCGCGTTCACCGGTGTCGGTCTCGCCGGCGATATGGGGATCTTCGCCTCACTGCCAGCGCGGGTGGGCCCGGCCAAGGCCCGAGAGCTCATGTTGCTTCCGACCCGCCTCACCGGTGCCGAGGCCGCGGAGATCGGTCTTGCCGATGCAGCCGTGGAATCCGGCGGCGCCCTGGCCGCGGCACTCGCCGATGCCGAGCGCATGTCCATCGCACCGCCGCTGGCCGTCGCCGCGCTGAAGGAGATGTTCGTGCGGTGGCCGAACGATCCGATGGCCGTGCTGGACAAGGAAGTCGACAACCAGGTGAAGCTGTTCGACTCCGAAGATTTCGCCGAGGGCGTCTCGGCGTTCCATGAGAAGAGAACTCCCGTATTTCGCGGGAAGTAGCGGAAGCACATGCCTATGACAGCCGTGGCAGAAGACAACCTGAGTGACTCCTACTGGCCAGCCGACGACAGTGTGTCCCTCTCGGAGCACTCGGTCGGTTCACTCCTCGCCGATAGAGCCCGCACCCACCCGGATGCGGTGGCTCTGGTCGGGACACCGCATCTCGGTTCCGCGCTGCGCCGGCTCACCTACGGTGAGCTCTACGCTGCGGCACTGCGAGTGGCGGCGGCCCTGACCGAACTCACCGAACCCGGCGAGTTCGTCGCCCTGTGGGCGCCGAACCACGTCGAATGGCCCGTTATCGAATTCGGCGCCGCACTGGCCGGGCGGGTGCTCGTCGCCCTGAACCCCGCATTCCGGGAAGGCGAGTTGGTCTATACCCTCGAACACTCGGGCGCGGCGGTGCTGCTGCACGCCGACGAGCATCGAGGCTATGACATGGCGGCGGTCGCCGCCGCCGCGATCCATCGCGTTCCGAGCGTTCGCCGGTGCATCAGCCTGTCGGACACCACACTCTGGGAGGCGACCGCGTCGGGCGCGCTACCGGACGTCGATCCTGGCGATCCGGCGATGCTGCAATACACCTCGGGCACCACCGGGAATCCGAAAGGTGTGCTGCTGCGCCATCGTTCGCTGGTCAATGTCGCGAAGATGACCATGGCCGCCGCAGCGGTGTCATCGGGCTCTGTCTTCGTGAACCCGCTGCCGATGTTCCACACCGCCGCGTGCGTCATCGGAACACTGGGCCCCGTCTGGGCGTCGGGCACGGTGCTGCTCGTGGACAGCTTCGAACCTGCCCGGGTTCTCTCATGGGCGGCCGCGGAGAAGGCCGACATCCTATTCTACGTGCCGACGATCCTCGGCGCCCTGCTGGAGATGGCCCGCGGAAACGACTCGGCCGCACCGCGACTCACGAGCGTCATCGGTGGAGCGGCGAACGTGCCGCAGGTGATGATCGAGGGCGCGGCGAATGTCTTCGGCGCCGCAGTGCACAACTTATTCGGCCAGACCGAACTGGCCCCGGTCATCACTCTCACCCGCCGCGACGACGCGCTCGCCGATCAACTGACCACCGTCGGGCGTCCGATCCCTCAGGTCGAGGTGAAGATCGCGGGCGGCGGCGGTACGGGAGTCGCACCACTGGGCGTGGTCGGTGAGATCTGCGCCCGCGGCTATCAGCAGATGATCGGGTACTACCGCGATCCTGCCGCAACCGCTGCGGCCGTCGACGCCGAAGGCTGGCTGCATACCGGCGATCTCGGCTCGATGGATGCCCGCGGATACGTCACCGTCACCGGACGACTCAAGGACATGATCATCAGTGGCGGCGAGAACATCGCCCCCGCGGAGGTGGAATCCCGGTTGGTCGAACACGATTCGATCCAGCAGGCCGCGGTCGTCGGCATCCCGCACGAGAAATGGGGTGAGACCGTCGCCGCGGTGCTCGTAGTCCGCGGCGAACGTCGCTCCGATCTGCTGGATTCGGTGAAGCAGCAGCTCAGCAGCACACTCGCGCCGTTCAAGACACCGCGACGCTGGTTCGTCGCCGAAACGCTACCCGTCACTCCGTCGGGCAAGGTGCAGAAGTTCCGGCTACATGAGGCGATCCGCAATGGCGACGTCGAAGAGATCGGGTGAAAACCGTGAGCTCCACTGATTTCGACCTCCGGCGCAACCGGCTGACCGAACGATTCCCGACCTGGCAACCACGATCGCTAGGTGAGTGGTTGCTGCGGTGCGCCGACGAGTTCGGTGAACGCCCATTGGTCATGACCGATGACCGCACGCTCACCTATCGGGAGACCGCCGAGCTGGCAACCCGGCTGGCCGACGGGCTGGTCACCCTCGGCGTTCGCCCTGGCGACCACGTCGGGGTCCTGATGGCGAACTACCCGGAGTTCGTGCCGGTGAAGTTCGCCATCGCCCTCGCCGGTGCCGTCGCGGTGCCCTTGAACTTCCTGTACCGCGCCGACGAACTCGGCTACGTACTCGATCAGTCCGAGTGCCGGGTACTGATCACCATGACGGGTTTCGCGGGCCTCGACTACCTCGCGATGCTCGATGAGATCGCTCCCGGGTGGGAATCGCTCGATCGCGACTACACCCGGCTCCCCAAGCTGCACACCGTGATTCAGCTGCCCACCGATGGGCGCGAGCGCGCCGGTGTCCGCACGGTGACCGAGCTCGGCCAGGTCGGTGAGCGGTATCCCGGCGCGGCCGGGGGTATCCAGGTCGATCCCATGGGTGTGGGGGACATCCTCTACACCTCGGGCACGACCGGGTCTCCCAAAGGGGTGCTGATCACCCATGACGCCGTGCTGCGCACCGGCTACGCGTCCGCGCTCACCCGCGCCTTCGCCGACGGTCGCCGGATTCTGTTCTCACTGCCTTGCTATCACATGTTCGGATATGTCGAAGGCTTGATCGCCGCGATGATGGTCGGCGGTGCGGTGATCCTGCTGCCCGCCTTCGACGCCACGAAATACCTGGCGGGCATCGAGCGGCACCGCGCCGACGACATTCTGTGTGTCCCCACGATGACGGTGGCGCTGCTGGAGCATCCGGATCGGCGCCGTTACGACCTGTCGTCGCTGTCGGCGGTGCTGTCCGGCGCCGCACCCGCGCCGATCTGGCTGTGGGAACGCGTCCGCGATGAACTCGGCGCGACCGAGATCGTCACCGGTTACGGCATGACCGAGTGCGGCGGCGCGATGACCCTGACCCGGCCCGAAGACCCGCTGCACTTGACCGCGGCCACTGCCGGCGCGCCCAAATCCGCCGGGGCGGCCGGAATCGACGACGGCGCGCTGGTGCTCTATCGCACCGTCGACCCGATCACCGCGGCGCCGCTGCCCGACGGTGCGGAGGGCGAACTGGTTTCTCGGGGCCCGACGAGCATGCTCGGGTTCTGGGGCAAGCCGGAGGAGACCTCCGCGGGCCTGCGGGACGGCTGGGTGTTTTCCGGCGATCTCGGCCGGGTCATGCCGAACGGCTATCTGGAGCTCACCGGTCGAAGCAAGGAGCTCTACAAGAGCGGCGGCGAACTGGTGATGCCGAAGGAGATCGAGGATCTGCTCACAGCCAGCCCGGAGATCAGCCAGGCGTACCTGATCGGAGTCCCCGACGAGCGCTGGGGTGAGGCGGGCTGTGCGTGCGTGGTGCGCGCGCCCGGCACCGAGATCACCGCCGAGCAGGTGATCGAGATCTGCAAGGAGAACCTGGCCCGGTTCAAGGTTCCGAAACACGTTCTGTTCCTCGCGGCGGCCGAACTGCCCACCACCCCGACGGGAAAGGTGCAGAAGTACCGCCTCGTGAGTTACGCGAAAGCACGATTGGAGCAACAACTATGACGGTCACCACGCCTCCGGACGCCGCGCGCGAACCGGACGACCACGGGATCTGCGATCCGGACGCCGCCTGCGAATCCGGTCCGGTCGTGAATCAGGCGCCGCGAGTGGACTATTCGCGGCTCATCGAGCCCGAACGCGTGCACGGCACGCTCTACACCGATCCCGCCGTATTCGCCGACGAGCTCGAGCGCATCTGGTACGGCGGCTGGGTCTTCGTCGGCCACGAAACCGAGGTACCCGAGCCCAACGATTACGTGCGCAAGAACATCGGGCCGCAGGACATCATCATGACCCGCGACCGCGCCGGGGAAGTGCACCTGGTCACCAACCGGTGCGCCCATCGCGGCAACCTGGTCTGCGACGAACCGCGTGGCAATTCCAGCTCGTTCCGCTGCCCGTATCACGGCTGGACCTACAGTAATACCGGGGACATGCTGGGCTACCCCTACAACAAGGGCTACGGCGGTAAGAACAAGCTGAACCTCGGTCTCGGCGTGGTGCCCCGGGTGGAGAGCTATCACGGATTCGTCTTCGGCAGTTTCAACCCCGACGTGCCGCCGCTGCTGGAACACCTGGGCGCGGCCGCCGGTGAGATCGACAGGCTGGCGCGGTTGTCCCCGACCGGCAAGGTGCGCCTGGACAACGGCTGGCTACGGCACCGGACCCACGCGAACTGGAAGTTGCTGGCGGAGAACGAGACCGACGGCTACCACCCGCAGTTCGTGCACGGATCCATCTTCTCGGTGACCGGCTCCACGATCGGCCCGCTCTACAGCGACTCGTCCACCGCCGTCACCCGTGCCCTTGGCAACGGGCACAGCGAGAACGACCTGCGCCCGGAGTTCCGCAAGTTCGCCGAGCCGATGCGCTGGTTCGGTACCACCGCGGATCGGGTGCCGGAGTACGTCGCCAAGATGCGGGAGGCGCACGGCGAAGCGGCCGAGGAGATCATGATCGAGGGCGCACCCCACGTGATGATCTTCCCGAACCTGTTCATCGCCGAGATCCAGGTGTTCAACATCCAGCCGATCTCGGCCAATGAATGCATTCAGTTCTCCACCTCCGTGCAGCTGGATGGCGCGGACGAGCTGAACAAGCGCATGTTGTCGCAATCCATCGGATCGGTCGGACCGGCGGGCATGCTGCTGGCCGACGACACCGAGATGTACGAGCGCAACCAGGTCGGTGTGGAGCAGTTGCTGCCCGAATGGCTCGACCTGCGCCGTGGCCTGGCCCGGGAATCGGTGGACGACAACGGGTTCCGCATCGGCGGAGCCACCGATGAAACCGCGATGCGTGCCTTCTGGCAGCACTACAAGAGCCTGATGGAGGCGTGATGACTACGAATACCGCATCGCGGAGCGATTCCGTGAGGGGTGGCGGCCGGGCGACGGGTGGGCCCGATATCGATCTGCGCGAGCTCGAGCAGTTCATCTACCGTGAGGCCCGCCTCGCCGACGAACACGAGTACGACGCGTGGGAGGCCCTGTGGACCGACGACGCGCTGTACTGGGTGCCCGTGGACGGCGGCGGCTACGACCCCGAGCGACGCGTATCGATCATGTACGACAATCGCCGCCGGATCTCCACCCGGTTGCAGCAGTTGCGCACCGGTAAGCGGTACGCGCAGTCGCCACCGTCGAACCTGCGTCGCACGATCTCGAACATCGAACTGCTGGGCATCGAGGGTGACGACATCAGTGTGGGCGCGAATTTCGTGCTCTACGAGTCGAAGCCGCGCGGCATCCACACCTGGGCGGGCCGTTACACCTACGTGGTGCGCCGGGTGGACGGCGAGCTGAAGTTGGTCCGCAAGACCGTGCTGCTCGTCAACAGCGCCGATGCCGTGCCCAGCATGGGCTTCCTGATCTGAGAGGTTGGCAGATGGACACACCAGGATCGGGTATCGGCGCCGGTCGTGAATTCGGCGTCGTGCACAGTGAATTCGCTCAGGTGCGGGTCGGTATCGATGAGACCGCGAATAGTCCCCGTTTGCGGTTGGAGGACTTGAAGTCCGGCCGCGTCCGATTCCTGGATGCCCTCGAGCTGGAGACGATCGTGTGGCTGGCCGACGGGCACATGGAGCGGTTGCTCGACCCGTCCGCCGATCGCTGGCGGGAGGACTGATATGCCGGAGGCGATGCCGCCGGCAGCGGTCCGTCCACCGAACCTGGACTTCCGCGATCTCATCCGGCCCGGTGACTTCGTGGTCTGGGGTCAGTCCTGCGCGGAACCCGCGACGCTGACCGAGGGGCTGCTCGAACAGCGAGCCGCTCTGGGCGGCATCACCTGCTTCATCGGCATTCCCGCACTCGCGACGGTGAAAACCGAACACGCCGACCACATCCGGTTCGTCAGCTACTGCGGCACCGGCAGCAATCGGGCACTGGCCGCGGCCGGAGTGCTGGAGATCTACCCTGGCCCCTACTCGACCCTGCCGGAATTCGTCTCCCGCGCCGACGTGGTGCTGGTGCAGTGCGCACCACCGGACGCACGGGGGCGATACAGCCTGGGACTGGCCGACGACTACCTCACCGCCGCCATCGACAGCGCGCGAATCGTCGTCGTCGAGGTCAATGACCAGGTGCCCGCCACCGCCGGTACACGGCATCTGACCGACAGTGACATCGACATCGTGGTCAGAACATCCCGGCCGGTGGCCGAAAGCCCCGCCGCTCCACCGACACCGGAGATGTCGGCCATCGGAGCACACGTCGGGAGCATCGTGCCCGACGGCGCGACATTGCAATTCGGGATCGGTTCGGTACCCGAGGCGGTGCTCGCTTCGCTCGGCGTGCGCAACGACCTCGGCATCCACTCCGGCATCCTCTCCGATGCCGCGGTCGAACTCATCGACAAAGGCGTGGTGACGAATGCTCACAAGACCACCGATCGCGGCGTCTCCGTGGCGGCGGTGCTGATCGGCACCCGGCGGTTGTTCGACCACGTGCATCGCAATCCCACAGTGTCACTGCGGCCGATCGCGTATACCCATGATCCGGAACGCCTTGCGACGCAACACCGTTTCGTGGCCATCAATTCGGCGATCGAAGTCGATCTGACCGGACAGGTCAATGCCGAGGTGGCCGGTGGCCGATATGTGGGCGCGGTCGGCGGCGGCGGGGAATTCCTGCGCGCCGCCGCACGGTCGGACGGCGGCCTGCCGATCATCGCGCTCCCGGCCACCGTGGGAACACGGAGCCGGATCGTGGACAGGCTGTCCGGCCCCGTCACCATCGCGCGCAGTGACGTGGGCGTCGTGGTCACCGAATTCGGCATCGCCGACCTGCGCGGCCTGCCACTGTCCGAGCGACGCGAGCGAATGATCGCGATCGCGCATCCCGATCAGCGTGATGTCCTGCGTGCGATGGCGAGCCGGTGGTGACCATGACGGGATCGCCCTGCACGACGAAAACTACAGCGGCACAGTGAAAGTCAGCATAGAGGTGGAATCATGAAGAGAGCGGCGATCGTCAGCCCGCTGCGCACTCCCGTCGGAACCTTCGGCGGTACGCTGCGCCCTGTCCCGGCCGAGAACCTGGCCGCCCACATCATCAAGGCCGTCGTCGAGCGCTCCGGAATAGATCCGGCACGGATCGACGACGTATCCTTCGCGCAGTCCTATGCCAATTCCGAAGCGCCTTGCATCGGCCGCTGGGCCGCGCTAGCGGCCGGGCTGCCCATCGAGGTACCCGGCTTCCAGACCGATCGCCGTTGCGGCGGAGGGCTGCAAGCTGTCGTGACCGCCGCCATGATGGTGCAAACCGGAGCCGCCGACGTCGTGCTCGCCGGCGGTGTCGAGAGCATGAGCAACATCGAGTACTACACCCAGGACATGCGGTGGGGCTCCCGGGCGGGCAACGTCACCTTCTATGACCGCCTCGACCGCGGCCGGGAACGCTCCCAACCGGTCGAACGGTTCGGCCACATCAGCGGCATGATCGAAACCGCCGAGAACCTGGCGCGTCGCTATTCCATCACCCGCGAGGCCGCCGACGAATTCGCCGCCGCCAGTCACCGAAAGGCCGCCGCGGCCTGGGAATCCGGCAAGTTCGCGGAGGAGGTGGTCCCTGTACCGGTTCCGCAGCGCAAGGGCGACCCGATCGAATTCGGTCGCGACGAGGGCATCCGTCCCGACTCGACGCGGGATTCCCTCGCAGGGCTGCGGACCCTCATGCCTGACGGTACGGTCACCGCCGGAAACTCGAGCCAGCAGAACGACGCCGCTGCGGCCTGCCTGGTCGTGGCCGAGGACAAGCTCGACGAACTCGGCCTCGAACCCCTCGGGTTCCTCGTCGGCTGGGCGGCCGCGGGCTGCGAGCCCTCCGAGATGGGCATCGGCCCGGTGCCCGCGGTGGAGAAACTGTTCCAGCGCACCGGCCACCGGTTCGACGACATCGACCTCGTCGAACTGAACGAAGCCTTCGCCGTGCAGGTGCTCGCGGTGCTGAAGGGCTGGGGCTTCGACGACCACGACCGGCTCAATGTCAACGGCTCCGGCATCTCGCTCGGCCACCCGATCGGTGCCACCGGCGTGCGCATCCTTACCACCGTGCTGCACGAATTGCGCAGGCGCGGTGGGCGATACGCCCTCGAGACGATGTGCATCGGCGGCGGCCAAGGCATGGCCGCACTGTTCGAAGGAGCCTGATGAACTACGGAATCACCTCGTACGGCACATATCTGCCCGCGCACCGGGTGTCGCTCGCCGATATCGGCGCAACCTTGAACACCAATGCGGGCAAGGGCGTTCGGGTCGCGGCAGCCTTCGATGAGGACAGCACCACGATGGGCGTCGCGGCCGCGACGATCGCGCTCACACCGGGGGGCGCACCCAGGGCGCTGTACTTCGCCACCACCACCCCCGCGTACGCCGACAAGGCCAACGCCACGGCGATCCATGCCGCCCTCGGGCTGCCCGGCGACACGTTCGCCGCCGATCTCGCGGGTTCCGCGCGCAGCGGTATCGCGGCGCTGCTCGCCGCGGGGGAGGCGGGTGGCCTCGCGGTGCTCGCCGACATGCGCGTCGGCCGCCCCGGATCCGCCGACGAGCGGGGCGGCGGGGACGGGGCCGCGGCCTTCCTGTTCGGTGCCCAGCCCATCGCTGAAGTCGTTGCCACCTCATCGGTCACCGAGGAGTTCCTGGACCGCTGGCGTGACCCGCGGTCCGCTACCGGTGAACAGTGGGAAGAACGCTTCGGCATCGAGCGGTACCTGCCGCTCGTGCACCGCGCGGCGGCGGCTGCCCTGGCGCAGGCAGGGCTCGAGGAGACTGATCACGTCGTGCTGGTCTCGCCGAACACCACCTTCGCCAAGCGGGCCGCGAAGGCGGTGGTCGGTAAGCAGTCCACTCGGAATTCGCCCATCGGCCACGCCGGCACCGCCGACGTCGGCCTCGCCCTCGCGGCGGTCCTGGATCAGGCCGCACCGGGGGAGACAGTGCTCGTGGTCTCCGCGGCCGATGGCTGCGATGCTCTGGTGCTGGCGGTCACCGAACGCATAAGGCAAGCGCGACAGCCGATTTCGGTGGCAGCGCAGCTCGAGCAGGGCAGGCCCGTGCCCTACCCGACCTACCTGAACTGGCGTGGCTTGCTGGATCGGGAACCGCCTCGCCGGCCGGAGCCCGATCGGGTGGCCGCACCGCCGTCGGCGCGCGCGACGAGGTGGAAGTTCGCGTTCACCGGCAGCGCGTGCGAATCCTGCGGACTCGTGCACCTGCCACCCGCGCGAGTCTGTAAGCGCTGCGGTGCGATCGACGCCATGACCGAGGTGTCCATGGCCCACAACGAGGGCACGGTCACCACCTTCACCGTCGATCGCCTGGCGTACTCGCCGGCTCCGCCGGTCGTCGAGGCGGTCGTCGATTTCGACGGTGGCGGGCGATACGCCCTCGAGGTCGCCGACGGCGCCGCGGATCGTCTGGCGGTGGGGTCCAGGGTGCGCACCGCCTTCCGTCGCCTGCACAGTGCCGAGGGTGTGCACAACTACTTCTGGAAGGCGCAACTGCTATGAGCAGCAATGGAATTCGTGACAAGGTCGCCATCGTCGCCATGGGCTGCACCCGCTTCGGCGAGCGCTGGGAAAGCTCCGCCGACGATCTGCTCGTCGAAGCCATGGCCGACTGCTTCGACGGCAATCCCCGGCTCGATCGCGCCGAGATCGACGCCTATTGGCTCGGCACGCTGGGCACGGGGCAGAGCGGTCTGACCGCGAGCAAGCCGCTGGGCCTGCAGCACACGCCGGTCACCCGCGTCGAGAACTACTGCGCGAGTGGCTCGGAAGCCTTCCGCAATGCCTGCTATGCCGTCGCCTCCGGTGCCTACGACCGCGTCGTCGCCATCGGCGTGGAAAAACTCAAGGACTCCGGATTCTCCGGCCTGCTGCGCGGCGACCCGCCCAGCGACGGCACCGCATCGGAGCTGTCCCTGACCGCACCCGCGGCCTTCTCACTGCTGGATCCGGCATACTGTGCCAAGTACGGCGTGGACCCGGCACTCATGCGGGATGCCATGACTCACGTCGCGTGGAAAAACCATCACAACGGCGCCTTGAATCCCAAGGCGCAGTTCCGATCCGAGGTCGCGAAGGAAAAGATCGCGGGCGCTGCGCTGGTTGCCGGACGTCTGGGCATCTTCGACTGCTCGGGTGTATCCGACGGTGCGGCCTGCGCGGTGATCGTCCGCGCCGAGGACGCCCTGAAGTACACCGACACACCGCTGTACGTGAAGGGGCTCTCGCTCACCGCGGGGCCGGGACGCGGAGCCGTGGATCCGGACTACGACTTCACCACCTTTCCCGAGGTGGTGGCCAGCGCGCAGGATGCCTACACCCAAGCCGGGATCACCGATCCCCGTACCGAGATCTCCTTCGCCGAGGTGCACGACTGCTTCACGCCGACGGAACTCGTGCTGATGGAGGATTTCGGGTTCACTGATCGAGGACAGGCGTGGAAGGACAGCGTCGCAGGCGATTTCGATCTCGACGGCAGGTTGCCGGTCAATCCCGACGGCGGTCTGAAATCCTTCGGCCATCCGGTCGGCGCCAGCGGACTGCGCATGCTCTATGAGTGCTGGCTGCAATTCCGCGGCGAGGCGGGCGGGCGGCAGGTCGCGAATCCCCGGATGGCCCTCACCCACAACCTCGGTGGCCGGCCGGGCGCCTGTGTGTCCTTCGTTTCCGTGGTCGGTTCGGAACTGGGCTGACCGCAGGACGGCAGGGGCGGGAACATCGAGCTTTCCGCATCGGCACTTGACGTAAAACTATTTCCTAATTTACATTAAATTCGAAAAGGAGGTGGGCCGTTGATCGCCTACGAAGTCGTCGACGACATCGCCTACGTGCGCCTGGATCGACCCGAAGTCCGCAATGCCCTCGACAAGCAGATGGGCGAGCACTTGCTGGAGGTGGCGATCCGGATCGCCAACGACGACAGCCTGCGGGCGGTGCTGATCACCGGGAACGGTCCGGTGTTCAGCGTCGGTGGTGATATCGGGGCATTCTCCGAGGGCGCGGCGGACTTGCCCGATCTGCTCAGCCGTATGGCGCTGCTCATGCACGAGGCGATCCGGTTGCTCGCCCGGGTGAGCGTTCCGATCGTGACGGCGGTCCACGGGGCGTGCGCGGGGGGTGCGCTGGGCCTGTTGTACCCCGCCGATGTGACGATCGCCGCGGCGGGCACCAAGTTCGCCACCGGCTTCGGCCGCATCGGCATCACCGCGGACTCCGGGAACACCTGGTACCTGCCCAAATTCATCGGTATTCGGCGAGCCAGCGAAATGCTGTTCGAGGACCGCGTGATCGACGCCGACACGGCCGCCGACTGGGGGTTGATCACCCGGGTCGTGCCTGCCGACCAGGTCGCGACGGAAGCCGAGGCGACGGTGCGCAAGCTCGCCGCCGGCGCCACCCGTGGCTACGGCGAAATGCGTCGCCTCCTGCACAACTCGTGGACCACCACTCTCGACCACGCACTGTCGGAGGAGACCGCTGCGCTGCGACGCATCGCGCACACGGCCGATGCCTGCGGCGCCATCGAGAGCTTCCTTGCCAAGCGGCCGCCCGCCTTCACCGGAAAGTGAGATAAATCGTTGTCTGCCTTCATCATCGATACTGACGAACGGGCGCTGCTTCGCGAGAGTGTCGCCAAGCTGGCTGCCAAGTACGGTCAGGAGTATTTCCTGGAGCGCTCCCGGTCGGGAGCCAAAGTCGACGAGCTGTGGCGCGATCTCGGCCAAGCGGGGTTGCTCGGGGTGCATCTGCCCGAGGAGTACGGGGGCGGCGGCGCGGGCCTGTCGGAGATGCTCATCGTCATCGAAGAGCTAGCGGCGCAGGGTTTTCCGCTGCTGCTCGCGGTCGTCTCGCCGGCGATCTGCGGTTCGATTGTGGCCGCGCACGGCTCGGACCGGATGAAGGCCGACTGGCTGCCGGGTCTGGCCGACGGCACCCGCAAGATGGCATTCGGCCTGACCGAGCCCGATGCCGGGTCCAATAGCCACAACGTCAGCACCACTGCCCGCCGCGACGGCGAGGACTGGGTGATCTCCGGCGGCAAGTACTTCATCTCGGCCATCGATGAATGCGATGCGATTCTGCTGATCACCCGGGACCCGGAATTCGTCGGTACCTCGCGTTCCCCGTTATCGATGTTCGTGGTGCCCACCGACACGCCCGGTCTGACCCTGCAGCCGCTCCCGACCGCGGTGGTCTCGCCCGACCACCAGTTCACCGTCTTCTTCGACGAGGTCCGGGTCGGTCCCGAGGCACTGATCGGCACCGCGGGCAACGGCCTGCGTCAGGTGTTCGCCGGACTGAATCCGGAACGTATTCTCGCCTCCGGCATCAGCACCGGTATCGGCCGCTACGCCATCACCAAGGCCGTCGCCTATGCCCAGAATCGCGAGGTGTGGTCGGTGCCGATCGGTGCGCACCAAGGGGTTTCGCACCCGCTCGCCGAGGCGCACATCGCGGTCGAGCTCGCGCGCATCGCGGCCTACCGCGCCGCCGAGCTGTTCGACGCGGGACTGCCCGCCGCCGAAGCGGCCAACATCGCGAAGTTCGCCGCGGCCGACGCCTCCCTCGAGGCATTGGACCAGGCGATCCAGACCCATGGCGGCAACGGTCTGGCCCTCGAATACGGCCTTGCGGAGTTGTGGTTCTCCGCGCGCCTGCTCAAGACCGCTCCGGTGAGCCGCGAGATGGTCCTCAATTTTGTCGCGCAGACCAGCCTGAAGCTGCCCGCGTCGTACTGACATCAACTCTGGAAAGTCAAGGGAGACAGAACTAATGCCCGGAGTAACTGATCGTGTGGTCGTCGTCACCGGTGCCGGTGGCGGACTCGGCCGCGAATATGCGCTGCTGCTCGCCAAGGAGGGCGCCCTGGTCGTGGTGAACGACCTCGGCGGTGCCCGGGACGGCTCCGGCTCCGGCACCTCGATGGCCGACGCCGTGGTGCAGGAGATCCGCGATGCCAACGGAACCGCGGTGGCGAACTACGACAACATCGCGACCGAAGAGGGCGCGGCCAATTTGATCAAGACCGCCGTCGACAACTTCGGGACGGTGCACGGCGTCATCCACAACGCCGGCATCCTGCGCGACGGCTCCTTCGCGAAGATGACCGCCGACAACTGGGAGTCGGTCCAGCGGGTGCACCTGTGGGGTGGCTACTACGTCACCCGCGCGGCCTGGCCCTATTTCCGCGAGCAGAACCACGGCCGTATCGTCGTCGCGGCGTCCACCAGTGGGATCTTCGGCAACTTCGGCCAGGCCAACTACGGCGCCGCCAAGCTCGGTCTGGTCGGCCTGATCAACACGCTCGCCATCGAGGGCGGCCGTAACAACATCCGCGCGAACGCTATCGCGCCGCTGGCCGCGACCCGCATGACCGAGGACGTCGCGCCCAAGGAAATGCTCGACAAGCTGCCGCCCGCGCAAGTCGCTGGTGTGGTGGGCTACCTGGTCAGCGATGAATGCGAGGACACCGCGACGGTGATCGTCGCCGGTGGCGGCCAGGTCTACCGGGTCCAGCAGTTCCAGAACAAGGGCGCGGTCTTCGCGACCCCGCCGAGCATCGACGAGGTCGCTGCCCAATGGAAGCAGATCACCGACATGGCGGACGCTGAACCCGGCGCCAACCCGCTCGGCTGAATCAAGGGAGCTGATCATGACCGAAAACAATTGGGACGCACTGGTAATCGGCGCGGGTGCGGGCGGACTGCTCGCGGCCGCACGCCTGTCGCACGCGGGTTACCGCACGCTCGTCGTCGAGCGGCTCGACAAGGTCGGAGGCCGGGCCTCGACCGATGACATCGACGGCTTCAAGGTGAACAACGGCGCCATCGTCATCGAACTGGGCGGCATCACCGAGGAGACCTTCGACGAGGTCGGCGCGAAGTTCGATATCCGCAAGCCGGAACCGCCCATCCTCTACCGCATCGGCGGCAAGGATGTGGATGTCACCGGTGGCGGCTGGGGTTTCCTGCTGTCCAAGTTGACCCGTCAGGGCGCGAAGCTGGTGCAGGGTCTGGGCGCCGCGCGCAACGACAGCGGCCTGCCCGAGGACGAGCTGTCCACCGCCGACTGGGTGGCCAAGTACACGAAGAACGCGTCGGTGCACGGCATCTTCCGCAATATGTGCGGATCGGTGTTCGCCGTCGGTTCCGAGGAGCTGCCCGCGCGGGTGTTCCTCACCTACTTCACCCGTAAGAGCGCTTTCAAGAAGTTCGGTTTCTGCCCGGAGGGCAGCATCGGCGTGTGGAAGTCGCTCGCCGAAGTCGTCGAGAGCAACGGCGGCGCGGTCTGGCTCGACAGCGAGGTGACCTCGCTGTCCCTGACCGACGGCAAGATCACCGGTGCGGTGATCAAGCGCGGCGAGGAAACCGTCGAGGTGACAAGCCGTTTCACCGTCAGCGACATCGGTCCGTTCGCCACCCTGGACCTGGTCGGCCGGGACAACCTGCCCGGCGAGTACGTCGCGCAGGTCGACCAGGCCAACCGCCCGTGCGCCATGATCTCAGTGAACTTCGCCAGCCGGCGCCCGCTGGTCAAGGCTCCCGGCCTGACGAGCTTCGCCCAGAGCCGCCGCCTGTGCTACATCGCGAACTTCACCGCGCTGTGCCCGGAGATGGCCCCCGAGGGCTGGCACCTGTACCAGGGCACCGCCGTGCCGAAGCCGGCCGTCGGTGATTTCGACGAGCAGGCCGAAACCGAGCTGCTGCTGCAGGATCTGCGCGACGAGGTGGACGGCTTCGACGAGGCCCGCATCCTCTCGATCAATGTCACCCGCGACGGCTGGCCGCCGCAGCGCGCGGTCGCCGGCTACGACCTGCCGCACGACACCCCGATCCAGAATCTGTGGAACGTGGGCGACGCGGTGAAAGAGTACGCCAACGGCGGTACCACCGCGTGCGCTGAGACCGCCAAGATCGTTGTGGACAAGATTCGCGACCAGTTCCCGCTTGCGACAGCGTAACCAGGCCCTCTCCCTTCGTGCCGCCGCCGGACCCGGACGGCGGCGCGGGGAGGGACTACCGTGATCGGCGCGGGCCAACAGTGAACGATCACGGTACAAGCTGAGAGGCCGTGGGAAGGGTGTGATCCGTGCGCCCACGGCCTCTCGGTGCATTTCACGCCTCGGCCCCGCCATCGGTGTAACCGGTGAATCCGCTGGGCGCGTGCGGACCGAGGACAGCCTGCTCGAGGACCCCGATGCCGGTGCGCGCCCCCCACCGCGCACGCACGACCTGTTGAACGTGCAGACAGCTCGGGTCCAAGCTGTCGAGTTCATCGATGCGGTGCGTTTCCCCGTCCACCACGAGCTCGTCATGCCAGCGGCCGTGTCCCCACACCGGATGGGTATATCCCGCGCCACGCATCCGGAAGGTCAGCGTCGGTTCCAGGTCGACGATTTCGAGTTCGCCTGAGGCCCGCGTGAATTCGAGCGTGGCGTGGCGGGAACGCCGCAACCCCGGAGCCCAATCGATCTTGTGCCGCATCGATCGGAGATGGTCGATTCCGCAACCGGGCCCCCAGGTGGGAGCATCGCCGTCGATGACCGGCACCAGCGCCGCGGTCTCCGCCCACGGCCTGCCCTCGGCATCCTCGAAAGCCAGCCCATGCAACGCGCAATCGTCGAAATGCAAAGGTGCCCAGAGGAAGAACACCTGTGGCGGTTCGAGGGCGGGAGCCGCCCCCGCTGCGCCCGAGACCGCTCGAACACCCCAGCTTCGGTCCTTGACCCCTAACATGGTCGACGATCCGGTTTCGATGTCGACGGGTTCACCCGCGATTGTCAGCGCTCCGGACCAGCGTCCGAATTGTGTACCGCGAGTGCTGTCCATCCACAATCGGGTGCCCTGATAACGCGTTTGCCGGGCTTCTTCGAGCACGGCGGTGCGCGCATGGTACGTGAGCTCGGCTTCCAATCCGAATTCGGCGGCATCCACGGTGATCCGGTTGATGCGGAAGGGATCCAGGATCTCGATGGTTATCGGGCCGATCCGCAGTTCCCGCTGGTCGAGAGGCAAACGCCCGGAGGCGAACACCGACCGCTGGAAGCCGGCGTGGACGACAGAGAACGCGGCGTCGATGATGCCCTTGTTGGGATAGACGCCCAACGCGACGGCGAAGTAGAGATCGTCCCGAAATCCATTGAACCAGTAGCGATCATAGAAGTCCGGATGGCCGCCTCCCGGCTGCGCCAACGGCAGCGCGGTCTGGTGGATCGGGTATTCGTCCAAAGGTGTCAGCATGGCGGTGACTTTCGAATCGTGGCGCTGTTCACGCGCCCGCGAGTGCGTCGAGGTACTCGAACGCGTTGTTGTCCAGGATGTGGGCGGCATGGCGGTTGGCCATGGTCGTGAACAGCCGGTCCGCATGGTCGGAGCGGACCACACCGATCGAGGCGACCATGGCCACCAAAAATCCGCACAGGGTGTTGATGCGATATTCGTCGTAGCATTGCTCCCACGAATAGTCCTGCACCCCATAGGCATTCAGGCTCTGGTGGTAGTGCCGCAGCAACGCGATCTCCGAATCGCGGCGGACATCGATGTCCAGGCTCGCACCGATGAAGTAGCTGGCATCGATGGGGCCGGGAGCGAGGGTGACGCTCTGCCAGTCGACAACGGTGATCGGCACTTGACCGGCCTTGCCGTGGAACAGCAGGTTGTCGAGCCGGAAGTCGCAGTGCCACAGGCAGCGTGGCTCTCGCAAGGTGTCGGCCCAACGCGCGGCGTAGCCCTGCTCGAGACGAGCGGCGACCTCGTGGGCGGCATCGTCGAGCATGCTGCCGTACCGATCACGAAATACCTGCTGCGCCTGCGGTGCGGCCGCACCGAACTGCTGCCACACGTCCAGCCCGCTGGAGAGCCAGTCGATGTCTCGGAGCGCCGGATTACGCCAGGTGCCGGCGTGCAGCCCGGCAGCCGCCCCGAGTGCGGTGCGGGCGCTGTCCAGGTCACAGCCCGTCAGCTGGTCGAAGGACGTGGTCGGCGCCAGGCTCTCCAGTAGCAGGCAGAAACTGTCCTTGTCCTCGCTGACTTCGGCGTGGTAACAGCGCGGGACGCGCACCGGCAGGTCCGAGGCGAGTTGCTGGTAGAACCGAACCTCGCGCTCGTAACAGCCGACCGAACGGGCGTAGGCCCGGCTGGCCGGGTCGGTGGCGGGCAGTTTGACGACGAATTCGTCGGGCGCACCGGGCGCGGTTCCGGTGTACTTCGGACGCACGAGGAATGCCGAACCGAGCTGGCCCGAGCCCACGCGCATGGTGTCGAGCGCTTCGATCGACCCGCCGTGGTCGAGAACTCCGCCCGCCCGCAGTGTCGCGGTGAGCCATTCGGGTGTGACGTCTTCGATCGAGCTGACAAGTGGTGACATCGAAATGATGCTCCTCGGAGAAGGGAATCGGACTCATCGAGGATGCGACGCCCATCACACGGACGGATCGGTAGATATACGTGACCCCATACGTAGCCGGCGTCACGGCCCGAGCGTTTTCAATTCGAAATTCGAAAAAATGAGGCGCGGCGGGCGAGCTTCTGGAAGCATGGAGCCGGGATGGAACCACAGGTGAACGGGGTGCGCCGCACCCGGGTCGGCACTGACCGGACGAGCTTCGTCGGACGGCGACGGGAACGTGCGGAGATCAAACAGCTGTTCGCCTCGTCAAGTCTGGTGACGATCGTCGGGGCCGGGGGAGTGGGCAAAACCAGGCTGGCTCGGCGCGTGGCGGAGGATCTGTCGCGGGCCTACGCCGCGGGCGTGGTGTTTGTGGAACTGGCGCACGTTCGAGACGGCGCACGGCTGCCCGAAGCCGTGGCCGATGCGCTGGGACTGATGGTGCCTCCGGGCGTCGCGGCGACCGCGGCGCTGTGCGGGTTCCTCGAAGACAAGCATCTGCTGCTGATACTCGACAATTGCGAACAGGTCGCGGCCGCGGCGGCCCGGCTGACCGACGAACTGCTGGGCAGCAGCGCCTCCTTGCGCGTACTGGCCACCAGCCGCGAGCCGCTGAAGGTGACGGGCGAGGCATTGCACGAATTGCGCCCGTTGCCGATCCCGTCCGAACTCACGGCGTGTGACGATCTCCTGCGCTGGGACGCCGTCATCCTGTTCAGCGACCGAGCTCGATCGGTCGTGCCAGGGTTCACGATCACCGACGACAATCGCGCGGCGGTGATGGATATCTGCCGGCAACTCGAGGGAATTCCGCTTGCTCTCGAACTCGCGGCGGTGCGGCTGCGGGCGCTGCCGCCCGCGGTGATCCGGGCGCGCCTGGGTGATCGCCTCCGGCTTCTGACAGACGGCCACCGCACGGCTCCGAGCCGGCAACAGACTCTTCGCGCCTCGCTGGAATGGAGCTTCCAGCTCTGCAGCGACGCCGAGCAGTCACTGTGGGCTCAATTGTCTGTCTTCGCCGACGGATTCGAATTGGATGCCGTCGAGGGTATCTGTGTGCTCCCGGCGGAGGCCGGCGACGTGCTGGACGTGCTGACCGCTCTGGTGGACAAATCGATCGTCATCACTCAGGACGCTGGCGGCGCCGCGCGGTTCCGGATGCTCGAGATGGTTCGGGAATTCGGGGTCGAAGTGCTGGCCGGTCGCGGGGAATCCAGCGCGGTGATCCAGCGCCACAGCCTCTGGTTCGCCGAACTCGCCGCGCGCTCCCGGGCGGATTGGCTGGGGCCGGATCAGTTCGATCGGATGGAGCGGCTTCGTCGCGACCATGCCAACCTGGAGGCTGCCTTGTCGACCCTGGCCGATCCCGGTACGCCCGAGCGGGGATTGCGGATGGCCGCGGATCTCCATTTCTATTGGCTGGCAGGTGGTTTGTTCAATACCGGGCGACATTGGCTGCGCACCATGCTCGCGACGCGGGCATCGGCGGGCGGCCGCTGCGAGGCCCTGCATTCGGCGATCTGGCTGGCATTGATGCAGGGTGACGTCGAGGTTTCGACGCAACTGCTCGACGAGCTGACCCTGGCCGCGGGCACGGATACCTTCCTCGGCGCGCTGCGAGATCAAGCTGCCGGCCTGTGCGCGCTGTACCGGTCGAGCCTGGACGAGAGTTCTCGCCTGTTGCGGTGCGCCGCACGGTCTTTCGGCGACGCCGGCGCGGATGCGCGATGGGTGGAGACCTTGCTGTTGCTGGTCGTGGCGGCGGCCCTCGGGGCCGATGCCGGCGACGCCGCCATACTGCAGCAGCAGGCGACGGCGTTGCTGATCGAGCGCGGCGAACGGTGGTTCTGCTCATATCTTCTGTGGGCGGAGGCGCTGATCGTGTGGCAGGGCGGCACTTTGTCGCCGGCGATCGCGCTCACCGTGCGCAGCCTGGCGATGAAGGCGGGCTCCGACGATCGACTGGGGTTTGCCCTGTGCCTCGAATCGCTTGGATGGATGCATGCCACTGGTGACAGTTGTGAGCTGGCGGCGACATTTCTCGGCGCCGCCGACCGTTTGTGGGAGCCGATGGCGACGTCGACCCGGGCGCTCGAGGGCCTGCAGCGCAATCGGTCCCGGTGTGAGACCCTGGTGCGGGAACGACTGTCCCCCAAGGCTTTCGATCAGGCCTATACCGACGGCCGCACCCGGACCCTGCACGAGACACTCGCTCTCGCCGAGGGAATCCGGCGCCGCCGGCCCCAGGGCGGCGGGGACACGACGCCGGATCGGCGACAGACGTCGACCTCTCCGCTCACAGCACGCGAATACGAGGTCGCGAGTCTGGTCGCGGAAGGCTTCACCAACCGCGAGATCGCGGAAGCCCTGGTGATCTCCCGGCGAACGGCCGAAACGCACGTGCAGCAAATTCTCATGAAATTGGGTGTGGACTCCAGGACCCGCATCGCCCGGTGGCTACACGAGACAGGACAGCGGTGATGGATCCACGCGAACTGGCAGCGGCACTGGGCCGTGAGCGACACGAAGTGCTGCGATTCTGCGGCGACCTCGACGATGTCGAATGGCGGACAACGAGCCGTGCCGGGGATGTCCGGTGGACCTGCGCGCCCGAGCCGGACGAATTGCGCGACCACATCCTCGCCGTCGAGACGTTCGAGCGCGGCGTGGCCGGTCAGCGCTGTGAACAGCGTGGCACCGAGACTGTAGATATCCGACCGAACCGTCGATGTGCGTCCGGCCAGCACTTCGGGCGCGGTGAAGGCCGGAGATCCGGTCACTTCGCCGGTGCCGGTCTCGAAACCACCGGCGACGTGTACTCGCCGGATCGTCGACGGTCATGACTCGTCCTCGACACTGACTGCGATCGTGGATCAAGGATACGACCGTGGGCAATCGTCCCGCAGTCCTCGGCGGCCGCGCTCGGATCCGCCCTGACTGTCGTCGGCGTGTTGACGTGCCCGCGCATTCTAATTTAATCTCAATTAAGTAGCACTGAGTGGAAGGTGAGCGAGTTGTCCCAAGAAAACCTTGTAGTGGTCGGAGCATCCCTCGCCGGCTTGCGGGCGGCGGAAGCCGCCCGCAAGACAGGCTTCGAGGGCGGCATCACGCTGATCGGCAGTGAAGAACATCTGCCGTACGACCGGCCGCCGCTGTCGAAGGCGTACCTCGAGCAACTGCCGGTCGGAGAGGGTCCGGCGTCGACGCACTTTCGCACCGAGGACGTCTTGCGGGACGAACTCGGTGTCGAACTCGTGCTCGGCGCGCCGGCGACTGGGTTGGACACCGACGGCAAGCGTGTCCTGGTCGGTGACCGGGCCGTAGCCTACGATGCGCTCGTGATCGCGACGGGCGCCGACGCCCGCGCTCTGCCGGGCTCGGCGGGCATGGATGGTGTGCATACCCTGCGGACTCTCGATGACGCGATCGCGATTCGGCGAGCGCTCGATTCGGGGGCACGCACCGTCGTCGTCGGGGCGGGTTTCATCGGCTCGGAGGTCGCTGCGGGCGCCCGCAAGCGTGGCCTCGGTGTGACCATTCTGGAAGCTCTGCCCACTCCGCTGGTCCGGGCGGTGGGTGAGCGCATGGGCGCGGCAGTCGCCGCCCTCCATGAGCGGAACGGCACCAACCTGCGCTGCGGCGTGGGCGTGAGCGGACTGGAGGGGGATGGCCGGGTCGAGCGGGTCCTGTTGACCGACGGCAGCGCCATCGAAGCCGACCTGGTCGTCGTCGGCATCGGTGCGATTCCCGCGACC
The DNA here is from genome assembly GCF_042869435.1 of Nocardia sp. NPDC006982. Classification (NCBI taxonomy): domain Bacteria; kingdom Bacillati; phylum Actinomycetota; class Actinomycetes; order Mycobacteriales; family Nocardiaceae; genus Nocardia; species Nocardia sp. NPDC006982. Next base: position 434,456 of record NZ_JBIAFV010000003.1, on the reverse strand, counting down.
GGCTGGCTCGAGGGCTCCGGGCTGCGCCTCGACAACGGCGTGGTCTGCGACGAGACGCTGTGGACGGGCGTCGATCGGGTCTACGCCGCGGGTGACGTGGCCCGCTGGCACAACCCGCTGTTCGACCGGCTGATGCGGTTGGAGCACTGGACGAGTGCCGCCGAGCAGGGCGCACTGGCCGCTCGCAACGCACTCGACCCCGAATCGGCCAAGCCGTACCAGACCGTGCCCTATTTCTGGTCCGACTGGTATGACAGCCGGATCCAGTTCGTCGGTGTCCCGACGGCCGACGAGATCACGATCGTGGACGGTGATCCGGACGCCGGCGGCCGTTGGATCGCGCTGTATCGCGAAGGCGACAGGCTCGGGGGCGTCCTCGCGGTCAACGGCCAGAACGTGATCATGAAGTACCGCGGCCTCCTGATGCGGAAGGCGAGTTGGGACGAGGCACTCGCGTTCGCCGCCACACGCCGCACCAGCTCGGTCTCCCCGGTGTGATCGGCCTCGGGCAGTGCACGGTCTGAGCCCTCGGCCGACGCGGCAGTAGTTGGCGTCATGGAAAGCACATATCGGGCATCGCGGGTCTCCCCTGTGCTTCAGCAGCTCCTCCGGGTCGAGGTCCGCTTCGACTGTCTCGGCGATGTCCAGCTGGAATACGCGGCCCCGGCCTCGGAAGCGCGCCACTTCGCCGCGGCCATGATCCGGCGGGGCTATCAGGTCTTGGTGGACGGGAAGGTGCGGTGGGGGCTGAGCCCGCTGCCCTGCCGCCGTCTCTGGCGCTACGGATGAGAGCCGGTGTCATTATTCGGGCTAGAATTTAATCTATGTTCCAATATACTGATTTCCAGGGCTGACCGAACATGGCGGCGACGTACCAGGCGTAGTGGCACAACTCGAACCGTCGAACTCACTGTCGACGACCTCCAACGAAGCAGGTAGGGAATGAACGAATCGCAACTGACCCGCCGGATCGAGGGTCGCGTCGTGGCGATCACCGGCGCGGCGCGGGGCATTGGCCTCGCGACCGCGAAGGCGCTGCACCGGCGCGGAGCCAAGGTCGTGATCGGTGACATCGACGGTGACGCCGTCGTGCGCGCGGCGGCGGAGATCGGACCCGATGTCGAGCCCGTCCGTCTCGACATCACCGACGAGCAGTCGTTCGTCGAGTTCCTTGCCAAGGCGCAGGAACGCTTCGGTCCGCTGGACGTCTTGATCAACAACGCCGGAATCATGCCGATCGGCCCCTTCCTCGAGGAGTCGACCTCGCTGTCGAAGCGGGTATTGGAGATCAACGTGGCCGGTCCGATGACCGGTATGCGGGCGGCGCTTCCGGGCATGATCGCGCGCGGTCGAGGACATATCGTCAATGTCGCGTCCATGGCCGGTACAGCACCGGTCCCCGGCGGCCTGAGCTACGGCGCCAGCAAGGCGGCGGTAATCTCGATGACCGAGACCGCCCGCGTGGAGTTCGCGAAATCCGGTGTGTCGTTCACCTGCATCCTGCCGTCCTTCACCAATACCGAACTGATCGCCGGGACGACCGGAACGAAGTTCGTACGCAATCTCGAACCGGAGGAGGTCGCCGAGGGCATCGTCGGTGCGATCGCGACTCGCAAGCCCGATGTCTACCTGCCCGCAATGCTCGGGCCGGTGGCGCGCCTGCAGCCGGTCTTCGGTCGCAAGCTCCGCGACTTCATGAACCATCTGCTCCAGGCGGACACCACGTTCCTGACGGTGGACAAGACGGCGCGCAGCGGATACGACGCGCGGATCAACAGCGCACCAGATGTCCCGAAGGCGGCTCCGGCGAAAGAGCGCCAGAACTCGTAGCGTCCCGCAGTTATGCGCGAAAAAGGGCGGCCCCGACCGGGGTCGCCCTTTTTCGCATGGTGGCATTGCTGTGTGCTCGCTGTTCGTTGCGGTCGCTGTGCAGCGCGCCACACGAGGTGTGTTCTGCGCATGAAATCGCCAATTTTAAAGTATATTAGATTCTGTTGGGGGATCGGGAGTCGAATCCGCGGTTCCACCACAACGGCATTCAACGGCGAACGCCATCCGTCCGTTCCAAACGATTGAGAACAGGTAGATGACGAAAACCTTCCTGAACCTTTTTGATGCCGCCTGGTTCTTCGTGGAAAAAGGTGACGCGCCAGCGCATTTCGGTCCGCTCGTCATCCTCTCGCCGCCCGACGGGGCGTCTTCGACCTATGTGCGCGAGCTGGTAGAACAGTGGCGGGCCAGTAAGGGCTTCGCGTCCCCCTTCAACGTCGTGTTGCGCACGAAGCCGATCCCGTTGTGGCAGACAGTGTCCGACGAGGACATAGATCTCGACTATCACCTCCGCCACATCGCGCTGCCCAGCCCGGGTGGTGAACGAGAGTTGGGTGTGCTTGTCTCGCACCTGCATTCGCGGCCATTGGACAGACGTCGGCCGCTGTGGGAATGCCATGTGATCGAGGGGCTCGAGCACGGCCGATTTGCCATCTATCTGAAGTTCCACCATGGACAGCTGGATGGCGTCGCCGCCGCGCGCCTGCTCGGCCGCATCTTCACCACGGACCCGGACGCCCAGGGACTGTTACCGCCGTGGAGTGCGGGAATACGGGGCAACGGCCCCGCGCGCCAGCCCATCGCCACCGTATCGACCGTGACGACCATCTCGGCCTGGGCGAAATTCGGAGCCCTCCGAAGTTTCGGCCGCGCAATGGGTTCCACGGTGGTGGCGCTGCGGGCGCTGGTGGGGATGGCGATGGCCGTACGCAGGGATCGCACCGGCGATCTGACGCTGCCGTTCCAGGCGGCGACGACCCTGTTCAATCACCGGATCGGTGATCAGCGCAGATTCGCCACCCAGCACTACGAGCTGACGCGGTTCAAGCGCGCGGCCAAGGCCGCGGACGTCACCGTCAACGATATCTTCATGGCCGCCTTCAGCGGGGCGCTGCAACGGTACCTGCAAGAATTGGAGGCGGTGCCGAACGGTCCTATCGTCGGCCAGATCCCGGTCAATGTCCGGGATCTGAACCCCGGGTCGATGGGAAACGCGCTGGCCTTCGTCTATGCGCGACTGCACTCCGAAATAGCCGATCCGCTGGTCCGGTTGCGCGCGGTACATCGATCGACGATGGCGGCCAAGGGATTCCACCGGACGCTGCCGTCGTCAGCGGTCATGCCGTTCACGATGATGCTATCGGCACCGCAGATGGCGCTACTGATCGCCGGGCTCGGCGGTTACGGGCGCCCGGCGGCGAATCTGGTCATCTCGAATGTGCCCGGTCCGACCGAGCGGCTGTATTTCAACGGCGCACGGGTCGAAGGGATCTACGGCCCGTCAGTGCTGTTTCACGGACAGGCGCTGAACGTGACGATGGCGAGTTATGCCGGTCAGGCGGTCATCAGCTACACCGCATGCAGCCGGTCGCTGCCGCATGTGCAACGGCTGGCGGTGTACACCGGTGCGGCGCTCACGGAACTCGAGGGAGCGCTCGGCATCGATCCGGCTGCCGAACCCGCCGTCCCGCAGGAGACTTCCGCGTAGCCGACGGCGTGGTCGCACAGCGGTCGGTGCCCGCGATTCGAATCCCGGGCACCGGCTGCCTTTGCCCGTGTCTATCGGGTGAGGCCGCCGCGGGCGACGAGCTGCGACGTGATCACGTTGCGCTGGATCTCGTTCGTGCCCTCGCCCACGATCATCAGGGGCGCGTCGCGGAAATAGCGCTCGACGTCGTACTCGGTCGAGTAGCCGTAGCCACCGTGAATCCGCACGGCGTTGAGCGCGATCTCCATCGCGATCTCGGAGGCGTAGTACTTCGCCATACCCGCTTCCATATCGCAGCGTTCGCCCGCGTCGAAGCGCCGGGCGGCGTGCAGAACCAGCTGGCGGGCGGCGGTGAGCTTGGTCGCCATCTCGGCCAGGTAGGTGCCGATGGCCTGGTGCTGCCAGATCGGCACCCCGAAGCTCTCGCGCTGCTGCGCGTAGGTGAACGCGTCGTCGAACGCCGCTTGCGCGACACCGAGGGCCCGCGAAGCGACCTGGATGCGGCCGGTTTCCAGACCCTTCATCATCTGGGAGAAGCCCTTGCCCTCGACCCCGCCCAGCACCGCGTCCGCGGGTGCGCGGTAGCCGTCGAAGAGCAGCTCGCAGCTTTCGACGCCCTTGTAGCCCAGCTTGGGCAGGTCACGGGACACGGTCAGCCCGGGGCCGTGCTCGACCAGCAGGATGCTGATGCCCCGATGCCGCGGTTCGGCGGCCGGATCGGTCTTGCACAGCAGCGCGATCAACTGCGACCTGCGCGCATTGCTGATCCAGGTCTTCGCACCGTTGATCGTGTAGCCGTCCGCGTCGCGCTTGGCGACAGTGGTCATGGCCTGCAGATCCGAGCCGCCGCCGGGTTCGGTCAGTGCCATGGTCGCCCGGATCTCGCCGGTGGCCATCTTCGGCAGATACCGCTGCTTCTGCTCCTCGGTACCGAAGGTGAGGATCAGCTTCGACACGACGGTGTGGCCGCCCATCGCACCGGCCAGGCTCATCCAGCCGCGCGCCAGCTCCTCGGTCACCCCGACGTAGCACGGCATGGACACCGGCGCTTCGCCGTAGGGCTCCGGGATGGCCAGGCCGTAGATGCCGAGCTGCTTCATCTGCTCGATCAGTTTTTCCGGGTACTCATTGGCGTGCTCGAGGTCGCGAGCAACGGGCCGGACCTCGCGGTCGACCCATTCGCGCACCGTCGCCACTACCTGCTGTTCCTCGGCGGACAGCTCGCTCACCGTTGACTCCTCGCTGGGCTCCGAAATCTATCGATATACTTTAACATAGATTAAAAACATGAAAGGTGGTGTTTGATGACTGGACGCCCACCGCGGAGGTCGGTCCTCTGCGTGCCCGGTGGCGACGAGCACAAGATCCGCAAAGCGCTCGGGTCTGGTGCGGACCAGGTGGTCATCGACCTCGAGGACGCCGTACCGCCCACGGACAAGGACCGTGCACGCGCTCTGCTGGGGTCGATCGCATGGGACGAATTTGCCGCGCTGCCCTCGATCGCGGTGCGGGTCAACGCGCCCCGGACACGCTGGTGTCATCTCGACATCGACGCGGTGGTCAGGTCCTCGGTTCCGGCGGGCGCGATCGTACTGCCCAAGGTCGAGGCACCGGGGGACCTCGAATTCGTCGATCGGCTGCTCGGCGGCATCGAGGCCGGCGGTGAACGCGCCGAACCCCTCGCCGTGGAGGCGCTCATCGAAACCGCGGACGGGCTGAGCCGGATCGAGCAGATCGCCTCGGCAACGCCGCGACTGTCGGCGCTGATCACCGGTTACGCCGATCTCGCCGCGTCGCTGGGGAGGGCGGCCGGGCTCGAGCCCGCGCTCTGGATCGCGGTGCAGGACAAGATGATCACGGCCGCTCGCACCAACCGACTCGATGCGGTGGACGGCCCTTATCTCGGAGTCGGGCTCGATGATGGTTTCCGTGCCGCGGTGAATCATGCCGCGCGCATCGGCTTCGATGCCAAATGGGCGATCCATCCGCGGCAGCTGGACGCGATCACCCACGCCTTCGAGCCGTCCGCCGAGCAGGTCCAGTTCGCGCAGCGCGTGGTTCATGCGCTGACAGCGGCGCACAACAGCGGCCGCGGTGCGGTGGAGCTCGACGGTCAGATGATCGACGAGGCCGTCGCGGTGGCCGCTCGCCGCACGCTGCTCAAGATCGGGGTCTCGGCATGATCGCGGAAGGACCGTACTTCGAGGAACTCGAACCGGGGCAAGTATTCGACACGGCGCCGTCGGTCACGTTGTCGGACGGCCTCGCGGCCGTGCACCTGGCCATCATCGGCGACCGCCTGCGCCTTCCACTCGACCACGGCCTGTCGGCACTGGTGACCGGCTCGCCCGCACTGGCACATCCCGCGCTGGTATGGGACGTAGCGATCGGGCAGTCCACACTCGTTACGCACCATGTCAAAGCCAACCTGTTCTATCGCGGGCTGGTCTTCCGGCGTACGCCTCATATCGGGGACACCCTCACCACAACGACGACGGTCGAAGGGCTACGGCAGAATCGCCGCCGGCCCGATCGCGCCCCGACTGGACTGGTGGCCTTGCGGATTCGCACCGCGGATCAACACGGGCGAGACGTGCTGGACTTCTGGCGCTGCGCCATGCTGCCCTTGCGCGCGGACATCGACACCGGCCGCGCCGACGATCTCGACGGCATCGGCTCCAGATTGGATTCGAATTGGGTTGCGGCCGTGCGTGATTGGAACCTCGAACCGCTGGCGATGGCCGCGCGCGACTCGGTTCCGCAGGCCGGCCGGCGCGTCGATGTGATCGGTGGCGACGTCGTCGACACCGCGCCGCAACTCGCCAGGATCAGTCTCAACATCGCGCGGGTGCACCATGATGAACAGGCTGGCGGTGGCCGCCGTCTGGTCTACGGCGGCCACACCATCGGTATCGCTCTGTCGCAAGCTTCTCGGGCCTTCCCGAAACTGGCCACGGTGGTGGGATGGCACGGCTGTGACCATGTCGGGCCCGTGCACGAGGGCGACACACTGCGCAGTGCGATCACGGTGGAAGAGGTGGCTCCGACCGGCACCGGAGGCCATCTGGTGCACCTGCGCTCGGAGGTGTTCGCGGACGACCATGAATCCGAACGCGAACGCCCCGTCCTAGATTGGCGCTACGTGGCGCTGTTCGCGTGACTTTTCCTTGAGTTCGTCCAGCAGGCGGCGCAACACCCATTCGAGTGCCGCGGGATCCTCGCCGGCGTCCAGCTCCTGGTATCCGGCGAGGAGATAGAGCCCCCAGCGCGCGTGGTTCAGCGCATCCTGCTCGTCCTTCAGGATCGCTCGGGCGGCGTGGACGACCACGCCCTTGCGCTGGGAGTCCACGGCGTCCTGGATCACCCGGACTTCCGGGTCGACCTTGCTCCACACCCGGATCGCGGCTTCCGCGCGATGGGGGAGTTCCAGTGCGAACTGCAGGAGAGCATCGAGTTGGTCGACCGGATCCTGGTGCTGTTGCGCCAGCGTCACCAGCTCGGTCGTCCGGGCCGTGCGCCAGTGCTCCAGCAGCTGCGACGTGAAGTCGTGCCAGTTGCCGAAATAGTGATAGAAGGACCCTGTCGTCACTCGCAGCCGCTTGCACAGCGACGCCTGTTTGAGCGCGCTGTACCCCTGCTCCGAGAGCAGCTCGAACGCGGTGTCGAAGTAGTCCTGCTTGATGGCCATGGATCTCCGTCATGGTGGCTTCGGTCGTTGACGACCTCGTGTACAGCAAGTTTGCCCCGCCCCTTGTGCATAAGTCGACTTATGCTTACGATACTGACATTGCCTGTGAAGCGCGCCACAGGACTCGTGCCATCCACGTATCCAGGATCCTGATCAAAGGTTGCCGGTCCAAAGTCGAAAAAGAAAATTTAATCAAAGATATATTATGTAAACACAGGGGCGGAGCCCCGTGGGAGAGGAACCGACATGGCCTTCAAGGATGCGGGCGAGGTGCGCAAGTACATCGGCGGGATCTTCGAGTCGGCGTTCGCTGATCCGGAGATCGGTCCGAAGCTGGCGGGCACCGGTGTGGTACTCGGCTTCGAGTTCTCCGAGCCGGATGCCTTCCTGGTCATCGACGCACCCGCAGGTGTGGTGGAACTCGGGCAGGAGCACTTCGCCAGGTGCACCGCGACTATGCGGATGACCGCCGACACGGGCAACGCCTACTGGCAAGGAAAGGTCAATCTGCCGCTCGCGATGGCCAAGGGCAAGATCAAGATCGGGGGGAACGTCGCCAGCATGCTCAAGCTGGCGCCATTGGGCAGCAAGCTCTACCCCGTCTACGTCGACAGCCTGAAGCAGGACGATCGTGCGGACCTACTGGTCTGAGCCGGCGGCACGCAAGATCTAGCGAAGAGGTACCGCACTATGTTCCCAGGCGTCCACGCCCTGTCGACTCCCGACAAGCCCGCGGTGGTCATGGCCGGTTCCGGTAGGACGATCACCTACCGTGAGCTGGACGAGCACTCGGCGCAGTTCGCGCGCGTGCTCCATGACCTCGGACTGCGACCGGGCGACGTCGTCGCGCTGTTGTCCGGAAACGAGCCCGAGTGTTTCGAAATCTATTGGGCTGCAATGCGTTCCGGGCTATACGTGACCGCGATCAACTGGCGCCTCACGCCATCGGAGGCGTCGTACATCATCGATGACTGCGACGCGAAGGTCGTGGTCGCCTCGGCGGGCATCGCGGAACTCGCCGGCGCGGTGCGCGACCTGGCACCGCGAGTCCAGCACTGGCTGGCCTTCGGCGGAGACGTGGCGGGCTACAGCTCGTACACCGCCGAGATCGCGGGTGCCGGTGAGCGGCTCCCGGATCAGCCGCGCGGCTCGGACATGCTGTATTCCTCGGGTACCACGGGGCGGCCCAAGGGCATCAAGCCGCCCCTGCTGCCGATCTCGGTGGACCAGCCGGGCGATCCGCTGACCATGGCGATCGGAAAACTGTTCGGCGTCACCGAATCCGACGTCTACCTCTCGCCCGCGCCGGTGTACCACGCCGCCCCGCTGCGTTGGTGCGGAGCGGTGCACGCCTATGGCGGGACCGTCGTCATGATGGAGAAGTTCGGTGCCGAGGACATGCTGCGCGCCATCGAGAAGTACCGGGTGACGGTCACCCAGGTGGTCCCGACCATGTTCGTGCGGTTGCTCCAGTTGCCGGCCGAGGTCCGCGAGCGCTACGACATCTCGACTCTGCGCTTGGCCGTACACGCGGCCGCGCCCTGCCCGCCCGATGTCAAGCGCGCCATGATCGCTTGGTGGGGGCCGATTCTCGTCGAGTACTACGGCTCTACCGAGGGCAACGGGCTGACCGTCATCACAACGTCCGACTGGGAGAACAAGGCCGGATCGGTGGGGCGCAGCATCCTCGGGCCGGTGCGCATCTGCGACGACGAAGGCAAGGAATTGCCGCCGGGCGAAGTCGGCACGGTGTACTTCGAGCGTGAGACGCTGCCCTTCACCTACCACAAGGCTCCTGAGAAGACCGCGGCCGCACAGCATCCGGAGCATCCGACCTGGACCGCGGTCGGTGACCTCGGGTACGTGGACGAGGACGGGTACCTCTTCCTGACCGACCGCAAATCGTTCGTCATCATCTCGGGCGGTGTGAACATCTATCCACAGGAGGTGGAGAACGTGCTGACTCTGCATCCCGCGATCTTCGATGTCGCGGTGATCGGAGTGCCGGATTCCGAGATGGGTCAGCAGGTCAAGGCCGTCGTCCAGCTCAACCCCGCGGTGGCGCCGACCGACGAGCTCGCAGCGGAGATCATCGAGTACGCACGTGACCGGGTCGCGCGGTTCAAGGCGCCCAAGACTGTGGACTTCGTCGATTCCCTGCCCCGGACCGCCACCGGCAAGCTGGTCAAGCGCGAGCTGGAGCAGCTGTACAGCGCCGCGGCAACCCAGAACTGATGACGCGCAATCTTTTCAAAGGAATAGCTGACATGACCACAGCAACCGAATCCACTGTGCGGGCATACGACCCGCTGAGCATCTCGCCACTGTCGTTCTGGTCTCAGACGGCCGATGAGCGTGACAGAACCTTCCGTGTGCTGCGGGCCGAACGGCCGGTCAGCTGGCATCCGCCGATCGAGGGCGCGCTGATGCCCCCGGAGAACGAGGGTGTCTGGGCAGTCACCAGCCATCGCCTGATCTCCGAGGTGAGCAAGCAGCCCGACGTGTTCTGTTCGGGCTTGGGCATCCAGCTCGAGGAGGTGCCGTCCGACATTCTCGAGGCCGCGTCGTCGTTTCTCGCGATGGACGCACCCCGCCACCCGGTGCTGCGCAAGCTGATCAGCTCGGCGTTCACGCCCAAGCAGGTGGCCAAGATCCACGATCAGATCAAGAACCAGGCTCGTGTGATCGTGGACGACCTGTTCGAGGTCGGCAGTGGTGAATTCGACTTCGTGCACCAGGTGTCCAAGCGGCTGCCGATGTGGACGATCTACGAGATGCTCGGCCTGCCCGCCTCGCAACGCGACGAGGCTGCGCACATGGCCGATGCCATGGTCGCCTGGGCGGACGAGGATGTCGCGGCGGGCCGCGCTCCTGTCGAACTACTCAATGACTCCCTTGTCGGCCTGCTGATGATGGGTATCGAGTTCGCGCAGGAACGCCGCAAGAACCCGGCGGCGGACCTGATGACCAACCTGGTGCAGGCCGAGGTCGACGGCGTCCGCCTGACCGACGACGAGATCGCCTCGTTCTTCGTCCTGCTGTCGGTCGCGGGCAACGACACGACCCGGAACACCATCTCCCTCGGCATCAAGGCGTTGTTGGACTTCCCTGAGCAGAAGGCGCTTCTGCTCGAGGACTTCGACAGCCGGATCGGCACGGCCACAGAGGAATTGGTGCGCTGGGTAACGCCGGTGATGACCTTCCGCCGGACCGCGACTCAGGACACCGTGCTGGGCGGACAGGAGATCAAGAAGGGCGAGTGGGTCGCCACCATCTTCTCTTCCGGCAACCGTGACGAGACCGTCTTCGCCGACCCGCACGTCTTCGACATCCTGCGATCGCCGAATCCGCACGTCGGTTTCGGTGGCGGCGGTCCGCACTACTGCATGGGCAACTTCGTGGCGAAGATCCAGCTGCGCGAGATCTTCGACCAACTGCTGCACCGGGTGCCGGATCTCCAGGTGGGGGAGCCGTCCTACCTGGTCGGCAACTTCGTTCACGCGGTCAAGCACCTGCCGGCGACACTGCGATGAGTGCCGGCGATATCGCTGCCCGCACGGAGCGGATGCGCCGCGGGTTCGCCTCCGGCCGGACCCGCGATGTGGAGTGGCGGCTCGGCCAACTGCGGAATGTGGTCAGGCTGCTCGACGAGCGGGAGACCGAGATCGCGGGAGCGCTCGCCGAAGATCTCGGTCGCAGTGCACAGGAGGCATGGTTCGGTGACCTCGCCGCTACCCGTGGCGAGGCCGCCTACGCGATCAAGCACCTTCGCGGCTGGATGAAACGTCAGCGGCAGCCGTTGCCGCTGGTGCAGTACCCGGGCTCGGCCTGGATCCAGTACGAACCGCTCGGGGTTGTCCTGATCATCGGGCCCTGGAACTATCCGATCGTTCTGACGTTGGGACCACTGATCGCGGCGTTGGCGGCGGGCAACTGTGCCGTGATCAAGCCATCGGAACTGGCGCCCGCCACGTCGGCACTGCTCGCGCGGCTGGTACCGCTGTATTTCGATGCGGATGCGGTCGCGGTTGTCGAGGGTGATGCGGCGGTGACCCAGGAGTTGCTGACGCAGGGGTTCGACCACGCCATCTTCACCGGTGGCACGGAGGTCGGCAAGAAGATCATGGCCGCGGCGGCCCCGACGCTGACGCCGGTCACCCTGGAACTCGGCGGTAAGAGCCCGGTGATCGTCACAGCCGATGCCGACCTGGACGTCGTTGCGCGGCGAGTGGCCTGGGTCAAGTGCATGAACTCCGGGCAGATCTGCATCGCGCCGGACTACGTTCTCGCCGACAGCCGGATCCGGGATCGATTGGTGGACAAGATCGTCACGGTGATCGGCGACTTCGAGCGCGGTCAGTCCACCGACGGTCGCCGAATCGTCAATGAGCGGCAATTCGATCGTCTCGCGGGATACCTCGAGGCGACGAAGGGGAACATCGCCCTCGGAGGAATGACCACTCGTTCGACCCTGTCGATCGAGCCGACGGTGGTAGTGGATCCCGATCCGGGTGAGCCCCTCATGACAGAGGAGATCTTCGGGCCGATCCTGCCCGTCATGTCCTACGAAAGTCTCGGCGACGCCGTTGCTTTCGTGAACAGCAGGCCGAAACCGCTCGCGGCGTACTTCTTCAGCAAATCGGCCGCCGACCAACGGCGCCTAGTCGATGAAATCCCGGCCGGTGGAGTGGTGATCAACCACGTCGCGATGCACTACCTCGTGCCACAGCTTCCTTTCGGCGGCATCGGCGGCAGTGGCATCGGCGCGTACCACGGCCGCTGGGGCTTCGAGGCGCTGAGTCATCGCAAGCCCGTTCTGAAGAAGTCGTTTTGGCCGGACCTACGTCTGATCTACCCGCCCTACAGCGACTTCGCGATGAAGGTCCTCCGGAAGATCTTCTGATGCGGTCGGTGTGAGAAGACTCTTTGCTGGCGAATTCCCGACGACAGCAAGGTCGGCGCACCCATGGGACCCGAGTCTCTCGCACGGATACCGGTCGGTTCCTGGAGCGCCCCCGGCTTGTGCTAACCGGGCTAGCCGGTCCGCATAAGCCGAACCCCAGCCGCACAGTCGAGCCCCCTGAGACACGGCTCGAAGACGTGCCCCGGGACCCGCGCCACCCAACCCGCGCCGGTCCCGGGGCACTTGTCAGCCGGGCAGACGAAACCTAAGGAATCTCAATGACTGTCGGTAACGCCGACGCGGCAGCAGCTTCCGGTCCGCTGACCGGTGTCCGCGTGATAGAGCTCGCCGGGCTGGGCCCGGGCCCGTTCGCGACGATGTTGCTCGCTGATCTCGGCGCCAATGTGGTCCGTATCGATCGGCCGGGGGGCGCCAGCGTGTTTCCTGGTATGCCGGAGGAGGATCTCCTCAACCGCGGCAAGCGATCGGTGCTCGTGGACCTTAAGCGACCCGACGGGGTAGAGGTCGTGATGCGGCTGCTCGAGCGCGCGGACGTACTGGTAGAAGGATACCGGCCCGGGGTCGCCGAGCGGCTCGGGCTGGGACCCGACGTCTGCCGGCGGCGGAACCCTCGGTTGGTCTACGGGCGGGTGACCGGATGGGGTCAAACCGGCCCGCTCGCGCAAAATGCGGGACATGACATCGATTACATCGCGATCACGGGTGCTCTGCATGCGATCGGTGACGCGCATGGCGCACCACAGGTTCCGCTCAACCTGGTCGGCGATTTCGGCGGCGGCGGAATGTATCTCGTCGTGGGCGTCCTGGCCGCGCTGCGGGTTGCGGAGCGGACCGGAATGGGCCAGGTGGTGGATGCGGCGATCGTGGATGGAGCCGCCCACCTGCTGACCGGCATCCATGCCTTCCTCAACGCCGGGGCATGGTCCGACCGGCGCGGCGCCAATATGCTGGACGGCGGGGCGCCGTACTACGCCACCTACGAGACCGCCGATGGCCGTCACATGGCGGTGGGAGCGATCGAGGGCAAGTTCTACGCTGAACTGCTGGCACGACTGGGTATCGATGAAGATCCACGCCGGCAGCACGATCGCAGTGCGTGGCCGGTCATCCGTGACAAGATCTCCGGCGCCTTCGCGACCCGGACCATGGCGCAGTGGTGCGAGATCTTCGACGGGTCGGACGCGTGCGTAGCGCCTGTCGTCAGCCTTCGAGAGGCGGCGTCGCACCCCCACGTCGAGGCACGCGGATCGATTCTGAACCACGGCGGCACAATGCAATCCGCACCGGCACCGCGGTTTTCGCTGTCACGGACCGCGCTCGGCAATCCGCCACCGTCACCCGGTGAACACACCCGGGCCGTCCTGACCGAGTGGGGAATCGCCGAGGTGGAGGCACTCCACGAGCGCGGCGTCATCAGTTGACCACGAATCCGAGCGGCCCGGATCGTGTGGTTTTCGAGAGGAATCGGCGCACGTCCGGGCCGCGATGGCCGCCAGCGTCACCGGCCGATAATTCGCCGAGGGCCCCGAACCATCGATGGTTCGGGGCCCTCGGAGCTTGCCATCGGTCTCAGCGGACGATGTCTCTGCCGATGAGTTCCTTCATGATCTCGGTGGTCCCGCCGTAGATGGTCTGGATCCGAGTGTCGATGTAAGCCTTGGCGACCGGGTATTCGGTCATGTAGCCGTATCCGCCGTGCAGTTGCAGGCAGCGGTCGATCACTCGCTTCTGCAGCTCACTGACGTACCACTTACCCTTGGCGGCGTCGACCGCATCGAGCTCGCCCGCGTTATAGGCCAGCACCGACTTGTCGATGTACGCCTCGACGAGGTCGACCTCGGTCTGCATCTCGGCCAGCTCGAATCGGACATGCTGGAAGTCGGCGATCGGTTGCCCGAACGCGCGCCGCTGCTTGCAGTATTCGATGGTCTGATCCAGGATCGCCCGTGTCGTCCCCAGCGCCTTCGCGGCGACGCCGAGGCGTTCCCGGGGCAGGTGACTCATCAGGTACTGCAGTCCTTTTCCTTCTTCTCCGAGCAGATTCGCGTGCGGGACGCGAGCGTTCTCGAAGAACAGCTCGGCGGTGTCCTGGCCCGGCAATCCGATCTTGTCGAGTTTGCGCCCGCGTTCGAAGCCGGGAGTATCACGCTCGATGACGAACAGACTGAATCCCCGTGAACCGGCGTTCGGATCCGTCCGGGCGGCAACCACCGCTAGATCGGCCATGATCCCGCTGGAGATGAACGTCTTCTGCCCGTTGACGATCCATTCATCGCGGTCACGGACCGCGGTGGTGCGCATTCCGCGCAGATCGCTGCCCGCGCCGGGCTCGGTCATGGCCAGCGCTCCGATGATCTCGCCGGCGGCGAACCCGGGCAGCCAGCGCTGCTTCTGCTCGCCGTCGGTGAGATCGAGCAGGTAGTGCAGGACGAGATCGTCCTGCAGGCTGATCGTGAGATTGAAGGACAAGGCGTTGATGCGAGATACTTCCTCGCAGACCACCATTCGATACCGGTAGTCGTGCACGTCCGAACCGCCGTACTGCTCACCGATCTCGAGTCCGTACAGCCCGGCCGCTGCCGCCTTCTTGTAGACGGCTCGATCGATCCACCGATCCTCGTCCCACTTGTCCTTGTACGGTGCGACCTCCCGCTCCAGGAAGGTGCGCACCGTTTCCCGGTAGGCCTCGTGGTCGGCGTCGTACAGAGCCCGGCGCACGTCAGAGCCTTTCGATGATGGTGACGTTGGCCTGGCCACCGCCTTCGCACATGGTCTGCAGGCCGTAGCGCCCGCCGGTGCGCTCGAGCTCGTGCAGCAGCGTGGTCATGAGGCGCGCGCCCGTGCAACCGATCGGATGGCCGAGGGCGATCGCACCGCCGTTGGGGTTGACGACGGCGGGGTCGGCTCCGGTTTCGGCGATCCAGGCCAGCACGACCGGAGCGAACGCTTCGTTGATCTCGACGACGTCGATATCGCCGATGGACAGGCCCGCCCGCTTCAGCGCGTGCTGAGTGGCCGGAATCGGGGCACTGAGCATCATGACCGGATCGGCGCCACGCACCGACATGTGGTGAATCCGAGCGCGGGGTGTGAATCCGTACCGCTCCACCGCCGACTCCGAGGCGACCAGCAGCGCCGCGGCGCCGTCGGAGATCTGGCTGGCGACCGCGGCGGTGAGCCGGCTGCCTTCGGTCAGCGTCGCGAGGGTCGACATCTTCTCGAGAGAGGTGTCCGCGCGCGGACCCTCATCGACGGTGACACCGGCGAACTCCGTGATCTCACGGGTGAAATACCCCTCGGAGATGGCGTGCAGCGCGCGGCGGTGGCTCTCGAAGGCGAATACCTCCATGGTCTCCCGGCTCAGATTCCAGCGTTCGGCCATCATCTCCGCGCCACGGAACTGAGAGATCTCCTCGGTGCCGTAACGAGCCCGCCAAGCCTGCGAACCGGTCCAGGGGTCGGTCGCACCGTACGGCTCGCCGGCCACGAAAGCACTCAGGATCGGGAACTGGCTCATCTTCTGGATGCCGCCGGCCACGATCAGGTCGCTGGTGCCGCTCATGACCGCCTGCGCCGCGAAATGCACGGCCTGCTGCGCCGACCCGCACTGCCGGTCGATGGTGACGCCCGGGACCGACTCCGGCAGACCCGCCGCGAGCGCCGCGGTCCGGGCGATGTCGCCGGCCTGCGACCCGATGTTGTCCAGACAGCCGAGGATAACGTCGTCGATGTCGGCGGGATCGAAGTCGTGCCGGCCGACGACGGTGCTGATGGTGTGGGCGGCCATGTCGGCCGGGTGCGAGTTGGCGAATCCGCCGCCACGTTTGCCTACCGCGGTGCGAACGGCATCGATGATGTACGCCTCGGGCATGGAAGTCTCCTACCGTGTGATCCAGATTAATTGAATGTAGACTAAAATTTGTACAGTGTCGAACAGCCTCTGCCTAGGGCAGGCCGTCCGGTCGCGGCGGATTCGCGTGCCCCGCGCTCAGACTGTTGCGCACGATGGATTGCGCGGTGGCGACCAGATTGTCGAGCGAGTCCCGGTCCGGATTCCACCATTCCGCGGTCCAGTTCAGGGCGCCCACGACGAGCATCCGGGCGATGCCGATATCGAGTCCGGGGCGCAACTGCCCGGCCTCCGCGAGCCGCTCCAGCAGGTTGCGCCAGATCGCGTGATACGCCGCGCTTTCCAGGCGCAGCGACTCCACGATCTCGGGTGGCAACTGGCCGGCATTGCGGGTGACGGCGGAGGCGAAGTCGGACAAGCCCAGTTCGATCTCCAGGTGTGCCGCCACGGCGGCGTCGATCAGCGTGATCACCGGGCTTCCGGGGGGCGCTGAGGTGATCGCCGCCTGGACGTGCTCGCGCACTCGACGTTGCCCTTCCCTCATCACCTCGGCGACCAGCTCGTCGCGTGACCGGAAGTAGTAGTAGACGGCGGGTGCGCGCAGTTCGGCATGCGCGGCGATGTCGGCGAGCCGGGTTCCCGCGACGCCCCGCCGGCTGAGAATGTGGGCGGCCGCCGTAAGGATGCGCTCTCGGGTCGCGTTCATCGGTGATGTGGTGGTGCTGATGGCTCCTCCTCTATTGACCGAGGGGGTAATCTAATTTATCTTCGATTCAAAAGATAGCATCCGAAGTTGAAACCGGCGCCTGTGCGTGGCGGAAACCTCGGTCCCAATCCCGACAGAGGAGGCAGTGATGAAGGTCGTCGTCGATCGGAGCAAGTGCACAGGTCTGGGCATCTGTGAGTCGCTTGCCCCGTTGTTCTTCGAGGTCGTCGACAGCGGCGAACTCATCCAGCTCAAGGAGGACATCGCCGACGACGAGCTCGCCGCCGTCGAGGATGCCGTGCAGGGATGCCCGACCGAGGCGCTGCGGATCATTCGCTGATCCGTCCGGGCGATGTACTCAGGCGGACCCGGCCACGGCCTTGGTTGTCGGCTTCCGCGGCGCCCGGCGGCGCCGCGGCGGCGATAGCGGTTCGCCTGCGGCATCGGCCGATGCGATGCCGGTGCGAATCAACGATTGCGCTGTGCGAATGACGGTTTCGAGCGATCCTCGGCGTGGCGTCCACCATTCCGCCGTCCAGTTCAATGACCCCATGATGAGCATCTGGGTGACGTGCAGGTCCAGGTCGCTTCTGATCTGGCCCTCGGCGGCAGCGTCCTTGATCAGTTTCCGCCAGATGGAACCGTAGTTCGCCTCTTCGGCGAGCTGGCGCGCGCGCAGATGTTCGGGGACCTGGCCGCTGTTGCGGATCGCCGCCGTCGCGTAGTCGGACAGCTCGAGCTCGTGGCGCAGATGGGCTTCTATCGCGATCATCAGCCGCTCGAGCGGCGAGACGTCGCTCGGGATTTCATCGAGAACCGACTGCAGGTGCTTGACCATGTGGGCGATCCCGCTCCACATCACTTCCTCGATGAGCTCTTCGCGAGACGGGAAGTAATAGTAGATCGCGGGTGCCTGGAGTTCGGCGTACTCGGCGACATCGCTGAGCCGCGTTCCCGCGTAGCCCTTCATGCTCAGCACGTGCGCGGCGGCGTCCAGGATGCGCTGACGAGTCTTCGCCGACTTGGTCTCGGACGCCGCGTCCTCCGCAACTTGCTGCGTCTTCGGTTTTCTAGCCACCGTTCAACTATAGGGCAGCCTTATCGCTGCATCCTCCGCGATGCGCCCGTAACGGTCTCGGCGTGTCCGATTCGGTGGGAGTTTTAAATCTGTATTATAAGATTGTGACGGCCTGTCCCAAATCGGGACCCGGGCTTCCGATCCATAGGGATGCACAATGGGCGGCGCGACGAAGCGTTCAGTAGCGGTTCCTTCCGCGGCGTACCGGCGAGGCTCGGGTGAACCTCTGCTGTTGATTCACGGGTTCACACTCAACTGGCAGTCGTGGAGCGGAGTGATCGACGAGCTGGGCGCCGACTTCGACATGCTGGCGCCGACACTACCCGGTCATTGGGGCGGACCGGAAGTGGATCGGCTGCTCCGGATAGCCGATTTCGTCGATTTTCTCGAAGCATGCATGGATGCCGCAGGCTGGGTCGATGCGCATATCGCCGGGAACTCGCTCGGCGGTTGGCTGGCCCTCGAACTCGCGGCCCGCGGCCGCGCCCGCTCGGTGACCGCGGTGGCGCCGGCCGGGCTGTGGCAGCCGAGTGATGCTGCGGCGGAGACGGTTCACCGCAAGTTCCGTAGTTTCTCCCGTTTCGCACCGGGTCTGCGTTTCGCGTCGCATCCGATGGTGCCGAATATTGCCCGGCGTACGATACTTCGGTCCTTCGCGCACCGTCCCGACCTGGTATCGGCGGACCTGGCCGCGGTCACGATCGAGGCCCCGGCGCACTGTCGCTGCTTCGCCAGCGTCACCAACGATCCCACTGCTACCGCCGTCGATGCCATGCGGCGTGTCGATGTCCCCGCGACAGTGTTGTTCTGCGAACGTGATCGCGTGATCCCGCCGGCGCGATACGGCCGGACGATCCTCGCGGAGATGCCGGCGATCACGGCGAAGACTTTGCCGGAGGTCGGGCATGTACCGATGCTGGAGGCTTCCGACCTGATCGCCACTGAAATCAGGCAATTCGTCGATTCGGCGTGTGGGCGGACCCGCCGCTCCGCGTAGGCCCGCCCTCCCTGGTCTCATGTGCGGGTTGCCTGCACGGAAATCAGATGCTCGAGCAACTCCACCAGAACGTCTTTGGCGGAGTCACGCGCGCGGACGTCGCAAAGCCGGACCGGGACCCGATCGTCGAGATCCAACGCCGCCCGGACTTCCTCAGTGCTGTATCGCGGGGCGCCGTCGAAGCAGTTGATGCCGACAACGAAAGGCGTGCGGCGGTTTTCGAAGTAGTCGACCGCGGCGAAGGAGCTCTCGAGGCGCCGGGTGTCGGCCAGGACGACGGCGCCAAGTGGGTCACGGCATAGAGGCGCACCAGCGGACCCGCATCGTGGTCGAATCGCGGTGCATTCCAGGTCATTACCGTATCCGCTCGACTTGCGGGCCCGGGTCGGCCTGGCGGGGGCCGCCGACAGGAACGTGCCGACACGCTGCACGGTCTGATTCATCTCGTAGGCGACCATGCCCAGATTGGCGGTGTCGTTGGCGAGCAGTGCGAGGCAGGCGTTCGATCCGGCGGAGGTGACGAAGAGGACAGCGCGGTCGAGCTCGATCACGCTCTGCCGGACGCCGCCGCCATCGAATCGGTGCCCCGCGCTGCGTGCCAGACTGTGCACCGCCGATGACATGGCGGCGAAATGCTCGGCGTCTTCGACGGACATGTCCGTCGAGCGACCGAGCAGCAGGCCGTCTGTGGAAAGTACAACGGCGTGGCGGACACCGGCGAGGCGCTCGGCGCCGCACGCGCGATGAGCTCGGTGCTGTCGATGAACAGGCCGACGACACTGTTGAAGTACGCGGAAACCTGAGGTGCGCCATTGGCGTCCCGGTGTGCCGCCGCCGAGGATGATCAGATTCTCGGCGTTGCGTCGCGCCCGCGTCGCCAGGTGACCAGCAGCGCGAGACAGGGTGCCAGTGCGATGGAAAGGATGCGGCCTCGAATGCCGATCTTGGCCTTGAACACGGCGCCAACGTAGCGCATTCTCTCCTATTGTTTTGACTTTAGATTAGACTACCCAAGGGTGGGTACCTTGGGCCGATGCGTAGCTGCTGGGTTGTCCGAGGCGCTACATTTAATCTAATATGTATTAAAGACCATGGTCTTGGCTCATGTGCATGGCCAGGACGCACGACGAAGGCTGGTCGCCATGCTTCCCGATATCCTCTGCTCGCGACTCGTGCTGCCCGTCGTCGCCGCACCCATGTTCATCGTGTCGAGCCCCGATCTCGTGGTAGCGCAGTCCGCCGCGGGGATTATCGGATCATTTCCGGCGCTCAACGCCCGGCCGGTGAGCATGCTCGACGACTGGCTCGCCGAGATCACCGAGCGCTTGGCCGAGAGCGACGCCGCGTCCGGCGATGGGCGAAAAGCAGCGCCGTTCGCGGTCAACCTGATCGTTCACAAAACAAATGCCCGCATCGACGACGACCTCGAGCAGTGTGTGCGCCATCGAGTGCCGCTGGTCCTGACATCGCTCGGAGCGCGTGAAGACGTGAACGAAGCGGTGCATTCCTACGGCGGTGTCGTCCTGCACGACGTGATCAACGATCGTTTCGCGCGTAAGGCGATCGAAAAGGGCGCCGACGGCCTGGTCGCTGTCGCGGCCGGGGCCGGTGGCCATGCCGGTGCGTTGTCGCCGTTCGCGCTCATCCAAGAGATCCGCCGTTGGTTCGATGGTCCGCTGCTGCTGTCGGGAGCGATCGCGCATGGGCGTTCGGTACTGGCCGCCCAGGCCGCGGGGGCCGATCTGGCATATGTCGGTTCGGCGTTCATCGCGGCCCGCGAGGCGAACGCCGCACCGGAGTACAAGCAATGCATCGTGGAAAGCTCGGCATCCGACATCGTGTACTCCAACTACTTCACCGGAGTGCACGGCAACTTCCTGCGCAGCAGCATTTCCGACGCCGGACTGGACCCGGACAATCTGCCTGCCGAGCTGGGCGCGCGATTCGGCGCGGCGACCGACGGGTCGAAACCGAAAGCGTGGAGCCAAGTTTGGGGCTCCGGTCAGGGTATCGGTGTGGTCGACCGCGTCGAGAGCGCCGCGGCGATCGTGGCGCGCATGCGTGCCGAATACGATCTGGCCGTGGACGGCATCACCGCGGCCGCATGGGTGAATGCTCGAGCCGATGGCGCGGCGGACATGACGACATGTCCGCCGAACCGGGCACCGACTACGCGCTGAGCGCGTAGGTCCGCACCTCGTTGCGGTCGGTGTAACTCACCCGGCCGAGCATCGTCAGCACATCGAGGTGCGCGTGAATCTCGGTGATGGCGGAGAGCTGGTGGTCGATCGGAAGGTCACCGAGTTGCCGTCCTCGTCTGGTCCACCGCAAAGCGCGCGCGACGTCGTAGGCGGTCGACGAGCCGGCAGCGACCTCGTTGCAGATCTCGTCCAGTCGGTGCTCGTGGTGGTACAGCAGTTCCTCGACGCGGTGATGGCTGCTGTCGGCGACAGGACCGTGGGAAGGCAACAGGGCCGTATCCGGCAGCTCGTGCACGAGCTCGAGCGAACGGATGTAGGAGCGGAGCGGATGGGCTTCGGGTGCCCATTCGAATCCTATCGATGGCGTGATGTGCGGAAGAATATGGTCGCCGGAGAACAGTAAACCGCTGCCGGCGTGGTGGAAGACCACATGACCCCGGGTGTGTCCGGGAGTCGCGACCACCTCGATATCGCCCTCGGACAACCGGATTCGGTCACCGTGTTCGAGCCACCGGTCGGGCGGGCCGAATGCGATTCCTGCCTCTTCGTCCGGTACGGGGGAGGAGGCGAGTTCCTGGGCGAGTTGCGGTGCGCCACAGCGGGTCAGGATCGAGGCGTGGTTGGGGAAGCGCCCGGCGTCGGTGCCGAAACCGAGAATGCTGTGTCGTTCTCCCGCGCCGACCATCAGATCGCACCCGACCGTACTGCGCCATGCGTACGCCTGCGAGTAATGATCCCAATGGTGGTGGGTGGCAAGGCAGGTGGCGATGTCGTCGAGCCGATAGCCGAGACCGCGCAACGCTGCGGTCATCGCGATCTCGGTCTTCGGTGAGAACCAACCGGGGTCGATGACGACCAGCCCGTCGGGGCCTTCCAGGACATACGCGTTGACGGTTCCGAGACCGTCGAGGGGGAGGGGGAGTGGGATCCGGTGGACTCCGGGCGCGATCTTGTGAGCGCCGGGCTCTGTCCAGTCCTCGGGTTGATCGGTAATCAGCGGCACGTGCACCTCTTTCTCCGCGCGGTGAGGCTTCAGCTTCAATCTATTATAGATTAAAAATTATTCCGCAACTCGGTGACCTGCGGCACTTGCGGATAAGCTGACTTATGCTACGATCACCGATGTGATCCGGGGCACACTCGGTGCCCGCCCTGGTTTACGCGACACGACTTTCGCGTACCACCCTTCGTGCAAGGTTCGCGGGAAAGCTTCGGTCGCAGAATCTAATCGAACATAGATAAAACTTCTGTTCAGTTGACCAGAAGTGACGCGGAAGGCTCGATTCATGGTGGACAGCGCTGTACCCATAGAGGGGTCGTCGCCGGATCGCTGGGACAGCGCCGCGAAGAAGGCCGCAATCGTGCCGCGCGCGGTCGGGCAATTCTTCGGAACCGCGCTCGACACGCTGCTGATGATCCCGCGGCGCCCCTTCCAATTCCGGGAATTCATCGAGCAGTCGTGGTTCATCGCCAGCGTGTCGATCGTGCCGACCCTGCTGATCGCCATTCCCTTCTGTGTCATGGTGATCTTCCAGATCAACGTGCTGCTCAACGAAGTGGGCGCCATCGACCTGTCTGGTGCCGGTGCGGGCATGGCGGTCATCCGCGAGATCGGACCGGTCGCAACGGTTCTGGTGGTTGCCGGTTGCGGAGCGACCGCCATCTGCGCCGATCTCGGATCGCGCACCATTCGTGAAGAGATCGACGCCATGCGAGTGCTCGGGATCGATCCACTGCAGCGTTTGGTCGTTCCGCGGGTGCTCGCCTCCACGATGGTGGCGCTTTTCCTCAACGGGATGGTCACCGCGGTCGGCTTGACCGGCGGCTATCTGTACGCGGTCTTCCTGCAGGGCGCGACTCCCGGACAGTTCATCACGGCGATTCCGATCCTGACCGGCATCCCGGATTTGCTGGTCAGCGAGTTGAAGGCCGGTGTGTTCGGGCTATTGGCGGCGTTGGTGGCCTGCCATCTGGGGCTCAACGCGAAGGGGGGCCCGAAGGGAGTGGGAGACGCGGTGAATCAAACCGTCGTCTTCAGCTTCGTGCTGCTGTTCCTCGCGAACTCGATCATCACCACGCTGTCACTGAAGTGAACGGATCAACCATATGACTACAACCAGTGAGTATGGAGTTTCAGACGCTGTGCGTCGTAAACCTCTGGGGCGCAAGCTGTTCAATGTCGCGTCGAGACCGGTCGACGGCGTTGCGGGACTCGGTGACCAGCTGTCGTTTCATCTGCACGGCATCGGCTGGATCCCGCGCACACTTCGCCGCTACCGCGGCGAGGTGATTCGGCTGGTCGCCGAGGTCAGTTTGGGCACCGGCGCGTTGGCCGTCATCGGCGGAACCATCGTGATCGTCGGGTTCCTCACTGCCGCAGCCGGATACGAGGTCGGACAGCAGGGTAGTAATTCCCTCGGCCGAGTCGGGATCGAGGCCCTGTCAGGATTCATCTCGGCATTCTTCAATACCCGCGAAGCCATTCCTGTCGTGGCCGGCGTGGCGCTGACCGCGACCGTCGGCGCAGGTTTCACCGCCCAGCTGGGCGCCATGCGGGTGAGCGAGGAGATCGATGCCCTCGAGGTGATGTCGGTGCCCGCCGTGCCGTACCTGGTCACCACCCGTATCCTCGCGGGACTCATCGCCATCGTGCCGCTGTACGCGATCGCAGTGTTCATGGGATACGCCTCCACTCAGTTCGTCAGCGTCGTGCTGTCGGGCCAATCGGCCGGCACCTATTCGCACTACTTCAATGTGTTCCTGGTGCCCAGCGATGTGGTGTGGTCGCTGGTCAAGGTGCTGGCGTTCGCGTTGGTGATCATGTCTGTGCACTGCTATCACGGCTACCACGCATCCGGGGGACCGGCGGGTGTCGGGGTCGCGGTGGGTCGCGCGGTGCGCGCCTCGCTCATCTCGATCATGATCATCGACCTGATCATCGGCATCGCCGTGTACGGCGGTATTCACGCGACGGTGCGGGTGTCCGGATGAAACTCGACGTCTCCCGTCGCCGCGCACTGACCCTGGGCCTGAGCGCTCTGTTCGTTTTCGTACTGGCCGTTTCCGGTGCGGTGGCTTCCTGTAGCGGAACATTCGTCTCCGCCACACGGGTATACCTCTATTCCGATCGAGCGGGCCTGATGATGGCGCCCGGATCGGACGTCAAGGTGCAGGGCGTCGTCATCGGACGAGTCAGTGCGATCGATCTCGACAACAACCGGGCGAAACTGACCCTCGATTTGGACCCGGACCGGGCGCGTGCTCTCCCGATCAATGTCGGCGCGGAGATCGCGCCCACCACGCTGTTCGGCCGTAAGTTCGTCACACTGCTGCCGCCCGAGCAGCCGGCCGCCGCCACATTGTCGGCCGGATCGGTGATCGATGGCTCGAAAGTGACCGTCGAGATCAACGACACCTTCCAGACGCTGCTCACTGTCCTGAAAACCGTTGAGCCGCAGAAGGTGAACGCCACTCTGACGGCCGTGGAGACGGCGCTGAACGGGCACGGTGGTCGTTTCGGCGATCTCATGGTGGCCCTGGACCGCTATCTCGGGCAGTTCAACGATTCGATCCCGACCTTGCAGCGTGATCTTCCCCTGTTCGCGGACAACCTGGACACCTTCGCCGCGACAACTCCCGACCTGATGACCACGATGCGCAACCTATCGACCACCAGTTCCACGATCATCGAGAAGCAGGCGAGCCTGAGCGCTTTCCTGCTGTCGTTCACGAACTTCGGCAACAGCGGCAGCTCGTTGCTCGACTCCTCGGCGACCCCGCTCATCGGCGCGGTGCAAGCGCTGGAACCGACGACCCGCGTACTCGCCGAACAATCACCGGCGTTCCCATGTTTCCTGTCCGCGCTCAACGAGGCGCGAAAGTACTTGGACAACGGGTTCGCCGGTCAGCGGCCGGGCCTGAACGCCCTGGGCACCATCTTGATGGGTGACCCGCCGTACACCTACGCGAAGGACCTTCCCGTGAACGGTGCCGACAACCCGCCCAGCTGCTACGGGTATCCCTATTCCGGACCCGGCGGCGCACCGGTCCCGCATACCGATTTCAACACCGGCACTACGGTATACGGCCCGGTCCGATCGCCCGAGGACCTGCTCGGCAATCCCTTCGCCCCGCTGATCTACGGACTCACCCGATGACCGCCCGCCACGCAGGACTGAAGCTGACGATCTTCCTTGTGATCACCTCGGTCGTCTCGGCGATGCTCGTCGTCGTTGTCGGCGACCTTCGCTTCGTGCCCACTCGCAGCTACAGTGCCTATTTCACCTCGGCATCGGGCATGAAGGCCAACGACGACGTCAAGGTCGCGGGCGTGCCCGTCGGCAAAGTGAAGTCGGTCGAGTTCGCATCCGACAAGCAGGTGAAGATCGCGTTCACCGTCGATCGGGACATCGAGGTCCTGCGCAGTTCCACCGCCGCGATCCGGTACAAGAACCTCATCGGCGATCGTTACCTCGAGGTCACGGCGCAGCCGGACGGCTCAGGCCGACGGTCGGAAAGCGACCCGATTCCGGTGTCGCAGACGAAACCCGCACTCGATATCGACAGTCTGGTCAACGGTTTCAAGCCATTGCTGCAAGGGCTCGACCCCGATCAGGCCAACAAGCTCTCCGGGTCTTTGATCGCGGTACTCAACGGTCAGCAGCAGAGCATCGCCGACTTCATCCGGCAGGTGGGAGAACTGGGCAACACCCTCGCTGACCGGGATCAGGTGGTCGGCGAGACGATCCAGAATCTGAACGTCGCGCTCGGAGCCATCCACGACACGGGCGACAAGTTCGACCATCTTGTCGTCGACCTGCAGTCGCTGGTGACCGGGCTCGACAACGATCGCGCCACCATCACAACCGGGCTGGACCGAATCGACGCCGGCACAGCGGAAATCACGAAGCTGCTGGTGGACAACAGGCCCGCCCTTGCCGGCGATATCGACGGACTGAAGCAGTTGGCGGGCAACCTCAACGCCGACTCCGGGACGCTGTCGCTGGTGCTGGGGAAGTTGCCCACGATCTATCCACTGATCACCCGAGTCGGCAGCTACGGCAGCTTCATCAACTGGTTCGTATGTGGCCTCGCGATCCGATACCCCGCCATCGGTGGGGGATACCAGGACACGCCGATGTTCGTCGCTCCCGCCGACAGGTGCCAAACCAAATGACAAAGACCCGATCGAAAAATACCCCAGTGAAGAAGACAAAGACATTCTCCGAGAGCAACCCCATCCGACTGGGATTCGTCTGCACCGGTGTACTGGTCGTGCTGCTCGTGCTGGTGTTCAACTACGACAAGCTCCCGTGGTGGCCGGGGCGAAGCACCATCGTGGCCGAGTTCGCCGACGCCAGCGGACTGAATACCAATGACGCGGTGCAAATCTCGGGTATCAAGGTCGGCAGTGTCGATTCCATCCGGCTCAACGGTGACCATGTCGACATCGCCTTGAAGATCGACACCCACGGGCAGTCCCTCGGCGGTCGTACGACGGCTGCGATCAAGGTGGAGACCGCGCTCGGGCGCCGATTCGTCGAACTGCGACCCGACGGCGCCGGCCGTACCGTCAAGCGAATTCCGCTGGACCACACCACATCCGGATTCGACCTCAACGAGTCGCTGAACGAGCTCACCGACCGCTTGCAAGGCACGGACAAGAAACAGTTGGCAGGCGCCGTCGACAGCCTCTCGAAGGTGCTCGATACGTTGCCGGACAACATGAAGTCCTCACTGGATGGCGTGTCGCGCTTGTCCGCGACGATCGGCAGCCGCGACGGTGCGCTGCGCGATCTGCTCGGCCACGCGAACTCGGTCACCGGCATTCTCGCCCAACGCAATCAGAACCTCATCGCGTTGATGACCAACGGCGGGTCGCTGTTCGCAGCGCTCAACGACCGGGCGGAGGTCATTCGGATACTCCTGGCCAATGTCCGGGCCGTCAGCGACGAGCTGCACGGCGTAGTGCGAGACAACAACGCGACCACCGCACCGATGCTCGCCGAACTGGACAAGGTCGTGAGTCTGCTCAATACGAATTACGACAACATCAATTCCGCGATTCTCGGACTGCGCCCGTATGTCACCCAGCTCGGTGAATCGGTAGCCAGCGGGCCGTTCTTCGGTGTGTTGCTGCAGAACATCATGCCGGCGAACCTCAATGGCCAGCAGCCGGGAAGTCCTGGAGAGGGCAGCCACCGATGAAATCCTTGCGTGCGGGCGTGTCCCGCATTCCCTGGCCTGGACGGATCCTCGCCGGTCTGATCGTGGTGGCGCTGGTGAGTACCGCCGCGACGTGGTGGGTGACACGCAGCTCGACTGTGCGGGTCACCGCCTACTTCACGAACTCGGTGGGGCTGTACCCAGGTGACAGAGTGACACTTCGCGGTGTCCCGGTGGGTGATGTCGACGAGGTCACCCCCGCCGGTGACCGGGTGCGGGTCGAGATGCATTTCGACGCCTCCCATCCCGTCGCCGCCGGCACCCACGCCGTGATCGTCGCGCCGACCTTGGTGTCGGGCCGATACGTTCAGCTCACGCCGAAGTCCGGTGGCGAACCCGCGCTCGCCGACGGCTCGGTGATCCCGCTCGAGCGAACCGCGGTGCCGATCGAATACGACCAGATCAAGCGCCAGGTCACCGATCTGGCGAACCAGCTCGGGCCCAAGGAAGGCGACCCAACGGGCACGCTGTCGAGGTTCACCGACTCGGCGGCGAAAGCGTTGCAGGGCAACGGGGCGACGCTCAACCAGACGGTGCAGAACCTGTCGCAAGCGATGCGGACCCTCTCCGATGGCGGGCCGGATCTGTTCGCGACCGTTCGCAATCTGCAGATCGTCGTCTCGGCACTCGCCGCCAACGAGGACCAGGTCCAGGCATTCGTCGATCAGCTGGCCGGCGTATCGAATCTGTTGAACGACAACCGCACCCAGGTGGCGGCGGCACTGCAGTCCATGCAGGCGATGCTGCCGGAGGTCCGTACCTTCGTCGCCGACAACCGCGACGCGCTGACCAAGAATGTCGCAGCGCTGACGAACATCACGCAACTGCTGGTGAACCGCGAGGACGACCTCGCCGCGATCCTGCATCTCGCGCCGACCGCACTCGACAACTTCTACAACATCTACGATCCGGATTCGCGAACGCTCACCGGCGGTCTCGCCATCCCGGACTTCCCGGACCCGGTCTCGCTGATCTGCGCACTGCTGACAACCGTGAACGCGCCCGTGGCGGAATGCTCACGTGCCAGTGCGCATTTCGGGGACCTGTTCGGTGCGGCCGCCCGCGCGGCGATGGGCAGCGGGGCGCTCACACCCGTGCTCGGCCAGCCTGTCGGGCCGCCCGGATTGCCGCCTGGGTTGCCGCTCATCCCCGGCCTGACCGACCTGCTCGTCCCGGGAGGCGGACGATGAAACTCTCCACCACGACGCGCGCGGGCAGTGTCCTGCTACTGAGCGCATTGCTGACAGCCGGTTGCCGATTCGACGGCGCCAATTCGATTCCCCTGCCGGGCAATGTGATTCACGACGGTTCTTACACGGTTCGGGTCGAACTGCGAGACACCCAGAACCTGGTGGCGAATTCGTTCGTGAAGGCCGACAACGTCAACGTCGGCACGATCACCTCGATCGCCGTGCGCAACGACGTCGCCGTGGCCACCCTCGCTATCGACAAGGGTGTGCGCCTGTCTTCCACCGTGGCGGCCCGACTGGCGCAGACCAGTGTGCTCGGCGCCCAGTATCTGGAACTCACCACTCCCCACGACAAGGGCGACAGCACGGTGCTGCGCGATGGTGATGTGATTCCGCTGTCTGCGAGTTCGGAGTACCCGGCGACCGAAGATGTGCTGGCCGCCCTGTCCCTCGTGCTCAATGGCAGTGGGCTGCAACAGATTCAGACCATCATGACCGAGCTGAACAAGGGACTCGGCGGTCATCAGGACGCCATCAATCGGTCGTTCAGCCTCCTGGCCACGTTTGTCGACGGGCTCGACTCCCAGCGCAATGACATCGTGCGCGCCATCGACAGCCTCGACGCGTTCTCGGGGGAACTCGCGCGGCAGAAGGACACTCTCCGTACCGGCATCGAGCAGATTCAGCCGGCGCTGCACATCCTCGACGAGCAGAAGACGCAGTTGGTCACCATGCTCGATCGGGTCGGCGTGTTCGGTCAGCAAGCCTCGCAGGTGCTGCATGCGAGTGGGGATGACCTCACCGCCGATCTGCACAATCTCCAACCGGTTTTGAGCCAATTGGCGGCCTCCGGTTCCGATCTCGCCGGCGCCTTGCAGGTCGCCGCGACCTTCCCCTTCCCGGTCGGAACCATCGACAAAGCCATCAAGGGCGACTACATCAACATTTTCCTCACCCTGGACCTCAGTGCCGAGACGATCAGGGACAAGGTCATCGGGAGCATTCCGTTCAAGGACCTCGTTCCGATGTCCAACCGTGCGGTGAACCCGCTCGTCGCACCGACACAGAGTGATACCGCCGGTCAGCCGCCGGCCGCGAACACCGACCAGAACGGAGGCCGGTGATGAAGACACGCCTGGTCAAGGGCCAGCTGATCGCATTCTCGGTGCTCGCCGTCGTCAGCCTGGTGTACAGCGCGGTCCACTACATCGGGATCCAGCGAGTCACCGGTATCGGAACCTACACGGTGACAGCCGATTTCGCGGACGCTGGCGGAATCTATGAAAAGGCCACGGTGACCTACCGGGGCGTCGAGGTCGGCCGGGTCACCGGGGTGGATCTGAACAACGGCGCCGTGCGGGTCAGGATGCAACTGCGCAACGGCCGGCATATCCCGGCCGCGGCCACCGCGGCGATCAAGAGCACCTCGGCGGTCGGTGAACAGTACGTCGACCTCGTCCCGGCCGACGAGCGGGGACCCTACCTCGCCGACGGATCGCAGATTCCCCGGTCGCGAACATCGGTGCCGATCCCGACCAGCGAGGTACTCGGCAAGACGCAAACACTGCTGGCCGGGATTTCCACCGACTCACTGCACACCACGCTCGACGAAACGTTCCAAGCGGTCAACGGCACCGGACCCGCGTTGGCCTCACTGATCGAGTCCTCGGCCGCCTTGCTCGATCTGGCACAGGCCGATATCGGCCCGACCCAGACCCTGATCAACGACGCGGAACCGTTGCTGCACACCGGCAATGCGGTGCGGACCGAACTTCGTTCTGCGGTACACGATCTCGGTTCGTTCACAGACCAGCTCGCACACAGCGACGGCGACCTGCGCGGTGTGCTGGATCAAGGTCCCTCGGCCGCCGACACCGTCGCGGGCACGCTGACCGATCTGAGCACACCGCTGCCGGCCATGCTGGCAGACCTGCAGACAGTCGGTCAGGTATTGCGGGTGAATGTGCCGGGCCTGCGCCAGATCCTGGTCGTGTATCCGGCTCTTGCCGCGGCCACAACCTACAGCTTTGTGAACGGGGGATTCCGGTACAACGACACCCGGCCAGGACCGGCCGGGCCGCTGGACGTGAAACTCGGCAACACCCTCAACCCGCCACCGTGCACCCAGGGATATCAGAACACTCAGCGCCGCGATCCGTCCGACACCGGTCCGGCCGAGGTCCCGCCGGACACCTACTGCAAGATCGCCCCGGACGAGCCGAAGGTCATCCGCGGTGCACGCAACACACCCTGCGCCACGGACCCGGCGGTCCGCACCGAGGATGTCGCCGACTGCCCGAAGGGCGTGCCGTCCACATGGCCGGAAATGCTTGCGCATCCGGGGGATCCGGTTCCGGTTGCCCCCGCCCCGAAGCATGCGACCCCGCAGTCGCCCGCATCGCCCACCGCGCGCGCTGCAGCACAACGCAACGCCGCACCGGCGGGTCTGGCTGTGCCCTATGCCGAAGGCGATGGCACCTTCCGAGGCCCTGACGGTCTCACCTATGTCCTCGGGCTGTCGGCCCGCAGCGCCGCCCACCGAGAGGAGAACCAGGGATGGCAATCACTGCTGATCAAGTAGAAACCGAGAGAGACGAGGTCCACGCTCCGCTCGCGGGGGAGATCGACCCCGATCTCGCGGACTCGCCGGGCCGGCCGTCGCGGCCATGGCTCGCGTGGACGATCATGCTGCTGGTCGTGGCGGTGCTCGTACTGGCCGCCGTGAGCGGGGCGCTGGGGCTCGATGTCCGCGCCAACAGCCGAAACGATGCACGCGATCACGCGGCGCTGGCTGCGGCCAACCGTATTGCCGTGCAATTGGTCACGCTGGATCATTCCTCGGCCAAACAGAATCTCGAGGCCATCGCGGCCGACTCGACCGGTTCGTTCCGCGACCAGTGGCAGAAAATCTCGGGGAACTTCGCCAGTGTGCTGGAAAACGGCAAGGTTCAATCCACCGGCGAGGTCAAAGAATCCGGCCTCGTCGATATCGACGACGCGCATGCCACCGTGCTGACCGCGGTTACCTCGACGGTCAAGAACACCGAAGCCCCTGAGGGCCAGCAGCGGGTTTACCGCATGAAGATGACCCTCGACCACTCCGACGACCATTGGCTCGTCTCGAACGTGGAGTTCGTCGCATGACCACCGACACCGCCATCGCCGACATCGAAAACGTCGAGGAAACGGATGCGGAGGTCTCCGCCTCTCGTGCGGAAAACCATGAGCCGCACGAAGAATCGCCGACCCGTTGGGCTCGCGTGCGCGGCGGGCTCGGTGTTGACCGCCGCATCCATCGGCTGTCGACGCTGAGTCGCCGTTCGGCGATCGCGACCCTGGTAGTGCTCGGGCTGCTACTGAGCGCCGCGACAGCGACCACAATTGTGTTTGCCCTCAGCGCGGCAGATCACAACGCCACCGCCGCGGCGACGCGGGCGGCACGCGACTCCGCGCAATCGCGCGTCCCGAAGGTGCTCTCGTACGACTTCAACACGATAGACAAGGATTTTCCGGCGGCCGCGGGAAATCTGACCGGAAAATTCCGTGACGACTTCGGCCAGCTCGGTTCGAGTGTGATCATTCCTGCGGCACACCGCGATTCGATCATCACGAAGGCGACCGTGGTCGGCTCCTCAGTGGTCACGGCCGACGCCGACAAGGTCACGCTGCTGCTGTTCGTCAACCAGGAGACCACCAGCAGCAAGTATCAGGGGCCACGCCTGGACGGCAGCCGCGTACGGGTGACCATGAGCGATACCGGGGGAACTTGGCTGATCGCCGACATCACACCTGTCTGACATTCACCCGAAAAGGAGTTCATTATGGGCGTGGAGGTCAGGACCGAAGGCATCACCAAGTCCTTCGGTTCGCAACGGATTTGGCAGGATGTCACTCTGACGCTGCCCTCGGGTGAGGTCAGCGCGCTGCTCGGCCCTTCCGGTACCGGTAAGTCGGTGTTTTTGAAGTCGCTGATCGGTCTGCTGCGTCCGGAGCGCGGTTCGATCTTCATCGACGGCACCGATATCACCACCTGCTCCAATAAGGAGCTCTACGAAATCCGCAAGCTGTTCGGTGTGCTGTTCCAGGACGGCGCGCTGTTCGGCTCGATGAACCTGTTCGACAATGTGGCGTTCCCGTTGCGCGAGCACACCAAGAAGTCCGAATCCGACATCAAGAAGATCGTGATGGAGAAGCTCGAGCTGACTGGTCTGCTCGGTGCGGAGGGCAAGCTGCCCGGTGAGATCTCCGGTGGTATGCGCAAGCGTGCCGGTCTGGCCCGGGCGCTGGTGCTGGATCCGCAGATCATCCTGGTCGACGAGCCCGACTCCGGTCTGGACCCGGTCCGTACCTCGTATCTGTCGCAGCTGTTGATCGACATCAACGCTCAGATCGACGCGACGATCCTGATCGTGACCCACAACATCAACCTGGCGCGCACCGTGCCCGACAACATCGGGATGCTGTTCCGTCGCTCGCTGGTGATGTTCGGTCCCCGCGAGGTGTTGTTGACCTCGGAGGAGCCGGTGGTCAAACAGTTCCTCAACGGCCGGATGATCGGTCCGATCGGTATGTCGGAGGAGAAGGACGAGGCGCAGATGGCGCGCGAGCAGGCGCTCGTGGACGCCGGACACCATCATGGTGGCGCCGAAGAGGTCGAGGGGATTATTCCGCAGATGCAGGCCACTCCCGGTATGCCGGTGCGCCAGGCCGTGATTCGCCGCAAGGAGCGCGTCCGCTCGATCCTGCACACTCTGCCGCCGGTCGCGCAGGAAGCGATTCTGGCGGATATTGATCAGGTTTCCGATTCGCCGACCGCCGTGCTCGAAGGAGTCGGCTATGTGCAGTGAACCGAACCCGCACTATCGCGCCGCCTCGCCGCGCTGTGAACACAAGGCCGAGACCAGGTGAGCTGCGATGGCTTTGCACCGCGTCACCCTCGCCGCGTTGAGCATTGTCGGCGTATTCATGTCCACCTCGTCGATGGTGAGCCCTCCGCATAGAACCGAACTACTTGCACTGGGGGATTCGGCCGCAGGGAAGCAGACCGAGCCGAGCCCGAGCGTGGGAATTGTGCCCGCGGTGTCTCGGCCGATCCGCCCGCATGCGGCGCCCACCTCGGACTCCAGCGAACTCATGTCCAGGCCGTCGATCGCCGCCGAAATGGCGGCGGAACCGAATCTGCCTACTGTGCGGGGAATCCCGGAGACAGTACTCGCGGCATATCGCAATGCCGAGCTGAATCTCGCTCGCTCCGAACCGAATTGCGGCCTGCCGTGGAATCTACTGGCCGGAATCGGACGAATTGAATCGGGCCATGCCAGCGGCGGCGATGTCGACGCGCACGGAACCACTGTCAGGCCCATTCTCGGACCCGCGCTCGATGGCAGGCTGCCCGGCAACGAAACCATCGCCGATGGGCGGGGCGGATTTGTCAGGGCCGTCGGCCCGATGCAATTCCTGCCGAGCACGTGGGCCGCCTGGGGCAGCGACGGTGACGGTGACGGATACGCCGATCCGAACAATGTATTCGACGCGGCCCTGGCCGCAGGGCGATATCTGTGCGCGGGCGGCACGGACCTGCGCGATCCGGACCTGGAGTTACACGCCGTCCTGCGTTACAACAACTCGATGTCCTATGCCTCGGATGTGTTGCGCTGGTCCGCCTTCTACGGGGGAGGTGGCGGTATACCACTGCCGTCGGCCGTACCGGCTCCACTGCCGTCCCCGCAATCCGACGCCGACCAACCGCAACCGGACGCTACCCAGCCCGCGCCGGAATCCCAGCCAGCCGAGCCGGAAACTCCGTCGGAGCCCGGACCTCCGGTTCAACAACAGCCGATGATCATCATCCCCGGTCTGCCGCCGATTCCCTGTGGCATCCTGTGCCCACCACCGGCCGATCAACGCTGACGGACACGGGTGGCCGCTTGACCGGGTAACCCGACATGACCTACGGTTTTAAATCTATATTAGAAGAAATTTGCTGAGAGCTGGGTTCGACGATGAACGCTGAAAGCGATGGTTCGACGTCTCCGTTGCCGGAGCGCGAACGGGACGCGGCCAAGGAGTTGGCGGCCGACTTGTACAACGCCTTGGCGGCGGGGGATCGGGAGCGATTGGTCGCCCTTCTGCACCCTCGATTCGAAGGACGGACCACCGAGGGGCTCCCATTCGAACTCGGCGGTGTCTATCGCGGGCCCGACGCGATGCGACGGGATTTCTGGGGTCGCATCGCCAAGCACTACACGGCTCGGGCGGTGCCGACGCGATTCAACTGGCTCGACGATGGGCGCCTCGCGATCACCGGCCGCTACACCGGCAACGCACGGGTCGGGCACGGCAAACTGGACGCGGAATTCATCCACATTCTGACATTTACGCAGGGACGGATCAGCGGGCTGATCCAACTCACCGACAGTGAGCGATGGTGTGAGGCCCTGACCCCGGACAGTGGTCTGCGCGCGGTCGAGCTCTCGGTGACGCACGGGATGGCCGTTCTCCGGCTGAACCGGCCATACCAGCGCAATGCGATCGACCAAACGATGGCCGACGATCTGTATGAGGCCGCGCAACGTTGCGCCGCGCGATCGGACCTCCGGGCTCTGGTGATACTGGGCAATGGCCCGACTTTCACTGTTGGGGGAGACATCACGGTCTTCGCCGACACCGAACCGGAGGAACTGTCGACAACTCTGCGGCGGATGGTGACGCCGTACCACGAAGCCCTCCGGATCTTCGCTGAGCTGCCGGCGCCGGTCGTGACCGCCGTTCATGGCTCCGTTGGCGGTGGTGGGCTCGGCATGGTCTACTGCGCCGATATCGCGCTCGCTGCGGAGGGAACGAAGTTCGCGACGGGATTCTCGGCGCTGGGACTGTCCGGTGACGGCGGCACCTCGTGGTACCTGCCCCGCCTGGTCGGGATGCGCCGGGCGCAGGCGCTGTATCAGGGCCGCGTCCTCGATGCGCGCGAAGCCCGCGAGTGGGGCTTGATCTCCGAGGTCGTCGACCCTGAACAGCTCGAGGAGATCGCGCTGAACCGGGCCGAAACCCTGGCCTCTGGACCGACGCGTGCCTACGCGGAAGTCCGTACCCTGCTCCGGAATTCCGAATCCTCGACGCTGTCCGAACAGCTGACCGCCGAAATCGACGCACTGGCTCGCACTGCGGCGACGGTGGATGCAGCCCGGGCGGTACGCAGTTTCATCACGAAATCCAAGCCGATCTTCGAGGGCAGGTAGCGGTGCTGAACACGAAAGCCGGACGGGCAGAACAGCTTCAGAAATGGCTGGCGGAGCGCGCCGACGTGAGCGGCGCGCTGCGGATCGAGCGCATCGGCTTCGGCCAGTCGAACATAACGAGCTTGATCAGCGACGAGTCGGGAGCCGGCTGGGTGCTGCGCGAGCCGCCGCCGGGCGGACACGACCCGACCGCGCACGATGTGCTACGTGAGGCGCGGATCCTGAACGCACTGGCCGACACGGGTATTCCGCTCCCAACGGTGATCGGTACGGACGATACGAGCCCGTTCTACGTCATGACCCGGATGGCCGGTGCGCCGCTGGAGTCGGAGTCCGATGCGGCGGAACTGAGCCCGCAGCAGCGTTCGGCGCTGGGACGGCAGGTGATCGAGGTGTTCGCGCACCTGCACTCGCTCGAACCAGCGGCCGTCGGTCTCGACGACCTCGGACCCGACACCGGATATCTGCCGCGGCAGATGCGACGGGCGGTCCGGAACTGGACACAGTGGGGTGAGCAGACCGCGCACGATCGGATCTGGCAGTACGTCCGGTCATTGCTCGCGGACCGGGTGCCCCGGCAGCAGCGGACGGTGATCACGCACGGCGATTATCGGCTGTCGAACCTGCTCGTCGACTTCGCCCGGATCACTGCGGTACTCGACTGGGAACTGGCGACTCTGGGTGATCCGCTGGCGGATCTGGCCTGGCTGCTCGACGACTGGCGCGGTCCCGACGAACCGCAGATCATCATGCCGAGCCCGACGCGCGCCGGTGGCTTCCCGAATCGGGCGGAACTGATCGAGATGTATTGTGCGGCAACCGGTCTGAATGTGGATTCGATTGACTACTATCGCGCTTTCACGCATTGGCGGGCGGCGACATTGCTGCAAGGCGTTCTGCTGCGACGCCGATCGGGAGCCATGGGCGAACACGGTTCGCTCGACCTCGTCGAGCTGGATTCGACCATCGGCTATCTGCTCGAGGAGGCGGCCGCATTGATCCACGGCGGGCGCCCCGGCAGGCACCGGAAAGGCCAAGGAGATTACCAATGAAGCCCGAAGACGATTACACGCATCCGGTCGGGACCGAGCCCAACTTCAATGAATCCATGTACTTCCATTTTCACTCGCCGGGAAATCGGATCAGCGGATTCGTGAGATTGGCCAACCGCCCGAACGAGGGCCGCGGCGAGCGGACGATATGCCTCTACCTGCCTGATGGGAGCGTGGCCTTCGGATTCGCGCGGCCCGAGGCGACGACGAACGAGAAGATGTCGGGCGCCGGTCTCGAGTTCCACGTCGAGGAGCCGTTCACCACACTCCACGCCACCTTTCGCGGGGAGGTGAACCTTCTCGATGTGCCCGAAATCCTTTCCGACCCACGCAGACTCGCCAGCACGCCGCTGGTCGAGTGTGCTGTGGATCTGACCTTCACTCGACTCAGCGAACCCTATGCGCAGAACTTCGATGGCGACGGTCCCGCTTTCGCGCCGAACCACTACGAGCAGATTATGGCCGTCGCGGGATCGATCACCGTGGACGGCACCGTGTTCGAGATCGCCGGCGCGGGATTGCGCGATCACTCGTGGGGCCCGCGGTCATGGCAAGCGCCTTGGTTCTATCGCTGGCTGCACGGATCGAGTCCGCAGTTCGGGTTCATGGGAGCGTTCTTCGGAGTCGAAGACGGCGAGCCGGTGATGGGCGGATTCGTCTGGGATGGCCGAGATGTGCACTGCTGCACCGACGTGCGCGTCAGTACGGAACGGGGTGAGGACCACACGCCGCGCCGCATTCGGGCAGAGCTCGTCGCCGCGGACGGCAGGAGCTGGCGCATGATCGGCGATGTCGGTGCCACGGTGCCGCTGCGGCACCGCAAACGGGACGCCTCGGGCACCGAGCAGTTGACCCGAATTCTCGAAAACCAGACTCGCTGGATCACCGACGACGGTACCGAACTGTTCGGTATGAGCGAATATCTGGATCAGATCGTGAAGGACTCACCCGTGGGTCTCGGTGTCTGAGGTTCCACTCATGGCGGCCGTGCAGGCGACGGATCTGACGGGTCGGTCGGCCCTGCACGTCACCGCATTGCCGGTGCCCGTCGTCCATGACAAGGTCCTCGTCGCCGTCCGTGCGGTGGGCGTCAACTTCCCCGATCTGCTGATGACGCAAGGGAAATACCAGTTGCGCGCGTCGCCGCCGTTCGTCCCTGGCGTGGAAGTGTCCGGTGTCGTTGTCTCCGCACCTGCCGGAGGTGCCGTATCCCAGGGCGATGAGGTGGTGGCCTTCCGCCCGGATTGGGCGGGTACGCGGAATACGTTGCCGCCGCTCCCGAGATGGTTACCGTGAAGCCGCCCGAACTCGATTTCGGCGAGGCCGTTGCATTGACCGCGCTCGAACAGGGATCGATCATCGGGAAAGCAGTCATCGAATTACCTGTCCCGAGATGACGATACTGCTCGCCCTGTACGCGGCCCTACTTCCTCATCGTGGCCGGTACGGTGACAATGGTAGGGGTGATGTCGCATCGGCGGGAGCGGCGGAACAAGTGGCGTTAGCCGCCGCCCGCGCGATCACATGCGTGGTTCAGAAAACCGACAGGATTACGGCGGCTGCGCCGACCACGACGACCCAGCACTCGAACGCCCGCCGCAGCGCCCGGGGCGCCGATCGCAGCTCCATGAATTCCGATCCGATGAAGAACGCCTTGGCGAACGCGATGGTCACCGCGCTCGCGGACGCGAACTCGACGCCTATAGACGCGAGTGGGTGATCGACGCCGAACCACCACGTAACACAGGTAGCGGTGACCAGGCCGATCCAAACCCACGTCGTCCTACTTGGGATATCGAGTGCGTTCATGCGAAACATCCCACGTAGAGGAGTGTGAAGATCACGACCCACAGCAGGTCGACCATGTGCCAGTACACGGCGGCGATCTCGGAGAACCGACCGGCGCTGGTCGCGCTCCGGTCGGAGCGGCACTTCTTGCGCCACAGCGTCACCAGAACCGCGCCTATCAGCACATGCAGTAGATGAATTCCGGTCAATACGAAGTAGAACGTCCAGAACATGTTGCTGGTGACGACGTGGCCCGACGTGATCGCCGCGCTGTACTCGACGACCTTCAATGCGGCGAACACCATGGCGCACCCCAGAACAGCGACCAGCACGGCGCGTGCTTTCGACGTCGATCCCCGTCGGTGCGCGTGCAATGCGATGACGACGAGGTAGGAACTCAGCAGGAGCACAAGAGTATTGACGGCGCCGATCGAGCGATGAAGGTGCGCGGCCGACTCGGCGAAGGCCAGCCGATCGCGTCGGTTCTCCCACAGGAAGACGGCGAAGAAGAGACCGAACAACGTCATGTCGCCGAGGATGAAAACCCACAGTCCCAGCTCGCCCGGTGTATCGCCATTGCCGGGTTGTTCCGGGGTATCGACCGCCGACCCCGGTTCGCTCTCGTCCCAGACAAACGCGGGGAGCTCGACAGCGGCGAAGGATCCTGCCGCTGTCACGCGGTTGCCTGCGCCGGTTCGCCGAGGGCCGCAACGTCGAGCGAGGAATTCGCTTGGCGGACAGCGAAACACATCCCGACGAGGAACGCGCCGTACGCGCCGAGAGCCAGCCAGAACACGAAGATGCCGTTCCATGCGAAGGGGCCGGACAGGAAGAAGTACGCGAGCACGTCGGGAACAAACGCGAAGGCGACCCACAGATTGAGATAGCCGCTCCAGCGCGGGAAAATGGCGTGCTTATCGCTCAGCACCGCGGTGCCGATCGCGACGTTTTGAATGATGAACGGCATGATCGGCGTGAACAGGATCATCCAGGTGATGTCGTTCATCAATTGGAGGGTCTGCGGATCGCGATCACTACGAAATGCCATGAGCGCGAACAGCATCTGCGGAATTGTGTTGATGATGACTGTGACCGCGGCGGCGATCAGCTGAACAAAGGTCAGTAGCGGCGTCCGCCCTTCCATGCGCAGCATATGCATAGAGATGAGCGCCAACATCGGCAGCATCAACACCACACCCACCGAGGCTGTGACAAAACCGATCATTACCCGGGTCGGGTCTTCGGTGTAGAAGCGCATGACCTCCTCGGCCGAAGCCGACGGGCTCAGCGGTACCGGAAGCATGCCCGCGATCGCCCATCCGATGAGGGTGACTATGAGCGCTGCGGGCCCGCCCAGCGCGCAGATATTCCTGACTCGAGCGTTCATCGGGCATCCTTCGGTGCGGGGCGACAGTCAACCGTCGACTGGTTACAAAAATAATCTATATTAAAATAATCACTGATTCTAGCGGGAAGGCTACTGTCGGGTGGAGCCTTCGCGGGATATTGCTGTGGAGGAGCTGCTCGTTGAGCCGATCGCACTCGAAAGTGGGTGAGGACTACAGGTCGTATCGCGACCGACGCGGTCGAGCGCCTGGACGGCCTGATCGTGGGGGTATGGCTGTCCAGCATCGGGATCGTCTCATCTGCGACGTTCCCACATTCCGCCACGGGCGAATCGCCTGCGGCATGCCGCATCTGCTCAATGGCGCCATGACCCCGCGGGTGGACGCCCGCCCGCGTTCGGCCGTGACCTCTGTAAGCAGCGCGACGTGGTCGAACGATGTTTCAACCGCCTCGAGCAGTTCCGCGGTCTGGCCACTCGACACGCCAAACGCGCCGCCTACTTCCATGCCGAACTCATCGGTGTAGACGGGGCTCACGCAGCCGACGGCGGTGAGCCATCACTGCCAGGACGTCCGGCGAGGGCAACAGCGCCAGTCGCATCCTGCGGGACGAGGGCATCCGTCCCGACACCACTTTGGAAACCCTGTCTCGGTTGTGTCCGGCTTCTGTGACAACGGAATCATCACCGCTGGCAAACGCATCGACGATCAACGACGGTGCCTTTGCGGTCGTGCTGATGAGCAAGGAGCGCGCCGAAGCCGAGGGAATTGCGTGGATCGCGGAAATCGGCGAGCACGGCATGGTCGCGGGCCTGGACTCCGGTCTGCCACTGCAGCCCGCCAATGCGAACACCGGGGCGTGCGGCCGCGCCGGGATCGCGACGACTGACCTCGACCTGGTGGAGATCAACGAGGCATTCGCCGCCGTGGGCATCGCCTCCACCCGTGCGTTGGGAATCGATCCCGACCGAGTGAACGTCAATCGAGGCGCGATCGCCCTCGGCCATCCCATCGGCATGTCGGGTGCTCGCCTCACGCTGGATCTGGCGCTCGAACTGCGACGCCGGGGTGGTGGTGTGGGCGCCGCTGCCCTGTGCGGCGGTGGCGGTCAGGGAGATGCCCTGATCGTTCGTGTCCCATGAACTGACATGCGAAACAGGAGAACTGAATGAGCACAACCGAACTCGCCGCTCTCGTCGAGTAGCGCGAGCGCATCCTTCTGGTCACCCTCAATCGACCGAATGCGCTCAATGCTGTCAATGGCGAGCTGAGCACGATCGTGGGCGAAGCGATGGAGCGAGCCGAATCCGAACGCGATATTCGCGTAGTCGTGCTCACCGGCAGCGGCGACCGCGCCTTCTGCGTCGGCGCCGGTCTGAAGGCCATCTCGCGCACAGGAAGATCATGCTCGTCCGGGGCCTGTACCACTGCCTTCCAACTGCCAGCCACCTGAGACGCTGCCGAGCGGTGGAGCCGCACCGTACCTGCACCAGGCGTGCTGATCTCAGAGCGCGGTTTCGGTCTGCGCCATCTTGAGAGCTTGCCGAGACAGGGGCGTACGGGCTGGGCGGCGCAGTGCGAGGTGGCCCGTCACGGTGCTGGTGTGGTCCATAGTGCGCTGATGGGTAGGCAGGTAAGTTTGTCGCCGAAGGGGAGTTGTTGGTCGCCACAGTAGAGGACGAATCCGGCGTGGAAGCGGTCACCGAGTCGGCGTAAGCGGCGCAACGTAACTCACGGCGTGTACATCAGATCGGACCAGCCGGTCGATCAGATCGTCGAGGTGATCCGCCGATTGGACCTCGTCGAGCACTTGGCGCCGTTCACCCGCTGCCTGCGCTGTGGTGGCTTCGTTGTCGAGGTCGCCAAAGCCGAGGTCGAAGATCGGCTGCAACCGCTCACCCGCCGCCATTACGACACGTTCCGGAAGTGCCGCACCTGCGGACGGATCTACTGGCAGGGATCGCACCAGGTCCGACTCAACGCGACGGTGCAGGCGATCCGCACCGGCCTGATGCAATCCTGACACCACCGTGCGACCCGATCGATCTGCGCATCGCGCGGCCGCCCGGCCGACCGCTGGCAGTGCGCAACAGCGTTCCGGATTCAGCGACATGCCTTGCAGCGCCGATCAGTCAATTTCCGTTGCCGTGGGCGTATCGCCCGCGCTCGCGGTCGATGGGTCGCGCGACCCAACCGTGTCCAGATCGCCGGCGCTCCACCCGAGCGAGAGTGTGGCCGCGTCCGGCGGTGATCTGCGCGACGTTGGCCAGCGCTTCGGTGGGCAGCCCGGTCGCCGGGTCGCGGTGCAGATAGCCCTGATGCACGGCCTCGGCGCCGGCGAAGTTCGGTGAGTCGGGGAACTCGGCGCCGATTCGCTGGCCGCCGAACGCCTCGGTGGCGGGATCAATGCCGTGGCCGAGCCGCGGGTTCACGCGGCTCCGCGCGCCGGGCCGGTCCGCGCCGAACATGGTCACCGGATCGCGCCACGAGGCGGCGACATAGACATTCTCCACGCCGATGCCGAATTCTTCGGCATGGCGAACCGGGCCCGCTCCCGGTGAGCCCGAGAGGGTTATCGAGCCGACCAGGCCCGCGAGCCTGCCGTACCTGCCCGCATAACATGTCGTCACCGAACCGTAGCTGTGCCCGTAGATGCGGTTGACGAGCTGGTCGGGGGCCGCGGTTCCGGCAAGACGTCTGGTGGCGTGGAATGCCGCGATGTCGCATAGCAACCGGTGGCCGCCAACGCGTGCGCGTTCTCGGAAGGCGGCTTTCGCGAACCCGGTGTTCACCGGCCCGGTCGGCGCGTCGTATCCGATCCAGATGATCGACGCCAGCTCGAGTGACTGATCGACGCGCAGTGTCTCCTCGTACAGGTTGCGCAGCGGCTTGAACTGGTAGGCCAGCGAGGAAGAGGTCGTATTCGTCCCGGGCACATGCCAGTTCACCGTGTGCGCGGTGTCCACATTGCCGAGCGCGACGACGGCCTTGCCCTTGCCGTGGAAGGCGGTGGAGTCGTAGGACAGCAGATGCACCGGAGGACTGCCCGGTGTCTCGGTGGCCTGCCGGTCCAGCTGTCGCAGGTGATTTCGGATATGGATCAGGTTGCTGAACTGTTTTCGCTCGGCGGCCCTGAGTCCGGTCCGGATCCAGTCGAGCATTCCCACGCCGACCGGCTTGCGGGCGACGAACTCGTCCAGATCGCGACGAATCGATAGCCGGTTGGCGTGGTCGCGGACCGTGGCGGGAAGACCGTCGGCGTTACCGATCCGATGCGGGTAGACCTGAATGAGCGCCCGTTGCGTGCTGCTCAGTCGACCCGGTTCGTCCGGGTTGCGCAGCGAATTCCACCACTGACCGTTCTCGGTCGCACGGCGTTGTGCGGCGTCCGCGAACAGGTGATCTCCCGGACGCTGCAACATATCCGCGTTGTCGAAGCCGCCCGCACGGAGCGCCTCGTCGGCCAGCCGCCGCTGTTCGTCATCGAAACCGTGATCCACGGGCAACGAGCGCCAGCGGTTGACCGCGTCGGCGTGCACAGAATCGGTGCCGTTGTTGTCTGGACGTCCCGGCTGCACGGAGTCCCGCCGGTCCATCCAGCCCAAGACCGCGTCCAGACATTCGTCCGCCGTATACGTCTGGGCCGCTGGGTAATTCGCTTGCTGCACTGAGGCAGGGCGCGGCAATCCGCTCTTGTCGAAACCGTACGTGTCTACAGCGGACATTCCGGCACCTGACGCGATCCGCCCCGCGAGGTGGCGGACGATGTCGACCGCACGCAAAGCGCGCACGGAATCGTCGGGTTCGAAGGTGTCGGGCGACGTCGCCGGTCCGAAGCGGTTGACCAGGAGTCGGCGCTCGGCGGCCGTGAGCTGGTCGAGTGCCGTTTGCAGGTCAGCGGTATTCGCCGCGGCCAGCGCGGTGGCCAACATCGTCTGCGACCGGTTGTGTTCGACCGCAAGGGCCAGCACCCATCGACGAGCCGCGATCAGCGCCATGCTGCGAATCATCGGTGTATTCGCTCCCGCTCGCAGTCGGCTCAGCGCTGCCCGATGCTCCGGGCTGAGCCCGTGCACAGCGTGTTCCATCTGCTCTTGGCTCGCCCCGGCCAGCAGTGCTCGCGGATCCGGCTGGTCGGCGCTCGTCAAGGCGGCATACATGGCTGCCCGGAAACGCTCGGACTCGGATGTCGTGGAAGGCAGGACGGCAGGACGGCTCGGCGCCACACGCCGATTTCTGAGCTTGCGGCGGACACTCGCCAGGTGCGCCCGCACATCGCGCACCGAAAGATCGAGTGCCACCGCTATCTCGT
The DNA here is from genome assembly GCF_042869435.1 of Nocardia sp. NPDC006982. Taxonomy (NCBI): domain Bacteria; kingdom Bacillati; phylum Actinomycetota; class Actinomycetes; order Mycobacteriales; family Nocardiaceae; genus Nocardia; species Nocardia sp. NPDC006982. Next base: position 390,323 of record NZ_JBIAFV010000003.1, on the reverse strand, counting down.
TGTGCGTCATGCCCTGTCGCACTCGAGCGAATACTTCGGTCTCGCAGGCGGTGAGCGGGACCAGGCCCGGCGGGTTGTCGGCGGGACCCTCGGGGATCAGGTGCGATGGTTGTTTGCGGAGTCGGTCGTCGAGGTGCGGCTCGTCTATCGCCTCCCGCGACCAAGGCGTCGTCTGGCCCGGTACGGGGCGTCGTGCTGGCTGGTCCTGTTCGTGTGGTCTGCTGCCGATCCAGCCGCCCGGCTTCGGACTCCGCCGGCCTGGTTCCGAATCGCCGCTTTGCGCATGTGGTCGACCCGGCTCCGCCCTCCTCGTGGTCCACGGTGTCCGCGATACCGGGCTTTTTTCGCTTTCGATCACATCTGCGGATCCACGCGGGGCGTCCGACTGCGAATCGTCGTCCTCATGTGGCCTGCTACCGATCAGGCCACGTGGACGTCCCGAAGCCGGTGGATCATCCTGCGGCGGGAGATCGACCTCGAGGTCGGGCGTGACCCGCGGTGGCCGCTTGGTGGTGACGTACTCATGAATCACCCACTGCGGCGAACCGACTGCCACCCCATGAATGTCCGCCTCCGCGAACCCGACAGCAAGCGCCTCCTCATCGTTGAATACGGTCTTGGCTTCATTACCGAAGGCGTACTCGGGCAGCCGGGCGAACCAGGTCCACCAGTGCTCGTCGACCAAGCCGAGCCTCGACAACTGTGAATAGGTCTGCCCCAGCACCTGTCGCAGGTTCTCCGAGAGCCCCTCCTTGGCATCGATCGCATGGATGAATTCGTGGACGGCATCGTGGTGGAATGGTCTGTCGCCGATCGGATTGATCCCGTCTTCACGCGATCGGACGCCCGATTCGACAAACAGCTCCGGCCTGGCCGCATGGTGCAGGCTGAAATGAATCCGCTTTGTTCGACCCGCCGCCGCTACGCGATCTACATGCCAAGACGCTCTGGCACTGGCTTTCGTATCGCCGAGGTAATCGATCCGGAATTCCCGGATATTGGTCCGGCCGGGGAACCTGGTGAACATCTCGTCCAGCCCATCGAGGATCTCCTCGACGACATGGGCGCGCACATGCGGATGGTCGAACCCCACCATCGTGACATACGGATACTTCAGGTTGAACACCTCGACCAACCGCGCCTTGGCCTCCACATCGTCATCGCCCCATTCGTCGTCGAGCCCCGCACGATGCAACATCTCCCACGGGGTGGGCACAGCGTGCCGTTCGATCTGTGCCAGCGCTGCCAAGTACCCGCTGTGGATGTCGAGCAGCACATCTCGGTGTTTCTCGGGAGCCGGATAACTTTCGATCCACGATTCGAGGTAGGTCACCCGCTCACGAATGTCCTCGACCGCCCACCTCGGCAGGGCGTTGTCCAACCACACGTCACGGCCATCGATACGTTTTACGAACTTCGCCGCGAACACACCGGTCGGCGCGTCGACGTCGGATCGGGCGCGCCCGCCCATCACATCGTCGTAGCGACCTATACTCCACTCGCGCCCGGTCCGATTCGTCCCGGTCACCGCATCGAACAGGCCGAGCAGCACGGCCGAGGACGAGTCCAGAATCTCCGGGGACAAGACGTCGAAGCTGTGCCCGGGCCGCCCGTGCGGCGTGAGTTCCCGATAAACGCGGTCGTCTTCCAGGTTCAGCATCGCGTGGGTCACCGGAGCACCCATGACAGCGGCGACCTTTGCCTGCAACACCTGGATATCCGCTTTTATCGGATCTGAATATCTCTCTGCGAACACCCGCAAGCCGTTGCCGAACATCACCTCCTCGACCCGCAGCCCCGGCGCATCCTCGACCACGAACCGTTCCGCGATACCGGACTCCAGACCCGCAAGAACCGACTCCTCGAACCCGGGACCAGCAAATGCACGCTCACCAGGCGAAACCTCGAACGGCCTGCTGCCGACGAAACCGCTCTCACCCTCACCCCCCACCGGTCGGCTGCCAATGAGGCCACCCGGGTTCGGGCTGCCCTCGCCCGGCTCGGCATCGGGTACCGGCAGCTGATCCTGCTCCGCCACCACCTCGGCCCCCGGAGTGAGCGTGGCCGGACCCCGCTCGCTCGCGGTCACTTCGCCCGATCTCCCCGGATCGAACACATCGCGCAGCCGCGCGACACAATCGGCGAGAACGTCCCCCGCCGACGCCATCGTCAACCCCAACCGCGCGGCCACGTCGGTCAACGGCTCACCCTCCACCAGATGCAGCATCACCAACCGCTCAGCGGTATCAGGTTCGGCCAAATCCGCCAGCGCACCGCGAACTGTCGTCGCGAAATCGGTATCGGAAAAGCCTGTGGCAGCAGCCGGATCGGCGATGTCTCGACTCGGCTCTCCATGTTTGCCCTGGACCGGCGAATCCAAATGCACGGTGGGCCGAGCCAGAATCTCGCGCGCCAGTGCCACATCGGCCACCGGGTAACCCACCGCGCGCGCAATCGCCGCATCGTCGTGAACTTCGCCCGCGGCAACCATCCGGTCGATCTGCGCTCTTACTGTGCTGACTTTCTTCAGGGTGGGATTGTCGAGATCCGGGAACGCGCGCGCGAGATGGTATCGGAGAATTGCTCTCCGACCGCCGCCCCAGGCATGGGCGGCGAACGACGCGGAGGGGACGTGGCTGTCGATCGCGCTCAGAATTCCCATCCACGCGGCCTGCACGGCCTCATCGCGGATATCTGGAGATTCACGACGCGCCAACGCATCCGGAATCCACGCAACCGTCGCGCAAATCTCGTCCCGGATCGTCTTCTCCTCAGCTGAACCCACCCGGCTGACCACATATCGGTGGAAAAGAGCTTCTTCCTCCCGGTTACCGGAACGCTCGTAGCGACCCGCATAGAATTGCTCGACCGCCTCCAGCAACACATCACCACCCACACCCAACGCCCCACAGAGCTGCCGCAATCTCCGCACCGGCGGAAAACGCGTTCCGAGTTCGACGGCGGAAATGTAGGGCTGGGACATCCGCGCCCGACGCGCAAGCTCTTTCTGCGTCACCCCGCGCTCGAGTCGCAACTCCTTGATCCAACCACCCAGCAATGTGTGCGGAGGGGGATTGATCTCGAGGTCCGGATCGAAGTGGCGGGTGGCGGCCCGTAGGAGTTCTTCACCGGGTAACGCGGGATCGTGCGCGGCGGGGTCGAGGTCGAGATCCCGATAGAAATGGCGAGCAGCGGCGGCGAGTACTTCCGGCGCAACTTCCAGCGCCTGGCAGATCTGACGGAAGACCACCCAGTTCGGGGTCTGTCCACGCTCGATTCGACCGACCGATTGTTTCGGTATGCCCGCGGTCCGGGCCAGCTCGGCCTGAGATATGTCCCGGTCATAGCGCAACGCCGCAATCCAACTTCCGGGCAACCCAGGGTCGTGCGCGGCGGGATCGAGATCGAACTCGATGTCCCGATAGAACGCGCGAACCGCCTCCGCCAGCGATTTCTGCCCTACCCCCAGAACTCGCGCAATCCGCAAGAACCGACCAGGCAGCGGGTACACGCCATTCTCTATTTCGGTGACGCTCGTCGGTGCTATATCGACTGCGCGTGCGAGATCCGCCCTGGTCATGCCCTTGCTGTTACGAAGAGCCGTCACCCAGCCACCCAGCGACGTATGGACAGCCGCATCGGTGTTCAGCGGTACATCCGAATAGAACTGCCGGACAGCGTCGGCCACTGCATCGTCATCGAGCCCGAGTGCCCGGCAGATCTGGTGAAAGTTGCGCAGCCGCGGCCTCGATTTCCCGCTCTCGATAAGAGACAGCGCGCTATTCGCCAAGCCCGCCGCTTGCGCGAGCTGTACCTGCGTCATCCCCCGCTCGAGCCGCTCGGATTTGATCCACGCACCCCGCAAAGCATCCGTCTGCCGATCAGGCTCTTCATGTGGTTTGCTGCCGATCAGATCACCCGGACGACCGGAGGCGGGCGGATCCGCCTGGGGCGCAAGATCGACCTCGAGATCCGGTGTGATCTGCGGCGAATGCTTGGTGGTCACGTACTCACGGATCGCCCACTGTGGCGTACCGACCGGCACGCCATGTATGTACGCTTCGGCAAACCCGACAGCGAGCGCCTCCACGTCGTCGAGTTCCGTCTTGGCATCATCGGTGAAGGCGTAGCTCGGCAGCCGCGCCAGCCACGTCTGCCTGGACTCTTCGATCAGGCCAGCGCTCCAAAGCTGTTCCCAGATCTCATCCAGCACCCCCCACAAGTTCGCCGACAGCCGCTGCCCGCGGTCCTCGATCGCGTGGACATCCATCGCGTGCACGAACTCGTGTATCGCGGCGTAGCGAAAAGGCCGGTCACCAACCGGAATGAACCCGTGTCGAAGATTCCGGATACCGAGTTCGACAGTCGATTCCGGCCTGACCGCGTCATACAGGTTGAACACGATCTTCTTGGTGCGACCTCGCGCTACCGGGTCCCCATTCGGGTATGTGATGGCGTTGGCTTCCCAGTAACCGAGGTAATCGATCCGTAGTTCGCGGATGTTGGTCCGGTTGGGGAACCTGGTCAACATCTCATCGAGCCCACCGAGGATCTCCGCGACGACATCGGCGGTCACATCCGGATGGTCGAACCCAGCCATCGTGAAATGCGGATACTTCAACGCGAACGTTTCGACCAACCGCGCCTTGGCCTGCGCCGCCGCATCGAGCCCCGCCCGCGGCAGCATCTCGCTCGGGGTCGGCACGACGTGTCGTTCGATCTGTGCCAACGCCGCCAAGTACCCGCTATAGATATCGAGCAACCCATCGAGGTATGGCCTCGGGGCCTCGAGACTGTCGATCCATGATTCGAGGTTGGTCATCACCAGCTCACGAATGTGCGCAACCGCCCACCTCGACAACGCGTGATCCAGCCACACCTCACGGCCATCGATACGCTCGACGAACTTCGCCGCGAACATACCGGCTGGCGTAGCGTCGGGGTCGGATCGGGCGCGTCCGCCCATCACCTCGCCGTCCGGGCTCACACTCCAGTCGCGCAGCGTACGGAACGTCCTGGTCACCGCGTCGAACAGGCCGAGCCGCATGGCCGAGGGCGAGTCCAGAATGTGTGTGGTCACGACGTCGATGCTGTCGCCGAGCGGTCCGGGGGTGATTTCTCGATAGACGGGGCCACCGGATCTGCGCTGAAAGGTATGAGCGACCGGAGCGTTCATGATGGCGGCGACTTTGCCCTGTAATATCTGCACAAGCGCCTCCATCGGAGCGGCATACGTCTCCTCCAGCACCCGCAGGCCATCGCGGCACGTCAGCAACTCGATCCGCACTCCCGGCGCTTGCTCCACCGAAACACGTTCCGCAATCCCGGATTCCAGTCCAGCCAGCGCCAGTTCCTCGAACCCGGGACCAGCGAACGCACGTTCACCAGGCGAATCCTCGAACGGCCTGCTACCGATCAGTCCACCAGGACCGCCCGAGTCCGGATGATTTGGATGCGGTGGGAGATCGATCTCGAGATCCGGCGTGACTTGGGGTGGACGCCCCGTGGTGACGTAGTCATGGATCGCCCACTGCGGTGACCCGGCCGCCGCGCCGTGGATGTCGGCCTCAGCGAATCCGACCGCGAGGGCTTCCGCGTCGTCGAGTACCGTCTCGGCTTCGTTGACGAAGGCGTATCTCGGCAGTCGAGTGAGCCAGGTCCACCAGGACTCGTCGATGAGGCCGTGGTTCGCCAGTTGTCCCCAGGTTTGTGACAGTGTCTTTTGCAGGTTCTCCGACAGACCCTCCACTGCATCGATCGCGTGCACGAACTCGTGCACGGCGTTGTGGCGAAATGGCCTGTCGCCGACCGGGTTCAATCCGAATTCGAGAAACCGGATTCCGCGTTTGACGGTCTGTGCCGGGTTGGCCGCATCGCGCAGGCTGAACCGCATACTCGAGGTTCGGCCCGCCGCTGTGGGTTCCGTGTAGTTGTGGGTTCTGGGGCTGCTGGCTTCCCAGTCGGTGTAGTCGATCCGCAGTTCGCGGATATTGGTTCGGTCCGGGAACCTGATGAACATCTCATGCAACCCATCGAGGATTTCCTCGACGACATGAGTGGGCACGTCGGGATGATCGAACCCCACCACCGCGACGTGCGGATAGTTCAGAGTGAACACCTCGACCAACCGCGCCTTGGCCTGCGCTTCCGCATCAAGCCCGGCGCGATGCACTCGCTCACCGAAGGTATGCACGGCGTGCCGCTCGACCTGTGCCAGCGCTGCCTCGTACCCCGCGTGGATATCGAGTAGGGCCGTTCGGTGTTCCTGGGGCATCGGAAAATTCGAGATCCACGTATCCAGGTGCGACACCTGCTCCCGGATAGGCGCGATGTCCCACGTCGGCATGGCATGGTCCAACCACACCGCGCGACCGTCGATATACCGCACGAACAACGACGCGAACACACTGATCTGCCCGGCATGGACATCGGATCCGGAACGTCCGCCCATCACATCGTTGTCGGCCACACTCCACTCACGCGCCGTCCGGCGAATTCCGGTCACCGCATCGAACAAACCGAGCCGCAGCGCCGCGTCCGAGCCCAGCAGCTCCGGGTCCACAACCTCGACGGTGTCCCCGAGCCGCCCAGGGGTGAGTTCCCGATAAACGCGGTCGTCCTCCAGGTTCAACATCGCGTGGGCGACCGGAGCACCCATCATGATGGCGACCTTGGTCCGCAACACCTGCACCAGCGCGTCGATCGGATCGGCATAAGTCTCCATGAACACCCGCACGCCATTGCCGAACGTCAGCTCCTCGACCCGCACCCCCAGCCTGTCCTCCACCACGAACCGTTCCGCAACACCGGATTCCAGGCCCGCCTGCACCAACTCCTCGAACCCAGGACCAGCAAACGCACGCTCACCAGGCGAATCCTCGAACGGCCTGCTGCCGATCAGCCCACCCGGACCTCCGTTCCGGCCGGTCGCCGGTCGGTTGCCGAATCGCTCGTCGTCCCCGGGGCGCGACCGTGCGCCGCTGTCATCGGCAGATGCTCTGCCGGTCGTCAGCGGGTCCGGTGACGGTGCGAACTCGATGCGGGTACCGCTGATAACGGCCTCCCGCACGGCGGGATCGGATTCCATCGCGTCGGCCACGGCGAGTATCCGCTGGTAATCCTCTTCCTCGCCGCGCGCCACCACACGTCCGGCCTCCAGCGATACCCGGGTCCGTGACGGCGGAATCGTTCGGCGAGAGTGCGGGTCGGTGTTCAGCGCGGCGTGCACCATCATCCTTGCGCTGTTTTCGTGGCTGTACGGCCGCATAAGTGCCTGCAACCCGCGGGCCGCCGCCCAGGCGCCGGGCAGGTCGTCGTGTATTGCGGCGAGCGCAGTTACCCAGTTGTCGATCGGCACAGGGGCACCGAGAGGTTGTTCGACCAGGTTGAATCGGTCCGCGAAGTCGCGGTAGTCCGCCAGCTCGGCGAGGAAGCGGCCCACTCCGCTGGACGATGGCACCGCGACCGGCACACCCTGCTCGATCGCTTCGGTAGCGACCCGGCCGAATCCCTCGGCACGCGACGGCATAACCACGACGGTCGCCGCACGGATATCGTTTCGCAGCTGCACCCGACTCGACGTATACGGCTTCACCTCGACCGCAGCCGGGTCACCGATCATCCGGGCCAACGTGGTGTGGGCCCCTTCGACGCCACGTTTCGGGTAGCCCCGCACCACCAGCCGCACGTCGCGCCCCTGCGCGCGCAGTCGCCGCACTGCCGCGGCGATCTCCGCGGCCCCCTTCAATTGGTCGTCGACCCGGCCGAACAGCAGAATCCGCGCTGGGTCACCGGGTGCGGGCTCCGGTGGCTGCTCGGCGATCTCCAGACCCGGCTGCAGTTCGTGCACCGAGCCGTGGCCCGCCATGACAGCCGCCGACAGCGCATCCGTGGCCAGCACCGGGCCGAGGCCCGTCACAAGGTGAGCACGCCGCGCCAAGTAGATGCGGGCCGCGATCGTGGCGCGACCGCGTTCCGGACTGTTCCTGAGGGTCTCCCACAGCATCGGTGTCAGGTGGTGGACGCTCACCAATTTCGCGGCGGGATAACGGGTCTCGGCCGCCAGCGCCGATTTCACACCGTCGTCCTCGGCATGCACGATCACCAGATCCACCGACTGCGGCAAATCGCCCAGGTGCCCGTCGAACAGCACTCGCCGACTCGCCCCGGAGACACGCTTGCGGTAGCTGTACACCTTCACATTCGAACTCGGGGCACCCTGCGCGATCTCGTCCGCCAGGACGATCACCTCGTGCCCGGCCGCCGCCAGCCCCTGACACAGCGCCACGTTCGACGCGGACATACCTGCCCCGTCGCTGCCCCACACCCGGCAGCGCACCAGAATCCGCTGCCGGGTGAGGTCGAGGCGAACCCGATGCCGGACCTGGTCCTGCGGCAGGAGAGCGGTGTCGATGTCGATGCGGCCGTCCACGTCGGACAGCTCCCGGCGCAATTCCTCCGCGGTCATACCGGGTGCGGGATCGGTTGCGTCCGTTCGGGTGTAGTCCAATTCGGCGAGCAATCGGCGCCGACCGTCGGCGTCCTTGGCCGAGGTCACGACGAACACGGCATCGGCCCCGGCATGTGGCAGGGTGAGTTCCGCGAGACGCGTCATCGCGTCGATGATGTCCTCGCGCGCCCGCGCGGAGCCCGATTCGGGCAGTCGCGCGGCCACGGCGTCGGCGAGGGCGCCGGAGTCCGATGTGTCAGCACCCGGCCCGATGACCACCTGCCAGCGGAAACCGCTGTGCTCCTCGCGCATCTCGGCCGCGTGCAGCCGGGAGTCGCGATAGGCGTCCAGCGGTGTATAGCCGGGGTCGTTCGCCAGTCGGTCGGCGATCTCCCGCGCCTTCGCGGCGTGGTCGCGGCGCATCTCCCGGTTGGTCAGCAGCCACCCGTCCGGCGGACGGTATCCGCTGTCGGGGTCCGCGAAACCGGCCCGGTCACGCAGGCGGTCGACGAGGGCCTGGCGTTCGAGCATGCTGGTGCTCTCGCCGTCCCGGTCCGACCGGACCCACTGAACGACCGCGTCCGGCTCCGACAACGTCTGCAGGCCCGCGGCGGCCACCCACCTGGCAACGCGCATCGCCGTCTCGAACTCGCCGCCGGTGAGCTCCCCCCACCGCTGCCGCATCTGCGCCACGGCCGCGGGCGACGCGATCATCTGTGTCCCGGTCCGCGCATCGAATCCGAGCCCGGTCACCGCGAATCCGAGCACCAGGGCAGTACTCGCGGCACAGCCGTGCACCAGGGCGCGGGCATGGAGCAGTTCCGCCGACCGCGCGGTGTCCTGGCGTCGCGGATTGCTGCCATCCGCGAGATCGCTCCAGGCGTTCGCGATCATCGCCGCCATGATGTCGCCGAGATCGGCGCCCTGCAGCAGGCCGTTGTCCAGGATGTGGCGCAGCTCCTCGGCGACCCGCATCCCGTTGCCATGCCGGTTCGCCGCGCCGGGCTCCCGCAACTCGCCGACGGCGTCGTGGCGAATGTCATCGGCGCGACCGATGTCCGGGCCGCCGTACAGGCTCCGGCCGACGCACAGTCCCTCGGCCGCCAACCGCACCCCGCGGCGGATTTCCGGATCAGCGAACTGTTCCGGTGGCACCCGCGCGCCCAGGATCTCGGTCACCTCGTCGATCTCGCGCCCGATCATCTCTGCGGGCAATGGCCCGGACGCCGAGCTCAGCAGGTCATCAGCGCGCCAATCGGCCGATGCCACATCCCTCGGCAATCCACGCTCCCGCCAGCCGAAGCGACCGCCGGAATTCTCCGACGGCCGACTGCCGATGAGACCACCGGGCTCGCGGTGTTGCTGCTGGTCACGGGTTCCGGTCGAACCGACGAGGTATGCACATTCGGTGACGTCATAGCCGTTGAATGCCGTGTCCGAAAGATCGACCCGGACCGGAGTCAGCTCGGGGCGCGCTTCGGCAAGGTAGCTGTACAGCGCGGGACGATTCGTTGCCGCGCCGCCGCAGTGGTCGTCGATGACGATCGCGAGCCGACGTCCTCGGGACGAGGCGATTCCGTGCGCCCAGTCGGTGAATTCGCGGTAGAAGTCCGCGACGGAGACGTGGTTGATATAGGTCTCCAACGGGTTGAGGCCGCGAATGAGAAGGATGGGTTCACCGGATGTGCTGGTGGTCTCGATGAGCAGGCCTGCGCCAACCAATGCGGTGCGCGCCGGGTCGTCGGGATTCCGGACCATGATGACGGCTGTCATATTCGGCATCGCCTCGGCGACCGAACGATACCTACCGGCCCAGCAGGCACTGGCAATATGCCCGGAAAGCTCGAGCAGCGGCCCCCGCGTCGGAACGAACCGCAGCCGCGTGGTGTCGCTCGAGGCTCCGACGCCCTGGGTGCGTGCTATCGCTTCGTCCAGCGCCGCGACACTCGTCATCCGCCGGAAAGTTCGAGCGCCCTGCCGGTGTGCGAAATACCGTGCGAACACCTCCTGATTGGTGATGTGCTCGACGAATTCCCGGACGCGAACGATATCTTCCAGCGTCGGTTCGCCCACACCGATATGTCGCAACCGATCGATCCATTCCGGATGCTGCTGCATTGCCCAGGCAAAGCAGATTGCCCGCAGGTCGTCATGTAACTCGCCGATACGAGCCAACCGCTGGAAATTTTTCTCGAAATCCCGGAGTGAACGCAGTGCCGGAAATTGCGTCGCGTGCTCGGCCTTCGGTGCGATGAGTTCCTTCAAATCCTGTGCGCGAGCTGCCATGTACCGCCGCGCCGCGTCGTTGATGGGCGAACCGTCGGCGAGCCTGCCCGAAGCGATGGAATGCTCCAGGGTGCCGATATGCTCGGCGATGCCGCGCCCGAGCTCGTCGAGCAGATGGGTGATCGGCCGCCGAGCAAGAGTGATAGCCGAGCGCGCGGCCTGCAGATTCTGTGCCAGCCGCGCGAAACGGGTCAGCAGGTCCTCGGTCCATTGCGGCCCCGACGCACCAACGCGGGTCCGCAGTTTGGCGACTTCGACCACACCGCTTGGCCGATATTCCTCGGGCATCGGTGCGATGCCGCCTTCCGCCGTCGCCCGTTCTTGGTCGCGGAGCAGTTCACGCAGCGACGCAATGTCGCGTGGCCCCTCGTCGGACTTGTCATAGCGGGTGACGCCGATCAGCAGCTGGGCAAGGAAGTCCGAAGACTGCACCTTCGCCAGACTCTCGGCCGACAGACCCGCATCTTTCACCTCAGCCACGAAGGCGCGCGCAACGTCCTTCAACTCACCGAGGACCGCCTCGCCCGAACGCTGCAAGCCGAGCGCGTTTCGCTCGGCAGCGTTCGCGCCGTCCGCCAGCACAGTGCGAAGCCATCGGGCGAACTCGGGCGTCACATCCCGGACGAACTCCATTGCCGCGCGAATCGTCGGTGGCCGCTGACCGACCGGCAGCTCACCCACCGTCTCCACATAACAAGCGAATTCGCGACCGCTCGGACCTCTGATGTAGAGGTCCTCCACGTCACGCAACTGCTGCGCGGTGAATGCCACCTCCGCCCGCACATCGTCCGGGATACCGGCGATTTGACGGGTCCGCAGAAACACGTCCGTGAATTTCCGATGGACCGAGCCGGGGGAGAAATCATCGAGGGAGACCAGTACGTCCCAGGCGACCCGATCCTTTCCGGGCGGATTCTTCGTCGCAAACCCGTCGAACATCGTGAGCAGACGCACATCCACAGCACCGGCCGGAATTTCCGCAACTCGGCGCAACTCCCGGCCGACGGCATCGAGATCGGCCGCAATCTGTTTCGACATCCGGCTGCTGACATAGGGTTCGAAATGAGCGTTTTTCTCGCCGATCTTCCGCAAAGCGTCGGCGATCTCGGGGCTCGCCAAGAATTCGACTCCGGCGCCGATCGTGTCACCACTCCAGTGAATGGAGTTCGCCATGTCGAGCAGGATGCGGTGCGCCATCGGAGTAGAGATCACATCCACGATCTCGGGATCAGCCGCGAGTCTGGGCTGAGTCTGCTGCCTGTGGAGGTACATGTCGAGGAAATCGCCGCCGCCGACATTGAGCTCGGCTTGTATCCTGTTGCGCTCGAACTCGTCCGCGAGCAGGTGAAAGAAATGGACTATTCGGGTGTGCTCGTCGGCTGGCCGTCGGGTCAGCCTGCGGGTGAGGAGTTCGATGTCGTCCGTGCTCAACGACAGGCGGGATCCGAGCCGCGCGAGTTCCCCCGCGGCATCCGTCGGCGTGACCACCGGATCGAATGCGTCCAGCGCGGACGAGAAGTTCTCCTGCAGCCACCCGTGCACCATGCGATTCACAGTTGCGAGCTCGATTTCGCCACGGGTCAGCCAGCGGGCATCGATGCTGTGCTTCGCGTCGACACCCGCGACGAACCGCTCGGACGAATCGACCGCCACCATGCCGGTTTCCGCGATCTTCGCCGGACCCACGGCATGCACATCCAACTCCACCGCCTCGAGTGCGGACGGCAGCCGCCACATGCCCCGCCTGCCGTCGCGGAAGACCTCCTTGACCATCAGGAACCGCTCGACGCCGGTGGCGTCGACATGCCTGGCCAGCATGTCGGCAGCCGGTGACCGGACACCGGGAAAACGTTGACCGAGAAGCTCGATGACGTCCTCGCCGGAGGGACCGTCCGGAATAAGAGAGCCGGGGCGCGTGCCGAAGACCCGGGCCAGTTCGCTGTCCAGTTGTTCGGTGAGGGCAGCGAGCCTGGTTTCGTGGTGGTGAGCCTGGTCGGTGACGCGGGCGATCATGGTGAGACCGCCGAATGCCGTCGCCCATCTCCTGGTGTTCCCATCGTCAGAGAAATGCCGATAGTCGTCCAGTTCCCGCTCACTCAGCTGCGCGGGGTCGCGGCCGACGGCGGCACTTAGTTCTGCCGTCGCGACATCGAGCAGGCTGTCGAGGCGGGTTCGACCAGCCGAGCCAGGAAGAACGTCGAACCACACCAGTCCCTGAAAATCGCAGGCTTTCTGGAGACCGGCGGTGTCGATCGCGTCGAGAGCATCCTCATGGACCTCCAGCTCCGTGGCCAGCGACTCCAGGCGGTCGGCCAACGCCCGCCGAATCCTGGCCGCCGGTTCATCGCGTCCCAGCTCCGCGCCGCGCTGCTCATCGGCACGAAGCTGCCCCGCCAGCTCGTCGAAGCAACCGAGACGCCAGGCGAGCACCGCGACGCGGTCGGCACTCTCCAGGACCCCGCGGCTCACCACGAACCGTTCTGCGGCCGAGTGCACCACGCCGGGTGGGTGACGGTGCGCGTCGCCGATGCTCGTCCACCCCATCAGCTCGTCGACGTATAGGTCGCGCTCGGTCGGATTCCGCAGCATGCGGCGCTCATTGAGCTGTGCCCACACTCGCCGCCGACGGGAGTCGGCGGCAAGCTCGTCGGGACGCAGCCGCAGCAACTCGGCCAGCCGATGCCGATCGACGACCTGCCGGGTCGCCCAGTCCTGCAGCACCGGAGAACCCGGCTGCAGGGCCGTCGACAACGGCGCCCCGAACACGGCACTCAGCCGGTTTCCCGCGACGCCGTGGTACTGCCTGGTGCGATGCCGGTAGCGCTCATATGCCGATTCCGATACCCCTTCCGTCGGACGCGCTCCGATCAGGCCGTGCGGGAAATCCTCGCCACGCACACCTGTCGATTCGCCATCGACCAGCGGGCGCTCCGGGCCGTCGGGTCCGAGGCCGATACCGAATCCCTTGTCCCACTTGCCCACCCAGCCGGACGGGTCGAACGGCGGCCAGTCGCGGGTGCGGGCGGCTCGTGCCGCGGCACCCGGCTCGACGCCGGGTGGATTGACCTGGTTCAGGTCGATCTGCACAAGACGGTCGTCGCCATCGTTGCGGACCAGCACCAGATCCACGCCGCCGCCGTGGTCACGCGCCGGGTTCTCGACGGCCAGCAGGGCGAACGCACCCGGTCGGTGTGCCAAATGCGTCGCGACGTCTGCTGGCCTATCGAACACCGCCGACCAGTCGGCGCCCACCCTGGCCGCGAATTCTTCGCCGGGCGCACCGACGGGGAGTTCAGGACCGACCAGGTGTACCGGGTGGTCCGGTATCAAATATTTGACCAGCCACAGCATTTCGGACACGGTGTCGCGGCGGTCGCCTTCCAGAAGACGGACCAGCGGACTTTCATCCGCGGCGGAATCGACCACCCAGTCGCGGTAGAACGCCCGCGTGGCGGTGATGTCGGTCAGGTCTGCCAGCCTTCGATGCTCGGCGTCCGGGCCCGTTTCGCTGGACACGAAGATCACGAGGGCTCGGCGGTGCCCCGGTCCGAACTGCCGGTCCGAGGTGAAGTCGTCGACGACCCGATCAACGTCGGCGTCGAGCCGATCGCCGGTGCCTGTATCCATGACGTGCCGATCGGTGATGTCGTCGACGTCCGGTACCAGATCCGGGTCCCCCACGGTGAGCACCAGGTATCCGGTGTCCAGGTCGAATGCCCACAGATACACCTCGGGTTGCCCGGGCATCCGATCGGTGCGCTCGTCGATACGGGTCAGTACGGCGCCGATGGTCTCGAGATAGGCCAGTCGCCGCCGTCCGGTTTCGTCCACGTTCTCCCAGCTGTCGCGCAGCCGCGCCACCTCTTGGGCGTGCCGAAAACGGCAGGCGCGGTTGCGCCACCGCGCTGGGATTCCCGGCAGCCGCGAGGTCAGGTCGTGCCGTTGTCGCACGAGTGCCGCCCGCTGTGGCCAATCCGCGCGGAGAAATGCCGCGGACGAGGTGTCATGGCTTGCCCCGTCGGCGATCACCGATCTGAACCGGCTGCGGACCTGCTCGTCCCTGCGACGGCGCGCCCGGTCCTGATCGTCGGGCATTCGGCGCTTCGCGTCGACGTGAACGGTCCCCAGGTTCTCCGACCGAACTCGGGTGCTGCCTGAATCATCTTGTTCGACAACGGGTTTCAGTCGTTGGATATCGTATCCGGTGCCGCGGAGCTCGCTGCGCAGGTCGAGGTTGTGCAGCAACATGTCGGTCACCGCGTCGTCGTGCCGGCCGTCCTCGGCTATCACGACGACAGTGGGTCCGGGCAGCAGGACGGTGTTCGGTGTCACCTGCCACGCACCGGGATTGCGGCGCACCACGTCGGCGGCTACCGTGGCGATGGCGGAGTGGTCGCGTGCGTCCTGTTCGGCCCACCATTGCCGGACCCACGTTGCCAACCGCTCGATCTTCGCGATCTGTATCTGGACCTGAGCGCGCCGGCTCGACCAGTCGGCGGGATTCTCGGTAGTGCTCGTGCTCGGATGGGACGTTCGGCGGTCTATCTCCGCACTTTCCAGCGCAACCTCGTCGCGCAGGTAAGCGATCTCGGACGACCAGCCCGCTCGATCCAACATCTCCGGAAGGCTGATCCCCATGAGACGTGCCCCGAGGCGGCAGCGCATCTCCCACAGGCGGCTCGGCCGTACGAACGTCACCACGGCTTTCTCGTAGTAGCCGCGATCGCCAACCGTGTGGTCGATGAGGACCTCGGTAAACCCTCTGCGGCACGCCATCTTTCCGGTGAACGTGGCGCGCGCCGCGTCCTCGGGGGACAGTTTTCTCCGAATGCCCGCATTGAACGTGGCGAGATTGTCGCCGCGCATCTTGTTGTTCTGGACCCAGAAACCCTCGATTCCGTGCACGATGTCGCCGAGCTCGTCCCACCCGTCGGCGAACATCCCCCCGCCACGCGGCGTGCCGTCGGCGGCCACAATGGTGTTGCGCATGATTCCGGCGCGGTTGACCTCGCTCGATACGCCGACGTAGACCCCTCTGTCGTCGACGCTGTCGACAACCTCGTAGGAATTTCGATACTCGTCGACCGGCGCGTAGTCGACCAGCCATTCCATCAGCTGATACATGGTGCGCGCGTGCCAGATTCCGAAGCCCTCGTTCTCGAACTCGGCGCCGAGTTCGACGAACCGACGCCACAAGGGCAGGAGTTCGGCGAACGGCTCGTCGCCGACGAGGCGGACTGCGACCTCGCCGACCGTGGAGAAGTGCCGGGCAAGCGGACCCAGCCGGGATGCCAACCACCGGAAATCGGGGCTATTGCCTTGCGCTGCCCACCTTCCCGCATCGGCGGTGACCAGATCGGGGATAGTCACTGCGAACTCGTGCCACAGTCCCCGGTGCTCTCTCGCGTCCGCTGTAGGCGTGCTGTCGTACGGGCGGCTGCCGACATGATCATCCGGAGCCTCGGCATCATCGGTGTCGGCCGTCATACTTTTCGCGAGTTTCCGCGCGTTGGCCGTGGTTGCTGCTGCCTGGTGGAGGCGGGCGAGGGTATCGGGGAGGGGGAGGCTGGTCTTGGTCCATTTGCCTTGGATGTTGTGGATGAGCTGGCGAGTGGCGGTGGCGGCGGCACTATCGATGGCTGCGCGAATGCTGGCTCGGCCGACGAATTCCCTGGCCTGCTGCTCGGCCTGCTCGGGTGTCAGGTCCACCAAAGCGGTCCGGCGCTGCCTTTGAAAGGCCGCTTCTTGTTTTTGTCGATATTCCTGGTAGCACGACATGACGAATCGTTTCGCGTCCCGTGCGGTATCTGGACTCGATTCGACTCGGTTTATCCAGGAGAATGCGTGCTGCAGCTTCCGCGCGTTGGCCGTATTCGCTTCTGCCAGATAAAGATCGGCGAGCGTGCCGGGAAGACCGACCTTTACGCGTTCGGCATACTGAGCCATATCGCTGACGAGTTCGGCGGCCCTGCGAGCGGCGGCGTCATCGATGGTACGGCGCGCCTCAGCACTGCCCACGTATTCGCTACTGGCCTGCTCGGCCTCCTCGGACGTCATCCCGAGTTCGTTCACCAGGGCAGTCGAGCGCTGTTCCTGTAGTGCCGCTTCCTCATTCTGTCGGTATTCCTGGTAGCACCTCGTCACGAAACGCCGTGCGTCCCGTGTGATCTCGGGACTGCTTCGGAAGCTGTCGACCACGGCGAGGGCCAGGCGAAGGGCCTCCGGCGCGGCCGAAGTCTCGTGTTCCTGCCTGGTTTCGAATGCGGGCTCGGCCGGGTCGGGGCTCTCGTGCGGGCGGCTGCCGATGCGGGCGGGTTCGGCCAACCGGGGGATGTCCGGCTTGCCGGACGTGTCCGCGTCGGTCCGCGACGGCAGATCAGGTGTGCCGTCGGCATTGACCGGCCAGCCCGGCGGTATCGAGTTGATTTCCCGCACCAGTTCCGCACTGATCTCGGCCTCCTGCGATCGGGACGGGGTATTGGCGGCGGGTGCGTCGCGGTGCGATCTGGCGGCGAGATTGCCCTCGACGTCGAACTCGATGGTTTCGAATCTGCGTTTGTCAGCGGGCAGTTTGCCGATGAACTTTTGTTGCTCTTGTCGCCAGGTGTCGAACGGCACGGCCTTGTCCAGCAGCGTGCGGCGGTCGCGGAGGTCTTTCGGGCCGTAGTCGGTGCCGGTGTCGCCGTCTCGCGAGGCCGCCAGGTCGACCACGACCAGTTTCGGGGCCTGCCCCGGCTCGCTGTCGTTGACCACCAGCACCATGTGGTCGTCGGCATCGGCAATGCCCGTGGCTTTGGCCTTGGCCGGGGTGTCTTTCCATTTGTAGACCAGGACGGTGATGCCTCCCGGCCGAGCTCTCAGCGATTCGGCCATGCCGTCCAGCGATTCGGCATTCTCGAGCGGGGCGCCGAACACGTTCTTTACCGCATCGCGGCCGTGGCCTGCCATTGTGCTGGAGGGCATCTCGATGTCGCGTCCGCTCAACACCCGCATACCGGTCACGGCGTTGTTGACGCAACTGTTGGGGCTACGGCGGTGGATCCGCACGACCAAGTCGAGCAGGGCCGCGGTGGCCAGATAGTGCGATGCCGCGGCGATAACGTCCTCGGCTACCGGATTCTCGGCTACCCGGTCCACCGATACGGGGTTCGCCGAGATGGGGGCGGCATCGTTGCGGGAGGCTTCGTCGCTGTTGGCCGACTTGGGGGTGCCCTCGGCGGACATGTGGTGGTCGACCGCTTCGCCCAGGATCTCGCGGGCTAGGGCGGGGGTGATATCGGAGGCGGGATAACCCAGTACCTTCGCGAGGTTGTGTCCGGCCTCGGTCAGCGCGGGGTCGATCGTGCGCATACCTTCGGCGCCTTCGATGGCCTCGGTGTCCCAGCCGAGTTTCCCGGCCAGGCGGTCCCGCTGCGGCACCAATTGGTCCAGCGCCTGCTCGTCGGTGAGACCCGCGTACTGCTCAACCGTTCCGGGTGCGGTCGCCTCGACCTGCTGCCGCAACACCTCCACCGCGGCGGGCGGCAGGCTCGTCCGTTCCAGCAGACTGCCGAGCGGGTCGTCAGCGCCGTCCTGTTCGAGTGCGGCGACAGTTGCGGCCGGGATCCCAAGCAAACCGGCCAGCCGTGCGGCCGGGCCAGGCGAGTAGTCCGGCTGACCGGTCTGACCGATGTCCGTACTGCCCTGGGAGCGGAACGCCTCGGCGGCGGCGAGAACGTCGGCCGGATTGTCGGTGAGGTAGGCGTGGTGGCGGATGAAGTCGGCGGTGGCGTGGCGGAGAGCACGTTCTTGCAGTCCGGGCACCAGCGAGCGGAGATTGTGGTCGGCCTCGACCAGGTTGTGGTGGTTTTCCGGGGTGGGGTCGGCGCGGTGGGCTTCGGCGACTTGTTCGTAGCGGACCGCCGCCTCGCGTACCCCGTGCAGGTGCATGGCCTTGCGGATCAGCGCGTCCTGCGGCGACATCAGCGCCTGCGCGGCGCCGCGGTCCCCGTTGCGGGCGGTGCGGTTCTTGGCCTGTTCGTGGATGTAGGACTGCTCGGGGACTTCGGTCATCCACACGAACATGCCGCCCTTGGCCTGCACCGCCTCCGACACCGCGATATCGACACCGCGCTGGCCCTGCCGGTTGATCACCAGGATCTTGCCCTGCTCACCGGCGGCATCGAAGATCTTCTGCAGCTGGCCTTCCCACTCCGCGCCCCACCCGGCGATCCGGTCCGCGTCGACCGCCTCGATCGCCTCCCTCGGCACCCCCTGGCGCACCAACGCCTGCACCTGCCTGTCGACCAGGTCGTTGCGATGACACAAGATTTCCTGGGACCTGCCCCGGCCTCCCTGCCACACCCTGTGCGCGCCTTCGGCGATAGCGCTCAGCTTGGCGCGGGTGTTCGCCACAACCTCGGGGGCGCCCTCCATCAACCGCTGCTCCTGGGCCCGGTCGACTTGGTGCGCTTCTTCCAGACCGTAGATCTTTTCCAGCACAGGGTTGAGGTCCGCGAGCGTGCCCGAGGCACCGGTGACCTCATCGAAGAACCGGTCCTCCGGACGTCCCCCTGTGCGATAGATTTCGACCGCGTTGATGGTCTTGGCCGAGTCGGCGTCGGCGCGCACCACGATCTGATGCTGCTCGGCGCTCATCCTGATGGCCTCGGCCGCCCGGATCTCCTTGGCCTCTACGGCCTGCGCCAGGCTCGCCTTACCCTGCTCGGCACTCCACCGTGATTCGCTCGAGGTCGTCGGGTTGCGTTGCAGACCGTGTTCGCCCTGATCGATGATGACGATCTTGCCCGCATCCATCACGTAGTGGGTGCTCTTGCGGCAGGTGAACTCGGCGGCAGCGGCCGTCTCGAGCCGCGACAACCCCAACCCTGCCAACCACTGTTTCCCGCCAGGAAGCTGCTCGACCTTCTCCCGTCCCCCCGGCGTCAATTCCGCTCGGCCGTCGTACCAGTACTCGATCTCAGGAGTTCCGTCGGGATAAAGGCCGACTTCTTCGGTGATCCGCGTGAGGCCGAAATCCTCGTGCGACAGCGCCCCTTTCGCCAGCGCCTCGGCGAGGAAATCGTGCGCGGCGAGCACTTCGCGTGCCGTCGCCGCTGGCGCGGCCTGCTCCACGCCTTCCGACCGGAGGAACTGTCTCTCACCACGGTCGATGATGCCGTCCATCTCATCGATCAACGCGTGGCGCGGTGGCCGGTGACCGGCATTGCACAGATGCCCGACCGTTTCGCCGGTGGCCACTACGACCGCGGGGCGGCCGGCGGTAACCGGCCCGAAACCCCGCTGCTGGTCGGCACGGAACACGTCGATCCCGAGATCGGTCAAAAGCTGTCGATACCTGGTGAATTCGCGGTGGGCCAGCCCATCGGTCGTCGTCACCAGAAGACAATCACCGTGACGCACCGCCCGCTGCATCGCCGCCGCCATGAACATCAGCGACTTGCCTTCGCCCGGCTTCATCTCCACCGGACGCTTGTCGAGCGCGTACAACCCCTCCGCCTGCTCGACCCGCAATACCATCCCCCCTGGCACAGCGTCGCTGATCGTGCCGCGCCGGATGATCTCCGCCGTCGCGATCATCGACTTCCGCGCGTCGGTGTCGAACAATCCGGCCTTCAACACCTCGTCAGGAAGGTTGCACAGCCGCAGCTGCTCCGGAACCCGATCACCAGAACTGGCGTGGAAATCGGCCAACAACTCCACCGCATGGTCACGCGCGCTCGGCGGGGGCGAACCGGCATTGTCGACCGAATCCGCAGCCGGTCCGGCCGACACGTCGCCAGTCGCATCAGCCAGAACGCTCCGCTCCGCCGTGAGAGAGTGCTCCTCGCTCTCCGGCAACCGATGTTCACCGGCAGCAGGCGTTTCGGGCCCGTCGCCGGTACCCGGGGCCGGGCGGGCGTCAACCGCATGGCGGGCTTCATCTCCCGCGGCATGCACCTTTCCGGCGTTGCCTTGCTCGTGATTCCCCGGTGATCGGTGTTCGGCGGGTGTTTCAGGCCCGGCGCCGACCTGACGGACCGGGGTGTTCGTCGAAACCTTCGGCGGCGCAGACGTTTCCGCTCCGGCCTCGATCGGTCGCGGCGCTGTCGGACTCGTGCGGGCAACCGATTCGCCCCGCTGCGGACCGCCCACCGGCGCACCCGTCTCCGAACGCCCCGCCGACCCGGCCGCGGTGTCGACCTGTGCACGCCCAGTCGCCTCGCTGTGGGGCATCGAGCTCGATACCGCGGGCGACCGCGTTTCGGCGGACTTGACCGGCGCGGTGTTTCCGTGTGCTCCGGCCGCGGGCTCTTCACCTCGCGCGCCTGCGGCAGCCACCGAATCCGGAACCGCGCCCCATGCCGCCTTCGCAGCCTCCCATGCTTGCTTCGATTCCGCGGACACCTCGACCGGCGGGAGAGCTGCGGCGTCCTCGCTGCGCATGGCCGCGGGCAGGTCGGGCCGGGTGAATGCCCCACCGCCGTCGATCATTGCCCCCGTCGGCGCAGCCGATCCGGGGCGAGCGAGGGCGTGCGCATGCACGACCCCAGCGAATCCACCGTTGAGCAACGGTGCCAGCACATGATCGAAATGGTCCGGCCAGCCGGTCACCAACGCCGCCGCACCCAAGCCCGCCGCTGCGCCCGCAGTGCCGTGTACCAACCCGAGTGCCAAGCGGCTGCCCTCGATCCGCGGAAGCACCTTCGGCGCGACCCGGCCCGCGACCATGCCGCCCAGCGCACCACCCGCCCCCGCCAAGGCCGCGACTTTGATCGATGTCAGGTCGATTCCCGTCGGATTCTCGCCGTCCGGCCCGATGACGGCGAGGGTTCGATCACCGGAAACGACCTGCAGCGCCTGCACGCCCGCGTCGACACCCACCGGCAGCGCGGCGGCCTTTGCCAACGTGACGGGCAACTGCAGCGGCCCCAGCGCCGAGAGCCGGGCTGCCGTCTTCGTCGCGCCCGCCCGGAACGCCTGCTCCAGGCCCGCGCGCATCACCGCGACTCTGCCGCGCCCTTCGACCAACATCGACTCCACCATCGGCGCCGCCGCCACTTCCCCGGCAGGACCAGCCGCGGCGGCGCTGGACAGCACACCGAAGATGCGCCACGCCAACTCGATCCCGAAGACGAACATCACACACAGCGTCTTCTCCGCATCGTTGGCGGCCGCCTGCACCTGATCAGCCAGGGACAGCGCGTCGTCACCGAGCCTGGCCGCCCCATCCCGGTGCAAACCCAATGTCTCGCGCAGCCGTTCGCCGAGGACTCCCACCGAATCCTCGTGTGCCAGCAGCTCTTTCGCATCCTCCGAGCGATCACTCAGCGCAGCTGCCTGCGCACGGAACTCCGCAGCCATCCGACGCATCCCGGAAATATCGGCACGCGGCAACTCTCCGCCGAACACCACCATCTCGATCGGACGCCGCACTGGGGCGGGCAAACCCTCGAACGAGTTCCGCAGCTGCACAACCGGGTTCAGCGCTAACGAATCGTCCACCGGCGCCGCCTAGCCCGGCCGCGAGGCCGCGTCGACCAGCACCGCATGCAGTGTCTTTGCTTGGATACCCGCCTCATTCCCGCGCAGCACTACCTCGGAGAACGCGGCGCCGAAGGCTCGGCTCACGTCGAAACCGCCTGGGCCCGTGGCATCCCCGGTCAACGCGGCACGCCAGTGCTGGTAACCGCGCACCACCTCGGCGAGTGTGCGGTGTCGCCCCGGCTCCCGACGCAGGTACTCCGCGAGCAGGACGCGCTGCGCCCGCCTGCGCGCGACACCACCACTGGCGTCGTCGAGCGCCCGGCCGAACTCACGTAACGTGGCCGCATAGATACCCAGGCCGGTATCGGTCTCCGGGGTTCCGGCAACTTTCGTCGGCTCCTGGGCGGTCCGCTGGTCGAGAGTGATCGAGCGAGCTGCACCCCGGGAGTCGCGCGGTTCGGAACTCCACCGCACCACGCCCGATTCGGCGCCGAGTTCGGCTACCGCGACGACATCCAGGACGATCACCGGGTATTCGGTCAGCACCCGGTCCACCGCGGCCACGAACTCCCGCACCACCGACACCTGCAGCCCGGGTGTATCGAATCCGGCCACACGCACACCGTGCTGCTCGGCCAATCTGCGCGCCAGCCACCCGACCATGGGGTCGGCAACCGGTTGCCCCGCGGAACCGCGCCGATCACGCCCGCGCTGCGATTCGTCGGTGGGCTTGTTCGATCGCGGCGGGGAACCGTACCGAGGGCTGGCGGGACTCGATTGTGCACCCGCAGGCGAGCCGGATGTCGGGGACCGTTGCCCGGTCCACGGGGTGTCTCGCCGCCCCGCATCGGTCGCTGACCACGGTCCGGACACCGTGCCTGGAAAGCGGGCCGCGTTCCCGGTGGCGGCCGTGGGCGACGACCACGAGGACGGGGGCGACACCGTGGCGGCCGAGGGTCGGCGACCGGAGTCATCGGAAGGGTTGCCGGGTCTCCCACTGGCCTCTCGGCCTGCCCGATCCGATCCCTGGCCGGTCCGATCCGAAGAATCCTGACGCCGCGGACCGTCCTGGGGTGTGGACCGTTCCGTGGCGGCCTCGGGCGACCGCCGCTCGCCGGGCTCGGATCGTTCGGTGGGCTGGGCACGATCCGTGGGATACGCCTGGCCTCCCGCTACCGAAGAGGTCGCCGCCGGATCGGATGAGTGCGCGTCGGCGATCACTGGCGTGCCGACGCGGCCATCCGGCCGCTGCGGGGCAGGCTGCCCGATGCTCGGGTCGATGTCCTCGGCTGTGGCGGCTACCCGGCTGGCAAGGTAGGCGTCCTGCGCCTCGAATTGGCTTGTGGCGTCGATGATTCCGGCGGCCGTGCCGTGCAGGCTCTCCGCCATTGCCCGTACACCGGCCAGCAACTGATCGGCGTGCGGCTTGAACTCCTCGGCGAACGCGAGGCCGATATCGTCGTCGCCCCAGCTGCCTTCGGACTGTGCCAGGCAATCCCGCAAGGCCGCATAGGTATGCCCGACCCGGTCACCGAGTTCGGCCAGCCGCGCTCCCCGATTTCGCAGACTGTCCGGATCCAACCGAACTTCGCCGATCACATCCGCACCCCGTCGGTCAGACTCGGCCGCTGCTACGCGTCCGGAACCGCTGCTCGAATTCCGTTACGAATACCGACAGCGGCACCGAAGACGTCGAGCGCTCGACTACGCCATCGTCAGCGACATAGAAAACCATGCGGTCCAAAGCCATTTCACCGTCCGGCACCGGCGAACGCACCAACCAGCCCACGCTGATGCGATCGGCCCGCAACGCCGCCACCGAGTATCCGGTGGTGTCGTAACTCCGCTGGCGAATGTGATCGCGAACCAGATCGAGCGCATCCGCTTCGCGGATCCCGGCGACCTGATCGGCAACCAGATCCGCGAGCATCAACTGGAATAGTCCGCCGTCGATATCGACTCCATCGCCATCCCCGATGGCCTGCACCATCGCCTCGCGGGTCACCGCGCCCGCCTGCGCCGCCGACACCAACAGCTCGGCGGATTCCGACCGGTCACCCAGCAGGCTGCCGACAACTCCGGCAACCGTCGAGACAGTCCACACCGCGGGCAGTGCCGGTGCGCACTCCGGTATCGGCGCGGATTCGCCGCGATACCATCGACCGGACTCCCACCAGTAACAAAACGACAGCAACCCGGTTATCGCACGCGGATTGAGCACCGGGTCCGCAACCCAATCCGGCGCTCCCGCAAATAATTTCGGCATCGGGCCGCCCCCGTTGTACGCGGCGTCCAAAACAGGCGCATCCCACACCCCGCCCGACAGCACCGCCCGATCACCGGGCAGCAGCGTCAATGTCGAGCCGCTGCGTCCCGCACTTTCGAAGATGCCCACCGACGGTCCGATCCGCGGCCCCCGTGTCGATCCGACCGCCACGAAAGCCGCGGCCAGTACCGCCCACCGGGCCCACAACACCGCCAGCTCCGGCAGCTCGCCATCCACGGCCAGCGCCCGCACACCCGCCCGCCGGTCCGCACGTATCCCGTCGACGGCGGCCTGCGGCGGCCTCGACTGAGGTTCACCGCGCCCGATATAAGCCGCCAACCACACCGGCAACCGAGCGCGCGGATAGCGTTCCAAGTCAGCCAGATAGGCATCCGGTGCGAACAACTGCTCACCGGGGAACGGCTCCTGCGCGCCTTGATCGACGACGACTTCCACTCTGTCCGCGTCGATACGCAGGAGCAACCGCCACCACGGCCCGCATTCCGAACCCGCGGACAGCCGCCGATGCCGACGCACCGTCTCCCACACCGCATCCGACACCTGATGCCGGGTCGACCGGCTGCCATCGTCGACCATCAGCAGCGCCGATTCGGCGACCACGGTCATCGCGAACCACGCCTCCAACCGTCGCCACCCGGGCGGGGCAAGCTCGCGAAGCTGATCCGCGATCCGATCGGCCAACGCCGCGAGATCCTCGAGCCCGTCGGGATCGCCCCACAACGGTTGACCCACGTGTTCTCCCTTCGGAACCCCCGCCCGCGCATGATGCCAGCAACGTCAACATGTGTGACTGTGATGCCAAATCACATTCACACCAGTTGATGCCTCGATTGCACCATGCCTCTCATTGTCTGTCAACGGTCGTCAAGCGATAATGGTTGGGAACCATTCCAGTTGACGGAAAGGCGATCGGTGGACCAAGACGAAACTCCCTCGACGTTGGCGTCGAAATTGACCCATCTGTTCGACGTCGTACGCAGGCCCGACGGTCGCGAGTTCAGCAACGAGGAGGTCGCCTCCGCAATCGCCCGCGATCAGGAGGTGAAGATGTCGGGCTCCTATGTCTGGTACTTACGCACCGGTCAACGAGACAATCCCACCTTCCGGCACCTGAGCGCCCTTGCCCGATTCTTCGGAGTTCCCCCCGCCTACTTCTTCGACGACGAAACCAGTCGCGAGGTCGACGCCGAACTCGGTCTGCTGGCCGCCATGCGCGACGCGGGCGTACGCGATGTGGCGCTACGAGCAGCCGGATTGTCCGCCGAAAGCCTGGCCGCGGTCACCGACGTCATCAACCGTTTCCGCCGATTGGAGCGACTGCCCGCAGGCCGACCCGCCGACCAGTGACTGCCGCGCGGACCCGAGGAGGTGGCAAAATCGTGAAGTGTCAGACCACAATCGGGTTGTCGGGAGCCATGTTGCCGACGGGCTCGACGGCGGTGAAAACCGGAATCGTGCGCGAGGCCGCCAAGTAGGGGGTGCCCTCGGTATATCCCGTGCCACTGGCGCCGCCGAGCATGCGGACCGCAAGTCGATAGTGAGTGGTGCGCCAGCGGAGTAGAGCGGCCGAGAAGTCCGCCATCACGTCCGCCAGCCGCGCCAGTTCGGATCCGGCGATGTCGCCCGAGCGGCTCGCACCGGTGAAGGCATCGTCGAGCGTGCATTCCTGACCGGCGAGAACCCGGTCGCGAACCTCGGGCACCGAGTGGTACGCGGGTGACTCGACCCGCTCGGCATCCGGACGCCGACACAGCGACTCGACGAGCTTGTAGCTTCGCGACTGGATCGCGCTGGCGCCCTCGGTGAACTGACGAAAAGTCCGGAAGGACTCGATCTGCATCGTGGCAAGCATCGAGAACAGCGGTGCCGCCTCGCGTAGCGCAGTGGTCGAGTTGCTGATGAAGTGGACTGCTCGGCTCACATCGCTGGCGGCCAGCGCTGCCACAGCGCCACGCAGGTGCATGGCCAGAAGCGTGAAGGTTGTCTCGAAGGTCTGCAGCACCCGAAGAAACAGGTACTCGTCGTGGATGGTGTAGACAGGCAGGATGCTCAGCTGGAGCACGCGCCGCTCGGCAAAGGACATATCGGCGTGCACGAGGGCACTGACTTGCCGCGCGCGGTTGCCTGGCTCGTCGTCGGTCGATCCGCGGTCCAATGCCAAGCGCGCCAGCGCTGGCCGGATCGCACGCAATCCATGCCGAATCCGCTTGTCGAGCACACTCCGTGGCGGGCGCATCGTCGGCAGCAGTGTGGCTCGGTCATGCATCGCGGCCAGTTCGAAGGCCAGAACATCCGCGAGCAGCTGCACAGTGCGCCGATCACACCGAGACCGCGCGAAAAGCGCCTGCTCTATCGGATCATCGATGATGGGCAATTCGAGCAGCCGCAGCGCCAGGTAAGTCGGGTAACTATATCGATTGTCCAGTTTATCCAGCGCGCAGTCCAGAAATGCGGCAAGGACTCGTACCGGTGGCCAAGGACCACCGAGCCGGGGCAGTATCGCGCGGGCCTGGTCGAGCAGTTGCAACGTGTCGGTGGGCACGAAGTGCTTGCCGACACTGTGATACCCGCCGAGGACTTCGTCGTAGGGGAATCGCTCAGCGGTTGGCTCGCATAGCCACGACTCGAGTTCAGTGGTGGACATCAGAGCCTTCCTATCTTGCAAAAGAAAATTCAGAACGTGCGCCGGATTTCGCGCAGGGCTGCACATAGAGCGGTGATGTCCTCGACATTGCTGTAATAGTGAAATGACACCCGTACCACGTCGTGACGTGGGCTGACCGCAATGTTGTGTCCGGCCAGTTGGCGACCCAGTCCGGCGGGGTCGCGGTCGATAATTCCTATATGTGCTCCACGGCGCTCGGGCGGGACGGCGCACACACGCTCACCTTGTGCGCTCAATTGCTGGCGAGCCAGTTCGCCCAGGCGCCATACATGATTGCGAACAAGTGCGAGATCCAGGTCACCGACAAGCTGTAGCCCTGCCACGGCGGCATAGCATGCCGGTATCGCCGGTGTGCCGGTTTCGAATCGAGTCGCCGATGCCGGGAAATCCAATTGGAGGGAGTTGAAGGCATACGGGTCGACTCGCCCGAACCAGCCTGTCGAAGTCGGATTGTGGTCGCAATATTCAGGCGTGCGGGCGTAGAGGAAAGCGAGGCCGGGCAAGCCGAGTAGGTACTTCGAAGTACCGGCAACGAGGAAATCGCAGCCGAGGCTCCCGACGTCGACCGGATCCACACCGACCGCCTGATAGGCGTCGACGAAGACTTCGGCACCGGCCGCGTGCGCAGCCTGGACCACTTCCATGACCGGCAGCCGCACGGCGTGCTGATAACTGATCAAAGGCACCGAAACCAAGCGGGTTGTTCGGTCGATCAACGCGGTAAAACTATCCACCGTATGACCGGCGTCGACAACCTCGGCGCCGCACTGCTTCTGGGCACGCCAGACATGGGCAATAGACGGAAATTCGGCCGTTGTGGTGACGATACGAGGGCGAGCTTGCCAGCTGCGCGTCGACGCGATCTGGAAGGCGCCGATCGAGGCGTTGGGAACTACCGCCACTTGGTCGAGCCGCGCGCCGATCAGTGCCGCAAACCGATTTCGTGCCACCCTGACCTGGTTCTCGAATGCCTCCCACGCCGCACCGGCCTGGGTCATCTCCGCCAGCATCCGAGACACGGCACGATCGAGCTCCACCGAACGAGCCCCAACGCTGCAACTTGCCAGATGTACTGCGCGTTGCAACATCGGAAAGTGACATCGGAATGCCTCGGGAGACATCGGCCGACTACTCATCGCCGAACTTCCTGGGTAGCTCGGCATTCTGCTGGGCCATCGGCCCGGTCTCCGTAAGGAAACTTCTGATTTCCCACAGTTCGGGAAAAAGCCGGTACGAGATCAATTTGGTCAGCATTGCGACCGGCGTGCCCTGTGTGCCGGTCGCATGATGCCCGATCAACCGTGCGGTGATCTTGAAGTGCCGCACCCTCCACAAAGATACCCGCTCATCCCATTCGATCAGCGCCTCGGCCAAGCGGTGTATTTCGGATTGCTGCGCGGACCGATATACTTCGACCAGGTCGACACCCCGATTCCGCACGAACGTGGTGAATGATTTCCCGATAGCCCGGCTATCTCGCCGCACCGAAAGCCAGCCCGGAGAATCGGATCCCGAACCGTGGCCGAGAACGGTACGGATAGTTTGAAAATCCCAAGGTGACAGATGGCGCATCATCTCCAACTGATCGGTGATGAGATCCATTGCCAGAGACGCTCGGGTCAACAATGCGATCGCACTGTTCGGATCGGCATTATCGATATGGTCGGCCGCCTTGCGTAACTCGGTGCAGGCCAGCTTCAGCCACAACTCGGTCGACTGATGGACTATTTGGAATAGTAACTCGTCACGGTGCACCATCTCATCCGAGCGACGCTGCAGATCGAGAAGTCGATCGGTGCGCATGTAACGGATATAGTCGTTATCGCCCTCCCCGCTCAGTATCTGCTGGGAGTAATCCTTCATCGCGACCCCTGGATGCCACACACTGTGCCGATATCCTTCTTGCACCGGAGCCGATGTGATTCGGTACCCGGTCCTTTTTCTGGCCAATTCACTATCGGAGCCAATAGGACTGACAGTTTGCGTAGCCGACCGGCACGGCCGCGCGGCCGGTCCCGACCGGCCGCAGGACGAGACTGTGTGGCGTTGGGTGCACAACCAGGGCCATGGCCTGCTCGTGCCGGTGTCGAGCAATGTCGCGGTGAACCGAGGACCTGCCGACGATCGGCCTCCGGGGTGCTTCTGCCCACTGCCGGTCCTCTCGCCAAGACATAACGCATCTACAGCCTGTCAACACGCGTGAGTCTCAGGCAAATCCTGTTCACATCAGTTGACGCGCCTGATTATTGCCACGCATGGCGTGTCCTGTCAACGGTTGTCAAGTGATAATGGTTCGCAACCATTCCAGTTGACGGAAGGGCGATCGGTGGACGACACAGCCTCATATGTCTGGTACCTACGCACCAGTCAACGAGACAACCCGACCTTCCGGCACCTGAGCGCGCTGGCTCGATTCTTGGAGCGACTACCCGCAGGCCGCCCCGACGACCAGTAGCACACGAAAACCTCAACCCAGCAAGGACTGCCATGCGGACCACTGATTTGCGGAAGCGCTGCGAACAGCGAATCGATACGCTCTGGCTACCGGCTCGTTTCGGTATCGGCGAGGTGTGCGAGCGTCTGGAGCGTCATGTGGGCAGACGGATCGAACTGATCCCGATGGCCTTGCCCCCGGCGAGCCCACTCGGCTTGCTGATCACCGATGAACGCGGGCATTCCGTCATCTACGAGGAGTCCGCCAGCCCAATCCACCGCCAGCAGATCATCTTCCACGAATTCGCGCATCTACTCTTCGGTCACCGCGGTCAGTCGATCGGCGATGATCGACGGCACTGCATGTTCGTGCACGTCGCCCACGAGATCCAAGGACAGGTGCTCGCCAGGTCCTGCGGATCGACCGAGCAGGAAACCGAGGCCGAGATGACGGCGACATTGCTCTTGCGACGGGCACACCGGTCGAGCCAGCCGATCACCGTCGCGGCCGATCCGGCGATCGCCGACATAGTCCGCCGCTTGGACAAATCGCTGTGACCACCGACCCGATCCTGCTCATCTTGCTCACGGCGGGCGCGTGTGGCGCCGTCCTGGCCATCAAGGCTCGCGACATCATGCGGGATCCGGGCAACGGGATGCACCGTGCGAGTGCGCTTTTCGCTGCCGCGATCCTGGCCACCATGCTGCTCTGGCTCGAATCCGATGCCATCGACCAGCACACCCATATCCGGACAATCGGCATCCTGCTCAGTGACATCACGGCGATGCTCGCGGTGTGCGCGAGCCAGATATGGTTCGTGTACCTCACCACCCGGACCGAGATCGCGCGGCGCAGATCCCCGCTGTGCTACGCGGGTTTCGCAGTTGTCGTCTGCGCGGTCGTCCTACTGTTCGCCGCCTTCCCACCGGCCTCCGCGAATGATGCCCAATATCGGTATCTGTTCATCTGCTACGTCGGTGTCAGCGCCGTCGCGGCGGTGGTGTTCGGGTTCCGCTATGCCGCGCTCACCGCGAAGCCTTGGCTACGCATCGGATTCCGGGTAATCGCACTGGGCGGCATCGCCGTGATCGCGCGCCTGGCCTTCCTCGGATACGTACTGGTCACCGTCGATCTCGGCCACGCACCCCGGCCGGTGTATGCCACCGTGGACGGACTACTCACTGTAACCGGACTGCTCATCGTTATCACCGGGATGGCACTGCCCTCGGGGGGCGAGTTTCTAGGGGCGCTGCTGCACGCCTACCGATGCCACCGAGCCGAACGACAGCTCAGTGCGCTGAGCTGGCACCTGGCATCCGCGACCGGCACGACGAGCATTGTGCCGCTGCCTGCCAGCCGCGAATGGAATCCCTTGCGGGACGCTGAATTTCGGCTCTGTCGCCGGATCATCGACATTCGGGACGCACAACTGGCGTTGCGCGGGTATGCCGATCCACAGGCGCGACAACTCGCCGCCGATCGGTACGACGCGCTCGGCTTGCCGGACCATGAGCGGGGCCCGATGATCGAGGCGGCCGTCATCGCCTCGGCGATCACGGCGAAACAAGCAGGCGACCCGCCCCGGCACAACACGACGATGACCCTGTCCGCTGAACAGGGCGGCACCGACACATTGCTCGACGAAGCCAGATGGCTCGGACGCGTCGGACGCGCCCTGCGATCCGCCGAGCTGATACATCGCAACGCCGAGGTCTAGCCGCCGCGTCCGAGACGGGCGCAGCCTCAGCTTCATGATTACCTCGTGCAGCAACTCGGTCACGAACTTGTGCAAAGCAGGCAACACGTGCCTCAGCTGGTCGTCATCGGGCCGACTAAGATTTGCGTGCACGAGGTTGCTGCGGGAGCGGGGAGTTCGAGATCGTCTTTGTCGATGGCGAGTCCGGGGAGCGGCGGATGGCGTTGATCGATGCGTGGGCGGTGCCTGGACGACACCGGAGAGCAAGCCGCGGTCGCACGCACCGGACTACTTCGCCGACGCGCCGATGGCGGTGCGCTGGTGCTGGACTGTCGTCCGCTTCATCGGATCAGGCCGCGTGACGTTGTGGCGTTCTCGGCGACCGCCGCCCTGGTCGGTCAGCGAACGCCCCTATTTCACGCCTAGCCCTTGCCGCCGACGGAAGTTCAGGTTCCGCTGACCACGTGACAATCGGTATCACCCGACCGTCGAGGTCGTCTGGATCGTCCACCCGAGCCCGTGTTCGGACAAGGTTGCGAGGAAGTCGGCGGGATCGAATGCCTGTGCTGGGGTGAGCACTCCGGCGGCAGCATTGCCTGCTGCGAGTCGCCGGCCTGCTTCGACCGCGACGACAGCGGTGGTGCCATAGGTGTCTATGCCGCGGATCACGCCTCGGGTCTGGAGGCCGGCGTGGTCGGTCGCGTCGAGAAGGTAGGTGAAATGCTGGACGGCGCGGTCGCCGTCAGTCGGGCCTTCGGGAAGGCTCTCGATCAGCTCTGCGGTGACCGGTGTTGCGAGCCGGGCCTTCAGGGTGGCCTCGACCAGGCTTTCGACGTGGTCGACCCGAACATGTCGGGGAATGGTGACGACCTCGCACAGCGGCAGCGCTGCCATCGCCACGGACGCTCCGTCAGGCAGCACGATCGCTTCGTGCCGTGCCGCGACCCCGGTGCGCCACAACCCGTCGTGATAGGTCAGCCCGCCTGCGGTCATCGCATCGATGGTCGCCAACGCCGAACGCAACGATCCCCGCGAGGGAGCGCCACCACCGGTGATGAGGTGGCTGACCGTGATCTCGGCCAGCGGCCCGGTCTGCTCGGCGACAAGATGGGCGAGCAGATCCCCCGGCAAGCAGCCGTCATTGGTCGC
This sequence comes from Nocardia sp. NPDC006982, assembly GCF_042869435.1. Lineage (NCBI taxonomy): Bacteria > Bacillati > Actinomycetota > Actinomycetes > Mycobacteriales > Nocardiaceae > Nocardia > Nocardia sp. NPDC006982. Next base: position 357,891 of record NZ_JBIAFV010000003.1, on the reverse strand, counting down.
CGGCACCACCGTGACCTCCGCGCGCTCGGCGTCTGCGGCGAAGGTGTCGAAGATGCTTTTCACATACGACTGCTCGCCTGCAGTGTCGACATAATGGACGCGGGCATCGATCGCCGCGGCGACCACCGCCGCCCCGGATACGGTGAACGGCCCCGCGCAATTGATGACTACCTTGCTACCGGTCAAGGCCGCGACCAACGCGGCGTGGTCGTCGGCACCGGCCACCCGGCGGTCGGCATCGGGGATGCCGACCTGGACCGCGGCGTCGTCGAGCCGCTGCTGGTCGCGGCCGATGAGCCGGACCTCCGCTTCATGTCGGGACAACTCGGCGAGGATGAGCTTGGCCTGATAGCCGTTGGCGCCATAGACAGCGATGACCATATCGACTCCTGATTCGTGCCAGACTGCGCGACTACGCAGCACATCGAACCTAAAACCGATCACATGAGACGTTCAATGCGTCAAGATCTTCCATCTATACGAATTCGTCTCGATGACATGAGAAGTTGATAGTCTTGCTGGATGGATCCCCTGTCGGACGTGGTCACGGCGATGCGCGTCGGCGAGCCACATTCGGCACGAGTCACCCATCGCGCACCGTTCGGTTGGCAGTTGCCCGCAGTCGACGCCGCCGGATTCCATGTCGTGCTGGCCGGGACGTGCTGGTTTCTACCACCCACCGGCCACCCGATCGTGCTGCGACCAGGTGACATCGTCTTCCTCCCTGGCGGTTGCACCCATGCCCTCGCAGACGACCCGGCCACACCACTGCACGCAGCCACGACGACACTGCGCCGGGTGAACCCCGGACAGGCTGCCTCGCCGGCACCCGCATCAGAACCCCAGCCGGAAACCGTTCTGCTGTGTGGCGCCTACCTGCTCGATCGAAGCCGGTCACACCCGATGCTCGCCGATCTTCCCGAGGTCATTCACCTCCCCGCTCCGACGACGCGCCGCTCCCCAGCGGGAACAATCGTCGACCTCCTCGACGGTGAACTCATCGGCAATCACCCCGGGCGCGATGCGATGCTGCGCACGCTGCTGGACGCCCTGCTGCTACACATCCTGCGCAGCTGGCTCGACCAGCACGCCGACAGCGGCGCCGACGCCGGGTGGTCTGCCGCACTCCGCGACCCAGCCGTCGCGACCGCGCTATCGGCGATCCACGGCTCGCCCGGGCACGGCTGGACCATCGCTGAACTCGCCGATCACGCCGGACTGTCGCGGGCCAGCTTCGCTCGCCGATTCACCACATTGATCGGCCGACCGCCCATCGCCTACCTCACCTGGTGGCGCATGACCCTCGCCGCTCGGCAACTGCGCGACACCGACACCCCGATCTCGATCATTGCCCGACACGCCGGCTATGCATCCGAATTCGCGTTCGCCCACGCGTTCAGGAGCGAATTCGGCTGCCCACCAGGACGATTCCGTAAACAAACCCCTCCAGCCCAACCACCGGATCGGAATCCAGCACCCACGACCGACCTGCACACTCCAGCCCATGCAGCAGCCGCCCGCGCCACCAAATCCGAAAAATAGACCCGAACACGCCGACCCTGCAAAACCCGCATCAAACTTTCGGAACCCACGTCGATGACCTATCCGAAAGTCCGGGAGTGTCGGATTAACGGCTCTGGCTCAATTCCGGTGGTGCAGCGTGACCGCGTGAGGGCACGATGCCCTGGTGTGTGAGGCGAATGTTGCTGTGGGGCTGGTGTTCTCGGGTCTGTCGGCACTGGTTGTCGACGATGTTGTCGATGAGGGCTTGCGGGTCGTGGTGCGGGCCGGGACGGCACCCGGCCCGGCGGTGTGCTCGCGCTGCGGCGCGGTGTCGGAGAAAGTCCACAGCTACCATCGCAGGACCGTCGCCGATCTGCCCGTCGACGGCCGCCTGGTGATCATGCGAGTGCGGGTCCGGCGAGTGGTCTGTCCGACACCGCAGTGCTGCAGGACTTTTCGTGAGCAGGTTCCCGGCGTGCTCGAACGCTACCAACGGCGAACGACCCGGCTGACCGGGCAGGTGCGGTCGATCGTGAGAGAACTGGCCGGCCGGGCCGCGGTCCGCGTGCTGGCCGCGTTGCCTGTTCGGGCTCGAGGTGCCTGAGCAGTGGGTATTCGCCGATGACGGTCATTCCGGCGCCAGCCTGGTCCGACCGTCGCTGGAACGGCTGCGCGACATCGTCGCTGGGGTCGGTGTCGATGTGGTGTTGTGCTATGCGCCGGACCGGCTGGCCCGCAAGTTCGCCCTCCAAGCACTGTTGATCGAGGAATTCACCAGGGCCGGAACGAAAGTCGAGTTCGTGCGCGGCCCCCGTTTCGACGGTCGGTGCGTCCGTCCCGAGCGGCGCAACCGGATCGTCGCGCGCCACCGGGAGTCTGACCGGGTGGTTCCCGTGTTCGCTGTGATTCGCTCGACGAAGTAGGAGCCCAACTGTGTCCCTGCGGCATCGCCACGAGTACGCCGTAGACCTTCCCCGTGGCCTCCCGGCCAGCTTTCATGAACCGACTCACGAGTTCCCCGCCACAACCGTAAACAGCGGGGACGCACCGCTTCCTGCCCATATCCGCCAGGTTGGGGTACGGCTCGGTTCGGGTCGTTGTCGCGGGTGAAGTTGGAGCGGTTCGTCCTGGCATCGGGTCGGTCCGACGTGACAATCTAGTCGAGGATGCGGGTGAGCAGCTCGGTGAGCTTGTCGCGCTCGGTGGCCGATAGGGCGGCCAAGATTTCGTGTTGAGTCCCCGTGAGTGTCGTGTCCATTTCTTCGAGTCGTCGTCGCCCGGCGGTGGTCAGGGTGATCAGGTTGCGGCGCCGGTCGGCGGGGTCTGCGGTGCGCTCGACGTGGCCTTGTTCTACCAGCTCATTGAGCATTGTGTGCATGTCGCTCTGGTCGATTCCGCATCGTTGGCCGATCTGTACCTGGCTGTCGGGGCCGAACTCGTCCAGCGCGGCGAGGATCGCGAAGTGATAGGCATGTCCACCAGCAGCGGCCATCGTTTCTCCGATGAGTCGATGCGCCCGCGCGGAAACCTTGTTGAGCAGCCAGCTGGGTTTGCAGCGCAAACGGGTTGGCGCTTCGTGCATCCGCATGCATGAAGTCTAGCCGATCCCTTGGTCCGTCCCACGAATCGGTATACGCTGGGTCGGACCAAGGTTGGTCGATCCAAGATATTGAAGGTGGAGACGATGTCACTCACTTTGCACGAAGCTCGGGCCGTCAGCGACCGCGTGCGCGAACACGCCACCGAAGTCGGCGCGACGGTCACGATCGCCATCGTCGACGCCGGCGGGCACCTGCAGGTTCTCGATCGCATGGACGGTGCAAATCCGCTGTCGGCCCGCATCGCCCCGGCGAAGGCGGCCGGCGTTGCGCTGTTTCATCGCGACGGCAGCGACCTGATGGGTCTGCAGCAGGCGTACCCCGCGGTGTTCGCGCAAATAGTTGAGGTAGCGGGAACACCCATCGTGGCAGGCTTGGCCGCTCGGCTGCTCTGGCGCGAGGGTGTCGTCGTCGGTGCGATCGCAATCGCTGGAGGGACGCTCGAACAGGACGACGAGTGCGCCAATGTCGGGCACGACTCCTTGTCGGTCACCGCGTCAACGTAGTCGACAACCATAATGTCGACAGGCCCCGGTCGGGCAGTAGGGCCGCACTTGTCAGCGCTCGGACCTGCGCGAACGTGCCCAAGCGACGGTCGCGCAGGTCGACTCGAGCAGCAACGCGCTCACCATCGGATTCCTGCACTGGCTCGTCGATGCGAGCCGACAGCCGCGCATCGCATTCCTCCCTGGAGGCGGGAGGCGGCGTCGGGACCGTCAGGTCCAGGTCGTCGACGAGTCCGGACGGGTTCACGTGCAGCGTCAGCAGCAGTTCGGCGGCGGTGCCGTGCACGTGGGCCTGGATGCGCTCGGGCTGGTCGATGCGGATCTCGCCGATGGTGAGCGGGCCGAGTGCGGCCACGGTGGCGGCGAGGCCCGCGGCTCCGCCCGAGTCCAGCAGCCCGGGGACGAGATGATCACGGATTTCGTTGTCCGGCAGCGTATTTCCGGACGAGGAGGCGGCGATGATCCAGTTCAGTTGCGCCGCCGTGTTGCGGGAGGCCGGACTGGTCACGACGGCTCACCTGCCGAGGCGAGCCATCAGCCGGGTCATCGGCCGGGTCATCGGCCCGCGACCCACGCCGGAGGCCAGCCACCGCGCGATGGCGGTCACTACCGCCGGGTCGACATGGTGCGGCGCCTGATAGTCCGCAGGCACCGAGGGCCCGCTGCCCGAGAAGAACATGTGGTCGTCGGCGGCGAAGACCCGGAAGGTCACGCCTGGCTTTCCGGCCAGTCCCGCCCGCCACCCGGCCAGGTCGTCGGCCTCGGTGACCTGATAGTCGCGACCGCCGTGCAGCACCATGATCGGTCGGTCCAGGGCCGCAGCGGTGGCCACCTGGTCGAACTCGCGCAGGTCCAGCCAGTAGGAGGCGGGCCAGCCGAACAACAGCTCCGCGCTGGGGGTTTCGGGTGACAAGGCCGGATCTTCGGTCCGGGCGATCGTCTCGGCGGTGCCTGCAAGAGTCGCGGTCATATCCGTGACCGGTTCCAGATCAGCGATATAGCTGAATATGCGCGCCGCGGCGCGTGGCAGTGGGACCGTGTCCGCGGCCAGCATCACCACACCCGCGATCGAGGGATCGGCCGCGGCAACGCGGACCGCGGCCTTACCGCCACCACTGTGGCCCGCGACGAAAACCTGGGCGGGATCGACCCCGGGCTGCTGCTGCAGCAGCCGCACGGCCGCGAGCGCATTCGGTAGATACTCCTCGACCATGGTGAATCCGGGCTCGTGCTGCATGTGGGTGTGCACGTGGGTCACCTTGTCGAACCGCACCACCGCGACTCCGCGGCTGGCCAGGCCCCATGCGAGGTCTTTGAACGGCTTGTTCGGTCCCACAGTCACGTCCCGGTCGCTGGCGCCGGAGGAGATCAGCACTACTCCCGGCCGGTTACGGCCACCGCGGGGCAGGGCCAGCGTGCCCGGGACCGTGAGCGGTCCGCATTGCAGGGTGATCTCTTGTTCGGTGAAGCGGCGCGGCTTGGCGTAACGCGGTGGGGTCCAACCCGATTCGGCCGGCGGCGCTAGCCGCAGGCCGTGCAGCCGGCCGGTCGAATCGACTGCGAGCCGCACCTCCAGTCCGCCGTTTTCGCAGTGCACCGGCAGGACTACTCGGGTGAGGTCGCCGTCGAGTGGCGCGGTAGTCACCTCGCCTAGCGTGCGTATCGCACCGGTCTTCGCGATCGCCCCGGCCCAGCCGGTCCGGACGGTGGCACCGGATACCGCCGCCGCCAGTGCGGGTGCGAACAGCTTCTCGAGTTCGTCGAAGCGCCCCTCACGCAGCATCGCCACCACCGTCGTCGCCGCTGTTGCCGGGTCGGTCTGAGTCGTCATCACCTTACAACCTTTCTCGTTATGTGAGAACGGTAGCAGGATATGAGAACATTGAGTAGTGGATATTTTGGAGCTGGTGGCACACCCCGCCCGGATGCGGATCGTGCATGCCTTGCGCGGGGGCCGCACCCTCACTACGGCCGAGCTGTGTGCCCTGGTGCCCGGGGTTTCGAAGGCGATGGTGTACCGACATGTCGAGGCGCTGGCCGGGGTCGGAATCCTGGAGGTCGCGCAGGAACAGCGGGTGCGCGGCGCGGTCGAACGGCACTATCGGCTGCGTGCGGATCGGGCGGCGGTCGGCGCCGAGGAGGCGGCGGCGGCCACGGTCGAGGATCATCGCCGGATCTTCGTCACGGCGATGGCCGTGCTGATCTCGGAGTTCACCTCCTACCTCGACCGCGAGAATGCCAATCCGACACGGGATCTCGTTGGCTACCGGCAGCACGCGCTGTGGCTGGACCACGAGGAGCTGCAACAGCTCATTCTGGAACTGCGCCAGGTGATCGCGCCCCGCATGACCAACGAACCCGCCCCCGGCCGCGGGCGATATCTGCTCAGCCCCATCCTGTTTCCGGTCGAGGAGGCATTGGAGGAGTAGCAGTGCTGGTGGTGCCAGGCTGAGGACTGTCCGTACCTCCGATTGGTACGAACTCGCCCTGACCTACCGAGACGACACGCTGCTCCTCTGTATCGCATCGCCCGGTTTCCGTAGGAATCCCCGCCCACACCGAACTGCGGAGACCGGCGATTCGCGGACGTGACAGCACACGGCGGCTCCGCTGAATGGCGCTATCCCACCGGTGGACGGCCATGTGATCGAGTCGATGAAGCCGAGACGCCCGGCGCGCAACAGGTTCACGTTTCGGAACAGCTGCCACCCTCGCGGAATCCGTTGGTCGACAGTGCCTCTGCACCCGTCGAGCTGTTGTGTAGAGGGCATCAGGGAAGTGACACTCCGTGGCGATGAGGAGTACGACCATGAAGATTCTGAGTCAGCAGTTGTCACTGCCTGGAATACTCGGTTACCACGGCAAGCGTCGCCGCAGTGCCGCTCGCGCCCGAGACAGTCGGCAACGTACAGAAATTCGGTGAATGCCTCGCCGGGAACGACGAATTCGTGCTCGGCCACGATCACCCGGTCGCCGGTTCGAGCACCAGATCGTCATGCCAACGATGCGCAGTCCACGGGCATCGTGGAGAACCTGTGCGGCTATGTGCAGCGGGATCTGGCGGTGCCATTGCTGAACGAGGCCGCGATGGAGCGCGCACTGGACCGCCTCATTACGGTCATGTATCAGGAACACGAGGCGGACTTCGGGATTCGGCCCGCATCCCTGCGCGATACCGCCAGCTATCAGACCGAGATGATCATGAGGCTCACGCTGGCCGTCGCTCGACGCCGCACTGAGAAGGACGCAACCGCCCACGAGCCGACCGATCTGGAATAGGGTTGGCGTGCTCGATTTTCGGGGTGAACGGCCATCTGATCGCGTGACAGGTTCGGCGCCTAACGGTGGAACATATTGCCGCACTTCGAGAATCAGCGCACTTTGTACGCAGAAACGTTTCTCAGCCCAGGGAGATTTGTCACAGGTCATGCGTTAGCTCTTGACAGGGCGTCGCGCGGGCGTCGACCGGCCAAGAACTCAGCGATTGGCTTCGTCAGAAGCTGGACGAACCGGTGACGACGCAATTAGGGCCATGCCCGGGTTGGCTAGTACTCCAGGAAGATCACACGCACTCGCGTGGTCCCCGATCGGGTCATCGGCGCGGCTATCCACGGTCGGCGAAATGATGGTACCCATCGCTGCGATGCCCTCGGTGTGACTTGGTGCAGCGCCGAAATTCATTGCTAGCCCCGTTGCGGCGATTGCGACGGCGGCGGAGACGTTAGCGATATGCATACTGAACCTCCTTTCGTCCTAACGAAATAACGGGCTTTCTACCAGGAAAACGCTTTAGTGCAGGCATTGCTGATGTCTGTCAAAGACGTAACCGGCACTAAAGTCATCGTGACCAGATCCATATCGGGGACATACCTTTCGTTGGGTGTCCCATAAGCTAACGCTGCACTTGGTGACAGTCGAGCTATGTTGCCAGCGGTGGTAAAGCGGTGCATAGCGGCTTGGCTAAATGGTCCGACGAGCCCAAAGTGGTTGGGGCCCCGGACACGCTTACTCAGATCGGTTCCGACGGGCCGTCGCCGCGGAGCGCTTCGGCCAGGGCTTGGGCCTGATTCGGGGTGATCCCGAGCGCGATAGGGATCTGGCGCGGGCTGTAGCGCGACGAGCAGACGGGCACCGGATTTTCTCCGGTCACCATCCACGACGGTTCGGCATACCCATCGCCCGTGTCGGTCCCGAGCAGCTCGCGTGCGAACCGGGGCGCTACGTTGTCTGGTGTCCCGCAGCGGACGAGGGCGTGCGCGATTACCTCCCATGCGTCCTCTGGGGTGGCGGCGTCCCCGAGCATGGGTAAGAGCAGCAGGAGGCGCTTTGCCGGATCGATGAGGCCCGCGGCGTCAGACGCGTTCTCTGGCACGCTCGCCGCGATGGCGGTCAACTCCGTCCAAGACAGCCCCGGCCCAGCCGACTCAGGCCCGCATTGCCCCAGATGCCCGAGACGATCCCATGTTGGGTGACGTACGACGAACTCGACTGTATTCGTGTCCTCGAAGTTGGCATAGATGGCGAAGACCGAGTGGCCGCCGCCGAAGGCGACCCGGAACACAGGCCACGGCTGCTCGGCGTCGCTGAGACGTTCCAGCATCGACTCGAACGCGGACGCCGCGACGCCGTATTGATCTGTGTCGGCCGAGAGATCGCCCATCGTCACCAGTAGGTGAGTAAGCCAGAAGGCCGGTTCGCGGGTGAGCTCCGCACCTTCGACCAACTCGGCGTCTGTGTACTCCGGGACGTCAACACGCTTCGTGATGTCGCTCATATCGCGAGAGTATTTGGTCTCTTCCAACATCCTGGTAGGAGCCTGCGGGCTCGTGAGGACTCCTGTGAATTGGATTCGAGAGCGGAGTTCCAGTTCGGCCAGGATCTTCGAAATATGCTTGTCGACGGTACGTTTCGACACGGAGAGGCGATTCGCAATGCCGCCTTGTTGCATCCCTCGGCGACAAGATCGGCCACTGTGCGCTCGGTGGATGTGAGAGACGGACTTGTCCCGTCCGCGTCCAAGCGGGTCCTGGGGGGCCAAACGCCGTGTTCTCGGAGTCGAGCAGAACTCGAGGCGAGTCTCTTTGCGCGCCAATGTGATCGTGCCGCGAACCGCTTGCGCCGCAACGCGTTTGCTTTGTCGCGCACGGTCTCTTCCCGCAGCGGCGCCAGCAGCGGTGGCCGGGCCAGATTCACCAGTAACGGTGAGTCGACCGTCAAGGCCAGGCCGAGATCGGTTGCGCGGCAAGCCAGGAAGGTCAAATAGTCGGCGAACAGTCTTTCCAGATCGGCACCGACATAAACCCGCCGGGGCCGCATCATCTTCACCCGCGCCCCGTTCGCGTTGTCCGCGCGCGGGACGATGTCCACGAATGCGGCGCCGCCACGACCTAGCACGAAATCGCTGATGGGAAGGCTCACAGCCTCGCTTAGCCGGGCGCCCGATTCAGCCAGCAGGGCGATCAGCTCGCTTCCTGCTCACTCCAACTTCAAGCAGGTCAGCTCCCGGGCGCGCGCACCCGACCGCCAGTCCGGGACGGCGTAGGCGTGCTCGTCGATGACGCGTCCAGCCTCTCCGACGGTGCACATCCCGGAGACGACTCACGGTTGGCCACACGCATCCACGCACCCGCGCCGGATTGGATTGCCGAATATCGTCGCGCACAGCCTGTTCCATCACCCGCACCAGCACCGCGAGGGTGTTCTTGACCGTCGACTTACCGGCCCGTCGCTGATCCAGCCGACCACCGCCCGATCCACCGAGCCATTGGTCAGCATCGCTACCGGCGGATGCCCCAGGGTCGGCACGACCCGTTTACGCCAGGTGCTGGACCTGGTCGGTGGAAGTGCCTCCGAACAAGCATTGCGCGCCTTCGGTGGGCCAGTATGCCGCCGAGTGGTCCGAAGATCATTCCTATTGCGCCGCTCCAGATTCCGAGATGCAGCGCGTATTGCGGCAGGCTGAGTCCGCTGCCGTAGCTGTAGCCGGGGTCGAAGACGATCTGCACTGCGGAGGTGGGCAGCGTGACACCTGCCCTCTGGTGGGCCCCGTCGACAACATTTTTGTGCCACAACACCTTTGAGTGCGTCAACGCTGGGTGTCTGGGTGGTGTAGCCGAGGGCGTAGGACGCCGGTGTTCTGATCTTGGACCGCTCGCGGTCTTGTTCCCGCATTTGGACGGGCTGCAGATCGACGGCATGACCTCGGTCGGTCGTCGTGTGAACCTCGACGTGCGGGGATTCCCATACTCGTTTCCGTTCAGACGGGGGTGGTCAGCGGGCGGTTGGGATGGCGGCGGAGTGGGCTTGGTAGAACGCCAGGTGGGCTTGTGCGGCTCGTTCCCAGCTGAATCGGGCGGCCAGAGCCGTGCCGTGCGCGGCTCGGCGTGGGTCGGGCCGCAGTGCGTTGGCCATGCCGTTGGCCATTTCGGTGGTGGTCACGGCGTAGTGGACGGTGTCGCCGAATACCTCGCGCAGGACGGGGAGATCGCGTGCCACGACGGGGATGCCGGCGGCGAGGGCTTCCATGGCGGCCAGTCCGAAGCCTTCCTTGGTGGAGAAGAACGGAACCAGGGCGGCTCCGGCTATCAAGGCGGGTAGGCGGGTGTGTGGGACGGTGCCCAGGACGGTCGGATGTATGCCGAGTTCGGTGGCGCGGGTGTCGAAGTGCGTGCGGTAGTCGCGGTAGTCGAAAAGTGTTTCGCCGCCTGCGAATACGAGATTCAGCTGGGGTTGGTCGTGTTTCAGGAGGGCGAAGGCTTCGAGGAGATCGATGCTCCCTTTGCGGGGTTCGATGCCGCCGACGGCGAGGATGTACTGACCGAGGCGTTGTTGCCATGCGGTGCGTGCGGCGATAGCGGCGGGGGAGTCGGTCGCCGCAGTGGCGAAGCGGTCGTATTCGACGCCATTGGGGATCACGGTCGGTCGCAGGCCCCAGCCGGTGTGGACCTCGTCCGCGACGGCGGCGGATACGCAGATGTGTGCGTAGGGTTCGACGATGGCGCGTTCATGGCAGCGGGCGAGTTCGGGGGTGGTGAAGGTGTCGAGGTGGTGGATGGTGCGGATGCAGTGGTCGACAGCGTTGGCGCTGATGCAGTCCTGGGCGTGCACGATGTCGTAGTCGTGCGAGGCGAATGCGGCGCGTAAAACGTTGATGGAACGTATGATTCGCGCGCCCACGGATTCACCGTCGATGCCGTCGAAGGGGATGACGCGCAGGCTCACGGAGGGGTCGATCGGGCGGAAGAGCCTTGCGTCGCCGCCGCGGCCGAGTGTCCATACGGTGACCGCGGCCCCGAGGCGGGTCAGGGCTTCGGCGAGGTTGAGGGTGTGCACGACTCCGCCACGGGGTTTGGTGGAGTAGGTGAGCAGCGCGATCCGCATCAGTGCTCGTCTTTCATCGACGGCCGCCTTTATCGGTCAGCAGGTTGTGGTAGGTATCGACGCGGCGTTCCTCGAGGTGCCGCAACACACGTCGCGCGCGTTCGACCTCGATGTCGATGTCGATGTCGGCGACGGCGAGTCCGCCTTTGGACCAGGTTTTGGCGAGTATGTCCCCGCCGGGACCGACGATCTTGGCTTGGCCGAGGAACCGTAGGTTGCCGGTGATGCCGGTTTGGTTGGCCGAGGCGAGCACGATCTGGTTTTCGGCGGCGCGGGCTTGGTCGTAGAGGTCGAACAGGCGGGATTGGCGGTCGTTGGGCATGCGGGAGGCGCGGTCGGTGACGCTGGCCGGCCATGCCGAGAGCGCGGCGATGGTGCGGGCGCCGTCGAGGGCGAGAGCTCGTGCGGATTCGGGGAAGGTCTTGTCGTAGTCGATGAGCATGCCGATCCGCCCGATCGGGGTATCGAAGGCGGCGAAGCTGTCTCCGGCGGCGTAGGCGAGATGCTCCCCGGCGGGTTGGTGCACTTTGCGGTGGTGGCCGAGAACGCCGTCGCCGGTGAGGCATACCGCAGAGTTGTAGCGCGCACCGTCGGCATGCTCGGCGTAGCCGACGCAGATGGTCATGGCTCCGGCTATGCGGCGCAGCAGCCGGATTTCCGGCCCGTCGGGGTCGATGGCCTCCGGCCCGGTGGACGGGTCCGGGTTGCGAAGGTCGCCGATATAGCCGCCGAGGGTCGCGTCGGGCAGTACCAGCAGATTCACGCCGTCGCGCCCCAACCGGTCGACGATCCCGCTGATCTTGTCGAGGGCGCGGGCGATGTCTGCGCCGAAATGTGCTGCGACGGCTGCGATTCGAGTGACTGCCATGGTTCGGTCTCAGGCAGCGGCGGTGGTGCGGGCGGTGACGGTGATCCGGTCGGCGAGGTGTTCGGCGTCGCGAGCGATGGCCGCGAAGCGACCGGAACCCCAGGTGTGTAGCCACGGCAGGCCGAGAAAGTACAGGCCAGGGGTGGTGGTGACGCCGCGGTTGTGGCAGGGGTGTCCTTCCCCGTCGAAGACCCCGACCTTGAGCCATCGGTAGTCGGTGCGGAAGCCGACCGACCACACTACCGAGCTGATATCACTTGTGGCCAAGTTTATTTCGGTGGCCTCCCGGTCCGGCCGCCACACCGGGCGATAGCGCGTTTCGGTGGGTGCGTCGATGTTCTCGCGGGCGATGTAGGCGTCGATGGAGTCTTTGATGCCCTCGGCCACCGCGTCGGCGGCGTCGAGAGCCTGCTCCAAATCCGGTTCGAAATACGCTGTGCTGCCGACAACATCGACCATGCGGCCGTAGAGACTCATGCCTTCGACAGCGAATTGACGCAGGTCGATGTCGCGCCCTCCGTCGCGGCCGGTGACGTAGTGGTTGGTGTTCTCGCGTTTGCCGAGCCCGCCGGGCTGGTCTTCGATGGGGATGTCGTAGTGGCCCATATCCTGTAGCCACGCCACGCAGTCGCGTCCCCGATAGAAGCGGGCCACGCGCGGTGCGCCACCCACCGCGAGATGTACCTGGCGGCCCGCCAAATGCAGATCCTCGGCGATCTGCGCGCCCGATTGGCCGGTGCCGACGACGAGTACCGACCCCTCGGGCAGGTCTGCGGCGCTGCGGTATTCGGCCGAGTGCAATTGCAGGATCGAGTTCGGTAGCCGCTCGGCGAAGCGCGGCAGAGTCGGTGTGTGATAACCGCCAACGGCGACCACCACATGATCGGAATGCAAAGGGCCGAAAGTGGTTTCGATATCGAATCCGCCATCAGCGGCCAGGGTGACCCCGGCGACGGTGACGTGCTCGCGCACCGGCGGGTCGAAGGTGTCGGCGTAGCCGCGGACCCAGGCGTAGACCTCCTCGCGTTTCATGAACCCGTGCGGGTCGGGTCCGTCGTAGCGGTAGCCGGGCAGTACGCACTGCCAGTTCGGGGTGACGAGAGTGAAGTTGTCCCAGCGCGTGTCGCGCCATTCGTGGGCGATGGTGTCGCGTTCGAGCACTACGTGGTCGATGCCGCGGTCGGTCAGATGCCAGGACATCGATAGTCCGGCCTGGCCACCGCCGATCACGACGACATCGTGGTGCTCAACAGGAGACGAATCCAGAAGCGGGGTCACGGTTTTCCTCCGGAAGTAGCGGCCTGCACGGACGGTGGGGTCATCGACAGCACGCGGACGGCACCTGGTGTGGTGCGCGCCTGTGCGGCAGCCGATTCGATGGCGTCCAGGCTCTGCATGGCCGAGGTGCAGTAGAAGCCGAACTTCTCCTTCACGCGTTCGGCGGCGATGGTCAGGGCGGTCGAGGCCCGGTGCACGAACTCGTCGACCGGATAGTCGACACCGGTCGCGAGATGGTCGTGGATCACCAGCGATGGTGAGTAGCAGGTCTGGACGCTGCCGTCGGGCCAGCGGATGTCGTAGGTCATCTCAGGCATGAGCGGCCGCCAGTTGCTCGGGTTGGCCGACGACGCCGTGGCGGGCGACCACGCTGTGGTAGACCTCTGGTCGCCGGTCGCCCAGGTTGTACATGCCCCCGCCACGCGCCTGTCCGAGCGCGTGCTCGACATCGACGGTGGCCGTGGCCAGTCCGGGTTGGGTGCCGGTGGTGGCCAGGACCTCCCCGCCGGGCCCGACGATCTTGGCGCTGCACACGAACCGTAGCGAGCCGAAGGTGCCGGCCTGGTTCGAGGCGATCCAGACGACCTGGTTTTCCACGGCGCGGGCGCGGTCGAAAATATCGAAACGCTGGGTCCAGCGGTCGTCCTCGAGCCGTTCGGCGGTTGCGGTGCGCGAGGTCGGCCACGCCGACAGCGATGTGATGATCTGCGCGCCGTCCAACGCCAGAGCGCGCGCGGCTTCGGGGAAGGCCTTGTCGTAGCAGATCTGCATACCCATCCGCCCGATCGGGGTATCGAACGCGCGATACTCCGATCCGGCTGCGTAGCAGAGGTCTTCACCGAGCGGTTGATGCACCTTGCGGTAGGAGCCGAGGATGCCATCGCCGGTGAGGGTGACTGCGGCGTTGTAGCGCATCTCACCTTCGGCTTCGCAGAAACCGAGGGTGAGGACCAGATCACCGGCCATGGCCGCGATCCGGCGCAGTTCGGGCCCGTCGAGGGTGAGCGCGGGCGGTAGGCTTCGCAGACGGCGTTGCCTGGCCTCTTCGCTTTCGTCGCCGCCGCCCAGGCTGGGCAGATACCCGCCCAGGCAGGCTTCGGGCAGGACCAGCAGCCGGCTGCCGCGGGTGCGCGCCTGCTCGATCAGTCCGGCGATGGTGCTGTAGCAAGCCTCCATGTCGCGGCCGAATTCGGCGGCGGCGACGGAGATGGTGAGTTCGGTCATGAGTGTCCCAATCCGGTGACGGTGCCGGGCACCGCTGTGGTGGTTGTCCCGTCCGGCCAGCGCAGGCGCACGCCGGGCGGGGAGGTGAGCACTCCGCACACCGCGGAGGTGGCTGGGCCGGGGTCAGCGATGGCCGCACCGCCCCGATCGGCGGTCAGCATGGCGAAACCGGGAAAACAGGTGATCCAGTCCGCGAGATCGGCATTCGCCGGGCGCGGGATGCGTGTCAGGTCCAACTCGACGCCGACCCCTGACGCCTCGGCGAGCATGCCCGCAGTACCGGCGATGCCAGCCATACTTACGTCCTTCGCCGCAGCCGGGGCCGTGTCGGCGACGAACCGGCCCAGTGCCCGTAGCTGCGCGCTGCTGCGGTGAGAGGATGAATCCCATTGGCTGCCTTGGTATCCGGGACGCCAACCGCCGCCGAGATCTGCGGTGAGGCGCAGCTCGTCACCGACGCGTCCGCCACCGCCCGGTATGGGCCGCGTCGTGCGGCCCAGCGCGGTCACCGACAGCGCGGCCGGACCGTCCTGGGTGTGCCCGCCCAACACGGGAACATTCCAGGTTCGGCTGGCTCGGGCCAACCCGCGCAGGACTCGGGTGAGCAACGACCGGGTGGGCGCCGCGACCGCGTCGAGTAATCCGACGGGTTCTGCGCCCATGGCCGCCAGATCGTTGAGGTTCACCAGCACCGAACACCACCCGGCCCATTCCGGATCGCGTTCGACCATCGACGGGAGAATCGCATCACAGGCGGCAATGAGGTCGCTGCCGGGCACAGGTGCGCCGTCGTCACCGCGGAATCCGGTGCCGCCCAGCGTCATCGGTTGCGAGCCGAGTCCGTTCAGCAGCGTGCCGAGCATTGACTTGGTGGTCCGAGCGAGTCGTTCGATGCGGTCGATCGGCCAGCGCATGAGTACATGAGGCACGCCGTGGATCTCGGTCTCACTCAGTCGATTCCAGCCCAGGTGAGTGAACATCGCGGCATAGCGCGCCTGGACCGTCGCCTCGAAGCGCAGCACGTTGTTGCTCTCGGCGTAGGCGCAGGCCGCGCGGACCAGAGCGTTGCCCACACCGCGGGTGCGGCGGCCACAGTTCACGACCAACCGGCTGCCGGTCCACCAGCCGATGTCCTCGGCAGTGACCGGTGCCAGACGCACGCCACCGAGGACTGTGCCGTCCGACGCCACCGCCACCAGAATGACGGTGCGTGGATCGTCGTCGAGGTCGTCGGTGTCACTGCCGTAAAACAGCCCCTGTTCGACCACGAAATTCTCGCGACGCAGCGCCCGATAGGCGGCCAACTGGATGCCATCGGCCGTGCGGATCAGAAACCCGTCCTCCGGCTCGGCCGGGTACGGATGACCGGACAGCACACAGTAATCCAGCGACGGTGTGCTGGCCTGGGCCGATTCATCGAGCCACGATCGTTGCACACGAGGGGTTTTGGTGACGGGGGTTTCGGTGGTGGTCATGTCATGCTCCCGCGGTCTGGAGCACACTGCACGCCCCGCACGCCGCGCAACCGGCTTTCTGATCTGCTCCGAACATGCCAGCGTTGCGCAATTCCGTTGCAACCCTGCGGGTTACGTCCTCGAGTTGCTCCGGTGTCGGTGCCATCGCGCCGTCGACGTCGACGGCGAGGGTGCCCGCTAGCGGCCGGAACGGCACGATGAACGGATACACCCCCATCGCGATCAATTCCCTTGCGCCGGAAACCAACTCATCCGGATTCTCGCCGAGACCGACGAGTAGATAGGTCGAGACCTGATTGCGGCCGAACACGCGCACCGCCTCGGCCCATGCCGCCTGGTAATCCGCTAGCGGTACCGTCGATTTACCCGGCATCCAGCGTGCCCGTACTCGATCGTCGAGGGACTCGACGTGGATCCCGATGGAATCCGCCCCAGCGTCGTGCAGGTCGGTGAGGACCGACAGCTCAGCGGGGGGCTCGCACTGCACCTGGATCGGCAGATCCGGCACGGCCTGCTTCACCGCCCGCACGCAGCGCGCCAGATGCCTTGCGCCACGGTCCTTTCCGGCAGAGGTCCCGGTGGTCATCACCATCTGCCGCACCCCGTCGAGCCGGACGGAGGCCGCCGCGACCTCGGCGAGTTGGTCGGGTCGTTTAACCGCGATCGTCTGGCCCGCATCCAGGGATGCCTCGATCGCGCAGAAGCGGCAGCGTTGGTCCTCGGCGTACCGGATACACGTCTGTACCACGGTCGTGGCGAGCACGTCCGCGCCGTGCAGCTTGGCGATCTGCTCGTATGCGACGCCGTCGGCGGTGCGCAGATCGTAGAACCGGGGCCGCCGCACCGGCTCGACCGATACGCCCAGGTCCGCACCGTCGAGCAGCAGCCGGTCACCGTGGAGGGTGTAGGGGCTGTCGGATCGGATGGGGATGGCAGCGCCGGCACCCCCGAACAGCACATGACCGTCGTCGCTGGGACCGGCTCCGGAACGGCGCTGCACCGGCACATCGACGCGAATGCCGAGTAGCGCGAGGTCTACTCGTGTGGATACCTCGGTCATGGCGGCGGCCTACACCTGGTAGGTGGAGTTGATGATCGCGCCCTTGCGTGCGTAGTGGATCAGCGCGTCCTGCACATCCAGCGGATGCGCCGGAATCACACCCTCGATGAGGTCCTCCTCACGCGCGCCGTGCAACGCCAGCCCGAACCGGCAGGCGAATACCTTGCCACCCTCCTTGATGAAGGTCGCCAAGGCGTCGTTGATGTTCTGCTCACCCGGAAAACCGCTGTCGCCGGTGGTTGGGAAGCCGCGGGTGGCAACCGCATTGATGGCGCCGGGTCCGTAGAAGTAGATGGCCGACTCGAAGCCCTTGCGCAGCGCGCGGGTTGCCTGCAGTACCGCCACGAAACTCACCGACGACTCGTGGGCGATGCCGTGGACGAGGGTGAAGTAGGTTTCCCCGGCCTCGGCCTGGTAGTCGGGGAATATCTTGGTCGCCCCGTAGATGTTGGTGCCTTTGGGCAGCGCCGGATGCGGGATCTCGGCCAACGATTTGGCGATGTTCTCCTCGATCGCCTTGTCGATGTCGGCTGTCGACTTGGTGGGTGCGGACATGATTCATCTCCTGGGTGCGTGTGACGAGAATCGGCGATAACGGGCCGTCTGCCGGCTGGGGGAGCGGCTCACCGATGAATCAAGTTGACGCCCGGGGTATTTCGGGTTGGTCACGTCCGGAAGAAGACGAAGTTGCCGACTATTCACCATCCGGGAGGTCGG
This sequence comes from Nocardia sp. NPDC006982, assembly GCF_042869435.1. Lineage (NCBI taxonomy): Bacteria > Bacillati > Actinomycetota > Actinomycetes > Mycobacteriales > Nocardiaceae > Nocardia > Nocardia sp. NPDC006982. The sequence continues at coordinate 340,282 of NZ_JBIAFV010000003.1, read as the reverse complement.
GTTGTTTCACGTAACTACTTGTGCAGCAATGGATTTCACTCCGAAATTCGGATAGGGTCGCGTTTCGGGCTGCCGTGAAGGTGGCGCGGTGTAATCGTTGTCCAGGACTTTTCGATGTCAATTAACAATCGGAACCCGCGTGCAGCGCCCGTTCGTAACATTGGGGAAACCGGTAGCGGCAGTAACTCTCGGGAGGTCCCTGACTGGGGGTGTCCTATGCGGACCGACCTCGACGAGGTCGCCTGGGATCCGCGGGTCAGCGGCGTGGCCGGTGAGCGGCGCCATATCGCGCGACCATTCGGCCGCTTGGCGGCGCGGTGCGCCGAGGCCGAATGCAGCGGCATAGCTGCAAGTGCTAGTTCGTCGTGCCAGGCGAACGAATCCCGGAATGCGCAGCGCTGAAACATGCTCCGATATCTGCACTGGCGGAACTGGCGGACCAGTTCTTCAGCGTCGGGTTGCTGAGAGCTCCGGCCCATTGCGGCTGCGTCGCTTCGAACCACATGGTGGTGGTCGTTGGTTGACAACTCGGATGTGTACCCAGCAGTGGGGGCGGGGTTTCAAGATCACGTCCATCGCCATTGTCGACACCGTGGTTGCGGCGGAATGAGTTTGGACCAGAAGTCGTGGCGTACCGCGTCCCACAACTTGTTCATTTTCGGTAGGAGTTCTCGTGCTTGTGCGAGATCCGGAAAGTCCTCGGGGCCGAAAGATACAATCGGCGTGACGCCGGATTCGTCGTGGACGGCGACAATGGAGATCAGGTGGTCCTGAAACAGGCGCCATGTCGCGCACAATCCATCGGCTTCGGTTCGTCGCGTATCGTGCATGTTTTGTTTCCAACTCGTCGATTTTGTTCCAGGGCGTTTTCAGCCGTTGTCAATGTCGACCTCCTGCTGATTCTGATTGCACAAGTACTATCGGTTGGGTCGGGGGCGAGCATGGGTGAGAAAACGCGAAAATGCCCCTATATTCGCAACTTATAGGCGTACGGTTCCGTATGAAATTTGCGATTGGAAGCACCTGGTGGCGCTCGCCAATGGGGTGCAGCCGTGCCGCAACGGCTGGAACGGCGGACACTGATCGACTGGAGTAATTCAGTAATTCCGCCTCCGCTCGACCACACCTGGCTCACCTGCGGTAAGTATGGGCAACCAATGCCGAACGCAGGTGCCACAGCCCGCTCGCCTGGGTGGGATCGAACCCGGTGAGCTGACCGATCCGCTTGAGCCGGTAGTCCACGGTATTGGTGTGTACGTGCAGCAGCCGCGCAGTGCGCTGGCGGTTCAGGTTGTGCGCGATATGGACCTGCAGGGTCTCCAGCAGTTCCGGATGCTCGTCCAGCGGATCGAGCAGCGACCCGAGATGCTCGCGGGCGGGGCCGGGACGGGTGAGCTGGTATTCCAGGGCCAGATCGTCGAAGTGATACAGACCCGGCACCGACCGCAACCGGGTAACCATGTCGAGTAGTTCGTGGGCTTGATCGGCAGCGGTGGGCACGGTGTCGGTGGGGGCGGTGACCGCCGTGGCGGTGATGGGCACGCGCGCGGCCCGCGACAGCTGCCCGATCAGTTCCTTCAGTGTGCCCTCGGTGATGTGATCGGCGGGGATGAGCAGGGTGCCGCCATCGATCGACAGCAGCGACAATACGGCGTCGTCACAGCGCGTGGCCAGTTCCGCCTGCACGCGCCGGAGTTTGCGGCGGGCAACGACTTTCGCGTCCAGCATCGGGTTGGACTCGTCCGGGTGGGAAGGAACGGCGAGGGCTATTACGCGATAGCGGTCGGAGATGTCGATGCCACACTCGCGGGCCATGGTGGAGGTGGGGTGGCCCCCGAGCAGCGCCGAGGTGAGCGTGTGCACCGCGGTGTGGTGCTCCGACACGACCGCGCGCAGTTCGCGCACATAGGCCACCGAGACCGCCGTGGTCATGGTGTCGAGCATTTCGACGACGAGTTTCGCGCTGTCAAGGATACTTTGGTAGTCGGCCATGCTGAGGAGCATCGGGTCGGTCTCGGCCGAGCCGGAGGCACACTGCTGAGCCAAGGCGGTGGACACCACCAGGTCGAAGCCGATCTTGAAGCCCTCGTGGATGGCGTGGTGAATAGTATCGATGGGCACGCCCTCGCGAGCCCATTGGGCCGCGGCGTTCTCGAGCCGCTCGGTCTTCTCCGGAATGTTGCTGCCGTCCAGCATGCTGACGGCCAGTTCCAAGCACACGCGTGTGATGATGGTGATGTCGCCGTGGATCGCGTCACCGGGCAAGGTGCCGCAGGGAGCGACGGTTTCGACGAAATGTCCGACCATTTGCCGCGACAAGGCCCGTACGTCTTTCAACGGCGACGATATGGGACGACCGGATACAGTGAGTCCTTGCCGGTGTGGAGCGGTGACAGACATAGTCGAACTTCCTTCAATCTCTGTTAGCTGCACTATTGCACCAGCGTAACCAGAACTAGATTCGTAAGGACCGTTTACTCCGAGTCATGTGATACTTCGGGAGGGGCGGTCGACAAGCGATAGTGATAGTTCACAATTGCGGTCGGCTAGAGCTGCGACTAGCGTGCCGAGACGTCGGCGAGCAGTGAGTCGAGCACGACCAGGAGACGGCCGCCGAAACGAGCGCGAACGGCGAGATGGACGGCGTGTATCCACACCCTCAGTGCGCATTTAGTGCCTCGTCCAGGTAGGTCGGTCCGGTAACCTCGTGCAGTCGCGGCAGTTGATGCTGCTGGGTGCTGATGGTGGCTCGTAACCCGGAAGTGTTCGCCCGGCAGCTGTCCCCGGGGGAGGGACGCCGGTTGCAGAAGATCCTTAAGACGAGTAGGCAACCGATCAGGATGCGGCGGGCGACCAACTCCTACGCCGCGGAGTCCACACAAGCGCGTTGCGGCACTGGACAAAGACATCACAGCCTGGATCGAGCAATGGAGCGCCGGCCCGAACCATTCGTCTGGCGCAAAACCGCGGAGGAGATCCTCGAGTTGGGCCTCGCCGCCGCCGCGGCCACGACCGACGCGCGTTTTTGAGGGTCACTCCACTAGGTCGAGCTCGGTCACGGGGAGCGTTTCGCGAATCACGTTGTTCCAGTGCCGTTTCGGTTCGCCGACGTGAATGCGGCGAATCCTTTTCGCGAATGCGGTGAGGATCGCGTGCCGTTGGATTTTGGCCAGAGCCTGAGCGGCGCAGGTGTGGGTGCTCATGGCCTCGATCAGCTGCGCCAGCTGCAGATCGGTGCGCCGCCGGGGCCACACCACCATGTCCCGGGGCGTGCCAGCCCCTTTGCCTGGTAGCAGCGCAGCCATGGCTGCACGGTCCGCAACGGGATGTAGGCATCCGCGGCGGCGCAGGTCATGGGCGCACACCGTCGTGCAGATGGACCACAGCACCTTGCGCCGGCTCATCGCCTTCGGTGTCCGTCCAACTGGTCACCCCGGGCACCGTCACGACAGCGTCTTCGCGGTGGCAGCCGACAAATGCCGGTAGATGGTGGGGCGGGTGACACCGAACTCGACGGCGATCTGCGCGACGGTGTAGCGGCGCTCACCGGTCTCGTCGAGTTCGTCGTACATCTGCCGAGCGAGGCTCACCTGCTGCGGTCCGAATTTCGGGTTCGACCAGCGGTTCCGGTACGTCCCTGGTAGCCGGTGCTTATCGCCGGCTCCGATAGATGCGGTTCACAGTCGGCCATCGGTCCGATCTCCGATCAGCCGGGCGGGATTCGTGGCCATGATGTCGTGCAGTACGGGGGATTCGACGAGCCTGGACAACCACTGCACGCAGTCGGCGTAGGTGCGGCCGCTCTCGTGCTGGGTCCACGGCCAGTCGCTGCCCCACAGTAACCGCTGTGGTCCGCACTCGTCGAGCAGTCGTTTCAGCATCGCCTCGGCAGCTCCGGTGAGGGAGCGGTATGGTGCCGAGACCTTGACCCAGACATGCTGGCGACGGCTCAGTCGCAGTATCAGCTCATCGGCCGGTGTCCCCGGCAGCCCTAGATGGTCGATGACCACGGCAGAGGGCCAATCGGCAAGTGCCGGGACGAGTTCCAGCCATTGGATAGTAGATGCCTGCACCTCGAGATGCTGGCCGCGCCGGGCGAGTTCGCGCCCCAGCTGCCGCCATGCGCGGCCGGTCAGGTCAGGGACCTCGCCACCGATCGCATTGATCCGGGCACCGATCACGCCCACACGGTCAAGTGACCCGATATCCCCAGGGTGGTCGAGCACGACCACACCGTGGAACCGGTCCGTCCGGCTGGTGAGACAGTCGAGCAGGAATTCGTTGCGCGAGCCGAGAAAACTCGGCTGGATCAGGAAGGCCGTGGCGATTCCGTGCTCGTCGAGCAGCGCCAAGTAGCGGTCCGGCGTTGCGTCATAGTCCGGGAAATATCGCGGGTGCCGGACGGCGGGCAGAGAGCAGAGGAAGACATGGGCGTGGGTGTCGATCCATCCCTTTGCGTGCACGGACGCCCCTTTCGACGCGATTCCTTTAGAGCTATAGACCTATAGAGGATTATGTGACATAGTTTCCGCCATGCCTCACCGAGAGACGCGCGTCACACCGGGCCGTGCCGAGTTGGACAGTGGCGATTCGCGGCTGCCGCTGCACGCCCGCCTGCGCGATGTGCTGACCACCCGCATCCAAGCCGGCGAATGGAATCCCAGCACCGCGTTGCCCGCCGAGAGCGCCCTCGCTGCTTATTACGGGGTCGCGCTGGGCACCATGCGCAGAGTCCTCGGGGAACTTGTCGATGAAGGATTGCTCGAGCGGCAGCAAGGCGCGGGAACGTTTGTGCGCCGCGCCAGCCTGGACTCCTCCCTGTTCCGGTTCTTCCGCTACGGGCAACCGCAGGAAGGCATTCCATCCAGCCGGATCCTGAACTTCCGGGAAAGTGTCGTACCCCCGGGACCTGCCGCCGCGCTCGGCCTCGTCACCGGAGCCGCGGCGCTGTGGCTGCACCGCCTGCGATTGCGGGACGAGGTTCCGTTCCTGATCGAGGAGATCTGGCTGCCGCTGCCGCGGTTCGCCGCACTCGTCGACGTCGGCGCGGACAACCTCGGCGATCTGCTCTACCCGGCCTACGAACGACATTGCGACGTCGTCATCGCCGCGGCGGAGGAGATCCTCATCGTCGACACCGCGAGCGCGGGCGACGCGCTGCTGCTGCGATGCCGCCGCGACGAGCCGCTGGTGGTGATCGAGCGAACCGCCCGCGCCCATGACGGCACCTCCGTCGAATGGCGGCGTTCCCGCGGCCGGGCCGGCGACTTCCGGTACCGCATCGAAATCAAATAGGGCGCGCGTCATGAAGTGGTATCGCGACACCCCACCGGCCGGTCGGCGCGCGTTCTGGGCGGCTTTCGGCGGCTGGGCGCTGGAGGCGGCGGACGCCCAGATCTACGGCCTGGTCCTGCCGACCCTGATCAGCCTGTGGGGCCTGTCGAAAGGAGACGCCGGGCTCATCTCCTCGGTCACCCTGATCAGCACCGCGTTCGGCGGCTGGCTGGCCGGGGCCGCCTCCGACCGCTGGGGACGCGCCCGCGTCCTACGGATCACCATCATGTGGTACGCGATCGCCACCGCGGCAGTCGGTTTCGCGAACGGATTCACCTCACTGCTGATCTTCCGCAGCCTGCAGGGCATCGGCTTCGGCGGGGAATGGGCCGCGGGTGCGGTCCTGGTCAGCGAATTCGTCCGCACCCGGTACCGGGGTCGGGTCCTCGGTACGGTGCAGAGCGGCTGGGCTGTCGGCTGGGGTATCTCGCTGATCGTGTACTCGCTGCTGGTCGTGGCGCTGCCGTCACCATGGGTATGGCGGGTGCAGTTCTGGCTGGGTGTGCTGCCCGCGCTACTGGTGGTGGCGATCCGGCGCGGTGTCACCGACGCGCCCGTTCGCGCCGGACATCGAGGCAGCGGTTCCCCGTTGGCGTTGTTCCGCCCGAACCTGTTGCGCGCCACCATCTTCGGAGCGTTGCTCGGGCTCGGCAGTCACGGCGGATACTACGCGCTGACCACATTTCTCCCGACTTTTCTGCGCAGCAACCGTGGGCTGACGGTGCTGGCCAGCAACGGCTATCTGGCCGTGCTGATCACCGCGTCGTTTTTCGGATATCTCACCTCCGGCTGGTTGTCGGACCGAATCGGCCGGCGCCGCAACATCGTGTTCTTCGCGCTCTGCTGTCTGCTGACCTTGCCGCCCTATCTGCTCATCGACCTCGGTCCCGCCGCCACCCTCATCGCCGGTGCGCCGCTCGGTTTCTTCACCGCGGGCATTCCCGGCGGGCTCGGGGCTCTGTTCGCCGAGCTGTACCCCACCGAGGTCCGCGGCACCGGAGAAGGCTTCTGCTACAACGCTGGTCGCCTCGTCAGCGCCGCATTCCCCGCACTGGTCGGCTACCTCTCCGACCGGCTGGGCCTGGCGCTCAGCATCGCCGTCTTCGCGGGGCTGGCCTACACCCTGGCCGCTGCCGCCGCCTACTGCCTACCCGAAACCCGTGAACGCGGGCTGCCCGATGTCCCCGACGAGACCGCGAAACCAATCTCCCCCAAGGAAAGACTGTCGTGACTGGTCACACCTGGATCCTGCTGTTCGACCTCGCCGCAGCGATCGGACTGCTGATCTTCCTCATCAACTCCCGGCTGCGGCTGCATCCGTTCGTCGCGCTCATCATCGTCTCCGTGCTGGCGGCGCTGGTCGCCGGGGAACCGCTGGGCAAGATCGCCGATTCGATCGAGCATGGCGCCGGGGGCCAGCTCGGTGACGTCGGCGTGACGCTGGCGTTCGGGGCCATGCTCGGGCGGCTGCTCAGCGCATCCGGCGCGACCGACGCCATCGCCCAGTCGATTATCGACCGGGCCGGCCGCCGGATGCTGCCGTGGGCGGTCACCGCCGCCGCCTTCGTGATCGGCATCCCGATGTTCTTCGAGGTCGGTCTCATCGTGCTGCTGCCGTTGATCTTCAGCGTGGCCCGCAGGCTCGAGGACGAAAACGACGGCCAGGGCTCGCCCTACCTGCTCGTCGGCCTGCCCGCCATCGCGGCGCTCGCGACCCTGCACGGCATGGTGCCGCCGCATCCGGGGCCGCTGACCTCGATGGCGGGTCTGCACGCGAACCTCGGCCTCACCATCGTCGTCGGATTCGTCTGTGCCATACCGGCAATCGTCATCGCCGGTCCGGTCTACGCCCGCTGGATCGCCCCGCGGCTGCCCGGTGTCCACCCGGATCCCACCGTGCTCGCACAGTTCACCGGCTCGGCCCACGGTGACGGTCCGGGCACGCTGGCTGGCCCGCGGATGTCGACCCGGTTCGCCGTCGTCCCGGCGCTGGTACCGGTCGCGCTCATGCTGCTGCGCGCGCTCGCCGAAATCGCCCTCTCCGAGGGCAATTCCGTTCGAACCTTCCTGACGTTCCTCGGTGAACCCGTCATGGCCATGCTCGCCGGATTCGTCGTCGCACTCGCCGTCACCATTCCCCGATCTTCTGGCACCACCGAGGACATCCGCGAAACCCTCACCGACAGCCTGAAGTCGATCGCCGGGATCCTGCTGATCATTGGCGGCGGTGGCGCGTTCGCGCAGGTGCTCAAGGACTCCGGCATCGGCAAGGCCATCGTGACCGCCGCCGGGGGCATGTCATTGAGCCCGATCCTGCTCGGCTGGCTGCTCGCACTGCTGCTGTCACTGGCGACCGGGTCGGCCACCGTCGGAATCGTCTCCGCCACAGGCATTGTCGCCCCACTCGTGGGAACCCACGGGGGCCTGCAGGCCTCGCTGCTGGTGGTCGCCATCGGCGCCGGCTCCATCGGCTTGAACTGGGTGAACCACGCCGGATTCTGGCTGGTCAAAGAGTCGTTCGGAATGTCGCTGAACGACGCCACCAAAACCCACACCGTAGTGCAGACCCTGGTCAGCGTCGTCGGCCTCGCAATGACTCTGGCCTTATCGGTCTTCACCTGAGCCTGCAGTGCGGCTGGTCGAGGGGCTGGTAACAGCCGGCGGCGGCGCGGAGCTGGGCGTACGCGTCCCGAGCGTGGTACGCATCTCGCAACGTCGGTATCTGGCGGGCGACGCCTCAAGATCGGCGGGGCCAATTGTCGTGGGGGGATCGCACACTCGACAATGGCATCGCGGCACCGTCGTCGGCTGCCCGGGCTTCACGGCGGGAGTTCGGATCCCACGCCATGGCTGCGGCCGCACCGCTGAGCAGAACCGCCACGATAGCCACGATCACCACCCACAGCAGTACCACCGCGCCTTCTCTCCGGTCATCCCGCCCGTTCGCTTCATATGGGTCGTTATCCCCAGGCGGACAATCACTTTCGTACTCACCAGAATTCTTTACAGGGTGAGTGACCGGCGCGACTCGAGGCGAAGATTCTGTGGCGTTACAGCACACCCGACTCCTGATCTTTGGGATATGTCTGGTGACGCACACCGCTACCGCCATGAGCTGATCGGTCGGCAGCTCGCATACGCGTCCCGACAACTCGTCGGCATCGGAGCTGAATAGTCCACTGTGCCCCTGAAGCATTCGATGCCCAGGATGGTGAGCACGTCGCCGTTGGCGAGCACGCCGCCGACCGGATATGCGTCGTCGAGCACGTTGGAGGGATGCCCGCCTGCGATGCCGCCGTCGGGGCGTGCCCACGTGAACCGGTGCGGGTTGCGGCGGGTGCTGACCCGGTCGGAGTTCAGGTCGACCCGCCGTTCCCGGCCGATCAGGTCCCTCCAGTCGTCCTCGGTCAGGAAGTCGGGGCTGGCATGGGGCCCTGGATGATCTCGACCTCCCATTCGGCGGTGAAACGCGGGCGCATCGACTCGGGCAGCCGATGCCTGGCGAACGGGCCCCGATCGGGGATCGACAGGAGGTCACCGCGCACCAGCGCCCGGCCTTCGAGTCCGCCGATGCCCGCGATCAACGAGGTCGCGGTTGATCCGAACACCTCAGGGACAGCGAATCCGCCGCGGACGGCGAGGTAGAGCCGGAAGGCGGGACTGCCAGCGTTGACCGTCCTGAGGATGTCCCCGGCGCACACACCGATGGTCTCCCAGCCCGGCCGCGGGCGTTCGCCAGGAAGGAAGTGCTGTTTCGTGGCGAAACAGCGGCGGCGCTCGCGGGTGCGGCGGCATGGCTAACTTTCGGACAGGACTCCGTCGACCACGACGTTGACCAGCTTTTCGGGAAGGTCCGGCGTTATCGGCCTGCCCGTCAGGATTACACGCATCTGGATGGTGGCGAATAATGGCTCGAGTACATCAATGGCGGCGATTCCGGAGTGCACCTCACCGCGGGTGATCGCGCGCTCGACGACAGGCTCCATCGCCCGAAGCCGGCTCTCGAAATACAGCCGTCGCGCCTCGCTCGCCGCGGGGTTGTCCGCCGAGGCGACGCTCATTTGCAAAAGAGAACGCCCGACGGGGCTGCCGAGGTAATCACAGGCCTGTTTCATGAGATCGGTCAGATCTTCCCGCAGCGAGCCGTGGTCGGGTACGACCAGCGACGCCTGGCTTCGCGTCGTCAGCGCGTCGAGGATCATGCGTTCGCGCGTCTTCCAGCGTCGGTAGACCGATGTCTCGTGTATGCCGGCCAGCCGTGCGACGGCCGCGACGGACACAGCGTGGACCGGGGTGCCGTTCATGATTTCCGATAGCACCGCGTTGCGCACAGAAGTAACGATGTCCGGTGTGTCGGTGACCTGGGGCACGCTGAACTTGTCAGGCATTTTCGCAGTATAACGGCGCCAGCGCATTGTTCCCGTCGCTGGCATTCAATGGAGATTGCACACAATGGGCCGGAGCTGACGGGTACATCGAGCCGGACGGGTTCGGAAAAACATGGCCTCGAATTCGACTGCGGGGCAAGTCGATCCGGACGCATTGGAGGAAGTGGTCGCCGAACTTGTCATGGCGCGTTCGATGCTCTGCCTATCCTTCGGTCGACTGGTACTCGGCACCGGATGGCACTCGGCAGTCGACGACCGGCACGCTCTCGGTAGGCACTCGTAGCGTCCGTAAGCGCGCGCACGGCAGGCTGAGGCGCGCACTGCAGGCTGAGCGATGTGCGGCATCACGCGCCCTACCCGGCGGATCCGCTTCGCTGCCACCAGCGTTCGATCCCATGAGCGTGCACCGACGTGCAGTCTGACTAAAGATGTCTATAGTTACAGAAACTCGAGTTGCGCAGTCGGGTGCACCCGATTATGGTCGTACGCAAGTCGACTTGCGCAACGCCGGGCGGGACCCGGTGATGGGGATCTTGAAGCGCTTTGGGGTGTACACGCGGTGACCATGCGGCGGGGATTGCTGCGCCTGAAGAAAGTCGACTAGAGCGCGACATTGCTGTCGCCGCGTTCGACAATGCTGTCGCTACGTGCATTGCAAATAACCGGCCCGATAGGGCCGCTCTGCACAGTGAAGGGGAGATCCAGATGAGCCTCGAAACGGACGTGTACGGCGATATCGCCGACTACCTGGAAAATCACTACAGCATCGAGGTCGACAAGGTGGACCCCTCCGCGACATTCGAGGAATTGGGCCTGGATTCGCTTGGGCTGCTCGGCATTGCGGAGATCCTGGAACGCAAGTACACGATTGCGCTGAATGACGAGCGCATCGCAAGCATCAAGACGTTCGGAGAACTCGTCGATGCCGTGCGGTCACGCTCGGAGGAATCCAGCGCGAAGTCCCTATAACGGACCGAGTGACACATTCAATAGCATTGGAGTTCCGGTGACCGCATATATCACCAGCACTGGCCGATTTCTACCAGGCGATCCGGTAACAAACGACGAAATCGAAGACTTTATCGGCAAAGCGGGGAACGCGAGTTCCGCTCTTCGGGACACGATCCTCGCCAATAGTGGTATCAAGACACGCTATTACGCCCTGGATCGGGCTCAGCAAACCGTGTTCTCGAATACCGAACTGGCCGCTCGGGCGGTGGAGGACGCCGTCGAACGATCGGAGATCGCTGCCGAGGATCTGCAGTTACTCGCCGCCGCTACGACATTGCCGGACCTGATGGGACCGGGTCACGCGAGCATGGTCCACGGCCGCCTCGCCTATCCGCCCGTCGAGATCGTCACCGCGCACGGCATCTGCAGCTCGGGAATGATGGCGCTGAAGAACGCCTATCTGCAGGTCGCGATCGGCGAGAAGTCGGCCGCCGTCGCGGTCGCCAGCGAGTTTGCTTCTCGTGGCTTCAAGAGCAGCCGATACAAGGCACTCGAGAGCCGGACGGAGGACGGTTCGCTGCCCATGGAGACCGCGTTTCTGCGGTATATGCTCTCCGACGGCGCGGGAGCGGCGGTCGTCCAGGACAAGCCGAGGTCGAAGGGGGTGAGCCTGCGCATCGACTGGATTTCGCTGACCTCGTATGCCAATACCGAGCAGGCATGTATGTATTTCGGCAGCGAGTCCAACGATGCCGAGAAGACCTGGATGGACTACGCCGACGCGACAGCGGCCGCGGAAGCGGGCACTCTGGTTGCCCGGCAGCGTCTTTCGCTGCTGCCGCATCTGGTCAAGGTCGGCATCGATGAGTACGAGCGGCTGCTGAACGCGGGCAAATTCGACCCGACCACCCTGACGTGGCTTCCGGCCCACTATTCGAGTGAGCGCATGAAGTCGATGGTGCTGGGCGAATTGTCGCGGCGCGACGTGCCACGGCCTGGCCCGGAGGTGTGGTACAGCAACCTCACCCGCGTCGGGAACATCGGTAGCGCAAGCATTTTCGTGATCCTCGACGAGATGTTGCGCGAAGAGCTCGTCACGCCGGGCGACACCATGCTCTGCATGGTTCCGGAATCGGGCCGTTTCGCGATTTCATACATGCACCTCACGGCAGTGGACGGCGGCACGAGCGCATGAGTACCGCGCCAGCGGATCTACCCGTGCGGGAGGTCGGCGCCGAACCCGCTGTCATCGCGGTGTACTGGTACTCGCAGACCGGGCAACTGCGAGAGTGTCTCGAACATTTTCTCGAGCCGCTCGTTGCCGCGGGCTGCGAGGTCCGGTGGATCGAAGTCACCACCTCCGGTGACTTTCCGTTTCCGTGGTCACTCGGTCGCTTCTTCGGTGTATTCGCGCAGGCCGCCGATGCCGAGTCGACCGCGGACATCTCCGTCGGAGACGGCGGTGGGCAAGTCGGCGATGACGTGGACCTGGTGCTGGTAGCGCACCAGGTGTGGTATCTGAACCCGTCGATCCCGATGCGATCACTGGTGCGGAACTACCCCGAGCGGGTGACTGGTCTGCCGGTTGTGCAGTTCATCGCCTGCCGCAATATGTGGGTGTCCGCGGCGGTCAGTATGCGCAGCATGCTGACCGCCGCGGGCGCTCGCCCGGTCGGCGTGATCGCGGTGACCGATACCGCTAACCAACTCGTGTCGCTGTTCACCACCCTGCGGTGGCTACTGTTGGGGCGGCGGGAGGCATCGTTGGGTCTGCGTGCCGCTGGTGTGCCCGATGCCGAGCATCAGCGGCTGCGCAGCCTCGGACGGCAATTGGTCGAAGCGGGCGCGAATACCGGCGAGCAGCTCACCGCGGTGCTGCCCGAGGTGTTGGCACAGGCCGAATCCGCCCGTGAGAATGCCGCGGTGATCGGTCCGGATCTGTTGGCGGGCACGGCCTTTCGGTTCGCGTCACGACTGATCCGCCGGTACACCGAGCCGGGTGGTCTCGGCGAGAAGACGGCACTGGCCGTTTTCGTGGGTGCGCTGGGTACGGGGATCGCACTCGGCCTGCCGGTGGCCACGGTGCTGCGCATCGCCTTCCGGCGGCGCGTGGATGCCGCCATGACGAGCTATCTCGACCGCGCGCTGTACGCGGTCGCCGACGACGCTGTGCCGGTCCGGCGCAGCCGCGAGGTGCGACCATGACCGTCGACAACTGCGAGGTATTGATCGTCGGTGGCGGGCCGACCGGCCTGATCGCCGCACATCTATTGGGCCGCAAGGGGATTCGCACCCACCTGGTGGAGAGTCGATCGAGTGCGTCCGAACATCCGCGGGCCACGATGGTCAATGTTCGTACCGCGGAAATACTCCGAGAGCTCGAGTTGCTCGGTCCGGCGCAGGGGGTCGGCACCAGCCTGGAGGCGTCCGGTCGGGTCAGTTTCCACACCACCCTGGTCGGTGCCGAGCTCGGCGAGATCGACATGGTGGGGGACGCCGAGAAACTCATGCGGACGGTATCGGCGAGTCCGGTGCTGCCGCTGATCTGTCCGCAGAACGAGTTGCAGACGCTGTTGCTGCGTGAGTTATCCAACTACCCCTCCGTCAGCGTCGAGTCGGGTGTGGAGATCACCGATCTGCTCGCCGACCCCGACGGGGTGGGCGCTATGCGAGCCGACGGTTCCGCGCTAGGCGCGTCCTACGTGGTCCTCGCCGAGGGAATTCACGGTCGATTGCGTGAGCGTGTCGGCATTACGGTCGAGACCTCCGCACCGCTCGGAACGATGTTGGACATCCATTTCACCGCCGATCTCGGCTCGGCCGTCGGAGATAAGGAGAGTGCCTTGTACTGGGTCATCAACGATGACATACAGGGGGTGCTCATCACCGTCTCGCCGCAGCGCGGTACCTGGCTACTCGAGCTGACCGGCATCGACGTCGACTCGTCCGCGAAGCCCGACAAGAGCGAATGCGAGCACCTGGTCCGAACGGCCGTCGGTGCCGCCGATATCGACATCACGATCGAGTCGGTCCGGACGTGGACGATGGGTACGACGACCGTCGACGGGTGGAGTGATGTCCACCAACGGGTATTCGTGGCAGGCGACGCCGCGCACAGTTTCCCGCCGACCGGTGGCTTCGGCATGAATACCGGCATCCAGGACGCGCACAACCTCGCGTGGAAGCTGCACGGTGTGCTGCGTGGCTGGTCGAGTCCGCGGCTGCTGAGCACCTACGAAACCGAGCGTCGCCCCGTCGCGGACTTCAACGCCGAGCGCAGCGTGCACAACGCCGTTGCCATGGACGAGTTCTTCACATCGGCGCGGTCGCTGATCGGACCGGGGACCGAGATCAGCGATGCCGCCGCACTCGCGGACGGCATCGAACGACAACGGCCGCATTTCGATTTCTACGGTCAGGCAAGGGGATTCGTCTACTCCACCGGCGAAGACCGCCCGGTGGTCGCGGACGTGGTCGAGTATCACCCCGCAGTGGTGGTCGGTGCCGTCGCACCACATCTGTGGCTGGAAGAGGATGGCCGACGCACGGCCGTCGCGGATCTGACCAACGGGACCTTCGCGCTGCTGACTTCCGTCGAAGGCGCGCCCGAATGGCGGGACTCGTTCGGTGCGTGGGCGTCGGTGCTCGGCGACATACCGCTGCGGGTATGGCCGGTATCCCCGGTACCGCGTCCGGACGCCTTACACGATTTCCGCGACGACGCCATCGGGGTCTTCGGTTTGTCCGACGCCGCGGCGGTCGTCGTGCGTCCTGACGGCCACATCGGCGCGATATTGCCAGGTGCGGATCCGCACGGCGAATTGGCCCGATATCTCAACTCGATACTCGGCGAGAAAGCGGTGATCTCATGACCGACATTTCCCAGGACGACACTTCCGGGGTGGACCCGCAGCTCGCGGCGGATCTGCTCAGCAATGACCGGGCTCGGGTCAGGCGCGCGATCGAGAGTATCTCCGCACAGCGGCTCGCGGACCATCTCGAGACCGATACCGGCACAGAGGGTTTGGTCGCGGCATTCGATTTGATGCCGACGTTCTATCGCGGCGGTCTGGCTGAGCGCGCGGTGATCCGCTGGGCTGTGACCCGGCGCTCGCACGGCAAACTCGAACGCGACGTCGAGTTGACCCCCGACAGCTGCACGGTCGGGGAAAAGGGTGCCTTCGCCTCGCAACCGGCGGCGACCCTTACCGCGCCCGCATCGGCGTTCGTCGCGCTGGCCTGCGGTGCGGCGCGCGGTGTCGAATTGATGTCGCGGGGTGACCTTCGGGTGGCGGGCAACGTGCAGCTCGCGATGAAGATGGAGCGCCTATTCGATCTCGAACCGAATGCGACATCGTCATGAGCGCGCCGAGCCTGCCGCGCGCGGTGACCGCGCGGCGCAAGGTCGCCGTCACCGGGATCGGTGTGGTGTCGCCGGTGGGGAACTACCCCGGCGTGCTGTGGGACAACCTGCTCGAAGGTCGTTCGGGCGTCGGGCCCATCACCACGTTCGACGTCTCGGCCAAACGGGTTCGGATCGCCGCGGCGGTCGATGATTTCGCGGCGACGGACTGGATGGAGCGCAGGGATGCCATCCGGTTCGATCGTTTCTGTCAGCTCGCGATGGCAGCCTCCGATCTGGCACTCAAAGACGCCGGTGAGCTCAGTGCCGATCCGTCCGACGTTGCGGTCATCATCGCCAGCGCACTCGGCGGGGCCGACACCATTCGCGCCACCGTCGGCAACGATCCGAACGGTGAACGGATCCCACCGACCTTCATCCCCGTGTCGATGTCCAATGTCGCCGCCTCGGTGGTGGCTCAACGCCACGATTTCGCCGGGCCGAGCTACTCGCCGAGCAGCGCGTGTGCGTCCTCGGCCGATGCCGTCGGCCAGGGCATGCGGATGATCAGGGACGGATACGCCGACGCGTGTGTTGTCGGCGGATCCGAAGCCTGTGTCAATCCCGTAATCATGGCGGGTTTCGCCAGCATGCGGGCATTGTCGCGGCGCAACGACAGTCCCGAGCGGGCCGCGCGTCCGTTCGACGCCGACCGCGACGGATTCGTGTTGGGCGAGGGCGCGGCGGTGCTGATTCTGGAGGACATGGATCGCGCTCTCGCGCGGGGAGCGACCGTATACGCCGAGATCGCGGGCTACGGTCAAACCAACGACAGCCACCATCTGACCGCACCGCGGGCTGATGGTTCCAATGCCGCCCGGGCGATTCGCATCGCGCTGCGCGACGCGGGCATCGCGACAACCGATGTGGACTACATCAACGCACACGGCACGGGCACGATACTCAACGACCGCGCGGAAATGGCTGCGTTGCGTACCGTTTTCGGTGCCGATCTCGCGAAAACCATTGTGGCTTCTACCAAATCCATGACCGGCCACCTCCTCGGCGCGGGCGGCGCGTTGGAGGCTGCCATCGCCGCCCTGGCCGTCAAGACATCGATGATCCCGCCGTCGGTCAATCTGGACCAGGTGGCCGAGGACTGCGCGGGCGCGTCCTTCGTCTCGGCATCTACCGAGTCCGACGTCGCTGCCGTGCTGACGAATTCCTTCGCATTCGGCGGCCACAACTCGTCATTGGTCCTGCGCCGTAACGACCCTTACCGCACGGAGGAGTAGTCCATGGAATTGAAGTTCGAAGGTGAAGTCACCGCGTCATTGCATCCTCCTCGCATGGTGGGCAATACCCCGCACGGCATTCGCATGTTCATCGAGGTCGGTGAGGGAAAGCTGGAGGGTGAGCGCATCAACGGGCGGGTGCTTCCCGGCGGCGGTGACTGGGTGCTGATCGGCACCGACCAGTGGGCGCGCGCCGATGTGCGCGTGCAATTCGAGACCGACGACGGTGCGATCATCTACGCGCAATTCGATGGGCTGATCGAGATGACCGACGCCGTGCAGACAGCGTTCGCGGACGGGGTGCCCACCGCATTCGAGGACCAATACTTCCGGGTGCTGCCGCGCCTGGAGACCGGTGATCCCGACTACGAATGGGTCAACCAGACGCTTTTCGTCGGTGAGGGCCGATTCACCGAAGGCTTCGGTCTGCAATACCGCTTCTACCGGATCACCTGACCCGAACTGACCGCCCCGCACAGTGTCACATCCTTCCTCTGTCTGAAAGTGAGGTGATCGGTCCGATGAATTCATCGGATGCCAACTCGTCGTCACGTGCGATCGACGTCCGGTCGGTGACTGTGCGCCGGAAGCGGAAAACGATCCTCGACAACATCTCGTTCACCGTCGGCCAAGGCTCGGTGACGGGTTTGCTCGGACCGAGCGGCTGCGGCAAGACAACACTGATGCGCACCGTCGTCGGCGTGCAGAAGTTCTCGTCGGGCACGATCACCGTGCTCGGTCAGCCGGCCGGGCATCGGCGGCTGCGCCGTGACGTCGGCTACGTGACCCAGTCGCCGTCGATCTACGACGATCTGACCGTTCGGCAGAATGTCCGCTACTTCGGGGTGATGTACGGGAAGAAGGCCGAGTCGGTGGATCGGGCCATCGAGGACGTCGGGCTGCTCACCTACCGAGATACGCTGGCCGCCAAGCTTTCCGGCGGACAGCGTGCCCGGGTGTCGCTGGCCTGCGCACTGATCGCTGTGCCCAAGCTGCTGGTGCTCGACGAGCCGACCGTCGGCCTCGACCCGGTGCTGCGCCGTGACCTGTGGGCCTCCTTTCACAGCCTGGCCGATAGCGGCACAACGTTGTTGGTGTCCAGCCACGTGATGGACGAGGCCGAACGCTGTGATCGCCTGCTGCTCATGCGGGAGGGCAGCGTGCTCGCCGATTCCGACCCCGCGGGCTTGCTGCGGCGAACCGGAGCCGAGACGTTGGAGGACGCTTTCCTTCGGCTGATCGAGTCCGGCGACGGAGCACGGTCGTCCGCCACCGTGAGTCACCTCTCGACTCACCAGGTTTCCGAAGAAGCCCGGCCGGAGGTTTCGTTGTGAATGTCCACATGCTGTTGCACACCACCGCGCGTGTGCTCACCCAGATTCGCCACGACCGCCGCACGGTCGGTCTACTGCTCGTGGTGCCGAGCGTGCTGCTCACCTTGCTGCGCTTCGTCTTCAACGGTCGCCCCGACATCTTCGACCAATTGGGATTGATGCTGCTCGGCATCTTCCCGTACGTGTCGATGTTCATGGTCACCAGCGTCGCCATGCTGCGTGAACGCACTACCGGCACGTTGGAACGACTCATGAGCACGCCACTGTCGAAGATGGATCTACTACTCGGCTACGGACTGGCCTTCGCGGTGGTCGCCGTGGTGCAGGCCGCGGTGGCGGCCACGGTCGCCTACCAGTTCCTGGGGCTCGAATCGCAGGGGTCCATCGCGGCAGTGCTGCTGATCGTCATCGCGACGGCCGTGCTCGGCTCATCGACCGGCCTGCTGACCAGTGCGTTCGCGCAGTCGGAGTTCCAGGCAATGCAGTTCATGCCGGCCTTGGTGATCCCGCAGCTGCTGCTCTGCGGTCTGGTCTGGCCACGGGAGCAGATGAGCGGTTTCTTGCAGGGGTTGAGCAACGTCGTGCCGTTGCGCTACGCCGCGCAGGGGCTCACGGAAATCGGCACATACCCACACCCGACCACCACGATGTGGATCGACCTGGCTGTCGTGGCAGGGTTCGCCGCGGCCTCCTTGCTCACCGGCGCGGTAACGCTACGCCGACGCAGTTCGTAATCACCATCCGATCGCAGCAGGAGCTTCCACGTGACAGCACTTCGCGTTCTTCGCCGAATACTGCCCGTGCCCACCCGCGCCGACGCGCTGTTCGCACGCCGTGGGTTCCCGACCTCGGCGGCGATAACCAGCACGCTCGAACAGGTTGGGGTACAGGTGATCCGGGGCTTCGAGATGGGCGCAGACATTGCCGACATCGATGACCTCGCATCGGCTCTCGACCATATCGACCCGTTCTATCGCAGCCTCGCCTACGAAGGGGCGGTGACCGCGCTCGTCACCCGCGACCTCATCGGCTTTCGGCGGCGGCACCTGGCCCGGCAATTCGTCGAGGGTCCAGGTGCGCCACACGCCTATATGGCGTATGTCGGCTACGGGCTACTGATGCCGCGCCTGCCGAGGTTCCTGTGGCGACGGTGCACGCCGAACCTCGGCGACGATGCGGTGTTGTCACAGCTGACCTGGCTGGCGGCCGACGGATTCGGTTTCGACGGAGCGTTTTTCCGGACGCGGCGATGGATCGACAGGCAGTGGCGGCCCAAGCCGTACTCATGGGAGGGGGACAGTTCCTACTTCCTGCGCGCCGTCGACCAGGGCGTCGGACGAGCGTTTTACTTCGTCCACGACGCGGACCTGGCGGCGATCGCCGACCGGATCGACCGCATGGATCCACACCGCCGAGCCGACCTGTGGAGCGGTATCGCCGCCGCCATCGCCTATCTCGGCGGAGTCGCGGAGTCCGAGGTACGCACGGCGCAGCGACGTGCCGGGCTCGCCGCCGCGGACATGGCGCAGGGTGCCGCGTTCGCGATCAAGGCCAGAGCACATGCCGGGTACGTACCGGAATGCTCGGTGTCCGCGGCACGAGTGCTCTGTGGTCGCGATGTCGATGCGGTCGTCGCGGTCGTCGACGAGACGAGCACCCAACCGGTCAGTACGGGCGAGCCCGGTTATGAGCAATGGCGACGCCGGTTACGTGAGCGCCTCGCGCCACCGACGCTATTGCCCGCGGTCGATCAACCACGAGGAGCTTAGATGTCGCGCTTTATCGATGACGTACTGTCCAACAGCACCTCCGACCGGGGCTTCTCCTACGGCGAGCCCGACGCGCTGCGCCGTAAGACGTGGGCGGAGTTGTTGCGGCACAGTCGATGTGCCGCGCA
Source organism: Nocardia sp. NPDC006982 (assembly GCF_042869435.1). Taxonomy (NCBI): domain Bacteria; kingdom Bacillati; phylum Actinomycetota; class Actinomycetes; order Mycobacteriales; family Nocardiaceae; genus Nocardia; species Nocardia sp. NPDC006982. The sequence continues at coordinate 320,741 of NZ_JBIAFV010000003.1, read as the reverse complement.
GTCGCTGACCGAGCATGGTGCGTCCATGGGTTCGCGGGTCGCCATCCTCGCCGGTGAACCCGAGGACGTCGTGGTATCGGTCCTGGCCTGCTGGTTGCTCGGTGCCTCGGCCACCATGCTGCATCAACCGACGCACCGAACCGATCTGACCGTCTGGGCCCGTGACACCCTCAGATCCCTCGATGTCATCGACGCCAAACTGGTGTTGATCGGAACCCCCTTCGACAGCGCGGCGACCATCCTCGCCGAGCACGATGTGCCGAGTGTGTCGATCGCGCGGCTCGGTGCGTCGACACCGTTGGAGCCCGCCGATGTTCCGGATGACACCCTGGCGCTACTTCAGCTGACGTCGGGGTCCACCGGCACCCCGAAAGCCGTCGCCATCACCCACGCCAACCTGTACGCCAGCGGCCACGCCATCGCGCGGAGCGCCGATATCGATCCGGCCGGAGATATCGGGGTGAGCTGGCTTCCGCTGTTCCATGACATGGGCATGGTCGGGTTCGTGGCGACGCCGTTGCAGTTCGGGATCGAGGTTGTGTGCGTGAGTCCGACGCATTTCCTGCGTGCACCGCTGGTATGGATGGATCTCATCACTCGATATCGCGGCACGATGACCGCCGCGCCGAACTTCGCCTACGAGATCGCGGCCCGGCGAATGGAATTGGCTGCGGATGGGGCGTTCGACCTGTCGAGTATGCGGTTCGCGTTGAACGGCGCCGAACCGATCGATGCGACCGCGGTCGCGCGATTCATCGAGGCCGGAGCACGTTTCGGCCTGTCCCCCGGTGCGGTGGTGCCCGCGTACGGTATGGCGGAGGCCACGCTCGCGGTGTCGTTCAGTCCGGTCGGTCTCGGTGTGCGAACCGATGCCGTGCGGGCCGACTCCATCGAGACGGCGGGTTACGCGCAGCCGACCGAGGATGCGGACGCCCGGATGTTCGTGACGCTCGGGCCACCGGTGCCCGGTGTCGAGGCACGAGTGCTGGACGACACCGGAGCATCCGTCGCGCCGCGCACGGTCGGCGAGATCTTCATCGCCGGTGCCGCGGTCACCGATGGTTACTTCACCGAAAATGGTTACAGCTCAGCACGAAACGACGCCGGGTGGTTGCCGACCGGCGATCTCGGCTACCTGACCGAATCCGGGGAGATCGTCGTCTGTGGGCGCAAGAAGGACACCATCATCGTCGGTGGCCGCAATATTTTCCCCACCGATATCGAGCGCGCCGCCGCGACGGTGGCGGGTGTCCGACGCGGCAACACCGTCGCCGTGCGACTCGAACCCGGGGAAATCCGTGAGGGTTTCGCCGTCGCCGTCGAGTCCGCCGAGTGGAACGACGACGAGCACGTCGCACGCATCCAACGGGAGGTGACCCGCGTCGTCCGCGACAGCGTGGGGGCGACACCACGCTCGGTTGCCGTTGTCGGTCCGGGGTCTATACCGAAGACTCCGTCGGGCAAGGTGCGCCGAACCAACTCCGCCCACCTGATCCGATGATCGGCCGACGCGCCGGTATCGGCATCGCCGTGGCCGCCCTGCTGTTGCTGATCGGCGGCACCGGCTGCACCGCGGATGGCGGTCTGCCGCGACCGGCCCAGTTGCTGCGCAACGCCGCCGCTGCGGCGCGTGCGACGACAAGCGCGCACGTCACCTTGCAACTCAGCGGCGCACCCCTGAGCGGAGTGAGTGTGCGGGCCATGTCGGCCGATGTGGTCCGTGACGGTGACGCGCGAGCGAAAGGTCAGCTCGTGGTGCCGTCGGTGTTCGGTGACACCCGCCTCGATTTCGTCGAGATCGACTCGACCATCTACACCCGCGACGCTTCCGGACGATTCGCGCCCGCGCCGCCACAGCAGAACGGGTCGGCCAATCCGTTGCCCACCACACTGATCGACCCGCACCGAGGAGTCGCGAACCTACTGTCATCGATGTCATCGGTGCAGACCGAGGCCAGAGAAACGGTCGGCAACGTCGATGCGTTCCGCGTTACCGGAGTCGTTGCGGCCCACGGCATCGCGCAGGTGGTCCCGAACGTCACCACGGACGGCACATTGACGGTGTGGTTCAAGGTGGGTGGTCGACATGAGCCGGTCGCGACCAGGCTGGTGATCGGTCAGGGGGACCCCGCATCGCAATCCGTGCTCGATGTGACGGTCAGCGACGTCAACCGACCCGTCCATGTCGCCGATCCGCGCAGCTAGCTCGACACCCCGAGAACACCGTGACTCGAACGCGCCGAAGCCATTCGGCGTCCGATGGAGGGAATCCGATGGAAGACATCACCGAGATCGACCCCGAGCAAGTCTCGCCGGGTGAGTTCAAGAACCTCATCACCAGTACCTCCGATGAACAGTTGCGCGCAGCGCTGGCCGACCCGAAGTTGCGAAGCACCATGCTCGACACCGTTTTCACGCGCATGCCGGACCGATTGAGTGTCGATGAGGCACGCGATGTCGATGCCACCGTGCTGTGGCGAGTAGGACAGACTCCCGACGAGTGGTTGGTGACGATTCGCGACGGCGCGTGCACCGTGACGAAGGCGACGGCGGGTGTCAAACCGACAGTGTCGTTGACACTGGGCGATGTGCTGTTCCTGCGATTGCTGTCCGGTCAGGCGTCGGGAACGAAATCAATGCTTTCGGGCAAGCTGCGTGTCAAGGGTGACGTACTGTTCGCCAGGCGAGTGGAGAAGCTGTTCAACACCGATTAGTCAGGAGTGTCCGCCATAACCCCCCCGTCCCACACGGTTGGCTCGGGCCTGCGCTTCGCTCACGCCATTCGCTCTGCCGTTGTGCCACAAGAAGTTTTGCCCCACGCCGGTTGTCTGGGCCGCTGCACGCGGCCACGTCCGGCATCGCGGTCATCCCAAATGACAATCGCTACATATCCATGCCGCCGTTGACGCTCCACACCTGGCCGGTGATGTAGGAGGAGGCGTCGGCGGCCAGGAAATGGACGACTCGGGCGATCTCGTCCGGACGACCCGCCCGGCCGACCGGGATCTGGGCGGTGAGTCTGGCCATGACCTTGTCGGGGATGGCCGCGGTCATCTCAGTGCTGATCAGCCCGGGCGTCACCGTATTGACGGTGACGCCGATGCTGTCGTCGGAGCGTTTGCCGGATTTCGCGAGCTGGTAGGCGGCTTCCTTGGCAAGGGTCTTGGTCAGTCCGAACAGTCCGGACTTCGACGCGGCGTAGTTTGCTTGACCGATATTGCCGGTCTCGCCGACGACCGAGGACACGTTGACGATGCGCCCGGTGCCGCGCTCCACCATGTGTGCCAATGCGGCCTGGGAAAGGAAGAAGGCGCCGGAGAGGTTGACCGCGAGGACGGTGGACCACTGTTCCTCGGTCATCTCGGCGACGGTGCGGTCCATGGTGATTCCGGCGTTGTTCACCAAAATATCGAGGCGGCCATGGGTTTCGATCACTTCGGCGATGGTGCGGCGGCAGTCTGCGGCGGAGCCGACATTGCCGCGATGGACCGAGGCCGCCGCGCCGTGCGGTTCGGTGGCCCGCCGCAGGCGGTCGGCGCGCATGCCGCGCCGCTGATCGGGGCCGCCGACCGGACGAGCGCATGGGCGTGGCTGCCATATCGGTCCGAGCCCTCCGATGCGGTGGCCGCGGTCCGTGATTTCGCGAGCAAGCGGCCGGAGGCACCGCGGCTGGCGATCGGCATCATGGGCCGAGGGGTATCCGGCTTCCGCCGATCGCATCGGTATGCGCTGCGCGCACGCTCGGTCGCGCTGATCCGTGGGGACGTAGAACCGAGGATCATCGCGGCCAGCGATGAGGGGCTGTCGGCCGCGGCGTTGCTCGGCGGCGGCCGTGCGGAGGTCGGCGAATGGGTGGGCGAGGTGCTCGGCGAATTGGCCGCCGACAACGACAACGATGCCCGGCTGCGCGAGACGCTGCGGGTGTTCCTGCGCACCGGTTCCAGCTACAAGGCGGCTGCCGCGGAGCTCGATCTACATTTCAACTCGGTGAAATACCGTGTCGGTCGGGCGGTTTCGCGGCGCGGGCGGCCGATCACCGACGACCGGTTGGACGTCGAGCTGGCGCTGCTGATCTGCCACTGGTACGGCGCGGCGGTATTGCGGCCGAATTCTGACTGACCGCGGCGACAAACCCGCGCGCAGACTTCGTTCCTTCGGGACAATGGCGCGCCCGCCGATCGGTTCTATCGTTCTCCCATCAAACGACGATGCGGCGCATGAGCAACGGAGCGGGCGCTACACCGACGATCCCATGCCGATGGACAGCGTGGTCAGCGGCATCGAAGGCCGTACCGCGCGTCGAGGACGCCGCGCCCGTCCGCGCACCGGCCCGTCACCGAGGCCAGCCGACCCTCTTTCAAGGAGTTCCACTGATGACAACGACCATCGATGCCGCCGACGAACTCGCGGCCCCGCTGGATCTGCTGCTGACCAGTTCGGCCATCGGCGTCGGCCGACGCATGCTGCCGAATACGTCCTGGACCAGGCTGGCATTGAGCCTGGGCAAACAGCCGAAGACGGTCGCGGATCGGGTCGGTGCGTTCGGCCAGGAGTTGGTGAGGATCGCCCGCGGGCACTCGGATCGGGTACCGGCGAAGGGCGACCGGCGCTTCGACGATCCGGCATGGCGGGGCAATCCGCTGTTCAAGCGGTCCATGCAGGCATATCTGGCCGCCACCGCCACCGTCGACGCGCTGTTCACCGACGCGCACCTGGATTGGCGCGATGCCGAATGGATGCGCTTCGTCCTGGATAATGTGATGGATGGCGTCTCGCCGAGCAATAACCCGCTGCTGAGCCCGGTCGCATGGAAAGCGTTGCTGGACAGCGGCGGCGCGAGCGCGGTGCGCGGATTGCGGCATTTCCTCTCCGATATTTCCGCCGCCCCGCGGGTGCCGTCGATGGTCGATTCGGATGCCTTCACCCTCGGCGAAACCGTCGCGACCACACCGGGTTCGGTGGTGCTGCGCACCGAGATGTTCGAGCTGATCCAGTACGCGCCGCAGACCGAACACGTGCGCACGGTACCGCTGCTGATGGTGCCGCCGGTGATCAACAAGTTCTACATCATGGATATCGCACCGGACCGCAGCATGGTCGAGTACTTCGTCCGCCAAGGCCAGCAGGTGTTCGCTATATCCTGGCGCAATCCGACTGCCCGCCAACGGGATTGGGGTTTCGACGAGTACGGGCAGGCGATCATCGACGCGCTCGGCGCGGTTGAGCGGATCACCGGCTCCGAGAGCACCCATCTGCAAGCCTCGTGTTCGGGTGGCATCATCGCCGCGATGACCGCGGCCCATCTGACCGCGATCGACCAGGACCATCGGCTGGCCAGTCTGACACTCATGGTGACCGTGCTCGATCAGAGTCATGCGGGCTTCGCCGCGGCCGCGATAGACGAGGAGACCGCGAATATCGCGATCGCACTCTCGGCCAAGAAGGGCTACCTCGACGGGCGCGGGCTGGCAGAGGTGTTCGCCTGGCTGCGGCCGAATGATCTGGTGTGGCGGTACTGGGTCAACAACTACCTGCAGGGCCGCGCGCCCGCACCCTTCGACGTGCTGTTCTGGAATGCCGACACCACTCGGATGCCGGCCGCGCTGCACCGCGACATGGTCTTGATGGGCGTGCACAATTCGCTGACCGCACCGGATCAGGTGAGCATGCTCGGCACTCCGGTCGACCTGTCCCAGGTCGCCGTCGATACCTACGTGGTGGCCGGGATCGCCGACCATATCTCACCCTGGCAGGCGTGCTACCGCAGCGCCCGGCTGCTCGGCAGCAAGGATCTGCGGTTCGTGCTCTCCACCAGCGGACATATCGCCGCGCTGGTCAACCCGCCGGGAAATCCCAAGGCCTCCTACCGGATCGGTGAAGTCGACGAGGCCGATCCGGGGGAGTGGCTCGACGGTACCGCCAAGAATTCGGGCTCCTGGTGGCCGAATTTCGTCGAATGGCTCGCCGAACGAAGCGGTCCGGAGCGGGACGCGCCGCAATCACTGGGAACGCCCGATCTGCCACCAGTGGATTCGGCGCCGGGAACTTACGTGCTCGAACACTGAAAGATCGTCATGACAAAGCTTTTCGAAGCGCGGCTGCGATGAGTGCGCCGCAGCCGGTCACCTATGTCGAACAGCGCCTCATCGCTGTGCTCGGCCAGCAGATCCGGGTACATGTGCGCTGGGGAACCGGTGTGCCGCTGGTGCTGTGCAACGGTATCGGCGCAAGTCTCGAGGTACTCGATCCACTTGTCGCACAGCTGAATCCCGCGACTACCGTGGTCCGGTTCGACGTGCCGGGCACCGGTGCGTCGCCGGATTCACCACTGCCATACGGATTTCCGTATCTGGCCGCGGTACTCGGGCAGCTATTGCGCAAACTCGGCATCCGCGGGTGCGTCGATATCCTCGGACTGTCTTGGGGCGGTGCGCTGGCCCAGCAGTTCGCCTTCCAGTATCCGCGGCGCTGCCGCACGCTGATCTTGGTGTCCACCGGCACCGGTGTGATCATGGTGCCGGGACGACCGACCGCGCTGCTGAAAATGCTGACACCACGGCGATTTCTGGACCATGGCTACGCCGCCTCCATCGCCGGTGAGCTCTACGGCGGATCCGTCCGCGCCGATCCGTCGATTATCGAGCGGCTGTTCGATCGACAGCTGATGGCCGGGTCCCGGGTCGGCTATCTGCACCAACTGCTGGCCGGATCGGTGTGGACGAGCATCTTCGCACTGCCGCTCATCCGTCAGCCCACGCTGATCATCGCGGGCACCGACGATCCGATCATCCCGACCGCCAACGCCCGCATCATGCACCGACTGCTCCCGCACTCGACCGTCCACCTGCACGGTGGCGGCCACGTCGACCTCATCACCAACGCCGCCGATTCAGCGCCCGTCATCGAGAGGTTCAGGAAAGTAGAGTCCTGAGCACACCGGTATCCATCGACAGCGCCGACTTCTTATCGAGGGCGTTGAGCCACTTATCACGTCCTCCATTGGCGGATTCGGAGAGATATGAGTGCACCCACCGCCCAGGACCCCGGGGCTGCCGCCAATTTATCTGTGCGCCCGGCGCCAGATCACTACGACGAACTCCGGATAAACGTACCTTTCGGTGGCTGCCCTTCATCCGGAGGTTTTCGCCGCTGTCCCGTCTGCTGTAGCGTGCTCGGCTAGCTGAACGCGCGGCCGGCTGGGAGCCCGAGTTTCCGCAGAAGTGCTGCGGCAGGGCAGAATCCGGTGACGCTCGCCTGGAGTTGGTTGGCTCCCGCGAACGCGGTCAGCAGGAGGAACCAGGGCGAGATCAGCACCGCGAGTGTCAGGCCGAGCAGGGTGATGGTGCCTGCGAGGGTGAGCACAGCGCGGTCGATGTTCATGTGGGGCATGGGTTCACCTACTTTCCGAGGATTCGGTGCAGCCAGCTGCTTCGTTCGGCATCCGGATGGCCTGGACACCATTGATCGGCGGGGACAGTGGCCTTGACCTGGGCGATGTGTTGTCCACAGCCGGACCAGGTGGTTTTGGCGCAGGTTTTGCAGCGGATCGGTTGGCACACGGTTGGATTCTCTTCCCTTGAATCAGGCGGGGTACTCGCCGGCGTCGATGGCCGCGGCGAATTCGGAGAAGGCCTCGTAGGCGCGGGCGCCGTGAATGGTCGCGGGTCCGCCGTGCATCAGGAAGGTGACGCCGATGGCTTCGGCGGCCTCCTGTGGGGTCGCCCCGGCGCGTGCCGCGGCTTGGCCGTGCGAGGCGATGCACCCGTCGCAGCCTTCGACGACGCCGATCGCGAAGGCGATGAGTTCCTTGGTTTTGCGGTCGAGCGCGCCGGGGGCGAACGCGGCCTTGCTCAGTTCGCCGAAGCCTTGGTACACGTCGGGGATGGCCTTGCGCAGGTCGCGGTGCAGTGGAGTCAGTTCGCGGAGCACCTGTTTGCCGTGGCTGCTGGCGTGTTCGGTCGTTGTCATTCGGATTCCTTTCGAATTCAGCCGTGCGAGAAGTGGATGGTGGGCAGGATTCGGCGCAGCCAGGTCGGCGTGGCCCAAGCGGTGCGCCCGGCCAGTCGCAGCATCACCGGCAGCAGGACCAGCCGGACCAGGAAGGCGTCGAGCAGGACAGCGACGCCGAGGATCACGCCCATCTCCTTGGGCGGCAGCGGGCCGGACAGTGCGAAGGTGAAGAACACCGCGACCATGACGCCTCCGGCGGCGAAGATGACCCGCCCCGAGTGTGCGACAGCGCCGACCATGGCCTCTCGGGGATCGCCTGAGCGTTCCCAGTGCTCTTTGGCCGAGGCGAGCAGGAACACGGTGTAGTCCATGGCGATCGCGAAGATCATCGCGAAGAAGAACACCGGCGCCCAGGCGTCCAGGAAGCCCTGGTGCTCGAAGCCGAGCATGCCGGAACCGATCCCGTCCTGGAACACCAGCCGGGCGACGCCGAAGGCGGCGGCAGTTGAGAGCAGGCTGGTCAAGGTACCGAGCAGCGAGATCAGCGGTGCCTGCAATGCGAACAGCAGCAGCGCGAAGCCTAGGACGAGCACGACGCCGATCACGATCGGGGTGTAGCGATCCAGTTGCTGCTTCAGGTCGATGTTCTCCACCGCCGCCCCGCCGACCTGTGCGGATGTCGGTAGCTCGGCCCGCAGGCGAGCCACGGTGGCGGTGAGCGTCGGGTCGGACGGGTCGACCGTCGGGACCGCCTCGATCATGCGGTGGTCGCTGCCGTCGGCAGAGGGCACAATCGGCATCACGGCACCGATACCTTGGTCGGCCGCCAGAATTCGGTTCGCGGCCTCGGCATCCTGTGAGCTGGTCACCACCTGCAGCATGCCCGGCGAACCGGGTCCGAAGGCCTGCTGTACCAGCGAGTACCCGACTCGGGCGCTCGCGTTCTCGGGCAGCACCTTGATCGACGGCATCGCCGTCTTCAACCCGACGGCCGGCGCGGCCAGCGCCACCAGCACGATCAACGATCCCAGGCCCCACACGACCGGTCGGCGCCACAGCCGTTCGCCCCAGCGGGCGAAGGCGGGCGACCGGTGCTCACCGGTATGCACCCAGGGCAGCGATAGCTTGTTGATCCGATCTGCCAGCTTGAACAGCACGACCGGCAGCAGGGTCAGGGTCGCGGCGAGGACGAAGACGACCGAGAGCATGATGCCGCCGGCCATCGACCGGAACGACGGCGAGGGTACGAGCATCACCGCCGACAGCGACACCAGGACGGTGGCGCCGGACAGCAGGATCGCCTTGCCGGCGGTCTCCATCGTTTCCGCGACCGCTTCGCGTGGCGATTCGTGCCGGCCCATCAGCGCCGCACGGAACCGGACCACCAGGAAGAGCGCGTAGTCGATACCGAGCGCGAGTGAAAACATCATCGCGAAGTTCATCGCCCAGATGGATACCGGCACGAAGTGGTTGATCAGCACGAGTGAGCCGGCCGAGGCTATCAGCCCGGCGAGGGTCAGCAGCAGGGGGAGACCGGCGGCGACCAGCGCCCCGAACGCGAGCACCAGGATCGCCAAAGTGACCGGCCAGGAGAACATTTCGGATTTCATCATCGCGTCGAGGTTGGCCGCGTTGAAGTCCGACCACAACAGTGACGATCCGGTCGGATTCACCTGCACCGTGTCGGTCGACAACGCCTGCAACCGGCCCTTCAGATCAGTTGCGGCGCGCACCATTTCGTTGGTGTCAGCGCCCGCGCCGGCGAGCACCACTGCCGTGCGATGGTCCGGCGACAGGCTGGTGCCGGGCGTCGGAGCAATCACCTGCGCGATCCGCGAATCGGTTTGGACCACCCGCATGACCTCGGCGATTACCGCCGGGCCGTCACCGCTGTCGAGCGGACCGGCGCTGCTGTGCACCACCACCTGGATCGCGTGACTGGCGTTGCCGCCGAAATGGTCCTGCGCCAACTGCCGTACGGCGACCGATTGCGAGCCATCGGCCTGCCAACCTGCGCCCGACAGGCTCTTCTCCACCATAGGCGCGAAGGCGCCCAAGCTGATCACCAGCAGCACCCATGCCGCCGTGACCAGCCTCCGATGGTCGATCACCCATGTTCCGAGCCGTCCCAGCGGACCGAAGCGGCCTGCCGACACGGGCGTTGCACCACGGGTCTTCTGCACCGTCTGTACCACGTCTCACCGCCTTCCTTCATATCCCCCCTGGGGGATGTTTCGACCGACGATAGCATCCCCCCGGGGGGATGTATACTGGCGAGTGACGAAAGCCGCCGACCGCGGCGGGTTGGATCGGTGCGCACGCCAGGCGCAGCCGATCGGCACTACTGAAGGAGAACCGCGATGCAGCTGGAACCCGAGGCCGTGAAGGCGGTGACCCTCCGCATGAAGCGAGCCCACGGACACCTGGCCAGCGTCATTCGCATGCTGGAAGAAGGCGCGGAATGCGAGGACGTCATCACCCAGCTCGCGGCCGTCAACAAGGCCCTCAGCCGCAGCGGCTACGCGCTTGTCGCCACTGGACTTCAGCAGTGCCTCACCACCGGTGGCCCCGACGGCGTCGACACCAAGAAGATGGAAAAGCTCTTCCTCTCCCTGGCCTGAACTGGCGGCAACCGCTTGCGAGCACAGTCGATCTCGTCGATCACCCGTCGTGTTCCGCCCGGGCAGCAACCCGCGTCGTTCACGTGGCGGTGCTGCCGCGGTGATCGGCGTGCCATGTCACGGATGCGGCCCCGAGATCGGCCAGCTCGGCGGGCATGAGTGGTTCTGCCGTAACCAGCCGGTCCACCCCGACAGCGTGGATGCCCTCGGGGTAGAACCGAGCCGCAGCTGTCTCTACCAAGTGCTCACGTGCCTGGGATTTGTTGGCGTGGTGCAAGCGAAGCGGAGTTGGAGGCCGCCGATCCGGCTGGAGGGGTAGGTCAGAACGATCGTGCAGATATGGGACTCGACGCGGGATCTCACGGGGCGGCGGTGGCGCGTCCCGGCACGGCGGGCACGGTGCACGGTTGATCGTGAGGGCGGTTTCCGCACATACGCTGACCGGACCGGTGGCGGTGCTGAGGGCAAACATGATGTCGGAGGGCTGAAGGCTTCGCGGCTTTGTCCGGAGAGCATTGTCCGAACGAGGATCATGTCGCAGGCGGGTCACCGAATCTCGCAGCTATCGAAATCGATGACAGCCGTTGACTTCTCGCCATCGAGCAGCAGATTGTCTCGGTGGTGGCCGCCCGTACCCGTCGCGGGCGGCCGATTCCATGACCGATCAGTAGGTGTAGAAGCCGCGGCCGGTTTTGCGGCCCAGGTATCCGGCGTCGACCATGCGGCGCAGCAGCACGGGGGGTGCGTACTGGGGTTCGCCGAACTCGGCGTAGAGGGACTCGGCAACGGCGAGGGTGACATCCAGGCCGACGGTGTCTGTCAGGCGCAGCGGACCCATGGGGTGGGCGCAGCCGCTGACCATGCCTTCGTCGATGTCCTCGGCGCTGGCGAAGCCGGTCTCGAACATGCGGATCGCGTTGCACAGGTAGGGGATCAGCAGGGCGTTGACGATGAAGCCGGCCTGGTCTTTGGATTCGATGGTGCGCTTGCCCAGCACGTCGCGGGCGTAGGCGCTCACCTTGTCGACGATTGCGCGCTCGGTTTTGAGTGTTACGACGATCTCGACCAGCGGCAGTACCGGGACCGGGTTGAAGAAGTGCACACCCACCACCCGGCCCGGGTTGGCGGTGGCGTTGGCCAGCCGGATGACCGGGATCGAGGAGGTATTGGTGGCAAGGATGGTCTCGGGGGAGACGATGGCATCGAGCTTGGTGAAGAAGTCGGCCTTGAGCGATTCGATCTCCGGCGCGGCCTCGATGACGAGCTCGCGGTCGGCGAAATCGTCGATGGCTGTGGTGAGCGTGATGTTGGCGCGCGCCGCGTCGGCGGTGGCTTGTTCGAGGCGGCCGGATTTCACCGCGCGGGCCAGGGACTTCTCGATTCGCCCGACGGCGGCATCGGCCGCTTCGGTGTCGCGTTCGAGGACCAGGACCGACCCGCCTGCGCGGGCGGCTACCTCGGCGATACCGGCACCCATGGTGCCGCCGCCGATCACGCCGATGCGTTCCATTTTCGATCTCTCCTCAGTATTCGGTTTGCTCGCAGACATCCTGCTAGACCGCGCGCGCCCACCGTCGGGCGGGCAGGCACTGTGAGGTCCGATCAGCTGACAGTGATCCCGTGGGCGAGCGAGGGCTATCGGTCGGCGACTCGCCTGGAGGTGGTTGATGGTCGGACTGAGTGCTGCGGGTGCGCGGGCAGTGACAACGACAGCTTCGAGGCGGATTTTGGCGTCGAGTTCGAACATGATGGACTTCATGTACGCCTTTGTCTTCCAACGGCGCCAGCATGAGCTGACCCTGTGGCTCGGTAGCACCCGCCCTGTCTCGGAGACCTTCAGGCATGCTCAGTGGATCTCCGATCAGTCGACAAGATCACCGAGCTCGCTGGGTGCCAGCGCCTATAATTAATTAGATAGGCTAAGCAGTGTGGCGCGGCAGACCGGAACCCTGCTGGTCCGTGTGATTACTACAGAGTTCGTCGCTGGGCTCGCCGCGCACTGTCGTTTACACGGGTGCCGCGTCACATCCGCTCCCCAGGCCCATCCGTAGCAACCGAACGTTGCTTCTCCACCGAAATAGGAGCTGGACAACAGGAAGGCAGTCTTGACCGCGACCCGCACCGGCGACTACGAGATCACCACCTTCACCGATTCAGTCCGCCCCGATCTGCCGGACCCGGCATCGGAGCAGCCAGATCGCATGGGCGGAATGTTCGCTTCCCTCACCGTCCCCAATTACCGCTATTACTTTGCCGGCCAAGTGGTTTCGAATACCGGCACCTGGATGCAGCGGATCGCCCAGGACTGGCTGGTACTCGGTCTCACCGGCAGCTCGTTCGCCGTCGGCATCACCACTGCCATGCAGTTTCTGCCGATGCTGCTGTTCGGACTCTACGGCGGCGTCATCGCCGACCGCTTCCCCAAGCGGGGCCTGCTGGTCATCACTCAAGCCATCATGGGACTGCTCGCGGCGATACTCGCCGTTCTGACGCTGACCGGCGCGGTCGAGGTCTGGCACGTGTACCTGCTGGCTCTGCTTCTGGGCATGGTGACCGTGGTCGACAACCCGACGCGGCAGTCGTTCGTCCCGGAAATCGTCGGCCGCCAGCGGCTGCGCAACGCCGTCAGCCTGAATTCCGCCAACTTCCAGGCCGCTCGGCTGATCGGGCCGGCGGTTGCCGGAGCCCTGATCGCCGCGGTCGGATCCGGCTGGGCCTTCGTGATCAACGCCTGCTCCTTCGCGGCCGTTATCGGGGGTCTACTGGCGATGCGACGAACAGAGTTGACGCCGGTGCCGCGTTTGCCGAGACGGAAAGGCCAGCTGCGCGAAGGCCTTCGCTACGTGCGCGCGCATCCGCAATTGCTCTGGCCGATCGTGTTGGTGGGCTTCATCGGAACCTTCGGCTACAACTTTCCCACCGTACTGTCGGGTTACGCCTACCACGTATTCGATGTCGACGCCGGAAAATACGGCCTGCTCAACACCGCGCTGGCCGCGGGATCGCTCGTCGGTGCGCTCCTGGCGAGCCGCCGCGGGCGGGTGCGGTTGCGGATGTTGGTCGCCACCGCGATCGGTTTCGGAGTGCTGGAGGCGGTCACCGCCTTCGCCCCGGACTACTGGCTTTTCACGGCCATGCTCACGGTGGTCGGTCTACTCGGGCTCACCTTCAACACTTCGGGCAACTCGATGGTGCAGCTCGAGACGGACCCGGCCATGCGGGGCCGGGTGATGTCGCTGTACATGATGGTGTTCACCGGAGGCACCCCGATCGGCGGCCCGATCGTGGGCTGGGTCACCGAACGGTTCGGCCCCCGGTTCGGATTTTTCGCCTGTGGGGCGGTCTCCGCAGCGGCGGCGGCACTCGTCGGTCTCGTTCTCGCCCGATCCGCCGGCCTGCGGGTGCAGATCTCCGGTGGTCGGCTGTCGCTCGTTGCCCGCGAGTAAGCTGCTTCGCGGTCATCCTGCACCGCCTAGCGTCGCGCCCACGACGTGAACCGCAGCGCCACATCATGACTGCGCGATGCCGCCCACGATCATGTCGACCGCCGACGCGAGCAGCTCCGGCGGTATCGCCCGGCCCAGGTGCGTGGCGTGCAATATTGAGACCCATCCAGAAAACTAGAATCTGTGTCAGGCCGTCGGCGCCAAGGTCGGCCACCTCCCGCTCCCGTGCGGTCAGCTCCGCAGGGGCGTGGTTTGAGCGCACTAGCCGCGTGCCGTTCTCCTAAGGCGTATCCGGTCGCAGCGTCGAGATCCAGCGCTGCACCCTGGCGGAATGCGGCGTCGAAACTTCGCAGGCCTAGCCTGCCACGAGCCGTTGCCTGGCAGTGCTCATGGTGAACTGCCAGGTTTGTGAACAGTGTTGCGGAGGTCCCCGTCGACTGAGACAGTGCTGTCGCGGCACCCAGCAACACAACACCGCGGAGCGCCGCGCACCACCTGGCTTCCGACAATCCAAGACCAGCGTTTCCATGGCTATCGCCGCCACGAGCGGGTATTTCCGCTGCCTTGTCGACTGCAGCAACCGCGGCACCGAGTGCAGGCCGCGGTCGCGATCCCCTGACGCCAGGCGTCAAATGTCGTCGCCCACAAGGCATATGGCCGCTGGATGGTATTCGCCGGGGGAGTCGATGATCGTGAGGGCTTCTCGTGGGATGAGAGAGCGGTTGCGGTGTCTTCCTTCGTGCGGTCAGTCCGGGCGTGTTGCCGTTGCCGACGCGACGAGTCGCCCAGCTAATTGCTTAGCGCAAGTAAACTATGTATAGTTGCGTAGCACAAGCAATTAATCTCGTGCTGGGAGTGGGCATGGCAGTGTCACCCGATACGGCTCAGAGCCTGATAAAGGAGCTCTATTTCATGGGCCGGGCGATCCGCGCCGCCCTCTCGCACCCCGAAGAAGGGCACCTGCTGCCAGGGGGAGTCGGAGTGCTGGGCTCCCTCGAAGCCAAGGGGGCGTGCCGACAGGTGGATTTGGCCGTGGACTTGTGCATCACCCCATCGACGCTGAGCAGGCATGTCGCCGAGCTGGTGAGCTCCGGCGACATTGCCCGCCATGCCGATCCCAGCGACGGCCGGGCCACCCTCATCCAGATCACCGACCAGGGACGCGATCTGCTGCGGCGCATCCGAGTGTCGCGGGCGCGGGGATTGCAGGCTGCTCTGGCCGATTGGAGCGAGGCCGAGGCCGAGCAGGCCGCCATGGTTGTTCAGAAGCTCAGGAATTCACTGGCCGCGGTTGCGCACCACACCGTGATGGGCGAGCGCGAGCCGGTTTCGACGGAGAGTCAGGAAGTGGATGTCTAATTCAGTCGATGCGCAGACGCGCCGCGATCCGGACGCGATGACCCATCGTCAAATCCTGGAAGCCCTGACCGGGTTGCTGGCCGCGTTGTTCACGGCGCTGCTCAGTACCACGATCGTCTCGACGGCGCTGCCGACGATCATCGGTGATCTGCAGGGATCGCAGACCGCGTACGCCTGGGTCATCACCACGGCGCTGCTGGCCAATGCCGCGTCCACCCCGATCTGGGGTAAGTTCGCCGATCTGTTCAATAAGAAGCTGCTGGTCCAATCGGCGATCGTCATCTTCGTCGCCGGCTCGATCATCGCCGGACTCGCCCACAATGTGGCGCTGCTGTTGGTCGCGCGCGTGATCCAGGGCATCGGCATGGGCGGGTTGACCGCGCTGGTCGTGGCGATCATCGGTTCCATCGTCGCGCCGCGCGAACGCGGCCGGTACTCGGGCTATATGGGTGCGGTGATGGCGGTGTCGATGTCGGGTGGGCCGATCCTCGGTGGCGTCATCGTCGACAGTCCGCTGGGCTGGCGGTGGTGTTTTTTCGTGTGCGTGCCCATCGCGGTGATCGCGCTGGTGCTGTTGCAGCGGACGCTGCGGCTGCCCACCGAGCGTAAGGCGGGGGTGTCGATCGACTGGCTCGGTGCGGGGCTGTTGACCGCCGGTGTTTCGGTGCTGCTGATCTGGGTGTCCTTCGCCGGGAAGGCGAACTACTATCCCTGGATCTCCGCGGAGTCGGCGCTCTATGTCGGTGCGGGTGTGCTGCTGCTGATCGCGACGGTGTGGGTCGAGTCCCGCGCCAAGTCGCCGATCATCCCGCTGCCCATCGTCACCGAACGCACCACGGGTCTGGCGATCATCGCCTCGATCGCGGTCGGTGTCGGTATGTTCGGCGCGACCACTTTTCTCGGTCAGTACTTCCAGACCGCGCGCGGCTACTCCCCGACCGTCGCGGGTGTGCTGACCATCCCGCTGGTAGCGGGCATGCTGACCGCGTCGGTCGGCTCCGGCCAGCTGATCACCCGGTTCGGTAAGTGGAAGGGCTTCGTGGTCAGCGGCGGTGCGCTGCTGGTGGTCGGGTTCGGGTTGCTGTCCACGATCGACCACGCGACCAACCTGTGGCTGGTCGGGGTCTACATCGCCGTGGTCGGGCTCGGGGTCGGCATGATGATGCAGAACCTGGTGCTGGCCGTGCAGAACACCGTGAGCGTGCACAATATCGGCGCGGCATCGAGCAGCGTCGCCTTCTTCCGCACCTTCGGCGGCGCGATCGGCGTCTCGGTCCTGGGTTCGGTACTGGCAACCCGAGTGAGCGAGCTCTCGGCGCAGGGTTTCGCCAGGCTCGGGGTGAATACTGGGTCCTCCGGCGGCAGCAATCTGAATCTCGATGCCTTGCCGGCACCGATAGCCACGATCGTGCGCGCTTCCTACGGTGATGCGACCGGCCGGATCTTCCTGATCGCCGCGGCTGCGACGGCCGTCGCCCTCATCGCGACCATCCTGCTGCCGAACCGTCCCCTGCGCCGCACGATCGATATCGATCCGACCCTCGACCCGACCACGAAAAAGTCTGCGTCGCAAGACGATCCAACCACCGCGGACGACATGGCGGCACTGGATGCCGAACTCGAGGCATTCGCGGAGTCGAGCTGGGACGAAACCCAACCCTGGGAAGGTGCCGAGCGGGAGTTGCCCGAGTCCGAACCGGTGCCGGCCGCGTCGGTCACCGGGCATGCGCCGGTAGAACAGAACGGTCGTGTGTACCGGGTCCTTGCGTCGTCACAGACCGGTCTGTCGACCGGCGGCTCGTCCGAGTCGGACTTGGCCGGTGGGGCGTTGGGTGGTCGTGTCCATCGTGAGGACGGTCGTCCGGTGTCGGGTGCGGTGTTGACGTTGATCGATCACGGTGGCCGTCAGGTCGCGCGTGCGAGCAGTGCCGCTGATGGCGGGTATGCGATCACCGCGCCGGAGACCGGTGGCTATGTGTTGATCGTGTCGGCGATGGGGCACCAGCCGGCCGCGGTCAATGTGTCGGTCGGTCAGCGACCCCAGCGCCTGGATGTGACCTTGGTGGGTTCGGGTGAGTTGTCAGGTGTGGTCCGTTCCGCCGGCCACGGTGTGCCGTTGTCGGGTGCGACCGTCACGTTGACCGATGTGCGTGGTGAGGTGGTCGGAGCGGCTGTCACAGGCGGCGACGGCAGCTACGTGTGTCACGGTGTGGTGTCCGGTGTCTATACCTTGGTCGCGGTCGCCGAGCATATGCGTCCCAGCGCCACCACATTGACGGTGCCGGACAGCGGTGTGTTGCGCCATGACATCGAGCTGGCCGCGATGGCGGTACTTGCCGGATCCGCGTCGACCGACGGCGGCCGGGCGGTGCCCGATGTGCTGGTCAGTGTGCTCGACGCGGCGGGGGAGGTGACCGCGACGGCACGCACCGACGAGAACGGCCGCTATGTCGTGACCGATCTGCTCGAAGGGCAGTACACGGTCGTTGCGCGTGGCTATCCGCCGGTGACCGGGCAGGTCACTGTGTCCGGTGGTGAGGTCGCCTACGATGTGCGGCTCGGCTACGAGCCCGAGGATCGCTGATGAGTGGGCTGTCCGGTCGTGTGTGCACCGCACAGGGATGGCCGGTACCGGATGCGGTGTTGACGGTGACGGATATGCGGGGGCGCCAGATCACCCGTGCCGTCGCCGACGAGACCGGGGCGGTGAGCACCGAGCTGTTGCCCGCGGGAGTTCATACCGCGGTGCTCACCGCTGTCGGGTTCGAACCGGTGGCGCGGACCGTGCAGATCTCCCCGGTGGGGACAGGTGTGCTCGGCGAGGTGATGTTGGTGCCGGTGGTGGGGGCGATGGCGTCGCCGCCGCCGGGACCCTGGACGATCGATCCGGTGCATTCGACGGTGATCGCAACCGTGCGTCATCTGGGTATCGCAAGCATCAAAGCCCGATTCGCGGAGGTCAGTGGGCGACTCGATATCGCTGAGCCGTTCGAGCGGTCCACCGGGCACGCGGAGATCAAGGCGGCGAGCATCGATACCGGTACCTCGATGCGTGACAATCACCTGCGTTCCCCGGATTTCTTGGACGTCGACACCTATCCGCTGATCACTTTCACCGGCAGCGGGTTGCGTCGCACCGGTCCTGACACCTGGGTGATGCCGGGGGAGCTGACCCTGCATGGGCAGCGTCGCCCGGTCGATCTCGACGTGACCTACGGTGGGTTCGGAGCGGATCCGTGGGGTGGTGTGCGTGCCGCGTTCCACGCCGAAACACTATTGCACCGCAACGATTTCGCGATCGATTACAACGCGGTCGTGCGCGCGGGAGTGGCCGCCGTCGGCACCACCGTCAAACTCGACCTCGACATCGAAGTCGTACAAGGGGACCAGCTACCCGCAATGTAGGTAACCACCTGCCTCCGAATTTATAGTTCGGCATTGCGATACGCGCGGACCGCGCGACGAGGCCGACTGGAATATGCGCTTCAGGATGAAGGCGCTGATGGGCGACTACACGCCGCGCGAGTGCACACTCTCTTTCGCCGCAATGGATTTCGACGAGGACTACCGCAGTACCGGGACAAAACCGTTCTCGATCGTGTCGATCAAGATCGCTGGCACGACCTCGTCGACGTCATCGTCGCACGCGGAATCATGGTGTGCCCCACCGTCAACCACGAAGCCATGGTCGCACGGGGTCGGCTCGTATGGACGGTGCGACGCGAACAGCTCATCGTGATGTTCGGCTACTGCGTGTTGCGGCGGTTGGCGCCCTTTGGTCACGTTTCGATTACGACAACCGGGGTACCCGACTGGCATCTAACTTCATATGAAGTGGAGGGAGACTCGGATGAGTAGAACGACATTTCCAAGCGAAGGAGCCCGACCGGCGGCCAGTGCCGGAGACAGCTACGACGACATCGAGCCATGGTTCGAGAAGCTGGCTGCGTTGGAGCCTGGGGACGCTCATCGGCAGGTCGTGCGTGAGGAGATCGTGCGTCGGTGTCTGCCCTTGGCCGACCACATCGCTCGCAAGTTCGCGGGCCGCGGTACGGAATTCGACGATTTGCAGCAGATCGCTCGGCTAGGACTGGTGCAGGCGGTGGATCGCTTCGACGTCACGCGAGGCTGTTCGTTCCTGTCGTTCGCGGTGCCGACCGTCATGGGCGAGGTGCGTCGCCACTTCCGCGACCACACCTGGGCGCTGCGTGTCCCGCGCCGGGCCAAAGAACTACAGGCGCTGATTCGGCCGACCGTGGAGTCGCTGGCGCAGCGGCTCAGCCGAATGCCGACCGCGCGGGAGATCGCCGCTGAGCTCGATCTCGAACTCGGGGAGGTCACTCAGGCGCTGGTCGCGGCCAATGCCTACCAGACCAACTCGCTCGACATCGGTGTGGGCGATAACGACGAAGGCACTCGCCTCTCGGTCATCGACACTCTGGGCGCCGTTGAGCCGTGCTACCGATTGTTGGAAGACGCGATGTCGGTGCGTCCGTTGATCGCTGCGCTTCCCGACGCCCAGCGTCGGGTGCTGATCATGCGTTTCTTCGAATCCAAGACTCAAAGCCAGATCGCCGTGCGCCTCGGCGTGTCCCAGATGCAGGTTTCCCGCATTCTCACCAAGACTCTGCAGACGCTGCGGGAGCAAGCGCTCGGAACGGACAGCCGCCGCGAAGTCGCCTGACATGCTCTGCCGCAGACGAGCGCTCGGTCGTCCGATCGAGAGTGCTGTCAACCCGAATGATCCACTCGCTGTTGCCATTTTGGTCAGCGCCGCGTGGTCGGAGCGCAGCAGGCATCTGTCATCGCGCGTGCACTCGATCCTTGCCGAATGCCACCGGCCGCGATCGTGGGCTTCCAGACCAGGGTCTCGAACCCTCGAATTGGATGACGAACATCGGTATCTCAGAACTGCGGCCCGCTCCCACACTCCACCGGCACCGGCTGCCCCGGATCGAGCGCGTTCAGGATTATCGAGTCCACGCTGGGGTCGTACGCCATGCCGCTGTGCCCGACCAGGTCGTCCGGGCACTGGTCCTGGACGACGATGTCGGTGACGCTGGGCTCGCCTATGGCTGCGGTGGAGGGCGGGGACACCATTGAGTCGTGCGCCGACACGATGGTGGTGTAGCGAATGCCGGTCCGGGCGATCGGGCCGTCGTGTAGCCGGGCCATCGCGGCCGAGCCGGGTGAGACGTCCTCGCAGATCCCGCATATCCCCGCGACCAGCCCGCGTAGCCCGAGCCGCGTCGCGTCGGCGACCAGTCCTCCGGTGATTCCGTTCGTGGGTGGTGCCAAGGCGACGACCGCGCCGATCTCCTCAGCCGCCGCGGGGTCGGTCTTGGCGAGGTAGAGCGAGACGAACGCGCCACCGGAATGCCCGACGAGGTCGACCTCGGCGGCGCCGGTCGCGGCACGCACCCTGTCGATGAAGGCGGATACCTGCGGCACCGACACCGACACCCCGGCGATGCCGCCGTCGAAGGCGTTGGTCCCGCCGTAATTCAGGGAGTACACGCAGTACCCGGCATTCGCCAGTTTCGGCCCGATGTGCGCGAACCCGTTGTACTGATTGGCGGGGAAGCCGTGCACGAGCACCACCGGCCGCGGATGGGTCGCCGACGGTGTGCACGGCACGTTCACCCCAGGCGGCGATTGCGCGGGGTCCTGCCCGGACGTCACGAACCAGGCTTCGCGGGCGATCATCTCGGCGAAGGTCGCCTCCGGTTGCGGACCGGCGGCTGCGGCTGTGCCGGGCGCAACTGCGTTCGGTCCCAAGGCGATCAAGGTGGCGGCCAGGATGGGGCCAAGGTATCCGCGTGTTCCCATATCGAGCTCCCAGGAACGAACGAACTTTTCTCTAAGTCTAGTCCTATAAAATCCCGGATGCTGGTTTGGGGAGCCCGTTACCGTCGCCAACGGCACCCGTCCCACCGTCGCCGCCTACCGCGGACCACGGTGCAAACACGAGCATCGCTGCACCGCAATGGTTGGACCGCTGGGCGGTGGTCAACGATGGCAGTAGGAATGAAGCGATCCGTGAGACAAACGTCGGAATCGTGTCTGCTGCGCGGATATCACCAGCGGTGCGTGGCCGATGTGCCACTCGACGGTCGGCCTGTGGCGATCGGCGTCCGTGCCGCCGAGTGACCTGCTCAACCCTGAACCGCGGCAGCGCCGGTCAATGGCGACGGGAGTTCATGAGGTCTTCCTCATGCCGAGCGCGCCTTGCCCTGTCGAGGGTCGCGGGGCGGCTTTCTGCATGAATGCCCGCCTCTTCGCGGCGAAGCCGAGCGAGTCGTCGAACAGGTTAGCCGCCATCTCCGCCAGTTCCCGACACTCGTAGACCTCCAGTGGTCGGTGTCCGAGATCGCGGGCAAGGTGTGCGTGCTTGCGGCGGATGGTCTTCTCCCACAGTTCCGGCAGCGCGTATTCGTGGGCCAGCTCGTTGAGCCAGAGGTCGAACTCGATATCGGGGCCAACGTGGTCGACCAGACCGATATCTAGCGCCTGTGTCGTGTCGACGGGCTCGCATTCGGTGAGCAGGCGGTGTGCTGTGGCCGCTCCCACTCGTCGTGGCAACGTGAGTGATTGCAGTTCGGAACCGCGCAATCCCATCGTGGCGTAATGCACGTCGAGGACGGCACGACCGATCGCGACCACGACGTCGCCGGCTTGCGTCATCACTGCACCGCCCGCACCGCAGGATCCGGTGATGGCGACGAGGGTCAGCTTGGGGCACAGCAGAAGTTCCTTGCACACTTCATTGAGGGCGACGATGTTTTGCCAAGCCGCATCGGCGGGGTCATCGGCGCACTCGATGGCGCCGAGGTGCAGTCCGTTGCTGAACGTCTTCCCGGTCTCACCGCGCACCACCAGTACGCGGCTGTCGCGCAGCGACACGGCGCGGATCGCACGTGCCAGCCGTCGACACAGATCTGTGGACATTGCGCCGTTGTAAGTGCGGAAGGTGAGCTCACCGACCTGTTCGTCGATCGATCGGTAGGCGATGTCTTCGAATACTTCTGATGTGGCTGACGCCGGAGCCTGTCCCGCAATGGGCGAAAATGAGCGGGCCGGGACCCCGGCTCGGTCCAGGACCGAGACAGCGGGTGCTTTACACGACCAGCGGTCGCCGAGGTCGACTCGCAGGTGCCCTATCCAGATACTCTTGCCGTCGCCGCATGCGATTTCCAGGGCGTGATGTCGTCGTCCGACCACCGTTCCCGCCGATGCGAGGACGTCCCTGTGTCCTGGATGTGCGTCGTAGAGATATACCGAGCGGTCGGCGATGTGTGAACGCACTCCGGGAGATCCGTCGGCGGCGAGGATGCGTCGCCGAATCAGCTCGGAATCGTCTCGCCAATCGAACGCGCGGTCGGACTGACGCATCCTCGGCCGGGTTCGTGCGTGCGCGATCGGGCGATGCGCGTCAGCTTGGTCGGTGGGCCGGTACGTGGGGTCGGCGGCTTTGTCGGCGACCTCCACGATGCATTGAACAGCGGCATCCGAGATGATCGAGCGATAGATGTCGGACTTTCTCTGGCCTTGTGGGAGCGCGACAGTTCGTGTGGCCCAGAGTGGCCCAGCGTCCATGACATCGGTGGCTGTCACCGCGATCACGCCCCACATGGGTTCCTGGTCAGTGATGGCCCAGTCCAGGCTGCTGGGGCCTCGGTCGCCGACCGGTCCCGGATGGATGACGACCACTTTCGGCCACCAGCGGCGAGTTACCCAGTCGGGTATGCGTGCGGTCAGGTACGGGCAGATGATGAGGTCGAAGTCGGTTCTCGCGACGACTTTTCCGATGTCGTCGCTGTCAGCGACCGTCGCGGTGCGCACTGTGTTCCCGCTGTGTTGCAGGACGAGCCGCGCGCGACGGCACAGCCCGTTGTCCGTGCTGCACAGTAGAAGAATCCGCAGTCCCATCCCAGCTCCTGTGATAAGAAAGCGCACCAATTGTGTTGCTGGTAGCCTGCCGCGCTGTGGCGCGGGCCGGATAGTTCGGTTAGTGCGCGAAGTCTACGTGTCGACCGGACGATCGACTCGGTACACGGCGGAATGGTGCATCTCGTAGTCAGAAAATCAGCTGGCTCACGCCCCTTGCAGTTTCATGTACACGAAGTTGTGGGCAGCGTTTGGCTCCGTAGTCCGTGACTGAATGTCTTGCCCATAATTCCGCGGCGGTGGCGGAGCCTGGGGGGAGTCGTCGACCGGATCAGCCTCGCAGAGTGAAGAATGCTGCGCTGCCGATGCCAACCGCCAGGCAGTAGATCGCGAACGGGGTCAGGGTTTTGGTCTCGAAGTAGGAGATGAGGAATTTGACCGAGATTTAGGAGAGCACGCCTGCGACCACGGAGCCGGTCAGGGCGGGGCCGAGGATGTCGTGGTTTTCGGGCTTGAACAGTTCCGGAGTAATGCGCGAGCGGGGAATCGGTCGCGGATTCGCGACAATATTGGTGCAGATGTGTGCACGAGTACTTCTATTGTGCGTCGCTAGAGCGCAGCACGGACGTGATCATGTTGCGGGATATTGATTCTCAGCGCATGTGAGCGCGGATGATCGCAGCGTGGCTGTGCAGCACGGCGGGCAGCGTGTCGACAACGACAGCGGTCGAGGCTTGATCGATTACGGTGGCATCCGCGCGGCATACCGTGAGGTCGCAGCCGATCAGGGGCCGCTCCAGTAAGGACAGGACACGGGTCCAATGGTCGATGTCGATGCGGCGGGCCAGCTCATCGAGTGCGGAGGCGACCTGCGCGCCGCTGCCGATGTGATACACGCTCCACCACACGCCCCGGCCGGCGGGCCAGGTGAGGTCCACGAGGCAGTCCAGCTGCTCCACGGGGCCCACTATCGACTGTGTGACCACCGAACCATTGTCCTCCTCATGATCAAGGGCCGGTGCTGGACTGACCAACTGGTGGGCCTGGGGCCTCGATGTCGTCGATACCGACCGCGTGGCGTTGGCATAACCAATGTCAACGCCACAGAGACAGCACAGAGCGCAATAGATGTCGGTTGCTTGGGCGGCGTCAGCAATATCGCCTCCGCACAGGATGATCCAGGTAACGACGGCAGCCGAGGCGCGGTGACCGCTGCATACCTGCTCGCCTAGCTTGCACGCTCTCCACCCCGGGAGGCGGCATCAATCCCGGCGTCGGTTTGTTCGAGGTCGGTGTATACAACAGCGTGTGTCGCGGATGTGACCGCGATGCGGTCCTACAGGCACATCGCGTGCACTAGACCCGTGCGCTGGTGCGGTCCGGATACTCATTCAAGCCCCATCGCATACGGCACCGCGAATTGGCAGCCCCGGACAGACTGCGTCCGGCTCGTGTCGGTCTAGTCGTTGCGGAATACGTCGGTCCGATGGTGCAGACGCTGAGAGAAGCTCTCGGTCCAGGCCGCCGTTTCGCTGTCGTCGTCTTGCGATGCGCCGCGCTGCGGGAGATCACGAGGTACTCGCAGCGGGCGCGCCATGCGGGGGTGAAGCGCGACCAATCGTGCGCTGTGGGCCAGGTAGTCGGGGACGCTCATGCCCGCGCACTCGGCCGCATCACACAGCTGGGCCCACTCGGTGTCGTCCATGGTCACCGTTACGGTGACCTCCTTGGTCGCCATACCCGCCCACAGTAGACCGCGCGCTCGGGGTCCGGACTCAGCTCGAGCGCCTCGACCGCAGCCAGAGCGTCACGCGGATGTCGGCCAACTGACTTCGCGGAACGCCAGCCGTTCCGGAAAATCGCCTGGCACAACGGGTTTCACATCACCTCGGCAACGGCAGATGCTGAACCACGCGCTGAACCGCCTGCGGGTCCACAGCGCGTCACCACCGGAGCAGCGCGTCCCCACTGCGACGGACCGCGCCCCGGACGTGCCCGCCGTGACGCAGCGAGACTGTGGGTGGTGGTACCCGAGAGATATCGACGACGACGGGTTCGAGACGGACACGGATGTTTCGCTACTGGACTCCCGAAAGCGACAGCGTTTGGAGTCGGGCAGCACATCCGAAGACTTCGACCGCCTGAACTGCCTAGGCTGACCGTGGACACCACGCCCGGCTACCAGCTCGGACTCGTGGCCGTCTACCGATTCGCGACCCAGCCGGACGCCGACGCTTCCCTCGATACCTGAGCGCCGAACTCTAGTTGTCTGCCCGCACCGCAAGTGAGGGAACGGTGGTTATTTTGTGCGGGGTTTGCTGATGGCGTCTTTGGCGCGGTCCATCATGGCCGCGAATGGTCCGACGAGCAGATTCGCGCTCGCGGACTCGACGCCGGGGTGCGGACGGGTCGGCGCCATGGCTTCGGCGAATTTCACCGCGTTGCGTAGGCGCGCCATCTCGTCGGGTTCCAGCTCGGAACGTAACCGATTGAACTCCTCGTGCTCCTCGTGGTCGGCGTGTGCGAGCACCCCCTCGCGCAGGGCCGCGAGTTTGGCGTCGAACTCGGGAGAATCGATGTCGACCGCTTCGATATCGGCGAGCTGGCGCTTGGCCTTGTTCTCTTCCTCGAGACGCGCCTCGATGATGTCGGCGCCGTCATGGACTTCTCGCCGGAAGCGTGGATGGATGATTTCTTCCTCGGCGGTTTCGTGGACCGCCAGCAGGCGGCGCAGTTCGTAGAACTTCTGCTCCCGCTGTTCCGCCGTTGGGGCCTGCGCGACCTCGGCGAACAGTTCGCGGATGCGCATGTGTTGCTCGATCAGGAACGTGACGACATCATCGGTGGTGTTGATCGACGTTGCTTCCACGATCGCCTCCTTGGACAACTAGTACGGACAGCGCGAATTGCGCTGCTGCGGCCTTACCCCTGGGAGGGGACAGCAAACACATCGCAAGCTGGGCACGGCTGTGTCGCGTTCGCCTATTTGGAGCGCACGATGATTATCGGGATTTCCGCTGAGTGCAGCAGGGCGCTGCTGGTGGAGCCGAGGATCATGGTGGCGAAGCCCCCGCGGCCATGGCTGCCGGCGACCACGAGTTGGGCGTTGGCGGATTCTTCGACGAGACAGCGGCCGGGCCGATCGACGACGACGATCCGACGTACCGGGACGTCGGGGTATTTGGCGGTGTAGCCTGCCAGACTTTCGGCGAGTACGACCTGTTCCTGCCGATGTAAGTCCTCCCAGTCACCAATCGGGAGGTCAAGGCCGGTGACGTCGCTCCAAGCATGTAGAGCGACAACGCCGACGCCGCGCAGTGAAGCCTCCTCGAAGGCCAGTTCGACGGCGGGAACGCTGTTGTCGGTGCCGTCCACGCCGACCAGGATCGGTTTGGTCGCCGACACCGCGTCGATTGCGGGCGTGCTGTGGATCACCGCCACCGGGCAACGGGCGTGGTGGGTGGTGGCTGTGCTGACCGAGCCGAGCAGCCCGCTCCGGAATGCGCCCAGGCCGCGGCTACCGACGACGAGCATTCCGGTGTGTTCGCTTCGATCGATCAGCGTGGGAATGATCGAGTCGAACGTCACCTCGCCGGTGGTGTCCGGCTCCGTGCCGGTGGCGGCCGTGCGGGCCACACGGATCGCTTCGGTCAGGATCCGCTCGCCGTCGCGGCGCAGTGACTCCAGGTCCGCTTCCCCGATCGAGATGCCCGGACCGAAGCTGGTCGGGATCGCCATCGAGGTCAGGATGTGCAACGGGCTTCGATGCAGCGCGGCTTCTACCGCTGCCCAAGCGACAGCATGATAGGAGCTGGCCGAGCCGTCCACTGCCGTGAGAATCGGTGGATTGCCTACCATGGGTTGCCTTTCGCTTCAGAGATCACTACTTGGCCGCATGCGGGATACCCGGTTCCGGCGGCGCGACGCCGGTCCGCAAGAACAGGCCGTGCACAGTGGCGCGCCATCGGCTGCGCCTACGCGCTGGCCATCAATTCCGATCCTCGCGGCCGGGCTGGCAATGCCGCGGCTGGCGGGAAGGTCGCGGAAGTCGGCGGCGTCGCCGTAGCACGCCTCAGCGACCGCGACGGGGCCCATTCGAGGAATTCGTCGATTATTTCCAGGGCCTGCTCCCATTTGCGGCGTTGATGCTCGGCGTGGGGAATGGCACACATGGCGCGACGCGCCG
This sequence comes from Nocardia sp. NPDC006982, assembly GCF_042869435.1. Taxonomy (NCBI): domain Bacteria; kingdom Bacillati; phylum Actinomycetota; class Actinomycetes; order Mycobacteriales; family Nocardiaceae; genus Nocardia; species Nocardia sp. NPDC006982. The sequence goes on along the minus strand of NZ_JBIAFV010000003.1, from coordinate 293,292 downwards.
CGATGACCGCCGCATTCCGGGCCGTGTGGGAGAGCGGTGTCGTCCAAGCTCGCGGGCATGAACAGCCGCCGTTCCAAGGGCGTGAACGCGTGGTCGTCACGGCGCGCACGCGGACGGTGACCTGGCGGCAGTCCTAGTTGGAGAAGTGTCCTTTTTCTGCGTGTTCCATCAAGCGCATGAACTGCTCGGTACGCATGTGGATGAGCGTCTCGTGGTCTCCGGCCTCGAAGTAAATGTCGGGCTGTGTGGTCAGGCTTTCGTCCATCAGTGTCTTCATGCCGTAAGCGGTGCATACGGGAGGGATGGCGCCCAGTTCGCAGTCTTTGAAGACTTGGCGGATGTCCGACTCATCGGCGAATGACAGGCGCCGTCCGGTTTGGTCCCACAGTTTCGGCAACCGTAGGTGATGAGTGGATGGCAGCACGGCGCCGATGTAGCCCTGTTCGTCTTCGAGCAGGATCGTCTTGGCGAGTTGGTCGCCCGGGATAGCCGCAACTTGGGCGGTCTCGGTGCTGCTGTGGCTGTGCGGATGCCGCACGAGTTCATACTCGACGCCCGCATCGCTCAGGCACGTGTGCACGGTCGGTGACATGGGCATGGCGGAACCTCCACTAGCTGGTTGGTGCCACCGCCGAACCCGGCGGCCCCAACTTTCAGCATAGGCGCCGGGTCGCTATGCAGCGATTTCGTCGAGGTTGGCTGGGCGGCCCATGGCCCGAGAACCAATTCGTTCGTACGGTAGCCGTGGCAGCAGCAGACCTTCCTCGACCGCATTTTGAATCAAATCGATTGTGAACCAACGCCTTCGTCCCCAGTCGCGGATCACGTTGCCTGCCGCGACCGTGGTGGCCGCGTAGTCGAAGACCTTGCCGCCCAGCCAGATTCGCAGGTGCACATCACTGCCGTGCGCCGGTCGTGATGGCCTGGCATTCTCGGGCAGCGGCGGACGAATGCCGCTGGAAACGCGTACACCTTCACATGACCCTGACTAGTTCCTCATATATGAGATATGTATCAGTTAACTACGTGTTTTGGCTAACGAGTCCGGTCACGGGGTGATGCCGGTGAGGGAGAGGAATTCCTGGCGGGAGCGGGCGTCTTCGCGGAGGGAGCCCAGGAGGGTGGACGTGACGGTGGTGGTTCCGGCTGCTTGGACGCCGCGCAGTGTCATGCAGGTGTGTTCGGCTTCGATGACCACGCCGACGCCTTTGGGTTGCAACTGTTCGGCGAGCCAGTCGGCGATCTGTTTAGTGAGTCGTTCCTGGACTTGGGGGCGGCGGGAGAAATGCTCGACGATGCGGGCGAGTTTGGACAGTCCGAGGATGCGGTCACCGGGTAGGTAGCCGACGTGGGCGACGCCGACGAAAGGTAGCAGGTGATGTTCGCAGACCGATCGCAGCGGGATGCGGCGGGCGAGTACGAGTTCGTCGTAGCCTTCGTCGTTGGGGAAGGTGGTCAGATCGAACGGGCGTGGGGTGAACAGTTCGGCGTAGGCGCGGGCCATCCGTCCGGGGGTGGCGTGTAGGTGTGCGTCGTCGAGGCCGACGCCGAGCGCGGTCAGGAAGTCCCGGGCGGCGAGCTCGGCGGCGGCCAGGTCGACGGTGTTGGCGGGGTCGTGGACTACTCGTAGCGCGGGCTGGGACACGATGCTCAGTTCCCGCCGACGCCGAGGGCGGTCAGTAATACGAGGATCACGGTGGCGACGGCAAGGACGCCGTGGCCGCCGACGACGGCCACCGGGAAGTGTTTCTCGGCCGGTTCGGGGTTTGTGGTAGCCGCGGTTTCGGTGCGTGCTCGGTAGACGGGCAGCCACCGCAGCAGCATGACGAATCCCAGCAGTGCCACTGGAATCAGCAGTGCGAATGCGACCCAGGCAAGGGCGTCGTTGTCGAGGGCGAGGTAGGCGATCCACACGACCAGCCCGGTGACGGCGAGCGCGAAATGTCCGAATAGGACCGGTACGGGCAGGTGGCTTGCACCCGGTTGGCGTGTACCGCCTTTGGCGATCCAGGTGCCGAGCAGGACGAACCCACCTACGGCGGTGAGCAGCCAGAGGATCAATGCTGCGATACCCATGATGTCTCCTGACGGGTGATAAGGGTTCAGCGTCGGTAGCCGGTGGCTTGGGTTTTTTCGTCGGCGACCCGCACGCCGTAGCGGTAGGCGAGTTTGCCGCCGAGGTAGCCCGACACCGCCAGTGCGGCCAAGGTCAGGATCGACAGCGCCAAGGGCCCGGCGGGGACGACGCCACGCGGGCCGTTGCCGGAGCTGCGCCACCAGAAGTTGAGTGCGTAGGCAATGGTGACGGCCAGGTTGAGGCTCATGTGCACCAGTCCAGTCCGGAATGCCGGGGTGCCGGTCGGGATGGCGAACAGGTCCAGGAAGCCGACCATGGCTGCGGCCAGCGCCCCGAGGACACCGATAGCGATCAGCCATTCCGCTGCGTGGGCAGGAAAGGCCGGGTCGTCGACGACATGAGAGGCGATATCGAACACGATGCTTGCCACCCAAGCGCCGATCGGCACGGTGACCAGGATCGGGTGGAACGGATGCCCGTACGGTCCAGCCAGCGCGACACTGACCGGCTGTTTGGCTTGCTGCATGTCACTGGTCATGGCATCCTCCCGATAGTTACACCAAAGATTATTGGTGTTATTGCTTGGGTCGGTCAAGTCGCCTCGCTGAGCGGGTAACCAACGCGTTTCATCCAACACAGTCGGCGTTATTGTGGTCGTGTGACCAGTGAATTGGCGATCGGCGCGGTGGCCGCGCTGGAGGATGAGCTGCGTCGCGGCATGTACTGGTTCATCCGCGCTGCCGGGCGCCCGGTCACCCGCGACGAAGCGGCCGAGGAGGTCGGAATCTCACGGAAGCTGGCCGCATTCCACCTCGATAAGCTTGTCGACGCCGGACTGCTGCAAGCCCGTTACGAACAGGTCGGTGGGATCCGGCGGGTCGGGCGGGCGCCGAAGGTGTACGAGCCCACCGATACCGAAGTCCGGGTGAATATCCCCGAACGCCGCCATGAGGTGCTGGCCGACATCCTGATCGGCGCGGTACTCACCGAGACTTCCGACGAGACCGCTCGAGTCGCCGCGCAACGGGTCGCCGCCGAGCGTGGTGTGGGCATCGGAGCGGCCATGCGGGAGCGCTTGCGGCCCGGGCGGCTCGGTGCCGAACGCGCGCTCACCCTGCTCCACGCGTTGCTCGCCGAGCACGGATTCGAACCCGCCCGCGCCATGCCGGACTGCATACGGCTGCGCAACTGCCCATTCCACCCGTTGGCCGCGCAGGCGCCCGAACTGGTCTGCGGACTCAACCACGCCTATATCGCCGGTGTGCTCACCGGTCTGCAGGCCGACACGGTCACCGCGGAGCTGGCGCCGAAAGCCGGCGAATGCTGCGTCCAACTCCGTCCCGCCACGTAGGACGCGGCTCGCTCTGCGACGTATGACCTGACGGTGACAATGTCAGCGTGACTTACCCCACGAGGCGTCAGGGAAATCCATCGCCGAGGTTGGCCGCTGGAGTGATAGCGACCTGTCCGGTCGCGGAATTGGAGTTCCTGTATTCGGCGCGGTCGCCGGCCGATCGTCTCGAGACGCAGCGGTTGCTGCGGGAGCTGTTCGGATGGACGCCGATGTCGGATCGGTTGGATCCCGGAATCGTCGCGGATTAGCCGGTTGTACGCTGTCGCTGGAGGCGCGGGTAATCCGGTCGGTGAAATCCCACTGGTCGACGGGGTTGAACGGCAGAATGTGGCCATGCCAAAATTTGCCCGATTGTTGCAGAATGCCGTCGCCGTGGCGCTGGTCGTGGCAGCCGGTCATAGCGTCGCTGTCGCGCCCGCCGCGAGCGACGCTCATATTCAGTTGCCCTGGCTGACTTCCGAGCCGGACGGAGTGCAGGCCTCGGGCGCAGCACTGGCAGACGGAATCACCGGCACGATGCTGTGGTCGCGACAGCCGAACACGCCGGTCCCGATTGCAAGCATCGCGAAGGTGATGACGGCGCTGGTCGTGATCAATGCCGGTGACCTCGACCGGACCACTACCGTGCCGCAAGAAAGCATTGCCTACTGCACCAGGTACGACGGAAGTAGCGCAGGCCTGGTCCCCGGCGAGGTGCTCGCCACGCGACAGCTCCTGTACGCGATGATGCTTCCGTCAGGCTGTGACGCCGCCTATACCCTTGCCGAGGCCTACGGGCCCGGCCAAGACGGCTTCATCGCCAAAATGAACGACACCGCGCGTCAAATGGGCCTGGTGGGTACGCAATTCACCGACCCCAGCGGGCTGCCCGCCCCTACCGACGACTCCACATACTCCACGCCTGCGGACTTGGTGGCCGTTGGTCTGCGCGCGATGAACCTGCCGGTGTTCCGCGAGGTGGCCGGGGCGCGGAGCTATCACCTGCCCGCCGGCCCGGGCAATCGCGATCACTTCTGGCAGACCACGAACCTGCTGCTGCGCGACTATCCAGGCACTATCGGCATCAAAACCGGATCCACCGACGCCGCGGGAGCCTGCCTGCTGTTCGAGTCGGTGCGGGCGGGAATACCGCTGATCGGTGTGGTCCTGCACAGCTCGCCCGGCAGTGGTGTCGTCGCGAAGAACGATGCCGAGCGCATGCTGAACTGGGCCTACGACCCGATCCTGACCGCGCTACCGATCGGTTAGCGCCGAATCTCGTCGAGAGGTTCCGCGGTGAACGCGGTGGAGGAACCAGCCAACGTCGACAGCACACGGCGGCCGCTATCGCGTCGACTGCCTGTTACGACCCTCACGGGTGAAAGCGGGGGTGGAGCCGGACAACGCGGCAAGGAGCCGTCGGCCCACCCTGTTGCCGCGCAAGACCGTCACTTCGATCCTCCTTCGTCCCGTCCGGGCAATAACGACTCCGCGTATGCCGCAAGCTTTTTCACCACAACCGGCGCACCCGCACCGACTCCGAAGGCGACCATGCCGCTCGACACGATCAATGTGGTCGCGAGAGCCGCGGTAGTCGCCGTGGCTACAGCGAGCTGGATGAGTATCGACACCAGATAAACCCCGCCACCCGGTCCGCGAGGACGGAACCCACGGCCATCCTTTCGCGCGGCGGCTGGCCTCCAGGAAAACAACACCGCTGTTGGCGGCGGAGCCCACCAACCCCCACGCGGCGTACTGCCATGACGTGGCAAAGACGGTACGGGCTGAATCCGCATGTGCGCGCGGGGTATTGGACTACCTCGGCGGCCAGGAAGAGTGCGGTGGGTACTGGTGCTGCGGGTATTGGCCGGGTGGTTGTTGGGCGGGTGGTTGCTGCCACTGCGGCGGGGTCGGGGTGCGCGGCGCAGACGATCGGGCCGACGCGACGATTGCCGTCACCGACGCGCCCAGGGCGAGGAGCGCGGCCGGGATGCCGAGGGCGAAATCTTTGGCCTCGGCGTACTCCGAGTGCTGCGCCATGCTGACCACGAACGAGAGAGCTGGGGCGAAGAGCGCACCCGCGGCGACGGCGGCGAGTGCACGGAAAGCGCCGTTCTTGGCACCGGCACCGGTCACTAGGATAATGGCCGCCACCACGGCGATCGCTGCGGTGAGCAGGAACGGGATATGGTCACCGAAATCGAGGTAGTCGTTGGTGAATTCCCAGATTCCCGTCAGAATCGCGGACAGTACGAGCAGCCCCGCGGTGACCCAGTCCAGCGGTGAGGCGCCCGCCCGCGGCGGTGCACCGAACCCGGGCGGCGGATACTGCGGCCGCTGCTGCGGATACGGGTACCCTTGCGGATTGGGGTAATTCCCTTGCGGTGGAAACGATTCGGGTTGATGTGGCGTAACCACGACGAACTCCTTGCTGACCCCCGGGGCCGACGTGCGATCGATCAGGTCGGTCCGGCAACCATACCGAACAGGAGCCCGCGGGCCAGCCGGTACTACGGCCCGACATATAACTCCTCGTTGGGGAGCCGTGGGAGGCCGCGCGCGTCGCCCGGGACTACCGAAACAGCGTCGACATAGTGGTGGGTCTTGTGGTCCTCGATGAACTGCTCGGCGGCGCTGGCCCGCGCTATGAAGTCCAAGATCACTCCGCGCAGGTTGATTCGGAGGTGCACGTCCGGCTCGTAGGATGCTCCGGCGCTCATTGCACCTCCCGGGGATGTGTTGGCATCGGTGTGCATGGTCGACCGCGGTACGGGGTGGCAGATCATCGGTTCACGCAAATTCCGAGCAGTTGATTTTCTTGGTTAGGCGGTATTCCAATACTCGTTGAGGACCATTTCCCGACCCTTCCCACCGATGGTGAACGCGGTCCGGACACCGAGTTCGGTGAGCACGGCGCAGAATTGCGTTGGCGCGCTTGTGTTCTCAACTAATCCTCGACCACCATCGCACCCGAGCCGTCAGCCCGGCGATTCCCCGACTTCCGGCGTGTGCCGGCGGCGATGGACCGAGCGGAAAGGTCCCGGCTGCCCGAATGGCTGTCGTGGTCCACGATCCCGACGTGTGCGCTGCATCGACGCTGATGTTTGCCTACATCGAGTTCACGATGCTATTTTCCCAGCGCATCGGCTATTTTCAGCGTATCGCTGAAAGTTTGCCGATAAGGTCGCATGTGAGCTCGGACTTGCTGGTCAAACGAATGCCGTGAACTACCCATGGAGGTCATGGTCGTGACTCGTCGGTTTCTTCGCTTTCTCCGCAGCAGGCACAGTGGTTCACTACGAATCCTGAGTGCGCTCGGCAGCGTGGCACTCGGGCTGCTGCTGGCGACGACGGCAACCGCAGAACCGTTGTATCCGCAGCCCGATCCTGACCCGTTCTTCGCAGCACCGGCGGATCTGGCGGCGCACCGGCCTGGTGATGTACTCGACGTGCGGACGCTGCCGCCCGTGATCCTCTTCCCCGGCGCCACCGTCACGCTGGTCTCATTCCGGTCCACCAACTCTCAGGGCGCGCCGATCGCGGCGACCACCACGATCCTTACCCCCTTCGGCCATCAGCCCGACGGGCCGCTGCTGTCGTATCAGCACTTCATCAATGCGCTCGGCACGGCCTGCGCGGTATCGCACCAGCTGTACACCGGCGATCCGAATCTGGTGGCGACGGCATCGATTTTGAACGCGGCGCTGGCGCAGGGCTGGAGTGTCGCGCTGCCGGATCATCTCGGCCCGAACTTCGCTTTCGGCGCTGCGCGTTTGGGCGGCCAGATCGTATTGGACGGTGTCCGCGCGGTGAAACGGCTGCCCGAACTCGCTGTGCAGCACAGCCGGGTGGTGCTGGCCGGTTACTCCGGCGGCGGCATGGCCACCGGATGGGCAGCTGCGCTGCAGCCGTCGTACGCCCCGGAACTGGAGCTTGCGGGCGCGGCCATCGGCGGCGCTCCGATGAACATGGAGATAATGGCGGAGGCGGTGGGCATGGAGACGCATCCGGCCTTCGGCCTGGCCATGGCGGCGGCGATCGGCCTGGAGCGGGAGTACCCGCAGCGGATGCCGGTCAGCAGGTATCTCAACAAGCGCGGGTTGGCAGTCCGGGACGCCATGGCCAACAGTTGCACCAACCAGATCCTCGTCACCGGGGTCGGCGGCAGCGCCCGCGAATACCTCGCCAGCACCCCGACTGCTGCCCTCCCTGAAGCTCGAACGGTGCTGCGGGAGAACAGTCTGGAATTCTACGATCGGGTGCCGGAAATACCGGTGTTCGAATGGCATTCGCCGACCGATCCCCTGATTCCGATCGAAGCGATCGACCATGTCGACAGCCGCTGGTGCGCGGCCGGGGTGCATGTGCAGACGCTGCAAGTGCCCGCGTTCGAGCATCTGTCGGCCGCGGTGATCGGTGCCCCCGGGGTGCTGGCCTGGCTGAACGCCCGGATTCTCGGCGAGCCCGCACCCGCCACGTGCTGACGGATCGGCACACCAAGCGGTACTCGACGGACCGCCCCCCATTCCAGTTCGCAGAGCGGAAATCTTCTTCGACCCAGTTGAGCCTCTGATGCGTTTATGCAGAGGACGAAAGCGCTCTCGTGAACTCGTATCGAAAATTCCGGCAGTCGATACGCAATTGTCGATGCTGGGCGGTCCGGCCGGGTGCAGACCGCGGTCGTGTGGATTCTGTGGGTAAGGGCGTTGGGCGGAGTGGAGCAGCCACGTCGTCGTTGTCGTGGTCACGGAACATTATGGGAATGCCACATCGAATTCCCGGAAGGTGCCCGATCGCCGTCGGGCTTCGTTATGTGAGTGTGAATCTGTTCCTGCGCAAAGCCATCGTCCGCTGAGTTGCAATGTCGGGCTAGGGTATTCAGCTACTCCATCCCCGCGAATTTTATTCCAACTCGCACAGCGGATTCAGCAGGGTCCGGCCGACGTTCCGGTATCGCGCCGGTGCGCCGAATTCCTGTTCCCGAAGCTCACCAGTGGCAAGGCTGGGACACCGCAGTTCTCCCAGAGGACTGGGGCAGCCTATTTCGCCAGTTCGATCCGCCGCAGTTCCACAGCCCGGCGGACGTGGCGGTGGCTCCGATAGGTTTGTCCGACCAAGGGATCACCGGCGGATCGATCGCGCTGTCAATGCGGCGAGCACCTGCTGGGTCTTGGTTTCGCCGGTCGCGATGTGCAGACCACATCGACGTACTGCGGCCTCGAATTTGCGTTGCCGGTGAAGGGCCCGGTTTCGCACCTCGGCGTGTGACTCACCGTGTTCGGGAGTGACTCTCAGAGACAGCTCGAGCAGGTCGAGGTCGGCGATGGTCCAGCGTTCGGCATCGACGTGCAGATCGCCCACGCGCACCTTCGTCCATTTGGTCGACGCGATGGGGCCCATGGCCAGGAGGCAGTCGACTGCTACCCCCGGAGGTGTGCAGCTCACCAGGAGTTGGCGCTGGGCGGTGTCCAGGACGGTGTTGACGTCGGCGCCGAGCACTGTCGCTTCGCGCAGTGATCCGGCCGGTCGGTCACTGACTGCCGAGGCGGACAGGACGCGGCGTTGCGCGTTCCAGTCTTCTTCGATGCGGTACCGCAGTGCATCGTCGGTGAAGGAGGTGGTCCATCTGCCGACCAATTGCGATGGCAAGCAGGGACGCAGTTTGACGGTCAGGTCGTCGGTCTCGCCGCTGCGTAGCCGGATGACGATTCGGCTCGACAGCAGTGTCGGCGCAGTGTGGAAGCCGTTGGGACGGGGCTCGGCGAACCAGATGCGACGCTCGATCGCCGACCGGCCCGTGCACTCCAGCCGGCTCAGTGCCTCCGCGACGTCGCCGTCGAGGTTGACCTTGATTTCGATCGGAGTGATCACTCGAGCGCCCCTTTCTCGCAGTTGCCGCGGATCCTCCCGCTGTCCGGCAGCACCATCGAAGACAGCGTTGTCCAACCGGGGCCGGTCGGCGCGCGTACCGCGCTACCCGATTGCGTGCGTCGGCATTCGCTGCCGCGCGATGTCGGCGGCGTACGGGGGAGTAAGAGCCCGGATTGCTCGGAACCGAACGGCTCGCCCGGCGGTAGGCGTAGCTACAGAAAAGTGTCGCGGTCATGAAGGATCGGCACTTCTGCTGCGGCGATCGGGTTTGGCGTAGTCGACTACTCGCGACTGGTGTCCGGTCGCCCCGAAGACTGGCATTCGAATTCGATCTTGGCGCGTCGCAGCTCGCGCCAGCTACGCGGAGGTTCGTCATGGTCAGCGAAAAGTCGACAATTCCACCGCCGGTGACCAATCCACCGTCGTCGCGTCGCCTGCCGCCCGTCACCCGGCTGTTGGTCGCGGCCGCCGAGGCGCTCGATCGCGGCGTGGGCTGGTTCAGATTGCCCACGCCGCTGGGGTTGGCCGTCCTCGTCGGCTTGCGCAGCCGCCTGCGCGCCCAGAATCTCTTCGATACCGGTCCTCATCCGGACGGACCGTTGCCGGCCGACGGGTCTGCTGTCGGCGAGCACCTGCGCGCACGAACCGTCGACGGGACCTACAACACTCTCGCCGAGCCCCGCACGGGGTCGGTCGGCTGCCGGTTCGGTCGCAACATCCCGCTGGAGTACACCTACCCAGAAGATTCCGACCGGATAATGGAACCCAACCCGCGGCTCATCAGTCGAGATCTGTTGACCCGCGACCGATTTCAGCTGGCGACCACGTTGAATCTGCTGGCGGCGGCCTGGATTCAGTTCGAGGTCCACGATTGGCTCAGCCACGGCGACAGCGATACCGAGCCCTGGACGATTCCGCTGACCGACCTGGATCCGTGGCCGGTGCCGCCCATGACGATCCCGCGCACCCCCACGGTCCCGAGCCCCGAATCCGGCGGCCCCCCGACTTACACGACCCAGGAATCCCACTGGTGGGATGCCTCCCAGATCTACGGCAGCACACCGAAATTCGCCGCAGCGCTACGGACCAGGGAGAAGGGGCGACTCCAGGTCGACGAATTGGGACTACCGCCGCTGGATGTGGAAGGTCTGCTGGATCTGTCCGGCCCAGCGGCCAACGCCTGGGTCGGACTCGCTCTGTTGCATTCACTGTTCATGCGCGAACACAACGCGATCTGCGAGCGCCTGGCCCGCCGTTACCCCGATATGAGCGACGAGCAGCTTTATGACACCGCCCGTCTGGTCAACTCGGCATTGATCGCCAAGATCCACACCATCGACTGGACACCGGCCATCATCGCCCACCCGACCACCGTCGCCGCCATGCGCGCCAATTGGTTCGGCGTCCTCGGGGAGCGGATCGCTCGCCGGTTCGGTCGCATCAGCGGCAACGAAGTGTTGTGCGGCATACCCGGATCCGCCACCGACGACCACGGCGTCCCGTATTCGCTGACCGAGGAGTTCGTCGCCGTGTACCGGATGCATCCCCTGATCCCCGACGACTTCGTGGTCCGCAGCCTGGCCGACGACAGTGTCGTCGCCGAGCATCAGCTACCCGATCTGGGGGTCGCCCACATCCGCGAGCGTCTGGCCGAGACACCGATGGATGCATTGTTCTACTCGTTCGGCCGCGCGAACCCCGGTGCGCTGACCCTGCACAACTATCCGGTCCACCTGCAGAAGCTCGCCCGCCCGGGCCATCCGCTGATGGATCTCGCGACCGTGGACATCCTGCGGGTCCGAGAACGAGGAGTACCGCGATACAACGAGTTCCGCCGCCAACTGCGCCTGCCACCTGCCACCTCGTTCGACGAGTTGACCGACAACGCGGTATGGGCGCGTGAACTCGAGCAGGTCTACGGCGATGTGGAAGATGTCGATCTCATGGTCGGTCTCTACGCCGAGCCCAAACCACCCGGATTCGGTTTCAGCGACACCGCATTCCGCGTGTTCGTACTGATGGCCTCGCGGCGGTTGTCGGGTGACCGGTTCTTCACCACCGACTTCCGTCCCGAGATCTACACCGAGGCAGGCATGGCGTGGGTACGCGACAACACCATGCGCAGCGTCCTGCTGCGTCACTTTCCCACTTTGGCGCCCGCGCTCGACGGTGTCGCCAACCCGTTCGCTCCGTGGCGCAGCATCGCCCCCGCTGCGTGAGCAGGAAAGGAAACGACCGCGATGACCGACCTGACCGCACCACCCACGACCACCCGCTCCTATCTTCGCTACCGCGACGACCTCGAACGGCCGCGACCCGACGAAGAGCGCGACATCGATCGGATCATCGCGGTGCTGCGCAGCAACAACGAACGCGCCTATCGCGTGCACAAGCACGGACTGCGCGACGCGCACGCCAAGAGTCACGGCATCCTGCGCGGTGAACTCACCGTTCACCCCGGCCTGCCACCCGAACTGGCCCAGGGCTTGTTCGCCACTCCGGCCACCTATCCGGTCGTTGCCCGGCTGTCGAGTACCTCCGGCGTAATCCGCAGCGACCAGTTGCGCGGCGTGCGCGGGCTGGGAATCAAGGTACTCGGGGTGAACGGGCCGCGCGCACTGCCCGGCGACCAGGCCACCACCCAGGACTTCATCATGGTCACCCACCGTGAATTCCTGTTCGCCGACGCCCACGCCTACTACACCCAGGGCATGCCCACCGCGTGGGTGCTGGCCCGGTTGCCCGATCCGGTCCTGCACACGGGCAGTACCGTCCTTTCCGCGCTCGACGCGCACGTGTTGCGACGTATCGGACGTCCCCTGCCACCCAACCTGGGCGTGTTCGTCCGGCCCAACACCCACATCCTGGGCGAAACGTTCTATTCCTCGGCGCCCCTGCGCTACGGCGACTACATCGCCAAGATCCTCTACACCCCGGTTTCGCCGGAAGTCAGCGCCCTGACGGGTCAACCGGTGGGCCACGACGCCGGAATCAACGCCCACCAGGAGATGGTCGTCGACTTCTTCGCCTGCCACGGCGCCGAATACGAGCTGCGCGTGCAGTTGTGCACCGACCTCGATACCATGCCGATCGAGGACGCCACCGTCGAATGGCCCGAAGCCGAATCGCCACACCGGACGGTAGCGACCATCCGCTTCGACCGCCAGGACCCCTATACCCCGCAACGGCGCGCCTTCGGTGACGACGTGTTGTCGTTCAATTCCTGGCGTGGTCTGGATGCCCACCGGCCACTGGGATCGATCAACCGGCTCAAGCAGCGCGTGTACGAAGCATCCAGCAACTACCGTCACAACGTCAACAACGCCCCCCGCCTCGAACCCACCCCCGACCAGCTTCCGCAATGACCACCGCGCCGCCCGCGCCATCGGCGGCAGGAGTCCGGGCGGGTACCGAGGCAGTGCGCTCGCCAGCGAAAACCCGTCGCAGCACCGGCGGGCAAGATCTAGAATTGTTGCTCATGGGGGAGCGCTGGCAACTACTCGATCGTCCCGTCGAATACGAGGCCGTTCGCACGGCGTTGACGAGCGGCGATGTCGGCGGTGTTGTACTCGTCGGCGCCGCCGGGGTCGGCAAGACCACCCTGGCCCGGCTCGTGACCTCGGCACTGGGCACTCCGGTCCGGTGGGCGGCTTGTACCGAGTCTTCCCAAGCTATCCCCCTGGGTGTATTCGCGCCGTGGGTCGCCCCGACCGCGTCTCGCGATCCCATCGCGCTGCTCAGCTCGGCCAGGGAAAACCTACTCGTCCAACAAAACACCGTGATCGGCGTCGACGACGCGTACCTGCTCGACCAGCTCTCCGCGACCCTGCTGCACCAGATCGCCGTCGACCGCGCCGCTCCTATCGTGGCCACCGTCCGCTCCGGCGAACCCGTACCCGATGCGGTCACTTCCCTGTGGAAGGACGGCTACCTCGAACGCGTCGAGCTGGAACCACTGACCAAACGGCAGTGCGTCGCTCTCGTCGAGACCGTCCTGAGTGGCACGCTGGAAGGCCTCAGCGCCGACGTCATGTGGGAGTCATCGGGCGGAAACCCGCTCTTCCTGCGCAATATGGTCGAAGGTGCCGTCGAGGCGGGCACCCTGACCGAAGTCAACGGGGTCTGGCAACTACGCGGACCCGCCGCGGTGCCCGCCGGGCTGGTGGATCTGCTCGACGGCAGGCTCGCCCGCGTGGGCGAGCCGGTCCTGGAGACCTTGAAGATGCTGGCCCTCTATGAGCCACTCGACATCGACATCCTCACCGACCTCGTGGGCGAGGACGCCGTGGATGCCGCCGAGATCTCCGGCCTGATACGCACCAGCCGCGACGGCTGGTCTGTCAGCGCCTGCTTCAGCCACCCGCTGCTCGGTGACGTGGTGCGCCGCCGAATCGGCACCGCCGCTGCACGCAAGCGGCGGGGCCGCATCGTCGAGCGGTTGCGCGAGCAGGATCTGAGTACCGCTGCCCATCGCATCAGACTGGCACAACTGTGTATCGACAGCGCCCAGCCCATCGACAACGACCTGTTGATCACCGCCGCCAAAGACGCTGTCGCCCTGTCCAATCTGCCGCTGGGCGAACGACTCGCGGCCGCCGCATGCGAGCGCGGCGGCGGGCTGCCCGCGGCCGAAGTACTCTCCCGCGCGCTGCTGTGGCAGGGCCGACCACAGGAAGCCGACAAGATCCTCGCCGACTTCGATCCCGACCGCCTCGATCAACTTCAACTCGTCCAATGGGGTGTTCCGCGGGCCAGTCTGCTGTTCTGGTGTGTGGGTGATGTCGAACGCGGCCATGAAATTATGGATCTGCTCGGCGACCGAGTCGAGCATCCCGCGCTGCGCCTCATCATCGATGCCGTGAACGCGACCATGGCGATACACGAGAACAAGATCGCTGTCGGCATCGAGGGCGCCGAATCTGTTCTCGCCGATGCGAGTTCCCCGAAACAAGCTGTCGACTGGGCCGCGTTCGCCCTCGGCCTGGCGATGCCGGTCGCCGGTCGCGGCGCCGACTTCGCACCGATTGCCGCCCGCAGCCGGGCACAGCAGAAAAACACCGACGGCATGATCCGGGTCATGGTGCGCTACGGCGACGTACTGTCACTGACAATCATCGGCGAACTCGACCTCGCCGATCAGCGGGCCACCGAATACAGCGAGTTCTCCTCCTCCGCACAGTTTCTCGGTTGGGCAATCGCCAAAATCGCGGGCGGTGTCGTAGCCACCTACCGTGGCCGCTTCCGCGAGGCGATCACCTCATTCGAACAAGCCCTCGCCGCACTCAACGCCGAAACCTCACTACCCTGGAAACTGCCTGCGCAGCTGATTCTGGCCCGCGCCTATGCCGCGCTGGGCGACTCCCAACAAGCCGAACGGGTCCTCGGCGAGGCCGAAGAATACACCGGACCGCACCTGGCCCTGCATGAACCGCAACGCATGATCGCCCGCGCATGGCTGGCGGCGGGCTCCGGCAGTCAGCATTCCGCGGTCGAACTCGCTCGCCAGGCAGCAGCCATCGCCCACACCGCGGGCCAGTACGCATTGGAAGCCGAAGCCCTGCACCACGCCACCCGATTCGGCGACCGAACCCTCGCGGCACGACTGGCCGCCCTGGCCGACCGCGTGCAAGGGCCGGTAGTGGCGATCTACGCCCGCCACGCCGCCGCCTTCGAAAACTCCGACACACACGCGCTTTCCGCGGTAAGTGTCGAATTCGAAAGCGCCGGACTGCTACTGGCAGCCGCCGACGCCGCCGCGCAAGCGGTACCGATTCATGACCACGCAGGCCAACGTCGGCTCAGCGCCCAAGCCGCGGCCCGCGCCCTTGACCTCGCCGCCCGGTGCGACGGAGCGACCACCCCCGCCATCGCGTCCGCGGCCCACCCCTTGCCGATCACCGACCGCGAACGCGAGATCACCGCCCTCATCGCGCGCGGGCTGTCCAATCGCCAGATCGCCGAGCGGCTGTTCGTCTCGGTACGCACCGTCGAAGGCCACATCTACCGGGCCTGCACCAAACTCGACGCCGCCGACCGCGACCAACTCGCCAAACTGATCTGGGGCGACGTCACACGATAGCCGCATGTGCGCGCTCCGTTCGGCCTCATTTCCGACACCACCGCCGACCTCGGCAAGATCGCCGATATCACCAACCGATGCCAGCAGATGACCCTGACCACCTCGGTAGTGGGCAAACAGCTCACCAACACCACGGTGACCATCGAAACTCTGCCGCTGCCAGGTGAACTCAACGGAATCGGCGCCATCGCCTACCACACGACCTCCCGTTCCGATGTCATCGGTAACCCGGTCACGACCAGCTCCTACACCGCCTACGCCGTCATCGGTGACATGACGATCGCCATGCACGCGGAGAACCTGACCGGAAAGTCGGACAACGAAACCTTCGAAAGCCTCTTCGACTCCGCCGTCCAAAAGGTCCGCACCGCAACGTGATCCGCGTCGTATACGACAGCCCCTCCGCCGCAGCCAAGTCCTGTTCGGGCAGCGGCACAGCGGTGGCTTCGAGGATGGCGCATGGCACCTGCCGTCCGGCACGCCGAGGCAGGTGAACCCGTCGTCGTTATCGCGCACCCGCGGACGGCCCGATCGGTGGTGGCACCTGTCCGGCTTCTTGTGGTCGGCTAAATAGTGGGTGAACAGATCGCCCTGTTGTAGCAGGTGGGCTGCGCGCGCATGAAAATGGCTGGGTGAGCGCTGAACTGATCGTGCTTTTGATCGTGATAGTGACCGCGTTGGCCTTCGATTTCACCAACGGGTTTCACGATACCGCCAATGCTATGGCGACTTCGATCGCTACCGGTGCGCTCAGCCCGCGGGTAGCGGTCGGTATGTCGGCCGTGCTCAACCTGGTCGGAGCCTTCCTGTCGGTCGAGGTTGCCAAGACGGTGTCGGGTGGGCTGCTGAATATCGGCAATGTGCACCACATGGAGTTGCTGCACATTGTGTTCGCCGGTCTGGTCGGTGGGATTCTCTGGAATCTGTTCACCTGGCTGTTCGGCATTCCGTCGAGTTCCTCGCATGCGCTGTTCGGCGGTCTCATCGGTGCGGCGGTGGCTGCGCTCGGCACCAGTGGCGTGATCTGGACCGGGAATGAGAAGACGGGTCTGATCAGCAAGATCCTGGTGCCCGCGCTGTTGGCGCCGTTCGTTGCCGCACTCGTGGCCGGGCTCGGCACGTTCCTGGTCTACCGGCTGACGCGTCGATCGGTCGAGAAGAAGGTCAACGACGGGTTCCGTTGGGGGCAGATCGGATCCGCCGCGCTCGTCTCGCTCGCGCACGGTACGAATGACGCGCAGAAGACGATGGGCGTCATCTTCATGGCGCTCGTCGCGCACGGCACGTTCACCAATAGCGACTCGATTCCGTTGTGGGTCAAGATCTGTTGTGCGGTGGCGATCGCCGCGGGCACCTACCTGGGCGGCTGGCGCATTATCCGCACCCTGGGCAAGGGTTTGGTCGAGCTCGATCCGCCGCAGGGATTCGCGGCTGAATCATCCTCGGCTGCGATTATTCTCACGTCGGCGCAGTTCGGACTTCCGCTCTCGACGACGCAGACCGCGACCGGTTCGATCCTGGGTACCGGGCTCGGCAAGCCGGGCGCGGGGGTGCGCTGGGGTGTTATGGGCCGGATGGTTGTCGCGTGGTTGTTCACGCTCCCGCTCGCGGGTCTGGTCGGCGCGGTGTGCTGGTGGATCGCCGATCTGGTCGGCGGCCTGGGCGGGGTGCTCATCGACTTCGCGATTCTGATCGCGATGTCGGCCTACATGTACCTGCGGTCGCGGCGCGATCCGGTCGACACCAGCAATGTCAATGACGAATGGGAGGGTGGGCTCACGCCTGCGTCCAACGTCGAGGCCAAGGCCGGCGCGTCGGTCTGAGGAGGTTGGATTCATGGATACGTTCACCGCTATCGCCAAGTCGCTGGGCGAGGTGACTCTGATCGCCGTTCTGCTGGGGACCGGATTACCGGTGATCTTCGCGACCGGGATTCGGCTCTGGTCGTTGGAGCCCGCCACCGCTGATGGCGCCGGTGCGCGCAACCAAGTCGCGCAAGTCGTCGCGTACCTCTGCTTCGCGATTGTCATCGTTGCGGTGGTGCTCGGAATTCTTTATATCGCAAAGGATTTCATCAGCCACACCTTCGACATCCAGCTGTTCGGCGCCAAACCTCCCAAGAAATGAACTCATGACATCCAAAGCATCCATCCTCGGATCGGTTCTGAACTGGCTGCGTGCCGGGTATCCGCACGGCGTCCCGCCCGAGGACTACGTCGCATTGTTCGCCGTGTTGCACCGCAAGCTGACCGAGGACGAGGTCGGTGAGGTTGTCGAACAGTTGATCGCAGCGGATACCGATGGCGTGATCGACCGTGGGCAGGTCCAGGACGCAATCGGAAAACTCGCGCACGAGAAGCCGGGCGAGGATGATGTGAATCGGGTCGCGGCCCGGCTCGCCGCCGTGGGGTGGCCGCTGGCACACCCCTCCGACGCCTGATACCTCCTATGGCTCTATCCGATCTCCTCACCAGAATCGTCGCGTGGCTGCGCGCCGGATATCCGCACGGCGTGCCGGATCCGGACTATGTGCCGTTGCTGGCCCTGCTCTCGCGGCGCCTGCCCGAAGCGGATGTGCGGCAGGTCGCGGACGCCCTGATCGAGCAGGGCGCCATACCGGCCGATCGGGTCGATGTCGGCGTGCTCATCACCAAACTGACCAATGAGATGCCACTGGAATCCGATATCGCCCGCGTCCGAGCGCATTTGCAGGCGGCGGGCTGGCCGATCGATGACGCATGGACCGATCCGGACAGGGAAGAACGCTGACCGACCCCGCACGGACCGGCCGAGTGTCATGCCAGGTCGGTGGCGATGATCTTTTCGATATTGCGTTCCGCGAGGCCGGTAATCGTCAGGAAGGGATTGACGCCGGTGTTGCCCGGAATCAGCGATCCGTCGATGACGTAGAGCCCGGAGTATCCGTTGAGGCGGCCGTAGTTATCGGTGGCCTGTCCAAGTACGCAGCCGCCGAGGGGGTGGTAGACGAAGTCGTCGCCCCAGACCTTGTAGACGCCGAACAGATCGGTCCGGTAAATCGTGCCCGCCTTGGAATTGATGGCATCGAAGACGCGTTTCGCCGCATCGATCGAGGGTTGGGTGTACGACGCCTGCCAGGATAGATCCACCCCGCCGGTGGACGAGTTGTAGGTGAACTTGGCGCGGTTGGGGTTCTTGGTGATCGCCAGATAGAGGTTCACGCCGTTCTCGGTACTCGTTGGGAACGGGGCGATTTCGGCGAATACCGGACCGTTCGCGTCGGCCCAGTTGTCGATGCCCATGCAGGGAATCGCGGATTGGACCGCGCCGGTCAGATCCAGTCCGGCCCGGCCGACCATCACATTGCCGTTATTGCCCCAGCCGGCGCCGACCGAATCGGCGAGGTTGGGCAGCTTGCCCAGCGCCTTCAACGTGACGAGCAGCTTGCTGGTGCCGACGCTGCCCGCCGCGAAGAAGACCTTGTCCGCGGTGACGGTCTTGGTCGCCACCGTATTGCCGAGCACGTCGATCTGCGTGATGACCACCGTGTAGCCGCTCGCGGCCGGTGCCACGCTGGTGACCTTGTGCAGTGGGGAGATGCTCAGGTTGCCGGTTGCGGCGGCCACCGCCAGATAGGTCTTGTCGAGTGAGCGCTTTCCGTAGTTGTTTCCATAGATCACCTCACCGCCAAGCGCCGAGCGGGTGACGGTATTCGCCTGCTCCTTCTGCATATAGCTGAAGTCGTAGACATTGGGCACGAATGTCGTTGTGTAGCCTGCGTTATTGGCGGTTGTGCGACTGACCCGCGCGTATTTGTAGCATTCCGCGGATTCGAACCAGGCCGAGTCGACATTGTTGACCCCGAGTGCGGCCTGCGCCCGGGGAAAGTACGTGGAGTACATCGTCGTCGCGTCGACCGATGGCAGAATCTGTTGGAAGTAGTCCTGTTTCGGCAGTGGAGCCATACCGCCGTTGACCAGTGAGCCGCCGCCCACCCCGCGGCCCTGATACACCCGCGTCGCCGCGAAATGCTCCGAATCGAGCACACCGGCGTCGCTCGGGCTGATGTCTCGGTTGATATCGGCCCCGACGAAATGGTTGACCGGCTGCTCGGTCCTGGTCCGGAACCAATACGAGCGCTCGTCCGGATCGAGCATGGTGCAGAAGACTTTTCCGTCCGAACCGGGTGTGGTCCAGTTCTGGCCCATCTCGATCATCGCGACCTGCTTGCCCGCCTGACACAAGCGCAGCGCGGCGACCGCGCCGCCGTAGCCGCTGCCGATGATCAGATTCGGCACGTGATCCCCGTTGCCGATGGGGGCCGCCGAGGCCTTGGCGGTCCACGCGGCTGGGCTGAGCGTCATGGCCCCGGCCGCAATTGCGGTGCCCGCCAAGAATTTCCGGCGATTCATCCCTTGGCGAACGCCGGTGTTGGCCGAGGGGCGTCGGTCGTACATGAGCGAAACCTTCCGATGTGAGGCGTAGGAGAGTGCCTCGAGTCGGCAGACTGTAACAGGTTCTAGTTGAGATTTGAGCAAATTCTGATGTTGATGTGTCAAACCGGGACGGAGTATTTCCACCGACGTATTGCTGGCTCAATGGCATTGGAGTGCAACGAAGTTCGAGCACAGCACCGATGGCATCGGAAGTGCCGCCGAACAATGGCTCGACAGCTGATTCCGCGGCTCAGGAGTCCAGGTGTCGGCTCCGCAACCGGTACTCGAATATGCCTCGTGGTTCACCTGGTCCGAAATACTGGTCGTCATGTTCGACGAATTCGAACCCGGCCTGCTTGAACAAGGCCGCCGCGGGCTGGTTGTCGGGGCGCACCGTCAGGTAGACCACGTCGGCCCCATCCGCCCGACACTGCTGCAGCACGTGGTCGAGCAGGGCGCGACCGTATCCTTTGCCCTGGTACTGCTGGAGCACCGCGAATGTGAACAGGAGGGCCCGGCCCGCCTTGTGGAGTGTCAGCGCGTAGCCGATCACCCTGCCGTCCAGCTCGGCGACCAGCCAGTCGGATCCGTGCAGGTCGTACAGCTGTCGCAGCATCAGAAACAGATACGGCTCGGCGAATACCTCGGCCTCGATGGCCGCGATATCTTCGATATCGGCGAAGCGTGCCTGCCGGTATTGCGGCTGCGGCGCTCTTACGATGTCCATGAGCTTCCTAGTGCCGGGGCATAGGTCATCGCGGACCACTCCACCAAGAACGATACGCGGCTGACCCGCGTTTGTGAGAACAGCCGGGGACCAGATGCGGCCGCAGGGCCGGTGTTCGTTCGAGGTTGCCTGTGCGCCAGTGATTTTCGGAAATTTGGGTGCGGCCAGCGTGTCGGGCCGGCGCAGTCGTGACAAGTCCAAACAGATCCGAGGTGTTGTTCCGCTGCGACATAGTCTGGCCTTCGTCGGGCGGTGTCGAATTCGGGAGGTGGCAGATGTCGAGTCTGCGAGCTGTCGTCGTCGCGAGCATGCTGGGTTGCTCGCTGCTGGTGGGGCCGGTGCCCGCGCATGCCGACCCGACCGAAGCCCCGGTCGCGCCGGTGTCGCCCGGTCCGTCCGACCTGCAGCGGTGGATCGATGCCCATATCCCCGCGCCATCGTTCCCGCCCGCCGCGTCACCGCCGTCGGGTGTGTTGCCCGCGGACTTGGCGGCGCTGTGGCAAGCGGTACGGTCCGCGCCGTCGGGGGATCGGATGTTCGACGAGTGGCCGGATGGGCTCGATCGTCTCGCTCCCGGCGATATCGTCGAGGCGCGAGATGTGACAGCGACTTCCGCGCTGCTGGCGATCGTGCCGATTCAGCGGGCCATCCTGCTGAAGTTCCGCACGACGGACGCCTCCGGTGTGCCATCCTTCGGCACCGCGACCTTGGTGATTCCCGCCGCCGCATGGACGGGTCCGGGGGATCGGCCGGTGTTGGTGAACGCAGTGCCGATCAATTCGCTCGGGCTCAGCTGCACGCCGAGCTACGCGATGGCGCACGGATTGCACAGCAAGTTCAATGCGGGTGATCTGTTTCCGCCGAACACAGCGTGGGGCCTCAGCCGCGGCTATGCGGTGCTGATTCCCGATCACGAGGGGCCGTGGATGGCCTACGCCGAACCGAAGGTCGCCGGGCACCTGGTGCTGGATTCCATTCGCGCGGTGCGCAATGTGGTGCCGACGGAGTTCACGGGCAGCCGCTTCGCGATAACCGGGTATTCCGGTGGCGCGATCGCGTCGTATGGGGCCGCGATGCTGCTCGACGAGTACGCGCCGGAACTGTCCGGTGCGGTGGTCGGGGCGGCCATGGGTGGACTCGTGACCGACTATCGCATGGTCGCCAGCCGCTTCAACGGCAACTCCGCATCCGGCATTCTGCTGATAGTGGCGCTGGCGATGGGCCGGGAGCATCCGGCGATTCTCGGCTATATGAATCATCTGGCGCAGTGGTTGGCGACCTCACCCATCAAGGACACCTGCGGTGACAGCAATGGCCCGCTCGGCGTTGTCGGCGTTCCCATCGATGCCGCTGCCAATATCAGTAACCCGCTGACCAGCGATATCGCTGATCGGATCTTCGGGCGGCTCAGTCTGTCCGACCGTAAATCGGGTGCGCCGCTCTACATCTATCACGCCGCCAGCGACATCTGGATCCCGCAGCAAAACGGCGACGATCTCTACCGCAACCAATGCACGCGCGGCGTCCCCGCGGTACACCGCACCGAACCCGGCGAGCACGTCATCGCCCTGGTCACCGGCTTTCCCGGGGAGATCGGGTGGATCGATGGACGTTTGCGCGGCGAGCCCGCTCCGAGCGAATGCCCTCCGCGCCGGTGAGTTCGGATCAGTGCTGAGACTCCGGTGAGATGGCGATCTCGCAGACTTGTGCGGAGAAATCCAGCCCCACCAGGAGGAGCCCTGCAAGATGCCCTCACCACAATTACCCGCGCGATCTTGCCCGAATAGTTCAGGGACGCATCGCGAAATGGCGATTAGTGCGTCGCGGTTGCGAAAGGGGTTGCTACAGGGGCGGATTCGGTGCGGTGGGGGTGCGTCCATTGGCCGCGACGTTCCAGGATGGGCAGTACCCCCTCGCCGAACCAGTAGGCCTCTTCTATGTGCGGGTAGCCGGAGAGGATGAAGTGGGTGATACCGAGGTCGGCGTACTCGATCAGGCGGTCGGCGACCTCTTCGTGTGAGCCGACCAGCGCGGTGCCGGCCCCGCCGCGGACCAGACCGACGCCCGCCCACAGGTTCGGCGCGATCTCCAGACGATCGGTGCGGCCGCCGTGCAGATCCAGCATTCGGCGCTGGCCTTCGGATTCGCTGCGCGCGAGACTGGTTTGCACGCGGGCGATTTCGGCGGGGTCGAGACCGGACAGCAGTCGATCGGCGACGGACCAGGCCTCTTCGGAGGTATCGCGGCTGATGACGTGAATGCGTAGGCCGTAGCCGAGCTCTCGGCCTTCGGCGGCGGCGAGACCACGGATCCAATCGAGTTTCTTGCCCACCGCGGCGGGTGGTTCGCCCCAGGTGAGGTAGGTGTCGGCATAGCGGGCCGCCACGGGGCCGGCGGGTCCGGACGAGCCGCCGAAGAAGACGGGTGGGATCGGGTCCGGATGGTTGTTGAGCAGGGCGTCGCGGATCTGAATGTGGGTGCCCTCGAAGCTGATCGGCTCGCGAGACTCCCACAGTTCGCGCACCACGTGCAGGAATTCGGCGGTGCGGGCGTAACGCTGTTCCTTATCGAGGAAATCGCCGTAGGCCTGTTGTTCGTGTGGTTCGCCGCCGGTCACCACATTCAGTAGCAGGCGGCCGCGGGAGTGGCGCTGGTAGGTCCCGGCCATCTGCGCGGCCAGCGTCGGGCTGACCAGGCCGGGGCGAAACGCCACCAGGAACTTCAGTGTCTCGGTGGTTTCGACGAGCATGGCGGTGGTCAGCCAGGCATCCTCGCACCACGCGCCGGTCGGGGTGAGGACCGCCTCGAAACCGTTGTCCTCGGCGGCCGCGCCGATTTGGTTGAGGTAGCGCAGCGAGGCCGGCCGGTCACCGGACATCGACGTGCCGTGACCACCGGCGATCAGGCCACGCGAATCGCCGTAGGTGGGCAGAAACCAATGGAACGACAGTGACATCGACAACTGCTCCTCGCCGGTTCGGATGCCGTTTTCAGGCACGGATGACCGCGATGCTGCCAGCGTCGCCGAGTGCTGTCACCGGTTGAAATCTGCGTGGTTCTTACCCCTACCAGCGTGTTTCGATCGCAGTGCGGATAACTGGTGAGCTGACGGTAGGTCCGCGCGATCGTGGGGTGATGACATCCATCGACGCGAAATCCACCACAGACTCCGACCTGGATGCGATCTTCGGTCCGATCTTCGAACGCATTGCGCAGGGCGCGGTCGAGCGCGAGATCGATCGTCGGCTGCCCTTCGAGGAGGTGGGCTGGCTGCGCGAGGCCAAATTCGGTGCGCTGCGGGTCCCGGTCGAATTCGGCGGCTACGGCGTCACGGTGCGACAGCTGTTCCGGCTGCTCATCGAATTGGCCGCCGCCGAATCGAATCTGCCGCAGGCGCTGCGGGTGCACTTCTCCTTTGTCGAGGACCAGTTGCTCGCCGAACCGGGGGAGCATCGTGCGCATTGGCTGCGCGCCGCGGCCGGGGGCACGCTGGTCGGCAATGCGATCACCGAGCCGGGCGTCGGCGCGGTCGACCACTACCGCACGCGGTTGACCAAGGACGGTGATCGGTGGCTGCTCAACGGCACCAAGTACTACAGCACCGGCTCGCTCTACGCGGACTACATCCTCGCGGCGGCCGATCGCGACGGTGAGCGGGTGGGCGTACTGGTCGACGCGAATGCCGACGGGGTCCGCCAGCACGACGATTGGGACGGCTTCGGTCAGCGGCTGACCGCAAGCGGTACAACGGAATTCGCCGATGTCGCGGTCGAGCCGGAGCGCATTCTCGGGCCCGGTTACGGCGCGCCGGGACCGACTTACGCTACCTCTTACCTGCAGCTGGTGCAGCTGTCAGTGCTCGCAGGCATAGCGAAGCGAGCTGAGCGCGATGCCCGCGAGTGGGTGGCGGCACGCACCCGCGGCTACACTCATTCGGCCGCCGATCTGCCACGCCAGGATCCGTTGGTGCAGCAGGTGATCGGACGACTTTCCGCCGCCGCGTTCGCCGCCGAGGCCGCCGTGCTCGCTGTCGCCGATGTGCTCGATGAGGTGCTGGCGGGCGGTACGCAGGACGAAGATTCCATCGTGGCAGCCGAACTCGCCGCCGCACAGGCGCAGCTCGCGGTTATCGATCTCGTATTGCCGGCCACCACACTGCTGTTCGAGGTCGGCGGCGCATCGATCGTCTCCGAGCAGCTGCGGCTGGACCGGCACTGGCGCAACGCCCGCACCATCTCGGTGCACAATCCGGCCATCCAAAAGGCGAGGGCGATCGGTGACTATCTGCTGAACGGCACGCAGCTGCCGTTCGCGTGGAGCGCGGGTGAGCGCAAGCCGGCGACGGGAGACCAGCAGTGACGCGCCGCATTCGCTTCAATGCCTTCGACATGAACTGCGTCGCCCACCAATCACCCGGTCTGTGGCGACATCCCGACGATCAATCGCATCGGTACAAGGAACTGAGTTACTGGACCGAATTGGCAAAGCTGTTGGAGCAGGGGCGTTTCGACGGCATTTTCATCGCCGACGTGCTCGGCACCTATGACGTATTCGGCGGCAACGATATTGCCGCGCTGCGTCAGGGCGCCCAGATTCCGGTGGCCGATCCGCTGCTGCTGGTCTCGGCAATGGCGGCGGTGACCGAACATCTCGGCTTCGGCATCACCACCGGAACCGGTTTCGAGCACCCCTATCCGTTCGCGCGTCGGCTCTCCACCCTCGATCACCTCACCAACGGGCGCATCGGCTGGAATGTGGTCACCGGTTATTTGCCTTCGGCCGCACGGAATTTCGGGGCAGACGACCAGCTCGACCACGATGAGCGCTACAACCAGGCCGACGAATACCTGGAGGTCCTGTACAAGCTGTGGGAGGGCTCCTGGGAGGACGGCGCGGTGGTTCGCGATGCCGCGCAAGGCATCTACGTCGACCCGGCGAAGGTGCATCACATCGGGCATCGGGGTAGGCACTATCAGGTGCCGGGCATCCATCTCTCGGAGCCGTCGCCGCAGCGGACGCCGGTGATCTACCAGGCCGGTGCGTCGCCGCGCGGTGTGCGCTTCGCCGCCGAGAACGCGGAGGCGATATTCGTCGCGGGGCCTTCGAAACGGATTCTGGCACAGACTGTTTCCCGCATCCGGGATGCACTCGAGGCGGCGGGCCGGGATCGGTATTCGGCCCGAGTCTACGCACTGGCCACGATCATCACCGACACCACCGACGAGGCGGCGCACGCCAAACACGAGGAATACCTGTCCTACGCGAGCGTCGAGGGCGGGCTGGTCTGCATGTCCGGCTGGATGGGCATCGATCTGTCGAGCTACGACTTAGACGACCCCATCGGCCAGGTGCAGAGCAATGCCATTCAGTCCGCCGTGGCCGCCTTCCAGGAATTCGACGACGACGGCCGGGAATGGACCGTCCGCGATATCGGCCGCTGGGCCGGGATCGGCGGTATGGGACCGGTTTTCGTCGGCTCGGGTGTCACGGTGGCCGACCAACTGCAGGACTGGGTCGCGGGAACCGACCTGGACGGCTTCAACCTGGCCTACGCCATCACCCCGGGCAGTTTCGAAGATATTGTCCGCCATGTGGTTCCGGTGCTCACCGAACGCGGCGCCTACGTCACGGAATACACACCGGGCACTCTGCGAAACGCCTTGTTCGACAGAGGAGATCGGTTGCCGCAAGAGCACCGCGGTGCACGGTATCGCGTCGGCGGGTCATTGTCGACGGCGCTGCCCGATGCTGTATCGCGGCCGGGCGCCACCGTCACAGCCACCTAATCGAGCGAATTCAGGAAGGCCTGGGCGATGGACTCCAGGCCTTTCCTGTCGATATCGTCGAAGCGGTTCGGTTGCGGACTGTCGAGATCGAAGACACCGACGAGGATATCGTCACGCACCAGCGGAACTACGATTTCCGAGCGGGTATCGGCATCGCAGGCTATATGGCCTGGGAATGCGTGCACGTCGGGCACCAGTTGCGTTTCCCGGGTGTCGGCGGCGGTACCGCAGACACCCTTGCCGATGGCGATGCGCACGCAGGCCGGTTTGCCCTGGAAAGGTCCGACGACCAATTCCTGTCCGTCGTAGAAATAGAATCCGACCCAATTCACCTCGGTGAGCGCGTGGAAGACGAGCGCGGCCAGATTCGCGGCATTCGCGATCCGGTCGGTCTCGCCCGCGACCAGCGCCTCGGCCTGCACGACGAGCTGACGGTACTGTTCGGACCGGTCACCGGTCAGTTCGGAAACAGTGAACGACATGGCTGAATCCTAGAACGGCCACGACCGGTGGCGCGCCCCGCGATCGCGAATTCCAGGTCACCCCATTGATTCTCGATGATCGCAACACTGCGATCAGCGCGGTTCTGGACGGACCATGATTGGCATGACATCGCAGAATTCCCGCTCTACACGTTCGGCCGCGGTAATCGGCGCCGGTCAAACCGGCGTCACTGCGGCACTAGGATTACTCGACGCCGGATTCGACGTCACGCTCCACAGCGACCGCGATCA
Source organism: Nocardia sp. NPDC006982 (assembly GCF_042869435.1). Classification (NCBI taxonomy): domain Bacteria; kingdom Bacillati; phylum Actinomycetota; class Actinomycetes; order Mycobacteriales; family Nocardiaceae; genus Nocardia; species Nocardia sp. NPDC006982. The sequence continues at coordinate 266,270 of NZ_JBIAFV010000003.1, read as the reverse complement.
GCGTGCTTTGCGCGACGATGTACCGGCCACCGGTACCGCACTCGAATTCGGGGAGACCCAACAAGCCGAATCCGCACTCGGTCTGGACACCTACACCGGTCGCGCGCCCCGGCATACCGGGCTCAGTGTGCGCATCGCCGGACCCGAGCGCGAGGAATTGATCCAATTCGACGGTCATTTCGACGGATATGTCGGGGTTGCGGTCGATACCCGTTTGAAGGCCGACGAACGGCTGACCGCATTCCTGGAACGCGGCGGACGATTCGTCGTCGAGCAGGTCACCCCCGACAAACTCGACGCCATTGCCGCGGCTGCCGATCTCACGCTGGTCGCCACCGGACGCGGCGGCCTGTCCGACCTGTTCGCGATCGACCAGGCGCGCACTCCCTACGACGCACCGCAGCGGTCGCTGCTCACCGTCACCGTGACCGGAATCGGCCACGACGAAAGCGTTTTCGCGCACCGCAGCCGAGCCGGTGGCGCGCACAGCGGCTTCTCCATCTTCGCCGAACAGGGCGAGGGCTGGTGGGGACCGTATCTGCACAAGGACGCGGGCCCGAGCTGGGCGTTCCTCGGCTGGGCGCGGCCGGGCAGCGAATGGGAAAGTCGTTTCGCCGCAGCCGATTCGGCCGAATCGGCCCATCGGATCGTGCAGGACCTGTACCGCGATTTCATCGATTGGGATCTGCCCGAGGTACTCGAAACCCAGGTGATCGCTGAGGATCCGCATTCTTGGCTCAAGGGTGCGGTCCGACCGGTAGTCCGATCGGGTATCGGGCGCACCGCCAGTGGCCATGTGGTTGCCTCGCTCGGCGACACCTCGGCGGCCTATGACCCGATCGCGGGGCAGGGTGCGCAGAGCGGGCTGATCCAGGCGCAGCGACTCGTCGCGGCCGCAGCCGTGCACGAAGGTCCGTTCGACGCGGACTGGATCAGCGCGCAGTACGCGGCATTCCTGGCCGCACGTGGTGATGCGGCGAATAAGGTCACCCGATTGTTCCTCGGCGATCCGGAATTGGCGGATATCGGCAATCAGCTCTTCGCCGCCGCCGCGGTCGAACCGCGCTTCGCGAGTGCGCTCGTCGGGCTGCTGCACCGCCCGCAGCCGTTCCTCGGTGTCGATTCGCTCGACGCGGCCGCCGAATTCATCACTCGGGTCACCGGCGAGGATGCGGCGGCACTGCTCGAACGATTCGCGCCGGCCGGTCAGTTCAGCCGATCCGGTTACCGCCTCGCCAACGTCTGATCGCTACACCCATCCGATCGCACAGATTCAAACCCTCCTGCCCGTGGGCTTGCGGTGCTGGAGTGGAAGGGGCGCATGGTGCGCCCCTTCCTGGCGATAGACGGTTCCCCGACGCAATGGAGTAAGTATGACCACAGAGCACATCGCCGATCAGATCCGGTTCGCGTACTGGGTGCCGAATGTCAGTGGGGGGCTGGTCACCAGCGATATCGAACAGCGCACCAGTTGGGACTTCGAATACAACAAGAAGTTGGCGCAAACCGCGGAGAACAACGGTTTCGATTACGCATTGTCCCAGGTCCGCTACACCGCCTCCTACGGTGCGGAATACCAGCACGAGTCGACATCGTTCAGCCTCGCGCTGCTCGGCGCGACCGAGCGGCTGAAGGTGATCGCCGCGATCCATCCCGGACTCTGGCATCCGGCCGTGCTGGCCAAATTCGGCGCCACCGCCGATCACCTCTCCAATGGCCGCTTCGCCATCAACGTCGTATCCGGTTGGTTCGCAGGGGAATTCACCGCACTCGGCGAGCCATGGCTCGAGCACGACGAACGGTACCGGCGCAGCGCCGAATTCCTCGAGGTGATCCGCAAGATCTGGACAGAGGATGATGTCAACTACGGCGGTGACTTCTACCGTATCCGCGATTTCACGCTGAAGCCCAAGCCGCTGAACACTCCGGAACGGCCGAATCCCGAACTGTTCCAGGGTGGGAACTCGACGGCGGCGCGCCGCAATGGTGGTCGCTACGCCGACTGGTACTTCTCCAACGGCAAGGATTTCGACGGTGTCACCGAACAATTGGATGAACTGCGCACTATCGCCCAAGCGAACCAGCGCGAGGTCAAATTCGGTCTGAACGGCTTCATCATTGCCCGCGATACCGAGAAGGAAGCGCACGATACCCTGCGCGAAATCATCGAGAAGGCGAATAAGCCTGCGGTGGAAGGCTTCCGGGACGCGGTGCAACAGGCCGGTGCGTCCACGAAGGACCGCAAGGGGATGTGGGCGGATTCGACGTTCGACGATCTCGTGCAGTACAACGACGGATTCCGCACCAAGCTGATCGGCACACCCGAACAGGTCGCCGAGCGCATCGTCGCCTACAAGGAACTCGGTGTCGACCTGATTCTGGCCGGTTTCCTGCACTTCCAGGAGGAGGTCGAGTACTTCGGCGCGAAGGTGCTGCCGCTGGTCCGCGAACTGGAGGCCGCACGCACACCCGCCACTGTGGGGCACTGATGACCGCCGTCGTCGCCGACCGGATCGAATCCGCAGCACACGCGTATTCTGTTGCGGCACAGCTCGCTTCGGAGTTCGCCGTCGGGGCGGCGGCGCGTGATCTCGGCCGCGAGCTGCCCTTCGCCGAGGTGGATCGACTCGCGGCGAGTGGGTTGCTCGCGATCACCGCGCCCGCGGAATTCGGAGGCGCGGATCTGCCGCCGAGCGCGGTGGCGGAGGTGGTGCGGATTCTGGCGGCCGCCGATCCGAATATCGCGCAGATTCCACACAGCCACTTCGTGTACCTGAACCTGTTGCGCCTGGCGGGGACCGCGGATCAGCAGGCGCGGTATTTCGGGCAAGTTCTCGCGGGCGCTCGCATTGCCAATGCCCAGTCCGAACGCGGCACCGCAACTGTCGCCGATATCGCGACTACGGTGCGTCCGGTGGGAGATCGCTTCCGCATCGATGGCGTCAAGTTCTACTGTACGGGTTCACTTTTCGCGGATCTGCTGGCGGTGCTCACCCGGCTCGACGATCCGGAGGGACGCAGTGGACTGCCTGCGGGGGAATACATCGCGTATCTACCGGCCGACACTCCGGGCGTGCGAATCATCGACGACTGGGACGGCATCGGCCAGCGCACCACCGGCAGCGGAACCATCGAATTCGCCGAGGTGCTCGTCGAACCAGATCAATTGATCGCCCGCTCGGCGGCAGTGCACGCGCCCACGGGATACGGCGCCTACGCCCAACTGCTGCATGCCGCGATCGACACCGGCATTGCTCGTGGTGCACTCGGTGCGGCAACGGAATTCGTGCGCACCTCGAGTCGGCCGTGGTTCGAAGCCGGTGTCGAAAGGGCTGTCGATGATCCGCTGCTGATCCAGCGTTTCGGTGAGCTGTCGGTAGCCGTGACTTCCGCCGAGGCCACGCTAACCGCCGCCGGTGTGGCCGTCGACGCCGCAATTCGTGACGCCGAATCCGTCGCTCCCGCATCGCTTGCCGTGGCCACCGCCAAGGTGCTGGCCGATCGTGCGGCCAACGAGGTTTCGGCCGCATTGTTCGAGGTCGGCGGAACACGCAGTGCCGCAGCGGATCTGAACCTGCACCACTTCTGGCGCAATGCCCGAACCCACACGTTGCACGACCCGATCCGGTGGAAATATCAGCACATCGGCCGGGCGTTACTGCACGACACCGCGCCACCGTTGCACGGCGTGATCTGATCGAGCGAGAAGAGGATACGGAAGTGACAGTTACGGTCGTCGTCGGGAATCCGAAGCCAGCCTCTCGTACTCTGACTGCGGCGACACTGGTCGCCGCGGGGTTACGTCCGGACGTGGAACCGGAGGTGATCGATCTGGTCTCCTTCGGCGCGCGCCTGCTGTCCTGGGGTGATCCCGAGGTCGCGGCCGCCGTTCGCACAGTGGCTGATTCGGAGCTGGTGGTCTTCGCCAGTCCCACCTTCAAGGCCACCTACACCGGTCTGTTGAAGCTGTTCCTCGAACAGTTCGACGGCGGCACCGGACTGGCCGATGTGGTAACCGTCCCGCTCATGCTCGGCGCGGGCCCTGCGCACGCACTCGCCCCGGATCTGCTGCTCAAGCCGGTGCTGGTCGAACTCGGCGCGACGGCGGCGCTGCCCGGCCTCTACCTGTCGGACAGCACATTTTCCGAAGACGGCGCCATCGAGCGCTACACCGAACGCTGGCGCCCGGTCGCCGCGGCTCTCGCCTCGAAAGTGGCCGATCATGCATGAGCTCTTCGAATTTCCGTCCGACGGCTCCGGCCTACGGCGTGTCTTCGCCAGCTTTCCCAGTGGTGTCGTCGCGGTATGCGCCGAAATCGAAGGTACGCCACACGGTTTGGCGGTGAGCACCTTCGTTCCGGTCTCGCTGGACCCGCCGCTGGTGTCGTTCTGCGTGCAGAACAGCTCGGCGACCTGGCCGAAACTGGATACCGCCACGCACCTCGGCCTGAGCCTGCTCGGCACCGACCAGGAGCACGCGGCTCGGGCACTGAGCAACCGCAACGGCAACCGCTTCCACAATGTGGACGTGCACCGCGGCGCGGCCGATGCGATCTTCATCGACGGTGCGACGGCGTGGATCGAGGGCGTGGTCGAAGCCCGCATCCCCGCGGGCGACCATACGGTGGTCATCCTGCGGATCAACCGCCTCGCCGCCCGCACCGACGCCGAACCACTGATCTTCCACGGCAGCAAGTTCCGCAGCCTGCACCCGCACCGGGAGATCACCGAGATCGCGAGTTGACGATCGGCTTACGTCGTACGTGGTGCGGTTCCGCCTGGAAAGGTGGCTACGCGGACACCCGCGTACTCGGCCTGGACCTTGTAGTAGCGGTTGGTTGGGCCATAGGCGGCGTAGAAGACGAAGCCGCGGGTTTCGGGATCGGCGAATGGTGCTTCGGCGACGAAACGGTTCAGAACCGGGTCAAGGTGGGTTGGGAAGCTGGACGGTTCGCAGCGCACCGGGAAGCAGACTCGCTCCATGTGCGATGAGGTCCAAGAGAAGGTGCGGTAGAGGTTGAAGGTGCGGGCGAGTAAGGCGAGTTCGGTGTCGGTGGGTGTGGTGAAGTCGAGTTCGGTCAGGATTCGGGTGATATCCGCGGGCGCGAAATGGCCGGGCTCGAAGACGTTCGAATAGAGGTTCATCGTTCGGGCATCGAAATCTACTGCGAGAATCCCGATTCGGCCGCCGTAGCGGGATAGATGGTCGGCGTGCGCGCGTGCCGACTCGGGAATTCCGGCGAAGCCGAGAACCCGTTCCACGCTGAGCAATTCGGGAAAGACCAGCCAGATCTTCTGTACCCCACCGGCAAGTGCGAGATCGACGCCCGAATTGACCGGCACCTCGGCCGCGATCTCGGCCAGCAACTTCTCCATCGGATGGCCGGTGTAGGTGAGAAGTCCTGCGGCACGCAACTTCTCGATGAGCGCGGTCGGCTCGCCCGGGTGCATCACTCGGGCGTTGACCTCGCGCTCACCCACCGGATGCGTGGTGGTGCGCACACCGACGACGGAGTTGGTCCACAGGTCAGCGAGGGTTTCCAGTACCGGATCCACGATCGTGGAGTCGTAGCGAGCCTCGGCCAGGCGCGCATACTCTTGCAGATCCTCGCGGAGTTGATCGAGTGTCCTTGCCATGACGTTCATCGTCCCGGAAACGTCCGCCCGATCGCAGTGCTTCGCATGATCTCGCGGGCGGTGCCATGATGTGGACAGCCGGTCCCAGTTGTATGCGCGGGATGTGCGCCCGGTGTTGCGGTAGGTTCCGCTTCTGGTTTTGAACTGGAAACTGGTCATCGACACCAGGAACGCGCCCGCCCTCGCCGACTTCTGGGCCGCAGCCCTGCATTACGAGGTGGAAGACCCGAGCGCCCTGGTCGAACAACTACTCGCCGCCGGGCAACTCCCCGCTGACGCGAGGCCTTCAGTGGTCAGGCCGGAACCCTTTCGGCGGCAAGGAAATCGTCGACGAAGCCCAGCGCCCGCTCTTCCAAGCCCGCATAGTGGGCTTCGCGGACCGCGCCGGTGAGGGCCTCATCGAGCAGGAGATTGCCCGCGGCATCCAGGCGCTGCCGCTTTTCTTCCGCGCCGGGCAACAACCCCACCGACGACTGTGTGAGGCCGCAGTAGTAGGCGATACCGTCGTTGAGTTGCGCGCTCAGCGCATCGTGCATGAGGTCGACGACAGCGTCGTCGTCTGCCACGCCCGCCAGGCCCAGCCACAGCATCCGCTTGCCCGCGAGCCGGAGTTTGCTGCGGCCGTAGGCGAATCCGTAGTTCCACACCCGATCGATCCAGCCCTTCAGAATCGCTGGGACCTGCATCCAGTACACCGGGAACACCGCGACGATCACGTCGGCGGCGAGGATGCGCCGCATATGGTTCTCGACTTCGGGGGAGTATGCCTTCTCCCGGTTGCCCCATTCCGGGAGGTCGGCCGCGGTCATCCGGGGATCGAAGTTCTCGGCGTGCAGGTCCAGCAGATCGATCCGGTAGCCGAGCGCGGCGAACGGCCGGGTAGCCAGTTCGGCGATATGGGCGGTCAGCGAATCGGGCCGGGGATGAGCGACGACGACCAGCGCGGTGCGGGTGGTCGCGGTGTCCACGGTCGAGTTGTGCTGCACGGGGCCTCCTCTGTGGGTCCGGAGTTCCAGACGATCGGTTGTGCGGTCTGGATTTCATTCCACACCCCGGACAATGGACGATCTATGGGTAAGGATCTACATTCGATAGGAGTTCGTCTACCGTCGATGGTGTGGATCCATTGAGCAAACTGCTGAGCGGTATCCGGGCCGAGGGAGCTGTGCTCACCAACGCGGTCTTGGAAGCACCGTGGAGCATCCGGTTCGCCGACGAAGCACCGCTGACCATGGTCACCGTGCTGCGCGGTGGGGGAACATTGCTGCTGCCCGGCGGTCTCGAGCATCGGATCACGGTGGGAGACACCGCGATCGTGCGCGGCCCGGAAACGTTCGTCCTCCTCGACCGCGCGGAGACTGTCGGCTTGCCGCACGAGGAATACGAGGTCGCCTGCTTCGCGGCGGACGCGAAATGCGATCCCGCGCTGGACGGCGGTCGCTGGGGGAACGACCCCGCCGGTGAGACCGCTCTAATCGTCGGCGCCTATCGGGCCTCCAGCCGGCGCCACGAACGGCTGCTGCGTGCTTTACCGCCCGTCCTGGTCGTGACCGACGATGTGGAGGTGTGCGCGTGGATGGAGTCGATGGCCGCGGATGCGGCCCGGCGTCCGGCCGGAGCGCAGGCGATGATGGACCGGCTGCTCGACTGGGCGTTGGTGTGCACGCTGCGCAACTGGTTCGACGAGCTGGACGCTGACGCGCCGGGTTGGTATCGCGGGCCGGCCGATCCAGTGGTCGGGCCGGCATTGGAGGCCATGCACGGAAGGCCGGCCGCCGGTTGGACGGTCGCGTCGCTGGCCGCCGAGGCGGGGGTATCGCGGGCGCTGTTCGCCCGGCGGTTCTCCGAGGTCATGGCGCAGTCGCCCCTGGCGTATCTCACCGAATGCCGGATGGATGAGGCGGAGGAACTATTGGCCGACCGGAGTCTCACCGTGGCGCAGGTGGCGAAGGCTGTCGGTTATGCGGACGCCTTCGGTTTCAGTGCGGCGTTCAAGCGCCGTCGAGGTATCCGCCCCAGCGATTTCCGCGCCACCGCCGATCTCGGAGCGTGAACCGGTACCTAGCAGTGTCTGAGTAACTACAACAGGACCAAAGGTCGTTTGACGAACACGGGCTTACAGCAGCCCGGACAAGGAGGCGGACAGCATGGCCATCACCCTGAAGAACTCCGATAGCCTGCCGAAAATCGATGTCTACCGGCAGGTGGCGATCGCCTCGGGTTCGAAGCTGGTCTTCATCGCCGGGCAGGTCGCCTGGGACGCGGAAGGGGTCACGGTGGGCGAGGGCGACCTCGCCGCGCAGGTTGAGCAGTGCTATCTCAACATCGCCACCGCGCTGGGCGAGGCCGGCGGTTCTTTTGGCGACGTAGCGAAACTGAGCTTCTATGTCGTCGACTGGACTGCCGACAAGATGCCCGCGCTCCTGGAGGGAATCTCCCGGGCGACCGCGAAGCTGGGGGTCACTCCGGTGCCGCCGGCCACGCTGATCGGTGTCGCGGCGCTGGACGTCCCCGAGCATCTGGTCGAGATCGAAGCCACCGCAGTCCTCGACTGAATATGTAGCGCTGAGCGCCCACGCGGCCAGCTACCGCATTCAGTTCCTCGATGGCTGGACCGGCCCCACCGCGTCGCATTGCCAATGGAATCCCGGCTCCTGATCCACGGCCTGGGAACAGCCGCCGAAACCGCGGTCCGCCGGATTCTGGACGCGCTAACGGCGGTCGCGATGGCGTGGCCCGGACCCGGCGACGAGAGAACGGACGCCGACCAGCCGGATCCGCCCATTCGAGCCGACAAAGGGATCGGGAATGAACACCCCTGGTCCCATCAGGCGTCGAGGTCGGTGGCTACGAGTTTGGCTACGAGCTCGAGTGCGTTGGGGTCGTCGCTGGTGACGACTACGTCGGTGCCGTAGGCGGCGCCAAGAGTCATGATCATTAGCGCGGAGCCCGCGTCTACAGGCTCGCCGTCTACGAGGGAAAGGGTGACTTCGGCGCCGGCGTCGGTGACGGTTTCGGCGATGATGTTGGCGGGGCGGGCATGCAGGCCGATGGCGGAGGCGACGGTGACAGTGGTGCTGGCCATGGTTGATTCTCCTTGCGTGAGAGGGGGTTCAGGCGGTTGCGAGGGCGGGGGTGCGTGGCTTGATGAATTCCTTTGCGGCGGTGACGCACAGGGCGGCGACGGCGGTGCCCGCGACGAGGGCGGCGAGGAACCAGACGATGTGGCCGACGGCGAAGAAGACGAAGATGCCGCCGTGTGGTGCGCTGAGGGTGGTTCCGGTGGCCATGATCAGCGCACCGGTGACCGCGCCACCGGCCATCATCGAGGGGATCACGCGCAGCGGGTCGGCCGCGGCGAAGGGGATCGCGCCTTCGGAGATGAAGGAGGCACCGAGAAGCCATGCGGCCTTGCCATTTTCACGTTCGGCCGTGGTGAACAGCCGGGCCCGCAGAACCGTGGCCAACGCCATGGCCAGCGGCGGGACCATGCCGGCGGCCATGACGGCCGCCATGACGCGCAGCGAGGCGGGATCGGTGACCGATAGTCCGGCTACGGCGAAGGAATACGCGGCCTTGTTGACCGGGCCGCCGAGATCGAAGCACATCATGAGGCCGAGGATGGCGCCTAGGGCGAGCGCGGAGGTGCCGGTCAGGCTGTTGAGCCAGTTGGTGAGTCCGCTGGTGATCGCGGCGAGTGGTTTGCCGAGGAAGATGAACATCAGCGCGCCGACGATCAGCGAGGCGAACAGCGGGATGACCACCACCGGCATAAGTCCGCGCGCCCATTGCGGGGCAGGCAGTTTCGCGACCCACAGGGCCGCGAACCCGGCGATCAGACCACCGACGAGACCGCCGAGGAACCCCGCGCCGACGAAGACGGCCACCGCGCCAGCGGTGAATCCCGGTGCCAGGCCAGGCCGGTCGGCGATGGCGAAGGCGATATATCCGGCCAGGGCCGGTACCAGGAAGCTGAATGCGAGCGAACCCAGTTGGAACAGCACCGCGCCGAGATAGGTCGGTAGGCCGCCGTCGGGCAGTGCGGTCAGCGAGTTGTCGAGCACGATCTTCTTGGCGTGGTCGGCGATTTCGTAGCCGCCGAACAGGAATCCGAGCGCGATGAGCAGGCCGCCCGCGGCGACGAACGGGATCATATAGCTGACGCCGGTGAGCAGGATCTGGCGCAGCCGAGTGCCCCAGCCGAGTGCTGCCGGTGCCGAATCACCTTCGGGGCGTGCGGATCCGGCGACCGTTGCCGCTGTGGGGTCGAGGGCGGCGCGCAATGCGTCGGCGACCATGGTGTCGGGCTCGTTGATCGCGCGCTTGACCCCGGACTCGACAACCGGCTTGCCCGCAAACCGTTCCCGGCCGCGCACTCCGACGTCGGTGGCGAAGATGACCGCGCTTGCGGCCGCGATGGTTTCGGCGCTCAGCGGCGTGCTGCCGCTGGATCCCTGGGTCTCGACGTGCACTGTGACGCCTGCGCGGTCACCGGCGGCGACGAGCGAGTCGGCGGCCATGTAGGTGTGGGCGATGCCGGTCGGACAAGCCGTGACCGCGACGATTGTTCGCCCGACGACCGCGCTCGACTCGTCAGCCGACACGCCGTCGGTCGCACTCTGCGATGCGCTGACTCCAGCCGCAGTGGTTGCGCCGATCGAAGCGGCTGCTGGCGCGGAAGTGGTGTTCGAAGTCGCCCCGGACGCGGATACACCGTCGGTGACAGCAGGTGCGGCTGCACCGTTCGGAGCCGCCTGGGCTGCCGATACGCCGCCGGATGCAGCCGTACCGTTCGGAGCCGCCTGGGCCGCCGATACGCCGCCGGACGCAGCTGTACCGTTCGAAGCCGCCTTGGCTGCGGGTGCGCCGCCGGACGCGGTCACAGCTGTACCGTTCGAAGCAGCTGGAGACGCACCCGCGGCACTCGAAACAGACTCGGCCGCAGCCTTTTTAGGCGTCATCGCAGGCTTCTGCGCAAGAACATCCGTCACCAGCGCAACTACCTCGTCAGCGTTCGCGGCCTCCCGCAACGACCCCACGAACTCCGGCCGAACAAGCGCCCGAGCCAGACTCGACAACAACTTCATATGCTCCGCACCGGCACCCTCTGGCGCGGCAATGAGGAACACCAGATCCGCAGGCCCGTCAGCAGCACCGAAATCCACCGCGGGCGCCAGCCGGGCGAACCCGAGCGACGCACTGGTCACCGCGGCATTCCGGCAATGCGGAATCGCAATGCCGCCGGGAAGCCCTGTCGCGGACTGTGATTCGCGCGCCAGCGTCGCATCACGTAGTGCCTCGGCGGAGGTGGCCCGCCCATTGTCGGTGAGCCGCTGGGCGAGTGTCGCGATCACCGTTTCCTTGGCGGTGCCGAGGTCGGTATCGAGGCTGATCAGCTCGGTGGTGATGATCGAATCAGGGGAGTGGGCCATCGCAGTGTCCTTCAGCGACTGTGCAGGGATTCCAACGTCGTGACGGCCACGGCGCGGGGGTCGGTGTGGTGTGGTCCGGGCAGCCCGGTCCCCGGCAGCGCGGCGGCGGCGCTGCCGTAGGCGACGGCGCGGCGCAGCCGGTCCGGTGCGTCCAGCCCGTCGAGATCGGCGAGCAGGTATCCGGCCAGCGCGGAATCGCCTGCTCCCACGGTGCTGCGCGGGGTAATGGCGGGTGCGGCGGCATGCCATGCACCGTCCGCGGTGACGAGTACGGCTCCGGCCGCGCCGAGCGTCGCGAGCACGGCACCGACGCCGCGAGCGACCAGTGTGCTCGCCGCACGCGCGGCGGCGACCGGATCCTCCAACTCGGCGGGGTCGCCGTGGGTGAGCTGGGCCAGTTCGTCGGCATTCGGCTTGAGTAGTTGCGGCGCAGCCGATTCCAGTTCGGCGGCCAGTGCGAGCAGGGGAGCGTCGGAGGTATCGACCGCGATCCGGACGCCGCGCAGCCGGTGCAGCAGATACGCGTACCAGTCGGTGGGGACGGCGGGCGGGAGGGATCCGGACAGCACGACCCAGCTCGCCGTATCGGCGAGTTCGTCGAGCTGATTCGCCAGTGCGGCAAGGCATTCGGCGGACAGCGATGATCCGGGTTCATTGATCTTCGTGGTGGTGCCGTCGCGTTCGGCGATGGTGAGATTGGTGCGCGCCGGGGTAGCGCACTGGACCGCGCGGTGCTCGATATCGGCATCGGTGAGCATGCGCAGCAACGGATCACCGCCATTGCCGGGCAGCACCGCAATGGTCTGGCACCCGGCGGCGGCGATCACCCGGGAAACGTTGACCCCCTTGCCGCCGGGCTGTGACAGCACGGTCTCGGCCCGGAGTACGGCACCGCGCCGCAACGGTTCCCGCAGGCTGACGGTGCGGTCGATACTGGGATTCGCGGTGAGCGTGACAATCATGCCGTGACCACCTCGATGCCGTACTCGGTGAGTTCGTTGTGTACCGAAGGCAGCAGCCCGGTGTCGGTGACCAGCACGTCGAAATCCTCGACCGAACCGAAGCTCAGCAGATCCTCGCGCCCGACCTTCGTGGCGTCGGCGACCACCACGACCCGGTGGGCGCTGGCGATCATGGCGCGCTTCACCGCCGCTTCGTCGGGATCGGGGGTGGACAGTCCGTGGCCGATGGTCAGGGCATTGGTGCCGATGAAAGCCACATCGACCCGCAGCTCGCCGAGCACTCGCAAGGCCTCCGCGCCGACCGCGGCCTGCGTGACACCCCGCACTCGGCCGCCGATCAGATGCAGCCGCACCCCGGCGAATCCACTGAGCCGGGCCGCGATGGGCACCGAGTTCGTCACGGCGACGAGCTCCCGGTCCGCGGGCAGGGCGGCGGCCACCCGCGCGGTGGTGGTCCCGGCATCGAACAGCACGCTGCCGCCGGTCGGCGGCAAATAGTCGAGGGCCGCCTTGGCGATGCGGTCCTTCTCGGCGGCGTGTGTGTGTTCGCGCTCGGTTGTGCCGAGTTCGATCGCGGTGAGCGCCGCCGCGGGCACCGCACCCCCGTGCACCCTGCGGATCAGCCCCATCCGATCGAGGACCGCCAGATCTCGGCGCACAGTTTCGGTGGTGACTCCGTACTGCTCGGACAGATCGGCGACCGATACGCGCCCGCGTTGCCCGACCAGGGCGGCGATGGCCTGCTGGCGCTCCTCTGCGTACATCCGGTCCTCCGATTGGCAATGTGTGTTTATGTTGTTTTATGCCCGTCTGTGTTGCTTTGTCAAGAGATTTGAGTAGTCTGGATCACAACGAGCCGAGCTGAGTAATCGGTCGCACTCACTCGACATCGGCGTGGAGGAGGAATCGAATGTCCGGATCACCGCAGGCCACAGGCACCGCGAAGGTTGCGCGCAGCGCCATGACATTGCGCGGCACCCCGGCGGTGCCCGGAATCGCCGCCGCGCCAACCGTGCGTCCGGCGCCGCGGATTCGCGTGGACCTTCGTGCCGAACCGGTCGCCGAGTCCGATCGGGCATCACAACACGAAGCCTTCCTTGCCGCGACATCGGTGGTTGCGCGGCGCTTGCGCGAGCGCGCCAACCGCGCGAGCGGTGCGGCCGCCGAGGTGCTCGTCGCGAATGCCGCGATGGCGGCCGATCGTGGCTGGCTCAATGCCGCCGAGAAATTGATCGCCGCAGGCAGTCCCGCCGCCGTCGCGGCCACCGCGGCCACCGATCAGTTCGCAGAGGTGTTCACCAAACTAGGTGGGCTGATGGCCGAGCGCGTCACCGACCTTCGCGATGTCTGCGACCGGGTGGTCGCCGAGCTGGCCGGTGTGCCTGAGCCGGGAATTCCCACGCCCGCCAGGCCGTCAATCCTGCTCGCCGACGACCTGGCCCCGGCCGATACCGCCGGACTGGATCCGAATCTCATTGTCGGCCTTGCCACTTCGCGCGGCGGCCCAACCAGCCACACCGCGATCATCGCCCGCCAGCTCGGCATCCCGTGCGTGGTCGCGATCGCTGGACTCGACAATGTGCCAGCCGGAGTACAGGTGCTGATCGATGGGGCGGCCGGACAGGTCGCCGTCGGCCCGGACCCGGAAACCACCGCCCGCGCCGTGGCCGAATACCGCGCGCAGGAATCGCGCACGGCGGCCTGGACCGGTCCGGGCGCGACCGCGGATGGGCACCGGGTCGAGATTCTCGCCAACGTCCAAGACGCGGCCGGAGCCCACGCGACACTCTCCCAACCGGCCGAGGGCATCGGTCTGTTCCGCACCGAATTATGTTTCCTGGACCGCGAATCCGAGCCTGGCATCGCCGAACAGGCGGGCATCTATCGCGAGGTCTTCGACGCCTATGCCGGATCGAAGGTGGTGATCCGTACCCTCGACGCCGGTTCGGATAAACCACTGCGCTTCGCCGACCATGCCGACGAAGCGAACCCCGCGCTCGGTGTGCGCGGCATCCGCATCGCCGCCCGCGACAGCGGAATCCTGGACCGCCAACTCGACGCGATCGCCCAGGCCGCCACCGACCGCACGCCCACACCGTGGGTCATGGCCCCGATGATTTCCACTGCGGCCGAAGCCAAATCGTTCGCCGCCAAGGTGCGAGCGCGCGGACTGGTCCCCGGCGTCATGATCGAGGTCCCCGCGGCCGCCCTCCTGGCCGAGGCCATCCTGGAGCACGTCGACTTCCTCTCGATCGGCACCAACGACCTCGCCCAATACACCATGGCCGCCGATCGCATGTCCGCCGACCTCGCCGCACTCACCGACCCCTGGCAACCCGCCGTCCTAGCGCTGGTCGCCCGCGCCGCGGCTGCCGGCGCGACCGCGCACAAGCCCGTCGGCGTCTGCGGCGAAGCCGCCGCCGACCCCCTATTGGCCTGCGTCCTAACCGGATTCGGCATCAGTTCGCTCTCCGCCGCCGGTGTCGCGGTACCCGGCGTCGGAGCCGCCCTCTCCGCCGTCACCCTCGAAGACTGCCACCGCGCCGCGGCCGCCGTCCTGTCGACCTCCGACCCGGACAGCGCCCGCGCCGCCGCCCGCGCCGCCCTTCGGTCCGCCGGATGATCGATGGTTGCGTCACGATTGCCGGAAGTGCCACATGATGATCCAGCAAACTCGAGCGAAACGGTCGAGGGTGTTGCGGCGATCTGGTGAATATGGCCACCGACACCATGAATCTCGCCGAGCGACGTCAAGCGATCCGACGACTCGTTGCGGTCTGCCACGTAGTCAACAAGCTGGTAGAGCTAGCCGAGACGGAATCATCCGAACCGTTGATCGCGCAGGCGCACACCACGCGCCGGGTGCTCCAGGACCTGGTGCTCGACCTGGTGGCGATCGAGCCGCGAACCGGAGTCTGAGCCGGAAACGGCGGGGCCCCAGTAAAAGTTAGCTGTCAAGGCGACGGCCGCGTGCCGCTACCAGGGACCGGGCATGCATCGGCTGCCTCGGCGACAACCTGTGGTTCGCGCGAGACCACAGGACGTTCTCCTCGCTCCCAGCCCGCGCCCGTCACCGGTTCGGTCGCGGCCAGAACGGCCAGCTCGCCGTCATCGAAAACCCGTCCGCGACTGAGGAATCGAAACCCTTCCGGCGATTCCAGGCTGAAACCCGAACCACGACCCGGTACGACATCGAGGACGAGCTGGGTGTGCTGCCAAGCGGCGAACTGCGGTCCCGAGATCCACACCGGAGTGAGTTCGTCCGGCTCCGGTGCGGTTGCCGGCAACTCGTCGACCCGCAACCGCAGATCGAGCAATCCGAGCAGCACATCGTGATCGCCGATGATGAATTCGCCTGCGGGATAACACATCGGGGCCGATCCATCGCAGCAACCACCGGACTGGTGCAGCATCAGCGGGCCGTGCAGCCCGCGGAGGCGACGGAGCAGATCCATCGCCGCCGCGGTGGCGCGCACGCGCCGTGGGACTGCGGCCATCAGAAGAAGCCTTGCGCCTTCGATGCGTAGCCGACCAGGAGGTTCTTCGTCTGCTGATAGTGGTCGAGCATCATGCGATGGTTCTCGCGGCCGATGCCGGACTGCTTGTAGCCGCCGAAGGCCGCATGCGCCGGGTACTGGTGATAAGTGTTGGTCCACACCCGTCCGGCCTGGATATCGCGCCCGGCCCGGTAGGCCACCGAACCGTCGCGCGACCATACGCCCGCGCCGAGTCCGTACAGGGTGTCGTTGGCGATCTTGATGGCTTCGTCGTAATCCGCGAACGAGGTCACCGAGACAACGGGTCCGAAGATCTCCTCCTGGAAGATCCGCATCGAATTGCTGCCCGCGAAAACCGTTGGCTGCACGTAGTATCCGCCGGACAGATCGCCGCCGAGGTCGGCGCGCTCACCACCGGTCAGCAACGTCGCGCCTTCGCCCTTGCCGATTTCGAGGTAGGACAGGATCTTTTCGAGCTGATCGTTGCTGGCCTGCGCGCCGATCATGGTCTCGGTATCGAGCGGATCGCCCTGCCGCACCGCCTTGGTGCGCACCACGGCCGCGGCCAGGAATTCGTCGTAGATATCGGCCTGGATGAGCGCGCGCGACGGGCAGGTGCAGACCTCACCCTGGTTCAGCGCGAACATGGTGAAGCCCTCGAGTGCCTTGTCCTGGAAGTCGTCATTGGCGGCGAGGACATCGCTGAAGAAGATATTCGGGCTCTTACCACCGAGTTCCAGCGTGACCGGGATCAGATTCTGCGACGCGTACTGCATGATCAGGCGGCCGGTGGTGGTTTCACCGGTGAAGGCGATCTTCTTGATCCGTGGGCTGGAGGCCAGCGGCTTACCGGCCTCGACACCGAAGCCGTTGACGATATTGACCACACCGGGCGGCAGCAGATCACCGATGAGACCGATCAGGAACATGATCGAGGCCGGGGTCTGCTCAGCGGGCTTGAGCACGACCGCATTGCCGGCGGCGAGCGCGGGCGCGAGCTTCCAGGTGGCCATCAGGATCGGGAAGTTCCACGGAATGATCTGGCCGACCACACCGAGCGGCTCGTGGAAGTGGTAGGCGACGGTGTCGGCATCGATCTGCGACAGCGAACCCTCTTGTGCGCGAATGGCACCGGCGAAGTAGCGGAAGTGGTCGATGGCCAGCGGGATATCGGCGGCGAGGGTTTCCCGGATCGGCTTGCCGTTGTCCCAGGCCTCCGCGAGGGCGAGCGCGTCGAGGTTCTCTTCGATGCGGTCGGCGATCTTGTTGAGGATGAGGGCGCGCTCGGCGACCGAGGTCTTGCCCCAGGCGGGTGCGGCGGCGTGCGCGGCATCGAGGGCGAGTTCGATGTCTTCGGCGGTGCCGCGCGCGACCTCGCAGAACGGCTGACCCGTTACGGGAGTTGGGTTTTCGAAGTACTGGCCCTTGACGGGCGCGACCCATTCGCCGCCGATCCAGTTGTCGTATCGGGTCTGGAACGACATGGCGGCGCCGGGTGTGCCTGGGCGGGCGAAGACGGTCATCGAATGCTCCTCGATCTGCTGACTTTTCACATCAGGTGTGATCCGGAACACTAAGAGTGTTCATGTTGCACGACAGTTGCAAGAGACTGGTCAGATGCCCAATTTGCGGTCGAGTAGTCGCAATTGTGTCTTCACCTGGGCATACAGCGAGGACTGACGGTCCAGCGAAGAGAGGTAGGCGGTCCACGCCGCAACGTCCTCGCGCCCGTCTGCCGAACCGGTCCAGCGGGCGAGCAGGCGGCGATCACCGGCCGTCAACAGGGCCGCGCGCAGGCGTCCGCGCAATTCGACGCGCAATTCAGCGATGCCCGGTGCGAGCGATCGGGGCAGGATCGGGCCGGGATAGGCGCGCAAGGCCGCCGACGTATCGCCGCGCGCGAGTGCACGGCGAACCTCGTCGACATCGGTATCCAGATCCATCAGCAGCCGATACGGCCGGGAGCCGAGACCATTGGCGCCCAACATCTTTCGCACCCGCGACATCTCTGCGCGTACCGTGACCGGATCCAGCTCGGATTCGTCGAGCAGCATGGCGAGATGGTCGGCGCTCAGCCCCTCCGGGTAATTGGCCAGCAGCAATAGGATTTCGGCGTGGCGCTGTGACAGACGGATACGCTCACCATCGCGGATCAGGGTCGGCCGGGCCGGGCCGAGCGTCTCGAGGCGTGCCGTCGTCGACGCGAGCGGTTTCGGTGCGTCCAACATGAGCAGCCGCAGTTCGGATTCCGCGGCCGATACCGTCGCGCGGATCAGCGACAATACCTCCGGCGCCGCGACGCGGGGTCCGCCGGTGATATCGATGGCGCCGATGATCCGGCCGCTGCGCGGATCATGCACAGGCGCAGCCGAACAACTCCATTCGTGCACCACGCGACTGAAGTGTTCGGCCCCGAAGATCTGCACATGGTGATCGAGGGCGAGTGCGGTGCCGGGTGCATTGGTGCCGACCCGTTCCTCACTCCAGTCCGCACCCTCGACGAAATTCATGGCCAGCGCCCGGTCCTTGACCTTCGAATCGCCCTCCACCCACAGCAATCGGCCCTCGGCATCGCTGATCGCGACCAGCAGTCCGGCCTCGGCGGCATCCTCGACCAGCAGTTTGCGCACCACCGGTCGGATCAGCGCGGTCGGATGCGTGGCCCGATACCGTTGCAGTTCAAGACCATCGAGGCCGACACCGGCGCCGAAGCGGTCCGGATCGACGCCGTTGCTGCGGCTGCGCCGCCAGGAATCCAGCACGACCGGGCGCACCGGATCGATCGGCAACTGCTCGTCGCCATCGATGAAGCAGCGGTGCGCACAGGACACCTGTCGCGCCAATTGCGCGAGGTCGTCCTCCGGTCGAACGGCCACCCAGGGGTTGCCGTGCGCTGCTGTGCTCAATCGCTGTCCTTCGTGTCGTCCCCACCTACTGTAATGCCGGTCACATGTCGTATGGCCAACGGTGGGGCGCTCGGTACGCGCGGTCCGGGCAGCCGACGTAGGCTGACTCCGCTCTGCGCAGGCGGCACGGATGCGCCTGCGGTCGCGCACCATGCTCATCGCTTCTGCACAACGACTGGAGTCACGTCTCTTGACCACGCCAGAGTCGGCAACCACCACCACCCGCCCGTTCCCGGTCGCGCACGGATCGCCGATCGATACCAACGGCCCCCGAATCTCGCTCTACTCAGCGGAATTCGCCGCGAACCCGCACGAGGCGTACCGCGAGATGCGGAAGAGATACGGTTCGCTGGTACCGGTGGAGTTGGCTCCCGGTGTACCCGCGACCCTAGTGATCGGCTACTACACCGCGCTGCAGATCCTCAATGATCCCGACCATTTTCCGCACGATTCACGAACTTGGCAGCAGGGTGTTCCCGAGGACTGCCCGGTGCGGCCGATGCTCGAATGGCGCCCGGCGGCAATTCGTTCCGCCGGCCTCGAGCACACCCGCTACCGGGAGGCGACCGTCGCCGGCCTCGGTGTGATCGACCTGTTCGCTCTACATACCACCGTCGAGCAGATCGCCATTCCGCTGATCAACACCTTCTGCCAGGAAGGCACGGCGGATCTGGTCGGGCAGTACGCATTGCCGTTGGCATTCACGGTGATCAACGCAATGCTCGGCTGCCCGCAGGAGATCAGCCAGCGTGCTGCGGCCGGTATGGCCGCATTGATGGAAGGCGGGGACGCCGCCGTCGAGGGCAACAAGATGGTCATGGACGCGATGTTCGAGCTGATCCAGCTCAAGCGCGACCAGCCAGGCGACGATATCGTCTCCGGATTGCTCGCCCACCCGGCGAAGCTCGATGATCCGGAGATGATCCACCAGGTGCTCAGCCTGTTCGGCGCGGGTATGGAACCGACTCAGAATTTGATCGTCAATACGCTGCGATTGATGCTGACCGACGACCGGTTCGGCGGCGGCATACTCGGCGGCACCATGTCCACGCGCGACGCGTTGGATGAGGTGCTGTTCACCGATCCGCCGCTATCGAACTACTGCATTACCTTCCCGAAGCAGCCGATCCTGATCGAGGGCTCGTGGCTGCCTGCGCACCAGCCGGTCGTCATCAGCATGACCGGCAGCAATAACGATCCCGCGATCACCACCGGCGCGTATACCGACAACAGCTCCCACCTGGCCTGGAGTGTCGGCCCGCACGCCTGCCCCGCCCGCTCGATCGCGACCCTGATCGCACAGGACGCGATCGATCAACTGCTGGACGCCTTACCGGAAATGACGCTGGCCATCCCCGTCGAAGAACTGGAATGGCGACCGGGGCCATTCCACCGTGCCGTGGTCGCCCTCCCCGTCACATTCCCCAAATCCCCTCCGCTGCAAGTCTTCTGACGCACTCTCGGGTGTCGTAGCTGCGGTGGAGCGGGAACCCGTCGATGGAGCCGCAACGGAATAGCATCCGTGCGCGGCGACGAGGAGGTCGATACTTCTGATTCGCCAGAGATCGGGCGCGTACAATTTCCCTAGCTGGACGAATGTCTATTAGGCAGGGTTCTGCGTGACCGGACCCGTGATTCGCAGCTGTGGGCGATGTTATGGCCGATCGAATACACGCATTCTCCGATGACGTCCTGGCCGACCACGATGCCGTCGCCTTGGCGGCCATGGTCCGGTCGGGGGCGGTGAGTCCGAAGGAATTGGCGCGGGCGGCGATCGACCGCGCGGCGCTGGTGGAGCCGCAGCTCAATGCCATCGCGTACTCGAGTGTCGAGCAGCCGCGATACGCGTCGGGGCGTGCCGGTGCCTGGTATGGCGTTCCGACCTTCGTCAAGGACAATGCCGATGTCGCGGGCATGCCGACCAACCAGGGCAGCGCCGCATTCGTGGCCCGTCCGTCCGCCCGCGACGACGCCTACACCGCGCAGTTCCTCAGCATCGGGGTGACGGTACTCGGCAAATCGCGGATGCCGGAGTTCGGTCTGAACCCGACGACCGAATTCCAAGCCGCCGAGCCGACCAGGAATCCGTGGAATCCGGAGTATTCGGTGGGGGGATCCTCCGGAGGTTCGGCCGCCATGGTCGCGGCCGGTGTCGTGCCGGTCGCCCATGGCAATGACGGCGGGGGATCGTTGCGGATCCCGGCCGCATGCGCGGGACTGGTCGCATTGAAGCCGAGTCGATATCGGCACCTGGACAACGTTCTCGACAAGCATCTGCCGATAAGGCTCATCTCCGAGGGCGTATTGACCAGGACGGTGCGCGATACCGCCGCGTATACCGCTGCCGCCGAACGTTATTGGCGAAATCCCGATCTCGTGCCGATCGGCGAAGTGCACGGCCCGGCCGACCGCCGCCTGCGTATCGGATTGCTGACCACCGCCGGAACCGGCGCCGAACCCGATGCCGAGACGCGCGGCGCGGTCGAATTCGCGGCCAAGCTGCTCGAACGCTTCGGGCATCAGGTCGAGCCGATGGCCGTCCCGTTCCCGCCGCACCTCGCCGACGACTTCCTGTTGTACTGGGCGTTCCTTGCCGATATGTCGGCCATCGGTGGCAAGGTCCTGCACGGCAGGTCATTCGATCGCCATGCACTCGACGATCTCACGCGCGGTCTGGGCCGCTATCCGGCGCTGTGCCGAAATCCCAAGGCAGACTCGCCCGCTCGCATCACTCGTCGAGAATGCCGATCCGAGTCGCGGATCTGCTGCGGTTCGTCTACCAGCGCCCGGCGCTCGGCACACTCGAAATCAGTGGCGACCATGCACTGCTCGACCGCTGGCGCGAGCGAACCGGCTTCTGGCTCACCGAGGACGGGGCGTGACACAGTTCGCCAACCGGTAGCCTTCCGGTGTGCGGGCCGCGAATAGTTTCGGTGGCCCGACATTCGGCGACCAGGATCGCCTGCCCCGCAGGCAATTGCGGCGGCATCCTACCGAGCGCGCGCGGAATCGTCGCGACGGGAATATGCTCGAAGTAGCTGGCTGGTAGTTGTAATCGGGGTCGTCGTGTCGCATATCGATCCGCTTTCCACGCAACGCGACCTCACCTCAGGGTTCGCGGCAGAGCTGGCCGCCGCCGGGTTCACCGATGCCGCCGAGATCGGACGTGGCGGATTCGGTGTTGTCTATCGGTGTGCCCAGCCCGCCCTCGAACGCATGGTGGCGATCAAGGTGCTCACCGCCGATCTGGAATCGGAGAATCTCGAACGTTTTGTCCGCGAACAGCTCGCCATGGGCAAGCTGTCGGGTCATCCCAATATCGTCAGCGTTTTCGAGGTCGGCTCCACCGCGACCGGACGGCCCTACATCGTGATGCCGTACCACCCGCATGGCTCACTGGACACCCGCATCCAGGAGCACGGTCCGATCGGCTGGCAGGACGCACTGCATATCGGGGTGAAAATCGCGGGCGCGCTGGAGACCGCGCACCGACGCGGCCTGCTGCACCGGGATGTGAAACCCGGCAATATCCTGCTCACCGAATACGGTGAACCGCAGCTGGCCGATTTCGGTATCGCCCGGCTGGTCGGCGGCTTCGAGACGACCGCGGGCACGATCACCGGTTCACCCGCCTTCACCGCACCCGAGGTACTGCAGGGCCATGTGCCGGATGTGACCTCCGATATCTACAGCCTGGCCTCGACCCTGTTCTGCGCCAGCACCGGTCACGCGGTCTTCGAGCGACGCAACGGCGAACAGTTGGTCGCCCAGTTCCTGCGCATCACCAAACAGCCGATACCGGATCTCGGTGAGGCGGGCCTGCCCCCGGACGTGACCGCCGCGATCGAAGGCGCGATGTCGCGCGAGCGCGCGGAACGGCCCTCCAGCGCAGCCGAATTCGGTGCACAATTGCGCGAGATCCAGGAGCGGCACGGCCTACCGCCCGACGATATGGCGGTCCCGCTGCCCGCCGCCGAACCCGTCGGACATCGGCCGTCACCGACACCGACCTCCGGCCGCCGCCGCACCTCGGCGACGTCATCGACCATCACCCCACCCGTACCCGCCACCCGCTTGCGGCCGCCGGTGGCCAACCGTCCGCTGGTCGATCGTCAGCGCCTGATCGCACTGCTGCGGGTCGGACGAAATCGCAGGCTTGCGGTCATCCACGGCCCTACCGGATTCGGCAAAACCACCCTCGCAGCTCAATGGTGTGAGGCGCTGACCGCTGAGGGCGTTGCGGTGGCCTGGCTGACCGTCGATCACGACGACAACAACGTCGTCTGGTTCCTCTCGCATCTGATCGAAGCCATTCGCGCCGCTCGGCCCTCGCTGGCGCGCGAACTCGGCGAACTGCTCGAGGAGCACGGCGACGAATCCGAACGCTTTGTGCTGACATCGCTTATCAACGATATCGACCGGCGCGGTGAGGAACTCGTGGTCGTCATCGACGACTGGCACTGGGCCACCGATCCCGCCACCACCCGCGCACTGCGCTTTCTGCTCGAAGGCTGCAGTCCCACATTGCATCTGGTGATCACCAGCCGCAGTCAGACCGGACTGCCGATGAGTTCCATGCGGGCCCGCGACGAACTGGTCGAAATCGGACCCACCGCATTGCGTTTCGACATCGCGGAGGCGTATGCCTTCTTGGTCGAGCTGGGCGGATTGGATCTGGATCGCGCCGATGTCGAGGATCTCACCGAATCCACCGAAGGCTGGGTCGCGGCACTGCAACTGGCGGCACTGTCATTGCGCGGCAGCGACGATCCCGGCGAGCTGATCAGCCATCTGACCGGTCGCCACCACGCAATCAGCGAGTTCCTGGTCGAGAACGTCCTGGACACCCTCGAACCAGGAACACTCGACTTCATGGTGGCGACATCGATCACGCCGCGGATCTGCGGTGAACTCGCCTCGGCGCTCACCGGCGTACCGGACGGGCAGGCGATGCTGGAGCAGATCGAACTGCAGGATCTGTTCCTGCGCAAGCTCGATGACGGCAATTGGTTCCGCTATCACCACCTGTTCCAGGATTTCCTACAGCAACGGCTGGAACGCGATCGGCCCGAACGGATCACCGAATTGCACCGGTTGGCTTCACGGTGGTTGGCCGAGCATCGGCATGTCAGCGAGGCGGTCGATCACGCCTTGCTGGCCGGGGATGAGCAGCGGGCCATCGAGATCGTCGAGCGAGACGGGATGTCGTTGCTGGAATACGGGCAGTTCGCCAGTCTCATCGGTCTGGTCAACAAGCTGCCCGCCACCATCATCGAAACGCATCCACGGCTGCAACTGGATCTGGCCTGGGCGAATATCCTGCTGCACCGGGCCGCACCGGCCGAACGCGCACTGCGCCTTGCGGAATCGACGCTGGACAACGGTGAACTCGACGAAGGCGGCGCCGCGTTACTGCGGGCCGAAGCAGGTGTGGTGCATGCGGTGGTCGCGGTGCGCGCGGATGTGCTGGCCGGAGTCGACGACATGCTTGCGCCCTGCTTTTTCCGGGCCGAGGAACTGTCACCGTATGTGGTCGCGATCGGCGCGAATGTTGCGACCTTCACCGCGGGTTATCGCTACGACTTCGACGAGGCGCTGCGCATCCAGGAGTGGTCGGCACCGTATATGCGCCAGAACAAGGGCTTCTACAACAACATTCACGGCCTGTGCTTTCTCGGGCTGGCCGCGAGCCTGCAACTCGATATCGCCAGTGCCGAGCAGTATTTCCGCAAGGCGATGAAGGTGGCCAAGCAATCCGGTGGCAGCCATTCCTACGGCGCGCGGTTGGCCGGATCCCTGCTGGGCGAATTGCTTTATGAGCGTGGGGAAGTCGCGGATGCGGAGCGACTGCTCGACGAGGGCTACAAGCTCGGTCCCGAGGCAGGTGTCGTCGATTTCAAATTGGCGCGCTATGTCGTCGGAGCCCGTATCAAAGCACTGCGCGGCGATCGCGCGGCCGCTATTCGCCGATTGAACGAGGGTGCGCGCGTCGCGCGTTCGATGTCATTGCCGCGGCTGGGCGCCGAGGTCGAGAACGAGCGGCTGCGACTGGGATTGCCGCCGCATCCTGAATTCGGTCCGCTGCCCGTTGTCGAATACGGAAACCGTCGCGAGCCGATCGATGCGATCGATGAATTCACCGTTCTGTACGAGGAATTCACCGCGATCCGGCTGCTGCTCGCTGCGGAAGTACCGGAGAAGACCGAACTCGCCTGCGCATGGGCCCAGGAATGGGTTGATCTGCTCGAATCCGTCAAGCGGCCGAGGGAATTGCTGAAAGCACGCCGAATGTTGATCGCCTGCCTCGCGGCCGCAGGCCGCACCGATGCGGCAAAGACCTTGCTGGCCACGGTAACCGCCCAGTGCGCCGAACTCGGATCGGTCCGCTATTTGCTGGACGGGGGACCACACGTCGTCGCCACACTCGCGGCCGTGCACGAAGATCAGCTCGCCGGACGCTGGCATCCCGAATGGCCCGACGTGCCAACGGAATTCCTGCTCGCACTCGTCAATGCTCATGCGACACAACGAATCTGATGAAATCACATGGTCAGCATTTCGGTAATCTGTTCGACGGGCATGGGGCGGTGGAAAAGCCATCCCTGCGCGCTGTCGCAGCCGAGCGATTCCAGCCGGTCGGCCTGATATTGCGTTTCGACGCATTCGGCGGTGAGGGTGAAGCCGAGGGCATGGGTGAGTTCGATAATGGATTCGAGCACCAGCAGATCGGTGGCACCGGGGGATTCCGGGGTGCGGATGCAGCGGATGAACGGTCCCGCGAGTTTGACGACATCGAGCGGAAGTTGGCCCAAGTAGGCGAGATTGGAGTAGCCGGTGCCGAAATCGTCGATGGCGATGTGAACCCCGGCCTCGGACAACGTGCGCAATGCCTGGAGCGGGCGACCGGTGGTGTGCATGAACACCCGCTCGGTCAGTTCGAGCTGTAGCCGGTCCGGTGGGATGCCGGTTTCGGCGATGACGTCCTGAACCCGATCCAGCCAGGTCGGGTCGGCGACCTCGGCGGCGGAAACGTTGACGCTCACGATCGGCGTCCGGCCCGGAAACCGGTCGTGCCAGTCCCGGCTGTCGCGACACGCCCGTTCGAGCACCTGCGCGCCCAATGCGCCGATATGGCCGTTGTCCTCGGCGAGATCCACGAATTGCGCCGGGGCGAGCACGCCGAGGTGCGGATGCCGCCAGCGCACGAGGGCCTCCACCGCGACGATCCGCTGGTCGGCGAGCGCGACAATGGGCTGGTAGTCCAGGAACAGTTCGTCGCGGAGCAGGGCCGCGGGCATTGCCGCCGAGAGTTCGGCGCGGGTGTGTTCGCGGCGGCCGCGATCGGCATCGAAGACCGCGTAGCGGCCGCGACCCGCGGCCTTGGCCCAGTACATGGTGGTGTCGGCGGCCTGAAGCAGTTCATCGGCGGTGGTGTGTTCGGTGCGTCCCTCCATGACGCCGATGCTGGCGGTGACGGTGAGGTGGTGGCCGTCGATGTCGAAGGGTTTGGTGAATGCGTCGAGCAGTTGCTTCGCGACCACGGCCACGGTTTCCCGGGATTGCGGGACCAGGATGACGAATTCGTCGCCGCCCATGCGGGCCACCAATTGGCCGGGTCGGGCACAGGTGCGCAGGCGGGTGGCGGCCTGGATGAGCAGTTGGTCGCCGAATGTGTGCCCGAAGGTGTCGTTGACGAGTTTGAAATGGTCGAGATCGATATAGCAGAGGCCGAAGTCGGCGCTCGGATCGGCGAAGGCGGCGGCGAGCGTGTCGATGAATTTCGTCCGATTCGGCAGGCCGGTCAGATGATCGTGGTGGGCGCGGTATCGCAGCCGCGCCTCACTCGTGCGCAACTGTTCGGCGACGGCGCGGCGGGCGGCGATTTCCGCGGCGCGGACACTCTCCTGCTCGGCCAGCAGCCACGCCCGGAATGCGCGGATATACCCGTTTGTGAAGGCAGCCAGCAATTCGGGCAGTCGATCCGTCGCGATGGTGCCCGCTTCGGTGAAATGCGCGCTGAGCGCCGCGATGCTGCACCCGAGCACCTCGTCGCCGACGAAATGCGACCGCGCCAACTCCGCACCCAACTCGGCCACCCGATCGGCGGATTCGGTTGTCTGCGTTGCTGTTTCGAACTCCATAGCCAGCCGCGTCAGCAGCATGCGTGCCTCACCCGCACTCATCGGTACCACATGATCACGCGCCCCACCTGTCAGCGCGGCAGTCCAGCGTCCGGTCAGTTCGCCGCGCGAGCCGTCTCCTGAACCGGGCCCGGCTTCCCAACCCATGAGACCTGATCCTACAGCGCTCTCCGGACCGATGATGTTGGGAGACACCGCCGTTCCGGGGCGTCTTCGACTCACACTTGTACGGCGTGACCGCTGGTTTCGGTGTTACTCATGCGACGCGGAACATGCGCGATCGGGCAGTGAATTCAGCTGCTGTGCTACGCCGGGCGCGATAACCGTCAACCGCGTCGATTTCGACCGCAAGCCGCTGCTCGACGAGTTCTGACCCAGGGTCGCGCCGGCAGATCCAGTACCTTCGGCGGCGCGCGTGGTGGGGACGTCCGGTAGACGATGGCGGCGATTTCGCCGGTGTGGGGGGCGATCGAGAATATGGGCGGTACCGCGCCCGAGGAATCCGGTGCTTACGGTGTGGCCCGCAGGATCTGACCTCTACCGCGCGACGCGTCCGCGCACTACCCAGGCACGCTTATCGGCGCACCGGGTCAGGGGAGGCACCGATGCAGAGCCTGCACGACGAAAGGCCATGCGGTGGAATCGGGATCGATGAGTTCGAAATGTCCGATGCCGGGCAGTTCGACGAGTTCGGCGCCGGATTTCGCGCAGTACTCGCGCGCCATTTCGATCGGCAGGCGTTCGTCCCGATCGCCGTGTACGACAACGATGGGGATGTCGGCGGTGCCGAGTGCCGATGGGTCGATGGCGGCGTAGCGCTCGGGAAATTCTTGGGGTCCGCCGCCGAGCAATTCGGCGACCGCGCCCTGACCATTGCCGCGGTGATAGGCATCGACCAGATTCGCTGCGGGTGCCAAGGCCACGACACCGGCCACTCGCGGCGCAACCGCAGTGCGCCAAGCACTTTCGTTCGGCAGCCGATGCCGTAGTGCCGCCCACAACGCCAGATGCCCGCCTGCGGAATGTCCGATGTAGAGGACGCGCTTGTGGTCGATGCGGCCCGGCCGTGCATCTTCGATCAATCCGGGCAGAACATCGAGTGCCCGCGCGACATCGTCGAAGGTTGTCGGCCAACCGCCGCCGTCACCGACCCGGCGATACTCGAGGTTCGCAACCGCATAACCCAAGGCGGCCAGCGCCTGCGCCTCCGGCCGGGCATGCTCGCGGTCGAACCGCGCGCGCCAGAATCCGCCGTGCAGCACCACGATGAGCGGTGCCGGACCGTCCGTGGTGGGCAGGTGTAGGTCGGCCACTTGGTCGCGGTGCGGGCCGTAGGCGATGGGTTCCATCGCCTACAGGCTGAAGAAGATCTGACGCAGGACCAATGCGACGATGAAGACCACGGTGAACGCCAGATCGATGGAGAGTCCGCCCAGCCGTACCGGCTGCAGGTACCGGCGCACCGGGGCGATCACCGGTTCGGTCGCGGAATGGCTCAGGTCGCGAGCGCGGTTCACCCACTGGGGGTGCCTGCCGTCGGCGAGCACGCCTACCCAATCGAGTACCAGCCGGGCGAGTAGCAGCAGGATGAATACCGTCAGGGCTAACCCGAGCAAGGTGCCGATAAGGGTCATGTCGCACTCCTTCGTGGGTGGCCAATATCAGTATCAACGGTCGGCACCGGCTGGGAAGTGTCCCGTTCGTCGGGTTCTCAGCCGACTATCAGGTCGGTTAGCCTGTCCCGATGCGCCGACCGCTCCGATATCTGCCGCTGGCCGTCCTGTCGACCATGACCTGGCTGCTCGCCACCGGGCCGGTCGCGACCGCCCAGGAGGCATCGCACTTGATCACCGTGCAGCAGTCGGGTGTGCTGCGCGTCTGCACCACCGGCGACTACCCGCCTTACACCCTGCGCGAAGACGACGGCACCTACCGCGGCGTCGACATCACTCTCGCTACCGACCTCGCCGCCACTTTGCATGTTGTCCCGCAATGGATTCCGACCACCTGGTCCACCCTGACCGACGACTTCCTTGCACGCTGCGATATCGCCGTCGGCGGCATCTCCGACACCCCCGCCCGCCGCGTCGTCGCTGATTTCTCCATCCCCACCTCCATCGACGGCAAGACCCCCGTCGTCCGCCGTACCGACGCCGCCGACTACGCCACCGTCGACCAGATCAACCGCCCCGAGGTCCGCGTAATCGTCAACCGCGGCGGCACCAACGAAGCCTTCGCCCGCACCAATTTCCCCGAAGCCCAACTCACCATCTGGCCCGATAACCTCACCATCTACGACCAGCTCGAACAACACAACGCCGACGTCTTCGTCACCGACTCGGTCGAGGGCCGCTACCGCCAGCGCACCCACCCCACCCTCCAGGTCCTACACCCCGACACCCCCTTCGACTCCGCCCCCAAGGCCTACCTCCTGCCCAAGGGCGACACCCTCTTCAACACCGTCGTCAACACCTGGCTCGAATCCGAAATCCGCACCGGCAGAAGCAATCAGCTGCTTGCCGATTGGATCGGCTGAGAGGCCGTGACCGGCACATCGAAACTCCCGTTTCCCCCGTTGCGTCCGACGTCGACGTCAGAGCCCGGCGTCATCCGAAGCAACGACTGGTCGGCGTTCCGTCAGCTGGCCGAACTCCATGACCACTGGACGTTGAAAGGGTGGGTACCTGGCCGATCCGGCTTCTACTGGTACCTGACGTTCAGTGATCCGACACTGGCCGATCTGGCCTCGAAGTGCCAGGTTCAACTCGGAACCGACACCCTCGACCACGTGCCCCTGGACAGCTTGCACGTCACCGTGCTGAGCATCGGCAACACCGATCAGGTATCCGATACCGAGCTCACGCGATTGACCGAACTCGCTCGTCAGCGGCTTGCTGGGGTCAACTCATTCGACCTGAGCGTGGGGCCTCTCGCCGGATCTCGCAGTGCCATCAGGTTTTCGGTTGCACCATGGGATCCTTTGCTCGAGCTCCACCGGTCACTCAGGGAATGCACCGCCGCGGTTCGTCCGAGCAGTCAATTGACTGAAACATCAGAATTCCGACCACATCTCGGAATCGCCTACATCAACGAACAACAGGCGGCCAACGGTCTCGTCGACGCCGTCGAACAGTTGCGGGACCTCGCACCGGTGAAGGTTCGGGTCGATGATGTGCACCTTGTGGAACTGCGACGTGATGGCAGACAGTACGTCTGGCGCGACCACGCGATCATCCCGTTCGCCCGCTAGCTACCCTCCGGCGCGGCGAAGTATCGCGCAGACGAAGACCAAGCGTGCAGAGCTTCCAAGTAGTCCCTCGACGCCGAAGTCGATAGCGCCCCGATTACGTCGCCCAATTCGTGAGCACGCTGCCATACCGACCGAATCGGCCGGTCGTTCGATGCAGCCAGCGCCTCCATCCCCAGCTGCGCAGCCTGCTCGACATCTACAGACTGTCGCTGAATGAGCGCGGTCGCAAGATCCAGACGGACCAGTGACCGACTCCAGACCGAGTCGGATTCGTCGACGCGATCTTCGACATATTGACCGAACTGCAACGCCTGCTCGTAGTCACCAGCCGACAGATAGGCAGTCGCCGCGTTGGCCATGAGTCGAGCCTCGCCGTATGGGGCAAACGTCAGGGCTGGTGTCAGCCCCAGCCCGGTTTTGTGCCGGGTCGCTATGTCGGTCGCGCGGTCGATCGCCTCCGCGACTCCAGTCGCGTCACCCAGCTTGCCGAGCGCACGGGCAAGACCATTCGAGTACAGACGAATTGATTGAGGACTCTGGCCCGACAGTCGGATCCCTTCGCGTGCAAGCACAACCGAGTCCATGAAGCGTCCTTGGTAATAGGCGCAGAAGCTCTCGGTGCCGAGCACCCAAGCTTGCAGATCGCGGTCCTCCGTACGTGTCGCGATGGCAGATGCCTCTCGGCAATACATCTTGGCGCGGCCGAACATCCCTCGGTTGACCGCCATATACCCGAGGATGCCGGACAACCGTCCCGCAAGCCGGTAGAGGTGCGCGATCTGCGCCGGGTGGCGCCGCTGCTGCAGCAACTCGTCAACTCGTCGGCGCGCCGCGACCGCCTCCGGCGCGAGAACACGCGGGCCTTCGAACTCGTAACGGTCGACCAGATCATCGACGGTGAGCGCCAAAACCGCAGCTATGTCGTCATCGGCGTGGAGGTCTCCGAGTCGCTGTATTCGTGCGGCAATCTCGAGGCCGGTGTCGAAGCCGTCGGCGTCGACTGATTGAAGCGGGGTTGGGGGAGCCGTCGGCTTGCCGGGGAAATCCGGCATGCTCGCCTCGAACCGCTCACGCTGGTGTCCATCTAGGCGCCCCAGGAGCGTATCCATCGCTGCCGCATACTCTCCGGCCAGAGTTATGGTCGCACCCCTGCTTTCCCATTTTCGTATGACCGCTTCGGTGCACCCGATTTTCTCGGCGAACTCCTTTTGCGTCATACGCAGGGCCGCCAGCCGCATGGCTTTAACCTCGACCCCTGTCCATCTGGTCACGATCATCGCGATTCGCCCACCCGTAATCGTCGGTCCGTACTCGCAGCGTAGAGGTTCCGTAGCGGTCGTGTGGCTTCAATCTCCCGGGAGCCGGAGCGATGGTTTGTATGCATCCCGACACCGGGTGTTGCGGCCACACCACGACGGGCGGAACCATGACCAATTCGAAACTGCCGCAACGCTATCCGTTCGTCGGACCGCTGGCAAGCTACACCGGCGTCCCGGCCGATGTGATCGGACGGTTCGCATGTGCGGTCCGCGAATGGGCGGACCAGCCCTTCAGTCGTCCCGGTGCCGGGGTGTGGCGTCCCCCGGCATCGGGCGCACCAACTACGAGGGAGAATGATGCGTCGAGATAGGTTGCGTACCACGCGAACCCAGGACGGCCGCAAGACCGCAGTGTGGCAATTGGTGGAACGCGCTCCGCGCATCCTGCGCGCGCAATTCACCTTTGAATCGTTCACTGCGTATCGCCTGCCCGCACAGACGCCACTTCCGGAAGCGCAAGCCGGAACGATCGTGTTCGATCCGTATCCCGATCTGGTTACCGCTCGCGAGTTACTTCCCAAGCATGCCGACCTGTGGGACGCGCTTCGCGATGACTACTGGGCAGCACTGACCAACACGGAGGACCTGCCGAGGAGCGACAAGACTTCGTGAGCGCTTGCCCACGCCCGAATGTTGTCCGGCAATCCAGGCCAACCGCATCCGACGACACGCGGACGTAAGTGTGCAGCAGGGGGATCTATTGCCCTGCAACGTAATTCAGGAAGAACTAATTGGACATCCGTTTGTCTCGGCTGACACCCGAGTGTGAGCCGCGGGCGCCCACCTATTCAGCGGAACGGTTATCCTGCCACCGCTGCACCGCTGTTTGCACAGCTGCTTCGTCTTCGAGAGCGTGGGCTCCGGATGCGCCTGCGGCGCCGAGGATCAAGTCACCGTCGGTGATCAGAACACCGCCTGCCCATGGGACGAAGTCGCCGCCGTAGAGGTGCTGGATGCTGTCTACGATCCCGCCGGGCAGTTCGATCTGGCCGGAGGGGCGCAGTGCAAGCAGCGCGGTGCGCGCCTTGGCCACCGCGATTCGGCTGGTCATGGGCATACCGCCGTCGCCTCGCCGCAGCGCGATCACCTCACCCGCAAGGTCGACAACTGCCACCGCCAGCGGCGGGAACCCTCGCTCCGCACCGACCGCAAGCGCGGTTTGCACCAACCAATCCGCATCGGCCGACTTCAGCCCGGGAAAGCGCGGAGTACCAGACACGACACAAAACTAACGACGATAGCCTCGGCCGTCAAAGCAGCTACCCCGCCAACCCTCCACGCCCATCATCTCGTTCGTCGGGACCCGTTATTGACAGCAAATGGTCGAGCTGTCAACGTATCGGAGCACATCGGGGTCCGTGACTCGGCTTGGTGCTCCGGTGTCGGCGAATCGGAGAGTGCTTGATGGGGTTTCTCGAACCCGACCTGCCTGTGGTCGATATGGCGGAGTGGAGCAAGGGCACCCGCAGTGAGCGGATCCGGCCGATGGCGCGGCACTGGGCCGAGGTGGGATTCGGGACGCCGGTCGCGCTGCATTTGTTCTATGTCGGCAAGGTCTGTCTTTATATTCTCGGTGGCTGGCTGATCGCGTTGGCCACCAAGGGGATCGATGGATTCGCGAATGCCGATGCGTGGTGGTCGGAGCCGATCGTCTTCGAAAAGGTTGTGCTGTACACGCTGCTGTTCGAGGTGGTCGGGCTCGGGTGCGGGTTCGGTCCGTTGAACAACAGGTTCTTTCCGCCGATGGGGTCGATTCTGTATTGGTTGCGGCCCAAGACCATTCGGCTGCCGCCATGGCCGGGCGTTGTACCGCTGACCAAGGGGAACAGCCGTTCGCTGGTGGATATCGGGCTGTACGCAGCGCTATTGGTCATGACCGTTGTCGCCTTGCTGTCCGATGGAACCGGAGCGGTGCCGGAGTTGGATACGACGGTCGGACTGCTTCCCGTGTGGCAGATCGCTGTGATCCTCGGCCTGCTTGCGTTGATCGGGTTGCGCGACAAGGTGATATTCCTGGCGGCGCGCGGCGAGGTCTATGCGACGCTCGCCGTCACCTTCCTTTTCGCCGCCGATATGATCGTCGCCGCGAAGCTGGTCTTTGTCGTGATCTGGATGGGTGCGGCGACATCGAAGCTGAACAAACACTTTCCGTTCGTGGTTTCCACGATGATGTCCAACAGTCCCGTGTTCCGGCGAAAGTCGCTGAAGCGCAAGTTCTTCGAGGACTTTCCCGGCGACCTGCGGCCGGGTCGCTTGTCCCGCATCTTCGCTCACGGCGGTACAGCCGTCGAGATGTGCATTCCGCTGGTGCTGTTCTTCTCCCACGGTGGCTGGCTGACGGCGGTCGCCGCATTCGTGATGGTGTGTTTCCATCTGGCGATCCTGACCGCCATCCCGATGGGTGTCCCGCTGGAATGGAACGTCTTCATGATCTTCGGTGTGCTCGCATTATTCGTCGCGCACGCCGATCTCGGGCTCGCCGATCTGCACCACCCGGCGCCGGTGGTGCTGCTGTTCCTGGTCATCGCGGGCATCGTGATCGCCGGAAACCTTTTCCCGCATCAGATTTCGTTCCTACCGGGCATGCGCTACTACGCCGGTAACTGGGACACCACAATGTGGTGCATCAAACCCTCCGCCGCCGAAAAGATCGGGCGCGGCATCGTCGCGATCGCCAGCATGCCACAGGCCCAGCTGGAACGGTTCTACGGCAAAGACCGCGCCCAGATCCCGATGTACATGGGATATGCCTTCCGCGCCATGAACACCCACGGCCGCGCCCTGTTCACCCTCGTGCATCGAGCCATGCCATCCGGCCACGAGGACGAATACACCCTCACCGACGGCGAACGCATCTGCAGCACCGCCCTCGGCTGGAATTTCGGCGACGGCCACATGCATAACGAACAACTCATCACCGCCATGCAAGAGCGCTGCCATTTCGAACCCGGTGAAGTCCGCGTAGTCATCCTGGACGCCCAGCCCATCCACAAACAAACCCAGTCCTATCGCCTGGTCGACGCCGCCACCGGCGAATTCGAGCGCGGCACAGTAAATGTCGCCGACATGGTGACCCGTCAACCCTGGGCCGACGACGTCCCCGTCCACGTCACCCACACCAACCGCGAATGATCGGATGGTCGCAGCGCCTGCGGACCGTCACTCGAGCTCATTGAACGAGCGCACTCCCGTTACCCAGTTCGACACGAGTGGCGGCGATGAACTCGTCCTGCGCAGTCCCAGCATGCCCACACGTCCCTCCCACAAACTTGAAACACGGAGTGCCCCAAGGGAAGGAACAAACGCTCGTCGCAACCCTCCCAGGAGCTATCGTATGTAATCCGCGATTCCGCACGGCCGTTCGGCGCGCGCAGGCCCGTTGATGTAGACCTGTACCGAGGCGACATCGACTAGGAGACAGGCCATGAACGTCAATGCGGGACGCGCCCGATGAGCGGTGAGCCGCTTGTGTTGTTGCACGGTGTGACGATGTCGGCGCGGGTGTGGGACCCGTTGATTCCGCAGCTGTCTGCCCGGTACCAGGTACTCGCGCCGACCGCGCTGGGGCATCGGGGTGGAGCGGCGGTGTCGCGGCGGCCCGCGCGGATTGCCGACTTTGTCGACGAGGTCGAACGGCTGCTCGACGAAAAAGGTTGGGCGAGGGCACATCTGGTCGGAAACTCGCTCGGCGGGTGGACTGCCATCGAGTTGGCGCGCCGGGGTCGTGCACGCACGGTCTGTGCGCTTTCACCGGCCGGATTCTGGGATGCGGGCGGCACCGGGCACGCGGACTCCTCCGCGACCATCGCGCGCAACGTTACCTTCGCGCGGCTGACCCGGCCGCTCGCACCGCTGACGCTGCGGTCATCGCTGGTGCGGCGCTTAGCCTTGCGGGTCATCGCCGAACACGGCGATCGCCTCGAATCATCGGCGGCCGCGGGCATCGTCGCCGATCTGCTCGGCTGTACGGTCACCGATGATCTACTGAACACCCGAGATGCGATCGCGGATTTCGAGCGATTGCCTTGTCCGATCACTGTGGCCTGGTCGCAGGCCGACCACATCTTTCCGGTGGCGATCAATGGCGCGATCGCCCGGCAGCGCCTGCCGGGTGTCACCTTCGAGGTGCTCCCGGGCGTCGGGCACGTTCCGATGATCGACGACCCCGAGCTGGTCTTGCGCACGATCCTGACCTGCACCGGCGCGACCCCTGGTCAGACCGGGGGTTCCGGCACCAGCTGAGCTGGGCTAGTTGTCCGCTGCCAGCGGAACTGGTGGCATGTGGCACCGATACGCTTCTCGGCCGATCCGCGAACTTCTCTGTGTGATCCGGTGTCGATCGGCGGGCGTGGCCTGCCGCAACGGATCCTGAATTGGGGGTAGTTCGGATGATGAATCGGGTGGGTATTGCGGCATTGGCGGCGGTGTCCGGGTCGATGTTGGCCTTCGGGGTGGCGGGGGCGCAGCAGCCCGATCTGTCGAACGGGTTTCGGTCGCCGTCCGGAAACATGACCTGTGTGGTTGCCGATAAGGGTGCGGTCTGCGAGATCGGCGACCATTCGTATGCGACGCCGGTCGAGCCGAGCAACTGCTATCAGGCGTACGGCGACCGCATCGTGCTGTTCCAGGGGGATCCGGCGCGGTTCACCTGCCACGGTGACACGATTCGGGACAGCAGTCTGCCGATCCTCGACTACGGTCAGTCTTTCCGGTCCGGCGAAGTGATCTGCGAGAGCCGGACGTCCGAAATGAAGTGCGCGAATACCCGCACCGGCCATTGGTTCTCGCTCGCGCGCGAGGACTATCAGCTGGGCTGATCGGGTGGTGACGGGACTGGATCGCGGCACCCGGTCCCGTTCCTTATCCGAAGCTGACACCGGTCAATTCCTCGGACACTTCCCACAGCCGCCGCTGCCGCCGGACATCGCGCGACCGTGCGCTGGATTCGACCCGCACGGGATAGCCCTGAATCTCGAATAGCCCTGAGGGGCCGTAATATTCGCCGCCTTTGACATCCGGGTCGGTGGCGGCGCGGAGGGTAGGCAGCGCACCCATGGCGGGAGTTCGGCCAAGCAGGCGGGCGATGGCGAGATTCGGCAACCGGAAGCCCGCGGGGGAGTAGCGGAAGATCTCGGTGTTCGAGCCACCGGGATGCGCGGCCACGGCTATCGCATGCGTATCGGTGAGGCGGCGGTCGAGTTCATAGGTGAACAGCAGATTGGCGAGTTTTGATTTGGCATAGGCATTTCCGGTCGGCGCGGCCGGGTCGTCGGCGTCGATGCGGCCGAACCGATGACCGATGCTGCTGACCGTGACGATACGTCCGGCCGGTGCCGCTGCGATCCGGTCGAGCAGCAGTCCGGTCAACGCGAAGTGGCCGAGATGATTTATGCCCCATTGGATTTCGAAGCCATCCGCCGTGGTGCCGGTCAAGCCGGTCACTCCGGCATTATTGATCAAGAGGTCGATGCGGTCGTAGCGATCGCGGATCGCCGCGCCCGCGTCACGGACCGACTTCAACGCACCCAAGTCGAGTTCGGTGACGTCGATAGTGGCCTCGGGTACCAATGTGCGGATCCGATCTGCCGCGTCGTTGGCCTTGTCGGTGTTGCGGCAGGCCAGGACGACGACGGCACCGTGTTCGGCCAGCATCCGGGCCGTCTCGTAGCCGAGTCCGGTGTTGGCCCCGGTGACCACGGCGATGCGTCCGCTCTGGTCGGGAATTTCGGCGTCGGTCCATCTGCTCATCAGCGTTCCTCCTAACATGAACGATGCGTTCACCATTAAAGTGAACCAGTAGTTCATGTTCTGGGCAAGGAGAACGATGACCGAACGTCCCACCCGGCGCGCCGATGCGCTGCGCAATCGGGAAGCAATTCGCACGGCCGCCCGCGACCTCGTGATCGACCGTGGCCCCGGCATCGGCATGGACGAGATCGCCGCGGCGGCGGGTGTTGCGGTCGGGACGCTCTACCGGCACTTCCCGGCCAAAAAGGACCTCATCGACGCCATCGTCGCCGACTTGGCGGCTGTGATCGGCCGATCGCTGGACGCGGCACTGGCCCGGGTCGCCGACGGCACCGGTTCGGCGATCGACGAGATCGTCGCGTTGCTGCGGGCCGTCGTGATCGATATGCGCCAGGAACGACTGCTCAGGTTCGCGGTCACCAGACTGGCCGAGGATGCACTGCACGAAATCCAGCAGCGTGGCCGCGCCGCGGTGGAACAACTTGTCGCCGCCGCGCACCGCGACGGTTCGGTGTATCCGGATATCACCGTCGACGATGTGATTCTGCTGCTGACCACCGCGCCCGACGACGCCGTATCCCGAGCCGGACAACTCCGATGGCTGACCCTGGCGCGCCGCGCCCTCACACCCGCCACCGAGCGGTGAAACTGTCGATTGTCGGAACGCGAGACAGGGAGGCGCCATGCACTGGGATCAGATGACCGCAACGCCCGATGACCTCCGCGAGCGGGTGACGCGAGGGCGTCGAAGTGCCGGGCAACTTGGGGTGCTCGGGTCGATCATCGATGCGGCGGAGGGGCCGTGGCTCGGTGCGATGGATACCGATGGCCGGGGTGCTGCGGAGTTGCGGATGCACCTCGCCGGGCGCTTCCGGCTCACCGCGGTGGTGACGAGTGCCGGAAAGTTCGACCTCGTGCAGCTGACGGGACCGAGCGCAGATCGGGTGCTGTCGTCGAAGCCGTCGGCGCGGCGCGGGTGGGATGCGGATCAGTGCATGCCCAAACAGCCGGAGTGGCTGGATTACGTTGTGGGCTGGGTGATGTACGCCAGCACGGAGATCGACCGTCGCGCGGTCGTCGAGTGGCGGCTGACCGGCGCCGACCGGAAATTGGCGGCGATGAACGACACGGTGGACAACCTGCGCGCCGGCCTCCGGGAACGCGAACAGTTGCGCGACGAGCTGGCCACCGAGGTCGCGGAGTTGCGCAATGAACTCGAATCCCTCACCGGGAGTTCATGATCGTTGCCACCGGTGGCAGATGGTCGCTCGTCCAGACATACTCGACGCTTGACATGACAACGTCGGTGAAAGGTGTCCGGGCATGATCATCGGCACGCTGACCGCACTGGTATTGCTGGCCGCCGGCCTGCTCTTCCTGGCGGCCCTCGGCCTCGGGGTGTGGAAATGGATAGCGATGGTCGGCGCACCCGATGGACGGGCGCACCCGTACGTCGATATCGCCCACCGCTCGGCCCTGCTCTATTCGTTCGCGACCGCGATGATCGCGATCTTCGTCGAATTATCCGGCTGGCCCACCGCGGTCAACGCGACTGCCGCAACCGTGCTGGTCCTGATGTTCGCCATCACCATCGCCAACTACATCAACCACGGCATCCGCCGCGACACCGACAACCAGATGCACAACCCGCCGCCCGCCATGCGCTGGGTGCTGGTCGCGCTGATCGTCGGCGAAATCGGTGGATTCTGCGTCCTGCTGACGGGATTCGCTGCCGCGCAATTCTTCTAGTCGCCGATCGTCCGCCGGGCACCCCGTGGTGTCAAGGGGTGCCCGGCGCGTCGAATGCCTTGTGCCGCAATCAATTGCGGCACACAAGCTACTGTGCGGTCTGCCGCTTCGGCAGCTTCCAGCCCGGTCGCGGGAAGTGGCAGGTATAGCCGTCCGGGTAGCGCAGCAGGTAGTCCTGGTGCTCGGGCTCGGCGTCCCAGAACGCACTCGCCGCGGTCACTTCGGTGACCACCTTGCCCGGCCACAGGCCCGAGTCATCGACATCGACGATGGTTTCCTGCGCGATGCGCTTCTGCTCGTCGTCGAGATAGAAGATCGCCGAACGGTAGCTGGAGCCGATATCGTTGCCCTGTCGGTCCTTCGTCGTCGGATCGTGGATCTGGAAGAAGAACTCCAGCAGCGCCCGGTAGTCGGTCTGCGCCGGGTCGTAGATGATCTCGACGGCCTCGGCATGGCCCGGGTGGTTGCGGTAGGTGGGGTGATCGTTTTGCCCGCCGGAGTAGCCGACGCGCGTCGAAATCACCCCCGGCTGCTTACGAATCAAGTCCTGCATGCCCCAGAAGCATCCGCCGGCCAAAATCGCCTTTCGCGTGTCGCTCACGCGTCCTCCTTACTGAACAGGGTCTTGTACCGACCGTAGCCTTCCGCCTCGAGGTCATCGAGGTGGATGAACCGCAGGGCCGCCGAGTTGATGCAATACCGCAGACCGCCCGCCGCGCGTGGTCCGTCGGTGAACACATGCCCGAGATGGCTGTCACCGTGCGTCGAACGCACCTCGGTGCGGACCATCAGATGACTGAAATCCCGCTTCTCGACGACGTTCTCGCTATCGATCGGCTTGGTGAAACTCGGCCATCCCGAACCGCTGTCGAACTTGTCGACCGAAGCGAACAACGGTTCACCGGAGACCACATCCACGTAGATACCCGGCTCGTGATTGTCCCAGTACTCGCCCGTGAACGCCCGCTCGGTCCCGTTCTGCTGGGTGACCTGGTACTGCTCGGGCGACAGCGCGTCCACCGCGGCGGGGTTCCGGTTGTATTCCTTTGCCACCTGACCTCCTCATATCGGCCCCACGTACAACCCGCGGTCCGATCCGGAAAGTCCCCGCCGAGCAGCGCGTCATACTTCCGTCATTATTGTCCGGCCAGGACTTCGCGCAGTGTGCGTGCGAAGGCTTCGGGCTGACCCGGATACCCGTAGTCGCCGCCGAGGAAGCCGCCGTGATGGCTCGGGAACACAGTTGCCTGCTGGCCGAGCAGTGAGGCGGCGGCCACCGATGTGCGTGCGGTGAAGGTACCCGCGGACTCCTCGCCGACGGCGATCACGACCCGGGTCGGCGCGGCCGACAGCGCGGCGATATCGGGGTGGTAGCTGCTGATCGCCCAGGACCGGTCGGACAGCAGCGGATCGTCCCGGGAACCGTCGTCCTCGCTCGGCATTCCGAACATGGCGGGGTCGGCGGCGGGCTGGGCGAAGTAGTCGTCGGTGTATTCGCCCTGCCACGAGGTCATCGCGATGAAGGTCGCCATGCCCGCACCGAAGCCCTTGGCCTCGTATGCCTCGCGAACTCCCGCGCGGGCGCGCTCCGCGGCGGCCGCGTCGGGCAGCACTGGAATGAGCGGCGGCTCATGGGCCACCAGCGTGCTGACATCGTTCGGATAGGCCGCTACCAGCGCGAGCGCGGTGACCGCGCCGCCGCTGCTCCCGAACAGTTCGACCGGGCCCGCGCCGAGCGCCTCGATCACGGCGTGCACGTCCGCGGCCTGGACTGTCGGCGTGTTGTCGACCCGGCCGTCCTTGCGTGTGCTGCGGCCGAGTCCGCGCGGATCGTAGGTGACCACCGTGCGATCCGGAAAGTACGAGGCCAACGTGCTGAACCCACCGGCATCCATGGGCTGCCCGATCATGACCAGCGGCGGGCGTCCTCCATCAGTGGGCAGCGGCCCGTGCACGTCGTAGACGATGTCGGCTCCGGCGGTTTCCAGCGTGTGTGTCGTCATGCCGGTATCGACGTCGCTCCCGTCGCAAACTCATCGGTTCGTGCGGAAGGCATCACGGAGCCAGGGCGCCCGGCGGTGGTGCGGGCGGAACCGGTCGGCCCAGCGGGGGTTCGATTCGTCGCGGCGGTAGGCAGCGAGCTGGCCCGCCATCGCGAAGTGCAGGCGGGTGGCCTTGCCGATCACCTCACCATCGGTGGCCAGCGCCTCCGGCCTCGGCAATTGCACATACAGCTCGGGCAATCGGCGCTCGCCGTAGACCTTGCTGTGGCCGATCGCGGCCAGCAGTAGAGCCACCAATGCGCGGGTGCGCGACCAGCGCAGATCGGCGCGCAGCCAGCGGACGTCGAGTAGTCCGGCGTCGAGCCGGTCGCGGAAGGCGGGTACGGCGCCGTGCGGGTGGTAGGGGCCGTTGCCGATGAACAGGAACCACACTCGCTGCCAGCGATCGTCGAGATAGATCTCGATCGGTTCGGCCCGGCGCAGGGTGACCACCAGCGCGGCCGCGAAGGCGGGCCACTTGCCCCAGCGCGCTTGCCATTGCTCGCGCAGCCGCACCAGGTCCGGATAGGCGCCGATGCTTGCGGTATTGATCAAATGCCTGGTGTGCGAACCGGTTTCGTCACCGTATTCGACGCGTGCGATATCCACCGCGACCGCCTCGCCGGTACCGGTCGCATCGATCACCTCGCGCAAATCGTAGACGCCGAGATCACGCGCGAAATGGTTGAGCGTGCCGGTGGGGATGACGGCCAGCGGCAACTCGTGCCGCAGCGCCACCGCGGCCGCGGCCGCCACGGTGCCGTCGCCACCGGCGATGCCCAACGCCAGCACTGGCTCGGCGTTTTCGACGAGTGCCCGCTCGAGTTGTTCGGCGGCATCCAGGTCGGCTTCGGTGCGCAGGACGGTGGCGGCGGGCAGGGCCGCGATGATATCGGCGGTGGGATCGTAGTTCGGATCGCCGGAAACCGGATTCACCAAAACCAAAAGACCCTTGCCGTCCTCCAATGCGGGCGCCTCACGGACCAGTCTGGCCTGTGCCTCGTCCGATTCACGCACCGGCCACCAGCGTCGGGTGGCCAATGCGATACCGGAACCTACGGCCGCCCCGACCAGCACATCGGAGCTCCAGTGCACGCCGGTGTGCACCCGCGAATAGGCGACGGTGGCCGCCAGCGGGGCGACAACCAGTGCGGTGCGCGGACTTTCGAGCGCGACCGCCGTGGCGAATGCCGCCGCGCAGGCGCTGTGGCCGGAGGGGAAGGAGGACGACTTCGGGGCCGGCGTCAGCCGCCGGTATGCGGGCAAGAGTTCGGCGGCTGGTCGGCGCCGCGCAATGAGCGTCTTGAGTCCGAGGTTGACGGCCAGGCTCGCGCCCCCGACGGAGACGACCCCACGCAGCGCGGCGCGCCGCGGTGTGCCCTGGCGGGTGGCGAGCAGCGCCGCGCAGACCAGCCACAGCGCGCTGAAATCGGCGCTCTTGGTGACCTGCAGCAGGCCGTTGTCGACCATGGAGGCCGGTAATTCGGCGACCGCGCTGCCGACCGCCCGATCGAATCGTCCGACTCTGTGGAACTTTCGCCGCACCCAGCTACTCACTCGCTCGACATTACCGATCGCGGCGGACGGCGTGTGGCCGCCGTCCGCCGCGCTGTGGGTCTTGCTCGCCAGCGATTTCGCTGCCAGGGGAGCGCGATCGGAGCATAGGGTTCACCTATGACGAGCAACCCGTTCTTCGAGCCAAGTGCGCTGCCGTACGAGCTTCCTCCGTTCGCCGAGATCGGTACGGAGCACTATTTGCCTGCGTTCGAGCGAGGGATGGCGGAGCAATTGGCAGAGGTTGCCGCCATCACCTCGTGCGGGGAGGAGCCGAGTTTCGCGAATACCATTGCGGCGTTGGAGCGTTCGGGGGTGATGCTCACTCGGGTCGCGAAGGTGTTCTTCAATATCACGAGCTCCGATTCCAGCGAGACCACCGACGCGATCGAAGCCGAAGTATCGCCGAAGCTGGCAGTGCATCGGGACGCGATCTATTTGGATCCCCAACTCTTTGCGCGGGTCGAGGCGCTCTACGCCCGCCGGGAGGAATTGGGATTGGATCCCGAGCAAGCGCGGCTGCTGGAGCGATATCACATTCGGTTCGTGCGGGCCGGGGCCCGGCTGGACGCGGCCGGGCAGGCGCGGTTGCGTGAGTTGAATGCCGAACTCGCTGCGGCAGCAACGGAATTCGGGCAGAACATTTTGGCGGCGACCAATGGTGCGACCGTGGTCGTCGAGTCGGCGACGGAATTGGCGGGGCTGGGGCACGCCGCCGTGGCAGCCGCCGCGGAGAACGCTCGCGAGTTGGGGCGCGATGGCGCATGGGCGCTTCGGCTGCAGAACGTTTCGAACCAGCCCGTGCTGGCGGAACTGGCCGACCGAGATGTGCGGCAGCGCGTGATGGCGGCTTCACTGGGGCGCGGGTTGGGTGACAACGGCGCGCTCGCCGTGCGTATCGCGGCATTGCGAGCGGAACGTGCCGCGCTGCTCGGCTATTCGGATCATGCGGCATATGTGGTCGAGGATCAGACCGCGAAAACCCCTGCGGCGGTGGAGGAAATGCTCGGGCGTTTGGTGGCGCCCGCGGTGGCCAATGCGGAGCGTGAGGCGGCCGAGTTGGCCCAAGCCATGGGTGGGCAGGAGCTGCGCTCGTGGGATTGGCAGTTCTGGTCGGAAAAGGTTCGGGCCGAACGGTTTTCGGTGGATGCGGAAGCGTTGCGCCCCTATTTCGAGCTCGAACGGGTATTGCGCGACGGTGTCTTCTTCGCCGCCGAGCAGGTGTACGGGATCACCGTGCAGGAGCGCAAGGATCTGGTCGGGTATCACCCGGAAGTGCGGATCTTCGAAGTCTTCGATGCGGACGGTAATGCGCTCGGACTGTTCCTCGGTGACTTCTTCGCGCGACCGTCGAAGCGCGGCGGGGCGTGGATGAACGCATTGGTCAGCCAGTCACGGCTTTTGGGGAAGCGGCCGGTGGTGGTCAACAACCTCAATATCGTGAAGCCGTCCGTCGGCGAACCCGCCCTGCTCACCTGGGACAATGTGCGCACGCTCTTCCACGAGTTCGGGCACGCACTGCATGGACTGTTCTCGGATGTGATGTACCCCTTCTTCTCCGGCACCGAAGTACCGCGAGACTTCGTCGAATTCCCGTCCCAGGTGAACGAGATGTGGATGTCGCGACCGGAGGTACTCGCCAACTACGCAAGGCATTTCGAGACCGGTGAGCCGATGCCCACCGAACTGGTGGAGCGGATGGCCGAGGCCGCACGTTTCGGTACGGGCTTCAAAACCGTCGAATACCTCGGCGCGACACTGCTGGACTGGGCGTGGCATCGCGTGCCCGCACCCGAGGCGCTGGCCGACACCGATGCGGAGGCGTTCGAGGAGGAAGCTCTGCGGAAGGCGGGTCTGGCCATCGGCGCGATTCCGCCGCGCTACCGGACCGGCTACTTCGCCCACATCTTCTCCGGCGGCTACGCGGCGGGCTACTACTCCTACATCTGGAGCGAGGTGCTGGACGCCGACACCGTCGAGTGGTTCGACGAGGGCGACGCCTCCATCCAGGAAAAGGGTGAGGCCTTCCGCCGCGAACTGCTCTCGCGCGGTGGCTCGGTCGACCCGCTCGAGGCCTTCGAATCCTTCCGCGGCCGCGCCCCCGAAATCGAACCGCTCTTGGTCCGGCGCGGTCTGCTGAACTGATCCACAGCACTGGAACCGGCTGTCGCGCAGCCGGTTCCAGCGCGGGAGGTTTATCCGAACAAGCCGCCGAGCACGCCGCCGCTTTGTCCGGCCTCCTGACCACCACCGGTGCCGCCGAGGAAACCGCCCGGCGGCAGTTCCGACGGCTGCACGATGACGAAGCCGCGCCCGGAGAACGACAGCGTCAGACCCTCGCCGGTGCTGCGGCCGATGAGGCGGCCGAGGCCGAAGGAGTCGTTGCGCTTGATGCCGGTGGACAGGCTCGACGACCAGGCCACCGCGGCCTGCGGGTCGGCGTAGGTGGGCTGGTCGACATT
The DNA here is from genome assembly GCF_042869435.1 of Nocardia sp. NPDC006982. Classification (NCBI taxonomy): domain Bacteria; kingdom Bacillati; phylum Actinomycetota; class Actinomycetes; order Mycobacteriales; family Nocardiaceae; genus Nocardia; species Nocardia sp. NPDC006982. The sequence continues at coordinate 221,571 of NZ_JBIAFV010000003.1, read as the reverse complement.
GAGGACGACGGGCGAGCCGTGGGTGGTGATGGCGATGCGACCGCGCCCGGTGAACACGCAGTTGAAGAAGCCGGCGTTACTGGCGAAACCGGCCGCGCCCTGGACCCTTTGGATGTTGTAAGACAGCGAGGTATCGAAAGCCAGCACATTCGAGCCGTTGATCGTGAGCCCATCGGTGCCGTCGAGATCGACGGTGTGCACGTCGGCGGCGGCATCGGCGAGGAACAGATCGCCGCGACCGGACACCTGCATCAGCGGCACTCCCTCACCGGTCAGCCGCTGCTGGATCGCACGGCCGATACCGCCCGAACCGAGCGCCTTGAAGTGCAGGTCGCCCTGATAGGCGACCATCGAGCCGGCCCGCGCCATGGTCTCGCCATTGACGGCGACCTTGATCATCTTGCCGCCCTGCTTCTGGATGCCCATGCCGTTGACCTCGGCGTGGCTCGGATTGAACAGTTCGCTCTGCATGGGCAGTGCTCCTTGCTGGGGTGCAATCGGTTGGGGCGGCACGGCGCCCGACGGGGGATAGGCGGGCGGAGCCGGAGCCTGGTACTGCGGTTGGGCCGGGTATTGCGGTGGCGGCGCAGCGGGGGGCACCGGAGCTTGGTACTGCGGCTGGGCTGAATATTGCGGCGGCATCGGAGTCTGCGGCTGGGCCGCGGCGGGTGTCGGTGCTTCGGGTTCGTCGTCGATATTCACGCCGAACGCCGTCGCGATTCCGGCCAACCCGTTGTCATAGCCCTGCCCGACCGCGCGCACCTTCCACGCACCGCCGCGCCGGTAGATCTCCACGCACACCACGGCGGTCTCGGTGCTCAGTCCGGTCATCGGGAAGGTCAGCGTTGCGGCGTCGGATCCGATCGTCGCGGTCAGCGAACTCGCGCCCGCGAAGGTCGGCGGCCCGCTGCCGTCGAGGCTGGCCGTGACCACGACCTTGTCGACATCGGCGGGCAGTGCGGAGGTCTGTACATCGACCATATCGCCGGCGCCGCGGCCGTGCCGATAGGTGACACCCGGTCCGGCCGGCTGATTGAAGAAGACGAAGTCGGCATCGGAGCGGACCCGTCCGTCGGCCCCGAGTAGCAGCGCCGACACATCGACCGGCGCTGCGCAGGTGACGGTCACGATCATCCGGTCGCCGGGCGCGGGGCGGTTTTCCCCGCGTGCGAGTGCGGTCACGGCGGACCGCCCCGGTCGATATGTCCGAGTGGCATGCGATTCACGGGATCAAGTGTGTCGCGAGTCCCGTCCGATTGCCACCACCCGCGATAGATCCGGCCACGGTGGCCTACGCAGCACCGCGAGCGTGGCGATGACCGCGGCCAGCAGACCGATCAATTCACCCATCAGCGCGATCCGGGTCGCATCGACCGCGGGCGTCCAGCTGACCTCGCCGTTGTGGACCACGAAAGCACCCACCGGACGAGCGGTGCGCAGCAGACCGCCGGTCCTGGTGACGGTGATGATCGTGGTGCCGTCGGAAGTTTCGTACGGGTGCCCGTAGGCAAGCGAATCCTCCACTGTCCGTAGTGAATTCAATTGATTTCGAAGCATTGATTCCTCCCCTCGATGCGGCACCGGCGGTGGCGCGGTCCCCTTGGAGTATCGGCGGCACCACCAAATGTGGCAAGGGTGCTCTGCGGCGCGGTGTGGTACGAAGTTGCGGGATTTGGCGGTGAGAGGCGAGTGGGTTGTCGGCGAGGCTTGTGCGGTGGTTGGTGGTTGTAGCAGCCGGGGCGGCGCTGATCACCGTGCCCGGGGCGCAGGCCGATCCCGCGTACCGGTTCTATCACCAGCGACTGCACTGGCACGCCTGCGGTATCGAGGATTTGGACAAGGCCGGGGCCGAATGCGCGGATGTGCTGGTGCCGCTCGATTATCTGCGGCCCTACGATCGCAAGCTGAAGATCGCGATATCCCGGGTCCGGGCCACCGATCCGGATCAGCGCCATGGCGTCCTGCTGGCCAATCCGGGTGGTCCCGGCGCATCGGGTCTGGACACCGTGGACCTGCTCGGCGACGTGCTCAGCCCGCAGGTGCGGGCCCGTTTCGATCTGATCGGTATGGATCCGCGTGGTGTCGGCGACTCCGGGCGCACGCCGCGCTGCGGTTGGCCGGTGGGCGAAATGATCCATTCGGCGGGTCTGACTTCGCGGGGCTTCACACGGGAAACCGCGCTGGCGGCGGATATGGCCGAGGGTTGTCTGGCCGATGATCCGGTGAAGGTGCGGCAGCTCACCACCCGCAATACCGCTCGCGATATGGATGTCATCCGAGTGGCGCTGGGCGAGCCGAAGCTCAGCTATTACGGCGTTTCCTACGGCACCTACCTCGGTGCGGTATTCACCCAGATGTTTCCAGAACGCAGCGACCGGATGGTGTTCGACAGCGCCATCGATCCGGATCGGTATTGGACCGGCCTCGTCCAGGACTGGGGTCCGTCGGACGAGCGGGCGATCGACGAATGGTCGAATTGGGCTGCGGGACAGGATGATACGTATCACTTCGGTTCGACCCCGACCGAAGTGCGTGCAGCGCTGACCGAGCTGCTCGCCGCAGCGGCACGGCAACCGATCGTGATCGACGACTTCCCGATCGACGATCACTGGCTGCCATTTCTATTGCACAACATGGTGACCGATTTCCGGCGTAACCAAGCATTGGCCGAAACATTGCGTGAGATCGCCGACGCTGTGGGCGGCCCACCCGTGGCGGCGCGGGCGCCACGCCTGCAAATCGTCTTGCAGGCCTTGCGATCCGAGGAGAACTCCGTCCTGGCCCAGATCGCCTGCGGTGATGCCGCGGCACCGACAGATCCGGCGTGGTACGCGAGCAATATCGAAGCCAGCCGTGCGACGCAGCCGGTATTCGGTCCGCTGGCCAACAATATCCAGCCGTGCGCATTCTGGCCCCGGCCTGTCGAACCCGCCACCACCGTGCGGAATTCGGTTCCCGCCCTCATCCTGCAGGCGACCGGTGACGCTCGAACCCCGTATACCCACGGTGTCCGACTGCATCGGCACCTATCCGAATCCCGCATGGTCACACTGCAGGACGTCCGCATTCACATGACTTTCCGTCCCGACCTGAGCGCCTGCGTCAACAATGCGATCAATACCTACTACGCCGACGGCGCCCTGCCCGCCGCCGACGTCACCTGCCACGCGGACCAGTAGGAATCAACCGGGCACGACAGCCAACGAGTGGTACCGCGACGCCGCATTCCACAGAATGAAGCTGTTCGTCCCCGCGGCTGCCGCGGCATCGATCTGCGTCTTGACCTCGGCATCACCGTAGTTCACCCCCAGGCTGAAATCCTGTAGCCACGGAATGACTTTCGCGCCGGTACCTTCGGTTTGCTTGAAGAAGTCGGCCAGCGATCGGAAAATAATGTCGTACGGCTGGGCATTGGGGTTCGCCACACCGTATTCACCGGCATTCCAATGCGACGGGTAGAGCATCGGAGCCACATAGTCGACATTCCGAGCGATGGCCGGAATGTCCTGTGCGATCTCATCCGGGCGCGTCGCCGCGATGCCGAACACGGCGGCACCTAGATTCGCGCCTTTGTCGCGTACCGGATCCCGGCTCTCGTGCAGGAACTCGGCGATGGATGCACTGGGCGTGACGGTCAGCCCCGGGAACTGCATCTGCGACAGCGCACCGTCCGGCCGCCGGACATAGTCGTACATTATTCCGTCGAAGCCGAGTTCGGCCGCCTCGGTCGCGAGATCGATGTTGTACTTGCGGACTTCGGGATTTGCGAAGTTGGTGAAAGCGATCGCCCCGTACTTGCTGGCATACGGCTGACCAGAGGGATTCTGGATGACCCAGTCCGGATGTCCTGCGTGCCATGCCCATTCGGCCATGGTCGGATCGCGAAACGCCACGATCCGCCCGACCACCCGCAGATTCATCTCGTGTAATTGCCGCAGTGCGGCGCGCACATCGTAGATATTGGTGGCCGCACCCGCCTGCCGCGCCAGCGGGACCTGCGAGTCGTAGCTGATGACCCCGTCCTCATCCTTGATATCGAGCTGAACGGTGTCGATGCGCCCCGCACGGGCCATATCCAGAATGGGCTCGCGTAAACCGTCGTATGCCCACCCGTACGCCGTGATATGCACGGCCTTGACCCGGGGCATATCGACCGAGGTCGTAATCGCCTGCGTCGCCTTATTTCCCGCCGCATCGACCGCGGTCACCGCACCGCCGACCGGTGTGCGCGGCAGTGTGATCTCGAAGGTGCCGTCCGCGGCGGGTGTCACCGACTGGGTGCCGACGGAGACCTGCATCGCACCGGATTCCTTGCCGCGCAACGTGATCGGCTGACGATACGATCCGGCCGTACCCGGCTGGGTCACCTCGAGTTTCGGCGCGTCGGTATCCACGGTGAAGGTCGCGGTAACTCCCGGACCGGCGCTGAACAGGCCGAGGATGCCCCCGCGTGGTATTTCTGCGGTGAACTTGTGATCACCATCGGTGAGCGGTCCGGGCCGGTACGCCACCGAATCGCCTTCGACCGTGCCGTTCACCGCCTTACCGTCGAGTTCGAGCCGCATATCGTTCGGGTTGTGGCCGTGGGCGTCCACGCGCAATACCAGACCGGTCAGCGTGCCGGCACCGACGACTCCGTCCGGTAATCCGGCCAGTGCCAAACCTGCGGGCTCGGATCGATTGGCGCCGATGATCACGGATGCGATGAGGATTGATAAAACTCCGATAACCGCTATTGCCGCGAGCCGCCATCGCCCGGTGATCGGGACCAATTTGTCCAACGCGCACACCAACTTTCATCCGTCGCTATTGCCTAACTATCTACCTCGGACAGCTCCATCGGGCGTGGTTATGCCGATTCGCAACCGAGATTCCGTGCGACCGCGTACCGTTCGATCGGTGGTGCGGTGCTCGGCTATCGGAACTCGGGTTGTCCTGTCGGCCTTGATATTCGCAACGGCCACCGCATGTGGTGCGGCGCCGGCTCCGGTACCGGCGGCCATCGAAAAGGTTCCGATGACCACACCGACGCTCGATCCGATTGCGGTGGGAGCCAACGAACTCGGACTCGTTCCCATCCTGATGTACCACCAGGTGACACCGACTCCGGTCGGCGAATACGACCAGACTCCGGAGAAGTTCCGCGCCGAACTCGAGCGGTTGCACCGCGAGAACTACCGACCCGTGACCGTCGCCGATTACATCTGCGGCCATATCGACATCCCCGCGGGCACCCACCCGGTGGTGCTCACCTTCGATGACTCCACCATCACCCAACTTCGGTTCACCGAGGACGCAAAGGTGGCCCCGGACACCGCGATCGGGATTCTCGAGGAGTTCGGCGCGCGCAATCCGGACTTCCGGCCCACCGCAACCTTCTACGTCAATAACGAGCCGTTCGCCGGTGACCCGCGCGCACTGCCCTGGCTGGCCGCCCACGGATACGAAATCGGCGCGCACACCGCGAGCCACGCCAACCTCGGTCGTTTGGACAGCGCCGGAGTGCAGCGCGAGTTGGTCGAGAACCTGCGCGCGATCACAACCGCGGCCCCCGGTAATCGGGTGCGCACGATGGCCTTGCCGCTCGGCATCCTCCCGACCGATCGCGCACTCGCCAGCGCGGGAAGTTGGGACGGCACGCACTACGCGTTCGAGGCCGTGCTGCTGGTCGGCGCCGAACCCGCACCCTCTCCATTCGGCCAGGTCGATCCTGCTGGCGTGCCGCGCATCCGGTCGGGCAAGGCCGAGGTCGACTTCGCGTCCGCCTACTGGCTCGACCGCCTCGACCAGCATCCGGCCCAGCGCTACACCTCCGACGGCAACCCGGACAAGATCTCGGCCCCCGGACTCCTTGCCGACGAACTGAATTCGCGCTGGCGCGACCAGTTCAACCCCTATTGACAAACATAGATCCAAGTATGCCAAGGGTTTGCGGGGACCGGTCCCGGAACACAGTGGTTGACTCACGGCCACTGATTGCCGATGAGACCGTGATCTACGTCGCCAAATCCGGCCTCGTGACCTGCGCGAACAAAGGTCAGGGCATCCGCAGCCGCTTCGAGTTCTACAATTTGGCCGCCACCTTGGACCCCGACATTCCGAGTTGGGACGCTTGTGCCGAGTCCGGCGAACCTGCCGGCGAGCGCCGCCAACTGCATCCGTTGGGTGAACAGGTCATCCTGGGTTACGACGCGGTCGGGCTGTTCGCGCGAGCGGTGCAGTCGCTGATTCCCGCGGTCGCAGGCATTTGGACAGAACAGATTCCGATCAGTGCGGCTGCCGTGTGGGCTGCGCTGCGTGACCTGCCCAAGCAGCCGGAGATCGAGTCGAGCAGCGGCGTACTCGATTTCTCGGTCAGCCTCGGCGCGCGGTCTGGTCGGGTGACCGTCGACAAGTGGGTCGGTCTGCTCAGCGTCGACCAGATCTGGGATCCGTCGAATCACGCCGAGCCCGTCATGATTTTCGGCTGCGGCCGAGCCGTAGCCAGCGATCCGGTGCAGTGCCGCCCTGATCCGCTCGGGCGCTGAGGCATTGGATGTCGGGATGATCCGACCAGGCCGTTTCGCCCTGAGCGGCCGTATGTATATTAGCGAGCGCAACTAGTTACGGGTGATCGGCGTGTGGGGGCAGATCGCTTGTGGCGCAGTGTGCCAACTGCTCGACCGGCTCGACTCAGGTTTCGAGACACTTCCAACACGGATAGCCGATCAGAACTAGGGCTCAAACTATGACGAATTCGACCGTCCAGGCCCCGGCAAAGTCGCCGGACCTGGATGCCGGTGAGAGTACATCACTGTCGCACCGGCAGATCCTGACCATCCTGTCGGGACTGCTGCTCGGCATGTTCCTCGCCGCGCTGGATCAGAACATCGTGAGCGTCGCGATCGTGCGGATCGCCAACAGCCTGGACGGATTCGACGAACAGGCCTGGGCGACCACGGCATATCTGATCACCGCGACGATCACCACCCCGCTCTACGGCAAACTGGCCGATATCTACGGCCGAAAGCCGTTCTACCTCATCGCGATCGGACTGTTCGTCATCGGTTCGGTGGCCTGCACCTTCGCCACCTCGATGTACGAACTCGCCGGATTCCGCGCCTTCCAGGGGTTGGGCGCGGGCGGGTTGATGTCGTTGGCGTTCACCATCATCGGCGATATCGTGCCGGCCCGGGAGCGGGTGCGCTACCAGGGCTATTTCATGATGGTCTTCGGTACCGCGACCGTGCTCGGGCCGGTGCTCGGCGGCTTCTTCTCGAACTACGACCAACTCTGGGGCCTCGAGGGTTGGCGCTGGGTGTTCCTGGTCAACGTGCCGATCGGCGTGCTCGCGCTCGGCGTGGTCGCCAAGGTGCTCAATACTCCGCATCAGCGCCAGGATCACCGCATCGACTGGTTCGGCGCGGTCGCATTGACGATCTGTGTGGTGCCCCTGCTGATCGTCGCCGAACAGGGCCGGGATTGGGGCTGGAGTTCGCAGCGGTCGCTGATCTGCTACGGAATCGGTGCGGGCGGGCTGGTGCTGTTCGTGCTCGTCGAATTCCTGATGAAGGATGCGGCGCTGATTCCCCTGCGGCTGTTCAAGAATTCGACCTTCAGCGTGACCATCGCGGGCGGCTTCATTGTCGGTATCGCGATGTTCGGCGCGATCGTCATGGTGCCGCAGTACTTCCAAGTGGTGCGCGGATATTCGCCGACCAAATCGGGTCTGCTGATGCTCCCGCTGGTGCTCGGGATCATGTTCGGCTCGCAGCTGGCCGGATTGACCACCAAATTGACCGGGCGCTACAAGATCCTGCCGGTGATCGGGACATTCATCATCGCGGTCGGCGCGGCGCTCTACGGCCGCGTGCATTACGACAGTCCGCTATGGCAGCCGCTGGTCTACGGCGGCGTCATCGGATTCGGGCTCGGTTGCTGCATGCAGACCCTGATCATCGCGGCGCAGAATGCCGGTCCGCGTTCGGATATGGGTGTTTCGACCGCGTCGGCGACCTTCTTCCGGCAGATGGGCGGCACCCTCGGTGTCGCGGTATTCCTGACCATCCTGTTCAACCTGTTGCCGCACCGGATCATCGACGCATTCGGTGGTGCGCTGCCTCCCGGCTTCGATGCCGCGCAGTTGAGCACCATGCAGAGCAATACCAGCGGAATCGCGGCGCTGCCCGACGAGCTGAGAGTGCCCATTCTGATCGGGTTCACCGATGCGATGCACGGCGTCTTCTATGCCGCGGCAGGGGTGGCGCTGCTGGCGTGCCTGGTGTTGATGTTCATGAAAGAGATTCCGCTGCAAGACAATCCGGTACCCGCTGTGGAGCAGGTGCCCCCAGAGGCCGAGGCGAGTTGGGCTGAGGCGCAGGTTTGGGAGGGTGCCGCCGAGGTGCTTTCCGAACCCGAGCCGGTGCTGGCGGGTGCGGTCGGCCGAATTTCGGTGGATCACGATGGCAATGGTGTGTATGTGGCCGCCGTTGTGCCGCAGTCGCATTCGAGCCTCGAATACGAAGGCGCATCGATCGGCGGCCGGATCGGACGCGAGGACGGCAGACCGGTACCCGGCACCGTGCTGACCCTGATCGACCAACGGGGACACCAGGTTTCGCGCGCGAGCGGCGATGCCGACGGCGGATACCGGATCGAGGCGCCGGCCGCGGGCAACTACGTCTTGATCGCATCGGCGACCGGACATCGGCCGGAGGCGGTCAGCGTGGCCATCGGACAGCGCCCACAGCTGCTCGACCTGACCCTCACCGGCTCCGGCGAATTGTCCGGTGTGGTCCGTTCGGCCGGTCGCGGTACCCCGCTGCCGGGTGCCACCGTCACATTGACCGATATCCACGGTGAGGTCGTCGGCGCGGCCATCACCGCGGGCGACGGCGCGTATGTCTGTCATGGTGTCGTCTCGGGCACCTACACGCTGGTGGCCGTCGCCGAACATATGCGCCCCAGCGCCACCACCCTCACCATCCCCGACAGCGGTCTCCTGCATCACGACATCGATATGGCATCGATGGCCGTGCTGGCCGGATCCGCCTGGGCCGACGGCAACCGAGCCGTCCCGGACATCCAGATCACCGTCCTGGACGCATCCGGCGATCTCACCGCCACCGCCCGCACCGACGCCAACGGCCGCTACCTGGTAACCGACCTCCCCGAAGGCCACTACACCGTAATAGCTCGCGGATACCCGCCCGTCACCACCCGGGTAACAGTCTCCGGCGGCGAAGTAACCCACGACGTCCGGCTCGGCTACGAACCCGCCGAAGCTCCCGACGCGCGCTGACGCGAGGTCAGAATTTCGCCGGCATCTTGGCGTTACCGCACCCGCTCAGTCGACGTGCGGCAACACCTCCGCGGCAATGCGCTCCATTTGAGCGGCCTCGTCGAACAGCGGGTTGATCAGGATCATTTCGGCCCCGGCGTCGGCTACCTCGCGTAGGCCCTGGATGCAGTCCTTGGGCGTGCCGTGTACGGCGACGGGCAGCAGGGTTTTTCCGAATTCGCCGTAGAAGTCGGACAGGGCGGTTGCCATGCGCTGTTCGGCCCGTGCCGGGTCGTCGTCGACCGCGATGTAGACGCGTTTGGCAATGCGGAAATCCGATGGTGCGCCGGAATTTTCGGCCAGGGTCTCGCGCACGTACCGGACTTGTTCGGCGAATTTGGCCGTCGTACTCGATCCGGCGCCGAAGAATCCGTTGCCGTGCCGGACCGCCCGCCGCAGTGCCGCGGGTGTGCTGCCGCCGAACCACAGTGGCGGATAAGGCTTCTGGAACGGTTTCGGCTCCATGGTGGCGCCGGCCAGCTGCCAGAACTCGCCGTCGATATCGATACGCGGCTGGGTCCACAGTGCCTTCATAACGCGCAGGCCCTCGTTGAAGCGGGTCACCAGATTGTCGGCGGGGTCGACGTCGAAGGCGGAGAACATCCGGTTGCGTCCGCCGATCCCGACGCCGATCTCGAGCCGGCCCCGGGTGAGCTGGTCCAGCGTGCTGATGCGTTTGGCGAGGTGCACCGGATTGTGCAGCGGCGTCACGAACACCGCGCATCCGAAGCGCAACCGTTCATTGCATGCGGCCGCGAAGGTCAACAACTCGATCGGACTCAGATTGGGCGCGGATCCGAGCAGTTGCTCGGTCGTCCATGCGCTCTCGAAGCCGAGCGCCTCGGCTCGATCCAGGTAGGCTCGCAGATTTTCCGGTTGGAATGATCCGTCGGGAATGAGCTGCGGAACCGAAATGGCGTATCGCATCAGCCGAGCCTATCTCGCGCATCGAAGCAGCGGTCCCGAGTTATCTCGAGCCAGACCTGAACGTGCCGGTAACTCGACTGTAACCACCCGCCGAGCCGTAACGACGCGCGCAGGCTAGATTATCCGAAAGCCGTTATCCCAGAGAGGAAATCACACCCGTGGGGCCGTTCTGTAGAGCCGTCTTCCTGGACGCCGACCACAAGCTGATCGGGTATCTGGAACCCAAGATCCGATTCCTGAGACGCGCCTGGATCGGCGATGACTTCGTCCAGGGCGTGGAGCGCCTGCTGACGGTGCCGACGCGGGTGGTGTGGGCCGGACCGCAGGTGGGGGAGCAGACCAGCCTCTACGACAAGGCCGCCTCCGTCGCCCCGCTGGTCGCGCCGCAGAACGGCTTCATCGGCCGCTACATCCTCAATCACGACAAACGCACCTACGTGGACAAGGCGACGGTCCGCCACGGCGACGACCGCCACCGCATCCATCCGCTGCCGATGCTCACTGCGGAAGGCGCGGATTGCGCCGGCGGCGATGCCGCACCGGTCGGTACCTGGTCCGGGGATCGCATCTCGATGAGTGCCACCGTGCCCACCGGCTTCGAACTACTGAAGTACGACATGGTGGCGAACTAGTTCACGACTTCCGGGCGCTTTCGCGGCACGCGGATGTGTGTGCCGCACTGCGAGATTCGGACGCGTTTCAGAGCCGTGGATCGAAGACCAGCCGAAAACCGGTCAGCCCGTGCTCATCACCGGAGGCCCAGAACTCCCGTCCCGGTAATTCGTTCTGTGGCAGCCCGGCCTGTTCGGCGATATCGGCAGCCGGTATCCACATCGGCGAATGTGCTGGATGCCATGGTGTCTGCACCTGCGCCCGATCGCCGAACAACAGGATCACCCGCACCCGCACTGGTTCAGGTTCCATAGTTACATGATGCGCGCTCGCAACGGCTTTGCCGAGGTCGCGTGCATCAATCGAAACGTACTTCCCACCGTTTGATGCCATTGAGCCATCCGGAGCGCAGGTGCTCGGGTTCGGCGATCTGACTCAATTCGGGCATGGTGTCGGCGATGGCATTGAACATCAGATCGATCTCGAGCCGGGCCAGGTTCGCGCCGAGGCAGTAGTGCGTGCCCGCGCCGCCGAATCCGACGTGTGGATTGGGGTCGCGCAGGATATCGAACCTGAATGGATCCTCGAAGGCGTCCTCGTCGAAATTGGCCGAGCTGTAGAACAATCCGACGCGCTGGCCCTTGCGGATCAACTGCCCGCCGAGCTCCACATCGCGCGTCGCGGTGCGCTGGAATACCGAGACGGGGGTGGCCCAGCGCACGATCTCATCCGGGGCGGTGCGCGGCCGCTGCTCCTTATAGAGCTGCCATTGGTCCGGGTTGTCGACGAAGGCCTTCATGCCGTGGGTGATCGAATTGCGGGTGGTCTCATTACCGGCCACCGACAGCAGGATCATGAAGAACGCGAACTCGTCCGAACCCAGATGCTCACCGTCGATATCGGCATTGACCAGCTGCGTCACGATATCGTCCGCCGGGCAGGCGCGCCGCTGCTCGGCCATGGTCCAGGCATAGCCGGTCAATTCCAACTGTGCGGTCGGCGCATCGGTGGCGTACTCCGGATCGTCGGCGCCGATCATCTGATTGGACCAGTGGAACAGCTTCTTGCGATCCTGCTGCGGCACCCCGAGCAGTTCGGCAATGGCCTGCAGCGGCAATTCGCAGGCGACCTGCTCCACGAAATCACCGCTGCCGGACTTCTTGGCCTCGTGCACGATCCGGGCCGCCCGCTCGGTGAGCGCCGCCCGCAGACCCTCCACCGCGCGTGGTGTGAAGCCCTTGGACACGATGCGCCGATTCTTGGTGTGGGCCGGCGGGTCCATATTGAGCAGAATCAGCCGCTGCATATCGATCTGTTCGCGGGTGATGCTGGACTGATAGCGGATGATCGCGCTGTTCGCGGTGGAGGAGAAGATCTCCGGATGTTTCGAGATCTCTTTGATGTGTTCGAGTTTTGTGACCGCCCAGTAGCCGCCGTCATCGAAGCCGCTGGAGCGGTCGGGCTGGGCGCACCACCAGACCGGTGCGGTTCGGCGCAGCTCCGCGAATTCCGCGGTGGGTCTGCGTTTCGCCCACAGGTCCGGGTCGGTGAAATCGAATCCGGCGGGAATCGACGGCGTGGCCATGGCCACCTCCCAGAGCTGGAACACGTTCTACATACGATTGAAGCACAGTGTGCCGCTCCGAAATGGTGAAACGCGTCGGCGGTCAGTGCTCGAGCTTGCGTAAGAGCTGATGCAGCGAGCGCAGGTCGTCGGGGGAGAGGGCGGCGACGGCGGCCGGGGCGGGGTCGGGGGTGGCCATGGCCTGTGCGAGTACGGCGCGACCGGCGTAGGTGATGGAGACCTGTTTGCGGCGGCGGTTGGTCGGGTCGATCTCGCGCACTACGAGGCCGAGTTCGTCGAGATTATTGACCGCGACCGTGGTCGCGGGCGCATCCATGCCGGTCGCCTGCGCGATCTGGTTGAGCGTGAGCGGGCCGGGACGCAGGCGGCGCAGAATACGAATTCGACTGAACGGCAAGCCGGTTCTTTCGCTGACCGCCCGCTTCCATGAGTCGCGGGTATCCATCACCAGGTTGGTGAGCTGGGCCCACACCTCGTCGGCGGTGGGTACGTCATCCGGCATGTGCGGGGACCCTCTCTTCCAATATCGGGGCGACGCGATCGCGGGACCGCGCGGCCCAGCGGGTGTTCGCGACTATGCCGAGTATGGCGATTCCGGCGGTGAAAACCGCAATCAGCCACCACAGACCGGCACCGGTCAGCGCGCCGCACAGCGCGACACCCATGCTCACGCCCACCTGCCTGCTGGTCGAGGCGACGGCCGCCGCGGCGCCCGCGCGATCCAGTGGCATCCCGCTGACCGCCGCCGTCGTAATCGGTGCATTGACCATGCCGAATCCGATTCCGAAGATCGCGAAGATGATGAGCAGATGCCAGACCGGAGTTGTCACATCGAGTCGAGTGAGCAGCACGGCGGCGATGGTCATCGCGACGCCCGCCGCGAGCAGTGAGGGTTTGGTTCCGTAGCGCCCGACCAGACGCCCCGACAGCGGCGAGAAGATGAGCGTCGCGACCGCCATGGCCAGATATAGCGCCCCGGTGTGTACCGCCGAATAACCGCGCAGCTCTTGCAGATACAGCGAGCAGGTGAACAGGAAAGCGCCGAGCGCCGCGAAGGCGAAGATCGCGGTCACCGTCGCCGACGCGAACGGCACACTGCGGAAGAAGCGCAGATCGATGAACGGATCCGAGCGCCGCGATTCCTGCCACAGGAAGGCCGCGAAGGCCACCGTCGATACCACGAAGACCATCGGCAACCGCTCGATCAGCCCGAATACCACCGTGAACAGAAATGTGATCGCCAGCAGCTGCCCGATCGGATCGAGTCCGCGCACCGTGGCCGACTTCGATTCCGGCACAAATAGAGTCGTCAGAACCAGCGTGAGCGCACAGATCGGCAGATTGATCCAGAACACCGACGGCCACCCCAGCGCATCGATCAGTACACCACCGACCATCGGCCCGAGCGCCATCGAAATACCGACCACCGCACCCCAAATACCCACCGCACGAGCACGTTCCACCTTCCCGGTGAAGACCTGCGTAATGATCGACATCGCAACCGGATTCAGCATCGATCCGCCGATGGCCTGCAAAAACCTTGCACCGATGAGGGTTTCGATATTCGGCGCCAGGCTGCAGGCCAGCGACCCGAGTGCGAAGACCGTCAACCCGATCCGGAACACCCGCCGCCGCCCGAACCGATCCGCAGTCGCACCGGCGAGCATCAGCAGACTCGCGAGCGTGAGCGTGTAGATATCGATGATCCACTGCAGCCGACCCAGCGGCGCATCCAGATCCGCTCGAATCGCAGGCACGGCGACATTCACGATCGTCGAATCCATCGACACGATCAGCAGACTCAGGCAACACGTCGCCAGTACCACCAACTTGCGCCGCGGCGTCAGCTCTTCAACAGTTGTATTCACACAATGATTGTGTAATCACAACTGTTCTGGATGCAAGGGCATGTCCCACGATGTGAGCTGTGGAACATCCGGCTGATGTTTCAGTCGCCCGTGTGCGCCGGGATGCCGAGAACGGCGAGGAAGGCGGTCGCCGCGGGCGTGCGGCCTGCACGGCTCCAGATGACGTACTCGACCCGGGCCGGCGCGTCGGTGACCTCGATGGTGACAACGCCGGTGAGCTGGGGCGCGTAGGCGGCGGGGAGCATGGCCACGGCTAGACCCGGCCCGACGAGTCGGGCGATGTAGTCGGCGCTGGTCACTTCGAAGGCGACGTCACGGTCGAGACCGGCGGCCGCGAAGGCCTGGTCGGATTGGATTCGCCCGGCCGTGCCGGCTGGGAGGTCCACGAAAACCTCGGATGACAGTCTGTGCAGTTCGACCAGTGTTTCGGTGGCGAGGGGATGGTCCGGGGCGACCACGGCGACGAGTCGATCACGGGCGAGTTCGTGAACGGCGACGCCCTGGGGTTGCGCCGTGGTCGGCAGCCCGAGGAAGGCCACGTCGATGGCGCCGTCCCTGACCTGTTCGATGAGGTCGTCGCTCGCGCCCACCCGCAGGTCGATGCGCACCTGCGGGTACTGCCGACGGAAATCACGCAGTGAACCCGGGATGTCGACCGCGGCGACGGTCGGGATCAGGCCGACGGCCAGCCGCCCGCGTATCTCACCGATTGCCGCGGCGACCTCAGCGGCTGCGCGCTCGGCGGCGTCGAGACATTGACGAGCGGCGGGGAGGAACGCCGCACCGGCCGGTGTCAGCCGCACCCGGCGACTGGTGCGCTCGAAAAGGCGCGCGCCGAGTTCGCGTTCCAGGCGCGCGATCTGGTGGCTGAGGGCGGACTGGACTACCAGACATCGTTCGGCGGCCCTGGTGAAGCTATTCGTCTCGGCGACCGCGACGACGTAGCGCATCTGCTGGAGCTCCATGGATCAATCTTGAATCGAGATTGATCCAGTGACAAACATGTGTTGGACTCATTGATCGCGGCCGGGTGAGACTGCGAGTGTGAAAAGTTCAGTAGCACTGCGGGTTTCCGGTGCTTCGAAGGGAAATTTGCCTCGCGTCGCACTGACGGCGCTCGCGCCTTTGGCGTGGGGCACCACCTATGTCGTCACCACCGAACTTCTCCCGCAGGGACATCCACTCTTCGCAGGACTGTTGCGTGCGCTGCCCGCCGGTCTGATCGCGTTGGCGGTCACCCGGACGCTGCCGCGCGGGACCTGGTGGGGGAAGGCCGCGGTGCTCGGTGTGCTGAATATCGGGCTGTTCTTCCCGCTGCTGTTCGTCGCGGCCGAACGCCTGCCCGGCGGTGTTGCCGCGACCTTGGCGGCAGCTCAGCCGCTCATCGTGGCGATCCTGGCCGTGACAGTTCTGCACGAGAGCCCATCGGCATGGCGGATCGGCTGGGGTGCAATCGGGGTGGTCGGCGTCGGCCTGGTGGTGATCGGGCCCAATGCGGCACTCGACGGCATCGGGATCGTCGCGGGTCTGGCTTGCGCGGCCACGATGGCGCTCGGCGTGACGCTCACCAAACGCTGGGGACGGCCCGTCGAGGTGAGCCCTACCGCCTTCGCCGGTTGGCAACTCACCGCGGGCGGTCTGTTCCTGGTGCCCGTCACCTTCGTCTTCGAGGGCGGACCTGCTGCGATCGACTCGGACGCCGTCCTCGGCTACCTCTGGCTGGGTCTGATCGGCGGCCTGATCGCCTACGTCCTGTGGTTCCGCGGCATCACCACATTGCCCGTCAACTCCGTCTCGATTCTCTCCTTGCTCTCGCCGCTGGTAGCCGCCGTGCTCGGCGCCGTCCTGCTCGGCCAGACACTCGGCCCGATCCAACTCGTTGGGTTCGCGCTCTCACTCGCCGCCATAGTCGCGGGACAACTCCCCGTTCCCGCCCTGGAAAGGACACCTCGATGAAGATTGCCGTCGTCGGAGCCGCAGGCATGGTCGGTTCACGCGTCGTCGACGAAGCCGCGAGCCGAGGCCATCAACTCGTCGCCGTATTCCGGAAAGAGCGGCCGACCACGCTGCCCGCTGGAGTGGTCGCCGTCGCGCATGACGCCGACCAGATGAGCCGACTGTTCGACGGTAGCGACGCGATCGTGATGGCGACCCGTCCGGCGCCAGGACAGGAAAACGCCGTCGCCGCAACCACGACGGCGTTGCTCGACGCGGCCGCGGCAGTCCAAGCGCGCATCCTCGTCGTCGGCGGCGCCGCACCGCTGCAGATCCCCGGACGCGCAGACCGGCTCGTCATCGACAGCCCGGAGCATGTGCCGCCCGCGATCCGCCCCATCGCCGCCGCAAGTGTCGCGCAACTGGAAGCCTGCCGAACTCACGCGGCCAACTGGATCTATCTCAGTCCGCCCGCCCTCCTCGAACCCGGATCGCGGACCGGAAAATACCGGCGCGGCACCACCACCCTCATCACCGATGCCGACGGCGCATCCCGAATCTCGGCCGAAGACCTCGCCGTGGCAGTCGTCGACGAACTCGAAATCCCATGCGATACAAAACATTTCACCGTCGGTTACTGATGAGCCGAATCCTCGGGTCTCGCCGCCGCGCTCGCCTGCCTCGGTGTCGCCGTGCTGCCGCCGGCGGATCGGGCGACGGGTATCGGCGACCGGCACGAAAGCCGTTCGCCGATACCCGTTACGTCAGGCCGGTGATGAGTCGACCGGGCCGAGATGCCGGGCGAAGAAGCGGACCGCGCTGTCGACTTCGAACCTGGGTACCGCGGCGTGTCCGCCCGCATTGGCGTGCAACGTCTTTTCCTTCGAGGCGAAGGCGTCGAACAGCGCGAGCCCGGATCGGCGGTCGACGAGTTCGTCGTCCCACTGGAGCAGGAATTCGATCGGGACGGTGATCTGTGCCGCCGCCTCGGTCAGGGTTTCGTGCCCGAGGCAACCGAAGACCGCGGCGCTGATCCTGGGTTCGACCGCCGTCAACGGCACGCCGATCCCGGTGCCCTGCATGATGCCCCAGAAGCCCATCGGCGCTTCGGTGCCTATCTCCGGCAGTTTCTGGAGAGCGTCGATGGTCGCCTGCCATTCGGGTACGGCACGTGCCGCCAGGTCGAGGTGGATCCCGACGACGATCGGGCCGATGGGTTCGCCCGCCGCCTGAGCCTGCCGTAAAGCGGCTACCTGCTGTTCGTCGGTCGCCGTTCGGGGCCGGTCGCCATGTCCAGGCGCGTCGAGGGCGGCGACACGGAAACCGCAGGCGGTCACGAAGCGGTGGGCACGGCCCAGGACGCCGGGTGCTCTCTTGTGCTGGCCGCCGCCGTGCGCCATGAGGACCAGGGGTGCACCCGCCGCCCCGGACTCAGGTGACCAGAGCACGCCGGGAACCTCACCCAGGATGAAGTCGCGTTCGATGACACCGTTCGACGATTTCTGCGAGGTGAAATGCATTTGGTTGTTGCCTTTCGGGATTGCCTTGTAGCGGCACTCCCGGCGACAGCTACCTCAATCGCCCGACCGTGAACCCGAGGGGGAGCACCCACATGGATACAGCGTTCATGGGTCTCACCTCCTCGCGCGATGTCACGGCCTCCGGCACGCTACCAGCCCGGATACCGTTGCGCCCAACCATTTCCCATCGGTGACTCGGACCGATCGGGAATCGCGAAGCACCGGGCAGCGAGCCGGAGCTGGCAGCGATGTCAGCTCGCGGCACTGAGCGGACTACGCGACGAGGGTGAGGTGCGCGCTCGCGGCCCCGCCGGCGCGCGTCATCAGGCGGGTGATGGCCTCGGCGACCTTCCTCGGCTGCTCGAGGATCACCGAGTGGCCGGCGCCGTCGACCAGGACGAAATCCGAGTATTCGACGGCGGCGGCCATCGAGATGGAATGTGACGGCGGCGTCATCAGGTCGGCGCTACCGCACAGCACCAACGTCGGGATCTTCGACAGGACCGCGAGGGCGTCGGTCTGGTCGAAGACCATGAAGGCGCTCAGGAAGCTCGCCATCGTCACGATCGGTGTCTCGTTGTGCATCGCGTTGGCGAGGGCGAGCACCCGCGAGCTCACCTTGCGATCGCCGAATTCGGCGGTCCGGATGATCGGGGCGAAGACCTTGCAGGCCATGAGCTTCGCATGGTGCATCAGGCCCGGAGCGCGTCGGACGGCCGCCTGGAATGCGGATACGGCCGGGTTGCGCAGCAGACGGCCGAAACCGGCGTCGGCGATGCCGCTCGCGGCGGTCGCGATGAGAGCGACGCCGGTGATGCGCGTGCCGATCTCATGCGGGTTCTGGCTGGCGTAGGTGAGCACCGTCATGCCGCCCATCGAGTGGCCGACCAGGACGACCGGCCCGGTGGGGGCGACGGCGTCGATAACGTCGCGCAGGTCCTTGCCGAGCTGCTCGAGGTGGTAGGTCCGCCGGGAGGCTGCGGCGGAATCGCCGTGGCCGCGGTGGTCGTAGCAGACGATCCGGGCGCCGGGGTACTGGCGCACCAGCGCGTGGCGGACGTAGGTCCACGACGCGGTGCGCAGGCAGTGTCCGTGCAGCAGGATGACGGTGAGGTCGGCGTCTCGCGGGCCGTATTCGCGAACCGCGAGTTCCACGCCGTCCTCGGTCGAGACCGTGGCACGACGTTCCGCCGAGGTGGCGATGGTGCTGGTGATCGACATCGGGGGCTCCGGTTCGGTTGCGGTGACTTGATTAACTGTGCGCCGCATCGCCCGCCGATATCAGGTCCCCGAGTGCTGAGCTCGTGCCCCCAAGGTGGACCGGATCACCACCAAGGTGTCACCGGCCGGCGCGCCACCGCGCTGTCGCCCGTCCGATCTCGGTTGCCGGAGGTTCGTGGTAGAGCCATTCCCGGGCGATTCGGTGCCAGTTGTTCGTGGTCCCCAATTGGCCCAGTACGGCGAGGGTGAACAGGTCTGCTCGCCGCGAGAAGACATGCTCCGGCGGGAGCCGCTGTTGTCGCATACCGCGAAACTCGGCGGCCCTTGGGTCGACCGCGAGAACCACTGCGCCGGTGGCGAGTTCGGGTGTGACGGTGATTTCCTGGTCGGTCAGATGCCAGCCCGCGGCAGCCCACACGTACTCCAGGCATTCCGCTGCTGTGACGTCCGAGTCCGGGTCGATAATGCCGCGGCCCACCCACGTCTCATAAAGGTCCTGGGCCCGATTTTCACCGGCGGCCTGCAGACACGCACGCTCGAGTTCGACGTGCACCGGATCCATATTGTTGTAGAGCCCGAAATCGACGAAGCCGACGCGACCGTCCGCAGCGAGCATGATATTGCCTGGATGCGGGTCACCACAGAATTCGAAATCCGAAAACAGGGAACTGATATAGAAGCGATAGATCAGCTCGCCGATCTCATCGCGCTCGGCCGCGGGCAGGTCCTGGATCTGCGGAAACGACTTCCCGTCGATGAACTCCGTCACCAAAACGTGGTGTCCGCAGAGTTCCTCGACGCTGTCGGGGACCGTGATGAAGGGATGGTTCCGGTAGCGAGCGGCGACGCGATGCTGTGTCTGTGCTTCGCGCACGTAATCGAGCTCGCTGCCGATATTGCGGGCGATTTCGTCGAGCACATCGGTATCCGCGGCGCTCGGCAGAATGGATTTCCAGAGTCGGCTGATCATCGCCAGATTGCGCATGTCCGCTTCGACGGCCTCGTCCACGCCCGGATATTTGACCTTCACCGCGACGGTGCGTCCATCGTGCAATTTCGCGCGGTATACCTGGCCGATCGAGGCCGCGGCGATCGCGGTCTCATCGAAGTCGGCGAAGACCCGCGCCAATGGCCCGAGATCGTCCTCGATCACCTGCCGCATTGCCGGAAACGGAAATGCGGGCGCTTGATCGCGTAGCTCGGCAAGCTTGTCGCGGAACATCTCACGATGCGATTCCGGCAGCAGATCGACATCGAGCACCGACAGCATCTGCCCGAGTTTCATGGCCGCGCCCTTCATGGCGCCGAGCACGGTGACCAGTTGCTGTGCGGTACGCAGTGTGGACCGTTCGGCGAGCAGCTGCCGGGCCTGTTCCGTGCGCCCGATCATCGACAGGCGGTTGCCGACTTCACGCATGGCTTGTCCCGCAACCAATCGGCCCACCTTGCCGCCCCGCGCGAGACGACTCTTCGGTACCCGACCGACCACCATCACACCTCCATCGGCCTTGTGACTCCACCACATTCCACCTCATAGCGGCGTCGTCGGATCGGGAATTGGTGGCATGAAAACTGGTGCCGCCGTTAAACTGAGCGACGCTCATCTTCTCAGGACAATTCGGCAGGAGGGTGCGATGCCGCCGAAAGCCGTTGGGCAGCGCCGTCGTCCGACACAGGAACGCGCCAGGGCGACCCGAGAACACATACTCGACGCCGCCGCAAAGCTTTTCGGGGAGCGCGGTATCGCCGACACCTCGACGAACCGGATCGCAGCCGAGGCCGGGGTGAGCATCGGCACCGTCTATCGGTACTTCGCCGACCGCTCGGTCATCGTCGAAGAGCTGCTCAGGCGCCTGCTCGAAAACGTCGAAAGGCGCTTTACCGAGCGGGTATTCGGGCTGTCGGACAAGCCGATGCTGGAACTGATCACCGGCATCCTGGAAGTCATCACCGACGAACTGGTGGCCAACGCCCGGTTGGTGCGCGCGCTGGTGGCCGGAGTCCAGTTCTACAGCAGCGGTATTCCCGAATTCGAGCCGCGGCTGCGGCTGCTGGTCAAGCTGCTGCTGATCCAGCTGCTCGGCCCTGGTGACGATCACGAGTACGACGTGATGACCTTCGTGCTGATCAACACCGGTTTTGCCGCGGTGCTCCGCGCATCGGCGCTCGAGGTCGACAGCCGGGAGCGCAAAGAGGCGATCGAGATGACCGCGCGGATGATCACGGCGATGGCCGAGGCCGAAATCAAGGCCAAGACGGCCTGAGGTCGTGGCTTCAAAAGTGAGCGCCTCCCCATCTATTGGTCGGTGAGCGCTCCTCGGCGGCGCGCGAGAATCAGCATTATGCCTGGTAGCCGACTGTGATTGCGGGCGTTGCGGATTGTTCAAAGAGGAGTAGAAGGTGAGCTACCGCTCGGTTTAACGTTTTCTGACACAGCAGGCAGCCGGTAGGAGGTCATACGTGACGATCGAGAGTCTCGTTCGGCCCGAACGCAATGGGCTGGATCGGCCGATTACGCCGTCCACGCGCGACATCGATAGGTTGACCCGCGAGGTGATGGCACATCTCGCGGAGTCGGACGAACAGTGCGGCGCGCTGCCGGGACAAACGCTGGTTCGCGATGTGAAGGCCGTGGTCCGGATCTGCCTGGGATGGCTGATCCAGTGCGTGAACGGGGACGCGCTGCCGACGGAGACCGACCGGCTCGCGATCGCGGCCGCCGGATGTACCCGTGAAGGGATCCCCGTCGATACCGTTCTGCATGCGGTTCACGAGGGCTTCAAAGTCGGACTGGATCTGATATTCGCTCGTACGGGTCCGGCGGACGTACTCGGCGTCGTCAGGGGCACCACTACGGTGCTGGAGCTGTCGAAACTGATTACCGCCACCGTCAGCAAGGCCTACGTCCGCGAGCACAAGGCCGTTGCCGCCGAGCAACAGACCGCGGCGCACAGCCTGACCTCGGCGTTGCTCGCCGGTCATCTCGATTCCGCGGCGGCGCGGGAAAGCGGTTTACCGATTGCCGACGAGTACTCGGTGCTCGCCGTGGCGATTCCGGCGCATCCGGATGAGAGCCATCCGAAGCTCGACGGACAAGTCGTCGCGCGTCGTAAGCTCCGCCGCCTCCAAGCCGCACTCGCGACCATATTCGGAGGAACGGCGCTGTCGTTGTTATCCGTCGACGGCGGAACGATTCTCGTCCCGTCCACCGCCGATCCCGAACTCGACGACTTGGTGCAACGGATGTCCTCGGCCACACAGGTGCCGCTCACCGTCGCCGTTGTCACCGCCCGCCCCGACGAGGTGCCCACCGCCGCGCGCCATGCCCACGAACTCCTCGACACCGTGCAACAGCTCGAATTGGAGCCCGGCGCATACAGATTCACCGAACTGGCGCTGCAATATCAACTGACCCGCCCTGGGCTGGGCCGCGACGCCCTCGTCAACCGGCTCACCCCACTGCGCGAACACCCGGACCTGTTGGAAACCCTCCAGATCTACATCGACACCGGCCTGAGCCGAACGCGCGCCGCCCGCAAACTGTGCGTCCACCCGAACACCGTCGACTACCGACTCCGCCGAATAGCCCAGATCACCGGCTTCGACCCCGCCGAACCCAGCGGACTGTGGTATCTCCGCTCCGCCCTCGTCGCCCGCAACGGCCGCACCACATACGGCCCGACACCCCCCACCGCCTGTTAGCCTTCGGCCCATGAAGGTGGGGGCGATTTCAGTCATGTCCGTGATATCGCCTTCACGGACTTCCGGCCGGTGCGCTATCCGGTGATGATGTCGCATGTGTGGCAGGAAGATTCCGCGCCGGAGGGCGATCGGCGGTCTCGGGGAATCATGCCGTGTGATCCGCAGGGGAGGAGGACGGCTTTGTAGCCCACGCCCCCGAGGCGTGCGCTCGTCGAGCGGATCCACGTCGGGACAGTAGCGACTGCAGCACGACGAGCCCACCCGCGACGAGCACGAGCAGGCCGATCACCCGGAATCCGCTGTCTGCACCCGAAATGAACGCTGCGACAACGTCATCGGTGCGGTCGGAGATGGCGAGTGCCTGGGCGACGGTGTGCGGATCGTGGTCGACGCGGATCTGCGACGGTAGTGCGGCGACGAATCGTGCGGTGAGCACCGTGCCGATGACGGCGACGCCGAGGGCGCTGCCGAATTCGCGGGTGGTGGACTGCAATCCGGCCGCGACCCCGGCCTGCTCCGGCGGCAGCGCCCCGGCGATCGCACCTGACAATGTCGGAAGTGCCAGCGCCACACCGATTCCCATTACGACGAGCCACGCGGCGTATTCGACATAGGGTGTCTGTGCGCCGCTCGTGGACAGTCCGAGCAGTCCGCCGCCTACGAATACGAATGCGAGCGCGGTGGTGGCGTCGAGCCCGATCCGCTGTGACAGTCGTCCGACATGCTTCGCGCCGAGGATGATCGGGACGGTGAGCGGGATGATCCCGAGACCGGTTTGCAGTACGCCGAATCCCTTGCCGTACTGCAGGAACGACGCGTTGACGTAGAACAGCGCGAACATGCCGAAGAAGACCGCTGTCATGCCGAGGCAGGCGCTGCGCAGGGACGGGAGGCGGAACAACCGCGGATCCAGCACCGGGTGTTCGACTTTCAGCTCGACAATAGTCCATGTAGTGAACAACACTGCGGCACAGGCGAATCCAGCGATGACGATCGCACTGTCCCAGCCTGCCTCTGGCCCTTGGACGATGCCGAGCAGCAGGGCGACCGACGCACCGACGAGCAATCCCGCGCCGAGCGGGTCGAGCCGACGATCATGGCGCGGCGACACCGGTGCGATCCGTCCCACCAGAGCAGCGAGCACCAGCGCGATCGGCACGACACCGGCGAACAGCCAACGCCACGAACCGCCGGAAAGGATCGCCCCGCCACCGACATTGCCGACGACTCCACCGATACCCGTCATCGATGCCCACACCGCGATAGTCGCGCTCTTGCGCTCAGCGGGAACGGCGTGCAGCAGGACGGCGAGCGTATTGGGCAGTACGGCGGCAGCGCCGATTCCCGTGACGGCCCGACCGGCCAGCAGGAACGCCACGTTCGGTGCCGCTGCCGACGCGAGCGCACCCAGCGCGAAAAGTCCCAGTCCGAATAGCAGAATTCCCTTGCGCCCGAAGCGATCTCCCGCCGCACCGCCGGGTATCACCAGACAGGCGAAGACGATCACATAGGTGTCGACGATCCAGACCAGGGCCGACGCGGATGGGCGCAGTGCGCTGGCGGCGAGCAACGGGACGGCGAGATTGATCGCGGCGACCATGCCGACGACGAGCACGACGCACGCGCAGATGACCGCGAGCAGGCCGCGCTGCAAGGCCGGACGCGTCGGCAGATCCGGAGTGTGATTCAGGACATTGAATTGCATGGCCACGACGTTATGGACGTGGGCAATCTCCGCGCCACGCAACTTCCACAACCAATTATTGCGTACAATGCAACTGTGCCACAGCAGCTCGATCTGAACCTCCTACGCGTATTCGATGCCCTGCTCCAGGACGGCAGCGTCACGGCGGCGTCCGAGCGCCTACATCTGTCCATCCCGGCGACCAGCCGGGCTTTGGGCCGATTGCGGCGGGCGATGGGCGATCCGATCCTGGTGCGTGCCGGTCGTGGGATGGCTCCGACACCGTTCGCGCTGCGCACCGCGCCGCGGGTACGGTCCCTGCTGGACGAAGCGTCGGCACTGATCAGCGCCGATCGCGAGGTCACGGTCGCAGAATTGCAGCGCACCTTCACAATTCGCATCAATGACGGTGTGGCCGCGACCCTGGCGGCGGTGGCGGTCGATGCTACGGCCGCGATCGCTCCCGGCGTTACGCTGCGCTTCGTCGCGGAGGGCAGCGAGAGCATCGAGGCCCTGCGCGACGGCTCGGTCGATCTGGATATCGGCGCGGGCGACATGGTCGCTCCCGACATGCGATCGGCTGTGCTGTACCGCGAACGAATAGTGGGCATCGTCCGGGCCGACAGCCCGCTGGGCCGTCGCCCGACATTGCGGCAACTGTGCCGATATCCCCACGTCTCGGCCTCCCGCCGCGGTCGTGCTCGCGGGCCACTCGACGATGCACTCGACGCCGCGGGCTTGCAACGCCACGTCGCGGCCGTCGTGCCTACTTCCGCCGTCGTCGCACTTGTGGTCGCGTCGAGTCAGTACATCGGACTCGTCCCGCAGCGGCTCGCCGAACAGTACGGCCAGTCCCTCGGCCTTCGCTGGTTTCCGATCCCCGCACCCCTCCCGGAAGTCGAAGTGCGATTGCTCTGGCACGCCCGCCTCGACGCCGACTCGGCGCAGCGCTGGCTCCGCGACACCATCCGCGACGCACTCCGTCCGCCGCGCGAATCTTCGGATCGCATCGATTGATCAGTTTCCAAGAAGCCCGGCGTGGGGTCGGCTCCATAGCATTGGAAACGTTCCCAGAGAGACGATCACGGAGGAAAGACAATGAACCAAGCGCAGAAGTCCACCAAGGCAACCACCGCGAAGAACCGGGCCTCCGTCGGATTCTCCGAAGAAGAGCGGGCCGCTATGAAGGAACACGCCCAGGAGTTGAAGACCGCCGCGCGCCGCGGCTCGCGGTCGGCCAAGGCGGATGGGGAAGCCGACGTGGTCGCCAAGATCGCGGAGATGGCAGAACCGGATCGCATCATGGCCGAACGAATCCATGCCATCGTCAAAGCCAACGCACCAGCTCTTACGCCGAAACTCTGGTACGGTATGCCCGCGTATGCCATGGGCGGCAAGGTCGTCTGCTTCTTCCAAACCGCCGAGAAATTCAAGTCGCGGTACGCGACGTTCGGCTTCAACGACATCGCGACCCTTGATGAAGGCACCATGTGGCCGACCGCCTTCGCGCTGACGAAGTTGACGGCCGCCGATGAGGAACGGCTCGGCACGCTCGTGAAGAAGGCGGTCGGCTGAGTCGAGAGCGATTGTCGCGCAAACTATGATGATCTTTCCGATCGGTAGGAGGTGTGCGGGTGGGTGCAGCACGGTCTGGAAATCATTGGGGTTGGCTGCGCAAGGCCGGCGCTGTGCTGGCCGCAGCTGTTCTGTTGTCGTCGATCGGAGCGGCGGTTGCCACCGCCACACCGAGATTGCGCACCCCCGCGGGTGGTTACGAGGACCTGTTCGTGCCGTCGAGCATGGGGCCGATCAAGGTCCAGGTGCAGTGGGCGGCCCGGGGCGGGAGCGCGGCCCTCTATGTGCTCGACGGTCTTCGCGCGCCCGCCGATCACAGTCAGTGGGTCAGCGATACCGACGCGCTGCGCCAATTCGCAGGCGACAATGTCACTTTGGTGTTCCCGGTCGGCGGTCGCTCGAGCTTCTACACCGACTGGTATCGACCGAGTAGTACCAATGGGCAGCAGACGACGTACAGATGGGAAACCTTCCTCACCGGGGAGTTGCCCGCATACCTGGCGCGGTTCGGCGTTTCGCCGACCAACAACGCGATCGTCGGTGCGTCTATGGGCGGCAATGCCGCACTGACGCTGGCCGGCCACCATCGCGACCAATTCAAGTTCGCCGGATCATTTTCCGGCTTCGTGCACCCCACTTTTCCGCTCTGGAACGAAGCGATGCGCGCTGCCATGTGGGACGAGGGCAACTTCAACGTGGACGATATGTGGGGTCCGGCCGGTGACCCCGCCTGGAGCCGCAACGATGCCACCAACCAGGCAGAATTGCTGCGCGGGCTGCCGGTCTACGTCTCCACCGGCAATGGCCAGCCCGGACCGCTCGACCTGCCGTACGGACTCGGCAACACGGTGAATGCAATGGCCCTCGAAGCGATGACGTTGACGTCGGCCCAGATGCTGCGTGATCGAATGACGGAACTAGGCATTCCTGCGCGCTTCGACATCATCAACGGAACCCACACCTGGCCCTATTGGCAGCAAGCGCTCGCGTCGGCGCGTCCGATGATCCTCGATGTGCTCGGCGCGCACTGAGTTTCAGGATTGGAAGATCGCCGATGTGACGGGCACATCGGCGAAGCTGTAATACCAGCCGTTCCACGTATCGGCGACAATCACCTGGATCGCATGACCACGCGCCGGGCCGTCGGTGATCAACCACAAGCCATTGCCGTACCCGGTCGCCGGGCTGATGCTGCCATCCGACCATGCGAACTGGGCCGAAATGGGTGTACCGGGTGCGTTCCATGGAATGGTCACATCGAACTGTCCGGAGCCGATACCCGGAAGCAACGAGCTGACGCAATCCCGCAGTGTGGCAGTGCGCCGGATATTCTGCGCCGCGCTACCGGTGCCGGGCACCAGCCGGCCGGTCATCAGACCGCCCTGGCGGCAACCGCCGCTGCCCGCACTCGGTGGGGAGGCCTGCACCTGCTGTGCGCCCAGCACCGGCAGGGCGCACAGCACCGCCGCTATCAGCACGCTTCGACGAACAGACACCGCACCACCTCCCGACGACGGGACAGCAATCCACGCGGCCGGTCGAGCTACGCCCGATGAATACGCAACGCGAACCACTGCTGACTCGATCAGCAGTTTAGCGGTCTCCGGCGCGTACTCTCCGCGATCAGGCTGCCGTTGACGGCGATCGATCCCGGGTCACCACCGCGGTCTTCGATGGGGTCTTCGTGTATGCCGCGCTGACCGAAGCGGTGAGACACATCAGTCACCACCGCGTGCTCCCTGTTCATCGGCATCGGGCACCGATGAGCACCAGTCTGTGCAGTCACGTTGCAGCCAGTGGGAGGCCGCCGCCGCTGATTATCTCGACGTGTACCGGGTAGGTGCGACTACGACGAGGAAAGGAGAGTCATGGTCGACAACGAGAGCTTTGCCCAAGCAGCACAACGGATCTACTACGAGTGGGACAAAGCATTATCCGACGACGACGTAGACGGACTGCTGGCCCTGTACGCCCCGGACGCAGTACTCGAGAGCCCCGCCGTTCCGCTGACCATGGGAACCGAGAGCGGAGTCGTGCACGGCCACAACGAACTTCGGCCGTTGCTCGAACAAGTCGCCGCACGCAAACCGCCGCTGCGCACCTACTACCGAACGGGCTATCTGACCGACGGCGCGCGCACTATGATCTTCGAATACCCCCGCCGGACACCCACGGGTGAGCAAATGGACTTCGTGGAGGTGATGGAGATCGCCGACGGGCTCATCCAGCGCCACTGTGTCTACTGGGGATGGCGCGGCGTCCAGGTTATCCGCGACGATGCCTACCACAAATAGCCTGCGCCTTAGTCCAAGACGTAGGGAATCGCCGCGCGCGGATCGTCGCGTTGCGCGAAGAATTCGCCGTAACTGCCGAACCAGTCACGGAATACGTTCTCGAAGGTGAGCTGTGGTAGGTCCGCCTCGTCCACGTACCCGGCCGAGGCCAGTTCCGGAACCATTTCGCCGCTGTCGATGCGCGAGGCGAGGTTCAGTCCGTGCGCCACGAACAGCAGCCACGCTGTGAGGTTCTCGGCAACCCAGGTGATGCTGTGATCCTCCCAGTAGTAGAAAATCCGCCCCCACGCTCCGGTTTCGGGATCGACTTCGGCGCAATAGGTTTCGGCTGCGGAATTCGTATGCAGGACGCGGTAACGCTGCGGAGCTTCCGCGGGGCGGGGCTCGGGATCGGCATTGCGTGGGTGGTCGAATTCGATGGCGTCGTAGTCGTCGAACCAGATCGCCCCGATCTCCTTGGCGATCAGCCGAACATTCGGGGGCACCGGCAGTTGCCAACTGTCCATCACCTTGTCCGCGATGCCGGGGCCCAGCCTGACCCGCCCATCGGATTCCGCCGCCACCGCCCGTAGCCGCGCGATCACAGCCTGCGCCTGCTCCATTATGTCGATCAAGTAATCCGCCCCCTCCTGCAGCTAGTGAATGGCCTCATTGAACCAGGGCGGCTCTGCTTCGTGCATACGCGATGACATCTTCGGCGTAGGCCGACGCATCTCGTTTCGCGAAATGCTTTCGGAGCTGGTCGAATGCGTCGTCGAGTTGTGGTCCCGGTCCGCGATCGGCGAGCAGGACGACGATCGCTTCCCAGGTGCCGCTGTGCGGGTCGGGTTGGGTGAGTAGTTCGTCGAGGTACCGGTCCGGTTCCACCAGCCGTAATGCGCGGCGCGCGAAGGTGTGTACGCGTCGGGGCAGTTCGGTGCGGATGGTGTCGATGTCGGTTTGCAGTACGTGCTGGCCGGATTGTTCCGGGTCGAGCCGTAAGGACCACAACGCTGTCAGCTCGTCGGGCAGGGTCTGGGTATTGATCAGGTCGGGGCCGGTGGCCTCTTCCAGTGGTATGGACGGTAAGCCCAGCTGTGTGTTGCGCCAGTTGCGGAATTCCCACCAGGCCGTCGGGGTGGCGCTCAGCTCCAAGCCGAATCCGAGCACCTGCTGTCCGCTGGTCCAAGTGCGGGAAACTCGGGTGCGACCGACGGAGGCGACACCGCCCGGCTCGACCCGTATCCACCTGGGGTCGGAGCCGTCAAACCCATACGGTTGCAACAGTTTTCCTGTTTCACGCAGCAGGCGGCGCAGTGCCGACTCAGGTCTGACCATATCCGCAGGTTAACGATGTGCCCCGACAGATTTGTCGGCACATGGCAAAAGCCACCAGGTCGATGTGAGTAACGTGGCGGCCGAAGACCTCTCCATCGGGACGGTGCACTATCCGGTGGCGACGGGCGATCGGCAGGAGACAGGGGCGATGCGGCACTTCACAATTCACCACGACGGTGTCGCGATTCCGGTGTCTCACGGAGGTGAGGGAAGACCGCTGGTCCTGTGCCCTGGGCTGAGCTCCACACAGGCCGGCCTGCACGAACTGGCCGAGCTGCTGCGGCGCGACCACGACGTGGTGACCTTCGACCTCAGAGGCCACGGCCTCGCCCCGGCCGCCGACCGTTACTCCTTCGAGGCATTCCTCAGCGATCTCGCCGCCGTCATGGCGGAGCTGGGACGCCTCGA
Organism: Nocardia sp. NPDC006982; assembly: GCF_042869435.1. Classification (NCBI taxonomy): domain Bacteria; kingdom Bacillati; phylum Actinomycetota; class Actinomycetes; order Mycobacteriales; family Nocardiaceae; genus Nocardia; species Nocardia sp. NPDC006982. The sequence goes on along the minus strand of NZ_JBIAFV010000003.1, from coordinate 191,604 downwards.
CCTGCCCTCGGCGCCAGTGCTGGTGGGCTATTCGCTGGGCGCGGATCTGGCCGTGCACTACGCCTCCGAGCATCCCGACACCATCGCCGAACTCGTTCTCATCGACGGCGCGAATCCGGTGCCGGAACCGTTCATCACCGAGGCCGACCTGCCGGAGTTCCGCGCGATGTTCGACGACCCGGCGATGCGGCACGAGGCCGAGCAGGCCAAGGGCACTCCGCGTCAGGTGTTGCTCACCGCACAGGACATCCTCGACCTGAATCTCGAGATCGATGCGGTTCGGTCCGAAATCCTCGACCGATACCGCAAGATCGACCGTCCGATCAGCATGATCATGTCGACCTCGATGGCCGGCGCCGGCAGCGAAGGCCGTACACCGTGGCGCAATCAGAACTGGCGTGCAGGCATCGAGCGTCTCGTCCGCGATCGCCCGCAGATCGCCACAACCTGGCTCGACGCCGATCACCGGCTCGTCTTCACCCACGCCACAGAAATCGCTCGGATCATCCGAAGTACACGAGGCGCGGTAGCCGAGCCGTCGGCCGATTAGATCGCGAGATGCGTCGCCGTTGCCACCACGGTCCGAATGAGGAAGGCCCGATGCCAGGCCTGTTCGCGGAGCCCGGGGCGACATCCACGAGTACACCCTGTTCGGCTTGGTGCCGCCGAATTGGGGCGGTGGACGCGGCGGCCCGCTCAGCCGTGACGGATTCTGGTACGACCGCACCGGCCGCGACGCGGATGACCACCCGTCGGTGGTCATCCGTTATGGCCATGTCGGACTGCGGATGCTGCGGTCCGCATGCGCCGCGGCTGCCGAGTTCGCCCATGGCGGTGATCATCTGGTCATCGACGAAATGCTGCTGACCCCGGATCTGCTGCCGATGTGGATGGATGCGCTGGCGGGACTGGACGTCCAGCTGGTCTGCGTCACCTGTCCGCTGGCCGTAGCGGAACAGCGAGAACTGGCTCGCGGCAACGAAATCGGGTTGGCGCGGGGACATCTCCGCACGGTTCACGACCACGGCTTCACCTACGACACGATTGTCGACACGACCACGGGAACGCCCGCCCAACTCGCCAGAGCCGTACTGCTCTCGTGAATCCTGAAGTGCCGCTCGGCCGGCACGTGGGTCACCGTGTACGGTCGCGAGCTTCCTTCCACAGGCCGTAGAGGGCCAGTACTGGCTTTGCCGCCATCCACTCACCGAACCGGTAATCCGCTCCCCGCACCAGACGCGACGCCAGCTCCGGGCGTTGCTGGGCGAGATATTGTCGCCCCTTCTCGGCGTGCAGGGGAATCGAGACGATCTTGATCCGGTCGCTGTCCTTCAGATATGGGATCGCGAAACTGATGTTTTCCCAGGTGGTCCGGCTTTGATCTTCCAGGACGAGCTCGCCGCGGTACCCGCAGGTCTCCGTGGCGTAGCGGGCCATCAGGGCTGCCTCGGATTGCGGGCCGGCGCATGCCCCTCCACAGAGCACGAGACGACTGCTGACCGCGGTCGGGTCGATGGACCGCAGACCGGCTCGCACGCGCCATCGGTTCATGATGTTCGCGCGCGTGCCCGCATTGCGATAGCCGAGAACCACGATGGCCTCGGAGGCGCCCGTGACCGATCGCACGAGCCGGTGGGAAGCGCGCCAGTTCTCCCACTCGCCCCACAGCAGCACGAGCACGAGACCGGTAACCGAAAGCCAAGTCCGTTTCCGCACGAATTCAGCCAAGCACACGCTCCTCGAAAAGCCGGTTCGCGACATGGCTTTTCACCGGTATCTCTTGCCGCATCCCCGAGGTAGTTCGCCGACGATCAACGTCGCAATTCACCGGCGTAGCGACCAGGGCAGGTTTCTGGGAACCTGCGGTGCAGCCGGTCGATGAATCGCTGTATGGCGCGCAGTTCAACCACTAATTCTTCGCGGGATGCCGGGTGCAGGCGGTGGGCGTGTCCGAGTTCACGAATCAGCGTCTCGGCCCGATTCGTCAGTATTTCCAAGAAGACCTGTGCTTGGGCAAGGTCGGGATCTTCGTGCATCTATGAGGCCGTCCTGTGGGCGTCGCATGGTTCCAGGTGCGTCCCGGCGGTCGCGGCCCTCGACAGCGTGGGAATCGGACTGATGCTATCCGGCTACAACACGCTCCGTGATGACTTCGTGCCCCTTGATCGTGAGTCTTTATCCAGCCGATGGGAATTCGTGAGGATGCCACCTGTGAAATGGGTATGTGAGTGCGATGTTCCCGGGGGCACTTCGCACTCACATACAGGCGAGGTTCAGCGGCACATCTCCACCGCGTCTGCCTTGTTGTCCGCGCTGGATGGCAGGGTGCCCCGAGCGTTGTCCGCGACGGAGGCGAGCAGCTGCCAGCGCTCGCCCGTCCAGTTGTACACCGCCACGGTTACGCCGGTGCGGTTCCAGTACGAGGTCAAACGGTCGCCGACGCCGCCGTTGCCGATGTCGTGCAGAAAACAGCCCGCGTCGTACTGAAAGAGCATGCTGCCCGTGCCATTGGCGCCGTCCCAGCCGCAGAACATTCCGCCCGGGCAGTCGTAGCTCGGTGACGCGGATGCCGGGGCGGCCGAGATCATCGCGCCACCCGCGACTGTGCCGAGTGTCAGCACGGCCGCGGCGATCGGGACCAGACGGCGAACGGCGTTGGCGCGGTGGTTGGTTTTCATGGTGATGTCCTTCGTGAGAATCGGTGTCGGCTTTCCGACGGCTTGACACCAACTCTGTGCGGACTCACCAACGACCGACCAACGACCGACTAATCGGGCAGCTCAGCCCCTGAGTGCGAGGCCGATAAGGCGCGGCAATTCCGTTGCTGTGCCGAGCGAGACTTGTTCGTCGGGTAGCTGCGCGGCGCCTGCTGTGATGACTGCGAAACACCTTGGCCTGCATATTTTCTCAGGAAAATCACCACTCTTGCTGTGATCGTTCGACTGTATAGGGTGGTTGCATGCGAACTGGGGAGAGCAGGGCTGTCGTGCTGGGGCCGGGTGGTGTGGTCGGCACCGCTTGGCTGATCGGGTTCCTGCACGGTCTGCGCCGAGCAGGCATTGATCTCGCCGATGCTGACACGATTGTCGGTACCTCGGCCGGTGCCATCGCGGCGGTCGTGCTGACCTCCGGGCGGGATCTCGCCGATCTGGCTACCCGTGCGGCGCAGCCGGAATCCGGACCACCCGGGGGCGATTCGGAGGTGGTAGGCCAGGCGATGGCTTTGGCGCGGGCCGCGGGCGATGAGCCGGAGGAAAGGCGCCGGGACGAACTGCGCAGGCAGATCGGTCGTCTTGCGATGGCCGCGGCTGCGGGACCGGCACGCGTGCACGTCGACCGGATGCGTGACCTGGTCGGTGCGAGTTCTTGGTCGCATGGCGGGCTGCGCATTCCCGTCATCGATGTCGAGACCGGTGAGCCGGTGGTCTTCACCTCGGCCGACGGGTTGGCGCCGTATCTGGCTGCGGCGGCGAGCTCCGCCGTGCCTGGCCTTACCACTCCTGTCGAGATCAATGGCAGGCACTATCTGGATGGGGGATTCCGTAACGGCATCAACGCCGACCTCGTCACCGGTGCCGACACGCTGGTAGTCATCGAGCCCCTCGGTCATCTTTTCCCAACCAGCGTGGCGAATGCCGAGGCGCACATCGTGCCCGATGAGGCGAGCAGCGCAGCTTTGGGCACCGACTTCGCCGACCGTACCCGGTGGGCGGCCTGTTTCGAGGCCGGCTCGGCCCAGGCCGCTCTCGTTGCCTCAGCGATCCTCGATGTCTGGTAGGCGTGCTCGTGGCGGGAAGCCGCAGGGCGAAATGTTCTCGGTGCGTTGATCTTTGTGTGGCCGCTTCGGACAGAGCGATGTGCGGAATTATGGTGCGCTCGAGCCGCTTTGAGCGCGCTCGGGTAGCTGTGTGTCGAATGCCTGGGCGACAGCGAGGCTGTCCTCGTAGACGTGGTGGCGGGTGATAAGGCCGTTTTCGATGGTGAGATGCAGTGCGAAACGAGAGCGATAGGCGCGTCCAGTGGGGCGGGCAGTCTGGCGAATTTCGCCGAGCACCACCGCATCCGGGCCGTCGACCAGGATGCGTTCGATCACGGTGCCGACCTGCTCGGGCACGTGGTGGCGAGCGATCTCGCGAAAATGCTCGGCCGCGTCGGCGCGGGTGGCGCGGTGCCAGATCCATGGGGTGGCGGGTCGGTTGTGCTCGTTCTCGGGCCAGTTCAGTTTCCAGTCGCTGACCGGGGCGTAGAGCGCGGCGGTGGCGTCCGGATCGCCCGCACCGATTCGGCGCAGCAACTCCTCGACGACGGTGCGAGTGGTGATCGTCCCGAGATCGTTCATACCTGCCACCATGCCCGCACCGATGTGGCCCGTCGATTACCTCCGAAGTAATACCGTTGGCCTGTTGTGCCGCACAAGCTCTCGTGTATCGACGGCGCGGAGGTACTTCTAGAATCCGTGCGTGACGCTCACCCTCGCCGACCTGGTCGGCTACACCGATCGCGACCTCGACACCGACCTGGCGCGTTGGTTCCCCGCTACCGAAGCCGTACAGCTTCCCGAGCAGACCCGACCGGTGGAACCGTTTCTCACGCGCCTGGCCCCCACGGATGCGGCGGCGCTGGCCGCGTTCGACCGCCGGGTGCGGTCAGGCCTGCTGCCGCAGTTCTTGGACATCTTCGACTGGTCCTACGGGTTCGATTTCGCCGGAAACGACTGTGGCATCGTCGATTCGGACTATACGACCGAGTTGACCGACGACGATGTCTACTCGATCGGTGCGGATGGCGGTGGCAATCTGTATGTCGTACTCACCAACGGCCAAGTGGCCGTGTGGTTCCACGAGGAGGAGGTGCTCGAGGGCGGCACCCGCTTCGACAATCTCGACGTCTTCCTCTGGTCGTTCGTGCGCTACCGTGCGGTGCGCGCTGGGAAGCTCGACCGCTCGGCCGTAGAAGCAGACTTCCTGGCGCTCGGCCAGGACGGCGCACTCGAACCGGAACTCGGCCTGCTGAACTTCATGAAGTAGGACGCCGTCGCAGCACTCGATGCAGGGGCGAGGTATCGGGCTCAGAAATCCAGAATGGCTCGAGCATGCGGACTGCCGCGTCCAGGGCGTGGTCTGGCAACGCGACCACGACGGCGAGAATTTTGTCCGTCATAGCGGACCGACGAATGGAAGGAAACTCCCTTCCATATTCAATCTATAGCGCACCTGGGGGCTTGCGGCAAGACCCCGGTCGTACCGCAGAATCACTGGCCGAAGCCAGAACCTGCGGAAATGGGAGTCGCGAATTGCGCGTGTTGCTGTCGACGTATGGGGCGAGCCCGTCGAGCCGTGAAAGGGAGGGACATATGGCGACCCAGGGGTACGAAGACGAATTGCAGTCCGAGCGAGACTACGTGGCCGGGCTCTACACGCGGCTCGACGCCGAACGCGCGCGTGTGAAGGGAAAGTACACCGCGGCGTTGCGGGGAACCGGCGGAACACCCATGGAACGCGATGTCGAGGTGCGCACGCTGGCCAAGGAGGCGAAGCGGCTGGACGTGGCCGACAACGGGCTGTGTTTCGGCAGGTTGGACACTGTTTCGGGCGAACATTCCTACATCGGCCGGATCGGCATCTTCGACGAGGAGAACGAGTACGAGCCGCTGTTGCTCGATTGGCGGGCACCGGCGTCGCGGGCGTTCTATGTCGCCACTGCCGCGACCCCCGAGAACATGCGACGACGTCGCCAGTTCCACACGCACGGGCGTCGAGTTGTCGATTTCACCGACGAGGTGCTCGGGCGTCCGAGTGATGGCGAGCGTGGGGACGCGGCCTTGCTCGCGGCGGTCAACGCGCCGCGCGGTGTGGGGATGCGCGACATCGTGGCGACGATCCAGGCCGAACAGGACCGGATCATCCGGCTCGATCACCCGGGTGTGCTGGTGATCGAGGGCGGCCCGGGCACGGGGAAGACCGTGGTGGCGCTGCACCGCGTCGCATATCTGCTCTATACCCAGCGGGAGCGGATGGAACGCCACGGTGTGCTCGTGGTCGGGCCGAATCCGGCGTTCCTCAACCACATCGGCCGCGTGCTGCCGTCGCTGGGCGAGACGAATGTCGTTTTCATGACCACTGGCGATCTGCTGCCCGGGTTGCACGTCACCGCCGAGGACACCCCGGATGCCGCGCGACTCAAGGGCTCGCTGAAGATCCTGGACGTGCTCGCGGCGGCCATCGCCGATCGTCAGCGGGTGCCGGAGCATCCGGTGCCGATCGAACTGCAGGACGTCACGATGCGGATCGACACCGAGACCGCGGAGTGGGCGCGGGAGGAGGCACGTGCGAGCGGACTGCCGCACAACGAGGCCCGCGCGGTGTTCAGCGAGATCGTCACCTACGTGCTCACCGAACGGGCGATTGCCCGGATCGGCCGTGGCTGGCTGACCAGGAAGGACCGCGAAGCATGGGAGAACCTGCGGTCCGACCTGCTCGCCGAACTCGCCGACAACGACCAGTTCACCGCCGCGCTCGATGAACTCTGGCCGATAATGACGCCGGAAATATTTCTGGCACAGCTGTATTCGTCCGCTGACCGCCTGCGTGCGGCTGGTGCCGACCAGTCCCTGTGGCGCGCCGACGGCGAAGCCTGGACGGTGTCGGACGTGCCACTGCTCGACGAACTGGTCGACTTGCTCGGCCGCGACAAGGCGGCCGACGAGGCCGCCGCGCGTGCCGTCGAGCGGGAACGCAAGGCCGAGGCCGAGTACGCCGCAGGTGTGTTCGACACTCTCATCAAGCGCGAGGACCTGAACGACGACATCGGCCTGCTCGCCCAGGACATGCTCTACGCCGAGGACCTCGCCGAGCGCTTCCTCGAGCGCGACACCCGTGAACTCGTCGAACGCGCTGCCGCGGACCGGGATTGGACTTATCGACACGTCGTGGTCGATGAAGCCCAGGAGCTGTCCGAAATGGACTGGCGGGTCCTGATGCGGCGCTGCCCGGGCCGATCCTTCACGGTGGTAGGCGATCTCGCGCAACGCAGGTCGGTGGCCGGAGCGACATCGTGGGACACGATGTTCGAACCGTATGTGCCCGGGCGCTGGGTCTATCGGTCGCTATCGGTGAACTACCGCACCCCGGCGGAGATCATGACCGTCGCCGCCGCGGTGCTCGCCGAGTTCGCACCGGGAGTCCAACCACCGGAGTCGGTCCGCGCGTGCGGCGTTCAGCCCTGGTCCAGGCAGGTGTCCGAGGACGAATTGCCCAATGCCATAGCGGAATTCGTACGCGATGAAGGCGGTCGCGATGGCACCAGCATCGTGATCGGGCCACCGGGTGTACCGGGCACGGTGCCTGCCTCGGAGACGAAGGGCCTGGAATTCGACGCCGTCCTGGTCGTGGAGCCGGAACGAATCCTCGCCGAGGGCCCACGTGGCGCAGCCGAACTCTACGTCGCCCTGACTCGCGCCACCCAGCGCCTCGGCGTCCTGCATCAGGGCCCTCTACCGCAGGCCCTGACCGGACTCGCCGAAATCGGCGGTCTCGCCGAGGCCGGTAATCGAGGGTTGGCTTAACGATTCGTGTGCGGCCCCGGACGCGATGCCGGGGCCGCAGTCGACGATGCCTTCATCCGTCTGCTGCGGGCGAACGTGACGCCGATCCGTATGGGACCGCAGTGCCTCGACCTGTTCGTCGTAGATGATCTCGCCTGGGTCGTCGGAGTGCAGGCGGACAGCTCGGCCTGGGGCGTCATTGGGACGTTGCAGCGACCTCGGCCGGGGCCTGGTCGGCGGCGGAGCTGGTGCGTGTGGCGTCGTCGTGAGTCGGGGTGGATCCGACGACGACGGTGATCACGAGGATGAATGCGATAAGTGCGCAGCCGGTTCGGGTGAAATGGAACAGTTCCCAACGTCGCAGGATGTCGGCGTAGTCGCTGGGGGGCGTCCCTACGGCCCAGCGTTTGATCTGCTGGTTGATCGGCACGTTTCCGAATCGGGTCACCAGGAATGAGATGAACGTCAGCGCTGAGGCACCCGCCGCGATCCAGCGCGGCGATGACTTCGACCGCATCGCCAGGATCAGCGTGCTCAGGACGGCGAGCCCCATCAGTGACTGCATCACCGGGCCGTTGACGCGCATCAGCGCGGTGTGAAAAGTGAACCGAACATCAAGGGGCACTTCGCGAAACGCGTACAGCACGTTCACCGCGCCGTAGCCGAACGCACCGGCGAGCAGGCCGGGGAACAGTAGCGCCGCCGCCCGGACGGATTTCGACAACATCGGAACTCCCATCTCAGATCGCAACATCGAGTTGCGATATCGTCAGCATGCCTGCCTTGCGTCGATATCGCAACAAGGAGTTGCAATGACCGCACCCCTCGGCCGCGGACCGAAGGTTCGCGCCGCCGTGCTCGCCGCGACCGTCGACGAGTTGAGCGAGCACGGGTACGCCGCATTCACCGTCGAGAACGTCGCCCAGCGCGTCGGTGTGCACAAGACCACCGTCTACCGGCGCTGGGCCGACCGGGACGAACTGATCGCCGATGCACTGGCCGACAGCGTCGAAGCGGAAATCCCCATCCCCGATACGGGTTCGGTCGAGGACGACCTGCGCGTGCTGGCGCGCAGTCTGGTCGCGTGGATCAGCAGCCCGTCCGGCCGGGCGGTCCTCGCTGTCATGCTGTCCAACGCCGCGCCGCCCGATCCGACCCGCCATGCCTTCCGTGACCGAATCCGCAAGGCGCTGCCGGTCGTGACGCGCGCGGTCGAACGCGGTGAACTCCCCGCAGGCACAAACCCCGCCGAGCTGATCAAAACTCTTGTGGCGCCGATCTATTTCCGTGTGCTGATCCCCCGTGAGCCGGTGGACGACAGCACCGCCGACGCGGCCGCGGCAGTGGCTTTGACCGCGGCGCGCGCCGGTCTGTTCGGCTGAGCCTGGTGAGACAAATCTGTAGGTTACTCTCGCTCGGCTCCATCCGGCCAAACGATCGCCACCGGCACGTCACGGGCTCGCGCCAGCTCGACCACCGTGCCGGTCCCACCGGCGCTACCAGCCTCGCCATCCCAAACCGCGACGAGCCGATCGCAGGATGACAGCACGGCTTCGTTGGCGGCCTCGTAGGCTTCCCGCCCGGCGTCGTCGAAGTCCATGATGCGCACGGTATCGGCGCGTGCGATCAGCTCGTCGAACAGCTCCGCGTGGTCGGGTTCGACCTTCCGCTGTCGATAATTCGTCGACGGCAACACTACTTCCAGCCGTCCACCGGCATCGAGCACGGCCCGGGCGAATACCGAGTCAGCGCCGCGCGCAATGCAGCTGACACCCACCAGATCGTCGGGGTCTCCTTGTCTGGCAAGGACTTTCCTGATCTCGTCGTACACGGACTGGAGGGTGTCGGCCGTGAGGTTCATATGTCCGGTGACGCCGATGCGAGCCATGGGAACTTTCTATACCGCCACCGCAGATCGCCTCCGGGCGTGGTCAGTCTTCTCGGGTCAGTAGTGCGGCGCGTAGCCTTCGACGCGGATGAGCACATAGCCTGCGCTGTACGCGGAGTCGATGGTGGTCTGATCGACTGCGATTATGTTGTCCTGGCGCGCTTCGCTCCAGAACTGATACAGCGGGCTGGTACCGGGCTCCTGGCTGGTGTTGATATATCCCTGAATGCCGATGTAGGTGTATCCGGCACTGTAGGCGGAATCGATGCCCGCCTGTGTCGCTGTGCTGAAGTTGTCCTGGCGGCTGTTGCTCCAGAACAGGTGCAGCGGTACGGTTCCCGGCTGCTGGGTCTCGTAGACGAATGCTTCCTTGCGGATGGGCAGGTAGGCGGCGGCGGTGGCGCTGTTTTCGTCGTTGCGGTTGCCGGTGGTGAAGTTGTCGCCGCGTTCCGGATTCCACCATGTGTAAAGCGGGTACAGCGACGGTACGTCCGCGTGCGCGGTGGGTGCGGCAGCGAGAGTAGTCCCGGCGATTCCCGCAGCAGCCAATAGCGTAGCTGCCGAGATCATGAGGCGCTGACGACGGAAACGTGCATTTTCGCGCGCCGCCGACACCGACCCCATCGATACCATGGTCCGTCGCATCATGATTGTCCCCTGTTCGAGTCTTCCGACACCCTGCTGCCGAGCCCATTGACTCGAAAGCGTCTGTCGGCCAACTGATTACGTGCAGTACAACGGTAATTTCCGCGCCGCGCCTGCTGCTATACGCAGACTTGCGTATAGCAGTCCGGCCTTTCGGCTGATAAGCGAGATCCGTTGGTGCACAATGCAGGAGTGACCGATCGGCCGGTTGGAAACGCCAAGAAGATTCACGATCTAGCGCTGGAGATCATCACCGAGAAGCAGCCGGTGCGCGTCTGGCCGCTATTGATGCAGAGGTTGACCGCCGACCTACCGTGTGACCTGGCCGTCCTGGTCGATCTGAACTGGGAGGCCGGCACCGGTCACGCGCTCACCGGTTCCCCGGACTGGTTGTACGAGGCCCCGCTGGACGCACTCATCCACGCGCACATGCGATCTCATCCCTTGCTGCGGCACTACGCACACACTCGGGACATGACACCGCTGAGCATGGACGAGGTCGCCGACGACCGCTGGTGGAAAGGGGAGGGGTATCGAGCGGGTAAGGACGCGATCGGTATCGACCGCCAGCTCGCTTTGCCGCTGTCTGCGGGGCCGGGCAGGATCCGCAGTGTCATCATGAGCCGCAGCGGCCTCGGATTCAGCGATCGCGACCTCGAATACGCCACGCTCGCCAGATCATTGCTCGATACCGTCGAAGCCCACGAGGCAGCGGTCATCACCGGCACGGGACCGGGGGACCCCGCCGAACACAAGATCACTCCACGTGAGCTCGCGGTCCTGACTCTGCTATGCGATGGGCTGACCGCTCGCGCCATCGGCACCCGACTCGCGATTACCCAAGCGACCGTGTCCAAGCACACCGAGAACATCTACCGCAAGCTCGGTGTGCGCGACCGCATCTCGGCATTGCGCAAAGCACAGAGTCTCGGCCTCGTCCGCCCGGGTTAGCCCGCGGCCCGCACCGCGGCAGTGCTGAGATCGTCGACGTTGGCGCAGGCGTCGGAGGGAAGCGGTGGCCAACTGCCGTCGGTCGGGTGATCGGGATCGCCGTACTGGGCGAGCGGGACCGCGCTCCAAGCAATGGCAAGGCTGATGAGATGACCGTTCAATCGGCCGTCGCCACTCGGCCGGTAGGTGAGGCTGACGGCGCACCGCGACGGGACAGGACCGTACACGTTCGATCGGAGGATGATCCCGTTCAGGCCCGCTGCCTGGTAGGGGCCGTTGTCGAGTCCGGGTGATGTCTGCTGCTCCGCATCCATGCGGAACTGAAGGTCGACCTGGAGGGTGTGGCTTTGTGCCCCGCGGCTACAACCCTACATGTTATCCGACAACGGATTTGCCAAGTGTCCGCCCATCGGCATTCCCGGATGCCCCGAGCTGCACGGAAACAGCCGCGGCCGTGAACTTCCGGGCGATCAGGAGTCCAAGCGGTCCTGGTAGACCGTGGCGAGATTGCGCAGCGCAGTGGCCCCGTCTCCGATGAAGCTGGAACCGTGCATGATCGCCAGCGTCGTGGGTTCCAACTCCGCCAGCCGATTCAGAGTGGCGGGCACGGCGGGCCCCAACGAGGTGGCGTGGAACACGTCCTCCGCGACGGCCGCCTGCTCGACCAGGTCGGAATCGGTCAGTGCCGGGCCGCTTCCCAGCTGGGTCATCAGGTCACCGCAGAACAGCACGCCGGTGGTCTCCTCGTACAGCACGCGCGCCTCCCAGTTGTGCGGTGCGTGCGGAGTATCCAGATGCCGTACTCGACGGCCGCCGAGATCGATGACCTCACCGTCGGCCAACCGGCGTGGCAGCCGATCCGCCATATCGTCGATCGAGACGAGGCAGCCGAGCTCACCGTGCGCCACCTGCGCATTCGGTGCGGCAGCGAGGAAGAGGTTCATCGCTCCGCATTCGTCGGCTTCCACATGACCGAAGGTGATCCAGCGCAACCGCTCCACCGGCATGATCCGCGCGATTTCCGCGGATACCAGCGGGAACAACGCACGCATACCGGCGTGGAACAACAACGGTTCCTCGGCATCGACGAGGAACTGGTTGAAGGTGAAGCCGGTCGGCCCCACCTCGGGAATGAAGGTAGAGATGCGGTAGATATCTTCGGCGATCTCGTCGGTATGGGTTTCCATGAAACCTCCCTACTTGTGCCGTCCCCGCCATTTTGCTCGCCAACGCGCTCCCGCACACCGAAATCGCAGGCTGCTACCGATCTTGTGGGCTCGGATGAGGTGGCGTATTCATCGGGGCTCAGACAACGACGTCATAGGTCAGGTGGGTGGCCGTCGATGTCGGGGTCACGCTTCGCTGCACCAACGTGCGCGACGCTGCGCCGGTGAACAGCGGTGTACCGGCGCCAGGCATGACGGGCGCGAGGTGCAGCGACAGCACCTCGACGAGCCCGGCGGCGAATGCCGAGCCGATGGTCGCGCCACCGCCCATGAGGACACCGTCGAGGTCCTGCCCGCGTTGCGAGGGTCAAATCGACAACCAGGCCGCAATTCGTCTTTATCGACGTACGGATTCGCCGATGTGGGTTGTTCACCTGGCGACACCGCCAGCGGGCGCATGCTGAGGCCGGCAAGTTTGAACCCGCCCGATACGTGGTGATGGTCCACTCCTGGCCGGAAGCGAGTGCGCGTTGATGGTCGTAGTCGAACTCCGCCGACGATTTCCGTGACGGAAGCGGGCGGCGCGGATGTGGCATTCACCGCCGTGGGCTTCTCGGGCGGCGACCTCGCGTTGCAGGCATGCGGCGAGGAATTCCTCGTGGCTCCAGTTCTCGGTTCGTACGCGTATCAGTGGGCGTGTCAGGTTGGCGTCAGGTCGGCATCAGCCGGGCTGGCCACAGTGTTCACGTGAACAGCACAGCAATTGCAGCTTCCGGGTTGTGGAAGGCATACGGGGACAAGGCGATCCTCGATGGCATCGATCTGACTATCGGTGCCGGCCACTACCCGATGCTGCGCACGGAATGGCTCGACCGACTCGCCCGCGTGATGCGGTATCTCGGCGGTGATCACGCCTTCGCCCAGCTGATCCGCTTCGCCTTGGTCGGCGGGTCCAGCAACGTTGCCTACATCCTGCTGTTCATGGCCATGAACGGGATCGGCCCGCTGGTCGCCAATATCGCCGGCTCGATTGTCAGCACGGTGATCGCGAACGAAATGCACCGGCAGCTCACCTTCCACGCGGCCGGACGGGTCGGTTGGTTCACCGCACAGTGGGAAGGCGGCGGGCTGGCGCTGATCGGCCTGTTGATCAGCACAGCAGCGCTGGCCGGTCTCGAGTTCTGGGCACCCGGCCTCGGCGAGATCGCACAGATCTGCGCCGTGGTCGCCATCCTGGCGGCGGTCGGCGTCATGCGCTTTCTGGCACTGCGCGGCTTCGTCTTCGAGCACAGGCCATCCGACCTGTCGCAGGCAGCGCGTTGATGAGTACGTGTCGGGTACTGCGGCGGAGGGGATTGACCCTGACCCTGCGTCAGGGTTGGAGTCTTGTCACATGACGAATGACATCACTTCCTCGACTCGGCTCGCACCGCCGATCGGCGGGTTCCAGGAAATCGACGGCCGCCGTGTTTTCGTGCATCGGTCGGGCAGCGGCGGACCGGCCGTCGTGTTCCTGCCCGGCGCGAGCGCGGTCGGCCTGGACTATTTCGGTGTCCAGCAACAGGTTTCGCAATTCACCACCGCTGTGGTCTACGACCGTGGCGGCACGGGCTACAGCGATTCGCTGGCCCTACCGCGCACTGCCGCCGCGGTCGCCACGGAACTGCGCGAGTTGCTGCGCGCCCAGAACGTCACCGCTCCCTACGTTCTCGCGGCGCACTCCCTCGGCGGCTTCTACGCGCATCGGTTCGCGCAGTTGTACCCGCAGGAGGTGGCCGGACTGGTCTGCTTGGACGTCCTGCACCGCGACTGGGACGAATTCATGCCTCCCGCAGCGAGTCTGGCCGCCGTCGAGCAGATGGGACCCGATCCGGAGCAGCTACGAAAGATGCGTCCGGCCCTGCGCGAGATACACGCCGAATTGCTCGCGGACTACCCCGAGCGCATACGGCAACCACTGATCGATGCCAAGGTGAGCGACGACTGGATGCGGGTCGGCATCGCCGAGCGTGCCACCTTGACCGACCTCGCCGCCGAACTGCGAGCGGGGCCGAGCGTCCCTGACGTCCCGGTGGTCGCACTCACCGTGGTGGGCAGCGACCCTGCCCAGCAGGCGCTGACATCGCCGGAGCTGAACGACGCCAAGACGAGAATGGACGCGGCGCTGGTGAGCGGGGTCTCGCACGGGGAACAACGCATCCTCTCCGACACCCTCCACCACCGGCTCTGCTTCGACCGCCCAGATGCCGTGGTCCAGGCCATCCGCGACGTCATAGACCGGGTGGCGCGCCACTGAGTTCACCCACCCCGCCGACTCCGCAAGCTCCGCCGACGTGCCATCCCCCTAGACTCGGCACGACCATGCCCGACGACGACAGGGGAACGGTGCTGACCATCGGCCGGCTGGCGGCGACCGCAGGCGTGACCGTGCGCGCCGTTCGCCACTACCACCACGTCGGCCTGTTGCCCGAGCCCGAGCGCGATGCCTCCGGCTACCGCCGCTACAGCGCGCAAGCCGCGGTGGACCTCATCCGGATCAGGACCCTCGCCGACGCCGGTGTTCCGCTGGCCCGTATCGATGCGCTGCTCCATGCACAGCCGGCCGAATTCGCCGCGGCCATCATCGACATCGACGATGCATTGCGGCGCAAGATCGACCAGCTCACCGAATACCGCAGCCGCATCGCCGATTTGGCAAGCGGTGAAAGCCTTGTCCTGCCCCCCGAAGTGGTCGCCATCCTGAACCGGATGCGTAGTCTCGGCGTCAGTGAACAGCGGGTGCGACTCGAGCGCGACTCGTGGATCCTGCTGCAGGCTATGGACCCGCAGGCCATGCCGCAGCGGATACGGGACAAGACCGCAGGCCTCGACGACCCGGAGACGACGCGCCTCTACCTGGCCTGCGATCGAGCAGTCGACTGGGATCCGCACGATCCTCGCCTGGACCGGCTCATCGACGACCTGGACGCATGGGAGATCGAACACGAACGAGACAGCAGCCGACCGGAAAGCCTGCAGCTGATCTCTTCCCGGATCTCCGAGGCGTCACCGGCATGGCAACGAATCATCGATGCACTCGCCCACCGCGCCGAGCGGCGCCGAACCGCCGGGCAGCACAGCTGAAGCCGGCACCGTGGTCGAAGCTATGGTGACGGAGGCAGTCCGGCCGCGTTGCGCATGGCCGCGCGGCCACGTTGGGCGGCGGATTCGTCGTCGAGCAGTTGAATTTCCTGGTTGACCGCCATGGAGATGCCGATGAGCACGGTGGCGATCTCGTCGGAGCGGCGATGCGAAGCGGCCGTTTCGTCTTGTGCCGCAGCGATTTCGGCGGTGAGAAAGGTGCGCCAGCCGGCAACGACGTCACGCAGCCAGTCCCGCAACATTCCGAGCCGCCCATCGAGTTCGGTCGACGCCGCGGTGACGAAACACCCTCCGGGAAAAGGGCATTCGACCAGGTAATCGATCCACGCATCGATCAGTCGCTCCAGGCGGGCCCCGCCGGGAGACATCGCCGTCACAGGGGTGAGGACTGCTGTCCGAAAGAACGGCCTCGACGAGCCAACGGCGAAAACGGTGTGCTTCGATCTCGCAGCGGCGGCAGCCACGCTCGGCGGTTGACGCCTGCACCTGGGGTAGCCGGTCGGCGGCGCGCGGTCGTGGTCGCTGCGAGATAGGGTGTAGCTGCGCGGTTTCCGGCTGCGGGGAACGTTGTTCAGTAAAGGGAGTCCGAGCGGATGGATCGCCGGAACAGGGTGATCAGCCGGCGCGGTGTGTTGTTGGCGGGCGGAGCCTCGATCGCGCTCACCGCAATGGCGCAGCCGACGCAGGCGGGGACGATCACGCGGAAGGTGTCAGCCGGGCCCGAGACGCCCGGGAAGCGGGCCGAGCTGGCGGAACAGGCGATCGTGCAGCGGCACGTGCGCCCGCTTTGGGGACAGTCGGGAATGCGGTTGGGCGCCCTCGCCTGGCCGGCGTCCTTGCTGGACCAGTCGTTCGTGCGATGGTGTTACTGGTGGCAAGCCCACCTTCTCGACTGTGCGGTGGACGCCGCGTACCGCACCCGCACTCCCGAACGCATCGACCGGGTCGTCGCCCTCGCACGCGGCATTCTGACCCGCAATCTCACCGGCTGGACCAACCGGTACTACGACGATATGTCCTGGCTGGTGCTGGCGCTCGAACGTGCCGACCGGCTGCTCGGCGTCCGGTTCGGCGCTGCCATCGCGGACTTGCGGGCCGCCTTGATCGAAGGCTGGAACCCGGTCGTCGGTGCGGTGCCCTGGCGGTCCGGCGACGATTTCTACAACACCCCTGCGATCGGTCCGACCGGAATCGCCATGGCGCGTTTGGGTGAATTGTCCCGCGCCAGACAACTTGCCGATTTCCTGTACACGCGATTGCGCGATACGGACAGCGGCCTGATCCTCGACGGTGTCCATGAGCCCGGCGGACGAGTGGACCGGACTGTCCACACCTACAGCCAGGGCGTGACCATCGGGCTGGAAACCGAGTTGGCAGTGCGCACCGGCGAATCGAGCCATCGCAGCCGCGTGGCAGCGCTCGTTGCCGCAACCGAGGACCGGCTCACGGACGCGGGGGTGATCGCCTCGGCTTCCGGGAACGACTCCGGGTTGTTCATGGGTATCCTCGCCAGGTATCTCGCCGAAGCCGCTTTGGCCTTGGACGACACCACCGCCGCGAATATCGTGCACGCTTCCGCGCGGGCGGCGTGGGAAAATCGCGCCGAGGTGGACGGGCTACCCCTGTTCGGTCCGGACTGGACCCGCGCGGTCGCGGTGCCGGAGCCTCCGGGAACCCTTCCCCCGCTCCCGCATTCGTCCACCGCTTCGTCGGCGAACCTGAGCCGCGATCTCTCGGTACAGCTGAGCGGGTGGATGCTGCTCGAAGCGGATTACCAGCTCACCGCCGCGGGACGC
This sequence comes from Nocardia sp. NPDC006982, assembly GCF_042869435.1. Classification (NCBI taxonomy): domain Bacteria; kingdom Bacillati; phylum Actinomycetota; class Actinomycetes; order Mycobacteriales; family Nocardiaceae; genus Nocardia; species Nocardia sp. NPDC006982. The sequence continues at coordinate 174,474 of NZ_JBIAFV010000003.1, read as the reverse complement.
TGAGCACGCTCGGGCGTATTCGTCTCAGGGGCAGTGGGCGCGGAGACCGTCGACGAGGATCGACAGCAACCGCGGCCCCCGCGCGTCGAGTTCGGCGTCGTCAAGCCGCGACAACCAGCTGATGAGCACGATGACGTCGCGGGCTTCCGCGTCGTCGCGGACGCTGCCGGCCGAGCGACCGGCGGCCAGCAGCAGTTCCACCGCCTCACCGATCGGGCCGAGGCTGTGAGCAGCGAGGTCGCGCCACGTCGCTGCCTCCACGGCGGCGAACACATCGCGCTTGACCCGCGCGTAGGCGGCCACCCGGTCGAACCACGCCGCCAACGCATCCAGCGGCGGGCGATTTGCCAGCAGCCGCGGAGCCGCGGCGACCAGCTCGTCCACATCACGGCGGTACACCTCGGCGAGGAGGTCCTCTCGTGTCGGGAAGTGCCGGTACAGCGTGCCCTGTCCGATACCGCAGGCCTTCGCGACCGCGTTGAGCTTGAGCTCTCCCGGCTCGTGCACGAGATCGCGTGCCGCTTGGAGGATTCGTTCGCGGTTGCGCTGTGCATCAGCACGCCGCGTTCCGCCGCTCTTGACAGAAGCGGACACCTGTCCGCTAAGGTCTTCGGTGTAACCGGACATGTATCCACTCTAGGCGGAGAATCTTTATGACCATCCACGGCAAGGTCGTCGCCATCACCGGCGCCAGTAGCGGAATCGGTGAAGCGACAGCTCGCCACCTCGCCTCACTCGGTGCGGCTGTAGTCCTCGGCGCCCGCCGCACCGAGCGGCTGGACCGACTGGTTGCCGAGATCGAAGCCGACGGCGGCAAGGCGGTCGCCACGCGCGTGGACGTCACCGATCCCGACGACCTCCGGTCGCTCGTCACCCTCGCCGTCGAGCGCTTCGGCCGCCTGGACGTCTTGGTGGGCAACGCCGGGATCAGCAGGATCAGCTCCATCGCCGATCTCGACGTCGAGGGCTGGTCGGCCATGGTCGACGTGAACGTCAAGGGAATTCTGCACGGGATCGCCGCGGCCCTGCCGGTATTCCGTCGGCAGGGCAGTGGTCACCTCGTCACGGTCGTGTCGACCTCCGGCCTGAAGATCGTCCCCACCCAGGCGGTGTACGCCGGGACGAAGAATGCGGTACGCACCCTCATGGAGGGCCTGCGACAGGAGAGCACCGACGGGGTTCTGCGCACGACGTCGATCTCCCCGGGCTACGTCCGCACCGAGCTCATCGACAACGCCGTCGACGATCCGGCCGTGCGCGAGCAGGCCAGGCAGAACATGGCCGACCTCGGTATCGACCCCACGGCGGTGGCCCGAGCGATCGCATTCGCGATCGACCAACCCGACGACGTCGAAATCGGAGACCTGACCATCCGACCGACCCGCCAAGGCTGAGTGACCCGCTTCATGCCGGTCGTGTCATCAGCTGAGCGAGTTGTTTCGCCTGCGATGTTCTCAGTCTCACTTCGACCCGTTCCGGCTCCGGCGGATCGGTCGTCGCCGGGTCGTAGACGAAGCAGACTCGATCGGGTCGATCGAGTCTGAATTCGATTGCCGCCCATAGCGGATGCGTCATCGGCACATCGATGTGTTTGAACCGGCCCGCCCACACCAGTACCCGTCTGCCGACCGTGACCGCGATTGCGCCCGAGACTTCCCGCCGCTCCCATTCCACGAGACGACCGGATGGCCGGAAACTACGCTCATGTCGGACCGGAGCTCGCCCCAGCGGCGTCGTAAGCGGAAGTAGTCGCCGAACTGGCCGAAAATCGTCAATGTCGGCCGATCGGCTCACCGCCGCGGTCGTTGGTGGCGGTTCTCTCGGAGCCCTGTCGAACAGCCGCTCTGTCTTCTGCGGCAGGCATGCTGTTCAGCAGCGTGCGCACCATGGTGGGTACCTGGACGTCGAGTTCTGCGGGTATCGGCCGGTCGGCTGTGAGATATCGACGCACCGCGGCGTAGGGCAGGTCGACGATGGTGAGAACGATTGTTGCCGTGGACAATCCGGTTTCGGCGCGTAACGAGTGGACGAGTCCGCGGATGGCGGCATCCCACCGGGATGTTTCGGCGGCGCGCTCCGCACGCGCGGTGGCGGGCCAGCTCTGGGGAGCGAATTGGTGGACACCTGCGAGCAGGACCTGCGCGTCGAGCGGGCTGCTCCGGCACCACTGCACGATGTGGCCGGTGATCGCGGCGGCGGCCTCGATCGGATCGTCTTCGTCGAACAGGGTGTAGGCGTCGCGGTGCAGGTGTCCGATGGCCCTGTTCCATAGGGCAGCCAGCAACGATGGCCGATCGGCGAAGCGATGGTAGACCGATCCGCTCGGTGCACCGGATTCCCGGATCACTCCGGACATCGTGACTCCGGCGGGACCCTGCGTGGCCAGCAGCCGCGCAGCAGCGTCGAGGATTGCCGCGGTGTCGTGTACGAATCTCACCACGCTGTAGAGAGTACTCTCCAGAGATCGTTGTAGAGTGAAGTCTCTATAACGATGAGAGGCTCAACCATGACCATCACCGCCGAAGACGTCTACCGGCTCGCTCCGTTCGTCCGCACTCTCGGAGTGGAGTTCACCGAACTCACACCCTCCGCGGTCACCGCCCGCCTGACCCACACAGTCGAGCTGTCGACAACAGGGGGTGGCCTGCACGGCGGTGCCCTGATGGGGTTGGCCGATGCGGCTGCCGCGGTCTGCGCGGTTCTGAATTCCACTCCGGGGGCGCTGCCCGCGACGACCGATTCGACGACGCATTTCCTGCGTCCGGTCCGCGGCGCGGCGCTTGCGGTCGCCGCGCCGGTGCGCGTCAGCCGCACCGCGGTGGTGGTGGGTGTGCGAATCACCGACGAGTCCGGCGAGCTGTGCGTCCACGTGATCCAAACTGTGCAGACACGCGTTCCACACGCGGCCGCCTGAAACCGAAAGATCAGCGACCGGCGTACCGATGCCTAGGAGCAGGGCGGCTTCAATCTGCGCGCGAGAACACTGCCACTAGAAAGTCCGAATCGTCCGTGAATGGACGCAGATCCCACGTGGATAGCCGCAAATCCACTGTGAGTCCGGCGTTCTCGGCGTCTGCCAGGAACTGTGGGAACTCGTAACCACGATTGGCGCCGAACCCCACAACCACTCGACCGGCTGGGGCGAGATGGCGGGCGAACCCGGCCAGCACCGCCGCCCGGGTGGACGGCGCCAGAAATGTCATCACGTTCCCCGCGCACACGATGACATCGAAGTCGCCGGCGATCCCACGGCGCGGCAAGTCCAGTTCGGCAAGATCACCGACTATCCAGGTGGGGCCGGGATAGTCCTGCTCCGCCGCAGCGATCAACACCGGGTCGACGTCGACGCCGACCACGACGTGGCCGGCTCGGTGCAAGTAGGCACCCACACGCCCCGGACCGCACCCCGCATCCAGGACTCGGCCACTGCGGTCGAGCATCGCGTCGATCAGCCGCGCCTCCCCGACGATATCGGTGCCTTCGGCCGCCATTGCTCGGAACCGCTCCACGTACCACGTCGAATGCGCAGGGTCAGCAGCAGTGAGCTCTTCCCACTGGCTGGGGGTACGTCCGCTCATGGTCTGTTCCTCTTCTCTCCGGCACGCCTCGGGTTCACTGTGCCACCGCCGTGCGGATAGTCAGCGCCCGGCCTGATGGTGCCCGCTGCCGGTGCAGCCGGCCCATCGACATCGGACTTCAGGCGGATAACGTCCGGATCTGCATCCCGGATCCTCGGCATGCGGTGGACATCCGATATCACACCGCAGTCCGATTCCATGTCATACCAAGGGATTACATGGGATGAGAATCCGGCCGATAGCTTCGGTGTATCGAAATCGTCACCCGCCCCGGACACACCGAGTAGCGGCCGCTGGACCCGATCTCCGATCGGCATCGACCGGTCGGCATCGAGGACGGGCGGAGGTGGCGTCTCCCACACAGCTCTCAGGAAGATCTATGACGACACCGGCCTTTGCCCCACAGTCATCGCGGCGCGGCGGCGCCGGCGGTGATTATGCCCCTCTGTTGCGCCGAATCTCCGACGCGGGACTGATGAACCGGCGTCCCGTCTACTACACCGTCCGGCTCGGCCTCGTCGGGATTGCGTTCGCGGCAGGCTGGGCGGCGTTCGTCCTCGTCGGTGACTCCTGGTGGACGCTCATGGTCGCGGCGCTCATGGCCGTGACGTGCGCTCAGGTCGCACTCGTCATGCACGATGTCGCGCACCGCCAAGTCTTCCGGTTACGGCGGCCGACGGAGGTCGTGGGCCGAGTGGTCGGCAACGCCGGCATAGGCCTGGCCTACGGCTGGTGGCAGGACAAGCACACCCGGCATCACGCCAATCCGAACCACGAGGAACTCGACCCCGATGTCGCGCCTGACATTCTGGTCTGGTCACAACGGCAGGCGCGGGCCAGCCGTGGTCTGCCTCGTCTCATCGGGAGGGCGCAGGCGTTCCTGTTCTTCCCCCTGCTGATGCTGGAGGGCCTGAACCTCCATGTGGCCGGCGCACGTGCGCTCAGAAATCGATCGGTCAAATACCGCGGATTGGAGGGCGCGCTGCTCTTCGGCCACTTCGCCGCCTATCTGGCCGCATTGTTCGCGGTCCTGCCCGCCGACAAAGCCTTCGCCTTCCTCGCTGTCCACCAGGCGCTGTTCGGCCTGTACATGGGCTGCATCTTCGCCCCGAACCACAAGGGCATGCCAACCCTGACCGGCGACGACCGCCCCGACTACTTGCGGCGGCAGGTGCTGACCTCCCGCAACGTGCGAGGTGGCGTGCTGACCGATCTCGCCCTCGGCGGGCTCAACTATCAGATCGAGCACCATTTGTTCCCGAGCATGCCGACGCCGAATCTGCGTCACGCCCAGGTGATCGTCCGCGACTACTGCGCCGAAATCGGCGTGCCATACCACGAGACCAGGCTGATCTCCTCCTACCGCGAGGCACTGCAGCACATGCACAACGTCGGCGCGCCCCTGCGCACCACCGACCGACATCCGGTCGACAGATGAACGTTTCCCGGCCGACAACGGCGGCAAAGTCGGCCGGGCCCGAGTGGATCGCACACAACAGCCCGAGCAGGCAGCAGCAAACCGGGGCGGTGCGCAAGTACGAAAAGGACAAGGAGTCCGGGTCGTTCGGAAGCACTCGTGTCGCGGCACGCTGCCTGTCGTGCCGGTCAGGCATCGACTGCGGTTCTCCGGCCTCGTGGCAGGTGGAAGGCGGCCAGACACCATCGGACACCGGTACCCAGCGGCCTCGCGAGCGTGAGGCAGGCCGCGATTCCCGCGGCGAGCAACCACGTTGTCGCACATGCGTCTGCCAACGCGACAATGGCCGCGAGTGTCTGTAGCGCGGCACACTGCTGCGTGGACAGCGCCGGGTGAGCAAGCCGTCGAACGGTCAGCTCCTGGTTGCCGAATCTTGTTGTTTCACTGGGCATTACGTCACATCCTTCGAACACGCCGTACCCGCGCACAGCCGTAATGTCAGGTATAGCCGCGACATCGGCAGAAGAGATGGACACCGGATCAGGACGCTGCGGCTTCGGATGCGATCGAGCCCGGACGGAAAAATCCGGATCTACACGGACAACGACGGATAATGAACCGGTATCTTCCATCAGGGGGTTCACCGATGCCGTCTGCTCGCCGTCCGCTCGATCCGGACCGGCCTACCGAAAGCTTCGCCCTGTCGCTGAGGGAATTACACCGCGCCGCGGGCGGTCCGAAATATCGAGTGCTCGCGGCTGCGATCAACGCGAGTAACGCCACCGTCTCCGCGATACTCAACGGCCACCGGCTCCCTTCCTGGGAGCAGACACAGGCATTCGTCGAAGCTTGCGGCGGCGATAGCTCGGAGTGGAAGCAGCGTTGGATGCGAGCCGACCGATCACGCAGCGTCGACAGTGCCAGCTTTAGCGGTCACGCGGCACACGCAGATGCGACGTTGACGCCGGTATCCGACAGCGAGTTCTACACTGCGATGCTCGCCGAAGTCCACCGGGCGCGCTACCGAATCATGACGAGCTACATCAGACTACGGCCAGCTGCCTACTTCCTCAGTTTCACCGATGAGAAGACCAGCCGGGCGGCTGCCGCATACTTCAACGCGATCGTCGCGTGGTCGGAGGCACCTGGCCGACGCTCCGTCCGCCGGGTCATCGCCACACCCAACGAAGAGATGATGGCGTGGGCCCAACAATTGGCAAAGGCCGCAGCTGAGCATCCGAACTACCGCATCCGAGTGATCGACTGGCCGCTGGCGGCCGATGCGGTCAACTTCGCCATCTTCGACGACGCCGTCGCCTTTCTTGCCTTCACCACGGGAACCACTCAGCAGCTGAGTGGATTCCGTATCGACGAACCGGCATTCGTTCGAGGCGCGATCGGGCATTTCGAACAACTTTGGCTGGCCGGACGCGAACTCGAATGACGCCACTCCGCGATCACCGCTGCTAACCTCGGCAACGGGCGCCGGAACTGACCCGGCGGGGAGGGGATTTCACAATGTCTGGGTCGCATCACCACGTCCTATCGCGACGAATCCGGGCGGTGCTCGCATTACCCGTGGTCGCCGTGTTGCTCACCACTGGCTGCGGTACCACCGATTCCGACCGGGCACAGGCGTTTCCCGCCGACCTGGCCGGCCAGATCGACCAGATCATGAAATCCCATATCGACGCCGGGCTGATTCCGGGCGCAGCGGTATCGATCATCGACCCTGAACACGGCACCTACAGCCAGGCGTACGGGGTGGCGGACACCGCCACCGGCCGTCGAGCCGAAGTGCGCGACCACTACCGAGTCGGCAGCATCACCAAGACATTCGTCGCGACCGCCGTACTCCGCCTCGCTGATGCACAGAAACTCTCACTCGACGACCCCCTCCGGAAGTACATCGACGCTATCCCCAATGGCGACATCATCACCGTGCGCGACCTGCTCGGTATGCGAGGTGGCGTCTACGATTTCGCCGCGAGTCCCGAGTTTCAACCCCAATTACTCACCGCGACACCGGATCGCGTGTGGTCCATTGGCGACGACCTGCGCATCATCAGGGACAACCCTGACAAGGCAGCACCACCCAATTCCCGTAGCGTGTACTCGAATTCCGAGTACCTCCTCCTCGGCCTGATCCTGGAAAAGGTGACAGGTCGCCCGGTGCGGGACGTCGTCAACGACCTCGCAGGCGACTACGGGCTGCACGACACCGGATACCCCTCCGACGCCGATTTGCCCACACCCGGCAGCCGCGGCTACGCCTATGACAAAGACGTCCGCACCGACGTCACAGCACGCACACCACCAACCCTGTGGGAAGCCGCGGGCTCGCTGGTGGCCTCGGTGCCCGACCTCGCCACCTACGCCGCCGCACTCGGTGAGGGGCGATTCCTCGAACCTCGAACCTATACGGCACGAACAACTTTCACCGACAATTACGGCCTCGGCCTGATGAGTGACGGCTCTTGGATCGGCCACTCCGGCGCGGTCCTCGGCTACACCTCGATGACGATGTATCTCCCTGAACGCAATGTCAGCGTCGCTGTCGCCGTGAACCAGTACACACCCGCCTACCGCTCCCTGCTCATCATCGACGCGACCGACATCTGGACCGACATGGTGGCCCGGCTCTATCCCGGCACCATTTCAGGCCTCGACAACCTGCCAACCGCTCAACCGCCGATTCCCGCTCCAGCCGACCTCACCGCCGAACTCGCGCAGGCCTTGAACCCGTCGATCCCCGCCTCCGCCAAGAACTTACGGATTGAGGGTGACGACAAAGACCCGGATCTGGTCACGAAACTGGCCCGGGCCTACACCCATTCCGCTCTCGAGGTGACAGTCGACAAAACCACCGACATAGGCCGCAACCGCCTGATCGCCACCACCAGCACCACCACCTCGAATGGCAACGTCCCCATGCTCATCCCACTCGTCCCCATAGACAACGCGTGGCGGCTGGACGATGGCTGGGTGTGTATGCAGATCGTCGCCGATGGACAGCGATCGCCGGCCTGCCCCTAGCCGGGCTATCGCTCATCGGGCATTCAGCCTGCCGATTGCTTGATCGGACGCGTCTGTCGACGGAAGTGATTCATGCGGGGCATTTCCGCTCAGCCAGGGGTCAGATCGCGGATAAGCACGTCGAATGTTGGTGCGTCGGGCCAGCTCGGTGTAAGGGTGCCTACCCGACACCAGCCCCAATTGCGGTAGGTGGTGTAGGCGCGGGTGTTTTCGGGGCGGACGAGCAGTGTCGCGCGTTGTTCTGCTCGGTGGCCGAGGAGTTCGTCGTGGAGGGCATGGGCGATGCCTCGGCCGGTGAGTTCGGACCGCACCATGATTTCGCTGAGTGCGAATGTGCGGGAACCATTCTCGGAGGTGAAATCGGCTGGGTGGCCCTCGTCCAGTTGGAGACCACCCCACCATGCGGTGTTCATGTGTAGCGGCCAGCCCCACGCCTGGCCACATGCGCGCCCGTCGAGCTCCGCGATTACTAGCTCGAACCCGGCGGGGCGACTGGGGTCGGTATACGCGTCGAAGCGGTGCATGAATGCCTCGGGCGCCTCGAACTTCTCGCCAGCTTCGATCGCATGAACGTAAGAACCGCGGAATATGTCCTCGATCTCGGTGCGTCGCTCGCGGGCCTGTTCGGCCGAAAGATGCTGGAACTCCAGGGGTGTCGTCTTCTGGTCTGGATTCATGCGGTGGTGACCCTTCTCGCCAGATCGTCGAATCGTTGTCGGAATTCGTCGGAATATCCCTCCACCGCATCACGGACTGGCGCAAGGAGTTTGAGGGTGCGGGTGGAGGAGATCTCTCGCTCGAGGTCGGTGATGACCGAAAGTCCTTGATCGGCAGCACCTTCGATATCTCCCGCATTCGCCAAGGCCGCCGCCCAGCCTGCTCGATAGTTCGCGGCGTTGCGGGCACCTGCCTGCTCCAGCGCTAGTCCAGCCGATAGGGTTGCCGCCTTTGCCAACTCGCCGAGGTCTCCGATACCGCGGGCTTCGTGGCATCGGATCTCGGTGGTCGTGACGAACCGGAGCCACCGGGGGCATTCCCCAGACGGCTCGTGCTCGAACGCGTAATCCAGTTCACGCCAAGCAGTAGCAACGGCCTTGCCGAATCCGGTGCGGTCACCGAGGACGCCGTATGCCTGGGCTTCACGGATGGCCATCAATGCATGGACGCGGCCTGGTGGGTGACCACGGCTCAGATCCCGCGCACGTTCGATCAGCCCGAGCGCGCGGTGCGGGTTCGCTTGGCCGGAGCGTGAAAGGGTGGTCGCCTGATGTGCGGCGTTCAAACATACGTGGACGGTTAGTTCTTCGTCGCCAGCTTGGTTTGCCAATGCGAACGCGTCGGCATAACAGCGGCGCGCAAGCGGGTGCATCTCGGAGTCGTACGCCAACCAACCGGCGATTGTCGCGAGCTCGCCCGCCGCGCGCATGAAAGCCTTGCCTGCTTGTTCTTCGAAGGCACATGTCTCCAGGACGGCCTTCGCCCGTTCGAGTTCGTCCACGGCTGTCTGCAGCAGTGCGGTGCCACCCACGATCTGCTCGCGCTGGGCAATGTCCTCGACGTTCGCCGCGAGTCGGTGCGCGTCGGCAATTCCGATCCGACTTGGGGACGGGGCGGACTTCACGGCAGGAAGTGCAATCGTGGTCCCGAGCAGTACTCCGAACTCCCGGCGCTTCACTTCGTCGCCCTCGACTTCCCGTGTAATGAGCCCCATCGTCAGGCTATCGTCGGCAACCGCCGCCCGGAACCGTTGCGCCTGTTGATCATTTAGACGGGCAAGTTCGGAGTCCAGGTCCTGGGCTGACTTCCCTCGTACCGGGCGGGATACTGTCGCCTTCTCCCACTTTCTGATCGTCGGCGGCTCGTAGCCGACCTGCGCGGCGAATTCGTCCTGCGTAAGCCGCAGCGCCGCCATGCGAAGGGCTCTCACCTCCACACCTGTCCACCTGCTGACGATCATGGCCACCCCTGTTTTCGCGTCCACAACGCTCGGTATCAGAAGCGTATTACTTGCGTGCGGTTTCGTGGCTGGGATCGAAGTGGCTGGTCGGCGACGCTTTATGAGCATTCGAGATCTCGGGTGTGTCGACCGCAGTCAAGGGGAGGGATCGTGACGAATTCGGAACTGCCGCAGCGGTATCCGATTGTGGGGCCGCCAGTCGGGTACAGCGGTGCTACGGCAGATGTGGTCGAGCGGTTCGCGGATGCCGTGCGCGAGTGGGCCGGACACTCCAGGCGAACGGAGCGCCGAGGTATCGAGCCGACGGCACCTGCGAATCGTGGAGCGGTGTGATGCGACGAGATCGGTTGCGCACCACGCAAACTCGGGACGGTCGCAAGCTTGCCGTGTGGCAACTCGTCGGATGCTCCGCGCGGGTGTTGCGCGTGCAGCTCACTTCGGAGTCATTCGCCGCGTACTGCTTGCCGTCGCGCGCCCCGCTGACGGATGCGCAACCCGGGACGGTCATGTTCGATCCGTATCCCGATTTGGCTGCTGCTCGGGAGTTGCTGCCCAAGCACAGTGATCTGTGGGACGCGCTTCGAGACGACTACTGGGCGGCGCTCATGAATTCGAAGGCCCTGCCGAACTCATTGGAGGCATAGGGCAGATGTCCGAGATCCCTCAGGGCGAGATCGCTCCGTCTGTGCGCGCATTGCTCGCCGCCTTTCACGAAGAAACCCATTTCAAGCTCGACCTCGCCCCCATCGACAGCATGCCGATCTACGAGCGCGCAGCCGATGGCTGGCTGTGTCGAGTCGGCGAAGACGGCTGGCTCCTGGACGCCGACTTGGACGAGAGCGACGCGTTCAGGAGTGAGTCGGTCAACGATCACGACACAGATACCTGATCGAGCGTTTCAGTTACACGCGGTGCCGCCGGGATACGTTGGCGACAGACTGGTCTCCCTCAGCCCTGTTCAGTCCGCGCGACTGGCGGCTGGACACTGGCAGGGCCCAGCCTTGCTCGCTGAACGATGCCGACTTGCCATCGATGTAGGCGCGGATGCCGACAGCCGGATACTCGATAATGTCGTCAGGGAGCTGGCCTATCGAAAACCATTGCACGGCAGCGCATTTCTGCGGCTCGCGGTTGACCGGCTCACCACGCCACCGGCTCGCATACAGGAACACGCCCAGTCGAGGTTCGGGCCCGGACCCGGCCACATGCACAACGTGCACCACACGCAGGTCCGCGGGATCGATCGTGACCCCCACCTCTTCGAAGGCTTCCCGGGCAGCGGCTGCGGTGATCGGCTCACCGGCATCGAGCTTGCCGGACGGCAAATGCCAGCGGCTGGCGAAAGCGTCATTGCCGCGGCGTTGGTCAGCAGCAGTCGATCGCCATCAGTGAGCAGCACGTGCACGTCGATCAGATGGCGGTCCGCCATCGAGGCAACTCCTGTCGGTCTTCGCGCGGAAACGTGTCATGAGACGCTCACACATGCTGGCCTTGGCCGTCTTTGATCCAGAACATCCCGCGGCCCGACTCCGCGGGGGCGCGCACCTCGCGTGGTGCGATCCGGTCGAGCCGGTATCCGAGTCGGCGGGGGACTGCGGCGCTGCGGATATTGGCTTCGTCGCAGTGGATTTCGACGTGGTCGATGCCAGGTAGGGCTAATGCGATTCGAGTCAGCGCGGCGGCGGCGCGGGTGATTATTCCTCGGCCGGTATGGGCGACGTGGCACCAGTAGCCGATTTCCAGTGTGCGCGGGCCGACGCGGTCGTGGATTCCGATCGCACCGAGGAGGATCCCGTCGACGTCGAAGATGCCGTAGTTGCAGCTTCCGTCGGGGCTCGGCCAACTCGCCGCCATCGCGTCGCCGAAGGCACGGTGCTGTTCGAGTGTCATGGGTTCGGCCAGCCAGTCCATCCATGGATGGAGGTGGTCGAAGGAGGCGGTGATCGCGTCGAACCGTGGCATCAGGTCCTCGGGCAGCCAACTGCGCAGCAGCAGGTCACCTAGGTGGATCTGCTGAGGCGGCGCAATTCCGGGCGCGAGCGCGGCTGGATGCTCGGCGTTCATTCTGAGATGTTGGCAGCCGATCCGATGTGCGGCAACGCAATAACGTCGGCACCAAGGGACGGCCAGCTCACGGAAGCCGACAGCTACTCCTGCACGCCGGAGCCCGATGCGTCCGGACTTATCTGGTGAGCCACAGCTCGCCACGCCTAGTTCTTCGGCGAGAAACCGAGTTGCTTGACGTAGCGGTGGGCAGGAACCGACACGGGGCCATCCGGTCCAGGTGCTCGGTGGCTGAACAGCCCCTCATCGACCCATCCGTTCCGGGCGTAGAAAGCGCGGGCGCGGGTGTTGCCCGCAACCACGGCCAACCAGGCGCGGGAATGCCCGCCAGCATGAATTCGCTGCTCGGCGGCACCGAGCAGGGACGCGGCGACTCCGGTGCCGCGGTGGTGCCGGGATAGGTAGACCTGGTCGACTTCGTCATCGAGGGTCATGACGAAACCGGCTACCTGGTCGGCGACGATCGCGATAACGGTGTCGCCGATGCGCTCCGCGGCGCGCGTGCCGAACGATTCCTGAGGGCGGACGGCGACGAGTTCGTCGGGGACATTGCCGAGGTGGGCGTCGCGCCAGCCTTCGTACCAGATGGTCGCGATGGATTCGGCGTCCTCGGGGCGGGCGGGGCGCAGGTGTGGAGAATCGGTCATCAACGCAATGTAGCCCCGTTGGGTTGACATGAACCCTGGTTGAGGTTGAAGGCTGGAGATATGAATCGACCGCCTGAATTCTGGAATGCCGTCTATGACAACGGGTCCGCTCCGTGGGTGATTGGGGAGCCGCAGCCCGCGGTGCTCGAGCTGATCGAGCAGGGGTGGGTTCGGGGCGCGGTGCTCGATGTGGGGTGCGGTGCCGGTGAGCACACCATTCGGCTGACCGAGCTCGGCCATGACGTGCTCGGGGTGGATCTCGCGCCGAGTGCGATCGGATATGCCAGGGCCAATGCGCGCGAGCACGGTGTGGCCGCGCGGTTCGAGGTGGCCGATGCGCTGAATCTGGGGGAGGAGCCGCGCTACGACACCATTCTCGACAGTGCGCTGTTCCATGTCTTCGCCCACGACAACGGCGATCCGACCGATTATCTGCGCAGCCTGCACCGGGTCCTGAAGCCCGGCGGGTACCTCCACATCCTCGCGCTCTCGGATGCCGAACCCGGCTTCGGCCCGCGCATCAGCCGCTCCGCGATCTCCGACCCGTTCGGCGCGGGCTGGGATTTGGAAGAACTGAAGCCCGCACGGTATCGCGGACGCGTCAGCGAGGCCGTCGTCGAGGCACAAGAACTCGGCCTCACCCCGGGCAGCATTGTCGATGAGGCAGCCTGGATTGCCCGCGTGCGCCGTTCCTAGCGCTGTGCAAACACCCTGCCTGGTGGACTGTGCATCGGGTCGCGGCACTGCCTGCCGTGATCCGATCGCCAATGGAAAGGGTCATTCGTCATGACATACACCCGTACCGGATTCGTGCGAACCGCTGTTGCACTCGGCGGTCTGCTCGCGGCGGGGGCGCTACTGGTTCCTGGAACCGCATCGGCGCAACCGGGCATCGGCGGCGGACTGATCGAGACGACATGCAGCTTCGCACAGGTGGATGCGGCCATTCACGCCGAGGCGCCCAAGCTCGCCGAACGCCTGGACAGTCATCCCGATCGCAAGGCGAAGCTGCAGGAATTCCTCGGGCTGCCGGTCGAGCAGCGCAAGCAGCGCGCCCAGCAGTGGATCGATAACCACCCGAATGCGCGGACCAAGATCGAGGAGAAGCGCAATTCGCCCGAGGGCCAGCAGAAGATCGACAAGCTGCGCCAGATCGCGAACACCTGCCACAACTACTGAGTCGAACGCGGGCGGCGCTATCCGGCGTCGCCCGTTCGGTTCTCGATGGTGACCGTGACAGTGAGTCCGCCTTCGGGCCGCGCGGTCGCCCGGACCTCACCACCGTGTGCGTGCGCGACCGATCGCACGATCGACAGACCCAGCCCCGCGCCCCGGCTGTTCGGTGCATGCGCCGATTCGGCGACTCGTTCGCCGGAGGCCAGTCTGCGGAACGGTTCGAAGAGTCCGTCGACCTCGAAGGCAGGCACGACTGGGCCGGTATTCTCGACAACCAGCTCGGCATTGCCCCCGGTGCTCACCGATCTGATCGAGACCCAACCTTTTTCGCTGACGTTGTAGCGAATCGCGTTGTCCATCAGGTTCTGTGCCAGACGTTCCAGCAATACCGGATCACCGGAGACCGGAGCCGCCTCGATATCGGTGCGGATCTCGATACCGGCCCGGTCGGCGGCATCACCCGCGACAGTGACCACCCGACGGACCACCTCGGCCAGATCGACCCGACTGCGCTCGATGAGCCGCTGCTCACTGCTCGCGAGCACCAGCAATCCGTCGATCAGCCGCTCGTGCCGATTGTTGACCTCCAAAAGCGTTGCCCCGAGCCGACGCGTGGATTCGGGTGCGTCGGGATCGTCCAGCGCCACTTCGATCAACGTGCGATTGATGGTCAACGGTGTGCGCAGTTCATGTGAGGCATTGGCGACGAAGCGCCGCTGACCGTCGAAGGCGCGATCCAACCGTTCCAGCATGGCGTCGAAAGTGTCTGCCAGATCCTTGATTTCGTCGTCGGGTCCGGTCAGCGCGATCCGCTCGTGCAGGCTGCGATCGGCCACCCGGCGCGCGGTCGCGGTGATCTGCTGCAGCGGATGCAAAGCCCGCCCGGCCAGCAGCCAACCCAGTCCGCCCGCGACGATCCCGATCGCACCAAGTGAGACCAGCGACCAGACGAGCATCGCCTCCAAGGTGTCGCGGCGCTCCTTGGCGGCCTGCGCGGTCAGCGCCGTGTACAACTCCTCGGTGACGATCGGGCGGTTCCGCTTGGCCAGGTACTCGCGCACGAGGATCTGGGCACCCATCCCGTGTCGCCGATCCAGGGACCGATCGAGGTAGAAGTACATAAGCGCAACCAGAATCGCCCCGGCGATGAAGAACGCGCCCGCGTACAGCAGGGTGAGTCGGAGCCGAATGGTGCGGCCCCTCATCGGATGCGGTACCCCACGCCCGCTTCGGTCTCGATCACCGGTGGGTCGCCCAATTTCCGGCGCACCATCATGATCGTGTAGCGCACCACCCCCGTGAACGGATCGATGTTCTCGTCCCATGCCTTCTCCAATAACTGCTCCGCCGACACCACTCCGCCGTCGGCACGCAATAATTCGGCCAGTACCGCGAACTCCTTGCGCGACAACGAAACCGGCTCGCCATCGCGGGTGACGGTCAGTCGATGCGGGTCGAGCCGAATCCCGGCCCGCTCCAGCACCAGCGGGGTCGCGGGCCGTGCGCGCCGGCCCAGCGCCTGAATGCGGGCCACCAATTCGGCGAATGCGAACGGTTTGGTCAGGTAGTCGTCGGCGCCGAGACCGAGCCCCGCGACTCGCTCGGCGACCGCCGCGGCGGCCGTCAGCATCAGAATCCTGGCGTCGCTGCCTGCCTCGGTGAGCGAGGTGCAGACGATATCCCCGGATACCGTCGGTAGATCGCGATCCAACACGATCACGTCATAGTCGTTCACGCCGACCCGCTCCAGCGCATCCGCGCCGTCGTAAACCACATCGACCGCCATCGCATGCCGCCGCAGCCCATCGGCTATCGCGTCGGCCAGCAACTGCTCGTCTTCGACCACCAGTACCCGCACCCGACCATCGTGCCTGTTGTCGCTGTTAGGGCGCTGTTAGTGCGACAGACTCCGGGGCGAGCCGCCGATTTCGGCACATGTGGCGAAGAGTGATTTACGACGAACGACCTGCTTCAACGGCCGGTGCCAGCCCGGGGGCTGGTCCTACCTGGCCTTCACAGGCGTTTAACCTCTCGGTCGGCCCAACCGCGAGGATGTTGGTTGCCGCGTTCATGTCCCGGTCGTGCACCGCGCCGCATGGACACCGCCACGTCCGGACCGACAGCGGTTTCTTGCCGTCGATCCGGCCACATACCGAACACAACTGGCTGGACGGAAAGAAACGGTCCACCTTGGCGAAAGTGCGGCCGTGCCTGGCTGCTTTCTCTGCCAGCATGCGGATGAACATGCCCCAACCCGCGTCATGCACGCTCTTGGCGAGCCGCGTGCGAGCGAGACCTCGAACGCACAGGTCCTCGACGTATACGGCTTGGTTGTCGCCGATGATCGCCGTGGACTGTTTGTGCGCCCAATCTCGCCGGGTATCGGCTACCCGTGCGTGAGTTTTCGCTAACCGGACTCTGGCCTTCGCGCGGTTACGGCTGCCCTTCTGCTTCTTCGACAGATCCTGCTGGGCCTTGCGGAGCTTGCGTTCGGCTCGGCGCAGAAACTTCGGGGATTCGATCACCTTCCCGTCCGATAACACCGCGAAGGTGGTGAGCCCCAAGTCGATACCGACCTCAGTGTCCAGCTCGGGCAGTGACTCGTCGGCGACCAACACCACGAACGACGCGAAATACCGGCCTGCCGCATCCTTGGTGACGGTGACCGATGATGGTTCCGACGGCAGGCCCCTCGACCAGCGAAGCTCGATGTCACCGATCTTTGGCAGTCGCAGCTTGCCATTGTCGAGGACCTGGAACCGGGCGTTGCGGGTGAACCGGATCGACTGCCGGTTATCTTTCCGGGACCGGTACCGGGGCGGCGCTATCCTCGCTCCCTTCCGTTTGCCCGTGATCGAGGCGAAGAAGTTGCGGTAGGCGGTGTTCAGGTCGGCCAGCGCCTGCTGCAATACCACCGATGACACCTCACCGAGCCACCCTCGCTGCGGTGTCTTCTTCGCCTCGGTGAGCCGCTTCGACAGGTCCGAGTCCGAGAGCGTCAATCCCTCCGCGTATGCATGCCGCCGTGATAAAAGCGCATCGTTGAAGACGACACGAGCGCACCCGAATGCCTTCGCCAACTTCGTCTGCTGACCCGATGTCGGGTAGAGGCGGTAGCTGTATCGAAGCTGCACACTTTCACGATAACATCATGGCGGCGCACCGATTACGATTCTGCGCCAGTACATCGAGCAGCGCTAGTGTCCGGTCCAGGGAACACTCGGTTCTCGGCGCCCCGGCCACGCTCGCATTCACCTCCGCTGTAAGCGACTGTGCACTAACGAACATCCAGGTAGCTGATAGCAGTGAAAGGAGTTCAGATGACAATGTCGGTTGCCGACCGCATATTCTTTCGCGTCAACCGATTCCACAGGGAACGGGTCGCGATCGCATGGGGCGGACGGCATATTCTGCACGGCCGTAAGCCTAGGCCGGGCGACGTCGTGCTGACCAGCAATGACTATCTCGCGCTTGCGCACGAGCCGCATATCGTCGGCGCGATGTGCGCGGCTTTGCAGTACGCGAGCGGGGGAGCACCCCCGTCGGGCGTCTTCGTACACGGTCCCGACCATCCGCAGATCGCGCTGGAAACGACGCTTGCCGAACATATGCGGGCGGCGGCCGGAATTCTGTGTCAGTCGGGCTGGGATGCGAATGCCGGGTTGCTGCAGTCGATCGCCGACTCGCATACGCCGGTCTATATCGATCATA
Organism: Nocardia sp. NPDC006982; assembly: GCF_042869435.1. Classification (NCBI taxonomy): domain Bacteria; kingdom Bacillati; phylum Actinomycetota; class Actinomycetes; order Mycobacteriales; family Nocardiaceae; genus Nocardia; species Nocardia sp. NPDC006982. The sequence goes on along the minus strand of NZ_JBIAFV010000003.1, from coordinate 156,888 downwards.
TTGCGCATATGTCGCTGTGGCACGGCGCGAAAACCGCTGGTGCACCGGTATATTCGTTCCGGCACAATTTTCCGGGCCATCTGCGCGACGAGATCCGCAAGCACGGCCCGGGCATCATCGCGGTGGATTCGATATACAGCAGCAACGGGAGTCGCTGTCCACTGACCCAGATCTGCGATGTCGCCGACGAAACCGGCAGTGTGCTGGTGGTCGACGAATCGCATTCGCTCGGCACCGACGGGCCCTACGGTGCGGGCATGGTGGTCGCGCTCGGCCTCACCGACCGGGTGCCATTCCGGATCGCCAGCCTCGCAACGGCTTTCGCGGGACGCGCCGGGTTCGTCGCCGCGAACAATATCGATTTCGTCGACTACTTCAAGATGGAATCCGATCCCGCGGTCTTCTCCGCGACACTGCTGCCGCACGATATCGCCGGTCTGGCCGCGACGCTCGAAGTGATTCGCATCGACGAGTGGCGCCGGGTCCGGCTGCGCGAGATCTCCGCGGTCGTGCGCCGTGCGCTGATGGCGTTGGAATTCGATCTGGAGGGTTCGGCCAGCCATATCGTCGCGCTGCAGACCGGTTCGGATGAGCGCACCATCGCGATCCGCGACTTCCTTGAGACCCGTGGCATTTTCGGTTCGGTCCTGTGCTGGCCTGCTACCGCGCCCGACCGCGCGCGCATCCGCTTCTCTCTGCATGCGGGGCTCACCGATATGCAGGTGGATCGACTCATCCAGGTGTGCACCGAGGTCCGCAACCACTTCGGCGCGATGGCGCCGATGCGTTACGAAAGGCCGAGGCCCGCACCGACTCCAGCGCAACTCGTGCCGACCCAGTGACCTACCCGAGGGCCGTCGCACGCGGCAGGAGCACCGTGAAGGTCGCGCCGTTGCCCGGCTCGCTGTCCACGCTCACCCGACCACCGTGCGCCACCACAAGGGCCTGCACGATCGATAGCCCCAAACCCGTTCCGCCACTGGCCCGGGTGCGCGAATCGTCGGTGCGATAGAACCGTTCGAAGACGCGGGCGGCGGCCTCCGGCGCCAGGCCGGGGCCGGCGTCGACGACATCCATGCGCACGTCATCCGCGGACGGGGTGAGCCGCACGGTGATCGCGGCGGTGGCCGGAGTGTGGGCCAGGGCGTTGCCGAGCAGGTTGGCCAGCACTTGCCGCAGTCGCGCTTCGTCACCGGTCACGTCCATGGTGCCGACGCCGGGACGGACCTCCAGCGTGATCGGGCGTCGAGGTTGCTGCCGCGCCGCCATGGCCTGCGCATTGTGCACCGCATCGCCGGCGAGCGTCAGCAGATCGACTTGGCGGCGGTCGAGTGGGCGTTTGGCATCCAGCCGCGCGAGCATGAGCAGGTCCTCGACCAGCAGGCCCATGCGCTCGGCCTCGGCCTCGATGCGGCCCACCACCATGGACGCATCGGTGCTCGCGCCTTGGCGGTAGAGCTCGGCGAAACCGCGAATCGTGGTGAGCGGGGTGCGCAATTCGTGGCTGGCGTCGGCGATGAACTGGCGCATCCGGCGTTCCGAGCGCCGGGCGTCTTCCTCGGAGGCCTCGGTGGCTGCGACGCCGTGCTGGATCTGCGCGAGCATCGCATTCAACGACCGAGCCAACCGGTCGACCTCGGTATCGACTCCACGCACCGGAACGCGCCGGTGCAGATCACCGCCCGCGATCGCCGCCGCGGTCTTCTCGACATTGCGCAGCGGCCGCAGGCTGCGCCGCACGACGAAGTACCCGACCACACCGAGCGCGATCAATGCGGCCGCGCCGGTGCCGAGTTCGAAGTAGATCAAGCGCGATACCGTCTCCTGGTTATCGGTGAGCGGCAGCGCGATGGTCGTCGAGCCGTACTGGTTGCTGGTGGTGAGGGCGCGCCACTGCACCTCGGATCCGTCGGTCGAGCCGACGGTGGTGGGGACCGATGCCGTGTTTCCGTCGATATCCGGCGTGGTGCCGATGCCGGCGACCGTGACCGAGGTGCCCGGATAGGTCTGTCCCTCAGGGCCTTTGTGCAACTCGTAGAAGCGGCGGGGTTGATCGGTGAACAGCCGAGGTGCCGGCGCCTGCGGCAGGTCGGCCGGAACCCACACCGTCGCACCGTCATTCGTGACGACCTGTTTCATCTCGCGTGGTTCGGCCCATGAGCGAGCGGCGTCGTAGAGCTGCTCGTCGGCGCGCGCGGTCAGTGATCGACTCAGGGCGGAGGTCACCGCGAAACCAGTGGAGAGCAGCACCATGGCGGCCAGGAAGACAAGGGCGACAACAAGTCCCACCCGCAGCGGGATGGCCGACACCCGCCCGGCGAGTGATTCGCGCAGTCTCATATCCGACTCGGCTGCGGTGCGCGCAGCACATAGCCGACGCTGCGCAGCGTGTGGATGAGCTTCGGTTCGGTGGTATCGACCTTGCGCCGCAGATACGACACATACGACTCGACCACACCCGCGTCACCGCCGAAGTCGTAGCGCCACACGTGATCCAGGATCTTCGCCTTGCTGAGCACCTTGCCCGAATTCACCATGAAATACCGCAGCAGCGTGAACTCGGTGGGCGACAATGCCACCGGCACACCGGCTTTCCAGACTTCGTGACTGTCCTCGTCGAGTTCGATATCGCCCACCGCGATGCGGGATGACAGGTCCGCGACGGCATCCCTGCCCGACCGCCGCAGGATGGCCCGCAGCCGGGCGATCACCTCCTCGAGGCTGAAAGGTTTGGTGACGTAGTCGTCCGCGCCGAGGGTCAGTCCGGTGAGTTTGTCGTCGACTTCATCGCGCGCCGACAAGAACAGCACCGGCGCATCGATCCCGTCCGCGCGCAGCCGCCGCAACAGCCCGAACCCGTCCATGCCCGGCATCATCACGTCCACGATCAGCGCGTCCGGCCGGAACCGGCGTACTTTGTCCAGCCCGTCCGTCCCGCTGATCGCGGTGACCACCTCGAACCCCTGAAATCGCAGACTCACCGCAAGGAGCTCGACAATCATCGGCTCATCATCGATGACGAGAATGCGTGCTTCCGGCTCTGCTCTGCTCATTCCACTAGCGTGACGGGCCGAGCAAAGTCGCAGCTCAGGACAAGCTGGGTGTTGGCTGTGAGCCCTGGACCTATCCGAGATCCGGATGGAAGATGCGTTCGGCCGCGTTCCGCAGGGTGGTGCTGCTGTCCGGATCCTCGACATGGAGTGCGAAGACCAACTCGCCGGTATTGGCGAGCAGCCAGCCCTGCCCGCCTGCCGTGGTGACATATCCGCCACCGCCGATCAGGCTCCGGAGTTGGTCGACCACTGCGGCCGGCAGCGGACTCGATTCGGCGGAAGTCGTTGCCGGGCGGCCGATTTCGAGCATGGGTGGCGTGATGCGTCCATTGGCGATGGCGGCGGTGAGGATCGCCATGCCATAGGGGCTGGCCTGGATTTCGCTCGCCCGGCCGCCGCGTCGCGCGTCCGCGGTACCCGGGCCCGGGATTCGCGAACTCACCTTGTCCAGACCCGTCAGCTCGAAATCGACGCCGAGACCCAGCATGCGGGCGGCCTCGGTGATCTCGTCGAGGGATACGTTCTGCGGCGGTTTGTGCGCGATGGTGGCCGCGGCCGTCCGCAGTAGTTCGGAAGTGCCGCCGATCGGAGCGAGTCCGGCGAAGGCCACCGGTTCGTTCGTGCTGGCCGCGTTGTTCTCGGCGGCGGCGACAATGGCTCCGGTCGCGGGACGGATCGCGACGACGGCCGCCGGATTCCCGAGGTAGTTGACCGCATCCTGGGCGGCGCGCTGCCAGTACGGATCCAGGGTCGCGGATACATCCGGCGCCGGTGTGCCCTGCTGTCCGGCGATGTTTGCGATCGGAAGCCCGTCGGGTCCCGATAGCTGCACCGCCCAGCCCGCGGTCCGATCCCGGTTGTCCTGCCACACCGTGCGCAGTGCGTCGAGCATGGGGGATTGGATGCGCCGGTCGGCCGAGATCAGCCGTGGCTGCGGCTGTGCCACCACCCCGGGAATCGGCGTGATGTCAGGTTCGAGAACCGCGAAGTCGTCCTGCCGTAGATTCACCGCGACGACCGGTTGACCTTTGGCGGCGGCGAGCTGCGCGCGTAAGGACTCCCCGGTGATGAGTGGGGCGACCGGTGCGATGGCCTTCGCCAGCGCGTCGGTGGTGGCAACCGGATCGGTGATGCGGTCGGGATCGAGCCGGACCACAGCGATGACCTGCTCGGTCATCAACGGTTGTCCGAGACCGTCCTTCACCACGGGCGGCGGCGTCGGGTAGGCCTTTACCAGGTTGACCTTGCGGGTGTTGTCCAGTTGCGGCAAGGCGATAGTGGGGTCCCAGGAGATTCGCCAGCCGGTCGCCAACTTTCGGATCGTGCCCTGCGCGTCGTATGTCCAGTTTCGATCGCGTCCGAATGCCCACGCGCCCTGCAGGGCGAAGATGCCCTCCTTGGAATCCAATGCGATGAATTGCGACAAACGGAAGTCCGGAGCACCAGGGCCCAATCCCTCGAACACCTGTCGCAGCGATGTGGCGGCATTGCTCGGTTGGGTGGTCAATTTCGCGGCGTTATCCGCATCCCGCTTGTTCAGCAGCTCGGTGAACTTTTCGACCGCCACTCTCGCGTCATCCGAATACTGGCCGAACGAACAGGCGCACCCGCCGAGTGCCACCGCGAGAATCACTGCGCCGAGTGCCGCCGACCAGCGTGTGCTGCTCATGTGCGGTCCGACGCCCGGGGAATTGCTCATCGGGATCCTCGATTCTCGAGTTCAACCGCGATTGATGGTCGTCAGCATCTGATAGCGCAGCGCAAGGACTTCGAGGCTAGCCCGCGCCTTCGGCGGCTATCCATTCGATAAATCGGATAGCTGCCGAATTGCGATGGACTCGAGATATGGCCTTATGTTGGCTCCCCGCAACAAAGTTCGAGCCGACCCGGGGGACCCCGGCCGATGGCCGGGGTCCCCGTCGGTTCACGACTGCGGCGGTGGACTGAAGATGCCGAAGTCGTTTCCGGAGGTGTCGAGGATGTGTGCGAAGACGAGTCCGTCCTTGCCGGTGATCGGCGGGACCGACACCTTTCCGCCCAGCTTTTCGGCGGCGGCGACCGTGGCCGCCACATCCTGGACGAGGACGAAGAAGGTCGCGTGATTGGCCGAGGCATCGGGGGTGCGCGAGATGCCGCCGCTGGGCGCCTCGCTCGCCGGGTAGCTGACCAGGTCGTAGCTGTCGGCGTTCGGGTCGGAGGCGAAGCTCCAGCCGAACAGGTCGCCGTAGAACTTCTCGACCTCCTGCGGCTTATCGCTGCCGACCTGGAACCAGGCAACCGTGTTGAAAGGGGGAGTGCTCACCGTGTCGTCTCCTCGCGATCGGGTATCGGTGTCTTGCCCGATCACGATCCCCCGGCGCGGCGACAACCCCCTGTCGGTGTTTCCCGCCGATTTCGTCTCACAGCGCGACGGTTCGGAGTTCGAGGTCCTTCGGAATATCGGAAGGGGGGAGCGGGCGCGGCGACGTCGGCGTATCTGTCATGGTCACCGCGCGGATGCGGTCCAGCCGGAAGCAACGCGACTCCGCACGCAACCGGCACCACGCGATGAGATACCAGCCGCGCGATCCGTTGAGGAATGCCGTCGGCTCGACCTCCCGGTCGCTGGCCGCGCCGAAGCGATCCGAATAGCTGATCCGCAGCACCCGCCCCGCTTCGATCGACTGCCCGATGACCGACGGAATGGCCTGGACGGGCGGCGCATCCACCGGATCCAGCAACCGAACCCGCGCGGCGAGGTCGCGCGCGGCGGCCGCATTGCGTTCCGACATCACCCCGAGAATCTTGCGCAACGCGCTGCGCCCCGCCTGGTCGAAGGGCGTCGCCTCGCTGCGCGCCAAAGCCACGGCGAGTGCGACCGCTTCCGCCGCGGTGAAGTTGAGCGGCGGCAGCGACATGCTCTTCTCCAACGCATACCCACCGCGCCTGCCGACATCCGCGTAGATCGGAATACTCGCCTGCTGCAGTGCCGCGATATCGCGTTCGATCGTCCGAACGCTCACCTCATAACGTTGCGCCAACTCCCGCGCGGTCCGCATCCGCGGCGCCACCGCCCGCAACTCCTCGACGATCGCATATAGCCGATCCGTACGGTTCACGCCGCCACGCTAGCGCCGACCACCGACATCGAACGCCCACCCGAATTGTCTTGGCGGAATGCGGGTATCAGTCGAGGGTGTCACATAGCCAGTGAGCGCCTCGCGCAGTCGCCTGCGCGCGGGTTTCACTGGATACGCGACGGCTCGGGTCAGCGGCGGGAGACCAGCATCGGTTCGTGCAGGTCGAAGTATTCGACTTCGCCCATCAGTTCGCCTTCCTCCTCGAACAGGGTGCGCAGATCGTCTGGAATCTCCAGCTTTTCGTGGGCGCGGGCCTCGGCCTCGGAGGTGAAGTAGACGGCCTCGACGTAACCGTCGCTGCCATAGGTCGCCAAGGTGCCGCCGAGAATTTCGGGGCGCAGTTCGTGGATGCGCTCGGTGCCTTCGGCGAGCAGTTCGCGCATGCGGCGCGGATTGCGGGTATGGCCCTCCATGACCTGGACGAACCCGGCCTGATCCGAGCCACCGCCCAGCCACTGCGTCACCTCGGGGCAATCCATGAACTGCACCGGTCCGTCGAAGCACTGCTCGGTCTCGGCCCACCATGCGCCCTGCTCCGGACGATTGCTATTTCGCCGCGCCGCTTCTTCGGATTCGAACCTCGCCAATGCGATGAACGTTCCGTCATTGCACAACCCGCTGGTCGTCCCGAGATAGCCGACGGCTCCCGGCTGCAATTCCTCGTTCCACCGATCCATACACCGACGTAGCCGATCGGCGTCGGAAACCTTTCCTTGAATAACTTGGATGAACATCGAGTCCTCCTAGTGCGGAGGGATCACTCCGCTCTATAGCGAGGCTGACGCGTCGCGGTCCACCGAGGGTGCTCGGACCGCACGGCCCGCGAACACGGCCACCGCACAGCTAATCGTTCGCTGCGGCGCGGCCGTACGCAAGACCGGCACGAGTCAGCGCGCTTCGGCGCAGTTCGCCAAGAAGGTTTCGACCAACTGATTGACGACCTCGGGAACCTCGGCGGCCGCGAGGTGCGCGGCATCCTCGATGACCGCCAGCTCGGCGCCGGGAATGGACCGGGCCATGGTCTCCAGTTCGGGCACCGGAAAGGTGCGATCCTCGCGGCCGCCGACGACCAGCGTGGGACAGGTGATCGCGGCGAAGCGGTCGCGTTGGTCCGGGCGCTCGATCACCACGGATCGGACGGCATGAGCCACCGATTTCGGATCATTGCGACGTGCGGTATCGAGGACCCGGCGCACGACATCGGGGCGGGTGGCTTCGGTGGTCGGCCCGAGGAAGGCGCTCACTACCGAACGTGTGAGCGGCGGGCGGATGCCGCGCAGGATACCGACGATGACCAGCAGCGCCCTGTACTGCAATTTCTGAGCGCTCGGCGCCGGCGAGGCCGTGCCGTTCATCAAGATGGCGGATCGGACGCGATCTGGATATTCGGCGGCCAAGGTGCCGCCGATCATGGCGCCCCAGGAGTTCCCGATGAAGTGGGTCCGCGAGAGTTCGAGGTGGTCGAGGATGTCGACCACAGAGCCCGCGCAGTCGTCGAAAGTGAAGCCGCGGGTGAGTGGACTGGATTTTCCGTGGCCGGGCGGGTCCACCGCAATGGTCAGATAATTCTCGGCGAAGTGAGCGATCTGAGCGTCCCAGAGCCCGGCATCCATGAGCAGGCTCGGCCACATCACGAGCGGATCGCCGTGCCCGGTTGTGACGACGTGCAGGGTTCCGAGCCGAGTCGGGATGTATAGATCCGTGCTGTCCATGGGTTCCTTCAACGGAGGGCGAGGGCGAGGAAGAAGTCGACGCGGTCTTCGAGGCGGGACAGGTCGCGGCCGGTCAGTTCCTCGATGCGTTGGATACGGTAGCGCAAGGTATTCACGTGAACGTGAAGTAGCTCAGCGCATTTGGTCCACGAGCCGGACACCTCGAGGAAGGTTTCCAGGGTGTGCACCAAGTCGGCCCGGTTTTCCTGATCGTAGCTGCTCAACGGGTCGAGCAGGCGCAGGCGGAACATTCGGCGGACTTCGTCGGGGACGCTGGCCAGCAGGAGCATATGGGTGGCGAGTTCGTCGTGGCCGACGACGGTGGTGGGGGTGGGGCGGTCGGCCGCCAGACGGCGGGCGTAGCGGGCTTCCTCTACCGCGCCGCGCAGGCCTTCGCCGTCGACGATGCCGCTGACACCGATCGAGAGGTGAGCACCCTGTAGTCCGGGCTCCAAAGCGGTTACGGCGCGGTAGATTTCGCTGATGACGGAGCCGTCCGCAGGGATGAGGGCGATGGCTTCACCGTCGACCACACCTGCGGCAGGCCTTTTGCCGTAGAGGATTTCGCGCAGCAGGACGCGTAATTCGCCGGGGCGCAAGGCATCTGCGCCGGCCGCGACTGCGATATAGGTTTCGGCGGGACCGAGGCCGGTCAGTTCCAGGCGGGAAATGATTTCGGCGGGTTTGGCATCGGAGACGATCAGTTCGATGAGTTCCTGGGCGAGGCGGCCCTCGGCGCTCTGGCGGTCGTCGAGCCGGGCGCGTTCGAGCGATACGACCGCGGCGAGCTCGCCGGTCAGGGCGCGACGTTCCTCCGGCCAGTCTTTGAAGTCGCCTTCGAAGACCAGGAACCAGTCGGCGGCGCGGGAGGTGCTGTGCTCGTCGACGGCGAACAGCGAGTAGCGCGCCTTGTCCTGGACCAGCACGTGGGGGAGACGGCGAGCGTTCAGGAATGCTGCCGTGGCCTCGACCGGTGGCGGTGCGGCGGGTCCGGCCACCACGCGTCCGGTGGATGCGACGACCCAGCAACGCATCCCGAGATCGCGTTCGATCAGCTCGAGCACCGAGCCCAGCCCGGTACCCGAGACGAGCTGGCGGTGGCGGTCGAGTATGGCGGTCAGGTCCGCGGCGCGCCCGGTGGACAGATTGCGGGTCAATGTCTCGGTGACCTGGGCGAATGCGACATCCTCACGGACACGGAACAGTGGTATCCGATGCCGTTGACAGGCCTCGACGACGTCGGGCGGAGCGCCGCCATAGCGGGCGTCACCGGCGGCGAGTCCGGCGACTCCGGCCTGGGCCAGCGCGCGCACGAAGGTCTCGCTGTCCTCCGGCGAAAGCCGCCATTGCAGCCCGGTCAGGACCAGCTCGCCGCCGGAGAGATAGCGACTCGGATCGAGCATGTCCGTGGTCACTACCCAGCGCACGAAACGGTCGAGCTCTTCCTCGCCGGTGACGAGCTCGAGACCGAGGTTCATGGTCAGAAGTGATCTAAGTCGCACACTTGCCGAGGCTAACAGCCCAGCTCGCGCCCTCCCGGCGACGCTTTGGATATTCACACAAACGAGGCCGTGTGAACTGGCGCACACTTCGGATTTCTGGGTCCTGGCAGCGCAGATGAACGGCGGGTGTACTTACTCCCAGCACCAGAACAAGCTCGATGGGAGATCGAATGTCCGGTGAGATCGGATGGCTCAACTCGCTGCCTCCGGACCAGGCCGCGGCGGAACTGCTGACCTGCTGCGCCTCACACGTCTGGGCGCAGAAGGTGGCGGCGCACCGGCCCTACGTGGACAGCACGAGTCTGATGGCCGCCGCGGTCGCCGGGGTACGGGAGCTGAGTTGGCCCGATATCGAGGAGGCGCTGTCCGCGCATCCCCGCATCGGTGATCGCGCCAAGGCGGGCACGCACGAGCGCGAGGCCGAATGGTCCGCCGGTGAGCAGTCCGGCACGGCGAGCGTCGATCAGCAGACACTCGATGACATCGCCGCCGGCAACCTGGCCTACGAGCAGCGGTTCGGACATGTCTTCCTGATCCGCGCCGCCGGCCGCTCGGCCGAGCAGATCCGCGCCGAACTGCGCAGGCGCCTGGCGAATACCGCCGAGGGCGAGCGCATCGCAACCCAGCGCGAACTCGCCGATATCACCCGGCTGCGGATCCGAAAGTTGTTGGAGGACAGGTGAGTCTGTCCACCCATGTGCTCGACGCGGCATCCGGTCGCCCGGCGGCAGGGCTGCCGGTGCGGCTGGAAAGGGCCGACGGCACCGTGCTCGCCGAGCGCCGCACCGACCACGACGGGCGCATCAAGGATCTGCCCGCGCCCGAAATCGGCATCCACCGGCTGATTTTCGAAACCGGTGAGCTCAGTCCGTTCTACCCGTCGGTGACCATCGACTTCCGCGTCACCGACCCAGCCGAGCACTACCACGTGCCGCTGCTGCTCGGTCCCTATTCCTACTCGACCTACCGAGGTAGCTGAACCATGTCGATCAAGCTCGGGCCGAATAGATACGGCAAAGCGGAAAACCGGGTCGTCCGGGTGACGAAAACCGGTGGCGTCCACGAGATCCGGGATCTGAACGTCGGTGTCGCGTTATCCGGCGACATGGACGAGGTCCACCTGACCGGTGACAACGCGACAGTCCTGCCGACCGACACCCAGAAGAACACCGTATTCGCCTTCGCCAAGGAATACGGCATCACCTCGCCGGAAGCATTCGGTCTTTTGCTGGCACGGCATTTCGTCGATTCCCAGCCGCCCATCCACCACGCGCGGGTCTCCCTGGAGGAGTACGCCTGGGAGCGCATCGTGGTCGGCCCCGGTGACAAGCAGTATTCGTTCGTCCGCTCCGGCCAGGAGACCCGCACCTCGCGGGTGCACTACGACGGCGAAAACGCCTGGGTGGTATCAGGTTTGACGGGTCTGGTGGTGCTCAACTCCACCGGCTCGGAATTCCACGGCTACATCAAGGACAAGTACACGACGCTGCAGGAAGCCTACGACCGCGTACTGGCCACCGAGGTCAACGCGGAGTGGCGTTTCGCGAGCGAACCGGGCGACTGGGACAAGGCCTACCGCGAGGTCCGCGGTGCGCTGCTCGAGGCATTCGCCGATACCTACAGCTACTCGCTGCAGCAGACCCTCTACGCCATGGGCGACCGGGTGATCGGCGCGGTCCCGGAGGTCTGCGAGGTTCGGCTGTCGCTGCCCAATAAGCATCACTTCGTCGTGGATCTGTCGGGCTTCGGACTGGAGAACGACAACGAGGTGTTCTTCGCCGCCGACCGTCCTTACGGCCTGATCGAGGGCACCGTACTCACCGAGGACGCCCCCGCGCCCGGACCGGCGTGGGAGTGACGATGGATTTCCTACGACCCGATACCTGGGCCGAGGCGCTCGAGCTGAAGGCCGCAAATCCGGAGGCCAAACCCATCCAGGGCGGCACCGATGTCATGGTCGAGATGAACTTCGACCACGGCCGTCCGGCGGCACTGCTCGATCTCAACCGCTGTCGCGACCTGTTCGATTACTCGACCGAGCTCGACGGCCGGATCCGGATCGGTGCGGGCGTCCCGTATGTGCGCGTCATCAACCGGCTCAACCACCAGTTGCCCGGTCTGGCGCAGGCCTCGCGCACGGTCGGTTCGCCGCAGATCCGCAATCGCGGCACGGTCGGCGGCAATCTCGGCGGTGCGTCCCCGGCCGGTGACGCCCACCCCGCGTTGCTGGCGGGCAATGCGGTGATCGAGGTGGAGTCGGCCGCGCGCGGCACCCGCCTGATCCCGATCGATGACTTCTACGTGTGGGTGAAGAAGAACGCCCTCGAGCCCGACGAGCTGATCCGCGCCATCCGGATCGAGCCGGCCACCGGACCGCAGTACTTCTCCAAGGTCGGCACCCGCAATGCCATGGTGATCGCGGTCTGCGCGTTCTCGATCGCATTGCACCCCGACACCCGCACGGTCGGCACGGGCATCGGATCCGCCGGACCGACACCGCTGCGCGCGACACCGGCCGAGCAATTCCTCGCCGATGCGCTGGACTGGGATGACCCGGCCCCATTGCCCTTCGATGTCGTCCGCGAATTCGGTGCGCTGGTCTCGGCCGCCGCCAAGCCGATCGATGACGTCCGCGGCACCGCGGAATACCGCAGACATGCCCTCACGGTGCTGGCTCGCCGCACCCTGTCCTGGGCCTGGACGGACTACCTAGCAGAAAGAAGGAGGGCAGCCTGATGCGTGTGACCTTCGACGTGAACGGCTCGCATGAGACCGTCGACGATGTGTGGGAGGGCGAGAGCCTCCTCTATATGCTGCGCGAGCGCATGGGCCTGCCCGGCTCCAAGAATGCTTGTGAGCAAGGCGAATGCGGTTCGTGCACAGTCTATTTAGATGGCACGCCGGTGTGTTCCTGTCTCGTGGCCGCGGGCCAGGTACAGGATCGCTCGGTGCGCACCGTCGAGGGGCTGGCCAACGGCGCGAAACTCGATCCGATGCAGGAGGCGTTCGTCGAGGCCGGTGCGGTCCAATGCGGCTTCTGCACACCGGGTCTCATCGTGCAGGCGCACGATCTCATCGAACGCAATCCCGATCCCTCCGATGTGGAGATCCGCGAGGCGCTCGCCGGAAACCTCTGCCGCTGTACGGGATACGAGAAGATCCTCGACGCGGTGCGACTGGCCGCGGCACGTAAGGCGGGCAAATGAGGAAAGCATCGCGCAGCGATTCCATGAGGGGTGGCGGTCGGGTGACGGGTGGGCGTACAGCATCGCGAAGCGATTCGGTGCGGGGCGGAGGCCGGGTGACGGGTGGACAGACTGTCATCGAGAACGCCTATATCGCGCCGGTCGTCGGTGACGAGATCGCGTCCGGATATGTAGTCATCTCCGATGGCCGCATCCAAGCCCTCGGCGCGGGACCGGCACCGATCGTTCCAGGTGCCGAAAAAATCGACGGCACAGGCTGTTTGGTGACCCCGGGCCTGGTCAATACCCACCACCACCTCTACCAGTGGGCGAGCCAGGGCCTGTTCCAGGATTCCACCCTGTTCGAATGGCTGACCGGTCTCTACCGCACCTGGGCGCGCATGGACGCCGACGTCGTCTACGGTGCGGCCGCTGCCGGTCTGGGCTGGCTGGCGTTGACCGGCTGCACCACCAGCAGCGACCACCACTACATCTTCCCGAAGGGGCGCGGCGACCTGTTCGAGGCCGAGGTGCGCGCGGCGAGCGAGATCGGCCTGCGCTTCCACCCGTGCCGCGGTTCCATGGACCGGGGACAGAAGGACGGCGGCCTGCCGCCGGATGAAGTGGTGGAGAGTCGAGACGAAATCCTCACCCACACTGCCGAAGTCATCGACAAGTATCACGATCCGTCGTTCGATTCGATGCTGCGGGTCGCGGTCGCTCCTTGCTCGCCGTTCTCGGTGAGCGAGGGTCTGATGATCGATTCCGCGACGCTGGCCCGTGCCAAAGGTGTTCGGCTGCATACCCATCTCGCCGAAACGCTCGACGAGGAAGAGCACTGCATCGAGCAGATGGGCTGCACCCCGGTCGAATACATGGAAAAGCTCGGCTGGCTCGGCGAGGATGTCTGGTTCGCGCACGCGGTGCACCTGCACGACGCCGATATCCGGCGTTTCGCCGAAACCGGCAGCGGCTCGGCACATTGCCCCAGCTCCAACGCCCGACTCGGTGCGGGTATAGCCCGCGTCAGCGATCTGGTGGCCGCCGGTGCGCGGGTCGGTCTCGGCGTGGACGGCGCGGCGTCGAGTGAGTTGACTTCCATGGCGGGCGAAATGCGTCAGGCCATGCTGTTCCAGCGCGCGGTCAACGGTCCGACTGCATTCACCGCGCGCCAAGCGCTCGAGATCGGCACCCTCGGAGGTGCCCGTAATCTCGGACGCCACAACGAGATCGGCAGTATCGAACCCGGCAAACTCGCCGACCTCGCCATCTGGCGGGTCGACGGTTTCCGCTCGGCGATCGAGGATCCGGTCTGCTCCTTGGTTTTCGGACCGACACCGCCACTGGCCCGGCTGCTCGTCGGCGGGCGCACCGTCGTGGAGAACGACGAATTGCGCACCGTCGCACAGGATGTCGTCGGCCGCGCCGGTGTTGCGGCCCGCAAACGGTTGATGCGCCAGGAGGCATGATGACTGTCCCACGGACCACCCGCTTCCCCCAAGAGGTTGCCGCACCCGGTAAGGGCGGCATCGGGGAGAGCCCGCTGCGCCCCGACGGCACGTTGAAGGTCAAGGGCGAGTTCGCCTACGCCTCCGATCTCTGGATGGATGGCATGCTCTGGGGTGCGACCCTGCGCAGCCCGCATCCGCGCGCGATCATCCGCGGTATCGATATCGCGCCCGCACTGGCCATGACCGGTGTGCACGCCGTACTCACCCATGAGGATGTGCCCGGCCGTAAGATGTACGGCCTCGACCACACCTGGGATCAGCCGGTCCTGGCCATCGGCGAGGTGCGCCACCACGGTGAGCCCATCGCCCTGGTCGCCGCCGACCACCCCGAGATCGCCCGGCGTGCCCTCGATGCCATCGAAATCGATTGGGAGGTACTGGAACCCATTACCGACCCGATGGCGGTGCTCTCGGCGCCGAAACGGCTCGCGGTGCAGGAGCGCGGCGGTATCGCCCGGCATCAGCCGGTGCGCGTCGGCGATATCACCGTGGGCCGCGCGCTGGCCACCGTGGTGATCACCGAGGAATTCGAGGTCGGCATTCAGGACCAGGCATTCCTCGGCCCCGAATCCGGCCTGGTGATTCCGGCCGAGGACGGCGGGCTCGACTTCTACGTCGCCACGCAGTGGATGCACAATGATCTGTCCCAGATCGGGCCTTGCCTCGGCCTGGCCGACGACCAGATCCGCATGACGATGGCCGGTGTCGGCGGAGCCTTCGGTGGCCGCGAGGACCTGTCCATGCAGATCCACGCGGGCATGCTGGCGATGCACACCGGCAAGCCCGTCAAGATGATGTACAACCGCGAGGAGTCGTTCTTCGGGCATGTGCACCGGCACCCGGCGAAGATGCTCTACGAGTACGGTGCCGATGATGCCGGAAAGCTCACCTACGCAAAGGTTCTCATCGTTCTCGACGGTGGCGCGTACACCTCTGCGACGTTGAACGTCACCGGTAACGCGTCCTCGCTCGCGGTGGGGCCGTACGAGATTCCGCATATCGAGATCGACGCCTACGGCATCTACACCAATAACCCACCGTGCGGTGCGATGCGCGGATTCGGCGCGGTACAGGCCTGTTTCGCACACGAGTCGATGATGGACAAGGTCGCCGAGGCGCTGGATCTGGATCCGGTGCACGTGCGCCAGATCAATGCGGTGTCGCAGGGTTCCAAGCTGGCGACTGGTCAGGTGCTGCACGCGCCGACGCCGATGGCCGAAATGCTCGGACAGCTGCGGGATATGCCGATGCCCCCGGAGCTGGACGCCTCGGATATCCGCAACCTGCCCGGCGGCGCATCGCAGACGACCCACGGCGAGGGCGTGGTGCGTGGTGTCGGTTACGGCGTCGGCATCAAGAACATCTGCTTCTCCGAGGCCTTCGACGACTACTCGACCGCTCGGGTGCGGCTGGAAGTCATTGCGGGAGAACCGGTTGCGTTGGTGCACACGGCGGCCGCCGAGGTCGGTCAGGGACTGGTGACGGTCGAGGCGCAGATCGCGCGGACCGAACTCGGTATCGAACGGGTCACCATTCACCCGGCCGACAACCAGGTCGGCGACTCGGGTTCGTCGTCCGCCTCCCGGCAGACCTATATGACCGGTGGTGCGGTGAAGGCGGCTTGTGAAGCCGTGCGCCAGCGCGTACTCGCCCTGGCCCAGGCCAAGTTCGGTGCCATGTCGGGACTGCGTCTGGTCGGCGGCAAGGTGGTTTCGCGCACGGGGGAGGTGCTCGCGGCGATCGTCGATGTCCTGGATGAGGGGGTTATCGAAGAGACCCGCGAGTACCACCACCGGCCGACCACCGGTATGGATCCCGTTACGGGACAGGGGAATAGCCACACCCAGCTGGCTCTCTGCGTACACCGCGCGGTGGTGGACGTGGACACAGACCTCGGCCTGGTCAAGGTCGTCTCCCTGGACGCGGTCCAGGACGTGGGCAAGATCATGAACCGCCTGTCCCTGGAAGGGCAGATCCACGGCGGCTCCGTACAGGGGCTGGGCCTGGCGGTCATGGAGGAAATCCAGGTCGAAGGCGGTAAGGTGCGCAACCCGTCCTTCACCGACTACCTGATCCCGACGATTCTCGATACGCCGTCACAGCGGCTGGAGATTCTCGAAAACGCCGATCCGCACGCCCCCTACGGGCTGCGCGGCGCCGGAGAGCCGCCCACGCTCTCTTCGACACCCGCGATCGCCGCGGCGATCCGTGACGCCTGCCGATCACGGGGTGGAAACGTGCACATCAACCGAGTGCCGGTGCGACCGGAAGACATCATCCGGAGCAGTTGATCAACAGGGGCAGCCGGTTCCAGTGGACCGGAGAGACTCCACAACAGCAGTACCCGAACCGTGCGGTCCGGCCCAGTCCAAAGGACGGCCGCCGGACCGTAGGTCGGCTACGCCCCGAGGAGGGCACGCCAATGACCCAGATTCAGACCAAGCCCAGCACACCAGAGCCGGTAGCAGGTAGGTCTGCGCTCGACCGGTTCTTCCGGCTGAGCGAACGCCGAACCACCGTTTCCCGCGAAATCCGTGGCGGCATTACCACTTTCGTCGCCATGGCCTACGTCATCCTGTTGGTGCCGCTGATTCTCGGCGGCGTCGCGGATGTCAACGGTGACAAGCTGAGCATCGCTCAACTCACCACGGCCACCGCGTTTTCCGCGGGACTCAGCACCATCCTGATGGGCGTGGCGGGCAATGTGCCGTTGGCGCTCGCCGCCGGACTCGGTGTGGTTCCGGTGGTCGCCTTCCAGGCGGCGCCGCATATGACCTGGCCGCAGACCATGGGTCTGGTCGTCCTGATGGGCGTGATCATCGTGATCCTGGCCGCGACCGGCCTGCGGACCATGATCATCAATGCCATCCCGCTCGGTCTCAAGAATGCGATCGGCGTCGGGATCGGCATGTTCATCGCGATGATCGGACTGGTCTCGGCCGGCGTGGTCGGACACGGCGCGCAGACCGGTCCGCCGGTCACCCTCGGCGCCGGTGGTCACCTATCCGGTTGGCCCGTAGTGATTTTCGCGGTCGGACTGCTGGTGATGCTGGCACTGTTCATCCGCAAGGTGCCCGGTGCGATTCTGATCAGCATCGCCATCTCGACCGTGCTCGCCATTGCCGTCAACGCGCTGGCGAAGATCGACCCGCAGGCCTGGGGGCCGGTGGTGCCGGAGAAGCCGAAGGGATTCTTCGCCGCACCCGATTTCGGGCTGGCGCTGAATATCGACCTCTTCGGCGGTTTCGCCGAGGCGGGTGGGCTGGTCGCGGGGGTCGTGCTGTTCACCCTGGTGCTGACCGGGTTCTTCGACGCCATGGGAACGGTTTTCGGCGTCTGTGACGAGGCCGGACTGCTCGATGAGAAGGGCACTATGCCCGGTATCGGCAAGGTGCTGACCATCGACGGTATCTCGCAGGTCATCGGTGGTGTCAGCGGCGGCGCCGGAAATACCGTGTACGTCGAATCCGCGACGGGTGTCGGTGAGGGCGCCCGCACCGGACTGACCAGCCTGGTGACCGGTGGATTGTTCTGCCTCGCCGTATTTTTCACCCCGCTCGCGGCCGTGGTGCCGATCCAGGCCGCCGCGCCGGCGCTGGTGATCGTCGGTGCGCTGATGATGACCCAGGCCCGCAAGATCGATTGGAACGATCTGGAGGTGGCGGTGCCCGCCTTCCTGACGATCGTGCTGATGCCGTTCACCTACTCCATCACCAACGGTGTCGGCGCGGGTCTGATCGCGTACGTGGTGATCAAGCTGGCGCGCGGCAAATTCCGTGAAATCCATTGGCTGATCGGGGTGGTGAGCCTCGTCTTCGCCGGCTACTTCGGCATCTCGGCCATCGAACTACTCCTGGGCGGATAACACCATGCGCGACCTCGCGGCAGAACTGCGGAAATGGCATGCGGCGGAGAAGGATTACGCCGTGGCCACCGTCATCGGCGTCACCGGAAGTGCCCCTCGGCCGCCCGGTGCCGCGCTGGCGGTCGACGCCGACGGCATTGTCATCGGAAGCATCTCCGGTGGCTGTGTCGAGGGCGCGGTGTACGAACTCTGCCGTGAGGTCCTGCGCACCGGGCAGCCGGTGCGCGAAACCTTCGGATACAGCGATGACGACGCCTTCGCGGTCGGGCTGACCTGCGGCGGCAAGCTCGAGGTATTCGTCCAGCGGATCACCGCGGTCGAGCGGGTCGCCATCGAGGCGGTCCTGCGCACCGACGAGGCGGTCGCGCTGGTGCGGGATCTGAAGACAGGTGCGGTCATGGCGATCGGGTCCTGGTGGACCGTAGGTGCCGCCTTCGACGAGGTGGTCGTGGCCGAGGCCAGGGCAATGCTCGATACCGGCGCGACCGGCGTGCGCGAGATCGGCTGTGGTGCTCGTGAAGTCACGGTCTTCGTGGAATCGTATGTACCACCGCCGCGCATGATCGTCTTCGGCGCAATAGATTTCGCGGCCGCCGTCACCAGGATCGGCCGCTTCCTCGGATACCACGTCACCGTCTGCGATGCTCGCCCGGTATTCGCCACGCGTGCGCGTTTTCCGGATGCCGACGAGATCGTCGTGCAGTGGCCGGACCGCTATCTCGCACGCACACAGGTCGATTCGCGCACCGTGCTGTGTGTACTCACCCATGACGCCAAATTCGATATCCCGCTACTCGAGGTGGCGCTGCGCCTGCCGGTGGCCTATGTGGGCGCGATGGGTTCCCGTCGCACCCACGAGGACCGCATGGCCGGGCTGCGCGCCGCTGGCGTGACGGAATCCGAACTGGCCCAATTGCATTCACCGATCGGGCTGGATCTCGGCGCGCGGACCGCTGAGGAGACGGCGGTATCCATCGCCGCCGAGATCGTCGCGGTGCGCCGCGGTGGCTCGGCCCAACCGCTGACCGCCACCGGCGGACCGATCCACCGGGACCTGATCCCGGTCTGGTGAGCCGCGCACCCCGCCGTGCATCCGTACACCCGGTACGCGGGGCGCGCGGTTTCGGCACGCGTCTGCGGCTGGAGCATCCTACGAAATCGACTTCGGGATATCCGATCTGCTTCGGGCTAATCGCCGCTATTCCGACAGTGTGGTCGGCCCACATAATTGACGAAATTGCGAACAAAGGATTCACCGAATGCCGTTGATATTTCTGAACGGTTCCGCCATGCGCGGCGAACCGCTCAATCATCTGCTCGACGGCGCGCCTTTCGCCGGCGAAGCGAAAACCGCGCCGCGCTACCGTTTCTATTCGGTCGGCGATAGGTTCCCGGGGCTGGATCCCGTCGCCGACGGCGGCGATTCGATCTCCGGTGAACTCTTCGATATCCCCATGGAAGTGCTGCGACAGCGGCTGCTGCCTGCTGAACCACCCGAACTCGAACTGGGCGCGATCGAACTCGAAGACGGTCGTTCAGTCCTATCGATGCTGCTGCGCCGCGCGCCGACCTCATATCCGGAGCTGATCGATATCACCGCCGTCGGCAGCTGGAAGAAATACCGTCAAGGAGCTGAATGAGTAAGCAGGCCGGGGGCTTCGCCTTCCCGAAATTCGATGTCAATTGCTCGATCCTGTTCACCGATCTCCCGCTGCTGGAACGCCCCGCCGCGGCAAAGCAGGCCGGATTCGACGCGGTCGAATTCTGGTGGCCGTTCGGCGAGGATCCGACGCCGGGCGACAAGGAGGTCGATGCGTTCGTGCGCGCGATCCGCGATGCCGGTGTGGAATTGGTCGGCCTGAACTTCATCGACCTGATTCCGGCGGGCGGGCGCGGTCTGGTCTCGGTTCCGAGTGAGGTCACCCGGTTCCGTGACAATATCGATGTCGCCGTCGGTATCGCCGAGGAGACCGGCTGCCGCGCGCTGAATGCCCTCTACGGCAACCGTGTCGAGGGCGAGAGTCCGGACAAGCAGGACGAACTCGCGCTGGAGAACCTGAGTCTTGCCGCACAGGCGGCCGGTGCCATCGGCGCCGCCGTCCTGCTGGAGGCACTGAATTCCTTCGAGTCGCCGAACTATCCGATCGTGAGCGCCGCGCACGCCGTGCAGGTCATCGAGCAAACCGGTGAACCCAACGTGCGGTTCCTCTGCGACCTGTACCACCTGGCCCGCATGGGTGAGGGCCTGCACTCGGTGATCCGCACGCACGCGGCGCATCTCGGCCACGTCCAGATCGCCGACAGTCCGGGCCGCGGGCGTCCCGGCACCGGTGAACTCGACTTCGCCGCGCTCTTGGAAACCCTGGCCGAGAGCGGCTACGACGGCTGGATCGGCCTCGAATACAAAGACCCCGAGCTGGATTGGAAGTGGATGAAATGACTGCAGCATCGCGTAGCGATTCCGTGAGGGTGGGCGGCCGGGCGACGGGTGGGCTCAGGATCGGGTTTATCGGCCTGGGGATCATGGGCAGCCCGATGGCGGGTCACCTCGTCGCCGCCGGGCACGAGGTGACCGGTTACGACATCGGCCCCACCGGTCTGGAGAAGCTGAAGGCCGCGGGTGGTTCGGCCGCCTCCGGTGTCGCGGAAGCGGTGCGGGACAAGGACATCGTCATCACGATGCTGCCGCAGGACGAGCACGTCGAGGCGGTTTTCGCCGATGTGCTGGTGCATGCGGCGCCGGGCACGCTGTACATCGACTTCTCCACCATCACACCCAAGACCGCGCGCTCGACCGCGGAGCGGGGCATCGAGAAGGGCCTGCGGGTGCTCGACGCCCCGGTCTCCGGCGGCGAGCCGGGCGCGATCAATGCCGCGCTGTCGATCATGGTCGGCGGTAACGAGGCCGACTTCGCCACGGCCACACCGATTTTCCAGGCGGTCGGCAAGACCTTCGCACTGGTCGGACCGAACGGTGCCGGTCAGGTGGTCAAGGCCGCCAATCAACTCGTCGTCGGCGGCACCTATGCCCTGGTGGCCGAGGCGATCCTGCTGATGGAGAACCTGGGCGCGGACGCCGAGAAGGGCCTCGATGTGCTGGCAGGCGGGCTCGCGGGCAGCAAGATCCTCGAACTCAAGCGCGCATCCATGCTGAGGCGCGACTTCGAGCCCGGCTTCCGAATTGACCTGCACCACAAGGATATGGGCATCATCCTGCAGACCGCCCGCGACGCCGAGGTGTCGATCCCGATGGGTGCGCTGACCGCGCAGCTGATCGCGGCCGCGCGTGCGATGGGTCACGGTTCACTGGATCACTCGGGTCTGCTGAAGGTGACCGAGGCGCTGTCGGGTCGGGAGCACTGACCATGGCACGCATACGCACCGTGGATGCCGCGGTTCTGATTCTCGAAAAAGAAGGGGCGACACAGGCATTCGGCTTGCCGGGTGCCGCGATCAACCCCTTCTACAGCGCGATGCGGGCACATGGCGGTATCAAGCACGTGCTGGCCCGCCACGTCGAGGCCGCCTCGCATATGGCCGAGGGGTACACCAGGGCGGCGGCGGGCAATATCGGCGTCTGCATCGGCACCTCGGGGCCCGCGGGCACGGATATGATCACCGGTCTGTATTCCGCGAGCGCGGATTCGATTCCGATCCTGTGCATCACCGGTCAGGCTCCGGTAGCCAAGCTGTACAAGGAGGACTTCCAGGCCGTCGATATAGCTTCGATCGCCGCACCGGTGAGCAAGTGGGCGGTGACGGTACTCGAGCCCGCACAGGTACCCGGGACCTTCCAGAAGGCCTTCCGGCTGATGCGCGAGGGCCGGCCGGGCCCGGTCCTGATCGACCTGCCTATCGATGTGCAGCTCGCCGAAATCGAGTTCGACATCGAGACTTACGAGCCGCTCGAGGTACACCGCCCGGCTGCGACGCGGGCGCAGGCGGTCAAGGCCATCGAGATGTTGAATGCGGCGCAGCGGCCGCTGATCGTCGCGGGTGGCGGCATCGTGAATGCCGATGCCGCGGCGCTGCTGGTCGAATTCGCCGAACTCACCGGTGTGCCGGTGGTGCCGACGCTGATGGGCTGGGGCACGATTCCCGACGATCACGCGCTGCACGCGGGCATGGTCGGACTGCAGACCTCGCACCGGTACGGCAATGCCACCCTGCTCGAATCCGATTTCGTGCTCGGCATCGGAAACCGCTGGGCCAACCGGCATACCGGAGGTGTGGACACCTACACCAAGGACCGCACCTTCGTACATGTCGATATCGAGCCGACCCAGATCGGTCGGGTGTTCGCACCGGATTACGGCATCACCTCCGACGCGGGCGCCGCGCTGCGCGTCTTCGTCGAGGTCGCGCGCGAACTCGACGCGGCCGGACAGCTGCCGAATCGCAGTGTGTGGGCCGAGCAGTGCCGTAACCGGAAACAGGTCGGGCTGCGTAAGACGCACTTCGACGATATGCCGATCAAGCCGCAGCGCGTCTACGAGGAGATGAACAAGGCATTCGGACCCGAGGTGCGCTATGTCAGCACCATCGGTCTTTCACAGATCCAGGCGGCGCAGTTGCTGCACGTCTACCGGCCGCGGCACTGGATCAATGCGGGCCAGGCCGGCCCGCTGGGCTGGACCGTGCCCGCGGCAATCGGTGTCGCGACGGCCGATCCCGATGCCACCGTGGTCGCACTCTCGGGTGATTACGACTTCCAGTTTCTCATCGAGGAATTGGCGGTCGGCGCGCAGTTCAATATCCCGTACATCCATGTCGTGGTGAACAATTCGTATCTGGGCCTGATCCGTCAGGCGCAGCGCGCGTTCGACATGGATTACTACGTGCAGCTCGCCTTCGACAATATCAACAGTCCGGAGCTCGCCGGCTACGGCGTCGACCACGTCAAGGTCGCCGAAGGCTTGGGCTGCAAGGCGATTCGAGTATTCGATCCCGCGTGGATCGGTTCGGCGCTCGATGAGGCGAAGAAGCTGGTGACCGAATTCCGGGTGCCGGTGATCGTCGAGGTCATCCTCGAACGGGTGACGAATGTGTCGATGGGACTCGAGATCGACAATATCGTCGAATTCGAGGAACTCGCGCAGTCCGCGGCCGACGTCCCGACCGCGACCGCGCAGCTGGACTGAGCCGCCATGACTCGAGTCCTGATCGCGTCCGACAAGTTCAAGGGGTCGTTGACCGCCGCGCAGGTCGGTGCCGCTGTCCGCGCCGGTATCCACCGCGTCCGGCCCGGTGCCGAGATTTCGGTGGTGCCGATCGCGGACGGCGGGGACGGCACCGTCGCCGCCGCTTCGGCCGCGGGTTTCGAGGCGGTCCTGGTGACCGCGTCCGGACCCACCGGCGAACCGGTGTGCACGGCGTATGCCCGCCGCGACGATATCGCCGTCGTGGAACTGGCGGACGTATCCGGGCTCGTACGGCTACCGGGTGGGAAGTTCGCACCGATGACGGCCACCAGCCGGGGTACCGGCGAGGTCATCGCCGCGGCGATCGATGCGGGTTGCCGTCGGGTGGTGCTCGGCATCGGGGGCAGTGCGGGTACCGATGGCGGTGCCGGGCTGCTCGCTGCCCTCGGTGCGCGACTGCTCAGTGTCGACGGGGCCGAAATCGGTGACGGCGGTGCGGCATTGGCGCGGCTGCACACGATCGACCTTGCGCCGGTGCGGGAACGGCTGGACGGGGTCGAGATCACCGTCGCGTGCGATGTCGATAATCCGCTCACCGGTCCGTGCGGTGCGGCCGCCATCTATGGTCCGCAAAAGGGTGCCGATGGTGACCAAGTGGAAGTGCTCGATGCGGCGCTCACTCATTGGGCGGACTGTGTCGCGGTCGCCACCGGGAACGATGTGCGCGATCGTGCGGGTGCCGGTGCGGCGGGCGGGGTCGGGTTCGCAGCCGTCGCGGTGCTCGGTGCTCGGCTGCATCCCGGGATCGAATTGGTTTTGGAGCTGGTCGGTTTCGCGGAACAGGTGGCTAATGCGGATCTGGTGGTGACCGGGGAGGGCATGCTCGACGAGCAGACCCTGTACGGCAAGGCGCCGGCCGGTGTCGCCACTGCCGCTGGGTTGGCGGGCGTGCCGGTCATCGCTGTCTGTGGCCGGAATACGCTGCCCACCAAGCGATTGCATGAGGCGGGGTTCTCGGCCGCATACTCCCTGGCCGATATCGAACCCGATATCGCGCGTTGCTTCGCGGAAGGTGAGTTGCTGCTCGAGCAGCTGGGTGCGCGGCTCGCCGCGGAATACCTGCCGTTGGATCCCACGGCGGAGCAGCCGTCTGCGGAGCACCAGTCGCCGGAGGCCGCTGCGGATCATGTGTCGGCTGGCCACGTCGTCGGGGCGGTCACGGCGGAGCGGGCATCTGTCGGGCACCAGCTGCCGGAGGCCGCCACGGGGCAGGTGCCTGCAAACAACGCCGTTGGGGCGGTCACGGCGGAGCGGCCATCTGCCAACCACCAGTCGCCGGAGGCCGCCACGAACCAAGGGGCTGCAGGCCACGCGGGCGGGGCGGCCTCTCCGATGCGAAGCGTCGCGGACCTGGCCGATGACATCGTTGCTGCCGCCACCCGAAGCAGCGGCGGCGCAAGGACATTCGACGGTAGATTCCGATGATTTCCGATGGAGTTGTGTGATGCGGAAGAACTCCGAGATCCAGACGATCTCACCGGTCCCGGCACACCTGGACCTGGTGATCCGTGCGGAGCGGATCATCGCGACGGCGGGGGAGACCGGTGGCTCGGTCGGCGTGCGCGACGGCCGGATCGTGGCGATCGAGCCGCTGGATTCCATCCTGACCGCGAAAACGGTCGTCGAACTGGCCGCCGACGAGGTGCTGCTGCCCGGCGTTGTGGACGCGCACGTGCACGTCAACGATCCCGGCCGCACCGAATGGGAGGGCTTCCCGAGTGCGACGAAGGCGGCCGCGGCGGGCGGTGTCACCACCATTATCGATATGCCGCTCAACAGCATTCCGCCGACCTGTGATCTCGCGGCACTCGAAGTGAAGCGCAAGACCGCGCAGGACCGCGTGCATGTGGACGTCGGATTCTGGGGCGGAGCGATCCCCGGAAATCTGGCGGATCTGCGGCAGCTGCAAGACGCAGGTGTATTCGGCTTCAAATGCTTTCTGCTGCACTCCGGTGTCGACGAATTCCCGGCACTGGACGCCATTCAGCTGGAACTGGCCATGCGGGAGATCCGCTTGTTCGACGGTCTGCTCATCGTGCACGCCGAGGACGCGCACGCCATCGAACACGCACCGATTCCGCAGGGGGACAAGTACTCCGGCTTCCTGCGTTCGCGCCCGCGCGGTGCGGAGAACCTGGCCGTCGCCCAGGTGATCGAACTGGCCAGGTGGACCGGCTGTCGCGTGCACATTCTGCACGTGTCGAGTTCGGATGCGCTGCCGATGATCGCCTCGGCCCGCCGCGACGGCGTCCGGATCACCGCCGAGACGTGTCCGCACTATCTGTCGTTCGCTGCGGAGGAAATTCCGGACGGTGCAACGCAATTCAAATGCTGCCCGCCGATCCGTGAGAGCGGCAATCGCGAGTTGCTCTGGGAAGGGTTGCGCGATAGCACCATCGATATGGTGGTCTCGGACCACTCGCCCTCGACCGCCGACCTGAAGTGCTTCGATACCGGCGACTTCGCCCGCGCCTGGGGTGGTATTTCCTCACTGCAGCTCGGACTTTCGGCTGTCTGGACCGAAGCGCGACTGCGTGGTTTCAGCCTGGTGGATGTCTCTCGATGGATGAGCCGCGCGCCCGCCGAACACGCGGGCCTGCGGCGCAAGGGCGCCATCGAGGTCGGCTACGACGCGGACTTCTGTGTCTTCGCACCCGATGACGCCTTCGTCGTCGACGTGCATCGCCTGCACCACAAGAACGCCGTCACACCGTACGCGGCCCGCCCGCTCGCGGGCGCGGTCCGCGGTACCTGGTTGCGCGGCAACCGAATCGATATCGACAACGAGCCGCAGGGGCGGCTCCTGGCTCGAGGAGAAGTATGACCGATCAATCCGCCCCCGCCTTCACCCGGCTGCCCGATCTCGCCTCCCGTGCGCTCGCGGGCAGTGTGGTCTACGCCAATGACGAGTTGTTCGCCGAGCGGGAGAATCTGATCCGGCCCGGCCGTGCGGTTTTCAGCACCGAGGACTTCGGCCACAAGGGCAAGACCTACGACGGCTGGGAAACGCGGCGACGTCGCGAAACCGGCAATGACTATGCGGTTGTCCGGCTGGGTGTGCCGGGGCGGGTGCACGGTGTCGTCGTCGACACCTCCTGGTTCATCGGCAATTATCCGCCCTTCGCCTCGGTCGAGGCGACGAGTATGGAGGGCCAGCCGTCGTCTGCCGAACTCCAGCAGGCCGAATGGGTGACACTGGTCGCGAAGTCGAATATCGCGGGCGATACCGACAACTTCTTCGAAGTCACCGACGAGCGCCGCTTTACCCACATCCGGCTCTCGATCTACCCGGACGGTGGCGTGGCCCGCTTCCGCGTCCACGGGACTCCACTGCCGGATCCCCGTTTCCTCAGTGGCACAGTCGATCTCGCCGCTCTGGAACACGGCGGCGATGTAGTCGACTGCTCCGACATGTTCTTCTCCGCGCCGACCAATATCCTGCTACCCGGCCGGTCGCGGCAGATGGACGAAGGCTGGGAGGGTGCGCGTCGCCGCGATGCGGGCAATGATCACGTCACGGTGCGGCTGGGTGCGCGCGGGGCGATTCGACGCGTGGAAATCGACACCTCGAATTATGTCGGCAATGCGCCGGGTTGGGCGGTGCTGCGCGGTGCCGATGCCGATTCCGGTGCGGACCCGGATGATCCGTCGACATGGACCGAATTGCTGCCGCGCACGCGGCTGCAGCCGGATGCCCGTCACTTCTTCCGGATCGAGGCCGGTGCGCCGGTCACCCATGTCCGGCTCGATGTGTACCCCGACGGCGGCGTGGCTCGGTTGCGGGTCCACGGCGAGATCGATCCGGAGACCTTGGTCGGCAACACTGTCGCTTGGCTCGGAGCCCTGCCCGAAACGCACGCGCTGCAGGTGCTCACCGCCGATGGCGGGTTATCCGGCGACGAAGCACGGAAGTTGCTCGCGGAACGGCCCTTCGCGAGCCCCGACGCGGTGCCGCCGGCCGTGATCGACGCGCTGCTCGCGTTGTAGTCGCTGGTCGGCCGGGCGATCGGAGCCCCCACCGATGGTCCGGCCGACCGGCTCGGTCCGCGTCCGAAAACCGCTGGCACTTGTCGACCGACTGATCTACGTTCGGCCCATGATGCGTACGGATGGGTCGGTCGAGCGGCAAGCCATTGTCGCCGCCGCCGTGACGGTGGTCTTGTGGGCTTCGGCCTTCGTCTTCATCCGCAGTGCGGGACACGACTTTTCGCCGGGTGCGCTGGCACTCGGGCGATTGCTCGCCGCATCGATCACGCTGGTGACGGTGCTGGTCATCCGTGGTGAGGGCCTGCCGCCGCGGGCCGCGTGGCCGGGCATCGTCATCTCCGGGGTGCTGTGGTTCGGCGTCTACATGGTGGCGTTGAACTGGGGTGAGCGCAATGTCGACGCCGGGACCGCGGCGATGGTCGTCGGCATCGGTCCGGTGCTGATCGCGGTGCTCGGCGGATTGGTCCTGCGGGAAGGGTTTCCGGCCCGGCTGATGGTCGGGCTGGTCGTGTCGTTCGCCGGGACCGTGGTTGTCGGACTGTCGACCTCCGATGGCGGCGGCGCGGCGGTGCTCGGTGTCGTGCTGTGTCTGCTCGCGGCCATCGTCTGGGCGGCATCGACCATCGCGCAGAAACCGGCGCTGGCGAGCGCATCCGCATTGCAGGTGGTCACCTTCGGCTCGGTCATCGGAACCGTCACGTGTCTGCCGTTCTCCTGGCAACTGGTCACCGAGGCGGCCGACGCGCCGCTGTCGTCCACGCTGAGTCTGGTGTACCTGGGCGTCTTCCCAACAGCTTTGGCTTTCACCACATGGGCCTACGCACTAGCCCGCACGACGGCCGGGAAAATGGGCGTGACAACCTACGCGGTCCCGGCGCTCGTCGTGTTGATGTCGTGGGCCGCACTGGACGAGGTGCCCGGCGCGCTGACCATCGTCGGCGGTGTCCTGTGCCTGGCCGGTGTGGCAGTCACGCGGTCCCGGCCGCGCGTCATCCCATCCGTCGATCCGGAAACTGTCGAGCCTGCTCCGCGCTGATCGCGGTAGTCGGCCGAGTTGCGCGTTCGGCGATGTGTGCGGCGGACGCGGGGCAGAATCGACAGGCGTGGATACCGTTGATCCCACCGTGGACCTGCTGGACCGCGCATTGACCCAGATGGGCGAGGTCATCGCGGCGATTCGGCCGGAACAGGCGACCCTGCCGACACCCTGTGCCGGCTGGGACGTGCAGGCGCTCGTGCGACATGTCATCGGGCAGAGCCTGCGGAATTTCCTGGATTCGGCGCGTGGCGAGATGGCCGATTGGGCGGCGCCGCCCGCCGAGCTGAGTCCGAACTGGGCGGCGGAGTACCGCGCGGCCGCCGCACCCGTCCTGGACATCTGGCATCATGCCGACCTCGAACGCCCGGTTCCGGTACCCGGCGGCGCACAAGCGCCGCTGCGCAGCCGAGCCGACCAGCAGATCACCGAATTGGCCATGCACACCTGGGATCTTGCTCGCGCAACCGACCAGCCCACCGACTTCGACCCGGAAGTCGCCGAGTACGGACTGGCCTGGTCACACAAGATGCTGCGCCCGGAATTCCGCGGCCCGGACAAGGCTTTCGACCTCGAGGTGCCCGTGCCCGCCGACGCTCCCGCATACGACCGCCTCGCGGGCTGGTTCGGCCGCGATCCTTCCTGGAAGTCACAGGGGTCGCAGAACTGAACTGTCCCAATCGGTGTCCGCCTTGAAGGGTTCCGGGGCGGCCGGTGTGCGCGGCACGACAGTTGGCACTCGGATCGGCGCGCAGGAAGTCGGATCCCGGCACCGAGAAGCACCGCAAAGCTACCGCGCCAATACGACAGGCAACTCGAGCGGTCCGCGATGCCGAAAACCGGAGCGCCACCGAATTTCTCGTGGATCGCAGACGAGCGTCGGAGTTCGGCCGTCCAGCATCAAGGTCTCCAGCACGGCCCCGGCGATGGTCCGGACCAACGCGGTGCCGAGGCATGCATGGCCGCCGTGCCCGAGACCCAAGTGTGGATTATTCGTGCGTGCGAGGTCGAGTTCGGCCGGATTGTCGAAGATCTCCGAATCATGGTTGGCCGATGCCAGACAGAGCAGCACGGTGTCACCGGAACGGATGGTGTGCCCCGCGATATCGAGTTCGGTGGTTGCGAATCTGGGCCCCGAAACCACCTGCGGCGACAGGTAGCGCAGCAGTTCGTCCACCGCCGGTCGGGTATCGGCCATGGCGCGCAGCACCGCCAGCTGATCCGGATGGGTGAGCAGTGCCAACGTGGATCCGGCGATCAGGTCGACGAGCACTTCGTACCAGACGAACAGCAGATAGAAGATCATCGAGGCCAGCTCGTGCGCACTCGGTGCACCGGTCTGGTCACTCGAACACACCAGCCGTCCGAGCACATTGTCGCCCCGCGCCCCCTCGATCGTCGCGATGACGATGGCGCGCATGGTGGTGAGCGTGTCGCGGGCACGCGGGGGAGTGGCGCTCGGCAGCAATGTCGAACGCGCCCAATGCAATAGCGCCTCGCGCTCCGGTGCCGCCAACCCGAGCAATTCGCCGAGCACGGCCGCGGGCAGGACAACGGCGAACCGCTCGATGAGATCGATCGTGCCGCCGCTGTCCACCTCCGACAGACAGGCCGACACCAATTCCGGTGCCGTACGCGCCCATTCGGCGAGCCGTCGCGGCGACAACTCGGCGGTGACGGCCCGTCGCAGCCGAGCATGGTCCTCGGGTTCGCTCTCCAGGAATCCGAGATCCAAGGGGGACGGCACCACGAACCCGCGATAGTCCGTCTCCCCGGCATAGCGCGGCTGGGTGGAGAGCCGATTGTCGAGCAGTCCGGCCCGGACATCGGCGAACCGGGTTACCAACCAGGCGGGTGGGCCATCCGGTGTCCGGACCCGATGCACCCCACCGTCCTCGCGCAATCGCCGCAGCGTAGGCCATGGATTCGCGGCGAACTCGGCATCGAAGATCTGCAATGTCACGCCGCCATCATCCGGGGCGAGATATCCGCAGACCCGAGGTGTGTCGAAGGTCGCAGAATTTGCTGGTCATTTGGTCGGCGAGGTGCGAGGCTTAAGCGGTGACACATCCTCCGGATACCACGTCGGTCGCAGCGGACCCCGCGACCGACAAGCTAGACATCGCGGTCTTCAAGGTGGCAGGGGTGGTCGTGCTCGGCGCGATCATGTCGATCCTGGACATCACCGTCGTAACCGTCGCGATCCCGAAATTCCAGAACGAGTTCCACACCACCACCGCGATCGCGGCCTGGTCGATGACCGGTTACACCCTCGCGCTGGCCAGCGTCATCCCGCTGACCGGTTGGGCGGCGGACCGGTTCGGCACGAAACGGCTGTACATGCTCGCGCTGACGCTGTTCGTGCTCGGATCGGTGCTGTGCAGCCAGGCCTGGAGCATGGAAACGCTGATCGCCTTCCGCGTTGTCCAGGGTCTCGGCGGCGGCATGCTGATGCCGCTCGGCATGACGATCATGACCCACGCGGCCGGTCCGCAACGCGTCGGGCGGGTGATGGCGGTGCTCGGGGTGCCGATGCTGCTCGGCCCGATCTGCGGCCCGATCCTGGGCGGTTGGCTGATCGACAGTTACGGCTGGAAGTGGATCTTCCTGATCAATGCTCCGGTCGGGGTGATCGCGCTCGTTCTCGCCTTCGTCGTGTTCCCCGCGGACAATCCGGAGCCGTCGGAATCCTTCGACTTCCTCGGCATGCTGCTGGCCTCGCCAGGTCTGGCGCTGTTCCTGTTCGGCGTCTCCTCGATTCCGGGCGAGGGCACGGTCATGGCGGCCAAGGTGCTCATACCCGCCGCCATCGGTCTGGTGCTCATCGTGCTGTTCGTCTTCCACGCGCTGCGCACCGAACATCCGCTGATCGATTTGCATCTGTTCCGCAACCGATCGCTGACCTTCGCGGTGCTGACCATGGTGCTGTTCGCGACCGCCTTCTTCGGAGCGGGCCTGCTGCTGCCGACCTATTTGCAGCAGGTGCGCGGCGAAACAGCCATGGCGGCTGGTCTGCTGATGGTGCCGCAGGGCCTGGGTGCGATGTTGACGATGCCGATCGCGGGCCGGCTCGTCGACAAGATCGGTCCGGGCAAGATCGTGTTGACCGGTATCTCGCTGATCTCACTCGGCACGGTGTTCTTCGTGCAGCTGAAGTCCGATACGTCGTATCCGTTCATGTTGGGCGCGCTGTTCGTGATGGGCCTCGGCATGGGCTGCACCATGATGCCGACCATGACCGCGGCGATCCAGACGCTGACCCACCAGCAGGTCGCGCGCGGTACGACGCTGATGAACATCATCAACCAGTCCGCAGGCTCCATCGGCACCGCGACGATGTCGGTGGTGCTCAGCAGTCTGCTGAACCAGCATCCATTCGCCAAGCCCGCGATCGCGTCGAACTACGATCCCTCGATCGCGGCGCAGCTGCCGCCCGGTGCGGTCGAGACCGGATTGAGCCAGGCCGCGACGGCATTCAGCCACACCTACATCGTGGCGCTGGTGCTCATGGTGCTGACCTTGGTACCAGCGGCATTCCTGCCGCGCACCAAGCCGCAGACGCCCGCGGTCGCCGACGCGCCAGCCCTGGTGCATTAGCCGAAGGGTCCGAGTTCGTCTGTGCACCAGGCGAACTCGGGCTACCGACGGGCGTCCAGAAATTCCATGACGAGTGGGCTTGCGGTGCTTCGGAATTCGTCGAAATAGGCGTGCCGAGCCCCCGGGATCCACGCCAGCCGCGCACCGGGAATCCGTTCCACGAGCAACGGTGCGTTCGCCGCGGGATTGAACCGGTCCTCGCTGCCGTGCACGATCAGCGTCGGAACCGCGATATCCGCGAGCACATCCCATGCGTCGTGTCTGTTGCTCGCGTAGAGATGTCTGCGCTTCGCGTATGCGGGCATGCTCGGATCGCCGAGGGTGTTGAACGGCCCGGACGTGCTCGCCAGATACCCCGGGGTGTACATCAGTTCCAGCAGCGCCTGCCGTGCCGCCGCCGGATCGGGCTGGGCCAGCGACTTCCGTACCTCGGCGTCGCGCTCGACAGCGTGGCGACCACCCGGTGACGTGCAGCCGAGCACCAGCGCATGCACCCGATCCGGAAACCGCGCGGCCAGCCATTGCGCGACCCGGCCACCCATGGACGTGCCGTACACCGCGGTCTTCTCGATGCCGAGATCGTCGAGCACCGCAATGGCGTCCTCGGCGAATCCGAGGGTGCTGTACGGGATATCCGGCTTATCGCTGTCACCGGTCCCGCGATAGTCCAGTGAGACGGTGCGATACCCGGTCTCGAAGTCGGCGCGGACTCCATCCCACCAGTGGTGATTATTGGCCTGCCCGGTGAGCAGCAGCAGCGGCGGACCGTCACCGCCGGTCTGATACGCGATCCGGGTGCCGTCCGCGGCCTCGGCATGCGGCACGTTCGGACTCCTCAGCTGTAGAGCGCGACGAAACGCTCCAACGAGCGCTCGATATCGCCCTTCAGCGCCCGCGCGACACCGGAACCGATCGGACCGAACAGCGGCGCACCGCCCAGATCGATGTCGACAGTCACCTCCGAGCCCGCACCCTTCGCGGCGACGAGCAGTTCGAGCTTGAATTTGGTGCCGCCCTTGCCCGTGCCGCTCAAGGCCAGGCGCCGCGGCGGTTCAGCGGCCTTGACCGTCCAGGTGACCCGATTGCGCAATCCCTTGACCGATGCGACACCGACCAGTTGGGTGCCGACGGTCAGTTCGGCGGGCACCTCGTTGCGCCACGCCTCGTGCATGAGGAGCCATTTGTCGAGTTCGGTGAGGTTGGAGGTATGCGACCAGGCCTCCTGCGGGGGAATCGGCACGTCGACGGACACCTTCAGCTTTGCCATTCGCGCATAGTATCCGGTACCCGCGGTTCGCTATTCATGGCATTCGGTCATACCGATCGGGCGGTACGCGAAATGCAATGGGGGCACTGGCGGTTCGAGGAATCGGAATGTGGTCCTCGGATCGAGAGAGACTTCCCGGCGATGCTGCTACTGTGGGCGGGTCGTCGGGTGCCGAGCTACTTATCGGCTCGATCCGCCCGGTTGGTGATTCTTCGAATCGCTTGCCGTGCGGGCACTCTGGGGTTGGTGCCAGTGTCGATGTGGCCGCATTCGACGAATGTTGATCCTGGTCGGCGTCGCGAGGAAGGCGAGACAACGCGCAGTGACACCGGCTGTCGCAACGACGAGAGAGCTGATGAATCAAGATATCGCCGTGGTGCTTTCATGGATCCTCGCCCCCGCTCTCATTATTGCCGTGGCGGCGGCGTTGTATGTAGCGCAATACGCGAAACAACAGAAGATCCGCGCCGACACCCTCAATAGAGCGAATCGGGCGCAGGAGGAAACCCTCGAGCACTTCGCCGGCCAGACACTGCCGGCGATGACCGAGGCGGTGCGCCGCTTCGAGGCACCGGTTTCGGCCATCGAGGTGCCGACGGGTCAGGAGACCTCCCGGTTCACCCAGTGCCTGCAATGGATTTCCGAGCGGTACGCCGACGACCTGCGCATGGTGCAGTCGGAGGCGCACGAGCAGGCCGCGCGTGAGGCCGAGGAAAAGGCGCAGCAGGCGATCAAGGCGACCGAGGAGGGCACTCGGGCCGAGATCGAATCCGCCTCGCGGGCCGCGACCAGTGCGGCGGTGCGTTCCTTCGGCACCTCCGTGGTCAGCCTCGGCGCGGATGTCAGTCAGGTGGTGAGCTCCGCGCTGCGCGAGCACCGCGACGACGAGGTCTACGCCACCCTCACCCGCATCGACCACACCGTGCAGCAGATGCTGCGGCAGGCCCAGTCGTATGTGATCGTCTGTGGTGGTCTGCCGGGTCGGCGCTGGCCCGCGCAGTCGCTCACCGATGTGGTCGGCGGCGCGATCGGGCGTGTGCGTGACTACCTGCGGGTACGGGCCAACCAGCTCGACCGCATCGTCATCAGCCGCGCGGTGGAACCGCTCGTGCACACCCTGGCCACGCTGCTCGACAACGCGCTGCGCTACTCCCCGCCGACGTCTTATGTGGATGTGACCTTCCAGGAGGGCCACCACGGCGTCACCGTCATCATCGACGATGCCGGTGTGCGGATGAACGCGGAGCAGATGGAGGAAGCCAGGCAGGTGCTCGCCAACGAGCGCCCGATCGACATCCACCAACTCGGCCCGTCCCCGCGCGTCGGTTTCCCAGGCATCGCGGCACTGGCCCGACGCTACGGATTCACCGTCTACATCGATGGCCCGAACGTCTACGGCGGTATGCGGGCGATGGTCTACATCCCCGAGGCGCTGCTCGTCACCGCGGTGGCCAACGCCGAACCGGCCGTTCCCGCCGTCACCCCGGCCCCGGAACCCGTGCCGACCGCTGTCGCCGAGGATAAGCCCTTCGAATTATCCCCGGTTCCGGTCTTGGCCGGGGTGGGCGAACAACCCGCCGAGAACGAGGAGTTCGCTGTGCACGAGATCACCAGTGGCGGCCTACCCAAGCGACGCCGTCGGGCGGTGTCTTCGGTGCCCGCGCAGACCGGCACCGAATCCGAAGCGGGACAGGCTCGTCCCGAAATCGCCTCCGCCTGGCAGATGGGTTCCAAGAGCGGCCGTGAGGCTGCTGCCTCCGATAACAGCGAAGGGATGTCATCCTGATGAGCACACCGGTGACCGACAGCAGCAATCGGCTGGGTTGGCTACTCGAGGATCTCAGCAACGTTCCCGGCGTCCGGTTCGCGGTGCTGCTGTCCGACGACGGACTGCGGATCGCGCACTCCGACGGTGTCAACAAGGATGATGCCGAGCGTTTCGCCGCGGCCGCCTCGGGTCTGCGCTCACTAGGTAAGGCGCTCGGCGAATTCTGTGGTGGCCTCGACAATGGTGTGCGCCAGAACATGACCGAATACGACCAGGGCATGATCCTCATCACCGCGGCGGGCGAGGGTGCACTGCTCGGTGTTTCGACAACGCCCGAGACCGATATCGGGCTGGTCGCGCACCGCATGAACGAACTCGCCGGGCGGGTCGGGCACGAGTTAGGCGCCCAGCCGCGCGGGAGGGTTGAGGGCGGCTTGACGTCATGACGAGGTCCCGGCGAGACCCCGACTTGGTCCGGGCCTACGTGCGCACCGGGGGGCGAATCCGTCCCAGTCGTGAGTTGGACCTGGTCACCCTGGTCGTCGCCGCCAAAGATCCGGCACCTGGTGCGACACCCGATGCGCGCCAGGTGCTGAACCTGTGCAGCCGTCGCAGTGCCCTGTCCATTGCCGAGATCGCCGCCTATCTCGACCTGCCGCCGTCCGTGGTGAAGATCGTCGTCGCCGATCTGCTGGACAGCGAACATCTGGCCACCCCGACCCCGGCCGAAGTCATGCCGGAGATCACCCTGCTCGAGGAGGTACTCAATGGGCTCCGCGCTCTCCCGGCCTGAGCGCACTGTCGACTATGTGCCGGAGACCGTGACCCGGTCGGTAAAGCTCTTGGTGGCAGGCAATTTCGGTGTCGGCAAAACGACATTCGTGAACAGCGTTTCGGAGATCCGGCCGCTGCGCACGGAGGAGACGATCACCGAGGCCAGTGTCGGCGTCGACGATATGGCCGGGCTACCCGGCAAATCGCAGACGACCGTAGCGATGGATTTCGGCCGTATCACGCTGAATCCCACACTCGCGCTCTATCTTTTCGGGACGCCGGGACAGCGGCGTTTCGTCCCGCTGTGGGAGGAGTTGGCGCGCGGTGCGCTCGGCGCCCTGGTCCTGGTGGACACCCGGCGCATCGAGAAGGCCGACGAGGTGCTGTCCGTGCTCGAGGAGCGCGGGGTGCAGTATTCGGTCGCGGTCAACCAGTTCGAAGGCGCCAAGCGCTATCCGCTCGAAGAGATCCGGGACGCACTGGATCTCGCTCCGGATACTCCGTTGACCTCGCTCGACGCGCGGCAGCGCAGCACTTGTCTGCGATCGCTGATCACGCTCGTCGAGTTCCTATTCCATCGCCAGGAGTCTCGGAAGTAACCACGCATTGCACACTGATTCAACAAAGCCCGGCCCTGTCGCGTTGGGGTCGCCGATCGATACCGACGGCCCGCGCGTACCGCTCTACTCAGAGGAGTTCGCAGCAGATCCGCACCGCGCGTACCGTGACATGCGCCGCCAGTTCGGATCTCTGGTACCGGTTGACCTATCGCCCGGTGTACCAGCGACTTTGGTGATCGGCTATCACACCGCCGTACGAATCCTCAACGATCCCGACCACTTTCCGGCGGATCCGCGCATCTGGCAGCAAAAGATTCCCGGTGAATGCCCGGTCCTGCCGATGCTGGAATGGCGGCCGAATGCCTTGCGCAGTGCGGGAAACGAGCATTTGCGCTATCGACAGGCGAATGCGGCAAGCCTGGCCGAAGTCGATCTGCACGCACTGCATGCCGTCGTCGAAGATGCCGCCATTCCACTGATCAATGCCTTCTGCGGTGACGGTGCGGCCGATCTGATCAGCCAGTACGCATTTCCGCTCACCTTCCAGGTGCTGAACGAGATGCTCGGCTGTCCGGCGGAGATCGGTCAGCAGGTTGCCACCGGGATGGCGGCCATCTTCGAAGGTGTGAACGCCGACAAGGGCAATGCGATGCTCACCGACGCGCTGTTCGAACTCGTCACGCTGAAGCGCAGCGTTCCGGGCGACGACATCACCTCGCGGCTGATCGCGCATCCGGCCGTGCTGTCGGACGAGGAGATGATCCACCAGCTCGTCACCGTCTACGGCGCGGGCATCGAACCGCAGCAGAACCTGATCACCAACACACTGCTGCTGATGATGACCGACGACCGGTTCGCGGGCAGCGTGCACGGCGGAAGTCTTTCCACCCGTGACGCACTCGACGAAGTGTTGTTCACCGACCCGCCGATGGCGAACTACTGTGTCTCCTATCCGAGACAGCCGATCCTCATCGACGGCGTCTGGCTGCCCGCTCACCAACCGGTCGTCATCAGCATGTCGGGATGTAATAACGATCCCGCCGTCGGGGTGAGCGAATTCGGGCCCAACCGTTCGCATCTGGCATGGAGTGTGGGCCCACATTCCTGCCCGGCGCGGTCGGTCGCCTATCTCATTGTCCAGGACGCCATCGACCAGCTGCTCGACGCACTTCCCGAAATGCGTTTGGGGGCAGAGCCCGAACAACTCGCCTGGCGGCCGGGTCCGTTCCATCGGGCCCTGGTATCCCTCCCGGTCGCCTTTCCCAAATCCTCTCCGCTTGCCATGCTGTAAGGAGATTTCTGTAGTGCAACAACCTATTACCCTGGATCTCACGGGAACCGATATCCAGGGCGAATCCGCACGCCTGCGCGAGCGTGGGCCGGTGGCACTGGTGGAATTGCCCGGCGGTGTGCGGGCCTGGTCGGTAACCGATGCCGGGCTGCTCAAGAAGCTGCTCGTCGACGCGCGGGTATCCAAGGATGCGAGCCAGCACTGGCCCGCGTTCATCAACGGCGAGATTCCTCAGGACTGGCCGCTTTTCCTGTGGGTCGCGGTGAACAATATGTTCACCGCCTACGGTGCGGACCACAAGCGGCTGCGCAAGTTGGTCGCGCCCGCATTCACCCATCGGCGCACCGAGGCGATGCGCGGGCAGATCGAGCGGATCACCGAGGAACTGCTCGCCGAGCTCGCGAAGACGCCCGCGCGCGAATCGGTCGATCTGCGTGAGGGTTTCGCGTATCCGCTGCCGATTCAGGTCATCTCCGAATTGATGGGTGTGCCCGAGGAACTCAATCCGGGCTTGCGCAAATGCGTCGACGGTATTTTCGACACCTCGCTCGGTCCGGAGGAGTCGCAGGCGAACTACATGGAGATGTATCGGATCCTCGGTGAATTGGTGGCGTATCGGCGCGACCATCCCGGCGACGATATGACCAGTCTGCTTATCTCACACCGCGATGAGGACGACGGGTCCCAGCTCACCGAGCAGGAATTGATCGATACGCTGCTGCTTGTCATCAGCGCCGGGCACGAGACCACGGTCAATCTGCTCGACCAGGCGATCTTCGCGCTGCTGACCAATCCGGAGCAGCGCGCCGCACTGGTCGCGGAGCGGGCGACGTGGGCCGATCTGGTCGAGGAGGCGTTGCGGTTCGAGGCGCCGGTCGCGCATCTGCCGCTGCGGTTCGCGGTCGACGATATCGAGATCGACGGGGTGCATATCGCCAAGGGCGAGCCGATTCTCGCCTCGTACGCGGCCGCGAACCGTGATCCGAAAGTTCACGGTGACACCGCCGATCAATTCGATCTGGCCCGAGACAGTAAAGACCACTTGGCTTTCGGCTACGGGGTGCACCATTGCCTGGGGGCGCCGTTGGCTCGGCTCGAGGCGCTGGTGTCGTTGCCCGCGATCTTCGCGCGCTTTCCGAATATGCGGTTGGCGGCGGACCCGTCCGAGTTGGGGACGGTGGTCAGTTTCATCTCGAATGGGCATGCCAGGCTGCCGGTTACGCTGGATTAGTCCACCTGAAAAGCCGGGCCCCCTTCCGATTTCGATCGGAAGGGGGTTCGTGTCTTTCCGGGGTCAGCTCAAGGCGTCGATGCGGCCCTGTTTTCGGGCTTGGGCCAGTCCGCGGCGGGCCATCAACCCGTTGGCCAGCAACAGCAGTGTCTTGTTCGGCGGTGCGATGAAACCGGACTCGGTGTGGGGTGCGTAGGTCGCATCGGTGCCGTCGATTTCGATCCAGCCGGTGTGCTGGCGGCATTCGAGGCCGACGAGCTGTGGGCGGTAGGTGTGGGCGAGCAGACCCGCGCGGCGGCCGCCCTGGGCGATTTCCGCTGGGACAGTGAGGTTTACCCCCGCCTCGCTCGAGCCGGTGACCTGCGCGGGGACCACCGCCGGATAGCCGTCGGACTGGCGATAGGCGAGCAGACAGTGCGGTAGCTTCGTGGCGCGCGCAGCGGCCTTGGCGCTGTCCACCCGGGGACCGGTGCCTTTGGCGGGCGGCTTCTGGGAATCCACGGTGGCCGGCAGCGGTTCGCCGAATACCTCCGGTTCGCCGGTCGCATCCGGGTTCGGCCAGGAAATGATCCGGGTGACCGCGACCGTCACCAGCACCCGATCGGTGTAATACGCGCTGAGCCAGCGATCCCAGAAGAGGCCGCGCCGTGGTGCGCCGAGATAGGGCGTCGCCTGCTCGCCGACGCGGTCGAGGGTGTCGGGGTCGGGCTTGGCGTCGAAGGTGGCGACGCCCTGTACCAGTACGAAGCTCCGATTGTTCTGGTCGCCGAGTCCGTGCTCACGCGCGTGATATGCGAGCGCGACCTTCGGCTCGCGTTTGATCCGCTCCAGCTTGCGGCCGAAGCCGAGCGAGGTCGTGAACCCGACCGTCCCCAACTCCCGATCCCGCATCCCGATCGGCGATACCGCCGTCACCACCGCCCCACCGGCCGGAGTGATATAGGCCAATCCGACGGTGAGATCACCATGCAGGACATCATCGATTTCATCCGGCCACGCAACTGCCATGCGCCGCAGACTAGTCGTGTTGTCCGGGCTTTATGTCGCTTATACGTAATTGGCGGCGATTCGGTTGCTCCGGACGGCGATTCGCGCACCGAGGTCGCTCGGACGCACAGACCGGTTCAGCTATCCTGCGCAAGATTGATCTATGGCGATCGGGGTGGATTATGGCGATATATGCCGAGGTTCGGAAGCTGGACGAAACAGCCGAGCAGGTTCGCTACGGGTACAGCAATGGTGCCGGAGGGCTCGAGCAGCTCATCATCCTGAACAAGGCCACAAAGACGCTCGAACCCGGAAGCGGACAGGCCAGAACCATTCTGTTCGGCGCGGTCGCCCGCAAGATCGCGGTAACTTGGGCCGAGACGGGAGTCCTGCCCGAACGCCTGGTTGTCGCGCACTAGGGCTCCGGACCTCAACGCGGAGACCCGATTTGGTCGATGTCTTCGTCCAGGTAGGTGTCCGGCCGCTGATCGAGCAGGCCCCGGTCGATGAGTTCGTGCACGCGCCCGACCGCGAACTCGATGGCGGCCGGATCGGTGGGCAGCGGGCCGTCGATCAGCAGGCAGGCCAGGCCGTGGACGGTCGACCAGGCGGCAATCTCTGCGCCGGGCCTGCGTTCGGGGGCCAGTAGTCCGGCCGACTGCGCCTGGTCGAGCACGCGGCCGAGGATTTCGTAGGGGTTCGCGCCGTCGGTGTGCGGTTCGGATTCGGCGGTGACGGCGTGTACACCGAATGCGGTGCGAAACAGTCCGGGTTGGTTCAGCGCGAAATCGATGTACGCGGTACCGACGGCTTGCAGCTGTCGGCGTGGGTCCCGGGTGCGGGCGATGCGGCGGCTCATCTCGGCGGCGAGCTCGCCGCGGGCATGGCCGGCCACCTCGCCGAGCAGTGCCTCACGATCGGTGAAATGGCGGTAGGCGGCCGAATGCGAAACCCCGGCCGTGCGGGCAACTTCACGCAGGATCACGCGGTCGGGTCCGCCGTCGCGTGCCAATGCCACACCCGCCTCGATGAGAGCCGAGCGCAACGCGCCGTGGTGGTAGGGCTTGCTCATGCCGACAGGATCGCATATCCGCCGAGATGTTGACGATGGTCACATGTGGCTGCATACTCGATTATGTGACCAGTGGTTACTTTCCTGGCCGCTTCCTTGTCGCATACCGAAAAGTGCTGAAATGAACGATATTTCGATCGAAATCCCGTACGCGACCGGCGTCTCTCGCCTCGGCATCGAACGTGCCCTCACTGCCGCAGGCAGGGATCTCGGCAGTCTGCGACTCGCAGATCTCGCGCTGGTCGAGGACTTTCACACCATGGGTCGCATTGCCACGTATCAACTGGCGGAGCTGACCGGCCTGACGCAGCACAGCCGAGTGCTCGACGCTGGTAGCGGGATCGGCGGTACCGCCCGTTTCATCGCGGACCGATGCGGTTGCCCGGTGACCGCTGTCGACCTGACCGCAGACTATTGCGATACGGCCGAGTGGCTCAATGAGCTTGTCGGACTGGAGGATCGGATTGCGGTGCACCGAGCCGACGTCGCCGCGCTACCATTCGCCGACGGCAGTTTCGATGTCGCGTTCAGTCAGCACGTGCAGATGAACGTCGCCGACAAGGACTTGCTCTACCGAGAAGCCCGCCGGGTCCTGGTCGCGGGCGGCCTGCTCGCGATTTGGGATATCACCGCAGGTTCGGGCGGCGACCCCGACTACCCTTTGCCGTGGGCCGAGCAACCGGAACAGAGCCATCTGGTGACTCCCGATGCGTTGCGTGAGGCGATCGAGACAGCGGGTTTCGTGATCGAGCAGTGGAACGACCTCACCGAACACGCAGCCGCGACCATGCGGACGGTACTGGCCTCGCCCCCCAATCCCGTTGGGCTGCACGCCTTCGTCCCGAACTTCGCCGAGAAGGCCGAGAACCTGACCCGCGGCCTGGCTGACGGCAGCCTGCGGGCCATCCAGGTGATCGCCCGAGCCACCCGATCATGACCGGGTAGTCGGGCGTTTCCGCCGTAGGGCGCAATGCTGCGCACCCAGTGAATCGTCCCGCAAGCCCGCCGCGGCAGCGATCGGATCAGCGGTCGTCACCTGGACAGTGGGAAACACTAACGCGTCTCGAAAATAATCTCATAATTCGCTGGCCTGCTTGCTCAAGTGCCGATACAACGTCGCGCGTGAGATGTCGAATTCGGCGGCGATCTCGTCGATGGGGCGGCCGGAATCTCGCATGTGGCGGGCGGATTCGATCATTTCCGAGGTCATTGCTCCGGGGCGGCCGCGGCGGTTCGGGCGGGTGGTGGGGACCTTGGCAGCCGGGATATGGGCGGGGTCGTTTCGGGCGGCCGAAGGCTGTGGATCGGCAGCGGTGCCGAGTAACCGCCGGGCACCATCGAGAATGGCCTCGCGGAGTTCGTCGGCGGGCCGGTCGGCGAAGATGACCACAGGATCGCTCAATGCCGCATAGACCTGCGCGGCACGCACTCGGGTGGTGAAATCGGCGCGGGGCCCGGCGATCAGGTCCTGGGCCGACAGTGCGATGGTGCGCAATCGCGCGAAGGTCGCCTCGTCGGCGGATAATGCCTGGTCCTGCATTTGCATCCGCAGTAGCTGACCGTGCGAAAGCCACACCTCGAGCAACCCGGCCACCACTGTCCAGCGGCGCGCTTGCGCGTCCCGCCCGCGTGCCGCCGACTCGAGCACCGTTTCGCTGTCGACCAGCAGCGGCTCCACGAGTGCGGCGACGATATCGCTCTTGCTCGGGAAATGGTAGAGCACAGCGGTTTTCGTCAGCCCGACCCGTTCGGCGATCTCGCGCACGGAAACCGTGTGGTATCCGCGCTCGGCGAACAGGTCGAGCGCGGTCTGCAGGATGCGGGCACGCGAATCATCGGCCATGGTGACCGATCCTACCGCTTGACTGACCGTTGGTCAGCGCCGTACGGTGGTCTTACTGACCAACGGTCAGATGATTTCGAGACAAGGAGTGGGCAATGCGGATTCTGATCTCCGGTGCGAGCATCGCCGGACAGACCCTGGCGTATTGGCTTGTGCGGCACGGCTTCCAGCCGACAATCGTCGAGCGGGCGGCCGGCGTGCGAGTCGGCGGCCAAGGGGTGGACGTGCGGGATCAGGCGATCGAGGTCGCCGAGCGCATGGGCATCATGTCGCAGATCCGGTCGGCGGCCGCCGATGTCGCCGGAATGCGGTTCGTGAACACCACCGGCGACTCCATCGCCCAGGTGGATATGCAGAAGATCAAGGACAAGTACGCCAGCGCCGAGGTGGAGATCATGCGCGGCGATCTCGTCCGGATCCTGCACGACAGCAACCGCGACGTGGAATACCTGTTCGGCGATTCGATCCAGGCCCTGGACGAGGATGACGACGGCGTCACCGTCACCTTCGAACGCGCTCCGCGACAGCGGTTCGACCTGGTCATCGGCGCGGACGGACTGCACTCCACCGTGCGGCG
Source organism: Nocardia sp. NPDC006982 (assembly GCF_042869435.1). Taxonomy (NCBI): domain Bacteria; kingdom Bacillati; phylum Actinomycetota; class Actinomycetes; order Mycobacteriales; family Nocardiaceae; genus Nocardia; species Nocardia sp. NPDC006982. Next base: position 113,750 of record NZ_JBIAFV010000003.1, on the reverse strand, counting down.
CCTGGCCTTCGGTCCGGAATCGAATTTCGTCCGCCACCTGGACCACTACTTCGCCTTCGGCAACGCGGATGCGGCGCTCGGGCCCGACCGCTGGGTCAGCGTCTACAACACCCCGGGCGCGATGGCAGGCATCTACCGTTCCGGCAATCACGCACAGGCCAAGGCCTACTTCATATTCCGCAGCCCACTCGTTGACCTCGATCCGCGGGATACCGCCGCGGCCCGCGCGCTGCTGACCGAACGGTTCGGCACCGAATCCGCATGGCACGTGGCACAACTGCTCGAAGGTACACTCGCCGATCCGGACTTGTATTTCGACTCCCTCGGCCAAGTCCACATGGATTCCTGGTCGACCGGCCGCATCGCCCTCGTCGGTGACGCCGCCGATTGCGCCTCACCGGCATCCGGAGCCGGTGCCGAACTCGCCCTCGTCGGCGCCTACCGGCTCGCGGGTGCACTCGCCGCCGCGAACGGCGATTACCGCATCGGTTTGCGCCGCTACGAGCAGAGCCACCGCGCACTGGTCGACCGCAAACAGCAAATCGGACCGAACCTGCGGCTGATGGTGCCGAAAACCCGCTCGGGCATGGCAATTCGGAATACCCTCACGCGGCTCCCTGTGCTGGAGTCCATGGCAGGTATGGAACGCATCGTGGCGCCGAAGACGAACGAATCCCTGCCGGAATATCCGGAGATTCCGGTCACTGCCAAGACATGCCGTCCGGCGCGCCAGGCTTGAACTCAGCGGCGCAGGAATTCCAGGGTGGCGCGTTCGAAGGCCGCCTTGGCCTCGATCATGACCCAGTGCCCGCTCTTCGGGAACACGTGCAGTTCCGCATTGGGAATCTGGCGCATCGGCACCAGCGCCATATCGGGCGGGCTGACCCGGTCGTCCAGACCCCAGGTGAGCAGGGTCGGGCATTGCACTTTGTGCAGCATCGACCAATAGGGCGGCGTATTCGAATTCGCCAGGAATTTCTGCTGCATGGCCCACGCGGCCGAGCCGTACATCATGGCGGCGGTCTGCTGGGTATCCGGATGCTGCGCGGCCGCCCAGCGTTCCTCGATGATCTCATCGGTGATCACCGCGGGGTCGTAGACCATGGCACGCAACCAGCGCAGCAGCTTGTCCCGATCGGGTTTGTCGGCGAATTCCTGCAGCAGCCGAATTCCCTCGCTCGGACTGGAACTGAAGATATTCGGACCGATTCCGCCGATGGTGACCAGCTTGCGCACCCGCTGCGGATGCTGGATCGCCAGATTCGCCGCGACCACACCACCCATCGAATTGCCGACCATGGCAGCGGATTCGATGCCGAGCCCGTCCAAGAATCGCAGCACCGCCGCGCCCGCGGTCAGCACGGGGTGTCCGTCCACCGGGTCGCTCACGCCGAATCCGGGGAATTCGAGGATGTAGCAGTGGAAGTGCTCGGCGAAGACCTCGAGATTCCCGCGATAGTTACGCCACCCGTTCACGCCGATCCCGGAGCCGTGCAGCAGTAGCAGCGGTGGCCCGTCGCCCGCCTCGTGATAGCGCAGCACGCCCTGATCGGTGGCGAGCTCCCGTTTCGTGCCTTCGTATGTCACGTCCATACCCGACACGTTAGAACACGTTCTATCTCGGGCCGTGTATGACCGCTCATATCGACCCGCAAAACGAACCGCCGGGTACATAATTGCGCAACGCTGGGCGATTCGTGATGTAGCGCCCGGGCGAGTATCTATGATCTCCGCTTGGCAACTCGGCACCGCACTACGAGGACCGAATCATGAGCTACCGAACGATCACGACCGCGACCGTGCTCGGCACCACGATCGCCGCACTGGCCTGCACCGCGCCGACGGCGAATGCCGCGGTGACCAGGGTGGGGGTGATGCCGGATTCGAATTACGGCATGGCGACCAACTACGGCACCGACTGCCCGGCCACCGCCGAGGCCTATGTCAGCAATGCCGCCGAACTGGTCTCCTTCTACGACAACGGCGTCCTGTTCGGGGTGGTCCGACCGCTGGGCGGCATCGCCCTGCTGACCTGGATCCCGAAGACCACCGGCCCGCACAGGCTCAGCGCCGTGCAGGCCCCGGACGTCACACCTATCGGAACGGTCGACGTCCGGGTCGGCACCGGCGTACATGTCGGCTTCGCCTGCGTCGTCTTCGGCAACTGATTCAGGCTGTTCGGCCGCGGGCGCTCAAAGCACTCCGATGGCCTTGAGTAGTAGCAGGGTCAGACCGGCCGTACCCGCGAAGGCGACGCCGCCGTCACGGATCACGATGCCCGCGGGCGAACCGCTGACCTTGGAGAGAATTCCGGATATCACCGCGACGATGATGCCGACGAGCACGGCGACGACAACGAACAAGACCTGAACGGTAGTGGACACTCGACGCTCCCTCGATGTGGATCGTCGCAGTGTAAAGAGTGCAGTGGCTATCGCGTAGCAAAGCTGCGGGATATGCTGCGGCTAGGCCGGTTTGGTTGCCGCCAATCCGTACAGCAGCGGGAGGATGGGGTCCGTCGGCGGGAGCCGGAACCAGCCGTTGTCGGTGCGGACCATGCGGGACCAGCGCGGCCACGGCAACATCTCGGTTTCGGTGAGATCGGTAATGCGCAGCCCAGCGCCGATCAGGGCATTGATCACTTCGCCGAGCCCGTGGCGCCATTCGTATACCGTCGTGTTGCTGGTCAGTGCCGGGCCGTCGGTGTAGGTGTGGTCGCTGTCGCGGCGCTGCGCACCACGTCCCTCGAGGTAATCATCGTGCAGGACAAGTGAATCCGGATCGACGCCGGCCGGTGGCGTCGGTCCGAGGGAGTGCAGCAGCGGGTGGAATTCGACGATGTATACGAGGCCGCCCGGGCGCAGCAGTTCGGCGAGCACCGCCGCCCAGCGCGGCAGGTCGGGCAGATAGCAGAGGGCACCCTTGCCGGTGTAGACGATGTCGAATTGCCTGTGCCCCAGCGCATTCGGCGCATCGTAGACATCGGCGCATACGTACTCGACGGCATCGGCGGCGAGTTCTCGGGCGTGCCTCATGGAGGCGGAGGAGAAGTCGAGACCGACCGCCGTTGCCCCGCGCTTGGCGAATTCGATTGTCTCGGTACCGAGATGGCACTGCAGATGCAGCACATCTCGGTCGCGCACGTCGCCGAGGACATCCCATTCGAAGGGCGCGAACCAATACGACGAATCGCGATCGCGATAGAACTCGCTGGCCGCGTGAATCGGGGCACGGGCATCCCAGTTGCCGCGGTTCGCCAGCAATTGATCGGGGCCGTCGACGCTGTCCACCGAGCCATCGTATTTCGGCAGTCGGATGCCCACGGCGGGTCCGCCGACGATTCAAAGGATTCTCTCACGTAATTTTGGCACGGTACACGGAAAACCGAGGTTCACTGGAGTTACAGAGTTGTGCGGATCGGCAGTGTTGGGGCAGGTCCAGCCCAAGGAGGTCAGACCTTGCAGACAACCGCTTCGATCGCCATCGTCCGCCCGGATCCGGCAAAGCTCGGCGGTATCACGCCCGGTGTGGTGAGCACCCGTGGCCGGCGCTCACTCAATGCCGACGCCTTCGCCACCTACACCGACCCCACCGCCGGGCGTACCGCATTCGTTGTCGCCGACGGGGTCGGCGACAACCTGCCCGCGGCCAGGGCGGCGCGGACCGCGGCCTCGGTCGCCGCGCGGATCGGTGCGGGCAACGGTGCCTTGGCCGGCGTGGTCGCGGCTCAGCAGGAGTTGCTGCGTGAATTCCCGGAAGAGCAGGCCGACAGCGTGCTCGTGATCGCGGTGCTGCCCGCCGCCGATCAGCCCGACGGGCCCTGCGATATCGCCTGGGTCGGGGACTGTCGCGCCTACCGCTGGAACGGCCGGGTGCTGCACCAGATCACGACTGACCACACCGTGGCGGAGTTCATGCGCGCCAGGGGGGTTCGCCCGGCGAATCGCATGGACCACCTCGTCACCACCTCCACCCGCACCGCGAGTCCGGATGTCATCGGTCGCGCCGCCACCGGATCGAGCCGGGGCCGACTGCTGTTGAGCACCGACGGCGTGCACAAGCGGCTCGATATGATCGAGATCAAGTCGATACTCGTCGCGGGGCAAACCGCGGCCGACACCGCGGAAACCTTGGTGGACAACGCATTACAGGCCGGTAGCACTGATAATGCGACGGCACTCGTCGTGGACTGCCGCTGACCCCATTTCCTGCTAAAACTAGCTCGTCGGTGTTTGTCGAGTGGAGTGTGGGGTTATGCGGGCGATTCAGATCAGTGAACTGGGCGGACCCGAGGTGTTGCAGGAGGTGGAGCTCGATGCTCCGGAGCCGGGTCCAGGTGAGATCGCGATCGATGTCGAATATGTCGGGGTGAACTTCGCCGACCTGCAGGCGCGTTCGGTGGGGTATCGGGTTCGGGATCTGCCGTTCGTGCCGGGACTCGAACTTTCGGGTCGGGTGCGTTCGATCGGCGCCGATGTCGACGGGTTCACGGTCGGCCAGTCGGTGGCGGCGATCACCGATGGCGGCGCTTACGCCGAGGTCGCCGTGGTGACTGCCGCGACGGTCTTCGCGGTGCCCGATGGTGTCGATTTGCGAACGGCCGCAACGCTTCCCACGGTGCTGCCGACCGCTTACGCGCTGATCGACACCGTCGGCAAGCTGCAGCCGGGGGAGACCGTGCTGGTGCAGGCCGCGGCGGGCGGGGTGGGCACGGTGGTGGGGCAGGTGGCCAAGCTGGCGGGGGCCGGCGCGGTGTACGGCGTGGTCTCCAGCGAGGCCAAGGCGGAATACGCGCGCAAACTCGGTTATGACGACGCCTTCCTCGCCGAGACCTTCGAGAACGATGTCAGGGCGGCGACCGGCGGACGCGGTGTCGATATCGTGCTCGACCCGGTAGGCGGGCAGACCTTGCGGCGCGGTCTCGAATCGCTGGCGCTGTTCGGCCGGCTGATCTCCTATGGCAATGCCAGTGGTGAGCCGGGCTGGCAGATCGGCCAGCCCGAGCTCTATCCGAGGGGGCTGTCGATCTCCGGATTCTCGATCCTCGGTCTCACCGCCGATGCGCCGCAGGTATTGCGCGAGATTGCCGATCGGGCCTTCCGGTTGGTCACCACGGGTCAGGTGGAGTTGCCGATCACTGCGGAGTTCCCGCTGTCCGAGGTCGCGGAGGCGCACCGATTGATGGCCAGTCGCGCCTCGACCGGCAAGCTGGTGCTTGCGGTCAACGGCTGAAATCATTTGTCGGCCAGCCAGTTTCCGTGGAATCCGTAGGGCACGCGGGCGGGTAGATGGATGGTCGCGACCGGTGGCGCGGCCAACTCGGACGCGTCGACGATGACGAGATCGCTCCGGTCGGTGTCGGCGTTGTAGACGTAGGTCATGAGATAGCCGTCGCCGCCGGGGCGGTCGTCCCCGGGTGCGAAGGCGGCCTCGGCCGGAATGCGGCCCGGACCGAATTCGTGTGCCGTGCTGGTGCCGGTGTGCAGGTCGTAGCGCAGTAATGCGCCGCTGTCCCCGGCGACGGTGGCGTGGCCGAAGCGGGAATCCAGACCCGCGAGCCGGTCGTCGATGCGCGGGAATTCGGCGTCGCGATCGTCGAGCTGTTGTTCGGCGACGGTGCCGGTGGCCAGATCGATGGTCCAGCGCCAGAGCGAGGCGTGCTCCGGAAGGTGCGCATCCTGCCGCCACAGATTGGGATAGCGGATCACATGCAGCACGATCCGGCCGGGCTCATCATGGGCATTGAGGGTGTGGAAGACGTAGCACGGATCGATCGGGAACCACCGGATCGCGCCGTACGGATCGTCACGTCGCAGCACCCCGAGCCGGGCCTGGTAATCGTCGCGCCACCGGAACGGCATGCCGCCAACGGATTTCGCGGTCTCGAGATCGAAAACCACTGGCAGATCCATGAATACGACATGGGTGGCGGTGAGGTTGAAGTCGTGGTGCATGGTCGCGGCGGGCACCTCGATCGGGCGGCTGACCACTAGATTGCCTGCGGCGTCCGCGCGGTGATAGGTCAGATAGGGCGCGGTAAAGGCGTAGCCGAAGAAATGCAGTTCGCCGGTTGTCGGGCAGGTCTTGGGATGTGCGGTCATGGCGGTGCGCAGCTTGCCGTCGAAGTCGTAGGGCCCGACCGTATCCAGCTCGCAGGTCAATTCGTACGGATAGGACGATTCGACGAGTGCCAGGGTGCGTCCGGCGTGCCGGATGACATGTGTATTGGCGAGCCCCGCGGTGAGATCGAGGTTGCCATCGGCATCGCGAACCTGAGCGTCGTCGGTGAAGGTTGAGGTGCGGACCCACCGGTTGCGGTAGGAGACCGCGCGGCCCTGTTCGAGCCGGACGCCGTGCACCATGCCGTCGCCGAGGAACCAGTGTGCGGAGGCCGCGGCATGCGGATTCGGGCCGTTGCGCAGGTACCAGCCGGTCAATTCGGCGGGAATCGTTCCGGTGACGGGTAATTCGTAGGCGGTGAGCTCTTCGGTGACGGGTGCGTAGTTGCCGGTGAGATGCGGAACCGAGGTGGACATGATGGGGCCGATCTGTTCAGGATGCGGAAGGATTGAGCGAGTTCGCCTTCGCCCGGATGTAGGCGACGTAGCGGATCGTGAAGAGCACCGGAAGGACGAAGGCGAGGACCTGCACGATGGTGCGCACACTCGAGGCGGAGTGCGCGAGCGCGGTCAGTGCGAGGCAGCCGATGACGAAACTCGCGGTCCACACCGAGGTGATGACATACGCCGTGCGGATGAAGACCGGATGATCCCAAAGTTCCTGCGGTGTGGTCTGTTTGGCGATCGGCAGCGTGAACGGCACGCGCACCGCCAGCGATAAGCCCGCTACCACGGCGAGCACGCCGGAGGAGAGCGCCGGAGTGTAGGGGTGCAGGGCGCTGTCCGGATCGGCGAAGGCGACGACGGTCAGCGCTGCGAAGAAGACGATCGAGCCGATATCGATGGCCATGGCTTCCGGTCGCTGACCGGCTCGGACCTGCTGGGCGATACCGAGTACCGAGACGCCGAGGGCGGCGAGCGCGGCCCACTGCCAGTACTGCGACGGGACTACCGCGAAGACGATCCATGGGGCGAAAGCGCGCAGATAGGACATGTCCGAGAACTCCTCGATATTCCAGTTTTGACATGTCTAAGTTAGAGGCTCAGCTTTCGACATGTCAATAGTGGAATGTAGGCTGATGGCATGAGTCTCCGGTATGCCCTGCTCGGACTGCTGGCCGATCGTCCGGCCAGTGGCTACGACCTGCTGCAACGATTCAAGGTGTCGCTGGCCAATGTCTGGCCCGCCACTCAGAGTCAGATCTATACCGAACTCACCAAGCTCGCCGATGCGGGCTCGATCGCGGTATCGGATGAGGGGCCGCGCGGGCGCAAGGAATACACGATTACCGACGCGGGCCTGGCGGATCTGCGGGAGTGGCTCACTACGACCAAGCCGAAACGTGTGGCGCGCAACGAAATGCTGCTGCGCGTCTTCTTTCTCGGCGCGGTCTCGCGGCCGTATGCCCGCGACTACCTGTCCGATATCGAAACCGGATCCAAGAAGGCCGGGGCCGAACTGGCCGCACTCGAGGCGTCGATCGACTGGGACGATGACGACCTGTCCGTCTACGGCCGCATCGCGATGGAGTGGGGCAAGCGGTTCCATGCGATGAGCCAGGAGTGGGCCGAGTGGGCCATCGGTCAGATCCCGCAGCGCTAGGCCGAATATGTTTCGAATCGGGACTCCGGCCGATCCTCGAATATGAATATCCGGATGCCCTGCTCATTGGATAGAGAACTATCTTCACCAATATAGACCTGATCTTGAATGATCTTCATACTCGCACTGAGGTGATCGAACGGATCACATGTCGCCAATCCGCCGGATCGACGTACAGGAGTGTTGATGAAGATCGGAATTCCCCGCGAGGTCAAAAACCACGAATACCGGGTCGCGTGCACACCCGCCGGTGCGCACGAGCTGGTTTCGCGCGGACACGAGGTATACATCGAAGCCGGTGCCGGTCAGGGGTCGGCATTCGAGGATATGGCGTACGCGGCCGTCGGGACGCGGGTGCTGGACACCGCCGATGAGGTCTGGGGCGCCGCGGAAATGGTGCTCAAGGTGAAAGAGCCGGTGGCCGAGGAGTATTCGCGCATGCGCGAGGGGCAGCTGCTGTTCACCTACCTGCATCTGGCGGCCTCCAAGGAGTGCACCGACGCACTGCTCGACTCAGGAATCACCTCGATCGCCTACGAGACCGTCACTGGTAGGGACGGCTCACTGCCGCTGCTCGCGCCGATGAGCGAGGTCGCGGGCCGGCTCGCGCCGCAGGCCGGTGCGTACCACCTGATGCGCAGCGGCGGCGGTCGCGGCGTGCTGATGGGCGGTGTGCCGGGGGCGCGTCCAGCGAACGTGGTCGTGCTTGGCGGTGGTGTCTCGGGGAGCAATGCGATCGCCGTCGCGGTCGGCATGCGCGCCGACGTGACCGTGCTGGATCTGAATATCGCGCGACTGCGTGCGCTGGACGAGCAGTATCGCGGTCAGGTGCGGACCATCATCTCCAATACCTTCGAGGTGGAGAGTCTGGTCCGGGAGGCGGATCTGGTGATCGGTGCGGTGCTGGTGCCCGGTGCGAAGGCGCCGACGCTGGTGTCCAATGACCTTGTCGCACAGATGAAGCCGGGTTCGGTGCTGGTCGATATCGCCATCGATCAGGGCGGTTGCTTCGCGGATTCGCGACCGACCACCCATGCCGAGCCGACCTATCAGGTGCACGATTCTGTGTTCTACTGCGTCGCCAATATGCCCGGTGCGGTGCCGTACACCTCGACCGTCGCGCTCACCAATGCCACACTGCCGTACGCGATCTCGCTCGCCGAGCGCGGCTGGCGCGAGGCGGCCGCTGCGGATCCGGGCCTGGCCGCCGGTCTGAGCACACACCGCGGCCACCTGCTGTCCGAATCCGTTGCGGCGGCGCATGATTACGACGCCGAGAGGCTGGCCGCCTAGGGATGGCAGCCGGGCGGGGTGGGCGAGCTAAGTCATCGGGCTGGTTCGCGGGCGCACGTGCTCGAAGATGAGGATTGTCTCGGTGGAGGCGACCGCGGGATGTGCGCTCAGATGTTCCAGTACGAAGACCCGTAGTCCCTCGCTGTCGGCCGTCGCGACATGGATCAGATAGTCGTCGGCGCCCGCGATGAAGTACACGTTCAGCACTTCGTCGAGTACGGCCAATTGCTCCCCGAACTCGGCGAGGTGCGGACGTGCGTTGGCATGCACCCGAACCGCGATCATGGCCTGTAGATTCCGGCCGAGCGCCGCCGGATCGATATCGGCATGGAATCCGCGAATCACGCCGCGCTCCACCAGCGACCGCACCCGCCCCAGGCATGTCGACGGCGCGATCCCCGCGACATCGGCGAGCGCACTGTTGGTCATACGCCCGTCGCGTGCGAGCTGATCGAGCAGTATCCGGTCGATATCGTCCAACTGCACCGCCGGACGAGGCGCGGTTCGCACTGCACCGACCGCAGGCCCGATCGGTGAATCAATCTTCCTCACCAGGCCAACTCTATCGAAGATCATTCGATCCAGGGCCGGTCATTGCGCTAGGATCGTCGCGTGGATATCTATTGGCATGCTGTTACGCCGCCGCCGTGCGCCTGATCGGGCGCACCTGCTGAATTCCTGATTCGCGGACCGGGCTGTTCCAGAGGGCAGTCTCGGTGTGATGTCGTGCGCCCGTTTCGAATCCCTGTCGAATTCGATGACGGAAGTGCATGGCCTTGCCTGATATCAAATCTTTTGTTGCGGTTGAACATTCGGGTGTCCGGGCGTTCAGTGGTCCGGTTCCCATCCTGACCGCGGCGGTGCTGTGGGGGACCACCGGAACCACCAGTTCATTGGCTCCCGCGGGTGCGCCGGCGGCGGCGATCGGATGCGCCGGGTTGGTGTTCGGTGGGCTGTTGTTGTTCTTGTCCACCGGCACGCGGTTGCGGTGCACGCGCAGCGAGTGGTGGTTGGTTGTCGTCGGGGCGTTGGCAGTGGCGGGGTATCCGGTGACCTTCTATCCGGCCGTGGCGCGGACGGGCGTGGCCGTCGCCACCGTGATCGCCCTCGGTAGTGCGCCGGTTTTCGCCGGGCTGTTGGCCTGGGTTGCCGGGCAGGGGAACCCGAACCGGCGGTGGGCCGGTGCCACCGCGGCGGCGGTCCTCGGCTGTGCCGTCCTCGTGCTCGGACCCGAAATGACAGGTGGGACCGCACCGGTCGACTTGTTCGGCATCGCGCTCGCCGCATTCGGTGGACTCACCTACGCCGTCTATTCGCTGATCGGCGGCAGGCTCATCGCGCACGGCCATTCGTCGAATGCGGTGATGGGCACGATGTTCGGCATCGGCGGATTGCTGGTGCTGCCGGTTGTGTTGTGCACCAACACATCCTGGCTGCACACCGGTCGCGGCGTCGCGGTGGCGCTGCATCTCGCGGTGTTCACCACCTTCGTCGCCTACCGCCTGTTCGGTTACGGTCTTCGGCATACGTCCGCGCAGGTGGCGACGACATTGACGCTCGCCGAACCCGCCGTGGCCGCGGTGCTCGGTGTGGTCGTGGTCGGTGAGCGGTTGCCGATCGTGTCGTGGTGCGGGTTGGCGGTGCTGGCACTCGGGCTCGCATTCCTGACACTCGGCGCGCGCGACCGCTGACAGGGGCTCGACGCCTACCGATTCGCTTGGGCCAGTGCGGATTCGGCGGCGTCGAGCACCTGGCCGAAGGAGTAGATGATCACCGGTTTGGCGAGCACGCGGGTGAACCACGCGGCGGCGAAGGGCAGGCGCGCTTCGGCGGTGGTGGTCCAACTGACTCGCGTGCCGCCGTCGACCTCGGTGAAGATCAGCCGGCCGCCCTCGTGGCGAGAAGCCGGAACGCTGCGCTCGACGAGGTAGCTGAATTCGTGCGGTGCGTGGTAGCCGGTGATGCGTTCGCGGAACCAGCCGATGCCCCAGGTCAGGATTCGGACGGCACCAAGCCCGTACGGTGCCGTCTCGCCCTGCTGGATCAGGCGCTCGCGCAGCACAATTCGTGCCTTGGTGTAGTTGCTCGCGTCGGTCAGCCAGTCGAAGACATCGTCGATCGGCGCCGCAATGACGCGCTCGATTGTCATGGTTTCCATGAATGCCCCTCCCACTCGTCTACTACACGCGATAGTAGTGCAGTGTGCGGCGGGACGCCAAGGCCTACTGACCCGGGGCGGGCGCTTTGGCGCGCAACACCTCCAAGAACGCACGCATCCACTGCGGATGGTCCGGCCACGCGCGACCGGTCACGATATTGCCGTCGACATGGGCCGGACTGTCTTCCCATTGTGCGCCAACAGCATTCAGATCCGGTGCCAACGCCGGATAGGCGCTCGACGAGCGACCGTTCAGCGCGCCGACGGCAAGCAGAATCAGCGGACCATGGCACAGCGCCGCGATCGGTTTGTCCTCGTCGACGAAATGTTTGACGACCCTGCGGCACTCCGCATCGCCGCGCAGATACTCCGGCGCTCGTCCGCCGGGCAGTACCAACGCCGCGTACCGACTCGGATCGACATCGGCCAGCGCGATATCGGCGGGCCAGGTGTGTCCGGGTTTCTCGGTATAGGTATCGAAACCGTCGACGAAGTCGTGCACTACGAACTGCAGCTTTTTGGCGGTGGGGGCGGCCACTTGGACCTCGTACCCCTCCTCGAGCAGCCGCTGGTAGGGGTACATGACCTCCAGGTCTTCGGCCGCGTCTCCGGTGATCAGCAATACACTTGTCACGGCACATCACCTCCGGTGCGAATTTTATCGACAATGGCAGCGGAGGCAGGGGCTTTCGAGTTATGCGAGACGGGGGTGCGGGCGGATCTGTTCGAGTTGGGCGGCAACGGACAGGATGGTGGTCTCACCATTCGCCGGTCCGACCAGTTGGACCGCCAGCGGTAGCCCATCACTCGCCATGCCCACGGGAAGGGAGGCGGCCGGATGCCCGGTCACATTCCAGAATCCGGTGAAGGCGACCATGGGGACCGAGGCGAGTTGTGCGCGGACGGGGTTCGCATTGTCGAGGACGCCGACCCGCGGCGGACGGTGCGCGATGGTGGGGGTCAGCAGCAGATCGCACTTGTCGAAAATGCGATCGGCCTTGCGCGCCAAGGCTTCACCGCGGCGTATCGCCCATTCGACGACCGGCCTGCGAGCCCAGCAACCGAGCATCAGGTTTTGGCGAGTGCGGCGTTCGAGCCGTTCCGGATGATCGACGAGCGGGATCTCGGCGTGCACGCCCCCGTAGAACTGCGGATAGAAGGCGGAGGTGAAATCGGGATAGTCCGGATTGATCTCGGTGACCGTATGTCCCAGTTGGGCGAGGAGTTCGGCGGTGTCGTGCACCGCGCGCACATGTTCGGGAACCGCCTTCGCGAGCACCGTCTGTGATTTCGTGGAGTAGCCGATTCGCAGGCTGGTCGGTGTGCGCCGGGCAGCTTCCTCGAACGACAGCTCCGGATCGGGGGCGTGGAAACGGTCGGCCGGTGTGGCGCCACGGATGACGTCGTAGACGATCGCCGAATCCAGCACGCTTCGGGTGAGCGGGCCGATGACGCCCAATGCCCACCACAGATGTTCGTTCGGTGCGGTCGGCACCCGTCCGCGCTGGGATTTCAGGCCGAAGAGTCCACAGCAGGCGGCAGGAATCCGGATCGAGCCGCCGCCGTCACCGCCGAGCGCGGCGGGCACCAGCCCCGCCGCGACCGCCGCGGCCGAACCACCGCTGGAGCCGCCGGCCGAGCGGGTCCTGTCCCAAGGATTGCGGGTCAGCCCGTAGGTGGTGGATTCGGTGTAGGGCCACTGCCCGAACTCCGGCATGGTGGTCTTGCCGACGATGACCGCACCCGCCGCCCGGAGCCGCCGCACCACCTCGGCATCGGCGACCGCAGGGGTGAGGTTGGCGCGGGTGCCGAAGGTGGTCGCGACGCCCGCAACGTCGATTTCGTCCTTCACCGCGATCGGGACGCCGTGCAGCGGTCCGCGCGCCGCGACGTCCAGCTGATCGCGTTCGATCGCTTCGGCTACGGCTTGCTCGTGCAGGACGCTGGTGAAGGCATTGAGCTCGCCCGCCTGATCGATCCCGTCGAGGGTCGCCTCGATCAGTTCACTGGCCGTCAGCACCCCTTGATCCAGCAGCTGTCGCTGCTCCCACACACCCGCGGACACAACCTCGCGAAGATCCATCTCTACCGCTCCCTCCGACCCACACGTCGTGTCGATGCAAGCTGCGAACAGTCGCCGAGCTGGCGTGACCTGTGGAATCAGTCATTGATCCGAGCACCCGACAGTAGATAGTCAACTGACCATTCCGCAATCGATACGGGCCGCACCTGCGCTGGGTTCAATGTTGCAAGTAACAATATTTCTGAACGCTACAGCCAGGGCACCCCCGCCCGCAGCAACACATTGGCATACGGGCGGGCCTCACCGGTGCGCACCACGAACCGGCAGGCCCCGATGCGTTGTTTGAAGTCGTCGTGGTCGATCAACTCCGCGTTCAGGCGGCCGCTGAGCAAGGCCGCGGCCTCCGGATTCTGGTCCGCGACCTCGCGGCTGCCCCAGGCGGCTTCGATGGTGACCTCGTCGAGGATCAGGTCGAGGATCGGCTCGAACCGGGGGAATCCGTAGCTGATGCCAAGGTCGATGACGGGGACGCCGACGGGTGTCGGCAGGCCGGAGTCGCTGACGGCGAAGAGGTCGGTATGGCGCAGCGCCGTGAGCGCGGCGAGCAAACCGGCGTGAATGAGTCCGCTGGTGCGCAAGGTTCGGTTCCTTCTCGAAGAGGGGTCAGACAAGTGGCTGGGCCACGGGGATGGCCGCGAGCGCCGTGACGATCTGGTCCCCGGTGGGGTAGGAGGCGTGGGTTCCCGCCGTCTGGACGGCAAGCGCACCGGCCGCGGTGGCGTAGGCCACGGCGCCGCCCAGCGGCATGCCATCGGCGAGCGCGGTGGCCAGCGCACCGACGAAGGCATCGCCCGCGCCGGTGGAATCCACCGAATTCACCTGTGGCGCAGCCTGATATCCACCCGCAACCGGTGCAGGCACATCGCAGCGGTGCGCCCAGACCGACCCGGCGGCGCCCAAGGTGGCGACGACGGATTCCACCCCGCGCAGGCACAGTGAACGCGCCAGGTGGAATGCCTGTTGGGGTGTCCGCGCGGTGGCCCCGGTCAGTGCCGACAGTTCGGATTCATTGACGATCAGCGGGTGGCAGCGGCGCAGCAGCTCATCCGGCAGCGCCGTCGCCGGCGCGGCATTGAGGACGAACCGGCGCGCCCGCCGCGCGGCCCATTCGACCACGTTCGGCGGCACTTCCAACTGTGCGACAACGACTTCCGCCGACCGCAGCAAATCGGCCTCGGCCATGGTGTCGAGTTCGGGTTCGGGTTCCCAGCGGAAGTTGGCGCCCGGATCGACCACGATCTGGTTCTCGCCGTCGGCGACGGTGATATAGGCCGTGCCGGTCCGCGCGTCCCGCACCTCACGCAATGCGGTGAGCTCGACACCATACTCGCGCAACGATTTCCGCAGTCCGGGATCGGCATCACGACCGATTCTGCCGATGAATTCGACCCGGCCGCCCGCTCGTGCCGCCGCGACGGCCTGATTGGAACCCTTGCCGCCCAGGTTGGTTCGCGAGCGCAGTGCCAGCACGGTTTCGCCGGGCCGTGGCAGCTGCTCCACCTCACAGACGATGTCCTGGTTGACCGAGCCGAGGACGACAACCGTCACGACTCGGCTCCGTTCGCGGTGACCTCCAGATTGCCGGGCGCGGCACCGGTGATCAGGGCGACCAGCCGGTCACCGTCCACCTCGTCGATCCGATGTGCCGCAACGGATCTGCCGCGCCGCAGCACCACCACGTTGTCACAGATCCGCATGACCTGTGCCAGATCATGGCTGATGATCAATACGGTGATCCCGCGCTCGCGCAGGCCGCGCACCAACTTCTCGACCGCTGCGGTCTCCCGCACGCCGAGTGCGGCGGTCGGCTCGTCCATGATCACCATGGATTTGCCCCAGGCCACCGCACGGGCGATGGCGATGCTCTGACGTTGACCGCCGCTCATCCGGCGCACGGTGGTGCGCACCGATGGCACATCGACATCCAGATCGCGCAGGATCTCACCGCTGCGGGCGATCATCGCCCTGCGGTTGACGATGCCGAGCGGATATACCAACTCGCGGTTGAGAAACAAGTTCTGCCACACGGCCAGATCGTCGATGAGGGCGAGATCCTGATACACGGTCTCGATGCCCATCTTGCGCGCGTCCTCCGGCGAGCGCAGGCGCACCGGTTCGCCTTTGAACAGGATCTGACCGGTATCGGGGGTCTGCACGCCGGTCAGGCAGCGCACCAATGTCGACTTCCCCGCACCGTTATCGCCGACCAGCGCGGTGACCTCGCCCTCGGGGATCGTCAGCGAGACCCCGGCCAGCGCGCGTACCGAGTCGAAGGACTTGGTGAGTTCGCGCGCCTCCAGCAATGGAATCGTCATGTCTGGGCCTACTTTCGGAAGCGGGCGATTCCGGCGGCCAGCAGCAGCACCGCGCCGACGGCAACCGGCTGGTAGTACTGCGAGATGCCGAGAATGGTGAACCCGTTGATCAGCGAGGTGAACAGCACCGCACCGCAGACGGTGCCGAGCACCGACGCCTTGCCGCCGGACAGCGACGAACCGCCGAGCACCACCGCCGCGATCGAGCTCAGCAGATAGGTGGTCTGCAGCGACGGGTCCGCGCCGCCATTGCGGGCGACCAGCATGACACCGGCAATGCCGCACAGCAATCCGGACATGGCGTAGGCGAACAGCCGGATGCGGTTCACCGAGATACCGGTGTCGCGCGCGGCCTCGAGTCGTCCGCCGGTGGCGAGCAGATGGGTGCCGATCCGGCTGCGGAAGATGATGCCCGCCACGACCAGTGCGGCGAGCACTGCCAGCAGCCAGAACCAGCGCACCGGTCCGATGCCGTCGAGTGCGAGCCGTTGCAGGAAGCGGGAACTCACGGCCTCGGTATTGCCGTGCGTCAGCAGCAGGGTGATGCCGTTGAGCACGCTCAGCATGCCGAGCGTGACGACGAAATCGGTCATATGCAGTCGGCCGACCAGCACACCGTTGATGACGCCGACCGCCAGTCCACTCAGGATCGCGGCCCCGATGGCGACCGCCATCGGGTAGCCGTGACTGGCCAGATAGCCGAGAACGGCTGCCGCCCATGGCAAGTTGGCGCCGACCGACAGATCGATGCCGCCGACGGTGATCGCGAACTGCTGACCGAGCGCCAGCACGGTGAGGATGGTCGAGGCGACCAGCAGATCGCCGATGTTGTCCGCCGTCAGGAAGTTCGGGGTGGCGATGAAGAACGCCACCCACAACACGACCAGCGCGAGCGGTGCCGCGAATTCGGCGACCTTGGCGAGGATCTCCGTGCGCCCCTCACGCGCGCGGAGTTCTTCGGTTGCCTCTGCGGTCACCTGTTCAGCAGCCCTTCAACCGGGTTGTCGAAGGCGACGATCGGACGCGGGAACGCCGCGATCTGCTGGTCGACATTGTCCTTGCCGATGAAGGCGATGGGGGAGACCACGCGCTCGGGCAACTTCTTGCCCTGGTGCTCGGCCAGGCAGCTCTGCACCGCGAGTTGTCCTTCGGCATATGGGTATTGGGTCACCGTGCCGGTCAAGGTGCCCGCCTTGACGGCGTCGAGGGCGGCCTGGATGCCGTCGACGGAGATCACCTTGATCTGACCGGTCCGGCCCGCGTTCTTGATCGCCTGCGCCGCGCCGAGGCCCATGGTGTCGTTGGCGGCGAAGATGCCGGTGATATCCGGATGCGCCTTCAGGATCGCCTCGGTGACCTGCAGGCCCTTGTCCTGTTCGTAGTCGGCGGGCGCCTTCTGGACGATCTCCAGCTTGCCCGTGACCGCATCGGCGAAGCCCTGATCACGGTTGATGCCGTTCTGCTCGCCCGCGATGCCCTGCAGGATGGCGACCTTGCCGGTGCCGCCGAGCGCCTCGAGCATCTTCTGCCCGGCGATCCGGCCCGCATCGAGATTGTCCGAACCGATGAAACTCGCATACGACACCCCGGCCTGCGCGGATGCCTTCGCGTCGATCTGGGTGTCGAGATCGAGGATCGGAATGTTCTTGCGCGCCACCGGCGTCAGCGGGGTGATCACATTCGTGGCGTTGACCGGCACCACCCCGAAGCAGTCGTAACCCTGTGCGGCCAGGGTGGAGATCTGGGCGTTCTCACCGTCGGCGTCCGTCTCGGACTGCCCGGCCTGCACCGTGACCTTCACCCCGAGCTTCTGTCCCTCCGCGAGGGCGCCGTCGCGCAACGCAGCCCAGTAGGGGTTGGTGAAGTTCCGGGTGACGATCGCGATCTTGAAGTCGCCGTCGCTCCCGTCCTGTCCGCCGCGACCGCAAGCAGCGGCGGCAAGCGCGCCGATGAGGACAAGCGGCGCCATTGCACGCCTGAATCGAGCATTCATCGTGAGTTCGACCTATCCATCTCAGGTATCAACTCGTGTTGATCAACGCGAGTTGATGAGTAGTGTGTGACCCGAGTCACCGGCTGTCAAGTACTTGTGCGGAGTGCTTGGATGGACGGTCGGAGCAAGGAGAGATTTCGGATGGTAGTCACACGAGCCGACGTGGCGCGGCTGGCCGGCACGTCACCGGCGCTGGTGAGCTATGTGCTCAATGGCGGTCCGCGGCAGGTCGCGCCCGCGACCAAGGCCCGCATCGAGGCCGCCATCGCCGAACTCGGCTACCGGCCCAATATGTCCGCGCGCAGCCTGCGCATGAACCGCGGACATGCACTGGGCATGGTGATTCCGGACGGCGCGAACCCGTTCTTCGCCGAACTGTCCGCGGTGATCGAGGCGGCCGCCTTCGCGCGCGGGTACCCGCTGTTCGTCGGCAAT
The DNA here is from genome assembly GCF_042869435.1 of Nocardia sp. NPDC006982. Classification (NCBI taxonomy): domain Bacteria; kingdom Bacillati; phylum Actinomycetota; class Actinomycetes; order Mycobacteriales; family Nocardiaceae; genus Nocardia; species Nocardia sp. NPDC006982. Next base: position 95,751 of record NZ_JBIAFV010000003.1, on the reverse strand, counting down.
GCCGCCGGTGACCCGGAACGCGAACGCGCCTATGTACGCACCTTCATCGATCGCAGAGTCGAAGGGCTGCTTGCGATTTCGTCGTCCTGGGAGACCGGCATCGCCGACGCCTGCGAGGAGGCGGGCATGGTGCTGGTGGCACTGGACCGCGTCATCGATCCGGCGCGTTGCGCGCACGTCATGTGCGATTCGGTGGCGGGCGCGGAGCATGCCGTCGCCCATCTCATCGAACACGGCCACCGCGAAATCGCCTGCCTGAGCGGCCCGCATGTATCCACCGCCGAGGACCGCGTGCAGGGCTATCGAAATGCGCTGGCCGCCGCTGGACTCGCTGAAGGACGCATCGTGCGAACGGATTTCGGCGGAGCTTCTGGCTACCGCGCACTAGCCGATCTGATGGCCGACTCGCCCCGCCCCACAGCGATTTTCGTAACCAGCGACCTGCAGGCAATGGGTATGCTCCGCGCCGCCTACGATGCCGGTCTGCGCGTACCCGACGACCTCGCGGTGGTCGCCTTCGACGGAATCGAATACTCCCGCTACACCCGCCCGGGGTTGACCACGATGGTCCAGCCCACCCGTCTCATGGGCGAGACCGCGATTGATCTTCTGCTGCAGCAGCTCGATGACCACACGCCCCGGCCGGGATTGGTGAATCTCGAAGCGGTACTTCACACCCGAGGTTCGTGCGGCTGTCCCGACGAGTTCTGAATACACCTGTGGCGGCTGGATCCTTTTCAGGCTGCGTCAGTGTGGTGGCTGGTGAAGTTCACTCGGGTGTCGTCGGCGTCGAGAGCGATGTTCAGTGTGGCATCGAGAGCGTCGGCGAGTTTGGCGAGTAGAGGGAGGGTCGGCACGGTGTCAGAGCCTTCGATCCGCGAGATTTTGGCCTGGGTGAGGCCAGCACGTTCAGCGAGGTCGGCCTGGGTAAGTCCGAGTTCGGTCCGGCGGTCGTAGACGGCTTGGGCCAGCGCCATGGAGAGCCGGATTTCGCGGCGTGCATCGGTGACGTCGTCGGGTTCGGAGTCGCCCTCGGCGAGTTTGCGTTCCCGGAGGGTCTTCCAGCGTGCGTGACTCATCGGTCCAGTTCCCCCTTCTCGATCATGCGGACGAATTCTTCGTGGGCGGGTTCGTGTTCGGCCTGGCAGGTCTGCTGCGCGAGCTTCGCACGTTTAACCTCGGCGTCTTCGCGCATCTTCGTTTTGCGGAACACTGTCAGTAGGATTGCGCGCCGTCCCGGTGCCAGCCAGTAGGTGATGCGAATCGCGGCACCGTCCAACGTCGGGCGCAGCTCGCGAACTCCATCGCCGAGATATCGAGCGAAGCAAGCAGCCGTTCAGGCTGGCCCAGACATCCGATAGTTTGGAGGGGACTTTCCCGTTCACATCGACGGCCGCAAGGCCGTCGGTGTGAACGAGGTTCGGTTATCCGCAGTGCACTCCGAACTCTTCCCAGAGGTCGTCCTTGATGCGGCCGCCCCAGTCGATGCACTTGCCTTCGGCTTCGACCTTCGCGTACGCGTAGTCGGAGAAGACGCGGTCGTCGTTTATGACCACCTGGGAGTGGTCCTTCGACTGCCGTACGGCGGCGCCCATCGAGATCGGGTCGCCCGGCTTGTCTCGCACGGTGACCACACAGTTGGTCCTGCCGTTATAGGTGAGAAAGACTGTGCCGCCCTTCAACTCGTGCGAGTCGATCACCTTGAAGCCTTCACCACACTGGCCGTCGTATGTTGCCGCGGACGCAGTGGCCGGGAGGAATACTGCCAACCCGGCAGTGATCCCGATGGCGGCCGCACAGACGGCGATCGGCTTCTTGATGTTGATCAAGGTCGAACCCTTTCGTCTTTCATGTGACATCTAGCGTTCGGCTAGTTACCCCGCACGCTCGGCACCCAAACTCGGGCACCATCGCTGCGGCCACGCCGAACCTACGGCGGCGGTTGATGACTGGGTATTTGCGGGCTCCCAGATCTGGGAACCAGAAGCCGGTCGCGGCGGGTGGAGATCCTGTCTCGATCGGGCTTTGCGGATCGGTATGTCACACCATGGTGGCGGTAGGCAGTTGCAGCAGTTGCGGCATGACCAGCGACTGGGAGTACATGGCGATGCCGACGACGACCGAGGCGGCATTCGACAGCAGCACCTGCGGCCGTGCGGTGGCGCGGCGATCTACCAGCGGTGCCTCGACCCGCAACTCCCGCCGCAACATCGCCGCACGCGCTGTCGCGGGCTGGGCAGTGAGTCACGCTGCCGACGATGCGGCCGAGTCCACGCCAGCCAGGCGTGGACTAGAGTTGCAAGCTCGGGTCTTCAAGGCCGAGCAGTTGACTATCGATATCGAGCTCTTGGCCCGCCCGTAGTCCTCAGATCGCGGTGCCGATGTCCTGTGTGACCAGGTGGTCGAGGGCTCGCTCCGCGACGGCGGCGATCGTCATCGACGGATTGCAGGCCGCGGCATTACCCGGCAGGAGCGCGCCGTCCACCACGTAGAGGCCGCGCTGACCCAGGACCCGGCCGTCGAGATCGCAGACCGATCCCATGCTCGCGCCGCCGAGGGCATGCCAGGTGGATGGGAACAGCGCGTTGGTGTCCACCAAAATGCTTGTCGGACCGGCGATTCGGCGCACGGTCGGATCGATGTGATTGTTCTGGATGCTCGCGTCGCCGTTCTTCGGCCACTGCAGGATCGCGTCGTCGGTCGCCGAATCGTAGACGAACCGGCCGCGGTCCGCGCTGACGCCGTATCCGACCAGCATGGTGCTCTTCGAGTCCATCTGCATCGGCGGTATGGAGGCCTGGATGACGGTGAACGCGGCCCGCGGATCGTCCCAGTTCTTACTTCCGTAGACCACCGGACCGCCCTGTGCCGCACCGAAATTGGCGATGGGATCGGTCCAGACGTAGATCCGGTCGGCATTGGTGCCCCACTGCTGACCCAGCCCATCGGGCAGGTCCGGAATCTTCCCCTTCGCCCCCGCCCGCACCAGCAGTTTGGTGGTGTTCAGGCTGCCCGCCGACAGCACCAGGGCATTGGCCGTGATGATCTTGTTTTCCAGGACAGTGCCGGAGGTGTCGAGCCGCTCGACGTACACGACCCAGCGGCCGTCGGGGCCGCGTTCGACATCGGTGACCTGGTGCAGCGTCTGCACCTCTACCCGTCCGGTCGCCTCGGCCGCGGCGATGTAGGTGACATCGACCGAATGCTTACCGCCGTTGTTCACGCCCATCGCGCCGTCGCCGTTGGTGTACGACGGTTTCATTTCACCGCGCAGCTCGGCGAGCGCGTAGTTCCAGTCGATGGGCATCGGGATCTTCGACAGCGGCAGTCCGGCCTGGCGCACATGATCCCCGAATACGCGTGCGGCCGTGTAGTTCCGGTCCGCGATCAACTCGTCGGGCGCCACCGCGAGGCCGAGCATGCGCGCCACCCTCGGGTAGTGCACCCGATCCATGGTCGCCCAGTCGAGTTCTTCGGGCAGATTCGCATCGAATACCGGCTGCGTCGGCTGTAGCGACATGCCCTGGTAGATCAGCGAGCCGCCGCCGAGGCCCGCGGCGCACAGGGCGGTCATATTCGTTCCGGGTACCGCCTCGACCAGGCCGGTATACGGTTCGAATACCAGTGGTGCACCGAATAATGTCGGGCTGGACCGGTACCAGAGCACCCGCTTGTCGAGCGCCGAGGCGCGCGGAAAGGTCTCCGCATTCGGCCCGGTCGGCCAGCGCATCCCGCGTTCGAGCAGCAGTACCGGGACGCCGGCCTGGGCCAAGCGCAGCGCGGTCACCCCGCCGCCGAATCCGGATCCGACGACCACGACCCGGCGTTCCTCGCGGGTGAGCGGGACGCTGTTGACCCGTGCGGCGATGCCGTGCGTCGGGCTGGTGGTTCGTGAGCCCAGTATGGCGACGCCGGCCGCCGCGGTGGCGGTCAACAGGGTCCGGCGGGTGATCACCGACATGCACGTCCTCACTCACATCCGGACTGTGTTGTCCGGATGCTCGACAGTTTGCTGGAGACTGTCGGTCGAGTCAAGCGGTAGCGTTGGGTGGATGACAGCCTCGCGCCGACCGAACCCGGGACCCAAAGCAGCGGCTGGAAACCGGGCGGCTCTTATTCGGGCGGCCCGAACTGTATTCGCGGAGAACGGATTCGACGCCCCGCTGAGTTTGATCGCGCGCGCGGCAGGTGTCGGACAGGGTGTGCTGTACCGGCATTTTCCGACCAGGGAGAGCATGGCGCTGGCGGTATTCGAGGAGAATATCGTCGAGTTGGAAGTGCTTGCCGCCGACCCGGCGACCACGGTCGGGGACGTGCTGGCCCTCATCGTCGATCAGCTGACTGCGTCTGCGGCCTTCATCGCCATGATCTATCCGTCGAATACCGAGGACGAGCAGTTGCTCGGCGCAGCATGGCGGCTACTCGGCCTCATCGCTCAGAAACTCGACGACCCGCGTCAACGTGGTGATATTCGCGCCGATGTCACGGCAATGGACGTCGTATTAGCGGTGGCGATGCTGGCGACCGTGCTGGCCAAAACGGACCCGAAATCCAGACAAGCCACATCCCGGCAGGCGTGGGCGATATTGGAGCGTGGGCTGCGCGCGTGATCTGCGGGTACGGTCTCTAACATGAGCAAGGCGATAGTCGAGCTGTCTCATCCGATCTCGGACGGCATGCTCACCTATCCCGGCCTGCCTGAACCGCGAGTCACCACACACATTGCACGTGACCGGTCGGCGCTGATCGATATGACCTACGAAATCGCGCGCGTGGATACCGTCGGCAATACGGGGACGTATATCACCGCGCCCTTCCACTTCCATGCCGATGGCGCCGATATCGCCGAGTTGCCGCTGGAACGGCTGTTCAACGTGCCGATCGTAATGATCCGCGCGGCGGGAGTCCGCGTCGTCGGGCCGGATGTGCTCGGCGACCCGGCACGGCTGTGGGGCAAGGCGGTGCTCGTGCACACCGAATGGTCGGCGCGATGGGGATCGTCGGAGTATCGAGGCCCCGGTCATCCGTACTTGGTGGGTGAGGTCGCCGATGCGCTGGTCGCCGCCAATGTGGCACTGGTGGGCATCGACTCGCTCGACGTCGATGACACGTCCCTGCCGACGCGACCGTGCCACCACACGCTGCTCGGGGCGGGAATCCCGATCATCGAGCAGCTGACGAACCTGGACGCAGTCCCCGACACCGGTGCCAGGCTGGTCGCACTCCCGGCGCCGGTGCGTGGGATGGGCTCGCTTCCGCTACGCGCGGTCGCCTGGACCGATCTCTCAGTATTTGGGTGAGGTCGGCGGCTGGTACGCGGGATCGACCAGGCGCATGCCCGCAATGTCATCGCGATTGTGCCACTGCGGCAAGGCTTTCCAGCGACGATAGAGGCGCTCGAGCGCGTCCGTATCGAGTTGTATGCCGAGGCCGGGTGCATCGGGGACGGTGACGGCGCCCTCTTCGAAGACGATGGGTTCGGCGATCACATCCTCGGGCTGCCATGGGTAATGGGTGTCGCAGGCATAGGTCAACTCGGGGACTGTTGCGGCGACGTGCGTCATTGCCGCGAGGCTGATCCCGAGGTGGGTGTTGGAGTGCATCGAGACGCCTTTGCCGTAGGCGTGGCAGACGGCGGCCAGGTCGCGGGTGGCGAACAGCCCGCCCCAGAAGTGATGGTCGGACAGCACGATCTGGACGGCATCGAGATCGAAAGCGGGACGGACCTCCTCGATCGAGGTGACGATCATGTTGGTGGCCAGCGGCATCCCGGTGCGGCGATGCACTTCGGCCATATCCTCGCGGCGGGCGGTCGGGTCTTCCAGGTATTCGACGACACCTGAAAGTTGTTCGGCGACAGTCGTTGCGCTGCTCAGCGACCAACCGCCGTTGGGATCCAGCCGCAGCGGATGATCTGGAAATGCCTTGGCCAATGCCTCGATCGCGGCGATTTCCTCCTCGGGCGGGAATACGCCGCCCTTGAGTTTGAACGAGCGGAATCCGCCATGGGCGGCGAACTTCTCGGCCAAACGGACGACGCCGTCGGGATCGATGACCTCGCCCCAGTCGTCGGTCGGTGCGTCGGGGAACGGATGGTCGGCCCACTTGTAGAACAGATAGCCGGAATAGTCGACCCGGTCGCGTACCTTGCCGCCGAGCAAGGCGTGCACCGGCAGGCCGAGTTCGCGACCGTGGGCGTCGAGTGCGGCGGATTCGAAGGCCGATATCACGCTGAGTCGGACCTTGTCGGTGGTGAGTGTGCCGCGCAGTCCGCCCGCGATCGGGTTGTCGATCAGCACCTCCCCGGTGGTATTCGCGCCGAGCAGGCGGATGGCGTTGACCGCGGCGACGGGCATGCCGATCAGCTGTGGGGCCAGGTCGGCCGCGCGATCGAGGTAGACACGGTCGCCATAGGTTTCGCCGAGACCGCAAGCGCCGCTGTCGGTTTCGATCTCGATGATCAGGCGCGGCGTATACGGCTGGTGCACGCCACCGACATTGAGCAGTGGAGCGTCGGCGATGAGGATCGGGGTCAGTCGAACGTCGGTGATAACGGGGGACATCTCAGTCTCGCTTTCCGTCGACGCGGCGCGGCAGCCGCCAGGGGTTGGCCTCGCGCAGGGCGGGTGGGAGCAGTTGATCCGGGAAGCCCTGCCAGGCGATCGGCCGCAGGAAGCGGGCGATGGCGGCGGTGCCTACCGAGGTGGTGGTCGGGGCAGTGGTGGCCGGATACGGGCCGCCGTGCTGTTGGGCCCAGCTGACAGTGACACCGGTGGGCCAGTCGTTCCACAGCAGTCGGCCCGCGAGTGCGGTGAGGGCGGGCAGGAGGGGGCGCACATCGTCGATCTCAGAGTTTTCCGCAACGATCGTGGCGGTGAGTCCGGGCTCGATCTGGTGCAGAACCTGTTCCAACTCAATGGGATTCGCATATTCGACGACGAGCGCCGCCGGGCCGAAGCATTCCGCCTGCAGGGCCGCACCGCCTGACAGGAAATCGGTGGCGCGCACGCTCAGCAAGGTCGGTGTGAGCAGATCGTTTGATGCCGAAAGGGCGGTGACTGCGGAATTTTCGCGCAGGGTGGTGACGCGCGATCGGAAGCCGTTGGCGATGTGCTCGTTGAGTAGCGGCCGTCGTGGCACGGCCGCGACCGCGGTGGTCAGCGCATTGGTGAGTCCGTGCTCCGAAGGCAGCAGCAGCACACCGGGTTTGGTGCAGAACTGCCCGGCACCGAGGGTGAACGATCCGACAAACCCCTCGACTATCTGTTGTCCGCGCGCGCGAATCGCGCCGGGCAGTACCACTACCGGATTGACGCTGCCGAGCTCGCCGTAGAACGGGATCGGACGCGGTCGTGACGATGCGATATCGAACAGCGCCCGGCCACCCGCCAGGGAACCGGTGAACGATGCGGCGGCGATATCCGGATGGCGCAGAGCGGTGGTGCCCGCATCGACGCCGTGGATGACCGCGAAGGTACCTTCCGGTGCCCCGGCCGCGGTCAGCGCTTCACGCACGATCGCGCCGGTCCGTTCGGACAGCCGTGGGTGGCCCGGATGTGCTTTGAGGACAACGGGACAGCCCGCGGCCAGTGCCGAGGCGGTATCGCCGCCCGCGACGCTGAACGCGAACGGGAAGTTGCTCGCGGCGAAAACGAGTGTCGGGCCGATCGGTACGAGGCTGCGCCGGATATCGGGTCGCGGTCCCATCGGCCAGCTCGGATCGGCGTGATCCACGGTGGCGGCGAGGAATTCGCCATCGGCGAGCACTTCGGCGAACAGTCGCAACTGAAAGGTGGTGCGGGTCAATTCGCCACGCAGGCGCGGTGTTTCGGGCAGATGGGTCTCGGCCGCGGCGAGCGGTACGAGTTCATCGGCGGCGGCATCGAGGGCGTCGGCGATACGGGTGAGCCACTGTGCGCGTTCGGTGGGTGTGGTGTCGGCGAGGCGGCCTGCGGCGTCGGTCGCGGCGACGATGATCCGCTCTAGTTCGTCGAGGTCGGTGTCCATCAAATCCTCCCGAAGGTTGTGTCTGTTCATGCGATCGTGGCGACCAGCGCGGTCAGTTCGGCGAGCTCGGGCGCGGTTAGATCGGTCAGCGGCGGCCGCACCGGGCCGGCCGGGTGACCGATGGCGGTCAGTCCGGCCTTGACGATCGACACCGCATAACCGGGAGCGCGGTCACGAATATCCAGATAGGGGATGACGAAGTCGCGCAACCGCCGGTAGACCTCGTCGCGGTCACGGGCCCGCACGGCGCGGTAGAAGTCGAGCGCGAACTCCGGCACGAAGTTGAAGATCGCGGAAGAGTATGTGGTGACACCCATTTCGGAATAGGGCAGGGCGAAGGTCTCCGCCGTCGGCAGCCCGCCGATATAGGTGAGCCGGTCGCCGAGCCGGGCATAGATGCGCGTCATCGTCTCGATATTGCCGACACCGTCCTTGAACCCGACCAGATTCGGGCAGCGTTCGGCCATCCTGGCCAAGGTCACGTCATTGCATGTCGCGTTGGCGCGGCTGTAGAAGATGACACCGAGCGAGGTGGCGGCGCAGATGGCCGCGACATGTTCGACCAGCCCGTCCGGTCCGGCCTCGGTGAGATACGGCGGCATGAGCAGAATGCCTTCGGCTCCAGCGGCTTCGGCGGAACGGGCCTGTTCGATCGCCGCGGCGGTGCCCGCGGTCGCCGGTGCGACAACCGGGATCCGGCCACCGGTCTCGGCGACCGCGGCGCGCACCACCTGATCGATTTCGGGCGGCGTCAGCGAGAAACCCTCACCTGTACCACCCGCGGCGAACAGACCCGCCACCTCGTACTGGGACAGCCAGGCAATGTGTTTGCGGTAGGCAGCCTCGTCGAAGACCAACTCGGCATCGAAATGCGTGACGGGGAAGGACAGTAACCCGCGGCCCAGTGCCGGGCCCAACTCGTCGGCGGACAGATGGGACATATGGATCCTTTCAAGGAGCGGGCGGCAGCGAATCGAGCAGTTCGATGACTCGGTGCAGCGCCGGATTGGCGCAGTCACGTCGCCAGATCGCGTGCAGGACAACGGGATCCTCGACGCCGATGAGCGGACGGAACCGCACGCCGTCGGGATGCAAGTGGGTGGCGGTTTCCGGTACCAGGGCCAGGCCGCGTCCGGCGGCCACCAGCGCGAGCATGGTGTGCACCTGGGTGAGTTCATGGGTGGCGGTGTATGGCACGGCGGCGAGGATGCCGGAGACCAGATCGGCGAAGTAGCGAGCCGGGCCCGGCGCATACACCAGCAGGGTTTCGCCGCCCAGTTCCTCGATCGCGATCGGACCGTCCCCGGCCAGCTTGTGCTGTTCCGGAACCGCCAGAATCAAGCCTTCGGAATGCACCAGCCGCGAATCGAATTCGGTGCGGTCGAACGGCGGGCGGGCCAGCGCCAGATCGAGGCTGCCGCTGCGCAGGTTCTCGAACTGGTCGGAACTCACCATCTCGCGCAGCACGATCTCGACCTGGTCGAGTCCGGCCTCGATGTGATTGAGGAACCGCCCGAGGAACCCGAAACCCGACGCCGCGGTGAACCCGATCCGCACCGTGCCCGCCCCGCCGGCAGCGACCAAGCGGGCGGTGCCCGGCGCGGCGCCGGCCAGCGCCAGCAGACGGCGCGCCTCGGTCAGGAAGACCTCTCCGGCCGGGGTCAGTTGGACTTGCCGCTGGCTGCGGTCGAACAGTTCCACGCCGATATCGCGTTCGAGCTTCTGGATCTGGCGGCTCAGCGGCGGCTGCGTCATCCGCAGACGTTCGGCCGCCCGTCGGAAATTGCCCTCATCGGCCACCGTGACGAAGCCGCGGACCTGCTCCAGCGACAGCATCGACATCGTTCTCCTCCTGCGTTGTGGCGTGCACTCCGCCTCGCCCGCAGATTGCGCTCTCCGCAGGCTATGACTCGCTACTGATACTCGTCCAACGCCAATTCGGCATCAACCGATACCTTGAAGGTATTTATTGGAGGGCGACGATCTCGACCCAGTTGGGATCGCGGCCGACCTCGAGCCGCTGTCGTGGGGTGAGCGAGCCGGACGCGGGATCGATGGCGTAGCTGGTGACGGCAGCAGATTTCTGCCCCGCGACCACGAGGAACCGCCCGCTCGGATCGATGGCGAATCCGCGCGGCTGGGTCTCGGTGGGGGTGTGTCCGACCGGATCGAGCAGCCCGGTTGCATGGTCGATACGGAATCCGGTGATCGTGCTCGAAGTCCGTTCGGCCACATACAGATAGCGGCCGTCGGGTGTGCTGCGCAGCTCCGAAGTCCAGGGTGGCCCACCGGATTCCGGCGGCCGCACCGATGCCGACGCGATGGGAGTCAGTGTGCCCGTGGAGGATTCGAAGCGGTAACTGTTCACGGTGCCATCCAGCTCATTCGTCACGAAGGCGAACGCGCCGGACGGATGGAACACGAGGTGACGTGGACCAGCCCCAGGTGCTGTCGCGACCTGGGGCGGCTCATTCGGTGTGAGCCGACCGGTTTCGGCATCGAAGCGGTACTGCAGAATCACATCACCGCCGAGCGCTGCCGCGAACAGAAAGCCGTTCGACGGATCGGTGAGTATCGAATGCGCGTGCGGTGGTGTCGATTCCACCGCGATCGGCGGTCCGACGCCGCCATCGGATGCGATCGGATTGACGGCGATCTTGTCACCCGAATACGACGCGCTCAGCAGATAACGCCCGCTTCGATCCGTCGCGAGATAGGCCATATTGTCCGGCAACGGCGCGGTCGACAGTGGTGCCAACCGCCCCGTTGCCGGATCTCTGGCGAATACCGCCACCGTGAACGGGGCCGAGCGCAGCGATGCGTAGAGGTACCGGTGGTCCGGACTTATCGCCAAGGGCATCACCGTGCCGTCCACCGTCTGCGACTCGACGAGCGTCAGCGCACCGTCGTCGTCGAGTCGCAGCACCGAGATTTCGCGACTGTCGGCATTCGAGACATAGACCACGCTCATGCGGATTTACCGCTGACCCGGGCACGTAGCTCCAACTCGATCTGCTCCAGACTGCGACCATTGGTCTCCGGCACGAACCGCTGCACCAGCATGAACATCACCATGCTGACCGCGGCGAAGATCCAGGCCGAATAGCCCAGTCCGAGATGATCGTTCATCACCGGGAACAGGAAGGTGATGGCGAAGGTCGAACTCCACAGCACGACACTGCCGACACCCATGCCGACACCGCGCACCCGCAGCGGGAAGATCTCCGCCATCATCACCCACACCACCGCGCCCCAACCCAATTCGTAACCCGCGAGATAGACATTGAGCAGAATCAGCGTCGTGAGGCCGGTAATAGTGTGATTGTGCACGCCGAGCACGATGGCGCCGAGCAGGAACAGGGACGAGGCCATACACACATTGCCGAGCAGCAGCAAAGGCTTTCGGCCCCAACGGTCCACGACGAAGATCACCCAGGCCGTGAATGCCACCTTGATCGCCCCGAGCACAATGGACGCCAGCAGCGATGTCGAATTTCCGAAGCCGAGATCCTTGAACATGGTCGGCGCGTACACATTCACGGCATTGACACCCGAGAACTGTTGTCCGACAGCCAGAATAAGCGCCACCACCAAAGCGGGCCGTGCCCACGGTGCCAACAGATCCCGCAGCCGCCCCTTCTGCTGCTCATCCAATCGAATGACCGAGCGAATGCTGCTGATCTCGGATTCGATCTCATCGGCGCGATGGGTACCCGCCAGCACTGCCCGCGCTTCCTCCTCGCGCCCGGCATGGACCAGCCACCGCGGCGTCTCCGGCAGCACCGACATACCTGCCAACAGCGCCGCAGCGGGAATCGCCGCAACCGCGAACATCATGCGCCAGTTACCGCTGCCGGACAGTGCCCAGTCCACGATGTAGGCGATCAGGATGCCCGAGACGATCATCAGCTGATTCAACGTCGACAATGCGCCGCGTGCCCTGGTCGGGGCGAGTTCGGACAGATAGGTGGGTACCGTCGCCGACGAACACCCCACCGCGATACCGGTAATGAAACGGGCAACCACCAGCGTCGTCACATTGGGCGCGAGCGCACAGCCCAGCGCGCCGACCGCGAAGACCGCGGCCGCCAGCATGATGGTTCGCCGCCGTCCCAGCCGATCGGTGATCCGTCCGGCAATGGCCGCGCCGATCACCGCCCCGGCGGCCAGGCAGCCACCGATCACACCTTGCGTCACCGAGGACAGATGCCAGGACTTCTTGATGAACAACAACACCCCGGAGATGACCCCGAGGTCGTAACCGAAGAGAATGCCGCCGAGAGCGCCGAAGAAATAGAGAAATTTGACATTGGACGCGAGCGCCGATTTCGGCGCTGTCGTCATTGTTTTGAATTGCATTGTGCTGCACTTCTTTCGCGGTGGAGCAAAGTGCCATCAGCGTCACATGCCGATGGTGCGAAGTTCGGAGAAAGACGATTCCGTCTGGGTATCGGGTGATGCGTTTTCGGTGGCGGTCAGAGCGGATTCGGTTTGCCGAGTGGCGTTTCCACGAACGGACCACCGATAAGCCACGGGCCGGGATCGGCGACAGCCGCAATATCGGCGGCGAACTGTTCGGCATCATCCAGGCTGTGGTAGCCGAGTTCCGCGGCCTCGGCTAGAGATACGACCGCCCGGGTATTGCCGGAGACGCCCCAGATCACCCGGTAGCCGGGACGCTCGGCGGCCAGGCAGGCCTCGAAGAGTCGCGCACCATCATCGGGGGACAACCACATCGACAGCCCGCGCGCATCATGGGGGCGCTCGAAACACGAGCCGATCCGAATGCAGATCACATCCATGCCGAAGCGGGAGTGGTAAAGACTGCCGAGCGCCTCGACGGCCACTTTGCTGACACCGTAATAGGTATCGGGCCGGGGCGAAGCGTCACCGGGAATCGGTTCATCGCCCACGGCGCGGAATCCCACGGCATGATTGCTCGAGGCGAGCACGACCCGAGACACACCGGCCTGCCGTGCCGCCTCCAAAACCGTATGCGTGCCATCGATATTGACGGCGAGCACGTTGTCCCAGCTGTCTTCTCGGCTGATCCCGCCGAGATGGATGATCGCGTCCACATCCCGGCAGGCCGCTGCCATGGTGGCCGGATCCGTAAGCGATCCGGTGACGAGCTCGACCCGTTCACCTGGGAAAGGCGCGGGGAGCTCGGCCAGATCCAATAGCCGCAGAATGCGATCGGGACGCCGTAGGCGGGGCCGTATGAGCGTGCCGATACCGCCACCCGCGCCGGTAATGAGAATTCGGTGATCATTCATGCGGCATCGGTCTCGCTCATATAGTCGAAAATGCCGACAGAACTGCTGGTTTCGCACATTTATCCTCCTGTGTGCGAGCAGAAGTGTGGGGTAGGTCACTTCCGCTCGAACGTGTCAGAAGGGTATGGCGCTGGATTGATGCCTGTCCAACACCGTTTCTGTATCGACCGATGCCGTAGCGGCATCGGTCGATCGCGCTACTTCGCCAGCGAGACGTCCCCGTCGCGCTCCAGCTTGGAATGCATCCGCGAGTACCCGAAGTACACCGCGAGGCCGATCACCAGCCAGACCGCGAAGCGCAGCCAGGTCTCCCACGGCAGCGACCAGATCAGGTAGATCGAGAAGCCGATGCCGACCAGCGGCACCACCGGCATGAGCGGCAACTTGAACGCGCGCGGCTCATCGGGTCGGGTGCGGCGCAGCACCATGACCGCGACGGAGACCACGATGAAGGCCATCAGAATGCCGATATTCGTCAGCTCGGCGACCACGGTGATATCGAGCAGACCGGCCATCGTCGCGGATCCGATGCCGACGATCCAGGTCACCCGGGTCGGCACCTTGCGTTCCGGATGCGTCTTGGCGAACCACTCCGGCAGCAGCCCGTCGCGGCTCATCGCGAACCACACCCGGGTCACGCCGAGCATGAAGGTGAGCACCACGGTGACAATGCCGACGATGGCACCAATCGCGATGATATTCGCGACGCCAGGCATGCCGACCGACTCGAAAGCGGTGGAGAAACCGCTGGTCGGGCTGATCTCGGTGTACTTCTGCATCCCGGTCAGCACCAGCGTTGCCAGCACGTACAGCACCATCGCGATGGCCAGCGAGTAGATGATGGCCTTGGGCAGATGCTTCTTGCCGTCGACGGATTCCTCGGCGGCGGTACTCATCGCGTCGTAGCCGAAGACGGCGAAGAAGACCGTTGCCGCACCGGTCCACACCGCGCCCACGCCGAATGGGAAGTACGGGGTGTAGTTGGAGCTGTCGATGTGGAAGACGCCGAGCACGATGATCAGCACGACCAAGGCGACCTTGATGCCGACGGCGACCGTCTCGAAGCGACCGACGCTCTTGATGCCGCGCGAGAGCAACCACGCGGTGCCCAGACAGAACAGCACCGCGAAGACGTCGATCACGTGTCCCTCGCCGGTGCCGTGCGCGCCCATCATCCAATCGGGCAGTGTGATATCGACTTGTCCCAGTAGGAATTTGAAGTATCCGGAGACGCCGATCGCGACCACCGCCGCCACCGCGATGTACTCCAGCAGCAGATCCCAGCCGATGAACCAGCCCGCGATCTCGCCGAGGGAGACGTAGCCGTAGGTGTAGGCGGATCCGGCCTTCGGCACCATCCCGGCGAATTCCGCGTAGCACAGCGCCGCGCAGGCGCTGGCGACACCGGCGATCAGGAACGAGATGAGCACCGCCGGGCCCGTGACGGAATGCGCGACCGAACCGGCCAGGGCGAAAATGCCCGCGCCGATAATGCCGCCGACGCCGATCGCCGTGAGCTGCCACAGTCCGAGTGACCGCTTCAGTTGCTCGTCCGCGGGCCCGGTCTCCTCCTCGATCTGCTCGAGGGGTTTGCGGCGCAACATTTGGCTGCGCAACTCCGCGAGGGGCATGGGTCTTCCTTTCGTCCTCTGCGCTACCCGACAGTGCAGTAACGCAGATCACATTCTGAGCAGCACTCAGCTAATCGGACCACAAACGCGCTGTGATCGGCGAGTTGGATAAATAAACTTCGGCGGCCTTGTCCGACTGCACAGACAAGGCCGCCGAGCTGAGGATCAGCGCTGGCTGCCCGGTCGCAGCGAGCGCAGGAAGAACGCCACGTTGGCCGGGCGTTCGGCGAGTCGGCGCATGAAGTAGCCGTACCACTGATCGCCGTAGGGCACATAGACCCGAACGTGCCGCTCTTCGCGGACGAGTCGGCGCTGTTCGGCGTCGCGGATGCCGTAGAGCATCTGGAACTCGAAATCATCGGAGCCGCGCCGGGTTGCTGTGGCGAAAACCCCGGCGGCCTCGATGAGTGCCGGATCGTGGGTGGCGACCATCGGATAGCCGTCGCCGTTCATCAGCACCCGCAGACAGTCCAGATAGGACTGGTCGACCTCGGCTCGGCTCTGATACGCCACCGAAGCGGGTTCTCGATATGCGCCCTTGCACAGGCGAATTCGCGAGCCGGGACCGGAAAAGTCTCGGCAGTCGGCCTCGGTGCGCCGCAGATAGGCCTGTAGGACGGTACCGAGCGACGGGAAGTCGGCGCGCAACTCCCGCACGATCGACAGGGTCGAATCGGTGGTCGTGTGATCCTCGGCGTCGATGGTGACCAGCACGCCCGCATCCGCTGCGGCAGTGCAGATCTGGTGCGCGTGCTCGTGAGCGATCGCGTGACCGTCCGCGGGCAGAGATTGGCCGAGCGCCGAGAGCTTGAGCGAAACCTCCAGCGGCCCAACGGCCCCGGAATCACGGAGCAACGTGAGTAGCGACAGCAACGAAAGATAGTGCGTCACCGTATTGCGGGCCTGCTCGATATCGGTGGTGTCCTCGCCGAGATAGTCGACGGTGATATAGCGACCCGAACTCAGCAGATTCTCCACGGCCGCAACCGCATTCGGCTCGGATTCACCGGCAACGAAGCGATCCACCAGCTTCTTGGTGGTCGACATGCGGGTGACGGTGCGCTCCATGCGCGGCGAGCGCGAGGCGGCCAGCATGGCTGGGCGAAGCAGACCGGAAATGGCCATCAGATCTCCTCGGGTGCCTGGTGCGGATAGGTGTGCTCGGTCGGCGGGACGAAGGTTTCCTTGATGGTGCGGGCGGAGGTCCAGCGCAACAGATTCTGCGGCGAGCCGGCCTTGTCATTGGTTCCCGACGCGCGGGATCCGCCGAAGGGCTGCTGACCAACGACCGCGCCGGTGGGCTTGTCGTTGATGTAGAAGTTGCCCGCGGTGAAGCGCAGACTTTCGGTGGCCTTCGCCACGGCATTGCGGTCGTCGGCGATGATCGCGCCGGTCAGGCCATAGGCCGAACCGCGGTCGACCAGTTCGAGTGCCGCCTCGAAGGATCCGGCGACCGAATCGTCGTAGACGTGGACCGCGAGAATCGGGCCGAAGTATTCGGTGCTGAATGCCTCGTCGGTCGGGTCGTCGCCGAGCAGGATGGTCGGGTCGACGAAGTATCCGACGGTGTCGTCGGTATGTCCGCCAACCGCGATGGTCAAGCCCGAGGTGGCCTTGGCGCGGGCGATGGCATCGGCATTGCGATCGAAGGCACGCTGGTCGATGACCGCGCCGCCGAAGTTCGCGAAATCGGTAACATCGCCGTAGCTCAGCGCACCGACCTTATCGATGAGATCGCGGCCCATCTTGGCCCACACCGACTTCGGGACGAACGCGCGCGAGGCCGCCGAGCACTTCTGGCCCTGATAGTCGAAGGCGCCGCGGATCAGTGCGGTCGTCAGTACATCCGGATCCGCTGAGCTGTGCGCCAGCACGAAATCCTTACCGCCGGTTTCGCCGACCAGGCGCGGATAGGTGTTGTAGTCGGCGATATTCATCGCCACCGAACGCCACAGGTGCTGGAAGGTCGCGGTCGAACCGGTGAAGTGAATGCCCGCCAGCCGTCGATCGGTCAGCGCGACATCGGAGATCTTCGGGCCCGCGCCGTGCACCATATTGATGACACCGGGCGGCAGACCCGCGGCCTCCAGCAGTTTCATCGTCCAATACGCGGCCACTGCCTGGGTGGGCGATGGCTTCCACAGGACCGTATTGCCCATCAGGGCGGGCGCGGTCGGCAGATTGCCCGCGATCGCGGTGAAGTTGAACGGGGTGATCGCGTAGACGAAGCCCTCGAGTGGGCGGTATTCGACCTTGTTCCATACACCCGGGGTCGAGATCGGCTGGTCGGCCAGGATCTGCCGGGCGAAATGGACATTGAAGCGCCAGAAGTCGACCAATTCGCACGGTGCGTCGATCTCGGCCTGGTAGGCGGTCTTGGATTGCCCCAACATGGTTGCGGCGGCGATGGTTTCGCGCCACGGGCCGGACAGCAGATCCGCGGCGCGCAGGAAGATCGCGGCGCGATCCTCGAAGGACAGCGCCCGCCAGCCGGGTGCGGCGGCGGAGGCGGCGGCGATCGCATCTTCGACATCGCCGGCCTCGGCGGTGGTGAGGGTGCCGAGTACGGCGGCATGATTGTGCGGCTGCACGACGTCGATGCTCTTACCCGCAGTGCGCCGGTGCTCGCCGCCGATGACATGGTGGATCTCGGTCGGCGTCGCGGCGAGTTCGGTCAGTTTCGCCCGCAGTCGTGCGCGTTCGGCGCTGCCCGGTGCGAAGGTGCCGACCGGCTCGTTGGCCGGGCGTGGCGTGGACACGATGGCGTCCATGAGTCCTCCTTGCTGGTATATGACGGTGAGCCGAAGTCAACACGGCAAAACAGCCCGCAGAATCGGACAAGCGGACAAAGATGGGATGACCGGATTGGCGAGTCGTATGAAAGTGGGCAGTGGTCGTGGCTAGCGAGGGTGAGTTGGTGGCCGCGGACCTCGACCTGTTCGGATTGGCGCAGATGGTCGCCCAGAATGCGGGCGGGATGGTGTCCATCGAGGACCCGCAATCGCATGTGCTCGCGTATTCGGCCTCGGATCAGGCGGCCGACCAGCTGCGGGTGCTTTCGATCCTCGGCCGGGAGGGGCCGCGCGACTATCTGCAGGTCCTGCGCAAGTGGGGTGTGTTCGATCGGCTGCGCGGTACCGACGATGTCATCGACATACCGGCGCACGAGGAGCTGGATATCAAGCGCCGCCTGGTGGTGAGCATTCGCGAGCATGCCGAGGGGAGTGCGCCGCGGGTGCTCGGCTCGATCTGGCTGCAGCAGGGGGACCGGCCGTTCAAACCGGATGCCGCGGAGATCCTGCGCGGTGCGTCGGCCATTGCCGCCCGGCTGATTTCGCGCAGTCTGGACGCGCCCTCCACCGAGGCGCTGCTGATTCAACGGCTGTTCGGAACGGGTGGTGGCACCGCCGATGTGCCCGCCGTGGCGAGTGCGTTGAATCTGTCGCTGACCGGTCCGGCCGCGGTGGTCGGCTTTGCGGTCGCTCCCGGTGTGAAGTCGCCCGCCGCCTTCGGCAATATGCTTCGCTTGCGCGCCAGCTCATTTCGCGGTGATTCGGTGACCACCGTCCTCGGCGATCGGGTGTATGTGCTGCTGCCGCAGTACCGATCCGCGCATGCGGTGACCGCGTGGACTCGTCAACTGGTCGAACAGTTCGAAGCCAAATTCGAATTGCGCGCCGCCATCGCCTGTCCCATACCGGATCTGGCCCATGTCGCGGGCGCGCGCTCCGAGGTGGACCGGGTCCTCGACAGCACGGCCGCGACCTATCCGCGCGGCCGGGTGACCACGCTGGCCGAATCGCGCACCGCGGTACTGCTCGGCGAAATCCTCGATCTCGTCGGCACGCGGCCGGAACTGCACGATCCGCGCCTGCGCAAGCTATTGGACTACGACCGCAAGCATTCCGCGAATCTGTGCGAGAGCGTCGAGACCTATCTGCGTGAACACGGCGATGTGCGCAATGCCGCGACGGCGCTGCAGGTGCATCCGAATACCCTGCGCTACCGGATCCGGCGGGTCGAGGACATCCTCGGGATGGACCTCACCGATCCCGCCGATCGCCTGCTGCTCGAACTCCAACTCGCCCTGCATCGCCGATCGCCCGAATAGGTGAGCACGCGAGCGATGATTATTCCGGCTTCCGTCCGTCTGATCTGGTGACACGGCATCAACCACCGACCAAGGAGATACCGATGCGGAAAATCACCGCCGGACTGTTCATCGCACTCGACGGCGTCGTCGACAACCCCCAGGATTGGCACTTCCCGTACTTCAACGAGGAGATGGCCACGGCTGTCGACAGCCAGCTCGGCGCGGCCGATACGCTGCTGCTGGGCCGCAAGACCTACGAGGGGTTCGCCGGGGCATGGCCGGAGCGGGAGGCCGCGGGCGATGTGGATGCCGAGATGGCCAAGAAGCTCGGCGACGCGCGCAAGATCGTGGTCACGCATCAGGATCTCACCTTCACGTGGCGCAATTCCGAAGTGCTGAAAGGTGATCTGGCGGAGGCCGTCGCGGCGCTGAAGGATGAGCCCGGCGACGCACCCATCGGCATCAGCGGATCGGTATCGATTGTCCGCCAACTGCTCGAGGTCGGGCTCTTGGACGAACTGCACCTGCTGGTGCACCCGATCGCGGTGCGCAAGGGCCTGCGATTGTTCGAGGAGACCGACACTGCGCTTCCGTTGCAACTGCTTTCGTCCAATACCTTCAAAACCGGTGTCGTCCACCTGGTGTACGCCAAGGCGGCGGCCGAAGGTACCGAAGGGTACGAGTACGCGAAGCAGTTCCTGCCTCAAGAGGATTGAGACCAGTCGGTCAGCACCTGCCGGCGCGCGGGATCGTCAGGGACCAAGCGGTTTCGGTGGGTATGGGCGTAGTGACCGTCAGGTTTGCGCCGTAGCCGACAAGGGTTTCCGGCAATGGTTCCGGCTCATGCTCCGATATTGCGAGATCGGTTGGTGTCCAAGTGATTTCGTGCATGATGATGGCAAATTGGCGGTCGTCGAGGATGACGTTGACCCGGATGTCCTCGGCGACCGCACGCTGGCGCATCGTGCGCAGTACCCGTTCTACGACTTCGAGCGCTGCGGATGCGAGAGCGGGATCGAGATCGTTGACCGGTCCGGCGAAGCCGACTTGGGACTGTGCGCCGAGTGCCTCGGCGGCCTCGCTGGCGAGTTCCATGATCTCCGTGCGGAATGGGGTCTCGTTTTCGACTTCCGAGGCGAGTTCCGCGACGGTGTCGCGGATGTGATCGATGACGGCATCGAGTTCTTGGACCGCGTCGTCGATGCGGGTGGTGACGGCCGGCACCCGGGCCAGGTGACGGATCCCGCTCAATCGCATCCCGATGCCGAACAGTTGATCGATCACCGTGCGGTGCAGTTCGTGAGCGATGCGGTCGCGTTCGTTGATGATCCGCAAGGCCCGTAGTTGCGTCTCGGCAAGCCGGAGGTTCACCAGATTGTCCACCCGTGCTCGGAGTTCGGCGACCTCGAAAGGCTTCCGCAGGTAGTCGTTGGCGCCGGCACGCAGCAGATCCAGCCGCGACCGCTCGTCTGCGCGAGCGCTGACGATGAGTACCGGGGTGTTGCGCAGCTCGTGGTCGGTGCGGATCTCGTGCAGAAGTTCGTCGCCGCTCATGCCCGGCATCATGAGGTCGCACACGATCAGATCCGGCTTGTGTGCTCGGGCCAGCCGCAGTCCCGTGCCGCCGTTGTCGGCGGCAGTGACCCGATAGGACTCGGAAAGCGCTTCCCGGATCAGGGCGTTGAGGTCGGCATTGTCCTCGACGACAATGACCGACGGTTTCGGTTCCGACTCATCCGATCCGGTATCCGAGTATGTGGTGGGTTCGCCGCTCTCGGGCGTCAGCTCGGCAATCAGCGCGTCGGCGGCGTTACCTGCCCGAATCGGTATGGGCTCGGTGGCCGAGCGGCGGACCGGGGTGCCCGGTGGGGCTGCTCGCGGCAGCTCGATCACGATCATCGCGCCGCCCTCCGGTGCGTCGGTGATAGTGATGTCACCGCGCTGTAGGCGCACCAGGTCACGGACGATGCTGAGGCCCAAACCCGTGCCGCCCACCTCGCGGGTCGCCGCGCCATCGACCTGACGGAACCGCTCTAAGACCGCGGTGCGGTGCGATGCCGGTATGCCTGGGCCGCTATCGGCGATCTCGATGACCACATTGTCATCGGCAGGGCGTACGGTGCAGCGGATCATGCCGCCTTCGGGGACGAATTTGAAGGCGTTGGACAGCAGATTCAGCAGAATGCGCTGCAGGTGTTCGGGATCGAGTGCGGCGGGGACGGGCTGCGGCGCGTCGAGGGCCAGGCGGATGCCGCGGTCGACCGCCATGGACTCGAAGAAGGCCGAGCTGAGCCGCACCTGCTCGGTGACATCGATCCAGGCGTACTCGGGTCGTATGGCGCCCGACTCCAGCTTCGAGGCGTCGAGCAGATCGTCGATCTGACGCTGCAGTATGCGCGCATTGCGCAGGATCAACTCGAGTTCGTCACGGTCGGCGGGCACGCACCGGTCGAGCAACTTCTGGGTCGGCGCCAAGATCAACATGAGCGGGGTTCGCAGCTCGTGGCTGATATTGGCGACGAACTGGCTCTTCAGTTCGTCCAGTTCCTTCGCGCGAGCGTACAACTGAGTCAGTTCGACATTGGCCTCCTTGAGCTGCCTGCTGGTTTCGGCGACCTCACGGACTCGGGCGAACACCTCCTGTTCCATTTCCTGGCTCGAAGCCCGCAGTGCGGCGGTTTCCTCTCGTTTCGCCGCGTCGGATGCTTCGAGGCGGACGAA
The DNA here is from genome assembly GCF_042869435.1 of Nocardia sp. NPDC006982. Classification (NCBI taxonomy): domain Bacteria; kingdom Bacillati; phylum Actinomycetota; class Actinomycetes; order Mycobacteriales; family Nocardiaceae; genus Nocardia; species Nocardia sp. NPDC006982. Next base: position 74,023 of record NZ_JBIAFV010000003.1, on the reverse strand, counting down.
ATCGGTGACATCCTCGACGCGGTGGATGACATAGCGCAGCTCGCCGTCGGTACCGAGGACGGGGGAGTTGGTCGGACTCCAGAATCGCGGTTCGAAGGTGCCGTCGGGCTTGCGGATGTCGTAGCGCTGAACCGGCATCGCATCGGTGACCCGGTCCCGCAGCACCCGTTCCAGCGATACCCGCAGGTTACGGACACCCTCTGCCGACGAATCGTCCGGATTGTCCGGAAATGCCGTGAAAATATTCTTGCCGAGGAGGTCCTGTCGTTCGGTCATCGTCGCGGCGGCATATGCGTCGGTCACCGCGACAATGCACAGGTCGGCATCGAGTACCAGGTACAGACCTGGTGCGGACTCGAAAACGGCGCGGAAATCGATCTCCACGGACACACGTCGACTCTATCCCCACCGTGCGGCCACCGATATGAGCAGGTCAGGCCTGTACCGGCGCCTCGGACTCACCGGTCTCGACGACCGTTCGCCTGGGTCCGGTGAACCAGTGTCTGGCCGATGCGAGCCACCAGATACCGATCGCGCCCACCACGCCGACCAGGGTGATCGGTGCGTAATTGACGGTGTTCCAAGTGAATTCACTGTTCCACGGATAGCCGCGATCATCGGTCGGCAGGATGAACAACAGGCTGATCAGCACGATCCAGATCAGGGCGATGATGCCGACAGGTCGATACCAGGGACCGAGTTGCCAAGGGCCGGTGTGGAATCGGCCGCCGTGCAGTTGACGCAACAGGATCGGGATGCCGTAGGCGATGTAGAGGCCGATGGTGGCGACGGAGGTGGCCGCCGCGTAGGCGGTCGGCGCGTTCTCCGCGGGCACCAGCATCGACGGGATCAACAGCACGAACGAGAAGAACGAGATGAACAGCACCGCGTGCACCGGCACCTTGCGGGCCGATAGGCGCGACCAGTAGGCCGATCCCGGCACAGCGCCGTCTCGGGAGAAGGCGAACAGCATGCGTGAGGCCGAGGTGACCGAGGCATAGCCGCAGAACAGCTGCGCGATCGCGGCGATGATCAGCAGCAGCCCGGACCAGAACGAATTCAGCGAGTTTTCCAGGATATAGATCACCGGGTAGCCGCTGTTCTTCGTCGGATCGAGCGCGTCGTCGAGATTCGGAATGGCGAAGGTCACCGCCATGATGAGCAGATAACCGGCGACGGCCGAGACGACAATGGTATTGATGATGCCCTTGGCCGCTGTGCGCGCGGCATCGTGGGTCTCCTCCGACATATGCGCCGATGCGTCGTAGCCGGTGAATGTGTACTGCGCGTGCAGCAACCCGAGCAGAAAGCTGAACGCCACCCCGCCGAAGCCGACCGCGCTGTTGTCGACGGTTTCGGTGAAGACGAAGCCGACGCTCTGATGGTGGCTCGCGCCGAACCCGAGTACGACGACGAAGATCGCCACACCGCCGACATGCCACCAGGCGGAGATGTTGTTGATGACCGCGGACAGATGCGGGCCGATCGCATTCAGTACGGCGTGCAGGATCAGGATCGCGGTGAAGACCAAAAAGATTGCGGTGCGGTCGGTTCCGATATCGATGCCGATCACATTGAGCACCGCGGTGGTGAAGATGGCCGCGCCGTAGTCGATGGCGGCGGTCACCGCGATCTGGCCGATCAGGTTGAACCACCCGGTGAACCAGCCCCAGACCGGGCCGCCCAACTCGGATGCCCACCAGTACAGACCGCCGGAAGTCGGGTAGGCCGAGGCCAATTCGGCCATCGCCAGGCCCACGAACAACACCATGACCGAGACCAGCGGCCAGCCCCACGCCATGGTGATCGGGCCGCCGTTGGCCAGACCGATGCCATAACTGGCCAGTCCGCCGGTCAGGATGGAGACGATGGTGAAGCTGATGGCGAAGTTGGAGAATCCGGACCAGGATCTCGCCAGTTCCTGTTTGTAGCCGAGTTCGGCCAGGCGCCGTTCGTCATCGGATGGTGTGGTGGATTCGGTCATGATCGCTCCCGGGTGAAAACGCCGCCCTCATACAGCGTTTGCCAGAAGCTAAGTGTGAAGTGAGTGCTGGTCAATCGCAGGGAAATATGGAAACCGGGCCGTAATCTCTCGGCAATCGCGCATTCGGAGATTCGATCCGCGGCATCCGTGGTAGGCAAGACGGATGCGACCGATGCGCTCCTCCTATGACGTGGTGGTGGTCGGTGGTGGTCACAACGGGCTGGTGGCCGCCGCATACCTGGCGCGAGCCGGGCGTTCGGTGCTGGTGCTGGAGCGGCAGGAGCACACCGGCGGGGCCGCGGTTTCGGCGCGGGTGTTCCCGGGCGTCGATGCGCGATTGTCGCGGTATTCGTATCTGGTGAGCCTGCTGCCGCGGCGGATCGTCGAGGAACTCGGGCTGCGGTTCGCGACGCGGCGTCGGCGGATCTCGTCGTATACGCCGGTCGGGGACGGTGGACTGCTGATCGATACCGGTTCCGAGGCCAGAACCCGGGACAGCTTCGTGCGGCTCACCGGTTCGGACCGGGATTTCCGGGCGTGGCAGGAGTTCTACGGCGCGACCGGGCGGCTCGCGCAGCGGGTTTTTCCGACGCTGACGCAACCGTTGCCGACGCGGTTGGAGCTCGAGCGGGTTGTCGACGATCCCGCCACCTGGTCGGCGCTGTTCGAGCGGCCGCTGGGGGAGACGGTCGAGTCCACCTTTGCCGACGACACCGTGCGCGGGGTCGTGCTCACCGACGCACTCATCGGAACCTTCACCCATGCGCACGATCCTGAACTGCGCCAGAACCGGTGCTTCCTCTACCACGTGATCGGTGGCGGCACCGGCGACTGGGATGTGCCGATCGGCGGTATGGGCGCGCTCACCGACGCACTCGCCGACGCGGTTCGCGCCGCCGGTGCCGAGTTGATCACCGGCTGTGCCGTGACCGAGGTCGAATCCGACGATTTCACAGCGGAAGTGCGCTATGCGGACGGTGTGATCAGCGCGCGGCATGTGCTCATCAATGCGGCACCGCATGAGCTCGCACAGCTGCTGGGCATACCCGGGGAGCCGAAACCCGAAGGCTCCCAACTGAAAGTGAATATGGTGCTGCGGCGGTTACCTCGGTTGCGCGACGTTTCGGCAGATCCGCGCGAGGCATTCGCCGGGACATTTCATATCGCCGAATCGTATTCGCAACTGGAGCAGGCATATCGCGAGGCGTCCGGCGGACGTATCCCGTCGGCCCTGCCGTCGGAGATCTACTGTCACACCCTGACCGATCCCTCGATTCTCGCGCCCGGCTCCGATCTGCATACCCTCACGCTGTTCGGGTTACACACTCCGGCAAGGCTTTTCGAGTCCGATCCGGAGGCGGCGAAGGCGATGGCCGTGAAAGCCGCACTGGCCCAACTGGATGCGGTGCTCGCCGAACCGCTTGTCGATTGCCTCGCGCTCGACGAGGACGGTGCACCGTGTATCGAGGCCAAGTCACCGGTAGACCTGGAACGTGAGGTGGCCCTCCCCGGCGGGCATATCTTCCACCGGGACCTGGCCTTTCCTTATTGCTCCGACGAACCCGATACTCCGGCGGCTCGGTGGGGTGTGGCTACGGACGTGCCCAACGTCTTCATCTGCGGTGCGGGCGCGATTCGCGGCGGCGGTGTCAGCGGCATTCCCGGCCACAGTGCCGCCATGGCAGTTCTCGAAACGCGCTGATCACGAGTGGGTCACCAATGTGAGCGGCATCACAATGAAAATTGCGTCATGCAGATTTCGCATTACTGCCTTGCGCGGGATGGCTCGACACTGATGGGTCATGACGGTTTTCGCTGAGGATTTTACGTTTTGCCCATGGTGGAATTCGATTGTGGCATTCGAGTTTCCCGCGCAGGTTTCTACTGGATGGCGGCGAGATATATGAATCTGGCCAGTGTGATGCAAATCACATCATGATCAACTCGGGCATGACATTGATGGCAATCAATGAGCAAACATTAACGATTTGGTCACGAACCGCTTGCGTGCAGCGGTTTTAATAGGTCTGCTTCCGCAGTCCACCCCGTTAGGAACCAAAGCATGTTGATGAGGAAATTCGCCGCGACCTCGGCGCTGGTGATCGCGGCGCTCGGTGCCACGGCCGGGACCGTGAATGCCGCGCCCGAAACCGACAACGGCGCCGTGAACTACACGGCCACCGCGACTCCGTCCTCGACCATCATCAAGACCGATGCCGGTTCGCTTGTCGACGAAGGCGGTGTCTTCAAGATCAAGGCCGTCGACGGTACGACCCTCGCGGGCACCGAATTGTCCTTCCGGGTGGACGATTTCGTCTTCCCGATCGCGGCGGATATCCAGGATCACACCGCGACGCTGACTCCGCAGTTCGATATGGCCCACGCCGTGTACAAGCCGGTGGCGCTGCCGTTTGAGGACAAGGCCCCATGGAAGTCCGACTACGACCGTGAGCAGGCCGCCTGGAACCGCCTGACCAGTACCATCAGCATGGGCGCCACCATTGGCACCCTGGTCGGCGGCCTCGGCGGCGGCGCCATCGGCTGCGTCCTGGGCGGCATCGCGGGCGCGACCGTCGCCGCGGCCACCATTGTCGGCCTGTTCGGTCCCTTCATCCCCGCCGCCGCGGTCGGCTGCATCGGCGGCATCATCGCCGTCGGCGCGCTCGGCACCCTGGCCGGACAGATCTTCGTCACGGCTCCGGTCGCCATCGCCGCCGCGATCCAGTACTTCACCACGATCAACCAGCCCTTCACGGCACCGAAGTAAACCCGGCACACCGATCGGCGGGCGCTCGCACCGAGCGCCCGCCGATCTTTTTCTGTCGATCCCGAAGTTGCTGGTTTCATGGATCGACAACGACCGCTACCTCGAGGAGCCCGCGCCATGGAGCTGCGCCAATTGCGCTATTTCGTCACCGTGGCCGAGGAACTGCACTTCGGGCGCGCAGCTGAGCGACTGCATATCGCGCAACCAGCGGTGAGTCAGCAGGTGCAGCGGCTCGAGCGGGAATTGAAGGTGCAGTTGCTGGATCGGTCGCCGCGTCGGGTGCGGCTGACCGAGGCCGGGCAGCGGTTTCTGCCCGCGGCGCGCGGTGTGCTGATCGCGGCCGATCAGGCGCGGGCATCGGTGGCCGATCTGGCGGGTGCGCGGGCCGAGGTCTTCCGGCTCGGCACGGTCACCGGACTCGGCGCGCGGCTGGACGCCATCCTGGATGCCTTTGCCGAGCGTCTTCCGCAGATGCGGATCGAGTTGGTCACGCTGCCGGTGCGCGAGCGGTTGGCGCAGGTGGCCGACGGACGATTGGATGCGGCCTTCGTGCGTGCGCCCGCAGCCGACGACACTCCAGAGCTGGAGTATGTGCGCGCCTGGGACGACCCGCTCGTCGCGGTGCTTCCGGCCCGGCATCCGCTGGCCGCGCACGAGACGGTGCGGTTGGCCGATCTGGCCTCGGTGCCACTGCGGATGACCGAGCGGCGCAATCATCCGGCGCTGGTGGATCTGGTGCTGATGTCTTGTCAGCGTGCGGGTTTCGAGCCGGTTCCGGCCCCGACCGCCACGACGCTGCAGGACAATTTGGCCGCGATCGGCACCGCTGCCGCGATGTGGACGGTGATCTACGCGGCCAATGCCGACCAGGTGCACAATCCGCGAGTGGCCTTCCGCCCGTTCGCAGACGGCGGCCTGAGCCTGCCGATTGCCGTAGCCCTGCGAGCCGGGACCGATTCGCCGAGCTCGAAGCTATTGCGCGACCTTCTGGCGAGGTGACCGCGAACAATAAGCATTCGTTATCGCTGTGCGAACGAACTGGCCCTTGGTCGATGATCTTCGTTCGGGTGAACTGATAACAGGCCGCTGAGTAGCCAAGAACCACCGGATGCGGTCTGTCCCAACCCTTTTCAGTCAGGAGATCAGTCATGCCCATCGTCACCGTCCAGCAGGGTCCGCGCACCGTCGAACTCAAGCGGGACCTGGTCCGCCGGATCACCGACGCCTTCGTCGACGCTTACCAGATCCCGGCCGAAACCGTGCAGGTGTGGATCCACGAGACCCCCGCCGACAGTTGGGGCGCGGCCGGACAGCTGACCGCCGATAAGAAATAGCCGACCGCGGGATGCCGAAGCCCGACCGATACCGTCGCGATCATGCCGATCAAAGCATGACAAGCGCTGGCTACCGGTCGGGCCGGTGGTCCTGGTGTTGCTATCAGCGGTCGCGTAATACCACCGGGGATACAGCGCACCGCACGCATCCGTCACTGCCTTGCGAGCGAGGCGGCGTTGGTGGTCGTCGTCTCCGTTATTGCTGTCTTCGCCGATGCGCTCGGTGCCATCCGTATCGTCCTGCTGGCCGTGGCGGCACCGGCCATGGGCGTCCAGTCCGCCGCAGTTCTCGTTATTGATCGCGGATCGTGGACCACGGCTCGGGCGAACCCTGATCCAGCGGCTAGGGAACGGCGACGGTTTCGTCGCAGCTGTCGGGTGGGTCGACCAATCCGCATTCGACCGGTGGGCGGGTCGGTCGGTAGCTGGTGGGGACGCCGCCGGATTGGATGATGCCGCGGTAGGCGTCGACTGCGTCGGTGGGATTGCGGGTCAGGGTGGGATCGGTGCGGACGTCGACGGTGTAGAGGCCGAAACGTGGTGTGTAGCTGCCCCATTCGTAGTTGTCGGTCAGGCTCCAGTAGTTGTAGCCGACGACGTTCATGCCGTCGGCCTTGGCGCGCTGGATCCAGTAGACGGTGTCGCGGAGGTGGTCGGAGCGGGTGTAGCCGTCGGCGCGCGGTTTGCCGTCCTCGGTGGGCATGCCGTTCTCCACGACATACAGTGGGCGGTCGGGAAACAACTGCGCGTAATGGCGCAGGGCGTAGTAGATGCCTTCGGTGTGAATCGGGAGTTCCCAGATCGCCGGACCCTCGTTCGAACCACCCTGGACCGCTTTGTTCGTTTCCGGCAGGGGCGCGAAATAGTAGTCGACGCCGATGAAATCGAGCTTATCGGCGATCCGGTCCACAAGCGGCTGATTCACCTCGGTCTCGGCGCCTGCGACATAGCCGAGATTACTGGTGACCTGTGCGTCGGGCAGGTTCTGATGGATGGTGTCATAGATCGCGTTGTGCGCCTGGGCGATTCGGTCCAGCATCGCGGGCGCCTCGTCCGGCGTGATCGCACCGATGCGCAGTTCGGTGCCGATGTAGGCGGCGGGCTCGTTGAAGGTGACCCACAGCGGATTGCGAGAGGCATAGCGGTTCACCACCTTTCGCGTATTGGCCAGCCAATACTCGACCATGCCCGGATTGCGCCAGCCGCCGCGATCGGCGGCCCAGTCGGGATACACCCAATGGTCCAGGGTGAGCATCGGCCGCATACCGGCCGCGAGGATGCGCGCGATCACATTGTCGTAGAAGCCGAATGCCGCCTCGTCCCAGGTATCGGGTTGTGGCTGTACCCGCGCCCATTCGATGCCGATCCGATACACCCGGACCCCGAGATGCGCGGCGAGGTTGATGTCGGAGATGTAGCGTTTGTAGAAGTCGACCGAATTCTCGTAGTCGTCGCCGGCCTTGCCGGTTTCGATGTAGCGGGTCCAATTGCTTTCCGGCGCACGGCCTTCGGATTGGAAGCCCGATGATGCGACGCCCCATAGGAATTCCCGGCCGAACGGTGCGATGGTGGCCTGTGCGGTCGGCATGGCGAGGCTCTGCAGCAGTAGCGCGCTCGCGATGATCGCGAGCCCGACCAGGGCGCGGCGGCGCATCGGTGTTCGCATCGTGCTCCTGTCCCCATCCGGCACTGTTGGTCGTGCGTCACCCGGTGGGGCATTGCCCCGGTCGGTGATCCTTCATCGTAACTGGCTGATTGCTGAAACCTGGGCAGTTGGTCGGTGTGTCGCGATTGCAGTCGAAAGACCTGGAATTTCGTCTCGATTGCTATCTATTCGCGCTGTCAGCTCACCCGCCCGCCGATGCGGCGGGTGAGATCGTCAGCGGTGGACCGCACCTGGGCGGCGAGACCGGACCAATCGGCGGCACACGGGATCTGCTCGCAATGGTGCCGCAGCGTCACGCTGATCGCCGCGATCGGCCGATGGTCGTGATCGAACGCCGGATAGGCGACCGAGGCGAATCCGGCGGTGACATGTCCGTCCTCGCTCGCCCAGCCGCGCCGACGCTCGGCGGCCAAGATGGTGCGCAGCGCCGCGAGGCTGGTCGGCCCGCGATCGGTGCGGCGTACGAAGGCCGCCGACGACGGGAACAGCGCACGCACATGGGCAGCGGGCAGATGCGCCAGGATCGCCCGGCCCGATGCGGTCAACTGTGCGGGCAGGCGGACGCCGACATCGGTCACCAGCGTTTCAGGGCGTGCCGGGCGTTCTTTGATCAGATACAGCAGTTCATTGCCGTGCAGGACCCCGAGGTGCGCGTTGTGCCCGACCCGTCCGGCCAACTCGCGCAGCAACGGTCCGGCCACCCGCTCCAGCGGATCGTGCCGCAGATAGGCCGAACCGAGTTCGAAGGCGGCGATACCGAGGCCGTAGCGCCGTTCGGCGGGCAGCCGGGTGACGAAGCGGGCCTGCTCCAACTCGGCGAGCAGGTGATAGGTGGTCGAGCGGGGGATGTCGAGCGCGCGCGCGATCGTGGATGCGGAGACCGGCCCGGCCCGGGTCGCCATCAGCTGCAGCACGGCCAGGCCGCGCCGCAGCGCCGGAATGTCGCTGCTCGCTCCCATACCACTTCCTCCCGAGCCGATTGGGCACAGTGTCTCGGATACCAGACACAACCTGGTTCAGCCTCATTCTCCACCCGCCCTGGTGGCGGTGGAATGGGTCTATGCCGGATACCACGCAGTTACCGCCCGTGGAGCTGGACGGGCCGCTGACCGTCGAACGCATCGTCGCCGTTGCCCGCGACGGCGCGGAAGTTCGATTCAGCGAGGCCGCTGAGAAGCGGCTGACCGACGCACGCCGGCATGTCGACGCGCTGGCGGCGGGCACGGTCCCGACCTACGGCGTCTCCACCGGCTTCGGTGCACTGGCCACCCGGCACATTCCGCCGGAGAGCCGGGCCGCGCTACAGCGGTCGCTGATCCGCTCGCACGCGGCAGGCGCAGGTGCCGCGGTCGAGACAGAGGTAGTGCGCGCCATGATGCTGCTGCGGCTGCGCACGCTGGCCACTGGGCATACCGGTGTGCGACCGGAGACGGCACTCACCTTGGCTGCCTTGATCAATGCGGGCATTACGCCGGTGGTGCACGAGTTCGGATCGCTGGGCTGCTCCGGCGATCTCGCGCCACTGGCCGCGGTCGCGTTGGCGCTGATGGGGGAGGGCGAGGTCACGGATCCCGCTGGAGACGTGGTTACAGCGGCGGAAGCCTTGCGCGCCAAGGGAATCAAGCCGGTGACCCTTGCCGAGAAGGAAGGCCTCGCGCTGACCAACGGCACGGACGGCATGCTCGGCATGCTGGCGCTCGCGATCAATGACCTGCGCCAACTGCTCGACGTCGCCGATATCACCGCCGCCATGAGTGTCGAGGCACTGCTCGGCACCGACCGGGTCTTCGCCGATGATCTGCAGGCGCTGCGCCCGCATCCCGGCCAAGCCCTCTCGGCGCGGCGCATGGCGGCCGCGCTCGCGGGATCGGAAATCGTTGCCAGCCACCGGGGTCCGGACTGCAACCGGGTGCAGGACGCGTATTCGTTGCGTTGCGCACCACAGGTGCACGGTGCCGCCCGCGACACCCTCGCGCACGCCGAACTGGTCGCTGAGCGCGAAATGGCCTCGGCGATCGACAATCCCGTCGTGCTCGCCGATGGCAGGCTGGAATCCAACGGCAACTTCCATGGTGCTCCGGTGGCGTATGTCCTGGACTTCCTGGCCATTCCGGTCGCTGATGTCGCCAGCATGGCCGAGCGGCGCACCGACCGGATGCTGGATGTCGCACGCTCGCACGGCCTTCCGGCCTTCCTCGCAGCCGATCCGGGTGTCGATTCCGGCCATATGATCGCGCAGTACACCCAAGCGGGAATCGTCAGCGAGCTCAAGCGCCTCGCGATGCCGGCCTCGGTGGATTCGATTCCGAGCAGCGCGATGCAGGAAGACCATGTGTCGATGGGCTGGTCGGCCGCGCGCAAGTTGCGCAGGGCCGTCGACGGTCTGGCCACCGTGCTCGCCATCGAATATCTCACGGCTGCAAGGGCATTGGACTTACGGGCCCCGCTGCGTCCTGGCCCGGCAACCGCGGCGGCCCTCGCCCTGCTTCGCACCGAGGTCGACGGCCCGGGACCGGACCGACACCTCGCCCCGGAAATCGCCGCCGCGGCGGAACTGGTCCGTTCCGGCGAACTGCTGGGCGCGGTCACACCCCACCTCGGCACCTCAGGAAAGTGAGCTCCCTTGACAACACCCGAAGAAATCCGATTCCCGCACGGCGAATCAGGCTCGCGCACATGGTCATACGAGATCACCAGTAGCCATGCGGCATCGACCTGCGGGGCGGACGGGAAATTCGTTGATATGGAGGCAATCCGATGACACGGACAGTGCGCGCGGCACGTGGCACGCAACTGACGGCCAAGAACTGGCAGACCGAGGGCGCACTCCGGATGCTGCAGAACAATCTCGACCCCGAGGTCGCGGAGCGCCCGCAGGACCTGGTCGTGTACGGCGGTACCGGTAAGGCGGCGCGGAACTGGGCAAGTTTCGATGCGATCACCCGCACGCTCACCACACTCGAGGCCGATGAGACCCTGCTGGTCCAGTCGGGTAAGCCCGTCGGCGTATTCCGGACGCATGAATGGGCGCCGCGGGTACTGATCGCCAATTCGAATCTGGTGGGGGACTGGGCGACCTGGCCCGAGTTCCGCAGACTGGAATCGCTCGGCCTCACCATGTACGGGCAGATGACCGCGGGTTCGTGGATCTACATCGGCACCCAGGGCATTCTGCAGGGAACCTACGAGACCTTCGCAGCGGTGGCGGATAAGCGTTTCGGCGGCACGCTCGCCGGAACTCTCACGCTCACAGCGGGTTTGGGCGGCATGGGTGGTGCACAGCCGCTGGCCGTCACCATGAACGGCGGTGTCGCCCTGGTCGTCGAATGCGATCCTGCGCGTGCCGAGCGCCGGGTGCACGACCGCTATCTCGACGAGATCGCCACTGATTTCGATGATGCGGTGCGTCGGGTCTCGAAGGCGCGCAAGGAGCGAAAGGCATTGTCGGTCGGTCTGATCGGCAATGCCTGCGAGGTGCTGCCGAGGCTGTTGGCGGCAGGAGTCGAGATCGACATCGTCACCGACCAGACCTCGGCGCACGACCCCCTCGCATACCTGCCGCGTGGTGTCGCACTCGAAGACTGGGCCGATTACGCCGCGAAGAAGCCTGACGAATTCACCGACCGCTCGCGCGAATCCATGGCCGAACACGTCGATGCGATGCTCGGTTTCCTCGATCGCGGTGCCGAGGTCTTCGACTACGGCAATTCACTGCGCGGCGAGGCGAAACTCGGTGGTTGCGAGCGGGCCTTCGACTTCCCGGGATTCGTGCCCGCCTACATCCGGCCGCTGTTCTGCGAGGGCAAGGGGCCATTCCGCTGGGCCGCGCTGTCCGGCGATCCGGCGGATATCGCCGCGACCGATCGCGCCATGCTGGAACTGTTCCCGGAGAACGAATCCCTGCGCCGCTGGATCACGATGGCCGGGGAACGCGTCGCCTACCAAGGACTTCCGGCCCGCATCTGCTGGCTCGGCTACGGTGAACGGCACCTGGCCGGACTCCGCTTCAACGAGATGGTCGCCAATGGCGAGTTGCAGGCTCCGGTGGTGATCGGCCGTGACCACCTCGACTCCGGCAGCGTCGCCTCGCCGTATCGCGAAACCGAGGCCATGGCCGACGGGTCCGATGCCATTGCCGACTGGCCGCTGCTCAACGCACTGGTCAACACCGCTTCGGGCGCCAGTTGGGTGTCGATCCACCACGGTGGTGGCGTCGGCATGGGCCGGTCCATCCACGCCGGACAGGTCTGTGTCGCCGACGGAACCGCGCTGGCCGGGCAGAAGATCGAGCGCGTGCTCACCAATGACCCCGGTATGGGCGTGATTCGGCATGTGGATGCCGGGTACGAGCGGGCCGGCGCGGTCGCCGAGGAGCGTGGCGTGCGAATCCCGATGCAGGAGAACAAGTGACAGCCAACGGACTGCTCGCCGAAATTGCCGATGTGGGCCGGGATACGCAGCACGGCGGATACTCCCGACACGCCTTCGACCGTGCCGAACTGGAATTGCGTGACTGGTTCATCGAGCAGGCGGCCCGGCGCGGTCTGGATGTGACAACCGACCGCAACGGGAACATCTGGGCGTGGTGGGGGAGGCCCGGTTCCGGTGCGGTGGTCACTGGGAGTCATCTGGACTCGGTGCCCGGCGGCGGTGCGTTCGACGGCCCGCTCGGAGTGACGAGCGCACTCGCCGCGGTGGATATCTTGCGCGCCGAGGGTTTCACTCCCGCGAAGCCGCTTGCGCTATTGGTGTTCGCGGAGGAGGAGGGCGGACGTTTCGGGGTGCCGTGTCTGGGATCCAGACTGCTCACCGGTGCCATCGACGCCGACCGTGCTCGCGGACTGCGGGACGCCGCCGGGATCACCTTCGCCGAGGCGGCGGCCAAAGCGGGGCAGGACCTGGAGCGCTTCGGCGCTGATCCCGAAGCTCTCGCCAGTATCGGCTGCTTCGTCGAATTGCATGTCGAACAGGGACGCGGGCTGATCGACCTGGACAGCGCGGTCGCCACCGGTAGCAGCATCATCGCGCACGGCCGCTACCGGTTCTCCTTCATCGGACAGGGCAACCACGCGGGCGCGACCCGCATGCCCGACCGCCACGATCCGATGCTGCCCGCGGCCGCCGTGATCGCGGCTGCCCGCCGGGTAGCCGCGGCCACCGACGATGCCAGAGCAACCGTCGGCAAGCTGATACCCACACCGGGCGGCACGAATGTCATTGCCTCGACGGTGGATCTGTGGCTGGATGCGCGCGTCGCCGGAGACGGACGCACCGCCGCATTGGTCGAGGATATCGCCGGATTCGCACGCGAGGCAGCGGCCGCCGAGGGCTGCGAGGTCACCGTGTCCGAGGAATCGTATTCGGACGACGTCGTTTTCGACGAGACGTTGCGGGGCCGAATGGACGCGGTACTCGGCGGCGTGCCCGCCCTACCGACCGGCGCCGGACACGATGCGGGCATTCTGGCGGCGCACGTGCCTTCCGGCATGCTCTATGTCCGCAACCCGACCGGCATCAGCCATGCGCCGCAGGAATATTCTGAACCCGCGGATGTGGACTTCGGTGCCGCGAGCCTGGCTCGTGTGCTCGAGGACTTGGCGAAATGAGCGCTGACCACTGGACACAGGTGCAGGTGTCGGATCGGCGTGACCGGATTCCGATGTGCGGGAGTTCGGCCGAATGAGCGTCTATTGGGCCGAATATGCCTGGCTACCGGACGGATTGGCCGAACGGGTGACGATCGATGTCGCCGGATCGACAATCCGCTCGGTGGTACGGGAAACCGAGCCGAATGGAAATGTGTTGCACGGCTTGACCGTTCCTGGTTTCGCGAATGCGCACTCACACGCTTTCCATCGCGCCTTGCGTGGACGTACCCACCATGGCCGGGGCTCGTTCTGGACGTGGCGCGAACGGATGTACGCGGTCGCAGATCGCCTGGATCCCGACTCCTATTACCGGCTCGCGCGGGGGGTGTACGCGGAGATGGTGCTCGCCGGATACACCAGCGTCGGTGAGTTCCACTATCTGCATCACGCGCCCGGCGGTGTGGCCTATACCGATCCGAATGCGATGAGTGCGGCCCTGGTCGCGGCGGCACAGGACGCTGGAATACGGCTTACCCTGCTCGATACCTGTTATCTCAGTGGCGGATTCGGTCAGCCTCCCGACGAGCACCAGCGTCGCTTCAGTGACGGTGATGCGGCTGCCTGGGCCGAGCGCGCGGCCGCGTTCAAACCGGAGTCGGAACTGGTGCGCACCGGTGTGGCCGCACATTCGGTGCGCGCGGTGCCTCCGCAAGCACTGGCCGTGGTCGCTCAACAGGCCGAAGGTCGGCCGGTGCACGTCCACCTGTCCGAACAACCCGCCGAGAATCGTGATTGCCTTGCTGCACACGGGCTTACGCCGACCGCGCTGTTGGCGGATAGCGGGTTGCTCGGGCCGGATACGGTGGCCGTGCATGCCACTCATATGAGCACCGCCGATATTCAGATGCTGGCCGAGGCAAGGTCGCGGGCATGCTTCTGCCCGACCACCGAACGCGACCTCGGCGACGGCATCGGTCCCGCCCGCGAACTTCTCGACGCCGGAGTCCGGCTGTGCCTCGGCACCGACAGTCACGCGGTCGTGGACGGCTTCGAGGAGTGGCGTGCGCTGGAGTTGAACGAACGTCTCGCCTCTCACACGCGCGGACGATTCGAGATTGCGGAGTTGTTCGGTGCGGCAACAGATCACGCATCCATCGGCTGGCCGGAAGCAGGTCGCATCGAAGCGGGTGCGGCGGCCGATCTGGTCACCGTCGAGCTCGAATCGATCCGGACCGCGGGCAGCGAACCCGCGGCCGCACTGTTCGCCGCTTCGGCAACCGATATCCGCGAGGTGCTGATCGGCGGGCGGCAGGTGGTCTCCGAGGGCCGCCATGTACTAGTGCAACACCCCGAAATTGTGCTGCGAGACGAGATTCGGGCCTTGTTCCACCGTGATCGCTCGCCGCAATGACCAGTATCCGCACCCACAGAAAGGGCACCGTGTCGACTCTGATCACAGGAATCGGTGAGCTGACGACCAACGCACCGGACGGCCCGTTGCACGATGCCGCAGTGGTGCTCGACGATGAACGCTTCGCCTGGATCGGCCCGGCGAGCTCCGCACCCGCCGCCGATGATCGGGTCGATATCGGCGGCCGCGCCGCGCTACCTGGCTGGGTCGACAGCCACACCCACTTGGTCTTCGCCGGTGATCGCACCGCCGAATTCGAGGCCAGAATGGCCGGTCAGCCCTACCGTGCCGGTGGTATCGCAACGACTGTCGCCGCCACCAGAAGCGCCTCGGACGACCAGCTTTCGGCCAACCTGCGTCGCCACGTCACCGAGGCCTACCGCCAGGGGACGACGTGCCTGGAGACCAAGACCGGATACGGCCTGAGCGTGCCCGACGAGGCACGCTCGGCCAGCATCGCCGCCGCCATCGTCGACGAGGTGACTTACCTCGGCGCACACCTGGTGCCGCCCGGTGCCGATGCCGAAACCTACGTGGACCTGGTCTGTGGCGATATGCTCGACGCGGTCGCACCGCATGTGCGCTGGGCCGATGTCTTCTGCGAGACAGGCGCTTTCGACGAGAACCAGTCCGATCGCGTCCTGCGGGCCGCCGCCGCACGCGGCCTCGGTCTACGCGTGCACGGCAACCAATTGGGCACCGGCCCCGGCGTGCAACTGGCCGTCCGCCACGGCGCGGCCAGCGTGGATCACTGCACCTACCTCACCGACGCCGATATCGAGGCCCTTGCCGCGTCGGACACCGTCGCCACCGTCCTGCCCGCCTGCGACCTGTCCACCCGTCAACCCCTCGCTCCCGCCCGCGCACTGCTCGACGCGGGCGCGACCGTCGCCCTGGCCACCAATGCCAATCCGGGCAGTTCCTACACCACATCGATGGCCTATTGCGTCACTACGGCCGTACTCCAGATGGGCCTCTCGATCGCCGAAGCGGTGTACGCGGCCACCGCTGCGGGCGCGAAAGCATTGCGCCGCAACGATGTCGGAGTCATCGAGGTGGGCGCCCGAGCCGATCTTCAGGTGCTCGACGCTCCCTCGGTCACCCATATTGCCTACCGTCCGGGCGTCCCTCTGACGCTGGCCGTCTGGCGTTCGGGCCAACGCATACCAATGGCTGAATGGCCGGGTGCCGCGGGATGACCCGGTGCGGCCTATGAGTTTTCGAGCGAGCGTAGCGCGGCATCCACGAGAGTCGTTGCGGTGCCGGCACATACCTCGACGGCCGCATCGGGCTCGAGCCCGCGCACATCGATCAGTACGATGAAGGCCTCCCAACCCACCACGAGCGCGATACTCGACACGAGATCGTCGAACTGCCGCTGGGACATGCGGTCACGCAATGGTTCGAGCGCCCATTCGATCCAACGCACCCGGCGATGCCCACGTCGTGGTGCGTCCTCCGTGGGCGGGTCGACGGTGAGCTTCACCAACCGCCGTCCCATCGGCAGCAGCTCGGTGATCTCCGCGCCCATCGCTCGCACCAGTTCGGCGATACGCACGCGCGGGTCCGCGGAATGGATATTCGTCAGCGCCTCGTCGGTATTCGCGCTGAGCAGGCCGATGGTGGCGTCGAGCATCAACTGGTCGAGAGTGGGGAAATGCAGGTAGACGGTGCGTCTGGACACGTCCGCAGCGGCGGCGATGTCGTTGACCGAGGGTTCGATGCCGCGGTTCAGCAGTGTCATGGAGGCGTCGACGATGGCTTTGCGGGTGCGTCGGCGCTGGGCGACGCGGCCCGAAGTGAGCTGGGCGGTTTCCTCGACCTGGGTGGTCTCGCTGACCCGGGCGCGGTGCTCGGTCATTCGCTGCGTGTCCTCCGCGTGACATCTTGACAGTGTTACCTCGGCCAAAACTATACTAAGTTGCACTTATTGCACAGGAGTGCATTTAGTATCGGGAGGAACTAAATGACTATCGGGGATCTTGTGTCTGCGCTGGAGCAGGTGTTATGAGCCGCCGGGCGACCGAGCCGCCGGGTTGTGATACCCACGACATGGTGCTGGTGCACCGGGTGTTCCGACGCGAATTCCGTTTGCTGGCAGACATTGTCGAGGCGACCTCGCCCATGGATGCCGAACAGGTAGCGCGGGTGAGCGCACATGCGCGCGAGATGCTCGCCGCCCTGCATCATCATCACAGCAATGAGGACGAGCTGGTTTGGCCGAAACTGCGTTGGGCGGAGTTGGATTCGACGCTGATCGATCTTATGCGGACCCAGCACGAAGAGGTCGATGCGCTCATGCGCCGCGTCGATTCCGAATTGTCCGAGTGGGAACATCAGGGCGGTGCGGAAACGGCGGATCTGCTGGTCGAGGGGCTACGTAGACTACATGAGGCGCTCACCGAACATCTTCGCCTCGAGGAAGATTCGGTACTGCCGATGGTGGCCGAGACCTTGACCGAGTCGGAGTGGGCCGAACTCGGCAAGCGCGGTATGGCGTCGTTTTCGAAGGGGCGGGCCCTGGCATTCCTCGGTCATATCGCCGAGGAGGCCGATGAGCGCGAGTGGTCGGAATTCGCCGGACATATCCCGGCTCCGGTCCGGCTGCTGTATCGAGTATTCGGCCGCCGTGGCTACGCCAGGGAGACCGCTCTGCTGCGCCGCGATCTGCGCTCAGTCGGAAAGGTTGTCAAGTAAGGGAACTCAGCGCGCGGGGAAGCGGATGATCCGATCGTCACCGGCACGGACGTCACCGCGGCCGTCCGTGTTGGAGGTGGTCAGCCACAGTGCACCGTCCGGGGCAATTGCCACCGTGCGCAGGCGGCCCAGGTCGGGCACTTGGGCCTGCGGTGTGCCCAGTGTGCCGTCGTGCAGTGGAACCGTCCACAATCGCTCGCCGCGCAGCGCCGCGACATAGAGGGTGTCGCCGGAGATGGCAATGCCGGACGGCGATGCCTCCGAAGGTTTCCAAATGACTTCGGGGTCGGTGAATCCCCGATCGGTGCCGCCTTTGCCTTCGACGATGGGCCAGCCGTAGTTGCGACCCGGCTCGATCAGATTGATCTCGTCGAAGGCGTTCTGGCCGAACTCCGCGGCGAAGAATCTGCCTGCCCGATCCCAAGCCAGACCTTGTACATTGCGATGCCCCAGGCTGTAAACCGGCGAACCGGACGTCGGATTGCCCGGTGCCGCAGCGCCATCGGGTGTCAGCCGCAGGATCTTGCCATTGGGGCTCGCCGGATCCTGAGAGCTGGCGCCCTGCCCCGCATCTCCGGTTCCGACATACAGCATGCCGTCGGGCCCGAACGCGATCCGGCCGCCATTGTGGTTCCCGGCCTTGGCAATAGCGGCGAAGATGACCTCTGGCTGCCCATCGAGCCGGAATCGCACGATCCGATTGTCCTCGGCAGCGGTGAAATACGCATAGACATACCGTGTTTCGGCATAATCCGCAGCGACGGCAAGTCCGAGCAGACCGCCCTCGCCGCGCGCGACCACATTCGGAACCTGGTACACCTGCTCGGGCTCGCGGCCAGACACCACCCGCATGATTCGGCCGGTATCCCGCTCCGCGACCAGGGCCCCGCCTTCGGGCAGGAAGGCCAGTCCCCACGGCACATTGATGCCGTGCACGATTTCCTCCCCCGCGGCCAGATCCGGCACACCCGACGGCGTGCTGGGCGCGGTGCTCGTGACAATGTCCGGCCCGGCGCCGGAATCGCTGCCGCATCCGGCCACCGCGCCGATCATCAGCACGGCGATCGCGAATCCGATGAATTTCCGCATGCGTATCCCTCCGACTGATCGTTCGGCGGTGCTGTCTCGATCGTGCCTGCTTACATGCTGGTCTGCCATACGCCGTGACGTCACGGCTACTGTCGAGGGCGGGATCCACGGGAGGGAAGATCAATGCAGATCGCCATCGTCGTCTATCCGGGTATGACCGCGCTCGATGTGATCGGGCCTTACGAGGTGCTGCGGATGCTGCCGGGTGCGCGGCTGCGTTTCGTCTGGCACGAGCCGGGACCGATCACCACCGACAGCGGTGTGCTGCTGCTCGGCGCGACGCACTCCCTCGATGAGACGCCATCGCCCGATATTGTGCTCATCGGCGGCTCGGGTCCGGCGACCGCGGCCACGGCGGCCGACGAAAAGCTGCTCGCCTGGCTGCGTCAGGTGCACGAGACCTCGACCTGGACCACCTCGGTGTGCACCGGATCGGTGATCCTCGCCGCCGCCGGGATTCTGAAGGGTAAGCCCGCGACATCGCATTGGGCCGGTTTGCCGATGCTGAAGGCGCTCGGTGCCGAACCACGCGCCGAGGAACGAATCGTGCGCGACGGCAAGATCGTCACCGCCGCGGGCGTCTCGGCCGGAATCGACCTCGGGCTGTGGCTGGTGGGTGAGATCGCTGGCAAGGACCAGGCCGAGGCGATCCAATTGATGATCGAATACGATCCCCAGCCGCCTTTCGACAGCGGCCATATGAGCAAGGCGAGTTCGGCGACGCGGCGCAAGGTGACCGGGCTCGTTGGTCGGGAGGGTGTCGATCTGCTCACTGCCGATCCGCGTGCCGTGGTCCGGGAGGCAAGTGCCATCGCGAATCTGTCCTGGGCTGCGGCCATCGAGCGAGCTCGCGCGCGTCGACGGTTCGGCAAGCGTTAGTTGCTGCCCGCGATCAGCACCGCGACAAGGGCGATCGCTCCGGGCAGCGCTTGGACGAACAGGATCCGACGGTTCGCGGTCGCCGCACCGTAGATCCCTGCGACGACAACGCATGCGGTGAAGAAGATCATCGCGGCGAATCCGACCGGGTCCGAGGCGATGATGCCCCAGATCAGACCGGCCGCCAGGAAGCCGTTGTAGAGGCCCTGGTTGGCGGCCAGAACCTTGGTCTGCGCGGCGAATTCGGCGGTGCTGCCGAAGGACGCGCGGACCCGCGGCGTGGTCCACAGGAACATCTCCATGACCAGGATGTAGATGTGCAGCAACGCCACCAGGCCGACCAGCACCTCGGCTACTACGCGCATTCGAATGATCCCTTCACACGGATACAGCTCATTGTCGGTCCACAGGATGAACGATCGGTGTCGCAAGCGTCGGAAGGCGCGCCCGACGCAGCACGCCCGTCAGTTCTTGTGCAGGGTGCCGGTGACATCGCCCAGCACACCGCTGAAGCCGCCGCTGAAGCTGTAGGTGACCGAACCGTCCGGCTGCAGGATGACCTTCGAGGTCGACCCTTCGTCCATGCACCCACTCGCGCCACCGCTGAGCCGTGCCACGAAGGTGAGCTGGGTGTCGGTGGCATTGGTCAGACGTTCGGCGCGTTCGCACCGGCTGCGCGATGCCTGGCCGGTATTGGCCGAGGTGGCGATCTCCTCACCGATTTTCCCGTCGTGGATGGTCAACTCGATATCGAAGGTGGCGAGCGCATCCCGTGCCGTGCCGGTCCACTTACCGACGAACGCTTCGGGTGTCGCCGAATCCGTGGCCGCTGCCGACGTGCTTGTCGCGGAGGTCGGCGTCGTCGCGGTGGTCGTCGGAGCGACGGAGGTGACCACCGCCGAAGTGCCTACTGTCGCGGCGGAATCGGAGGACTTGTCGGTCAGCTGCGTGCCGATGAGGAATGCGCCGCCCGCGACGATGAGACCGACCACCACGGCCGCGACGATCCATGCGGTCCGACGTGAACGACTTTTCGGCGCAGTCGGCGGGTAATAGTAGGCGGGTTGTGGCCCCGACTGGTCCTGCGCGGGCGGATACGGCGCGTACACACGGCTCGAATTGGCTTGCGGCCCAGGGGGTCCGGATTGCCATGCGGTATTTCCGGATTGCCAAGCCACCGTATCGGCCGCAGGCCGGGACAGCGTGTGCGGCGGTGTGTGCGGACCCGGATTCGATTGCGGCAACGGCCGCGAAATCGTCGCCGCCGACCGCGCCGGATCCGGTCCGACCGCCTCGACCGGCCCGGATTCCAGATCGAGCAGCGCAACCGCCCGCCTGCTCACCTCTTCGAGCACCGGCGCGGGCAGCCAGCCGCCGCGTTCCGGAACCCCGAGTTCGGCAAGCTGATCGAGCAACTGCTGCGGTGTCGGGCGCGCCGCCACATCCTTGTTCAGGCACGCCGCGATGAGCGGTCGCAGCCGGTCCGGCACGGCCGTCAGCCGCGGCTCCTCGTACACCACCCGATACAGCATCTGCACGGTCTCGCCTGCACCGAAGGGCCCCTGCCCGGTCGCGGCGTAGACGAGCACGCCGCCGAGAGCGAATACATCACCTTCGGGTCCCATGGTCGGTCCGACCACCTGCTCCGGACACATGAATCCCGGTGAGCCGATGACATTTCCGGTGGTCGTCAATGCGCTGTCCTCGGCGCCGCGCGCGATGCCGAAGTCGATCACCTTCGGACCGTCCACGGCCAGCAGCACATTGGACGGTTTCAGATCGCGATGCACGATCCCCGCACCGTGCACGGCGATCAATGCCTCGGCCAGACCGTGCGCGAGCACCAGCAGCGTGTTCTCGCTGAACGTGCCGAACTGCTCGACCGCATCGGTCAACGAGAAGCCGGCCACGTAGCCGGTCGCCAGCCACGGCGGCGTCGAATCCACATCCGCGTCGAGCACCGGCGCGGTGAACTTCCCGCCGACCCGCCGCGCCGCGGTGACCTCGCGCCGGAACCGCTCCCGGAACTCGTTGCCGATCAGATCCGGCCGGATCACCTTCACCGCGACGGTGCGCCCACCCGCGCTGCGACCGAGGTACACCCGGCCCATACCGCCCGCACCGAGCAGGCCGAGTAACCGGTAGTCCCCGATCCGCGTGGGATCGTCTGTGCCGAGCGGTCGCATCGCGAACTGGGGTCCTCTCACCTGACGTCGAACACGCAAAGGCTACCCAGGCCGCGCTCGGTTGCCCTAGCCGGTGGCGGCCGGAATCGGTGTGGGAGCCGCGCGGCGCAGCTGCCGCGCCAACAAGAATGCGGCGATGGCGGCGGGAACATTCATCAGCACCCCGTAGACCGCGGGCGGCACCGCCATTTGCGAATTGTGCAGCACACTGGAGGCGACCGCGATGGCCAACGCGCCGTTGTGGATGCCGATCTCCATCGCCGAGGCGATCGCCTGATCGGTCTGCACCCGGAACAAGCGCGGCACGGTGTACCCGATGACGAAGCTCAGCGTCGACAGCAGCAGGCTGAGGGTGGCGAGCTTGCCGATGTTCTCGGTCAGCGTGTCGAACTCGCGCCCCACCGCCGCCACCACGACCAGCAGCAGCACCACCGCCGAGACGATCTTGACATTCTTACGCATCCGCTCGGCCCAATCGGCGAACCGGCGATGCACCCACATCCCCACCGCGACCGGAACCAGCACGATCGCGAACACCTGGGCGAACTTATCCGGCCGCAGCCCGATCGCGGCGTCATCGTCCATGAACAGCGTGAACGACAGCGTGACCACCAGCGGCAGGGTGAAGACGGCGAGAATCGAATTGATGGCCGTCAGCGTGATATTCAGGGCCACATTGCCACCGGCGATATGGCTGAACAGATTCGCCGACGGCCCGCCCGGCGAGGCGACGAGCAACATCACCCCGACGGCCAGCGCACCCTCGAGCCGGAACAGATAGACCAGACCCAGGCAGATCGCGGGCAGCACGATCATCTGGCACACCAGCGCGACCACCGCCGCCTTGGGATACCGCAGCACCCTGGCGAAATCGTCGACGGTCAAGGTCAACCCGAGTCCGAACATCACCAGCGCCAGGGCCAGCGGTAGGAACACGGCGAAAATCGTTGAACCCATTCAGATCTCCTCATCAGGACTCGGACGGATATCGACGTTATCGACTCACTGTCCGGGCGGCGACCCCACCCGTGGGAGCCCCGGCCGCAGCGATCGCCGGATCAGACGATGCGATGATGGTGTACGGAGCGCGATCGAGATACTCGTCCGACCTGAAGGGGCCTTCCCTTGATGCAGATCTATCGGCTCGTATTGCTCACCCTCGGTATCGGACTCCTCGGTCTGACCGCGTGCAGCTCAGACGACAACGATGGCCGGATAACCGATTACGGACCGACAACTACGGTGGCGACCACGTCGAGTACAGCGCCGACGGCGAAATGCGGCGTCGATCTGACCGCGCCGGTTATCGGTGCCGCTATCGCGGCGCTGCCCGTCGATCCGATCACCAAGGTGCCGTGGTCCACTGATCCGGCCGGATTCGAGGGCACCTTCGATCCGTGCGTCACGCTGTCGGCCGTGATCATTACGGTCGAGGGCGCGACCGGTAGTTCGCCGAATCAAGTGCTGCTGTTCCACAAGGGCGACTTCGTCGGTACCGGCACGCGGGAGAGTCTCGGGTTCACTTCGCTGGATCCGGGTCGCACGACCGATGACACCGTCGGCGTGGTCTACAAAACGCCCGGCAGCTGCAATGCCTGCCCCGACGGCACGCTCACGCCGGTCCAATTCCATTGGGATGGAAGGCAAGTCCAGACCATCGGGACGCCGCCGAGATGACGTCATCGCAGTATGCGATCCAGGGCGGCGTTCAGCTCGGCGGCCGGCTCGCTCGGCAGGCTCGGCATGCGCCAGGCAATGATCTGATCGGGGCGCACGAGCATTGCGCCGGTGGGGGAGAGGCCGACGGTGGCGGGCCAATCCTGGTCCAGCTCATGGATTTCCAGCGGTAGCTCGGTTTTCCATGCGGTGCCTGCCGGGCCGACCAGGAGAGCGCAGGACGTCGCGATGAGGTCGAGTGTGGAGCGACCGTCTGGCAGCCGGCGATGGGGCAGTCGAGAGCCGGGTTGGCCGGTGAGATCGAGATGCGCCATGGTGTGCGAGCTGCCGTCGTCGACGAGCGCCCCCGCGCGGTAGCGATTGCCCAGGATCAGGGCGATCGGATCGGCGAGTGGTGTGGCGTCGGTGGCTTCGCGGTTCATGGTGCGCAGGTCGGCGGTTCGGATGCTCGACTGATCGGCGATGTACCAGCCGACCGGGCGGCGCTCGGTGTGGTAGGTGTCCAGCAATGCCGGATCGGCCTCGTCGCGCAGGACGGCCGCCAGCTTCCAGGCGAGGTTGTGCACGTCCTCGATGCCGGTATTCGCGCCCGCGGCGGCGAAGGGCGGCATGACATGAGCGGCGTCACCGGCCAGGAAGACGCGGCCCGCACGGTATTGCTCGGCGACGAACATGCCCGGCTCCCAAGGCAATACGCTGAGCAGCTCGATCGGCATATCGGGAACACCGATGGCCGTTCGCAATACGCTCGGCCATTCATCCAGCGGACGGTCGACTCCCTCGGTGGTGGTGAATATCCAACGCTGCGAGCCGTCGATCGAGGCGAAAGCTCCTGGCGCATCGGCATTCTCGATCTGGCAGAGGTTGAATTCGCGGCCGCGCACCAACTCGGCGAGATCGGCGCGGAAGTAGACATTGACGGCTCGGCCGAGCGTGCCACGACCATCGCGCGGAATGCCGAGCCGCTCTCGGATCGGACTCGACGCACCGTCGGCCGCGATCAGATAGTCCGCGCGCAACCGCTCGACCATGCCGTCGGCGGCGCGAATCGTGGCGGTGACGCCCTCGGGCTCGTCGGCGAAGTCCGTGAGCTCGACGCCGAACCGCACATCGCAGCCGCGAGCCACCGCGATGCGTCGCAGCACCGGCTCAAGCAGATCCTGGGCACACAGGCACGCGGTGGCCGGGGTGATGGTCGACCAGTCCGGCACCCCGCCGGGCAGTGTGAAGGGAATCCGTTCGGCCTGCGCGAGCGTCGGACCGGCCGCGAAGTGCTGGTGCGCTGCGAGGTCGCGAGCCGCATCCAGTACCTCCTCGGCAATGCCGAGCTGGCCGAACAGTTCCATGGTCCGGATATTGATGCGCCGGGCCTTGGGTTGCGGTGAGGTGGTCGGCCTGCGTTCGACCAGCACCGTTGCCACGCCCTGCCGGCGCAGGAACAGCGCGGCCGACAATCCGACCAGTCCGCCGCCGACGATGAGAACACGAGGTTCGTGTACGTTGTACATCATGTGTACTTTGTATACGAATGGTTGAATGCCCGGCAAGGAGGTGGCGGTGAGCGAGCGAACCATCAACACAGCCGAGCACTCGCTCGTGCCGGAACCGAGCGCCAGCGAGGTGGAGGCATGAGCGAGGATCCGTCGCCGCCCGGACCATTGATCTGGTCGCTACCCGAACCGCCGGGTCGACCGACCACGACGCTGAGCCGGGCGAGCATCCTGCGTGCGGCATTGACCGTGGCCGATGCCGAGGGCGCGCGGGCGCTGACCATGCGGCGGATCGCAACGGCGGTCGGTGCGTCCACGCCGATGTCGCTGTATCGCTATGTCGGCAGCAAGGATGGGCTGGTCGACTTGATGATCGACGCCGTCTACGGCGAGATTCCGCTACCTACAACACCTTCGGGCCATTGGCGTACCGCGCTCGAAGAGCTTTCGCTGGCCACCTGGTCGGTGA
The DNA here is from genome assembly GCF_042869435.1 of Nocardia sp. NPDC006982. Lineage (NCBI taxonomy): Bacteria > Bacillati > Actinomycetota > Actinomycetes > Mycobacteriales > Nocardiaceae > Nocardia > Nocardia sp. NPDC006982. The sequence continues at coordinate 48,786 of NZ_JBIAFV010000003.1, read as the reverse complement.
TCCAGCGCCACCTCTGGTTCGGTGAGCTCGTGCACACGCGCCCGCCGCTCGGGCCGAATGCGCTGCGCTACTTCGATTTCCGCTTCGCCCTGTTGGAGCCCCTCGATATCGCCGCCGACGATATGACGCTGATCACCGCCGCCGTGGACGGCCATCTCATCGGCGCCGCACTGCAACTCGCCGAGGAGAACCGCATGCGAGCCCGTTCCGGACTGCGCACCGACGACGAGTTGGCCGCCGCCGCGCAACCGATGCTGGCCCCGATCCTCGCCGACGGTCGCTACCCGGCCTTCGCCCGCTGGCTCGCCGCGCGTACCACCGCTGGCGGCGTAGACCCCGTCGAGTGGACGCTGACCAGCCTGCTCGACGGCATCACGGATCGCCTCGAACTGCCGAAATAGTTCAGTTCGCGGATTCGTCCATCGGCAAGATGATGACCTCGCCGCCCGGGCCTTGGAAGTGGAGGCGTGTACCTGTGGGGCGGAGCGCGGATCGGTAATTCGACGTAGATCGGTCACGGTTCGGTCACACAGTGTTGTGGGTCCAGCGAGTCTGCGGGGAAATTCGGCGAACCGAACGGACCGTACCTAGCGGAATATTCGCCAATAGGTTGCTATGGTCGTCGCGCGTCGAATCGGGCGATCTTGTCTACATGCTGCGTACCAGTCGAGAGGGGATCACGAGTTGTCGGGGCATGGAGTGGCACCTGCGCTTATGCGTTTGACTCGACTGGCGACCGTTGTCGCGGCCGTGGTGGCACTGGCTTCGAGTGGCGGCGGCTCCGCGACTGCTGAGCAAAGCATCGACGGCGCCCTCGGCGAGCGATGGACCGCCATGCACGACGGCCCGCAGCAGTATCCCGATATCCATATCGACTGGGACGTCCCGATTCGCATGAGCGACGGGGTCGTACTCAAGGCCAATGTGTATCGGCCCGTCGATGCGGCGAACAAGGTGGTCGGCCAGCCGTTGCCGACGATCGTGAACCTCACGCCCTACACCAAACTCATGAGCAATCTGGTCGATTCGGCATTCGCCGTGCCCGGACTGCGGCCGTTCACCATGGATATGGTCCGGCGCCTCAATCTGTCCGGCACGCCGATCAGCGGATTCGGCGAGCTGATGCAGGCACTCGACGGCGGCATGATCCAGACCGTGCTCGGCATCGACCGCAATCTCATCCGCAGCGGGTACACGCTGGTAGTCGCGGACGTCCGCGGCACCGGCTTCTCCCAGGGCAACTGGAACACGCTCGGCAAGCGTGAACAATTGGACACCCGCGAGGTGATCGATTGGGCGGCGAAGCAGCCGTGGTCCAACGGCACTGTCGGTATGAGCGGCGGCTCCTATGCGGGCATCAATCAACTGCGCGCGGCCGAAAACGCCCCTGCCGCACTGAAAGCCATCTTCCCGGTGGAGGCGGGTAGTGATCTGATGCGCGATGTCGTCGCGCCGGGCGGCGGTATCGGCACGACCTTCCTGCCGCTGTGGTTGAACAATGTGAACCAGACGAAGTTGATTCCCGACGTGCAGTCCATGCTCAACGGCACCTTCGACTGGAAATGGCTCCAGGCCAGGATGGCCGATCCGGCAACCAATTCCGATCTGCTGGCCCAGGCGCTGCTCACCCCGTCGCTGGACCGGGTGCCGACGACACTGGCCGCCGCACTCGACGACGACAGTGAATTCCGGCAGGGGATTCTCGGGCATCCCGACCGAATTACGGTGCCCACCTTCATGTACGGCGGCTGGCACGACATCTTCGCCAACAGCGCGGCCAAACTCTACAACGTGATCCCACTGCCACAGGCGAAGAAGCAGTTGCTGATCGGCGATACCTATCATGCGAATCCGGGTGCCGGTACGGGTGCTGTCGGCGCGCCGCCGCGGCTGGATGTGCTGCAGCGGGTGTGGTTCGACAAGTGGCTCAAGGGCATCGATAACGGCATCGGCGACTTCGGGCCGATCACGCTGTGGGAGCAGGGCTCGGGCTGGAAGACCTTGGGGCAGTTCCCGGAAACGGGTGTCACGCATCGCCGTGTCTACCTGTCCGCTACGTCGAGCGATACCGCCGAGCATGCGGTGCACGACGGCTCGCTGTCCTCGACGAAGCCGAAGGAGCGCATCGCGCTGCCGGTGTCGCCGGGGGTGACCATGGCGTGCTCACGCGATGCCGCTCAGGGCTCCGCCGGTCTGGCCGCGCCATTCGATATCTGCGCCAAGGACTCTCGCATCGCCGAGGGTAACGGGCTGACCTTCACCAGCGCGGAGATGAGTGAGCCGACGGTGATCTCCGGGCCGATCAATGTGCATCTCAATGCGGTTCACGATGCGACGGACGGCTATTGGGACGTCACCGTCAACGATGTCTCGCCCGACGGCACGTCGACGGTGTTGACCACCGGCCAGCTCACCGCGTCGCTGCGCGCGGTGGACGAGGCCCGCAGTATGCGCTCGGCGAGTGGCGATTACACCGCGCCGTACAACCCGATCACCCTGGAGAGCATGCTGCCCGTCGTGCCGGGAAAGCCGATGACGCTGGATATCGCGGTCATCCCGACGCAGGCCGTCTTGTTGCCCGGCCACCGGCTGCGGGTGGATGTGTTCGCCGGAAACGTGCCGAAGGCGTTGGCTTTTCGGCCGATGCTCAACGCCACCGAACTCAAGACTCAATACCTGCAGCTCGATCCGGATGCGCCCAGCTTCGTCAATCTGCCCACGAACCGGCCCATCGCCTGAAATCTGGCGAAAACCTTGACGCAGCCGGGATGCGCAAGTTATTCTATAAATGGGAAGCAATTCAGCGCGGGTCTGACGTGGCCCAAAAACATTGGCTTCTATTCTGATTCCGCACTCGACATTCAGTGAGTGCGAGTGTAATTTTGGACGTTGCGCTGGTTGCCTCCTGTCCACCTCACGAACCTATCGTTGTAAACATCATCCGCTGTGGTGATGTTTCCTTCGTGGTGCGCGAGTTTCGTTCGGGTGCGCGGCCGGGGCGGAATTCGTCAGTAGACAAGCGATGTTCGCGCATTGCGTGAGGGGAAGGACGCACCTTGTCAGAATCGAGCCGGACGGTCGGTGCACCGAAACGGATTTCCTTCGCCAGGATCCGGGAGCCACTGGAGGTCCCCGGCCTGCTCGACGTGCAGATCGATTCGTTCGCCTGGTTGATCGGCGGCCCGGAATGGGAAGCCCGCGCCGCCGAGCTCGGCGTGGATAGTTCGACCGGCGGACTGCAGGAGGTGCTCGAGGAGCTTTCGCCGATCGAGGACTTCTCCGGGTCGATGTCCCTTTCTTTCTCTGATCCTCGTTTCGAGGAGGTCAAGGCCTCTGTCGATGAGTGCAAAGACAAGGACATGACCTATGCGGCGCCGTTGTTCGTGACCGCCGAGTTCATCAACAACAACACCGGTGAGATCAAGAGCCAGACGGTCTTCATGGGTGATTTCCCGATGATGACCGACAAGGGCACGTTCATCATCAACGGCACCGAGCGCGTCGTCGTCTCGCAGCTGGTGCGTTCGCCGGGTGTGTATTTCGATCACAGCGTCGACAAGGCCACCGAGAAGGATCTGCACGGAGTGCGGGTCATTCCGTCGCGTGGTGCTTGGCTGGAGTTCGATGTCGACAAGCGCGACACCGTCGGTGTGCGCATCGACCGCAAGCGCCGCCAACCCGTGACGGTCTTCCTCAAGGCGCTCGGCTGGAGTTCCGAGCAGATCACGCAGCGCTTCGGTTTCTCCGAGGTCATGATGTCGACCCTGGAGAAGGACCATACGGTCGGCACCGACGATGCCCTGCTCGATGTCTATCGCAAGCTGCGACCGGGTGAGCCGCCGACCAAGGAGTCCGCGCAAGCGCTCCTGGAGAACCTGTTCTTCAAGGACAAGCGCTACGACCTGGCGCGCGTGGGTCGCTACAAAATGAACAAGAAACTCGGCATCAGCACCACCACGGACCAGGTGCTGAGCGAGGAGGATCTCATCGCGATCATCGAGTACCTGGTCCGGTTGCACGCAGGCGAAAAGACCATGACGGTGCCCGGTGGTGTCGAGGTTCCGGTCGAGGTCGATGACATCGACCACTTCGGCAACCGTCGCCTGCGCAGGGTCGGCGAGTTGATCCAGAACCAGATCCGGGTCGGCATGTCGCGGATGGAGCGGGTGGTCCGCGAACGGATGACCACCCAGGACGTCGAAGCCATCACCCCGCAGACGCTGATCAATATCCGTCCGGTCACCGCGTCGATCAGGGAGTTCTTCGGGACTTCGCAGCTGTCGGTGTTCATGGACCAGAACAACCCGCTGTCGGGTCTGACAAATAAGCGTCGGCTCTCGGCGCTGGGTCCCGGTGGTCTGTCCCGGGAACGCGCCAGCCTCGAACTGCGCGACGTGCACCACAGTCACTACGGCCGCATGTGTCCGATCGAGACCCCGGAAGGCCCGAACATCGGCCTGATCGGCTACCTGTCGGTGTACGCGCGGGTGAACCCGTTCGGCTTCATCGAGACGCCGTACCGCAAGGTGGTCGACGGCAGGGTGACCGATGAGGTCGAGTACCTCACCGCCGACGAAGAGGAACGGTATGTGCGTGCGCAGGCCAATTCGCTGATCGACGCGGACGGATACCTGGTGGAGGACAAGATCCTGGCCCGGCGCCTCGGCGAGGAAGTCGAATCGGTTCCGGCCGACGAGGTCGACTATATGGATGTTTCGCCGCGCCAGATGGTTTCGGTCGCGACCGCGATGATTCCGTTCCTCGAACACGACGACGCCAACCGTGCCCTTATGGGTGCGAACATGCAGCGCCAGGCCGTGCCGCTGGTCCGCTCCGAGTCACCGATTGTCGGCACCGGTATGGAGTTTCGTGCCGCCCTCGATTCGGGCGATGTGGTCGTCAATGTGAAAGCCGGTGTGGTCGAGGAGGTTTCGGGCGACTTCATCACCGTCATGGCCGACGACGGCACCCGCAAGAGCTACCGGTTGCGCAAGTTCGCCCGCTCGAATCAAGGCAATTGCGTCAATCAACGCCCGATCGTGGACGAGGGGCAGCGGGTCGAGTCCGGTCAGGTGCTCGCCGATGGTCCCTGCACCGAGAACGGTGAGATGGCGCTCGGCAAGAATCTGCTGGTGGCGATCATGCCGTGGGAGGGCCACAACTACGAGGACGCGATCATCCTGTCGCAGCGCCTCGTGGAAGAGGACGTGCTCACCTCGATCCACATCGAGGAGCACGAAGTCGATGCCCGTGATACGAAACTCGGTGCCGAGGAGATCACCCGCGATATCCCGAACGTCTCCGACGAAGTGCTCGCCGATCTCGACGAGCGCGGCATCATCCGCGTCGGTGCGGAGGTGCGCCACGGCGACATCCTGGTCGGCAAGGTCACCCCGAAGGGGGAGACCGAGCTGACCCCGGAGGAACGATTGTTGCGGGCGATCTTCGGTGAGAAGGCGCGTGAAGTGCGCGACACCTCGCTGAAGGTGCCGCATGGTCAATCGGGCAAAGTTATCGGTATCCGGGTGTTTTCGCGCGAGGACGACGATGACTTGCCGCCCGGCGTCAATGAACTCGTGCGCGTCTATGTGGCGCAGCAGCGCAAGATCCAGGACGGCGACAAGCTGGCCGGTCGCCACGGCAACAAGGGTGTCATCGGCAAGATCCTCCCCACCGAGGACATGCCGTTCATGCCCGATGGGACTCCGGTGGACATCATCCTGAACAGTCACGGTGTGCCGCGTCGTATGAACATCGGCCAGATCTTGGAGACCCACCTCGGGTGGATCGGCAAGGCGGGCTGGAAGATTCAGGGCACACCCGACTGGGCGAGTTCGCTGCCCGAGGAGATGCGGGCCGCGCCTGCGGACAGTAATCTCGCCACCCCGGTCTTCGACGGTGCGCGTGAGGAAGAGCTCAGCGGGCTGCTCGGCTGCACACTGCCGAACCGCGACGGCGAAGTGATGGTCGGCGCGGATGGTAAGGCGACATTGTTCGACGGACGTTCCGGTGAACCGTTCCCGTACCCGGTCGCGGTCGGCTACATGTACATCCTGAAGCTGCACCACCTGGTCGACGACAAGATCCACGCCCGTTCGACCGGTCCGTACTCGATGATCACCCAGCAGCCGCTCGGTGGTAAGGCACAGTTCGGTGGCCAGCGCTTCGGTGAGATGGAGTGCTGGGCCATGCAGGCCTACGGCGCCGCTTACACGCTGCAGGAGCTGCTCACCATCAAATCCGACGATATCGCGGGCCGGGTCAAGGTCTACGAGGCGATCGTCAAGGGCGAGAACATTCCGGAGCCGGGCATCCCGGAGTCGTTCAAGGTGCTCCTGAAGGAGCTCCAGTCGCTGTGCCTCAACGTCGAGGTGCTGTCCTCCGACGGCGCCGCCATCGAAATGGGCAGCGCCGACGAGGACGATATCGATCGGACGGCGGCGAATCTGGGAATCAACCTGTCCCGCAACGAATCCGCCACCGTAGACGATCTACAGCTGTGACATCACCTGGGCCGCAATGAGTTCCAGGTGCGCCAGATCGTCGAGATCGAGGATCTGGAGATAGAGACGGGTAGCGCCGATTTCGGCGTAGCGGGCAATCTTGTCGACGACCTCGGCGGGGGAGCCCGCGAGCCCGTTGGTCTTCAGTTCCTCGACCTCACGGCCGATGGCGGCGGCCCGGCGCGCCACCTCGGCATCGGAGGTGCCGACACAGGCCACCAGGGCATTGGAGTAGATCAGATCGTCGGGGCGACGGCCGCGAGCCTCGGCGGCGGCGCGCACGCGGTCGAACTGACGGGAGCTTTCCTCGGGCGAGGCGAAAGGCATATTGAATTCGGTCGCGTAGGTGGCGGCCAGGCGCGGGGTGCGGGTCGCACCGTGTCCGCCGATCAGCAGCGGTACCGGATCCTGCACCGGCTTCGGCAGGGCAGGGGAGTCCGTGATCGCGTAATGCGCACCTTCGAAGGTGAACTTATCGCCGACCTTGGTCGCCCACAGGCCGGTGATGATCGCCAGTTGCTCCTCGAATCTGGTGAACTTGTCCTGCGGAAACGGGATGCCGTAGGCGGCATGTTCCTCGGCGAACCAGCCGCTGCCCAGTCCGAATTCGACTCGGCCGCCGGACATCTGATCCACCTGGGCGACCTGGATGGCAAGCGGTCCAGGTAGTCGGAAGGTGGCGGCCGTCACCAGGGTGCCGAGCCGGATGCGCTTGGTCTCCCTGGCCAGCCCCGCCAGAGTGATCCAGGCGTCGGTCGGGCCGGGCCGGCCGTCGATGCCCCCCATGGCCAGATAGTGGTCGGAGCGGAAGAACGCGTCGAAACCCAGATCCTCGGTGGCTTTGGCGACGGTGAGCAGCGTGTCGTAGCTGGCGCCCTGCTGCGGTTCGGTGAAGATGCGTAGATCCATGCCGACCATGGTGCCCGAGATTGATCTTGTCGGTCGGGTCTGATTCGCCGCCGCTTATCATTGGCCCGTGGTTGGCGCGGTCGAATCGGAATCCGATCTACGCAGGGGCGTGTCACCGAGTCGGTATTCGCCCAACGTCTGATGAGCTTGTTCGAGGCCGCGGGCAATCCGAAACTGCGGCAGGTTGCCGCTGCCGCCGAGGCGCGGATGAAGGCGACTCGCGGGCAATGACCCGGCCCCCGCTACCGCAACCGTTCCGACATACCGGAATTCCGGTCCGGAATTCCGGTGCGTGCCCGTGAACTGCGCAGATCCGTCACTCGGCATGCCGATCGGTAGCTACGTGCACGCGCCGCCGAATAACGTCCGGTCGTCGAGCGGGAACAGGAATCACGCCAGCCGGACCATGTGGAGGGGAGTTCGGCGGGTGCGACTCCTGTTCCCGCGGTCGTCGGCAACCACATACGGAGGGGAACCTCGAGTACATCCAGTACTGCCTACCTCATAATCCCCTTTGGTCGGTATCGGCTCGCGGGCATGGGGACCCGGCTGGGCACGCGGCTCATCGATACCGTCATCGTCGGCATACCGATCGGTGTTGTTGCCGCGGCCGTGGTCGCGAGCACCGACTCGTCGAACGAATTCCCCGCCGAGACCGATTCCGGATTCGGCGTGGGCGCCGCACTGCTGGTCGTTGCACTCGGCTTGCTCGCAAGCATCGCTTATGACGTCGGCTTGACCGCGACCCAGGGCGCGAGCTTCGGGAAGAAGGCGCTCGGCATTCGCGTCGCGCGGATCGACACCGCCGACGCGCCGGAGGAGGGTATCGGCTTCGCGGCGGCCTTGATCCGCTGGGCCACTCTCGTGCTTCAGAGCACCCTGTGTGTTATCTGGGGAGTGCTGTGTGCGGTGTCGCCGCATTTCGATCATGTCGCCCGGCGGGGCTGGCATGACAAGGTTGCCGAGACTTTCATCCTCGCGGCGGCGTAGCGCGGGCTACCGATAGGGTCGGCGTGGTGAGTGCAGGCATGACATATCGGCCGGTTGTCGTCGTGATGGGCGTTTCCGGATGCGGAAAGTCCACGGTCGGTGCACTGCTTGCCGAGACGCTGCAGGTCGAATACGCCGAGGGTGACGATTTCCATCCGGCTTCGAATATCGAGAAGATGGCGGCCGGTGTGCCACTGACGGATGCCGATCGCGCGCCGTGGCTCGATATCGTGGCGGCGTGGCTGGGGGAGCGGCGCGAGCGCGGCGGGGTGGTCAGCTGCTCGGCGCTCAAGCGCAGCTATCGCGATCGATTGCGTGCGGCCGCACCCGAGGCGTTCTTCGTTCATCTGTCCGCATCGCGCGCGGAACTGGCTCGCCGGATGGAGACGCGCCGTGGCCATTTCATGCCCGCGACGTTGCTCGACTCGCAGCTCACCGCGTTGCAACCATTGGCCTCGGATGAATTCGGCATCACCGTGGACGCGACCGCGGATCCCGCCGAGTTGGTCCGCGAGGCGGTAACCGCCTGGGAGTCGAGCTGACTCAGGTGTCCGTGCGTCGCCGCACGACCCGGGTCGCCAGCCAGGCCACGCCGAGAATGAGCAGTGGGGTGAGCAGCAGCAGCGGGACCGTCGCTGCACCCGCGATCGGATGCAGCCAGCCCGCGACGGTATCGCACATCGCGTCGATCAGGGCGCGAGCCAACTCGGCCACTGGCGAGTGCTCGTCCGGTCCGGTGCTGGCGTGGTCCGGCCATCGATTCACGGCCAACACCCTACGACATCGGATCGGGATATCCGGTAGATCCACGGCCGGACACTCAGCAACCTCACAGCTGCGAATCTGGCATCGTGGAGGTATGACAAATCGCCCGCTACCGGTACGGAGCATCGCGGTGCTGACCGCGATGGTCTTCGTCATTACCGGCAGCGTGCTCGGACGCGACGGCATTACCGCGATAGATCAGCCGGGGACCGATTGGGTGATCCAGCGGCGCGACGGGCTGGTCACGCCGGTTGCGATCGGGGTCAGCGACTTGGGCGGCACGCCGGCGATGACGGCGCTGGCGGTGGTCCTGTGTCTCGTGCTGGCCTGGCGTCGGCGGTGGCCGGAGGCGGTGCTGGCCGGTGTCGCGACCGCGGGCGCGGGCGTGCTCGTCGTGGTCGGCAAACATCTGGTCGGGCGTACTCGCCCGCCCGAGGCGGATCGCCTCGTCACCGAGACCAATCAGGCATTTCCGTCCGGACACAGTCTCGGATCGATTGTGGTGATCGGACTCCTTGCCGCGGTGGTGCTTACGCGACTGCACCGCCCGGCCGCTCGCCGCATCGCGGTGACCGTCGCTGCCGTATTTGTTGTGGCCGTTGGTCTTTCCCGCTGGTATCTGGGCGTGCACTGGCCGACCGATGTGCTCGGCGGCTGGTGTATCGGCGCGCTGTGGCTCGCGCTGTGTCTGGCGGCGTACCGGGCCTATCTGGCAGGCAGGGCCGGTGTGGTGCACTCTCCGCCGGAGACATTGGGAATACAGACACCCGCGGCCTCGGACAGTAGCAGCGCCCCGCCGACCAGTGCGGCCACCGCGATCGCGCCGAAGACGAACACCCACAGCAGCGCGGGAATGTGAGTGAGCCGGGCGAGTTGATCGGCGTCGGAGTCCGCGCCCTGCGGCATATTCCAGCGGCGGACTCGCCCGCGCTGCAATTCGATCACCGGCCGGGTGCCCGCGAGCAGTAGGAACCACGCGCCGAGATACGCGAAACCGGCCTGGATCGTATCGGTTCCGAACCAGGACACCGCGAAGACGATGGCGCCCAACCCGAATACCGTCAGCAGTCCGTAGACATTGCGCACCTTGATCAGGACGGCGGCGAGCAAAGCGATCGCGGTCCAGAGCATGAGGGTGATCCGGTTCGCGCCGAGCAGTGCGGCGAAGCCGAGACCGAGCAGCGGCGGCGAGGGATAGCCCGCCATCGCGGTCAGAATCATGCCGAGGCCGTAGGGTTTTCCGCTCGATACGGTCAGACCGGAGGTGTCGGAGTGCAGCGTGATGCTGTTGAGCCTGCGGCCGGTGAGCAGCGCGGTGAGCGCGTGGCCGCCCTCGTGCGCGATGGTGACCACATTGCGGGTGATCCGCCACAGCGGGCTGTATCCGACCAGAATCAGGGCCGCGACTGCTGTCGCGATGACCAACCACCATGGTGGCGCGGCCTGGGTTGTGGTGAGCCGGTCCGCGATGGAGGCGCCGCGCTCGACGAATTCCGCTGTTTGCACCGCCGCACCTTATCCGGCCGCGGCGAGCTTCGCTGAGTCGTCGGGAGCCGGTCAGGTGGTGACGAGCTCGCCGAGATCCGCCGATCTGCGGGCGGCTTCGAGCAATCGCAAGGTGGTGACGGCGTCGCGGGGGTCGACCGGAACGGGTGCGCCGTCCAGGAGTGCGGCGGCCATCGCGTTGTAGAACGCCGGGTAGTCGCCCGCTAGTGTGGGGACCGGTTCGACGTCGGGCTCCGCGCCGACCGTTCCCCACCGCTCGGGTTCGACTGTGCCCCAAGGATCGTCACCGGGGCGATGGCCCGACCGCAGTGCGTTCTCCTGCGGATCCAATCCGTAAGTGAGGTAACCGGCTTCGGAACCGAGCACCCTGAATCGGGGTCCCAGCTGCGGAGTTACCGCGCTCATCCAGAGGTGCGATCGCACACCCGAGGTGTGGGTGAGTGCGACGAACGCGTCGTCATCGGTCTGGATCTTCGGCCGCCGCCGGTCCAGCTCGCCGTACACCGAGCGCACGGGACCGAACAGTGTGACCGCCTGGTCGATCAGGTGACTGCCGAGGTCGAACAGTAATCCGGCGCCGTCGTCGGCGGAACCGACCTCGCGCCAGCCGCCCTTCGGCACCGGACGCCACCGCTCGAACCGGGACTCGAAACGGCGCACTTCGCCGAGACGTCCATCCGCGATCAGTTGCCGAACCGTCAGGAAGTCGCCGTCCCAGCGCCGGTTCTGGAACACCGATAGCGCCAGACCGGCTTGCTCGGCCCGCGCGATCAGATCCTCGCCCTCGGTCACGTTCACTGCGAACGGCTTGTCGACGACCACCGGCAGCCCGGCGTTCAATGCCTCCCGAGCCAGCGGCGCATGCGTTCGATTCGGCGTCGCGATAACCACCAGATCGATGCCCGCGACATCGGCAAATAATTCATCCGCACTCGCCAACACCCGCACCCCGGGATGCTCGCGCCGCGCCTGCTCCGCCCGCTCGGATGACCCCGTAACCACCGCCGCCACCCGCATCCGCGGCTGCGCGGCGATCAGCGGTGCATGGAACACCGACCCGGCCAATCCGTACCCGACAATGGCGACCTGCAGGCTCATCGTTGCGACGCTACCGGACCTCTTGACTTGTTGTTGCGACAACAGATACTGTTGTCGCAACAACAACCAATGCGGACCGGGGAGTGTTCCGATGTACGTGATCCATGAAGAAGCTGTTATTTCCGGAGAGATCGAGGAGATCTGGCGGGCCGCTACCGACGTGGCCAACTGGCCGACCTGGGATCCGCACGAGGAGAAGGCTCGGATCGATGGGCCTTTCGCGCCGGGAACCACGGGCTGGGTGAAACCCAAAGGCGCACCGGCTGGTCCGTTCACCATCACCGCCGTCGATCCGGGACGTTCGTGGACAAGTGAGGCCGGGATTCCGTTCGGCAAGATCCGCGGTCACTACACCTACGAACCGCTCGGCGACGGAACCGTGCGTGTCGCGAAGCGAATGGAGGTGCACGGCCCGTTCCGGCCGATCTTCCGGCTGATCTGGGAGCGTGGCATTCGCACCGATATGCAGCTGACCATCGCGGCGCTGGAACTCGAGGCACGGCGACTCGGGGTCGAACGTGGCTGAACCACAAGGCCCGCTGATGAGTCCGGGCTTCTGGCTGCATCACGCCGCGCTGGAGTGGCGCGCCACCGTCGAACGCAACCTGCGCCCCCTCGGCCTCACCCTGACCCAATTCAACCTGCTCGCCTCGGCCGGTTGGCTCGGCAGGCAGGGCGAACCACCGACCCAACAGCAGGTAGTCGACATGGCAGGCGCCGACCGCATGATGGGCTCCCGCGTAATCCGCGTCCTGGAAGACCGCACTCTCCTGACCCGCCGCCCCGACCCCGACGACGCCCGAATCCTCCGCATCGAAGTCACCTCGGAAGGCCGCACCCTGGCCCGCCGCGCCATCCGCATCGTTGTGGACACCGACGAACAATTCTTCGGCCTCGATAGCGACTCCCTCCGCGACGGTCTCAAATCGATTGCCGCGCAACGTATTGGGATATGACGCGACAGCCAGCCGTAGCCTCTGTAGTGTTCGGCCGATTCCGAGGGCGACATCGCGGCGCGGTCGAGGAACGGGCGCAGCGGGCCGGCAACGATATTCGCTTCTGGAACTCGGCTTCCGGATAGTCCAGGCAGTCCTCATCCCAATTCGCTTGCGTCAGACCGCCTTTGCCCTTGGCTTGCTGATACTACCGGCGCAGTATTGGATCGGCCTGGATTTCGGCCCATGCGGTGACCGGATCACCGTTGCGATGCTTCTCGATACATTCGTAGGAGCACGCCCGGGTATAGGGATAGCCGACTCGGTTCGGCGAATAGGTGCACCAGGACAACGCGGCACCGCGCGGCTCGTATTCGGGACGAACCGAGGGATAGTCGGTCGCGGTCTCCCCGGTGATGATTCCGTCCCATGACGCACACCTTCCAGTAGCAGGATCCGGCACAGATCACCTGGTGTGTCGAGTACACGACCTCATCGTGGCTCCAGCGGTCGCTGTAGAAGGCGTTGCCTTCGGGGCCACCGACATATTGCATGGTGTGCCGGTCCGGCGTCAGCCGCTCGCGGTCAAAGAATTTGCGGGTCTGCAACAACAGCGCATCCGATTCGGTCGTAGATCTTGCCACCTACCTCGGACGGTGTGCACGACTATCCGGCTCCGTCGAAACCCAATTGCGCCGTATTCCACAGCCGCCTCGCCGAAATAGCTTGCTATCGAGTTGCTTGACCAAGATCGCATTTCGAGATGTGATATCGGGGTGGCACAGCGATGGTGGCAGGATCAACCGCCGGTGGCGGGGTCGTTCGTCATGGCAACCGGAATCGTGTCGGTGGGGTTGCATCTCACCGGATTCGAAGTCGTCTCGTGGCTGATATTCGCACTCGCGGCGGCGGTCTGGCTGCTGCTCGCGATCGACTTCGGCACGCGACTGCTGTGGCATCGTTCGCAATGGGACGCCGAGGCCGATACCCCGCCCGCATTGACCGGGGTCGCGGCGACAACGGTGCTCGGCACCCGGTTATCGCTGTCGGGCTGGCAGATTGCGGCGTGCGCACTATTGGTGCTTGCCGCGGCGATCTGGCCCGGACTATTGCTCGCGGTGCTGCGGCATTGGAATCGGCGGATGGCGGGCGGGGCATTCCTGGTTTGTGTTTCTACCGAGGGCCTCGCGGTGCTGGCGGGGACACTGGCGCTGGCCGACGTCGGTGACTGGCTCGCCTGGGTGGCGTTGGCATTGTTCTGTATCGGTGTGCTGCTATATCTCGCGACCTTCGCTCATTTCGATATTCGGCAGGTGTGGATCGGTGCGGGCGATCAATGGGCCGCCACCGGTGCGCTGGCGATTTCGACGCTGGCGGCCGCCAAACTTGTTGGCGCACACCAGTGGACCGGGGCCGTGCATCGGCTGCTCGAGGTGGTCGCGCTGATCGTCCTCGTCCTCAACCTCTTCGGCTACACAATCCTGATGGTCGCCGAGGTGATCCGCCCGCGGCCCGAGTACGACATCCGGCGCTGGGCCACGGTTTTCCCGCTCGGCATGACCGCGGTCGCGACGCTGACCACCAGTACGGCCACCGACCTGCCTGCACTGCGCGCGCTCGGTGACCTGCTGCTTGTGGTTGCGGTGGGCGCATGGGCGCTCACTTTCGCCGTATTGCTCGCGGACCGAACGACATTCGAATCGGGTCGGTCCGCGTAACCGGCGTCAGATTCGCTGGGCCTCCAGCACCCACATCGGCAGCAGGAGCGCTCCGGACTCATCGATTTCGAGCTCGACGCCCCGCTCGGCCAACATATCGCGCACCGGTCGCGGCGGCATGCTCGTCACCATCCGGTCGATGCGCAGCGTATTCAGCGACCAATCCGGAACTACGAACGCGGCGCGCAACTCGTCCTCGCCGATCCGAAACGGCGCATTCAATTCGCTGTGTCCCTTATCGGCAAAACAGATCGGATCAGCCGACCACCCGGACGCATAACCCGATGCAGTGCGGCGACATGATCACGGCGCTGCTCCACGGCCAGACAATGGAATAGCGCACTGCTGACGGCCGAGTCGAACCGATCGTCTTAGCCGTCGAATTCGGTGGCATCGCCCGACTTGCCGCATCGACGGCCCATCATCCAGCGGAGAGCTTCAGCCTCTCGAGCACACCTGTCCAACCTCTTTGCAAAACGGCAGCATCACCAATGTCCAAGCCGTGGGTCACTTCATGCCACGGCCCGAGTTGATGCCAGACCAGTGCGCGTCGACGGAGGTCGCCGGTGACGCCATACGCGACGGCAACAGCGTCTGCAAAATCTGTCGGTGCACCATGCAGTGGCCAAGCCAGGTCGTTCGCGGCATCGCCGAGATGGACGTCGCCGAAGTCGATCACCCCGGCAATGCGACCTCCTGCTACCAACACATGCTCAGGTCCGAGGTCGCCGTGGACGACCGTATCTGCGGGGAATTCCCGCGTGGCGTCGAGGACCGCCGACGCTGAATCTCGTTGGGAGAATGGGATCAACGGCATGACATCGGCCCGGAAACGGCTGATCATCGCTACCCGACTGTTCCTGGTTTCCGCCGCCGGCGCCAACCCATGTCGGACCGCTTCGGTCGCGGAACTGCGGTGCAGTGCGCGGAGAAACTCTCCAATCGCGAGACCGTGCCCGACATCAGGCGCCACAATCGCCTGACCTGGCACGAGAGCGTGACGCACGACGAGCGGCGTTTCCCGCACCACCCAGGGGATCGGCACCTGCAGCGGCAGTAGCGGCGCCAGCCAAGGCATCAGCTGGGTTTCGCGTCGGAGTTGGTCGGCAACCTCTGGACGGCGCGGTCGGCGCTCGACCCAGCAACCATCGACCAGAGCGGCGAAGCTGTCCCACCCTTCAGAGAACTCCACGACTCCGACGTTAGAGCAACGTATGATCGTCGCAGCTCGGGCTGTGCATATCAAGAGCACGGAGTTCAAGCGATTGAAGGCCAACTGTCCGCGCAATTTGACCGTCGTCGAACACGCGCACGCCGGCGTCGAGCCTGATCCGACCTCGACCAGCCGCTTGCGCTATGCCCAGCGCGTTGGAGCGGCAATTGGCCTTGCCGCGGAACCGAATTCACGATGTCCATTCTCCGATGACCGTGCGTGGACTGATCGGGTTCTGCGACGCGGACACTGGACCGTGTCCAAACGGTAGGCTCCGACGAATGGTGCCCGCCTCCCACTTGGCCGCTTTCGCCGTCGCCGCACTGATCATCATCGTAATTCCCGGCCCGAATGTGCTTTTCGCGATCGGACGGGCCTTGGCACACGGTCGGCGCACGGCCTTGCTTTCGGTGTTGGGGGCGACGGTGGGGTCCGCGGTTCCGCTGATTGCCGTTGCGCTGGGGTTGGGTGTGGTGCTCGCGGTGTCGGCTGTGCTGCTGACGATCGTCAAGGTGGTGGGTGCGGGTTATCTGATCTACCTGGGCGTCATGGCGATTCGGGAGCGGAAGAGTCTCGCGGGTGCGCTGCAGTCGCACGCATCGGATGCGAATCCGCGGCGGATGTTCCGGCAAGGTGTGATCGTCGGCGCGACGAATCCGAAGACCATCGTGTTCTTCGCCGCTGTCCTGCCGCAGTTCGCCGACCCGGCTACGGGTGCATTGCCCTTGCAGTTGTTGACGCTCGGTTCGGTCGGGCTCGGTATCCAGATACTTTCCGATGGAACGTGGGCCATGATCGCGGGTGCCGCGCGATCATGGTTCGTCCGCTCACCGCGCCGCCTCGAATCCGTCGGCGCCACCGGCGGATTGATGATCATCGGCGTCGGTGCGAGCGTCGCGCTGGGCGGTACCAACTGAGGATTATGCGTGGTTGGTGGTGTTCCAGAAACCGATCCACAGCGCACCCCACCAGCATGCCTGGGAGATGAGCAGGGTTAGTGCGCCGCGGGCGATCAGTGGTCGATCGAGGATCCCGCTGCGGGCCGCGACTCGGTCGGTGAAGGCGGATGCTTGTAGACCGTTCAGCGTCAGGACGACGACCAGCGCCATTTTGGTCTGGGTGGTGTGGTTGGCGATATTCGGTTCGAGGAGTACACCGCTGGCGACCAGGCCGATGACGCCCAGCCAGATGGGCAGTTGGAGGCGGTCGGCAACGGTCAGCATTTCGCGCAGGGTTGTGCGGCGCAGGACCCAGGCCACGGCGAAATAGTCCACCGCGAGCACCGCGCCGAAGCCCAGGACCAGCGAGGCCAGATGGATGAGCAACGCCGCATGGTGCAGCGCCGGCGGGCAATGCAATCGGGTCGACAGCCAGATCGCCGTCGCGAGCGCGGCGCAGGTGGCAACCGACCGGATTGCGAAATCGCGCCGGGTTTGCACCCCGCCCACCAGCGCCGTCATCGGCGCCGCTCCAAGTCGCGGCCCTGCATCATCGATCCTCACTCACACAACTCACCCAACCTAGTTAAGGTTAGGCACGCCTAATGCTAGTGTCTCCGATTTCGGTCGAGATCGACAGGGGTATTCAGCGGCGGCGTGATACGGCGGTGTATTCCTGTTCGGGGCGGCCGGTCGTGCCATAGCGCAGACGCATCTGGACCGTGCCCGCGGCAACCAGGGTCGCGAGATAGCGTTGAGCGGTGGCGCGGGAGATGCCGATGGCCGTGGCCACCTCGGCCGCCGACAGCGGTGCGGTGGCCTCGAGGATGGTGTGCAGGACGAGGTCTTTGGTGGGGGACGCGATAACGGTAGTCGCGGTGGGCGTCGAGGTCGGGCGCAGCGCTTGGAGTGCGGCTTCGATGCTCGTGTTATCGATCTGGGGTGCGGCGAGGGTACGGCGGTAGCGTGCGTATCCGGCGAGGCGGGCCGCGAGCATGGTGTGTGGAAAGGGTTTCACCAAGTATGCGAGTGCGCCCGCGGTGAATGCGGCTCGCACGGTGGCGCTTTCGGTGGCTGCGGTCAACACCATGGCGTCGCAGTGCAATTCGCGCACCAGGTCGATGCCGGAACCATCCGGCAGGTATACATCGACCAGCGCCAGGTCGATCGCATTGGCGGCGTAGAGTTCTCGCGCGGCGGCCAGTGTGTGGGCGGTGCCCGCGACGGTGAAACCCGCGATGGATTCGACTATCCCGGCGTGCAGATTGGCCACGCGGAAGTCGTCGTCCACCACCAGCACGGTCAGATCTGTTGCGGCCATGGCATCTCGCTGTCTACCAGTACTCCGGGGATTCGGGCGATGAATTCGGCGCCGGTGAGCGGCGGCGCACCACCGCGCGCGCTCGCGAGCCGGACATCGCCGCCGTGCGCGCGGGCGATCTGGCGGATCAGCGCGAGGCCGACGCCGCGCCCGCCCGGCACACCGTGATCTTCGCGGGTGGAGGTGCCCTCGGTGAACATGGTGTCGATCATCTCGGGTGCGACACCATCACCGCTGTCCGCGACCGCGATGTGCAGCGTCGAATCCTCCTGCACCAGTTCGACTTCCACCTGTTTCATCGGATTGTCGGCGACGCGTGCCGCCTCGATCGCATTGTCGAGCAGATTGCCGAGCACGGTCGTGACATCGACGGGTTCGGCCAGATTGCCGTCCACCCAGGTATTCGGGCCGAGTACGAGTTCGACGCCGCTCTCGCGCGAATGCGCCGCCTTGGCCGCGAGGAAGGCCTGCAGATACGCGTCGTGGATCGCATCGATGCCGGGCGTCGCCGCACCGAGCGGGCCCGCACCGATCAACTCATCGATGACATGTGACGCCTCCTCGGTGCGCCCGCCGTGCAGCAGTCCGCTGAGCAGGTGCATCTTGTTGGAGAACTCGTGGCGCTGGGCGCGCAGGACGGTACTCATCGATTGCACCGCATCGAGTTGGCGGGTCAATGCCTCGACATCGGTGCGATCGCGCACCGTGAGCACGGCGCCGAGATTGCGTCCGTCGCGGGTGACCGGCCGGGCCGCGACCACCACGATATGCGACCCGATGGTGGCGGGTGTCGGCTGTTCGTCGAGCGCACGGAAAACCTCCAGCACCCGTGGCGTCAAACCGATCTCGTCGACCGGACTGCCGATCTCGGCGCTGATCCCGAGCAGCCGTCGTGCCTCGTCATTGACGAACGTTGTGCGCCAAGCGGAGTCGACGGCAAGCACACCGCGGCCGATGCCGTGCAGCACCGCCGCCTGACCTTGGACGAGTTCGGCCAGTTCGGCGGGTTCGAGTCCCAGGGTCAGTCCGCGCCATCGCCACGCCAGCAATGCCGAACCCGCGACGCCGATCAGTAGTGCAGCGGCGATGAACAGCGCCGCGGTGCGCAGATCGGAGAGCAACTGCCCGCGAATCGCGGTGGTCGAGATACCGACGCTCACCGCACCGACAATTCGATCCGAACCAGCTTCCACCACGGGAACTTTCGCACGCACGGAAGGTCCGAGCGTACCGCGCTCCTTGACGATCACCTCCCTGCCCGCCAGCGCCTCCGACGGATCCGTGCTCACATGTTCGGTCAGTCGCGCCTCGTCCGGATGTGCCAATCGGATTCCGGCATCGTCGGTGATCACCACGAACAGCGCGCCCGTGCGCTGCGTCGTATCGATGGCTATCCGCTCCAGCGGTCCCGCGGTGAGTTGCGCCCGCAACTCGGGCGTCACAGTGCCCGGTGCGTACCGGGCGACCTCCTCGCGCACCACCGGTTCGGCCGCGATGCTGCGCGCGATGGCCAGCGCACGCTGCCCGTACTGATCGTTGAGCCGTTGGCTGCTGACATAGCCGAATACCGCGAAGGCCGCGGCGAGGGTCACCGAGACGATCACGATCTGCAGCAGCAGCACCTGGGTGCGCAACCGGAAGTGTCCGGTCGCGCGCCGCGGTGTTCCGCCGTCGTTGGCCATTTCCGCAGCATAAACCACGCAGACGGGCGTGAGCAGAATGCGCACAACCTTCGAATCGCCTCGTTTGCGCCGGTTGTGCGCACAAGCCTCGAAGTGTGACCCGGCCCACGTAGGTTCGCTCTACCTGATCCGCTAGGAGCAAGAAAAATGACCGAACCACTCATCGAGCTGCGGAGCGCGACGAAGCGCTTCCCCGGCACCGGCGGCGGAATCCACACTGCCGTCCGCAATCTCGATCTCGCGGTGCAACCCGGCGAATTCGTCGCCGTGGTCGGCCCGACGGGCTGCGGAAAGTCGACGACGCTGTCGTTGGTCTCCGGGCTGGAGCCGGCCTCGGCCGGGCGGACGCTGGTGCGCGGCAAGGATGTCCACGGCATCCCCGATGGCATCGGCTACATGTTCCAGCAGGACGCGGTGCTGCCGTGGAAGAGCGTGATCGACAACGTCGCCCTCGGCCCGCGCCTGCGCGGCAAGTCCAAGGCCGAAGCGCGTGAACAGGCCCGCGGCTGGGTGCGCAAGGTCGGTCTCGCCGGATTCGAGAGCTACTATCCGCATCAGCTCTCCGGCGGTATGCGCAAGCGCGTCGCACTGGCGCAGACCCTGGTCAACGATCCCGAGATCCTGCTGATGGACGAGCCGTTCAGCGCGCTGGACGTGCAGACCAGGCAGCTGATGCAGGACGAACTGCTGCGGGTGTGGGCGGGCACCGGCGCGGCCGTCATCTTCGTGACCCACGATCTGGAAGAGGCGATCGTACTCGCCGACCGGGTCGTCGTCATGACCGCCAGCCCAGCGACGGTCTGCGGCAACTTCCCGGTCTCGCTGGAACGTCCGCGCGATGTCGAAGAGGTCCGGCTCACCAACGAATTCCGGGATATCTACAAGGAAATTTGGGAAACGCTGCGCGATCAGGTCGAGGCAGCCCGAGGCAAGGGAGCCTCCCGTGTCGCATAACGTGCTCGAAGATGTGGCGAAGTCCGCACCCGAGGTCGAAATCGAAACCGAGGAGCAGATTCTCGCGCGCGTGCGGACCAACCTCCGGCGCAACCGGCTGCGCACCTGGGGCCTGCGGATCGCCCTGATCGCGGTGTGGCTGGGCGCATGGGAGCTCACCGCCACGCTGTGGATCGACCCGTTCTTCTATTCCAAGCCCTCGCTGATCTGGGACCGCCTGGTCGAATGGTTCACCGAAGGAACGCAATTCGGCTCGATCTGGTTGCAGATGTACACCACCGTGCAGGAGGCGGTGCTCGGCTTCGTCATCGGCGCGGTGGCCGGTGTCGTACTCGGCACGCTGCTCGGCCGCAGCCGCTACTGGGCTGAGGTGCTCGCGCCGTTCATCAAGGCGCTCAACGCCGTTCCGCGTATCGTGCTGGCGTCGCTGTTCATCATCTGGTTCGGTCTCGGGCTCAGCTCGAAGGTCGCGACGGTCGTGGTGCTGGTGTTCTTCGCCGTATTCTTCAACGCCTTCACCGGTGCGCGTGAGGTCGACGGCAATGTCATCAATAACGCCCGCATTCTCGGTGCGAGCAAGCGTCAGGTGCTGAGCTCGATCGTATTGCCCAGCGCGACCACCTGGATCCTGTCCAGCCTGCACACCGCCTTCGGGTTCGCGCTGATCGGTGCGGTCGTCGGTGAATACGCCGGTGCGAGCAAGGGTTTGGGTCTGCTGATCAGCAACGCCCAGGGCACCTTCGATTCGGCAGGTATTTACGCGGGCATGATCATCATCACCGTCATCGCGCTGCTGGCCGAATGGGCGATCAGTGCGGCGGAGGGCCGATTGCTGAAATGGCGTCCGTCGCAGGCGACTTCGAATCACGGGATCTGATCATGCGGTACGTCAAACATCTGACGATCATTGTCGGAGTCATCGCGGCACTGCTGCTGGCGACCGGTTGCCGGGATTCCCGAACCATTCCGATGGCCGACGGCCGGCCCCAGATCACCATTATGGTCGGCGGTCTGGAGAAGGTGATCTACCTGCCCGCCATGCTCACCGAGAAGCTAGGTTTCTTCGAGAAGAACGATATCGACGTCAAACTGCTCGGCGAGCAGTCCGGCGCTAGTGCCGAAACCGCGCTGCTGACCGGCGATGTGCAGGCCGTGGTCGGCTTCTACGACCACACCATCGACCTGCAGGCCAAGGAACAGTGCCTGACCTCGGTGGTCCAATTCGCCGATGTGCCAGGCGAAGTGGAACTCGTGTCCAAGGCGGATGCTGCTGGTATCAATTCGCTGGCGGATCTGCGCGGCAAGAACCTCGGTGTGACCTCGCTCGGCTCCTCGACCGACTTCCTCACCCAGGCGCTCACCGGACAGGTCGGTATGACCACCGCCGACTACACGCGCGTGAAAGTCGGTGCGGGACAGACCTTTATCGCGGGGATGAACCACAACGGCATCGATGCGGGTATGACCACCGATCCGACGGTCGCCACCATGGTGAACTCCGGTGACGCGAAGATTCTGGTGGATATGCGGACCGAGGAAGGCACCCGGGCGGCATTGGGCGGGCTGTATCCGGCATCGTCGCTCTACATGCGCTGCGACACCGTCGACGCGCATCCGGATATCGTGCAGAAGATCGCGACCGCCTTCGTGCAGACGCTGCAGTGGATCAAGACGCACACCGCCGAGGAGATCGCCGCCAAGATGCCCTCGCAATACGCGAGTGCGGGCCGCGACCTCTACGTCCAGTCCATCCGCGACTCGATCGGCATGTTCAACGGCACCGGCCTGATGAAATCCGAAGGCGCCGAGAATGTGCTGAACGTGCTCGGCAAATACTCGAAGAATGTGGCGCCCGTCAAGGACCGCATCGATCTGTCGAAGACCTACACGACCCAGTTCGTGCAGGAGGCGCTGCGCGCGAATCAGCAGTAGCGACACCACGAAATCCCATGGCGACCGGCGAACATCCGGTCGTCATGGGATTTCGGCCGTTCACCTGTTCGGCGCATCCTCGGTGTCCTGGGCTTTGAATTCGGCCTTCCATTCGCGGAAGCCCTCCTCGGTGCGGCCGCGCCGCCAATAGCCGGAGATCGAGTTCGCCCATTCGGCGGAGACGCCACGTTCGCGACGGACGTAGCGGCGCAGGTCCTGCATGACGGCGCGGGCCTCGCCGTGAATGAAGACCTGCACCTTGCCCTCGCGCCACGTCGCCACGCGCACGGCTTCGGCCAGCGCATCGCCCGGCTCGCGTGCGCCGCGATGCAGCCAGGTCAGTTCGATGCCGGTGGGCTTGTCCAGTTTCAGTTCGTCATCGGGTCCGCCGACCTCGACGAAGGCCTGCCCGACCGCATCGGTGGACATCGCCTCCAGTGCGGCCGCGATCGCGGGCAGCGCCGCCTCGTCGCCTGCGAGCAGGTGCCAGTCGGCATCGGCACGCGGCGCATAGGCTCCGCCCGGTCCGAAGCAGTCGATGGTGTCGCCCGGCTGCACCGAAGCGGCCCACGGACCGGCAATGCCCTCGTCGCCGTGGTAGACGAAGTCCACTGCCAGCTCACCGGGATCCGGATCGACCGAGCGCACGGTGTAGGTTCGCAGCACGTCGATGCCGTCGCGCGGGTAAATGAACTTCACATACGAGTCGGTGAACTCGCTCGGTCGAAACGCGGCGAATCCGGGGCCACCGAAATACACCCGGATCAGATGCGGGGTCAGCCGCTCGGTGCGCTGCACCGTCAGGGTGGTGCGGGGTCGTGCCAAGGTAACCTCCACTAATTGCTAATTAGGCTTGCCTTACCAACCGTACCCGGTTCGGTTCATGCTGAGGGTTACCGCAGACGAGCGCGCCGTAGATGTCACAGGATGATCGGCATGACGCAGACCGTGCCGAGCCCCGCCCACGCCGTCCAGCAGCGCTATCGGGATCCGAATCCGACCGCGCCCGCCGAGTGGAATCCGGTGCTGCAGGTACTGCACGAGCACCGCTCGGTGCGCCGCTACCTCGCCGATCCGGTCTCCGACGACACCCTGCGATTGCTCATCTCGGCGGCCCAGTCCGCCCCGACCTCCTCCAATCTGCAGGTGTGGAGCGTCATCGCCGTCCGCGATCGGGCGCGCAAGGCCCGCTTGGCCGCGCTGGCCGGCGGGCAGGCACATATCGAACAGGCGCCGGTGCTGCTGGTCTTCACCGCCGATTTCGCCCGGCTGCGCCAACTGGCCGAGGACCACGCCGCGCCACTGGCCGGAGCCGACTATCTCGAATCGAGCTATGTCGGCTTCATCGATGCCGCCCTGGCCGCGCAGAACGCGGTCGTCGCCGCGGAATCCCTCGGCCTCGGCACGGTGTATATCGGCGCGATCCGCAACAACCCGGAACAGGTTGCGGCGGAACTGAAACTGCCCGAACAGGTCTTCGCGGTCTTCGGACTCGTTGTCGGACACCCGGATCCGAGCGAAGACGCCCGCGTCAAACCGCGTCTCCCGCAACCGGCCGTCCTCCACCACGAAACCTACGATCTCCCCACCCAACGCACCCATGTCGCGGCCTACGAAGACCGCATCGCCGAGTTCTACGCCGAACAGCGACTCTCGCACTCCTGGACCGAGCGCGTCCTGGCCCGCCTGGCCTCCGCCGCCAGCCTCAACGGCCGCCACCGGCTCCGCGAGTCCCTGGTGAATCACGGCTTCCGCCTGCACTGATCCCGGTGTGATTCGGGCCGTGCGGCGGTCCGGTGGTGCGGCCGGTAGCGTGACGGGCTGATCGCTCTCGAGCTCCAGAGGAAGGACCGCAAGCTCCATGACAGCCTCCGACCGTCAGCTCCAAGCTGATTCGGCGCCCACCGACCCGGCCGTATCCGGTGAAGAGGGGTACGCCCGGGGGCTGAGCCCGCGGACCATTCAGATGATCGCGATCGGTGGTGCGATCGGTACGGGTCTTTTCTATGGTGCGGGCGGTGCGATCGAGCAGGCCGGGCCGGGGCTGATCCTGGCGTATCTCGCGGCGGGTCTGGCGATCTTCGTGATCATGCGGGCGCTCGGGGAGTTGCTGACCTACCGGCCGATCTCGGGCAGCTTCGCCGAGTACGCGCACGAATTCCTCGGGCGCTTCGCGGGATTCGTCACCGGGTGGTCGTACTGGGCGGTGTGGGTGGCCACTTGTATGGCCGAGATCACTGTCGCCGGGAAGTATGTGCAGTACTGGTTCGATATCGCGCCGTGGCTCACCGCGCTGGTGGTGTTGGCGGTCATGTTCTGCGCCAACCTGATCTCGGTGCGGCTGTTCGGTGAGGGCGAGTTCTGGTTCTCCGCCATCAAGGTCACCGCGATCGTCGCGATGATCCTCATCGGCATCGGCGTGCTGACGATCGGCTTCGGCCATGCCGCCGACCCGACGGTCACCAATCTGTGGGCCGATGGCGGCGTGTTCCCGAACGGTTTCGGACAGTCGCTGCTGGTGCTGCAGATCGTGCTGTTCGCCTACGTCGGCGTCGAACTGGTCGGTGTGACCGCGGGCGAGGCGCGGGATCCGCGCACGACGCTGCGCAAGGCGATCAACACCCTGCCGTTCCGCATCGGCCTGTTCTATGTGGGCGCGCTCCTGGTGATCATGTCGGTGGCCGGTTGGCGCAACTTCCACGCGGGTAAGAGCCCCTTTGTCGAGGTGTTCCAGCAGATCGGCATTCCAGGTGCCGCGGGCATCATCAATTTCGTGCTGCTCACCGCGGCGCTGTCGTCGTGCAATTCGGGCATCTACTCCACCGGCCGCATGCTGCGCACCCTGTCGTTGCACGGGGAAGCGCCCGCGGGGCTGAACAAGCTCAGTTCGCGTGCGGTGCCGTATGTCGGCATCACCGCTTCGGCGGCCGCGATGGTCATCGGGGTGATCGTCAATGTGATCTCGCCGGACAAGGCGTTCAACTACATCACCTCGGTCAGCACCATCGGCATCATCTTCGTCTGGGGCGTAATCTTGGTGTGTCACTTGATCTATCGCGCCAAGGTCGGCCGTGGTGAACTGCCCGCGAGCGATTACCGCCTGCCCGGCGCACCGATCACCACCTGGCTGGCGCTGGCCTTCCTGGGGTTGGTTGTCGTCCTGCTGTTCTGGACCGAGAGCGGGCGCACCGCGATTGTCGTCGGTGCGGTCTGGGGTGTGCTGGTCTGCGGCGGCTATCTGGCGATGACCAAGCTCGGCAAGGACGGCGCGGTAACCGAACCAGTGGCGTAGGGGACGGCAGCCGGCGGGTGGGAAGCGCACCGCTCCGCAGCGGCATGAGGAGGCACATGGTCACGATCATCGGCGGTGGTATCACGGGCACTGTGCTCGCCGGAGCCCTTGCGCGCGAGGGACTTCCGGCCACCGTGTACGAGCGGCGGCCTACGGTCGACGCCGGTGCGTTCCTCACCCTCGACAGCCGGGCGCATGCGGCGCTGGGAGAACTCGGGATCGACCGCGACGACCTATCCGCCGCCTCGTGTGAGGTGCGCGCGCTCGGCTTGCATGACCTCACCGGGTATCGTGCCCAGCCCGGTGACGGTCGGCGGCTCTACCTCCGCCCGGATCTGCTACGAGTGCTCACCGACTTCGCCCACACCACAGCCGCGGAGTTCCACTACGACCGTCCGGTGACCGATCTGGACATCGAGAGCGGAACGCTAACGCTCGTAAGCGAATCAGTGACACCGGACGGGCCGGTGATCGCCGCGGACGGTATCGACTCGCTCGTGCGCGCCCGCCTTGAACCCGCCCGGCCCGCTGTCTATGCGGGTCAGGTCGTCATCTACGGGATCACCACGACTCCGATCACCCTGCCCACCGAAGAATCGGTATTGCACTTCCATCGCACCGGCAACGCTCGGCCGACCGACGCCTTCGGGCACCTGTGGAACGAGGAGACGGCGGTGTGGTTCGCCAGAATCCGCCGCCCGCCGATCCCGGTGGCGGACAACGGTTTCCACCCCGTCGAGGCCTGGGCGGCGCAGATCCATGCCGCGCTGCCTGCCATCCCGGGACTGATCGACTCGCTACTCTCGATCACCGAGACGGTGCATGTCAGTAATGCTCGCAACGTGCCGTTGACCAATCCCCGCCCGCCCCGAGACGACGTAATCCTTTGTGGCGACGCCGATCATGCCATCAGTCCCGCCGCGGGTGTCGGCGCCCGCGATGCGATCGAAGACGCCGTCGCCCTCTACCGTGCCCTTGTCGCGAAGACCTCGATAGCCGAGATCATGGCGAACCGCCGCCGTCAGATCCTCATCGAGCGGGCGGAGGTCGCAGAGGCGTTCCGACGCGGCCGCTTCTGATATCGGCCCGTGCCAGACTGGCTGGATGGCTGTGAATCGAGATGCCGATGCCAGCAGGTTGGCCGCTGAGTCGCTCGCGCACGACGATCCGACCGGGTGGTTCGAGCGACTGTACGCGGAGGCGGCCGCCGGGGCGGCGATTGTGCCCTGGGATCGCGATCAGCCCAATCCGATGGTGGTCCAGTGGGCCGAGCGGCGCGCGGTGGACGGTGCCGGGCGTCGGGCATTGGTGATCGGCTGCGGGTATGGGCAGGACGCGGAGTACATCGCTCGGCTCGGTTTCGCGACCACCGCCTTCGATATTTCGCCGACCGCGATTGCCGAAGTGCGCGAACGGTTTCCGAAGTCAGCCGTGGAGTATGTGGTGGCCGATCTGCTGGATCCGCCCAGCGTGTGGCGGGATGCGTTCGATCTCGTCGTCGAGTCGATCACGGTGCAGTCGATGCCGGTGTCGGTGCGCGATACCGCGATCGCCAATATCCGGCGGGCAGTGGCACCAGGTGGGCAGTTGGTCGTGATCGCCGGAATCCGGGCGGAGGGTGCGGAGGTCAACGGACCGCCGTGGCCGCTGATCCGGTCGGAAATCGATTCGTTTGCGGCCGAGGGACTTCGGTCAGTGGATATCGAAGCGAATCACGAGACGCAACGGTGGCGGGCCGAATTCACCCGATCGGCTGGGGGATAAGCCGCACCGAGGTTCAGATGATCGCCGTGGGCTTCCGGTCCCCGGCGACCAACGCGCTGATCTCGGCGGCGGCTCGTTCACCCGAGCGGATCGCCCCGTCCATGTAACCCATCCACACTGTCGCGGTTTCGGCTCCGGCCCAATGGATTCGGCCGATAGGTGCGCGTAGGGCCGGGCCGTATTCGGTCCAGGTGTTGGGCGGCATGAATGCTCCGTAGCAGCCGCGGGTCCATTCGTCGGCGGACCAGTCCTTCTCGATATAGTCGATGGGGGCGGCCGCTGCCGGGCCGAAAAACCTTGTGAGGCTGGCGATCACGATATCGCGCCGTTCCTCGGCGGGGTAGCGGCCGAGTCGCCGGGCATCACCGCCTTCCAGGAAGGCGAGCAGCACGCCGGGGTTCCCGTCCGGCGGGGAGTTGTCGAAGGTGACCTTCACAGGTCCGGTGGCCGCGGTGACCTGTCCGGACAGCCCATCGGCACGCCAGAAGGGTGTGTCGTATACAGCCATGGTCTTGATGACCGAGCCGTTCGGCATGCGCTGAGTGAGCTGGTCACGATCGGCGGGCAGCGCAGGGGAGTACACCAGCCGACCTGCCAGTGCCGGGCTCATCGCCACGATCACGCGGCGGGCCAGAATCCGGGTGTCATCGCCGTGCACGACGACGGAACCCTGGGTCTGCTCGATCCTGCGCACCGGCGTATTCAGCAGCACGTGCTCGCCCAACTGCTCCGCCAGCGCCATCGAGATTCGTTGCGAACCGCCCACGATGCGGGTTTGCTGCGCGCCACCTTCGGTTTCGATCATCGAATCCACACCGCCACCGGCATTGAGATAGGCCAGCAGATGCAGCAGTGACACGTCGGCCGGATCGGCGGCCCACACCGCCTTGCAGACCATCGTGATGGCCCGGCGCGCGATCTCCGAATACAGATTGCGTCGCATCCACGACTCGACGGTCTCGGCGTCCCACTGCCTCGCCCGCGCCGCGGACCAAGGGGCGTCCGCTGGTACCAGGCGGGACATCCGATCCAACCGCTGCAGACCGATATAGGCATCCAGCAGGGCGGCGGAGGCGATCAACGGAATCCGACCGCGATAGCATCGCAGCTTCCCGCGATGTTCGAACAGATGCCGACCGGTGGTGTAAGTGGGAAACGTCTCCAGCCCCAATTCGTCGATCAGGGCCAGTACCCGGTCCTGCCCGGGACCTACCCACTGCCCACCGACCTCGACGATCTTGCCGCTCCCGATCGGGTGGTTCAGTGTGCGACCACCTACCCGATCCCGCGCCTCGACGACAAGCGCATCGAATCCGGCGCGACGCAACTGACGGGCCGCCGTCAATCCGGCGAGTCCGCCGCCGATCACCGCGATATCCACCGTGCGCTCGACACCCATGGCGACTACCGATCCACCTGTGACCGATCGGACGACTCGGTCGTATGCTCCGACGTTAGGGCACATGACCCCGTCATTGACCCCGAACAGCACCGTTTCCCTGCATCCAGCCGCAAATCGCCCCACGTGATCATGAACCCGATGCGCCCGACGGAGGCAACCATGACAGAGCAGACGCTGGCGGAACTCATAACCGATGACCTACCCCCGGGCATTGCCGCGCTGAGCCCGGAGCGGCAAGCCGAACTCGCGCAGGCGATCGTCGATGCCCGATGGCGGGAGGCGAACGAGTTGAAGGCCGCGGCCTTCGGCATGCTCGACTTTCTGCCGCGCTTCCTGCGTGGCCCGGTCAAGAAGGCGGCCGGGCTGTGACAGCGCAATTGCTGAAACTTGCACGGACACTAGGGGTTCCGGTCGAGCAGCTCGCCTACCTCGCCGACGTACCCGATGCGGATCTGCGGGAATTCCGCCGTCAGGTCACGGATCTGTTCGTGGCCGGGCAGGAGGCCGGACTGCGGCGGGTCGCCCAGGCGTCTAAAGTGATTCCGACGCCGATCACCGCGAAAATGGTGGCGCGCAGCCGCGGTGCACTGCTCGCGGCCCGGATGTCGGGCGTGCTCGATCCGTCGCATGCGGTGGATGTCGCCAAACGCCTGCCGGTCGACTTCCTTGCCGAAATCGCCGCACGACTCGATCCACGCCATTCCGCGGCCATTATCGGTGGTCTGCCCAAGGCGACCATTGTCGCCGTCGGCAAAGAGCTTGCGGCACGCGAAGATTGGATCACACTCGGCGATCTGGTCGCTGCGATCTCCGATACCGCGGCCCGCGCCACCGAATCCGCACTCGATGGCATCGCACTCGTCCGCTCGGCCCACCTCGTCGACGATGCCGCACAGCTGAAACGCTTCGTCAACCTCGCTTCTCGGGATAAGCTCATCGAAATGCTATGGGCCACAGCCGAATACGATCTATGGCCGGAGTATCGCGGCACGCTGGACGTGCTCTCCGAATCCGCGATCGAAGTGGTCCGCGCCGCCGCCGAAGAGTTGCCCGTCGAGCAGCGTGATCGCGCGCTGACCGAAATCGCCGATCGGCGTTCTGCTTGGTAATGACGGATCTGACCGGTCACCGCCGATTGTCGGGCGGGGCAGCCGCGCCTCCTCCACATCGCGCGGATCGAGTTCCTGACGGCATACGGCACAGACGACGACCGCGCGGGTATCGTTTGCAGGCCATGTCGTGGAAGTGGACGGGTTCGCTGTCCCTAGGCGGCGTTCGCGCCCCGGCGCGGCATCATCGCGGATGCGATCACCATGACCAAGGCCATCGCGGCGACCGCGAGGAAAACCAGATGCACCGCCGAGGACAACAATGCCGGAGCCGGATGGTCGGTGTCGCCGACGCGCGAGTTCACGATCGCGCCGAATATCGCGACACCGACCGCACTGCCCAATGACCTGGCGAACATATTCGCCGAGGTGACCACGCCGCGCTCGGCCCACTCCGCCGTCGTCTGCGCCGCGATCAGGGTGGGGGTGGCGACAAGGCCCATGCCGGTGCCGATCACGAAACACGAAGCGGCGATCTGGATCAGCGTGGAATTCTCATCGATCAGCAGGGTGGTGGCGGCACCGAGCGTGGCCAGAGTGCTGCCGATCAGCGCGGTCGCGCGAAAACCGATGCGCAGGTATACCTTTCCGGCCTGGGATGCGGCCAGCGGCCAGCCGAGGGTTAGCGCACCGACGGTGAGACCGGCGATCAGCGCCCCGGTGCCGAGCACCCCCTGGGTGAAAGTCGGTACATACGAGGTCATGCCGAGCAGGATCGCGCCTACCAGCACCGAGACCAGACTGCTGGCGATAATGACCCGTCGCGTGAAAACCCACAGTGGCAGAATCGGATTCGCGGCCCGCCGCTCCACCAGACCGAACAGCACCAGCACGAGTGCGCTGCCCACGAAGATGCCGATACCGGTGGGCGACGACCAGTCCCAGGCCTGTCCACCCTCGAGCAATCCGAGAATCAGCGCCCCCGCGCCGATGGTGAGCAGTGCCGCACCGAGATAGTCGACGCGCTGTTTGCGCCGTACCGTGCTCTCCTGGAAGTTGCGCACCAGCATCCACGCGGCCAGTGCGGACAGCGGGATATTGATCAGGAAGATCCAGCGCCAGCTGACGTATTCGGCGAACAGTCCGCCCAGCAGTGGCCCGACCACCGCCGAGATGGCCCACACGCTGGCCAGATAGCCCTGTACCTTGGCGCGTTCGGTCAGGGTGTAGAGATCGCCGGCGATTGTCATGGTCATCGGCATGATGGCGCCCGCGCCGATACCCTGCACGGCGCGGAAGATGATCAGCCCCAACATACTCGTCGCTACACCGCAGAGCAGTGAGCCGAGCGCGAAAACCGCGATGCCGAACAGGATTACCGGCTTGCGCCCGACCGTATCGGCAACCTTGCCGTACACCGGAACCGTAACCGCTTGTGTCAGTAGGTAAATCGAGAACAACCACGGGAATTGCGAGAAGCCGCCGAGGCTGTCGGTGATGGTCAGCACCGCGGTAGCGATAATGGTGGAATCCAGCGCGACCAGCCCCGTCGCGAGCATCAGCGAAGCAAGGATCGCACCTCGATCGGATCGCAGACCGATAGACGACTCCACTGTCTCGGTTGCCACCGACCAGCCCCTTCCTTCGCTTCACTGACCACCCCGAAGCAACGTATCCCGGCCACAGCTATTCCCGCACGGAATTATTTCGGCACGACTCACCCGGATGCGGCGGCGAACCTGTCCGCTATCTCCTGCGCCGTCACCTTCGCCAACTCGACGAAGAACGGAACCCGCTCGGGAATCATCAGCGTGGTCGGGCCGCGCAATCCGAGGGCAAAGCGGCAGCTGCCGCCCTGTTCGCGGGCCGACTCGTCGAGGATGGGCAGGCCGATGGTGCGGAAGCCGGGATCGAGTTCCTCGTCGTTGTAGGCGTAGCCGCGCTCGCGGGTTGTGGTGAGTTCGCGGCGCAGTTCGTCCGGGCCGGACACCGACCGTTCGGTGCCTTCTTCGTAGGGGAGTCCGCGCAATTCGTCATCGGAGGTCGGTGACCAGGCCAGCAGGGCCTTGCCGAGTGCGCTTGCGTGCAACGGCAGCCGCACGCCCTGCAGGGCATGGCCGTCGGTTTCACGCCAGCGGCTGGTGTCGAGCAGTACGGCGTGGATATCGTGTCGGGTCGCCACCGACGCGCTGGCTCCGGTGGTGTTCGCCAGTTGCTCCAAATACGGTTCGGCCAGGTAGATGCGGTGCTGGCGATAGGCGATCTGACCGTATTCGGCGAGCGCTCGGCCCATCCGGTATCTGCTGGATTCGGCGTTCTTCTCCAGGAAACCCGCTTGCACCAGGGCCGAGAGCAGGCGATGGGTGGTGCTGACGGCGAGCCCCTGCTGCCGGGCCACCTCCGAAACGCCGCGCTCCTCGCCGCCACGGAAACAATCCAGGACCGAGAGGGCTCGGGCGACGGTCTGCACGCCGGAAGGTTCCACGCTGCGACGCTAACACAGCGGATCGGTTTCAGCTTTCCGCTATTCGGAAAGCTCGCTACATATTCGGGGCCTGCTCTGTCAAGCTTTCCGATCCACGGAAAGGATTACCTCGTCGGGGCCCACCGCCGTCCCTACTCTGCGAAGGCATTGATCGACAATCCGGAACAGGAGTCTCCACGATGTCCCGCAGGCGAGCCCTCATGCGTATCGCATTCGCGATCGCTCCCGTCGTCGCACTCGTCGCCGGATGTGGCTCCGGATCCGGCGGCGACGGTGGCAGCGCGCAGTCCTTCGTGCTCAAGGTGGTCGATCCGGGCAACTCCGGGCCGATCGCAGTCGGCAAGCGCGACGGGACTTTTGACGCCGCGCTCGCCCCACTCGGCGCCAAAATCGAATGGGTCAACACAACGCCGGGCTTCAGTTCCATGCTGAAACTGTTCAACACCAAGGAACTCGACGTATCCGGCGCGGCCTTCAGTCCGGTTGTCGGCGCGCTGTCCAAAGACGTCGGCGTGCGGATCGTCGCGGTGCAGGATCCGGCGGGCAAGGACCAGAGCGGCATCATTGCCGCCGCGGGCTCGGGTATCCATTCGGTTGCCGATCTGGTCGGCAAGCGGGTCGCGGTGAATCCAGCGGGCAAGGGCGAATACATCCTGCTGAAGGCATTGGCGCAGGCCGGAATTCCGGCGGATAAGGTGACCCGGGTTCCGTTGCAACAGAAGGATGCCGCCTCGGCATTCGCCACCGGCAAGGTCGACGCCTGGGCCTCGTTCCTGGTGCCGTATCAGGAGGCGAAGGCCAATGGTGGCATCGAGATCGCGACCGAGCAGAGCATCGGTTCCAAGGACAACTCCGTCGTCGTCTTCCGCACCGAAGTGCTCGACAAGCATCCCGGCGTCGCGGCGAAGTATCTCGAAGTGCTGCAAGGACTTACCGCGAAGCAGCGCGCCAATCCAGCCGACTTCGAAAACGTCTTCGAGAAGACCGGCCCGCGGGCGCTGACGGGGCCGCGATTGGCCGATGCTGTGCGGGTCGGCGGCGAGGCCACCGTGCCGCGACTGCCGTCGCCAACAGATGCCACTGATTTGAGCGATGTGGTGAACCTCTTCGTTGCGAATGGCGTGGTCACCCGCAAGATCACCGCGGATGACATCTTCTACGACCTGCAGTCGAAACTGACACCGGAGCAGTTGGCCGCCGTCAAGGTGGGCAGCTGAGATGGCGGTGCTCACCGAGCCGGCGGTCGGGCCCGTCCGATCCGATCCGGTGCTCGCGGCACCACGCGGTCGAACCGAAAGGCGCAGATCCACTTGGGTTTCCGTGCCACTTCGGTTCCTGGTGCCCGCGCTGACCTTCGCCGCCTGGTGGATCGGTTCGGCCACCGGAGCTGTCTCCGAGCAGGTGCTCGCGGGCCCGCCCAAGGTGTGGACCGCGTTCACCGAACTGCTCGACAGCGGTCAGTTGGTGGACTTCGCGGTGGCGTCGTTCGTCCGTGCCGCACTCGGCGTGGCGATCGGTGTCGGCATCGGGCTACTGCTCGGCCTGCTCGCCGGATTGTCGAGTCTCGGTGAAGAGCTTGTCGATTCGACGATGCAGATCGTGCGGGCGGTGCCCTTCCTGGCGCTGGTTCCGCTGTTCATCGCCTGGTTCGGCATCGACGAGTTGTACAAGATCCTGCTGATCGCGGTGGCGACGGTTGCGCCGATGTACGCCTACACCTATCTCGGGGTCCGCAATGTGGATCGCAAGATGGTCGAGGCCGCACGTAGTTTCGGGCTGACCGGGCCGCGGCTGGTGCTCGAGGTGATCCTGCCGTCGGCACTGCCCGGAGTGCTGATGGCACTGCGCGTGTGCTTGTCCATCAGCATTACCGGCCTCATCGCGGCCGAGCAGGTCGGGACGCGAGAGGGCGTCGGATATCTGGTGACCCTGGCACAGGAATACAACCGCACGGACTACATGGTGTTGTGCGTCGTCCTGTACGCGTTGCTCGGCTTGGTATTCGACGGTGTGGTGCGGATCATCGAGAAGTTCGCGATGCCGTGGCGCAAGCAGGTGGCGATCCGATGACCGACCCCATCGCGGTGTCGATCACCGGGCTCCGGAAGTCGTTCGGTGACAAGACGGTTCTCGACGGCGTCGACCTGACCATCCGGCGCGGCGAGTTCGTGGTGCTGCTCGGACCGAGCGGCACCGGCAAGACCACCCTGCTGCGCCTGCTGACCGGCCTCGAGCTGCCGGACACCGGCGAAGTTCTGGTGCCCGGCCGCCGTACCACCGTCTACCAGGAGCCGCGGCTGATCCCTTCCAAGCGTGTACTGGCCAATGTCATTGTCGGCCAGCGTCGTACCCGCGAGCATCGGGAGGCGGGGCTGCGGGCGCTGGCCGAGGTGCATCTGGACGGTAAGGCGCGGCAGTGGCCCGCTACCCTCTCCGGCGGCGAGGCGCAGCGCGCGGCCTTGGCCCGCGCGCTGGTCCGCGAACCCGAATTGCTGTTGCTGGACGAACCTTTCGCGGCGTTGGACGCGCTGACCCGGTTACAGATGCAGGATCTCGTCGGCGAACTGGTTGCCCGACACAGGCCCGCAGTGCTCATGGTCACCCACGATGTCGACGAGGCGGTTCGTCTCGCCGATCGTGTGCTGATCCTCGATCGCGGCCGCTTCGCCGTCGATGTCGATATCGACCTTGCCCGTCCGCGCGATCGCGCCGATCCCGAAATCGTCGGCTACCACACCGAATTCCTCGCCCGGCTCGGTGTCGGCAAGTCCGCATCGCCCGACATCCACCCGATCAGGAGCATACGATGACCGAAACCCTGTGGTACACACGCTGCCCCGTACCGACCGCGAGCGGTCTCGCGCACAGCCTCGGCTGGCTCGGTGATACCGCCGCCCAGTCCGGCCTGCAATTCGGCGTCCTACAGGACGCGGGTCCCGAACTCGCGGCACACCACTTCCTGCACGACCTGTCCGGCCTCGTCCGGGAGGGCGGAAATGTGCCGGCGATCGCCGCTCGCGCACAGGGTTCGCCGACCCGCCTCATCGGCCTGACTTGGATCGATGAGGCACAGGCCATCCTGGTTGGACCGGAGTCCGAGATCGCGACCCCCGCCGAACTCGCCGGACTGCGGATCGGCATTCCAGCCTGGGCGCAGGACCAGGCCCGCAGTTTTCCCCGCGCCATGGCCCTGCACGGTTTCGCGAGCGCGCTGCGCCTCGGCGGACTCACCCTCGCCGACGTGACCGTCGTCGAGGTCGGCGTCGAACGTAATCCGCAGGTGCGCACCGAAACCCAGTCCGCCCGCCGCACCACCACCTGGGGTGTAGCGGAGCTGCTGCGCGGTGCGGTGGACGCCATCTATGTCAAAGGCGCACGCGCCCAGGAGATCGCCCGCGAGCACGGGCTCCGCGTCGCGGTGGATCTGGACGCCACCCAGAGCAAGCGGCTGCGCGTCAACAATGGCACCCCGCGGCCCATAACCGTGCACGAGGACTTGCTGCAAGCGCGTCCAGAGGTCGTCATCGGATTCCTTGCCCAGAGTCTGCGCGCCGCGGACTGGGCGGCGGGCAACCTGGATGGCGTTCGCGAGGTGCTACAGCGCGAAACTCTCTCCGGCCCCGAGGGGGTCGTCGCCGCCTACGGCGCGGACTTCCACAAGGATTTGCACCCGTCGCTCTCGGACGAGCGGGTGGAGTTGATCGGCGTCCAGAAGCAGTTCCTGTACACCCACGGCTTTCTGACCGCCGACTTCGACCTCGAATCCTGGGTCGCGCGTGAGCCGTTGGTGCGAGCGCGTGAACTGGTCGAGTCCGGAAAGGTGCCGGTATGAGGGCGGCATCGCGCAGCGATTCGATGAGGGGTGGTGGCCGGGTGGCGGGTGGGCCGGAGTTCCTGTGGCGGTTGCCCAGTCGGGGCGACGGCAGGCGTGCCGATACCGCGCTGCGCCGGCGAGGCGGTTTCGGTGCGCCGCCGCCGGTCACCGCGGCCACTGATCCGCGGCCGGGCCGGTTCGGTCCGTTCGACGATCTGCACCAGATCGTGCATGCCGCCGAACTGTCCGGGCTCGACGGGGTACTTGCGCCCTACGACCCGCTGGGCGAGGAATCGTGGATCGTGGGAGCAGGAGCGTTGCGCGCCACCCGACATGCGCGCGTGGTCGTCGAATTCCATCCCGCCTTCGGTACTCCCGTTTACGCAGCGAAGGTCGCTACGACGCTGCAACGGATTTCGCACGGTAGGCTCGCCTGGCGGATCGCGGTGGAGACCGACGAGGCCGATGCCCGGGCGCGCGGCGACCGGGTTACCGGTGCCGATCGCTATGCCCGCGCGGCGGAGTTCCTCGCCGTCGCGCGTGGCGTATGGAACGAGACATCCGTTCCCGGAGCCGGATTCGCCGGTACCGGATTCGATTTCGACGGGGAGCACTACGACGTCGTCGATGGCGGATTCCGCGGCATCCTGTCGGGTCTGCCCTTCCCGACGGTGTATCTGTCCGGTACATCCTCGCCGGCTCTCGAACTCTCGGCCCGCCACGGCGATGTGCATGTGTTCACCGAAACACCGGGTGGGATCACCACATCGGTGACGGAACTGCGTGAGCGCGCGACGGCCGCGGGCGGGACCGTACGCGCCGGCATCGAAATACCGGTCATCGCCAGGGAAACCGAGCAGGAGGCATTGGCCCGGGTGCACCGTCAGTGGAACGAGGTCGCCCTGGAAGGAACCGCCGAGGCATTGGACCTGGGCGACAGTCGCTGGGCCGGATTCGCCGAACTCGGCTACCCCCAACCGATCGGCCTCGTCGGCAGCTACGACCAAGTGGCCCGACGTCTCTTGGACTACATCGACGCGGGCATCGAGACCATCGTGCTCTCCGGTCACCCGCACATCGAGGAAGTGCACCGCACCGGCGAACATCTGCTGCATCTCGTCGATCCGGTCGGGCGCACCCTGGCAGCGCAGGAGGCCACGGCATGACCATCGACATCTATTGGCGCATCGGCATGGAGGGCGACCACGCATCGCTGCGCACTCCGCGCCGCTACAACCGCGGCCACGCCAATGGCTACGGCCCCGGCAATATCGCCCCCGCGATCCGCGACGGTCGGCTCGACGGCTACGGCTACATCGACCATATGGCCGCGGTCGCCAAGGCTTCCGAATCCGCCGGATTCCTGGGCGGATTACTGCCCTCGTTCCCGGTCACCGACGACCCGTGGGCGGTCGCGGCGGCGCTGGCCAGGGAGACCACCACCTACCGGTTCATGGTCGCGTTCCAGCCCGGTTTCCTGCATCCGGTGCAGGCCGCCAGGATGTCGGCCAGCCTGCAGCGCGCGACCGGTGGCCGGTTGGTCTACAACATCATCAGCGGCGGTGGCGGACCCGCCCAATTGTGGTGGGGCGATAAGGTTTCCCACGACGACCGCTACGCGCGGACCAGCGAATTCCTCGACGTACTTCGCGGGGTATGGGACGGCGATCCGTACGATCACGACGGCCGGTTCTTCCGCACGGATGGCGCGGCGCTCGCGCCGGGACTGGCCGGTCAGCCGTTTCCGGAGGTGTACTTCTCCGGCTCGTCCGGCGCCGCCGTCCAGGCCGCCGGCCGCCACGCCGACTACTACCTGTCCTGGCTCGAGCCCTATGCCGATCTGCGCGCCAAATTCGACGGCGTCCGCGCCCATGCCGAAACCATCGGCCGGACGCCGAAATTCGCGGTCCGCATCGATATCGTCGCGCGGCACACGGCGGAGGCGGCCTGGGCGGAGATCGAACAGGGCTGGGCGTTCGTCGACCGCGATGCCGCGAACCGTGCGGCACAGGGTGATTCGGTCGGCGCCGCCCGAATCAAGGGCTGGGTGCCGGAAACCATTACCGGCTACCGTGATCTGGAGGTCCAGCCCAATGTCTGGTGTGGATTCAGCCTCATTCGCGGCGGCCCGGCCTTCGGCTTGGTCGGCAGCTACGAACAGGTCGCCCAGCGCCTCGACGAGCTGATCGCCCTCGGTGTCGATGCCTTCATCCTCGCGGGCAATCCGCACCTCGAGGAGGCATACCGGGTGGGCGAGGAAGTGCTGCCGCTGCTCGGCCGTTCCCGGCTCACCGCGCCGGAGCCCACATCGGCACTATCCCTTTCCCGATAGCCGCTGCGGCGAATCTCGTTTCACCACAACCTATTTCTTCGATTTCAGGAGCATCCACATGTCCCTTCGTGTCGGCTACTTCCCACACAACAACTCCCTGTTCGTCCTGCGCCACCGCGGCATCCTGGAGGCCGCACTGCCCGATGTGGAATGGGTCGACCTGCGCACGCTTGCGGCTGCGGAGCGCGTCGATCCGAAGAAGGGCCTGCCGTCGCTGCATTCGGATTGGTTGTTCACCGAGGGCGGCTACGACTTCATCGGCACCGGCTTCACGCCGCCGGTTACCGGCCTCGCCAACGGTCGCGACCTTGTCTACGTTGGCATTTCGGGGCCGCGCGTGGAGAACGGCAGGCTGGTCACCAAGGCCGACAGTGGAATTCGCAGCGCGGCGGACCTGAAGGGTAAGCGCGTCGGTATCGCGCACGGCTCCTGGCAGACCACGCTGCTGCTGTTCGCCCTGGAAAAGGTGGGGTTGACCTGGTCGGATGTCGAACCCATCGATACCGATGTGCGCGATGGCGGCGATGCCCTGCTGGCAGGTGACCTCGATGCTTGGGTCGGCGCGTATCCCGGCCTGACCGCGGTGGAGGCCATCACCGAATTGCACACTCTGGTGGATACCGAATCCGTCTTCAGCCACCCGTCACTGTGGTTCACTCGCCGCGATGTCGCCGAGAACAATCGCGACGCGCTGATTGCGATCATCGGAGCGCTGCAGGAATCCGACGCCTGGATCACCGCCAACCCGCGCGCTGCCGCCCAGTATTTCGTCGACGATGTCGTCGCCCGTGGCGGCAAGGCCGACCTCGACGCATGGGAAGCGGCGTTGCGCGGCAGGCCATTCGGCGTCAACGCCGTCTCCGAAGACTTCCTCGACGAACAACAGCACGCCGCGGACCTGTTGGCGGCCAACGGATTACTGCCGCGCACGATCCGGGTCCGTGATGCGGTGCTGCCTTGGATCGGGGAGGCGGTCGAGGCGACCAAAGCCAGCGCATCCGTCTGACGCCGTGACGCAGCGGGCACCACGTCTCGTAGCCGGGTATACCTACGCTGCCCGGCTGTGGGGAGGGTTGCCCGGTTGCTCGCGGGATCGCATGCCGGTCGATGAGCTGGCATAACCTACTACGCACCGGCGGCACGACGACGTGGACCCGAGTACCGCGTCCGGACGGCGACGGCTGGACCGTATGCCGCGCCGCGGCGAGAACGTGCTGATGAGACCTGAGGTTGGGAACGCGGGTGTCCGCCGAGTGCGGTGTGGCCGTGGTGGTGATTGCAGCTGTGCATCCAACTGGTGAGGGCGCTGGACCGTCACGGGTACAGGGAAGCGGCCCAGGTCCGTGACGATTGAGCGATGTGGATGCTGTCAGGTAGCGGACGGTTTAGACTTCATGTCTATGACCGCCTTCACCGGCAAGGTCGTACTGATCACCGGCGGTGCGCGTGGCATCGGCGCAGAGGTCGCCCGACGGTTGCGTGCGCAAGGCGCGCGCCTCGTACTCATCGATGTCGACTTGCCCCCGCTGCGTGAGCTCGCGACCGAACTCGGCGGCGACGAGCACGTGGTGGCGGTCTCTGCCGACGTGCGCGACTTCGCGGCGATGCAGGCCGCGGTCGCGCAGGGGATCGAGAGGTTCGGCGGCATCGACATCGTCATGGCGAACGCGGGAATCGCCAGCTACGGCTCGGTCCTGATGGTGGACCCCGCCGCCTTCCGGCGGGTGATCGAGGTCAACCTTGTCGGTTGTTTCCACACCGTCCGCGCCGCCCTGCCTGCGGTCATCGAGCGGCGCGGGTACGTGCTGATCGTCTCCTCCCTTGCGGCCTATCTGGCGATGCCGGGGATGACGGCCTACTGCGCTTCCAAGGCCGGGGTCGAGCACTTCGCGAACGCGTTGCGGCTCGAGGTCGCGCATCGCGGCGTCGATGTCGGGTCCGCGCATATGTCGTGGATCGACACCCCGCTCGTGCGGGAAAGTTTCGCCGACCTGCCCGCGGTCGGGCGAGCGCTCGCCGCACTGCCGAGGCCGATCCGCAAGACGACCTCGGTGCAGAAGTGCGCTGCCAGATTCGAGCGGGGAATCGAACGGCGCGCCAGACGGATCAATGTGCCCGCCTGGGTCGGCGCGCTGCGTTGGCTGAGGCCGCTGCTGCAGACGCCGGCCGCCGAGCGGGCGGGCAGCAAGACCACCCCGGCGTGGCTGCCGGATATGGATGCCGAGGTGGCCGGGCTGGGTCGTTCGCTCAGCGCCCGGACGCAGGCGCTGGGCGAGGACTAGGGTCTGTCTTCATCAGGGCTGCCAGGTGATCCGACCGCCCTGGAAGTCCTGCGCCTTCCCACCCTGGTAGTCGTATTCCTCGCCCGTCGCAAACCCGTAACGCCCGGATTCCGCGCCATTGGACACCCACAGATCGCGGATCGCACCCCAGACGACATGCGCACCGGTACGCGGAGACCAATAGATCGCGCCACCGGGGAAGAGGTTGTAGCGCCCGTTGTCCGCGTGCGCGGCCGCCTCGTCGGTCAGTGGAAACCCGAGCGCACCACTCTCCCAGCCGTAGGCCGCCCACTTGTCGCGGATCGCGCCGCCGATCTGGTGCGCGGCGGTGCCGAGTGACCAATAGATGGACCCGCCCTGGAAAATGTTGTAGGCGCCGGATCCCGACGGTGTGGATTGCTGACGGGTGACCGGGTAGTGCAGCACCCCCGTCTCCAAGCCGAGGTCACGCCATTTGTCGCGGATCGCGCCGCCGACCGCATTGGCGCCGGTATCGGGATGCCAATAGATCGCGGCATTGCGTTCGAAGGTCTGATAGCGGCCGCCGTTGGCGGCATCGGCTTCGGGTGCGGTCGGGTCGCCGAGCGCGCCGGGGCCGCCCACCTGGTCGTATTCGACCTCGATGGCGCCGCCGACGTCGAACGGACCGACGGGGCGAGCGGTTGCGGTGCCGAGGCCGACGCTCAGCAGCAGGGCCAGTGCGGCGGTGGTCGATGTGAGTGCTGTCCGCGCGGGGTGTGCGGTGCGAAATTGCGGCGCCAATTGAACTCCTGAGCAGGTCGTAGTCGAATACGAACTTCGGTGAAGCCGCGAACTGTCGTCAGGGGAGTCGACAGTCCTCTATCGGTGGCAGCGCGATATCCATTAGCCAACCTAGCGATTCCGTGCTTCGCTGAGTGGCCAGCGATAGGGTAAGCCATATGGTCCACTCGACGAGGATTGTGCTGGCATCCCGGCCGGAGGGCGCACCCACCCCGGCGAATTTCCGCATCGAGACCGCGGCGCTTCCCGAGCCCGGCAAGGGCGAGGTGCTGCTGCGCACCCTGTATTTATCCCTCGATCCGTATATGCGCGGGCGGATGAGTGCCGCCAAGTCGTACGCGGCGCCAGTAGAGGTCGGCGATGTGATGGTCGGTGGCACCGTCGCCGAGGTGCTGGAATCCCGGGATCCGTCGATCGCGAAAGGTGATGTGGTGCAGGCCTATTCGGGCTGGCAGACGCATCAGGTCGCGTCCGCGTCGGGGCTGCGCAAGCTCGATCCGGACAAAGCGCCGATATCGACCGCGCTGGGTGTGCTCGGTATGCCGGGATTCACGGCGTATTCCGGGCTGTTGAAGATCGGGCAG
This sequence comes from Nocardia sp. NPDC006982, assembly GCF_042869435.1. NCBI lineage: Bacteria > Bacillati > Actinomycetota > Actinomycetes > Mycobacteriales > Nocardiaceae > Nocardia > Nocardia sp. NPDC006982. The sequence continues at coordinate 6,556 of NZ_JBIAFV010000003.1, read as the reverse complement.
CCGAAGGCGGGGGAGACCCTGGTGGTCGCCGCGGCCAGTGGCCCGGTCGGTTCCGCCGTCGGCCAGATCGTCCGTATCAAGGGTGTGCGGGCGATCGGCATTGCGGGTGGTCCGGAGAAATGCGCCTATGTACGTGAAGAATTGGGCTTCGAAGCCGCAATCGACCATCGCGCACCGGATTTCGCCGATCAACTGCGCGCCGCGGTGCCCGACGGCGTCGATATCTATTTCGAAAATGTCGGTGGCGCGGTGGCGGACGCGGTGTATCCGCTACTGAATAATTATGCGCGCGTACCTGTTTGCGGACTCATCGCGAATTACAACGCGACCGGCGCACCCGAGGGACCGGATCGTCTGCCCGGCTTCTACGGTCGCATTCTGACCAAGAGCCTCACGGTGCGCGGATTCATCCAGACCGAATTCGTCCGGGAGATGTACAAGGACTTCCTGCACGAGATGTCCGGCTGGATCGCCGAGGACCGGGTCCGCTACCGCGAGGACATTGTCGACGGCCTCGAGCATGCACCCGAGGCCTTCATCGGCATGCTCGAGGGCCGTAACTTCGGCAAACTCGTGGTGCGGGTCGGATAGCGGACCCGGATCGGATTACACCGGCTGCGGCGACAGCACGATCTTGGCCGACCGCCCCGGTGTTTCGCTCGCGGCGGCGGCATCGGCGGCGGACTCCAGCGGATATACGGCCTCGACATCGAGGCGCAGTGCACCCGTCGCCGCCATTGCGACGAGTTCACCGATGAGGCGCCGCATCTCTTCGCTGCTGGTCTGCTCGGCTCGCTTGGAACCCCAGAAGCCCTTGACCACAGCCTGTTTGAAGATCAGCGGACCCGGATTGATGGACAGCGGCTGACCGGACAGCGCACCGAACGAGATCAGCTCACCGTCCTGGCCGAGCAGCGAAAGCAGCGCATCCGCAGCCCGCCCACCGACCTGGTCAACGGCGCGCACGATCGGCGCACCCGCCGTCGTCGCGACTGCCCGGTCGAGCCAGCCCTCGGATTCGGTATCGAAGACCGGTTCGAAACCCAACTCCTGCAGTGCCTTGACCGAAGCCGGGCCGCGAACCAGGTTGAGCACATTGAGACCGCGTTGCCGCGCAAGCACATTCACCAGGCGACCGACCGCGCCATTGGCGGCATTGATCGCAATCCAGTCGCCCGGCGAAACCCGCAGATCCTCCAGCAGCATCAGGGAGCTGAGCGGCATCGCGAGCAACTGCGCCGCCGTCTCATCGGAAATGCTGTCCGGCAGCGGAACCACCTGCGTCGCCTTGGCCAGGAAATACTCGGCCCACACATTGTGGATGCCGGAAACGCTAACGCGCTGACCGACTTCCAAGCCGGTCACATCCGATCCCAGTGCATCGATCCGGCCAACGGCCTCGGTTCCCGGAATCGCGGGCAGCGGCGGCTTGTAGCCATAGACCCCGCGAATGGTTGCCAGGTCGTGGTTGTGAATGGGCGCGAGGATCAGCTCGATCCGCACTTGTCCGGCACCGGGTTCGGGCGTCGGCTGCTGTGCGGTGGTGAGCACATCCTTCGGCTCGCCGAAACTTTCGATGACTACGGCACGCATGGTGGATTCCTTTCCTCAGTCGTCGGCGAGGGTGACCTGGACGTCGATATTGCCGCGGGTCGCGTTCGAGTACGGGCACACCTGGTGGGCCTTGTCGGCGATGGTCTGTGCCTCGGCGGGGGACAGGTGCGGCAGCGAGATCTCGAGGGTGACGGTCAGCTCGAAGCCGCCCTCGTCGTTCGGGCCGATGCCGACCTTCGCACCGACCGCGGAATCGTCGACATTCGCGCCTTCGCGCTTGCCGACCAAGCGCAGCGCGCTGTGGAAGCAGGCCGCGTAGCCCGCCGCGAAGAGCTGTTCCGGGTTGGTGCCCACGCCGCTACCGCCCATCTCCTTGGGGATGTCCAGTGCGACGTCGACCTTACCGTCGGAGGTGCGGGCGTGGCCGTTGCGTCCGTCGCCGGTCGCGAGGGCTTCGGCGGTGTACAGGACGGTCATGTCTGACTCTCTTTCGATCAGGGGTGGGACATCAGCGAATCGGCAAGTCGCCGAAGGGTTTCGCGCAGAACGATGAATTCGTCGGGGTTCAGGCCGCTGGCCTCGCCCATTTCCGTTGGCAGACAACGGGCTTCGGACCGCAGTTCGCGGCCGCGTTCGGTGAGTTGGATATCGACGCGACGTTCGTCGGCCGCTGCCCGGCGCCGTTCGACCAGGCCTGCCGCCTCCAACCGCTTGAGCAGTGGCGACAGTGTTCCGGAGTCGAGTAGCAGTGCTTCGCAGAGGTCGCCCACGCTGCGACCGTCACGTTCCCACAATGCCAACATCACCAGGTACTGCGGATAGGTGAGCCCGAGGCGCTCGAGCTTCGGGCGGTAGACCGCCGTCATCGCCCGCGACGCGGCATAGAGCCGGAAGCACAGCTGCTCATCGAGGGTGAGGTGATCGGTCATGTGCATAACGGTAGTGGACAATTAAATTGTGCACAACCAAATTGGCTGTGCTTCACGTCACGCCTGACCGTCGCCTGCGGCTCAGCCGGCGACGCTGCCGCCGCCGATGCCCAGGTAGACGATCATCATGGTGAACAGGAACCAGCCCGCGCCCTGCCAGATCGGCCAACTCCGGCCGCGCCGCCACACGCGATAGGTCTGCACAAAGGCGCAGATACCGCCGAGCATCAGTACCACGGTCGGTCCGGTCAGGATCGCGGTTTTCGCCGCGGTGTCACAAAGCATCGTCTCCGCGGCCGCGCAGACCGTCCGTTCGGCCGCCCATATCGCGGTGATCACGAAGACGAGCGCGGCCACCGCGAGCACCGCCGCCACATAGATCGCCACCCGGCGAAAGGTCCGCTCGTCCGCCGTCCACCGCTTCTCCAGATCGTTGACCATGATCGATCACCTCATGGGTGGAGTTGCCGACGGGCGCAGACCCAAACGTCAGGCCTTGCGTCCCACGCCCGCCCAGTACCACGCGGACTCCGGATCCGCCGGAATGGCTTGCATTCGACCCGATAGGTCGCCGATCAACTCCGGATGCCAGGTGACGACGGGGACAACGCCCGGTTCGACGATTTCGGTTCCGGCGAACAGAGTTTCGGTTTCGGCGTGGCTGCGCGGATTGAAGGTGATGCCTGCGGATTCGGCTGAGGCCACCACCCTGGCCATGGCGCGGGCGTCGAAATCGGCGGTGGGATGGGTGATCACGATAAAGCTGCCGGCCGGAATCGATTCCAGCAGGCTCTCGATGATGGCGTGCGGACCGTCGCTGTCGCGGAAATACATCATGATCGCGACCAGCATGACGGCGACCGGACGGTTCAGGTCCAGGGTCGCGGTCAGGGACGGATCGCGCAAGATCGAGGCCGGATCGTGCAGATCCGCATGAATAAAGGCCGTTTTGCCCTCACGGGTGCTGGACATGAGTGCCCGCGCGTGCGCGAGGACGATGGGGTCGTTGTCCACATAGACCACGCGCGCATCCGATGCGATGGCCTGGGCGATTTCGTGGGTATTGCCCGCGGTGGGGATTCCGGTGCCGATATCGAGGAACTGGGTGACGCCCGCATCGACGACGTAGCGCACCGCGCGGCCGAGGAAGGCCCGGTTGGCGCGGGCCATACTGCGGATTGCCGGAATATGGGTGGCTATCGCGTCGCCGAGTGCCCGGTCGGCCGGGTAATTATCCTTTCCGCCGAGCCAATAATCGTAAACACGGGCTTCATGAGCCACACTCGTGTCGATTTTGGTCGGCAATCCGGTGGCGGTTTCAGCCCAGCTATCCGGCATGACGATTCCCTCCTGTGGTGCGCGGGCCGTCGGGTGCCCGCAACCGCCGAGCCGCCCACGGTCGGCGGCCCGCTCCGTCGAATTTTCCTCGCTCAGGATAGGGGTGGCGAACGTCCGGCAGACTGGGATTCGGACTGGATTAGGGGATCGATTCCGGTGTGTCGGCTGCATCACGTGATCTTGATGAGGTTGAATCATGAGGTCAACGCGTTGCAGCGGTCCATTGCGAAGTCTGTTCTTCTCCCAGCATCGGCATGCGACAAGGAGCATGAAGTGAGCATGATTCTCGCCGCGTTACACGACACTGTGCTAGCCGAGGTCAGTAATCCGGAACCAGAGGCTCCGCCGATGGCGGACAAACTGATGCAAATGGGCCGGTATTTCACCTGGCTGATTCAGTTGTCCGGGGTTACCGCAATTACCTACGGCGGCGGACGGTTCGCCTGGGAGAAATGGTCCGGAGGCGGGCTGGAGTCGCCGAAGATGATTGCCAGTGCGATGGCCGGTGGCGTGGTCGCCACCAGTGCGGGCACGATCATGAATGCCGTGCTCTAGCGACCGTACAGTATCCGTTCGAATCGAGCGCCCGCACGAATAGTCGTGCGGGCGCATTCATCGACGCTGAGCGAGGGGATTCGATATGTCGCCGACCTCGGAATTGGAGCATCGGCTCGCGCTCAACGAAAATCCTTATGGCCCTTTGCCGTCCGTGCGTGCCGCGCTGCGGGGCGCACGGATAGTGCCGAACCGATATCCGGAGTACCTGCCGCGGCGGCTGCCCGGGATGATCGCCGAACGGCTCGGCCTGCCGCCCGAGCAGGTGGTGATCGGCGCGGGTGCCACCGGGGTGATCACATATATTCTGCGCGAGTTCGTCGCGCCCGGCGACGGTGTCGTGATGGCGACGCCGACCTTCGACGGTTATCCGCTGCTGACCGAGGCCATCAATGGTCGGGCAGTGCAGATTCCACTCACCGCGGACGGCCATCAGGATCTCGACGCCATGGTCGATGCCGTCGATGCCCACACCCGGGTGGTTGTGCTGTGCAGCCCACACAATCCGACCGGCACCCGCATCGACCAGGTCGAACTCGAGGGTTTCCTCGATCGGATCGATCCGTCGGTCACCGTCGTGCTCGACGAGGCCTACATCGAGTTCGTCGCGGTCGTGGATCGGTTGGCCACGACCGACCTGGTGGCACGGTATCCGAATCTGGTTGTGACGCGGACTTTTTCGAAGGCATACGGGTTGGCGGCGCTGCGGGTCGGGTATGCGCTCGGCGCGGTCCCGGTAATCGCGCGAATTCGACGGTGGCAGCTGCCTTTCCGGGTCACGACGCTGGCTGAGGCCGGTGTGCGGGCATGTTATGACGCCGAGGCGGAGTTGGCGGTGCGCACCGCGGCGATCACCCACGAATGCGGTCGGCTCACCGACGGATTGCGCGGGCTGGGCTTCGCGGTACCGACGAGCGCGGCGAATTTCGTGTACCTGGATTCCTGTGGCAATGCCGAAATCGACCGGCTTTGTTCGGCTTTCGAGCGCGACGGAATCCAGGTCAAGCATTGCGGCACGGGTATCAGGATCACCGTCGGCAATGCCGTGGCGACGGATGCGGTGCTTGCCGCGTCGCGCTGAACTCCGGTGGGGTCCGAGGTCACCCGGCCTGGGAACCTTCGCCCAATGACGGACATTCGGTCGCGGACCACAGTCGCGCTCGTAAAATCCGAAACTACCGATGTTCGTCACGTACCTAGTCGGTGACTATGAGTGGCGTCAACTCGGTGAGGGGGAGCGCTGCCTATCGGTTTGTCTGCCGCACTCGCCATTGTTGTTCTACTGTGCCAGGGCTCGGCTGGTCGGTGGTTCAAAAGGCCGTGCGCAGCCCAGCGTTAACGGTACGAATAGCGCAGGCGCACGTTCGGCGGGATATGACTGGCCTGTCAGAGCCCCAAGGAGAGGGGTGGCAGCTCGTATGGTGACCAGTCCGATTCCGCACCACCAGTCGCCGGTCGATCCCGATGATCGGCGGGTTGCGTTGTTCAGTGCGGAATTCGCGGCGAATCCGCATCGTTTCTACCGGGAGATGCGTCGACGCTACGGCGCGCTGGTACCGGTGCATCTGGCCCCAGGGGTGCCCGCCACCCTGGTGATCAGTTATCGCACCGCGATACGAATCTTGCACGACCCGCAGCATTTTCCGGCCGATCCGCGTGCTTGGCAGCAAACCGTCTCGGCCGATTGCCCGGTGCTTCCGATCCTGGAATGGCGTCCGAATGCGTTGCGCAGCAGCGGAATCGAGCATGCCCGCTACCGGCAGGCCAATACCGCGAGCATCGGCGAGGTCGATCTACACGCACTACATGCCACGGTCGAGGGCCTCGCCGCCCCACTGATCGACAGTTTCCCCGAGACAGGCACGGTCGATCTGGTCGAGGAGTACGCCTTCCCGCTTGCCTTCGCGGTTGTCAACGCCATGATCGGCTGTCCACCCCAGATCGGGGAGGATGTCGCCGCCGGTATTGCGGCGCTGTTCGACGGTATCGACGCCGAGCAGGGCAATGTGCTGCTCGCCGAGGCGCTGGCGCGGTTGATCGCGCTCAAACGAGCCGAACCCGGTGACGACATCGCCACTCGACTACTCCATCATCCCAGCAAGCTCGACGATATGGAGTTGATCCACCAACTCGTCGTTCTCTACGGCGCGGGGATCGAGCCGCAGCAGAATTTGATCGTC
>NZ_JBIAFV010000002.1:343341-940019 GCF_042869435.1 Nocardia sp. NPDC006982 | reverse complement strand
TTCTCGGCGGCGTGGGGGTGGGGCAGATCGGTCAGGGTCAATCCGCCGATGCCGGCTTCGCGGTCCCGGACTGTGACGGCTCGCATGAAGGTCCTCCCGGTAGTCGTTTGTACTGGTACGGGCCCTTCCACGCCGTACTGTCGAAGTATGGTCGTTTTGGACGAGCTCGTGATTCCTGACACGGCCGCCGCATCGGCTGCCTTGGAGGTGGCCTCCGCTTACCATTCCGCCGCCTTGCTGAACCACTCGCGCCGCGTCTACGTCTGGGCGGCTGCCTACGGCAGGCAGCAGGGCATCCGGTACGACGCTGAACTGCTGTTCGCGGCTGCGATGTTCCACGACATCAGCCTGGTGCCGGAATTCGACAACCACACCCTCTCCTTCGAGGAGGCCGGCGGCCACGTCGCCCGGGTGTTCGCCGCAGGCGCCGGTTGGCCGAGCGAGCGCCGCGAACGCCTCGGCGAAGTCATCGTCCGGCATATGTGGCCTGACGTGGACGTGGCCGATGATCCTGAAGGTCACTTGCTGTGGCGGGCGGCGGCGTTGGATATCGCGGGCAAGAACATCGACGACTTCAGCCCCGCCTTCCGTGCCGAAGTACTCCAGCAGTACCCCCGGCTCGGGCTCGCCGACGAGTTCCTTGCCTGCTTCCAGGCTCAGGCCGACCGGAAGACCGGTAGCTCCGCCGCACGCGCAATGCAGTCCGGCCTCACCACCAGGATGGCCGCGAACCCCCTCGACGCTGGTTCCGAGCACACGCCCGACGAAAACTAGCAACTGCGCTATCGCGTGCCCCAGTCGCTTCTTGTGCCCACGCGATGAGGCTCCGTGGCGCGAATTGGCATGTGCCGCAGGCCATCCGTCCGCGCCGGTAGTGGAACGAACCTGCCAGGCGATCGAGCCGTTGCTACGGGATCGCGGGCAGGGTGTGAGTAGCAATCCTCCAGAGCCAGGGGTGCCCTGAGAAGCTGTTGCGATCGCAGCAGCAAGAGCACAGCGGCAGTGCGTTTCTGCCAGCAGCACTCAGCGAGGGCCGCTGTGCCACAGTGGGGTCTGGGATTTTCGACCACGCGACGGCGACTGTTTCGGCAGCCTGGAATTGGGTGTTGCCCGATCGCTGGTCTTCGTCGCTGCGGAATAGTCTGTCGCACCGTCGATATGCCGTGATGATCTCAGGACAGTCGCTGAGATGGAACTCGACCGGATGCTGTAGAGGCCGAGTCGGGGTCGGCGGCGGATCAACCGCGAGCGGGTGCCGGTGGACGGTCCGGTCTCGGCGTCGACCCGTCTCCTCGACCAGCCGAGGATCGGCCTGCCCGGTCATCTCGAACGTCCACCTCACGCGCCGTCCACCAGGCACCACAGCCCTTGTGCCGCATAGCGGGCATCGCCCCGGTGACAGGACGTGGTCACCGGCTGGCTGCGAGCACGGCGCCCGCCGAACTTCGTGGTGGCACCACCGATCGGGCCAGTGATCGTCCAGCTTTACGCGCCAACAGTGCGGGCGCGCTCGACGCGGCAATCTGGAATTACATGAGCGATCGGGTGCGTCGACAGGACAGTATGAATGCGTGAACTACCGAAACTCGCGGGCCGTGGCCGCCCCTACCTCGCTACTGGCACGCCGTACTGGGAGGCGTTGAAGGACAACCTCAACGAGGAGAGGAGGGCGGAAGCCTGGGACCTGGACTACAGCTACCGCCCTGGCGATCTCATACGGACCGTCATCACGACTTCACCGCGAATGTTCATCGCGCTAGAAGTCGCAAAGGCAGACGGCGCCCGCGGGGCCTGTCGAAGTCGATCAGGCCGCGTAGTTGATGGGGGGCCCAAAGGTACCGTCGCCCTTGCCATAGCGCAGGGTGATGTTCCCTGAGCCGGTGTTACCGATGACCGTGTCGATCTTTCCGTCGCCGTTGAAGTCAGCGAGAATCGGGGTGGACAGGGGGACGAGCCCGCCGGAGGGGTATGTGTGGGGGACGCCGAAAGTGCCGTCACCGGTCCCCAGCAGGACGCTGATACTGGAGGTGCCACCGTTGGCGACCAGCATGTCGAGCTTGCCGTCGCCGTTGATGTCGGCGACGTCGAAGCATTGCGGGAGCAGGCCGCCAGTCGAGTATGCCTTGGGCGGCCCGAAGGTCGCGTCCCCCTTGTTGAAGAGCGTGGACACGGTGCCGGCAGCGAGGTTGGAGAAGAGGATGTCGGGCTTGCCGTCGCCGTTGATGTCGCGCGCCATGCCGTACCAGGCGGTCAGAGCACCCTCGCTGGACGTGGTCGGGGCGGCGAAGGTGCCGTCACCGCGGCCGCGGTAGATCTGGATGGTGCTGTTGACGTAGTTGCCGCGTAGCAGGTCGAGGTTGCCGTCCCCATCGAAGTCTGCGGCGTCGGCGGACCCAGAGCCGACGCCCAGGTTGCTGGAGTAGTTGACGGCCTTGGCGAAGGTGCCGTCGCTGTTGCCTAGGAGCACCGACATCGATGGGGCCTGGTTGGAGGTGGCAAGGTCGGGGTTGCCGTCGTGGTTGAAGTCGCCGACGGCCACCGCCCCAGGTGCGAGGTCGGTCGGGTAGTTGACGGCATTGGCGAAGGTGCCGTCGCCATTGCCCATCAAGATGGAGACGTCGTGCGAGGTGAAGTTGGTGACGGCCATGTCAAGCTTGCCGTCATGGTTGAAGTCCGCAATGCCGACGTAGTCCGCCTGACCACCGGTGGTGTAGCGGACCGTGGGCTGGAAGCCCCCGCCGGGCTTACCCAAGAAAACCGACACGCCGTTCCCGAGAAGGAAGTCACTGAACACGACGTCCGGGTAGCCGTCGCGGTTGAGGTCGGCGACCGCGGGAACCGCGGGGCCAGGGTTGAGGTCGGCGACCGAGGCGCCCTCGTCGGTGAGCGCATCGGCGGATGCTTGGGAACTTGTGAAGGTATTTCCGGCCAGCGCGGTGCCGGCCATCGCCAGAAAAGCGAGAGCGCTTACGACGAACCTGGTGCGTGACAATTGTTCTCCCGATTGTCCGAGATTGGCCCCGACTTATGTGCTGCCCCAGCCTGCGAGAAGCGGGCGCCGGGAACAACGCCGATTCGGCCCGCTTACGATCACTTTCGCTTATCGAGCCATCGGTTCTCGCCGTATGCCCGACCGACCAGGTTCTCCAGCGCGCCGCTGTTCCACCGCAATATGGCGGCGGACCTAAGCCGCTGGCACGATCTCGCGGGGATCTCACCCGCCCTTCGCCTTCGACACATCAGCAACGCGTGCGTCGCGGTGATCACCAGAAACGAACCAACGACACCGACTACCCCGAACAACGACGACCACGCCGCCGACCTCGCCGACGAATTCCACCCCAGCACAACACCTGATAAGCACCCTGCCGCGCTGAAAACCGACAGCGCAGCAGGGAACCGCACGATCTGGAGGAGACCGCCAGCAGATTGTCGCGGTCGGTTTCTGCCGGATTGGTGACGCAACCCGAGGTGCAGCAGGCCAGAGTCTCATTTCGAGGGAGCTAGGTCAGCAGGAAGGGGGTGGATCGGTGCCTGGATTCGAGCCCACGACGCGGGTGACGGTGTCGGCGAACGTGCTACGTCTTCAATCCGTCCAGCGCCCTGCGAGCTTGGTTTTCGGCGATCGCGGCGAGCTCGTCCCGGTTCACCGGGGGTTCGCCCTTCGCGCGCAAGACAGCAACTTCCACTCGTACCGAGACATTGCTGTCCTGCACGCCCACGATGTAGGTCATTCCGTTGCTGGTGTCCGTGGTCGCGGTATGCCAGTAGCCCTGGGCGCCGATTCCAGTGACCTCGCCCGAGGCCAGCCCCGATCGGACGGCGCTGGTGTCGGTCTGTTTCCAACGGTCGTAAGCGGGGGCGGCGTCGGCACCGGTGATCTGGGCCTGGAGACCGATGCCAGCTTCATCGACGGTGGCATCGTCGACGACAGTCGAGGGGCTGGTGTAGCGGAGGGCGCAGTACAGGTTGCCGCCGTCGAAGTTATTCGGCGGGAATTCCTGATGCACAGGGGCTTCCCTCGGGGTGGACGACCACCTGTGCAACGGCGTGGGATCGACAAGATCACACGCGTTGGTGATCTCACTCATCGAATAGATTCCCGGCGCCGGTTCCCGGCGGGATGTGGTGGCCGAAGCCGGACTGGACGTGGCCGAGGTGCTGGACCGGTTCGGGGCAGTGGCGGAGTCGCTGTCTCTGTTGCCGACGACGACACCGATCACCACGCCGAGACACAGCACCACCACCAGCCCGAGCACACCGGCAACGATCAGCCCCGTTCTGCCGCTGCCGGTTCGCGGCGGATACGGTGGCCGCCGGTATCCCGGACCAAGTGGGCCGTACCCGATAGCGGGCCGACCGGGCGCCGCTCCAGGCGCAAGCGTGTACCTGCCCGATTCCGGGACGCCCCAGCCACCAACCGGCGGATCGGGTTGTCGCACAGCGGGATCGGCGCCCTCGGGCGTCGACCGATCGTCAGGTCCGCGCTGCGAATCGGTCATCCTGTAGCCCCTCCGGTTCCGCAACGGGCTCCCCGTCGACCTCAACTGCGACCCGATCGTATTCCAGCCACCGTCGATCGTCCGCCCGTCCCACCGGTCCGCTCGAGTCACTGGTCGCTACTTCTCCCGCAGACCATCCAGCGTCCTGCGGACCTGGGACCTGGCGATCGAATCGAGTTCGTCCCGGCGCACCGCGGGAGAACCCGTCTCACGCGTGAGGGAGATCTGCACCCGCACCGAGACATTGGCATCCTGCACACAGACGACGTAGGCCATGTTCGCGACGAGGTTTCCTCTGACTTCGGAGTACCAGTAGCCCTGATTGCCGATTCCGGTGACCTCACCGGAAGCCGACTCCGCTGCGGGTGTGGCGACATCGGCGTGCTTCCAATGGTCGTAGAAGGGCGGCGCCGCACCGTTGGTGAATTCGGCCTCGACGCTCATACCGGCCTCGTTCATGGGGAACTCGCCGGCGGTCGCGCTGGTGTATCCGGCATCGCACTTCAGGCCGCCGCTCTCGTAGGCGGTTGGCCGCGTTTCCCTATGCTCGGGAGCACCCTTCGGCGTGGGTGACCACTTGGTCAACGGCGTGGGATCGACAAGATCGCAGGCGTTGGTGATTGCATTCATCGAATAGGTGCCCGTTTTCCCAGTAGCCGAGGCACCGGCGGACTCACTGCTACTGTCGCCACCGCCGACGACGATGCCGATCACCACACCGAGCCCCAGCGTCACCACCAGCCCGAGTACACCGGCGATGATCAGAGCCGTTCTGCTGGTGCCGGTCGATGGTGGCTGATACGACAGTGTCGGCCCATATCCCTGGCCAGGTGGCCCGTATGGCGTGGCCCAGCCGCCTGTCGGCGGATCCGGTTGCCGCGCAGCGGGATCGACGCCGCCCGGCATAAGCGGCTGACCGTCAGGTCCGCGCTGGGAATCGGTCATCCCTGTAGCCCTTCGATTCCGCAACGGGCTCCCCCGTCGCCCCGCAACTCAGAGCCGATCGTATTCCCGTCACCATCGTCACGGGCAGCAACGGTCGCTGTCACTCCCGGCACGTCGGCTTCCTGGGCAGAGGATTTCGTGGATGACGCGCCTCGTCGGCATCCACCGCTGACAGGTGCAGCCCCAGATGGCCTCCAGAACGACGCGAGCGGCCATCGGGGGCGAGTGGTTCGGCGATGTCGAGGGAGCGAATCTGGCCGGCCATGCCCGGCACTGTACGAGCAAGTTCCGACAGGACTTGTTGAACACCAACCGTTTTCGACACGTTTGTTGAACACTGTCTTGGCGCGGTCGTCCTGACTGTCGGTGTCGAGGTTCGGAGTCGGTTTCAGCGATAGCCGAAGTGCCCTTCAGCGGGGAGAGCGAAGCGGGCCAGGAGTGGGTGGGGTGGTGTCCCTGGGCCTGCTCTAGGAAGCGGTATCGTGCCCTGTCGCGGGCGGCGGGGTCGGCGGTTCTCAATGTTTCGCCGAGGCCGTAGTTGACGATGCGCTGCCAGTATTCGGAGGGGTCGTCCAGTGGTTCGGGATCTTCCCATTGCGCTTGCTGGATGGCGTCGATCTGGAGGCCGATGGAGTCGGCCAGTTCACGGAGCCGGCGGGTGGTGCCGAGCTCGGCGTGCGGGTCTGCCAGCGGGATTCCTTCGGCTTCGGCGGCCTGGCATGCCAAGCGGTTGACGCTCAGGCCCTGGGCTGCCGGGACGGTGAACTATCAGACGAGCCTGAGGATCCCCTCGCGCAACGTGCGCGTCACGAGGACGTCGGGCGGGCGTGAGCCGTGCTGGGGTGCCCTTCGAACGCACTGAAATGCCGAATGTGGGGCATTTGGTCCGGTGTTTTGACTCTGAACGCGAGCGCGCGACCATCGTCGTATGAGCGTTTCGCGGCGCTCGAATCGAGGTGCAGTCATGTCACAGCCGAACGTCGATCGCGACGGTCTCGCCGCAGACCTGGAGCGAACGAGGGCCGACTTCCATCACCTGCTCGATACCACCAGCACCGGCGAGTGGGGAGCCCCGACGAACGGGACGCGGTGGACCAACGAAGAGTTGTTGTTCCACATGGTGTTTGGCTACATGATCGTTCAGAAGCTCCTGATCCTCGTACGGGTATTCGGCTGCCTACCTGCTGGCGCGAGCCGCGCGAACGCACGAATTCTGAACGCGGTGACCGGCCCGTTCGACGTGATCAACTTCTACGGCTCCCGGCTGGCGGCACGCATATACAACCGGCACCGGATGGGCGCAAAGATGGACCGGGTAATCGCCTCGTTGCAGCGTTCCCTGCGGCGGGAAGACACAGCCGCGTTCACGCGCGAGATGAACTACCCGAGCCGCTGGGATCCGTACTTCCAGGGATCCATGTCCCTCGCGGACCTGTACCGGTATCCGGGTCAGCACTACGACCACCACCGGAAACAGCTGACCGTCACCGGTGTCCGCGAACAATAGACCGGCTCGCCGAACACACTCTCTTGCCGTGACCCGCGCGTCCGTTCGGGCGGTTCGCCGGGACCGCGGCATCGTGGAGGATGGCTACCTCCTCTGATCTGGATGCCACCTTTGCCGGTGACGACCTCGTGCTCCGGCTGCCCGCGCTGGCTTACCTCGCTCGCTTCTCCGCGGTCTCACGCATCCACACCAAATCCGACTTCTACTGGTGCAGCCACCACCAACTCACCCACTCGCGGTGCCGGGCGACAGACGGGGCGTATCCGGACCTGGCCGACTTCACCATCGATGACGCCGGGCGGCCGACGTCGGTCTCGCGTGACCTGCTGCGCGTCAGTCCGGCAGCCAGTGCAGCTCGTGTGCCAGGGTTTTGGCGACGGCACGGATGCGGCGGTGTACTGGCGACTGCTCGCGCGGGAGGACCAGGTGGATCGTCAAGGTGGGTGCGCCCTGCAGCGGTCGCCACGTGAGACCGGCCGGTTGTGTTGTGACCGCGGCTTCACCGGCCGGGGCGAGGGTGAGCCCGTCGCGTAGGTCGCGCTGAGACATGTCGAAAGAGACTGCGGGCGTGTGGAATCGGGGGTTCGGCCCGGTGTCGCGGAACAGTGCGGACAGCTGATCGTGGATCACGGGGTTGGCCGTACGGTCGGGCAGTCGCAGCGGATACGCGGCCGCATCGGCGATCTCGATCTCCGGGTGTCCGGCCAGCGGATGATGCTGCGCCAGCTGGACCCCGACGCGCATACGCCGCAGCAGGAACCGGCGCACGCCACGACCCGGCTGTTCACCGCGGGTGATCCCCGCATCGATGCGGCCGTCGGCGACCGCGGGGGAGATCTCCGGTGTCGCCATGGGGACCGCGCCGACCTCGAGTCCCGGGCTGCTGTGAATGAGCCTGTCCACCAGGGCCGGTGCCGTCTCGGCCCCGGTGCTGAGGCTGTATCCGATGCGCAGCGTGCCCAGTTCACCGGCCCCCGCATTCCGGGCGGTGTCCCATGCCCGGTCCAGCGCCACCAGCGCGGGCGGCGCGGACTCCGCCAAAGCCGCACCGGCCGTGGTCAATACGACGCTACGCGTGTTACGAACCAGCAGGCTCGTGCCGAGTTCCGCCTCCAATCGGCGCATCCGGGCACTGAGTGCGGGCTGCGCGATACCGATCCGTGCGGCCGCGCGGGTGAAGTTCAACTCCTGCGCCAGCACCAGAAAGTACCGCAGGCTCACCGTATCCGGAGCCACATGCCCTCCCGGCCGATTGATAACGATCCGTTCTGAGTCTATCCCGTCCCGGTCTTTCCCTCGACCACACATCAAGCCCTAACCTGCGCATATGACGATTCAACCGACCGCGGTACTGGACACGGCACTCACACACACCGGGAGGCAGTCATGCACAAGTTGCTAGTCCTGTATCCCAAGCCCGTCGACCCTGACCACTTCCGCGACTACTACGTGACCACCCACCTTCCGCTGGTTATGAATTGGCCCGGCCTGCTTGCGTGCCGCTACAGCTTCGACGTGGCGGCGACCAAGGGAGAAGCGCCGTATTTCGCGGTCTTCGAAGCCGACTTCGCTGACGCCACCGCCATGGCCGCGGCGCGGTCGTCGCCGCACGGCCAGCGGGCGGCCGCCGATGTCGTCAACTACGCCACCGGCGGTGTGGTCGTCATCGACTATCCGGTGCAGGACGGCACCAGCTGAGGCGGGACGGTACGCTCCGGGGCGCGTTCGGCCGACCGTCGCGGCCAGGTCCTGGCGGAACGCCGTTCCCAGTTGCCGTTTCGTAGAGCTGATCCGCCTGGCGCTGGCGGCGGGCAAGCACGTCTACTGCGAGTGGCCGCTGGCGCTGAACACCGCCGAGGCCGAATCGTTGGCCGAGTTCGCCTCAGACGCGGGCATCCGCCACGTGGGCGGCCTGCAGACCCGATAATCGCCGGCGATCGCCCGCGCCCGCCAGTTGCTCGCGGAAGGTTATGTGGGGGACGTTGTTTCGGTGACCGTGTACTCCGCACGTCACCTGGGTGCGGGCACACGGGTACCGCCTTGGGCGGCCTACACCCTCGACCAGCGCAATGGTGCGGGCATCGTGGAGATTGTCGGCGGGCACACGCTCGACACGGTCGAGTACCTGATCGGCGCTTTCACCGACCTGTCGGCCCGACTCGCCATCCGCCACCCGCATGCCGTGATCGAGGAAACCGGTGCCGCAATCGATGTGACCACTCCGAACCATCTGCTGCTCGACGCCGTCACGGCGGACGGAGTCGTGGTGTCGGCTCACATCCATGACTCCAAGGTGACCAACGGTCACACCCGGATACGGTCCCGACCTTCGAGGACGGGGTCCACATGCACCGTCTGCTCGACGCCATCCGTAGATCGGCAGACACCGCGACACGGGTGCCAACCTCCTGAGGAACCCGACGCCTCGTCGGCGGCCGGCACAACCAAACACGCGATTCGGGAGACACGACCTAGCCACCCCGCTCACGATCTATCGGCCACCCACCAAACCAAGGCCCTCGCAGCATACCTACGGCTCGCTGACCACCGCCCTGACAAGGAATGCTCGCAGTTCCCCTGGGATACCAAACCAACAGACGGCACCCACATCCGCAGGGAGTACGCGTTCAGGTCACCGGCTGCCATGCTGTCCATCACACGGTCGGCCGGTACCTGGTAACCATCGCGCTAGCCAGTCGCTGGATATGCCCGGCACTCAGCTGTGTGGTCAGCGTCGAGGGGGCAGGGCACCTCCTCCTAATCCGCTGCCAGCATTCGCGCGAGTTCATCCATCCTTCGGCGCTGGACTGGTGATGAGATTGCATTGCGCTGTCAGCGACCACTGAAAGTCCCTCGGGGACGGCCTAGTTGCGATGGTTCTGACGCAAACACCGTGATCGTGCTGTTCGGCGCTCGACGCTGCCGCACAACTCGACAGCGAACTGCGCGAACGCCTTCTGGACTGACGCGCGTCACTTACCGAGCGGCATGGACTTCCAGAGGGACAGCTTCTGATCGTCGTTGGAGGGGGTCTCGTACTGCTCGATTTCCACCGTGAACCGGCTGCGGTCGGAATC
The DNA here is from genome assembly GCF_042869435.1 of Nocardia sp. NPDC006982. NCBI lineage: Bacteria > Bacillati > Actinomycetota > Actinomycetes > Mycobacteriales > Nocardiaceae > Nocardia > Nocardia sp. NPDC006982. Next base: position 929,988 of record NZ_JBIAFV010000002.1, on the reverse strand, counting down.
CATGCTGAATCCGGTGCTGATCACGCTGAACCCAACCGAGGGGTCGGTAAATATCAGCTTCATCGGTTCGGAGACGTCGGGGTGGATTTCGGTGCGCAGCTGCTCATGCGTGGACGGCGCGTGGATATGCTGGTCCGCGGCCTCGGGGGTGTCGAAATAGGCCAGGGTGAGGGAGAAATCGGTGTTCGCGCTGACGCAGTGGATGACTGCCTTCTCATAGTTGTCGCAGGTGGTGTCGTGCCAGCCGGGCTGTTTCGGCTTGCCGGGCACCAGCTTCGGGAAGGCGGCGGCGATGCGCTGCTGGTCACTGCTCCAACTGGGAGGCTTCGAGTCGTAGGCCGCGTACCCCACAACACCCGCCACGGCCAGCGCCAGCACCGTCACAACCGATCCCAGTCCGATCAGAGAGCGGCGACCGCTGGGCTTGCGCGGGGGTACCGCTGGGAACGATGTGCCGGGGAACGCGGTGGACGGAATCGCTCCTGCCGGACGCGATTCGGGTGGATTCTGCATCGAAGGCATGGCCGCGGCAGGGATCTGGGCAACCATGGGTGACCCGGCGCCGATTACCGTGGGCGGTGCCGTGAAATGCTGCGCCGCCGCTTGCGGCGATGCGGTCGGATATCCCTGCGCCACAATGGTTTCCGCGGCGCGCGCAGTTTCCGTCGGCAGCCCCTGCAACGCATCCCGCGCGGCCGCGGCGAATTCCACGCAGCTGCCGAACCGCTGCTCGCGCTGCTTGGCCATGCCCCGGGCCAGCACCTGATCCAGCGCAGGCCGCAGGTCGGGGCGGAATCGGGTCACCGGCGGTGCCGGCATGCTCAGGTGTCCGGCGATGACCTGCGCGGGATGTTCGGCATCGAAGGGCGTGCGGTGAGCCAGCAGTGTGAAAAGCGTGCAAGCCAAGGAATATTGGTCGGTGCGATGGTCCACTTCGGAGCTGGCCAGCTGTTCGGGCGCGGCGAAAGCGAGGGTGGCCGTGAAGGTTCCGGTCGCGGTGAGCTGGGAGGTGGCGCCCAGTACCCGCGCGATCCCGAAATCGGTGAGCACCGGGCGTTCCTCGAGCCCGGTCTCCGGGGCGGCGAGCAGAATGTTCGCCGGTTTGACGTCGCGGTGCAGCACAGCGCGCGAGTGCGCGTAGTCGAGCGCGGCGGCGCAGCCGGTGAGGATCCGCAGCACTCGCTCGATGGTCAGCTGATCCGGTCCCAGTTTCGCGGCATCGGTCCCGTGGATGTACTGCATGGCGATCCACAGCTGTTCGTCGTGGATCCCGCGATCGTAGATCCCCACGATTCCCGGATGTTCCATGCGGGCAACGACACTGGCTTCTTGCTCGAAGCGGCGACGCATCTCCGGGTCGGCACAGACCTCCCGATCGAGCAGCTTGAGCGCGAGCTGCCGCGGCAGCCGCGGATGCCGGGCCAGATACACCGAGCCCATGCCGCCTCGGCCCAAAACCCCCTCGATCGCGAAGTCGGCGAAGGTCGATCCGATATCAAGCTGAGCCAACAGCTCCCCCGTTTCCTACACGCACTGCGTCGCGAGCATATCCGAACCCGGCCGTGCCGGGTGCCGTGAATTGTCGGGGCCGAGGCGACTGATGTCGCCTTCCTCAAAGATCATGTATCTTGTTGTTTCGGGTTTGTCGGTGTCGCCTGCCAGCTTGTGTGGGTTCTGGCGCAAACACCGTGATCAACTCCGTGGGGATTTCTGACCACCGCCTGCGTGGGTGAGCAGGATACGCTTTCTCAGCAGATCCAGATTTGCCCTACCGAAGAATTGTCGTTCCAGCCGTAACACCAGAGTTCGGCCCGCGACCGCAGCATCGGCCAACCGACGCCGATAGCGAGAATGCACACGCACAGAAGCTGTTCCGCACCGAGGACACTGGGCCCTTGTGGTGGCAACAGCCGCCCCCATGATCACCTTGTCGCCCTCGCTACGGACGTCACCGATCAGCAGATCACCCAAGTGCGGCAACAACTTTCGTACCAGATCAACGCACGCTCGCTACCATTACCCATACCGCTCCGGATCCAATGGCAACACGCCGAACAGCACGATCACGGTGTTTGCGCCAGAACCGTTGCGATTCCCCACCGACGGCCAGTTATGGCGATCCGGCGCACCACCAGCAATCTGGCTGAACGACCGGCAATGGCCGAGGTCGGAGCGATTGCGTGGGTGTGGACACCATCGCGGCTACACCGATGACTTTCTGACGAATCCGTCGTCGATACCTCTGGGTATACCGACAGACAGGAGTCCAGGTATGACGAGACCGTTTCGAATGGGCGTGACCTCGGTGCGGGCCAACGGTGTGGATCTCGGCATCGAGAGCTTCGGTCGCGCGGACGATCCGTTGGTCTTGCTGGTCGGCGGCACAACGATGCTGTCCTGGCCCGACGCGCTGTGCGAGCGGCTCGCGTCGGGCGGGCGGCGCGTGGTCCGCTACGACCTGCGCGACTCCGGCGCCTCGACAACCCTCGACCCGGAAAATCCCGCCTACGACCTGCGCGATCTCGTCGCCGACGCGGCCGCACTGGTCAAGGTGCTCGGCACCGGGACCGCCCATCTCGGTGGCGTCGGCGTCGGCGGGATGGTCGCTCAGGTCGCCGCGCTGGACCACCCGGACGTGTTCTCCGCACTGACCCTCGTCGGCACCCGGCCGGTGGCGCCGGGCCCGGTCGACGAGGACTTGCCCGACCACGACCTCGCAGTCATGGGCACGCTGTTCTCCAGCCCGCTGCCGGACTGGACCGATCGCGACGCTGTCGTGGCGTTCGTCGCCTCGGGGGCCGAGTCGATGGGCAACGATCCGGAGGAGGCGCGGGCGACGGCGGCCCGAATCTGGGACCGGACACCGTCGAACGATCCCGCCGTGTGCCAGGCGAATCAGCTCGCGATGGTGTTCTCCCGAATCGACTGCGCGCCACGCTGGCGGGGCCGGCTCGGCGAGCTCGATGTACCCACGCTCGTGGTGCACGGTCGTGCCGACCCGTTCTTCCCAGTCGGCAACGGCGAGGCCCTCGCCGCCGAAATCCTCGGTGCGCGACTGCTCGTCCTCGACGACATGGGTACCGCTCTGCGCCACGCCGCGGCCGACCAGGTCGCTGCCGCCATGCTCGCACTGTAGCCGCCGGTTGGGAGGCATCCGGAGTCGGCGGAACGCACCATAGCCGCACGATCGGAGAGTCGCCAAGCTGGATCGTCGCCGCTACTCGTTTGCTGGGGCGGCCACATAGCACCCCGCTATGTGGCCGCCAGTGGGAGTTTCAACTGGCCGCTGAAGGGCCACACGGTAGCGGCCGGTCGCCGAGAGATATCGGAAGTCTGTAGGTCGGCTATTTCAGGCGACTCGCGTTCGGGTGCGGTCTGCAGGGCTGGTTGACGGCGTGGGGGTGATGTCACGGGGCTTGCCCTTGTGGAACAGCGCGCCGGCGCGGACGAGTGCGACGAGTTCGGGTGCGTTGACCTCTCGCCAGCGGGCCTGTGCTGCCTCGATCAGTTTGTAGGCCATGGCGATTCCGGCCGCGCGTGAACCCGGGCCCTTGGTGACCTTGGTCCGCAGCCGCACGGAAGCGAAAGTCGACTCGATCGGATTTGTGGTCCTCGAGTGGATCCAGTGCTCGGCCGGATATTCGAAGAAATCGAGCAGCACGTCCAGGTCGCCGGTGATCTTGGCGACCGCCTTCGGATACTTTGCGCCGTAGTCGATCCCGAACGCCTGCACCGCCAGTTGCGCCTTGCCGATGTCCTCGGCCATGTAGATGTCCTTCATCGCCGCAAGCGCGCCCGGGTGCGCCGATTTCGGCAGCGAGGCAAGCATATTCGCCGACAAGGGTGCAGGGCCGATGGTGGCTCAGGCGATCGGCATCGCCCGTGCGGCCGGGATGAGTCGGGAGATTCTGGTCCGCGAGGATTCAGCCTGTGGTGGCCGGTCCGTGATCGCTGCGAGCTCTCCCGATTCGTCGCGCCCACAGGTGCATCAGCTTCCGCGCGTCGCATCCACTACACACCCGTCCACGGCTCGCACCCGCTCGTCTCCCGGCGAAATACTCAGCGGTGACGACGAGGCTTTCGGGAATTGCGAGTTGATCCGTGCGCCACCGGTGGAGGCGAACACGATGTGGTCGCGCAGGATCCACACGTCCGAACGCTCTTGCATCTGTCCAGATGCGTCGACTGTCGTCGCGCCGAAGAACGTGAGACGACCGTCAATGATCACCGTGGCATTGGTGAACCGGTAGCCATCCATGGTCAGGCCCGCCTGCACCTGCGCGACGACATTTTCCGACGCCGGCGCGCATCGCGGATCCGACAGGGAAACCGGCGCAGCGGCCGGTGTGGTTTGCTCAGCGGTAGGTGCTGAGCTGCTCGTTGTAGTCGCCGCAGTCGATTCCGACTCTTCCTCACCCAGGCCGAGCGCCTTTGAGATGAGCACGACGACGACTATCAGTGCGAACACACTGACAACGCTGGTGATCAGGGCGCGTACCACAGCCTTGGATTGTTCGCGTATGCCAAGGCGTTCATCTGGTTCGATGGGCATGGGAATACCTCTGTGCGATTGACGGATTGAGACTGCGCCGCGAGCACCTATTGCCCCTGCGCACGAGGCGGGGAAGCATCCTGTTCACGGCACGCCATGGCTACGTTAGCGCTATAGGAACCCGAGTAGCTCGCTGATCTTCACTCATGAAATCGTTCCACGACGCGACCAGCAGTAAAGCGCTACAACAAGTTTGGCCGACGTGTGGTCCTGCCTGTCTCGTAGTGCCGGGGGGAATGTGCTTGAAAGTCCGAGACGGAAGTCGGGAGGGCTGTACTGATTCATCGAATCCGCGACCTACCGGTCGCGTGGCCCTGGCGGTGGATCGCCTGCATTGTGTTCACGGGCCCCATGGTCGCCGACACGAACTGTCGCATGTGCCGCTACCTCGACCATCGCCTCGCGAACCCCAAGCCGGTGCGGGCCGGATGCCGAGCCGCCGCAGGCACGTTGCTGGTCGAGGATGAACTGGAACTCGTTGCGGGCAAGCGGGGCGCGACGAAACTCGGGTTTTGCTTGATGCCGCGCGGGCGATGCGTGCCCGGACCGCAGCGTGACGCAGCGCCGATACGCGCGTCCACCGAGTACAAGGCATTCGCGGGCATTGTTGCAGACGGTCGAATCTGGCAGCGGCACAACCGAAGCCGGACAGCCTATGGGGTCATCGACGGTGCAGATGATCAGTTCTCGGCCACTGAGACTGCTGCCGAACATGCTCGTACCCATCGGAATCGACCCGGTCGCGCCGCTCCGCGCGGCCACGTGGATCCAGAGCCGCGGCTGCGATCCCAAGCAACACCAGCACGACGATGACGCCCACGATAGATCCGCCGATCAACAACAACTGTTTCCCTATTCCCTTGACAGGTGCGCGGCGCGAATACCGCCACCAGTGATCCGATAGTCCTTGCGGCACAAATACTTCCATGCCATACCTCCACAAACCGGCCCCGCCCGTGTCGTTTGCCACCGTTGTGGGTTCTGACGCAGCGTGATCACCTCGGGGGCGCTGGATTTCCGTGTTCAAAGGTCGAGATGATCGTGGCCGTGTTCGGGGTTGACGGCGTCAGGAAAGTGCAGGCTTCTCCCGCGGGAATCGCCCAGCAGGACGCCGCTGTGCTTGACCAGCAGTCGTAGCCGGTTGCTCAACACGATCTCGGTGTCGTGCTCGCTGCCGCCGCCCGGCGTGATCGAGCTGCAGAGTGTCTACTGAGGTTATCTACAAACCGCATCGCGATGCTGCCCGCCGAGCGTGGCATCTCGCGGCGAGAGCTGTCCGAGGCGCTCGGGGTGCACTACCAGACGGTCGGGTACCTGCAGGGCGGTGAGCGTAGCCCGAGCTTGCATCTGGCGTTGCGGATCGCGGCCTACTTCGAGATGCCGGTGGAGGTCATCTTCTCCACCGCGCCCTTTCTGCGTTTGGGCTCCGGCGCCGAATCCGCTCGAGCGTCAGCGGGTTCGGGTAGGCCGAAGCGGGCCGCGATGCCATCGAGGAGCAGGGCCAGGGCGGATTCGAAGAGATCGTCGAATTCGAGTGCGAGCCTAGCTGATTCGGGGCCTGGCGCTGCTGTGGCGGCGCGTTGCGACGTAATGCTGATGCCGGTCCCGTTCCGCTGACCAGTGAAGTCGGTCAGCTCGTGCAGGATCGGATAGCTGTCCGGCGTCACCAATTCCGTTATCGCGCGCCAGGTTTCCTCCGAAGGTTCCAGCACGGTGCGCTCGGTTCGCTCCTCCGACAGGGGCAGCATCGCCAGTCCCTGCACCAAGCCGGACACCGAGAGGTAGATCGACAGCACGGCCTCGCGCGGCACGCCGGGCTGATTCAGCGCGGCGAAAGTGCGTTCCAGGATGTCGAGCAGGGCCGGGCCGACCGGCGGGCGGGTGCGCGCCAGCGTGGGCAGCATCCATGGATGCCTGTGGTACAGCTGCCATTCCTGGCGCGCCTCGTACCCGATCCGGTCCCGCCAGTGCGTCAATTCCGCGGGCGGGTTGGGTATTTCGGTGAGCACCAGGTCGACCATCGCGGTGAGCAGCGCGGTCCGATCGGAGAAGTGGCGATAGAGCCCGGTGGTGGCAATGCCCATCTCGGTGGCGAGGCGCCGGACGGAGAGCCCGTCCATCCCCGCCCGGTCGGCCAGCTCTACCGCCCCCCGGACAATGCCCACCGTGGTGAGCTCGGTCACGGGGCGACGTCGCGGGGCGGCGGGGAGTTCGGCCCGGCGAGCCCGGTACGCCCTGGCCTGACAGGAGCGGGAACAGTACCGCCGCCTACGGCCCTTGGCTGCTTGGACGATCGCGCCGCCACAATTCGCACAGAGCATGTTCTGATCCCTTTTTCATCACACGCCGGAAGTGTGACGAAATAATAGCAATTCCTGGTTTTCCATCTACTTTGGCCAGTACACACAGTGTTCCGAATTCAGGAGGTACGCCATGACCGACGGCCAGTGGGTGCGCCGAGCAGAGCTGTCCGAAGTCGCCGCGGTAGCGACCGCTTTCGCCGAAGCCAGCCGGGATGAGGCGGTCTCCGCCTGGGTGACGGACGGGCATCCGGAGATCATGACGGCCTTCGAAAAGGACTATGCGCCCATTCTGATCGAGGAGACCATCGGCCGGGACGAAGTGTGGATCGCGGGCACCGGTAGCGACATTCGCGCGGTTTCGCTGTGGCAGCAGGTGGATTCGATCGAGCGGTACCAGGAAGAGGCGGCGCAGGCCAGGACCAGGGCCGAGGGCAGCGACCTGCGACCGCTGCACCGGATGGCGGCGGTCACCGCCCTGCTCGCCGAACACCATCCGCGGGAGTTCCCGCACCGCTACCTCTACGCCATTGCCACCGTGCCGCAGTGGCGCGGGCACGGCGCGGGCACGGCCATCATCGGCAACAGGCTGAAAGAGGCAGCAGCGCAGGGTCTTCCGGTCTACCTGGAAGCCAGTACGGTTCGCTCGTCGCAGCTCTACGAACGCCTCGGCTTCGCCCGCACGGGTGCGGCGCTCCCGCTCCCCGACGGCGGCCCCACCCTGTGGCCGATGTGGTTTCGCGGCTGAGCCCCGCACCGAAATCAGCGCAATGAAACGCATTGCGCACCATCGCCCGTCGGCGATCCCGAGAGATGTGTCGAACCTGCCCGAGGCGCCGTCCCAATGATGGAGGGGCCGGTGCTGGCGCGAATTGCCTTGGGGATTAGTTGCTGTAAGGGCGTCGGGCATGAGTGGCATGGTCATCGAGGTTCGGATGCCGGGTCGTCTTGTTCTTGGCGGAGGTCGACTCGATGTGGCGTGCCCACGGCGTCGCGGTGAAGTAGTGCGCTCAGGGGCGTCGATGATCCTCCCTGGGCCGGCGGGAATAGGTGGCCCCGACGCGTCAAGCCGACGGGCAGAGGTTGTCCAGGATCAGCGCGAGGGTGAACGCGAAGCGGTCGCGCCCGGTGCCGGAGGTGAGCTCGGAGGCATAGCGCCGGGTCTGAGGGAAGGTGTCGGCGGGGAGGGATGTGAACCGGCGCACCAGCTCCTCGCGGCTGACGACCCACTCCTGATCCGGGTGTTTGCGCCGCTGCTGGACCAGCGACTGCTCCAGGGCGTAGGCGCTGACGTAGAGGGAGATCGCGTCCAATGCCCATGCGGCGGTGCGGGGTTCGACTCCGCCCGCGAGCGCGATCGCGAACAATCCCTCCCGGACCCGCAGTGCCTCGAGGTTGGTGGGGACCATGGCCAGTGCGGCGCGCGAGACCCCGGGGTATTTCAGGTATTGGTCGCGGATCTGGCTGAACACGTCGAGGAGCTGACCGCGCCATTCGGCCGGATCCGGTTCGGGCAGCACGATTTCGGCGCTGAGCCTGCCGACCAGGAGATCGTCGATATCGTCCTTGTTGACGATGTGCGCATACAGCGATGAAGGCCCGGTGCCGAGCACCGCGGCGACCCGGCGGATGGTCAGCGCGTCGTACCCCTCGGTGGCGACGACCTTCAGCGCGGCGTCGGTGATCCGGCCGACTGTGATGGGTTCCTTGCGGGGCGAGGACGCCGCGGTGTCGTCGGCGGATTGGGCGTGACGAGCCGCTCGGCGCTGTCGGGGAGCTGCGGGCATATCGGCCACTATAGCTTGACACGAACTAAGTTCGTCAAGTAGAACAATGTTCGTAACTATAGAACTTAGTTCGTACGGAGGTGCGTGATGCGAGTTTCCGTTATCGGAGCCGGTCTCGGCGGCCTGTGCCTGGCACAAGGCCTGCGCGGAGCCGGGATCGAAACCCAGGTGTTCGAGCGGGATCCGGCGATCACCGCCCGGTTCCAGGGCTACCGGCTGGTGCTGAACCCGGTGGGCTTCGACGCGCTGCGCGGCTGCCTGCCTCGGCGCTGGCACCCACTGCTGGATGCCGTGGTCGGCGACGCCTACGGCGAGCGCCTGATCCTGGACCCTCAGCTCAACCAGATCGGTGAGCTCGAACCCGGCCGAAACGCCATCGTGGTCGACCGCGACGTGCTCCGCCACCTGCTGCTCACCGGCCTGACCGTGCACACCGGCGCCGCACTGACCGGCTACGACCTGCTGGCCGACGGCCGGGTCGAAGCCCGGTTCGCCGATCGCGACCCGGCCACCGCAGACCTGCTCGTCGGCGCCGACGGCGTCAACTCCGCCGTCCGATCAGTCCTGTCCCCGCAGACCACCCCGACCGACACCGGCGTCCGGTTCGTCATCGGCCGCACACCGCTGACCGAGCAGTTCACCAGCCTGTCCCGAGCCTTCGGCTCGAAGGTCGCCGGAGACGGAGTGAGTCTCCTGCTCGGCGCGATGCGTTTCCGCACCCCACCGAAGGAGGCCGCCGAAGCGTTGGCCCCCGAAGTGACCCTGCCCGACATCCACGACTACGTGCGCTGGGCAATGATCCTGCCCCCGAACGGCTCACTGGGCACCGAAACCTCGCAGGAGGCCGTGCTGTCCAGAATGCCCGGCTGGCACCCAGACCTGCGCGCACTGATCGAGCAGTCCGACCCCGACAACAGCACCCTGCTCTCCATCCGAGTAGTCGAACCCGGCCAACGCTGGACCCCCGGTCCGGTCACCCTGCTCGGCGACGCCATCCACGCCACCTCACCGACCGGCGGCAACGGCGCCAACACCGCCTTGCGCGACGCCGACCTCCTCCGCCGCACCCTCACCCAGACCCCCACCCTCCTCGACGCAGTCGACAACTACGAACGCCAAATGCTCGACTACGGCGCCGAAGCCGTCCGCTTCAGCCTCGCTGCCCTCCCCGCCTACACCTCTCAGACGGAACAGCCCTGACCCTCGGCTTGCCGAAGATCACCAGACCCGCACCCACTCGGTCAGGGCTGCTCCGCGACGAGGCCGCGAAACCGATGTCTCGTACCCTGGAATCGGCATGTCAGTGCACGCACGTGGCCGAGATGACTCGCCGCGTTGACCTTTGGCCGTCCAGCGGCAGTTCGAGCCGCGCCTCGAGCTCGAACAGAAACCGCTACCTCATCGGCTGGGGCGGCCGACCGGCCCAGTCCCAGCTGAACCGGGTTCAGCGAATCGGGCCGAAAAACACCGTTGGATCCACCGTCCCGCACCCAGGCTCGGCCTCAACCTGCCGCCGTCAGCGCCCTCCACGCTTTTCTGGAACGCGAGCGGGCCTGCGGAGCGGTGTATTCGATTCGCCGACGCGCCTCGGAGGCGCTGATCCGCAGCAGATCACTCAATAGCTCCGCTGTGTCCCGGTAGCCGGTGTCGGCGGCGAGACCGCGGCGCTCGGCCTCGGCGACGGCCGCGACCATGGCCGCACCCAGTCGACGCCGACGGCGTTCGGTTTCGACGAGGGTGCGCAGCAAGTCGACATCGGCCAGTTCCGACCATCTCCGTGTCGGAGCATCCGGTGCCACTGCAGTCGAATGTGTGTTCACCCGAACTAGCCTACCTCATACTCGAACATGTGTTCGATAACGGTTTGGCTGGGTACGCCGTGTTCGGGCAGCACCGCGACAGAGTGTTGGTGACGGCCGGGCTGGATGCTCGGGCTGTTGTTGCGCGCCGTGCCGAGGTTAAGCCGAATCCGACCTCGCCGCTCACAGATCGACAGAATGCGCATCGGGAAACGATGCCAGCCAACCCATTTCGGGTAGCCAGTTGACACGCGGTAATCGGCATGAGAATGCGCTCGGCGCCGTGAGCGTATGGGCCGGTTCCGTATCACAGTCCAACCTCTGCAACAAAGCGGGTGCCTTTGGCATGCTGGTAGCATATTGCAATGGGATCTGTTGCACAGCAGATGTTTTCGGTCTCGACCAGGTTGTTCACCGACCGTCGTTCGGTGGGCGACCAACAGTTCCCGGTTGGCTCGCCGAAGTCGTGCGCGGACCACACCACGCCGTCAATCAGGTCTTGGCACAACATACGCTCAACCACCTCGTCCACGTAGACCTCATCACGCTGTCGGACCTGGACTCCGAAGCGCGCTCGAAACGTCTGTCGCCTTCAGCGGTCGAGATGGACTACCAAACGCAGCGAGATCGCCCCAATCCGATCGCCATCTCTGGCTCCGCAGAAGACTCCTACGGGTTTTTCCTCGACTTCGAGGGGTCCTGGTGCTCGCCACTCGCGGACGCGTTCGGCAGCACCGAGCAGGATATCGGCACACTTGCCACCGACGCTGCATCAAAGGACGGTTATACCTTTACGCGCACGACCAAGATCCACGCAGCCAAGCCCGGCGTCTACCGAGACGGGCGCGCATATCCGAATTCAATGGGGGAGGCGGGTGCCCGCACTGTTTCGCGCGATCAACGGCATGTGCGTGCGTTGGTATTTGCGGTGAGAGGCGGTGTCGCCTATTTCGCCGATGGTGTGAGCGCGATTCTGCCGAATACCTCGCCGGTTTCCATTTTCTGGTGCGCCAGGACAGCTTGTTCCAGGGAAAGCGTCTCGTGCACAACCGCTTCCAGTTCGCCGCGAGCCGCAGTGGCGAACAGTTCGGCGGTCGCGGCGCGTCGGTCGGGTGCGGGCACGGTGTCGGCGCTGAAGGTCGCGAATGACATCGACTTCTTGAAGGCCGCGACCATTTCCGCGCCGAAGTCCGCCGGTGGCATGCCTGCCATTACTCCAACGGCCACCATGCGACCGTTCGGCTCGAGCCTGGTGAGGAACGACGGTAGATCCGCGCCTGCGGCGATGTCGATGATGACGTCGTAGCCCGCGGGAGCGTTCTCTGCACCCCGGCCGGCGCGGTCGAGCACGTGGGTCGCGCCGAGCTTGCGCAGGCGATCGCCGCGCTCGGCCGATGAGGTCGTGACCGCGACCGCACCGGCGCCGCCACGAGCAGCGAGCTGGACAGCCATGACTCCGATGCCACCGGCTGCGCCACGCACCAGCACCGACTCGCCGCGCGCGAAATGCGCATGGCGCAAAGCGAAGTGGGCCACCATTGCCGAGGTGCCGAGTGTCACCGCATCGACAGCCGACATGGTCTCCGGGAGGGGGACGAGCGTCTCGGCCGAGGCGACGGCGCGCTCGGTGTAGCCGCCGCTCTCACCGGTGAACGCCCACACGCGCTGACCGATCCACCCTGTGTCGACACCCTCGCTGACCTCGGTCACGGTGCCTGCGACCTCTTGGCCGGGGATGTGACCGGGCGTGGCTCCGTAGGCAGCCAGCGCGCCACTTCGGATCAGGGCGTCGATACCGCCGACGCCGATCGCCTCGGTCGTGATCAACACCTGTCCGGCGGCCGGTTTCGGGTCGGGGAGCTCGACCATCGCGAGGACCTCGGGACCTCCGAACGCTGTGACCATCACTGCATGCATTGGTTTCTCCGTGTTCTGTTCGATCGGTACAGACCAACCGAACGTAACGGACACCCCCGTCCGTTTAGCTAAAGTGAGAGCGGTGACCACTCGTTTGCCTCACAGCCTGCGTTCCGACGCCCGGGACAACCGCGAACGCATCCTCGACGAGGCGCGCGCGGTGTTCGTCGCCAACGGCCTGGACGTGCCGATGCGGGAGATCGCCCGGCGCGCCGAGGTCGGCCCAGCCACCCTCTATCGCCATTTTCCGACCAAGGAGATGCTGGTCGCCGAGGCATTCACCGATCAGATGCTCGCCTGCCGGACCCTCGTGGACGAAGGGCTCGCCGACCCCGATCCCTGGCACGGCTTCTGCCTCGTCGTCGAGAAGCTCTGCGAACTGCAAGCCCGTGACCACGGCTTCGCCGCGGCCTTCATGTCCGCCTACCCGCATGCGATGGACTTCACCGCGATCCGCACCTCCTCGCTCACCGGCGCCGCCGAACTGATCCGCCGCGCCAAGGACACCGGCCGCCTGCGCCCCGATATCGGCCTCGACGACCTCATCCTCATGATCATGGCCAACAACGGCATCCACGCCGGCACACCGGCAGCACGAATCGCGGCCTCCCGCCGCTTCGCCGCCCTCATGATCCAAGCGTTCCAAGCCTCACCGGCGTCCGCACCGCTACCACCGGTGCCACGATTGATGCCCGCGATGCCCCGCCGCAAATCCGACAGGTCAATCACAGGATGACCGAAGGGCGACACCCGGTCGTCGGGTACTGGGCGCAATACGCTGACACCGTGCACTTGGAACTGATCACGATTGTGGTCGCGGAGTACGACCCGGCCATCGACTTCTTCGTGAAGGTCCTCGGTTTCGAGCTGATCGAGGACTCGCCCTCGCTGACCAACGACGGCCGCCCGAAGAGATGGGTTGTTGTGCGCCCGCCCTCCGCTTCCACGGGCATCCTTCTGGCCCGAGCAGATGGCGACCTGCAACTCCCCGCAATCGGCAACCAAGTGGCCGATCGCGTCGGATTCTTCCTCCGCGTCGATGACTTCGATGAGGCATACCGTCGAATGACCTCTGCGGGAGTGGAATTCGTGACCAAGCCCCGAAATGAGCCCTATGGACGAGTCGCCGTCTTCCTCGACATCTCCGGCAACCGGTGGGACCTTCTCGGTCCATCGGAACCGCCCACAGCATGACCCCGGATCCGGTCCGACTCATCTGGACATCGGCAATACCGAGCGTTCCTTGGGTCCCCTGCATGATCGCCGCCAGCCTCCAGCCGCCAACAAAACCTCGGAACCGCCATCTATAGCTGGGGGTCGCATTGACACTGCGTGCCGCCTCGAACGGTGCGGCCAACTATCGCTCTGATTGGCCAACTATCGTTCGTCGTCACACTGAAATCGTCGATGAGGAGGGGTAGTGACAGATAGCGTGATCAGCCACAGCGTGGTGGTGGTCGACGCACCAGTGCGCCGTGTTGTCTCGAGTCAATTTTTGCCTGGATCTCGCTGGTCGTGGGGTTGATGCCATAGGTGGCAAGATCACCTGAGAGTGCTCGGTAATGCCGAATAGCATGTGAGAGAACGGCTGAGCGCCCGTCCGTAACTGGGAAAATGGAACTGTGCCCCGGATAAATGGTCCAGGTGCCACCGGACCCCTGACCTCGAGAGCATCGATTGTCAGCAATGCGGCTGTCATGGCTGTTGCCCGTCTCGATGGACTACGCGGTAACGCAGATGTGTGGCGCCGCGGCCTTCGAGCCGGCGGACGAGTTCCAATTCGATGTGGCCTTGTGCCGTCGGCTCGAACAGGCGCCGTCCCTCACCCAGCAGTACGGGGACGAGGTGCAATTCGAGTTCGTCGAGCTGGCCGGCTGCCAGCAGAGCCCGTGCCGCGCCCGCGCCGTGGACCAGCACGGCTCGATCTCCCGCTGCTTCTCGGGCCTCGTCGGCACACGCGTCGACGTCGGTGTAGTACTTCGCGCTGCCCGGTGGCACGTCGGCCGGGTCGATGGTGTGGGTGAGCACGTGGATCGGCACGCCGTCGTGGTGGTCGCCGTTCCATCGCTTGGCCAGCTCGAACGTGCGGCGTCCGGATATCACGGCGCCGGTGGACGCGGCCTCGGCGTACACCTGCCCGTTGACCCCCTCGGACATCCGGTCGTCGAGCCAGTCGAACAGCCGCCCGCCGTTGCGACCGAGTTCCTGGCCCGGCCGGTCGTCCGGCCCGGTGATGTACCCGTCGACCGACACGGACATGTAAAGGCGGAGCGGCGTCCTGTCCATCCTCAATTTCCTTTCTCCGGCCAGTCGGCGGCGGTCATGCCGTCGGTGTGGCCTGCTGGCCACTGGACGAGTTCGATCCGGCGACCGTCCGGGTCGGCGAGGAACGCCGTCTTCAGGCCGTCATCGCCGTCGTGCCCCGGGGCGACCGGCTCGATCCCGTGGCCGGCCAGCACATCGAGCGTGTGGGCCATCGACGCGACCTGCACGACAACATGACTGACGTCGGTACCCCGGTCGACCGGGTCGCCGTCGTGCACCAGCTCGACGGTGACGAACTCATCGTCAGGGAGCTTCAGCATGGTCAGATGCCCGATCGGCGTCTCGGGCACACTACCGACGACCTCGTAACCGATAGCCGTGTAGAACGACAGCGACCGACCGAGATCGGTCACCCGCAACCCGATGTGCAACGTTCTCATCCCAGTACCTCCTTTGCCTGCGTCGATCATGCTGCGACCTGGATTCTTACGGCTATCCCTCTCACTGACGTTCGAAAGACGAAATACCCTGTCGCGCAGCCAAATACGTGACGCATAAAGGCAATGCCGCACATCTCTGAACCAACCGCCGCAGTCGGACTGGCGAATCCGCGTCCAACACGCTTTCATTGTCATAGGGGAAGATGCGCGGATCGGCCTGTAACGAGGTCACAACTCAATGCCAACAAGCGTTTTCCGGACGCAAAGGCCACTGGCCCGCGTCTGGCCAGATCCCTATCCCTCAGAATCGGCTGCAGCGCCTCCCCTGTCGCTCGCCGACACCGACGGGCCGCCTTCGACGTCACCGGTGGAAAAGTCTCATCCTGCACCCAATCAGGTTGTCGCAGATGGATAGTCGTCCAAGTGAACCGTCCACCGAAGCCGGTCACGAGGTATCACCCCCACACGAGCCCACATACCCAGTCGACGTAGGCGCGCAGGCTCTCGGCAAATCACGACGCTGGTACCTCATACAGCTCAGAACAGGCAACCTACCGGGACATAAGGCAGGCCGGACGTGGTTCCTCACCGCCTCCGACATCACCGCCGCAATAGACCAAACCAGCAAACCAACGAAGCGGCTCCCCCGCCCGGACGGCACACCCTCACCAGAAACGACCGACGAAGCCGACTACCCCGAACAACGACGACCACGCCGCCGGCCTCGCCGACGAATTCCACCCCAGCACAACACCTGATAAGCACCCTGCCGCGCTGAAAACCGACAGCGCAGCAGGGAACCGCACGGTCTGGAGGAGACCGCCAGGTGTTGCCCTGCACCTGCCTCCAGGCGGTGCCCACCAGCAACAACGCATCTGTCCGTTGCCAGTTGATCTGGTGTGGGGTCTCGCCGATGAGCTGCGGTACGTCAGGTATGGGCAGATTGTCGCGGTCGGTTTCTGCCGGATTGGTGACGCAACCCGAGGTGCAGCAGGCCAGAGTCTCATTTCGAGGGAGCTAGGTCAGCAGGGTGCGGAAGGGAGTGGATCGGTGCCGGGATTCGAGCCCCGTGACGCAGGTGACATCCGGTGACCTCATGGGCCGAGATCTCGCCGGACGATGTGCAGCTCTACGGAATCCGGCGCTGAGCCAGTACCGCAGGTAATGCGGCCCCGAGCCAGTACAACCAAACCGGTGGTTCAGCAGCGGTTCCGAAAATCTTCGCGGACAGCGATGATTCCTCCGACGGTGCTCCGTCCTATCTGTTGAACGCGCTACCAACCCGGCGCGACCGACCAGAAGGAACAGAAATGACCACCGCCAACCCCACCGCCGACTTCTCCAACGACGTCAACGACCGCCCCGGCAAGATCGGCAACCGCGTCCTGTGGACGCTGCAGATCCTGCTCGGCCTGTTCTTCATCATCGCCTCCGGCGGGCCGAAGCTCGTGATGCCCAACGCCTTGATGGACAACGCTCCCGAGAATCTGACCATCCCCCTCGGGCTGCTCGTCTTCATCGGAGTTGCGGAGGTCGCCGGCGGTATCGGTCTGATGGTGCCACGGCTCAGTGCCCTGGCTGCCGCGGGTCTGTCCGTTCTCACCGTGCTCGCCGCAGCGACGCAGGCTTTCATCGCCGACAAGCCCTCGATGGGGATCTTCCCACTGGTGCTCGCCGCGATCTTCGCCTGGATCGCCTACCAGCGCCGCGCCACCATCGCCGATCTGCGCACCTCGCTGTCGCGATGACACATCCATAAGCACGACCGGCGATCGGTGGTCTACCCACCGATCGCCGGTCGTGCGTTCACGGATCGATCGCCCGTCGGGTTGGCGGCGATCGATCCAGCGGCCATCTGGTCCGCGGCGCCCGGCCGGGCGCCGCACCAGGTGGCCGTTGTCGCGTCCGGGCGTAAAACGACTCACCGAGGCCATGCGCCAGGCCCGCGCCGATGCTGCGTCCTGGGAAGCCATCGGGCGCGCGGCCGGATGACCCGGCAATCCGCGCACAAACGCTGCGGGTCTACGCGTTGAACAAGCCTGCCCCAGGGGTGGTGTCCCTCCGATCGAGCTCACGTTGGCAGCGCAGGAATATCGGCAACGAAAGTAGCGCTAGCGCTCAGGCGACACGTCGGCGGGTTTGTGGCCTGCGATCCAATCCCTCAGGAGTACCCGCTCGGTAGACGCTGTGTCACTGCGGCGGAACGCCCGGAGTCAGCCGGGCCACGAGAAAGGCGATGATCTCGTCGCGGGCTGCGGCGGTCGGCTCTCCCGTCGCGTCGACCAGGTGCGCGGTGACCACACTGTGCGGGCAGCCGACGATCTGCGAGAAGAACGGCGGCGGAGTAGGATTGGCCGCTTCGGTGGGCAGCACCCGCGGCTCGAAGCGCGGGCCCAGTGCCTCGGCGTAGGCGGCGAAACGCTGCTCGGTGCAGAAGCGGTCACCCTCGAAGCGATAGGCGCGCACCACGAGATCATCGCGATCGAGCCGCTCCCGCACGGCCGCGAGCTCACCGGGCGAAATCTCCAGTCCGCCGGGCTCATCCAGTGGCAGCGACGGCTGGCACAGCACCGGCGCCAGCATCGCGGGTTCGAGCATCATGGTGAGCGCGAAATTGCCGGTGAAGCACATACCCAGCGCGCCGACGCCGAGACCGCCGCATTCGCGATGAGCCAGGGCTGCCAGCGCACGCAGCCACACCGCGATCGGGCTGGACTTGCCCGCGCCGAAGGCCCGGAATTCCGCGCTGACACAGGCTCGTTTGAAGACCTCCATACCGGCCTCGGCCTCCGGATAGGCACCGTCGCGGCCGAACAGTGACGGCAGGCAGACGGTGAGACCGGCGTCGCGCACCCAGCGGGCGAAGCGGGCCACATCGGGGCTGATGCCGGGCATTTCCGCCATGACGATGACCGCCGGTCCCATGCCGCTGACGTACACCGTGCGGGCTACTCCGTTGAGCGTGATCGACCGGGGTGCGAAATCGGCGAGGTTGTCGTCGAGAGAATCCTGTGGGGGAGATTGCTGCACACCTGAAACCCTGCCGCAGCACGTCAGCACACTGCCACTGGCGAGATCGCCACTTTTCGGTCTAATCTCGCCACATGATTACCCACCTCGCGCTCGACGGTGTGCTCGAGGGTGCGCTCGGCCTCGGCATCGACATCGTCGACACGGCGGCTGGGATCGCCGGTGACACAGCGGGCGGGCGGCTGCGGCAGCGCGTCGCATCACTCGACGGGCTGCCGGTCCGATCCAGCGGCGGGCGACTGATCAGCGTCGATGCCGAAACCCAACTCGGCTCAGCGGAGTTCGAACCTGGCGACATTCTGGTGCTGCCAGGGCCGTCCGCGTTCAGCGAAGCGCGTGTCGACGAACTGCTGATGAGCCCCCAGACCATGCAGGCGGTCGAAATCATCCGGCGCGCCGCCGAGTCCGACGCTACGGTAGCCGCCTCCTGCTCAGCCGTTTTCGTGCTAGCGGCCTCGGGGCTGCTGTCGGGCCGGGCCGCCACCACTACCTGGTGGCTGGCGCCCCTGTTCGCCCGCCGCTTCCCGGATGTCACCGTGCACGCCGATCGCATGGTGGTCGACAGCGGCGAAATACTCACCGCCGGTGCGGCTTTCGCCCACACAGATCTGCTACTGACGCTGGTCGCCCGCCTCGGCGGCGGTGCACTGGCCGAGCAGGTGGCCCACTACCTGGTGCTCGACGCCCGCATGTCGCAGTCGCGCTACATGGTGCTCGAGCATCTACGGGCCACCGACCCGGCGCTGCGCGCCGTGCAACAGCACGTGCACGCCAATCTGCATCGGCAACTATCGCTCGACGAATTGGCCAGGGTGGCAGCGGTTTCTCCGCGCACCCTGACCCGTCGCATCCGCGACCGTCTCGGCGTCTCACTCACGGAGTACGTCCATCGCCTCCGGGTCGGGCAGGCGGCCACCCTACTCACGACCACGCGCAAACCCGTCGACGTGATCGCGAGCGCAGTCGGTTACGCCGATCCGGCCGCCTTCCGGCGCATCTACCGCAGGCACACCGGCGAGACACCGACCGCCACCCGCACCCGCGCGGCCGAATCGACCTACCTCAACGTGCCACAGAACGGCGAAGATTCCGTGCCATGAACTGCTGAAGGTCACAACCTCACTGGCGCCGACCTCACCAGGATTTGCTACGCCAGCAGGACCATCTGGCCTGAAGGCTTTACCCCGCCGCACCCACCGAGCTGCCCTCCTGCGACCCGTTGACCGCCAGAGACCCCTCCATGAGGGATGCCGCGCCCCCGATGGGGAGTGGTCGGCACGGACCTCCAGGGTTTCGGTCGCGTCAGTGGTGTCATGTCAGTGCTCCATGCGATCGTGAGCTGTCGATCGATTCTGGGGTTCTGGTAGGAATCGTCGAAATCCAACCTCCAAGCGCTGTTCGATAGGTGTTCTGTCGAACCCAAATCATCGAGGCAGCACCGTCGGTCGAACGGGACACGCCTAGCTCCGTCGAGGCGTCGAGCACTGCGTTTCTCGTGATGAGAAGTTACTGACACATCGCCCAATCGCTACTGCCCGCGCGGTAGGTTCGCGCGAAACGAGAAGGGGATTGGGCTATGAAAGACCCGCATGGTCAACCAGAGTTGCCGAAGCCCGACCTGCGGGGCGCGACCGCGGTCACCGCGGCCTTCATCGGGCTGATCCTCGGTGTGCTGACCGGAATCGCCGGAATCCTGTGGATCCTCTATGTAGTGGCCGGCATCGAAGATAGCGCCCGCGAATCGTCAGTCGAGATTGGCCAGTACACGAACCAGATCATCATGGGGATCGTCGCCGTGGCCGTCGGCCTGCTCTGGTACGTCGGCGGATTCCTGCTGCTGGCGGAAAAGACTGCGGGCCGAGTCCTGTTGGTCCTTGCGTCCGGGGTGGGGCTGATCGCGAGCATCGCGCAACTGTTCAACAGCGGTTTCGCCTACTTGTTCATCCCGATCATGGTGAGCCTGCTGATTCTCGTCCTGTGCGTGGTCCCGGCAACAGGCCGCGGGATCGCGGCGGACGAATCCGAGCCGAATCCGCTCGCACACGGCCAGGACTAGTACTGAATTCGCCCACCCGAGGGCGAGATCGGTGAAGCGCGAAGCCAGCTGACCGCCAGCCATTCGTGGCTGTGAAGGTCATCAACGACGATCGGCCTGTGAAGGCCGGTCGGCCTGATCCGGCTGCAAGGCCAGCCGCTACGCGAATTCGTTGGATTTT
Source organism: Nocardia sp. NPDC006982 (assembly GCF_042869435.1). Lineage (NCBI taxonomy): Bacteria > Bacillati > Actinomycetota > Actinomycetes > Mycobacteriales > Nocardiaceae > Nocardia > Nocardia sp. NPDC006982. The sequence goes on along the minus strand of NZ_JBIAFV010000002.1, from coordinate 909,682 downwards.
CGGCGACCTCACCAGTCGGGGACCCCGAAGGGGATGGCGTGTTGAGCGCCTGGTCGTGGACCGGGGTCAGGCGGGGACGCCGGTGTACAGGTCGTAGGTGCCGTCGGCCTGGAGCTCGCAGACGTAGTGGGTGCCTCCGGTGCTGGGTGACTGGCCGTCGGCCTCGCAGGCGGACAGGGTGGCGTAGTTGCCGATGTAGGTGCCGCCGGGGTTGGCCGCGGCGATGCCGGTGACGAGGGCGGCGGTGGCGCCGACCGCGAGGAGACAGGTGGCGAGGGTGGTGGCGATCTTGTTCATGGCTGTCCTTTCGGTCGTTGTGTCGAGCATCAAATACGGAACGGTCTGTTTGTGAAGATTCGGAGCCGCTAGGGTAGTGACCTACTCGATCGCGGGGCCGGCACGATGACGGTGCGCGGTGTCGGAGCCCACCGGGAAGGCTCGGCTCGATCTCGACTGATCGAGCTGTGGTGTTGCAGGTTCGAGCCGTCGACCTCGTCGAACTCGATGATGTAGAGGTGTCGACGCAGCTGCCAGAGGTTGTCGGCGTAGGGCGGAGGTCGTTGGTGCGGTCAAGAACGGCCACCGAGAAATAGGCGCGCAGGCGCTGTGACACGAACGAAAACGGCCACGCCGTGATGGCGCCGCCCAGTTGGCGATTTACGCCCAACACGTAACTACGCAGCGCGCCCGACCGCAGTCTGACCACCGATAACATGCCATCGCACTGGTTCTCGTCGGCCTGCGCGGAGTCGACTTGCGTGAGCCGACCATCGAGAGGCACATGGTCCACCGGCGAAGACGCAAACGCGTCGGCGTTTCCACCGCCACCACGAGGACGGCCGACCGGTGCTCAGGACACTGATCGCCTACAAGGTGTTGTAGACGGTGAAGAACCAGCGATAGGCGCGGGTGTCCGACAGGGCGAGTTGGTGTTCGAGCACGAGGACGATCAGGAAGAACAGTGTTCCCAGCGCCAGCAGGTGAGTGTGGACGACGGCGAGTCCGGTCTTGCCGGTGAACTGGTGGGCTTTGGTGAGTTCGCGGTAGACCAGGCTCGATGGCAGTCCCAGTGCGGTATAGCTGACGGCGGCCCAGTAGAGCTGTTTCATCGAGTCCTCGTTCGCGAAATATGGTGCGGTCGTTCGGGGGTGCGCAGACGTCAGGCGGGCTGCGCGGCGGGCGCTGGGGCGGCAGCCTTCTGGGCCCTGGGCGCCTTGCTGGTTTCGCGGACGATCAGCAGGCCCGTGACCGCGATCAGGGCGGAGGTCAGGCCGTGGACGCCGAGCGCGGTGGCCGTGGAGCCGTGGTGGGCCAAGACGTTGATCATGTCGCCGAACGGGGCAACGGCCGTCATCAGCACGACCCAGCCCAAGGCGTGGCGCTGGCCCGTCACCAGCAGGATGCCCATGCCCAGGCCCATCGCGAGTTCGCGGCTGCCCTTCACGATGAGGAAGCCGCCGCCGTCGCCGGCGGGCCAGTGCGGTAACCCGAAGCCCGGTGCGGACGTCGCGGGGGCCGCGATGAACGAGATCGCGAGGTAGAAGGTGAACAGGACGACGGCGGTGGCCAGGACGGTGTTGAGGTTCTTGCGCGACATGGTTGTTCTCCTGTGACGTTGAGACAGCGAGCTGTTGTCCGGCAAGGCATCCGGCCCTGCCGAGGGGTAGTGCCCGGCCGGCTGCGCTCTCGTGCGAGTCGGCCGGGCGTTGAGTCTTTGCGCTACCGGTCAGCTGTCACTGGGACAGCACGTCGCCGGGGCCCAGCTCGAGGGCGAGATGGTAGATCATCGGTCGTGCGGTGAGGTCGAGATCGTTCTGGATCCGCAGCGTCAACTCACGCCATTCCGCAGTGCCGAGGGCGTTGCGCAGGGCGGTGCCGCTGTCCCAATCCCCGACGTTGACGAAGACCGCCTCGGCCGCCTCACCGGCCGCCTGGAACATCCGGGTTCGGCGGAAACCGGCCGCGGCCGCCATGTACTGGGCGCTGTCGCGCCAGCGCTGCAGGAACAGGTCCCGCTGTGCCGCGGGTACCGACATCGTGTTGATCACCGTGACCGGGGCGTCGGTGTCAGGGACGGAGGGGGTGCTGGGGTTCGTCATATTGTCACGCTAAATGACAATCGCACTAAATGTCAATACTGTTAGATAGCAATAATGTTGAGTTGCTAATGTGGGAGTCATGACGAACCGGCCGCTGGACTCGCGCGGGGCATTCCTGTTCTCACAGATCGGTTTCCACGTGTCGTACCGGCTCACCGAGCAGCTGGCGCGATTGGATCTGGACCCGGCCCACTTCGCGGTCCTCACTCAGCTGGCCGCCGCGGATGGCCGCAGTCAGCAGGAACTCGCGGATCTGCTGCGGGTGCACCGCAATGCGATGGTCGGACTGGTCGACGAGCTGGAGGAACGCGCACTGGTCACCCGGCGACCACATCCGGCCGACCGGCGCGCACACGCGGTCCACCTCACCGACCACGCACGCGAGGTGCTCGGGGCGATCCAATCCGAGGCCGACGCACTGGAATCGGAAATCCTCGCCCCACTCGACGAGACCGAGCGGGCTCAGCTCCTTCCGCTACTTCAACGCATCGCCGCCCACGCGGACCTGCCTCCCGGAGTGCACCCCGGTCTGCAACGACGGCGCCGCGCACGCCGACAACCACCGTGAACTCAGACCGCCGAACAACGTCCGAGCACCCGGGCCCTACTCGGCGCCGGCCCCCGGGGACCCCTGGGCACCGGACCGGAGTGCGGCAATTGCCGCATAGCGCTCGGTTCGAAACCGACGTCGAACAAGACCGTGACCGTCGGGATATCAGAATAGTGTGTCGCGCATTCGGAGAGGCCGATAGCCGGTCGGCCCGAGCTGCGCCAACTCGGCGTCGATGTCGACCTCGATCGCGCCGAAGAAGTTGATGTTCTCCGAGTGAGCCGGGGACACATGTGCCAGCACCTCGTCGTCCACCCGGCGGCCTTCGCGGCGCATCTGCTCCACCGCGAGACCGAAATATTCTGTCGTCCAGGCGATTACCGCATTCGCGGCGAGGGTCAGGCACCACATTTGTTCGGCTTGGTCCTCGAGGTGCCGTGCCCGGATCATGCCCTCGTGGGCGTCGAGCAGGTAGCGTTTGAGGGCGTGGAGCGACTCGCCCCTGTTGAGCCGGCGAGCGATCCTGCGCCGATAGTCCGGATCCGACAAATAGCGGGCGGCGTAGATCCTACGACGAAGGGGCCCGTGGTGACACAGGTCGTGACACACACGTATACGCCAGGGTAGCTCACGCTACTGACCTGGTGTTTTCGTGGGGCGGATGACGGGATTCGAACCCTGGTCCGGCACTTCACGATTCGGCTGGTCAATAGCCTGAGCTAACCCAAATATTGGGCCTCAACAGACCTTTCAGAACTTTTCAGTACGTTACGAGTCACCAAGCTACCACCTCTCTGGTGACATAGTCACCACGCCTTTTGCCGCTGTGATCTTCGGGGTGGTGACGCCGTCACCACCCCGCACCGGGTAACGGGAAGTCTCCCGCACCGGGTCTCGGGATTGGGCCAATCGCCGCGCCGCCTGCCCGGACGGGGAGGCCTGCGAGATCGGGCGTATGCAGGCCTGCTCGCCATCGGGTCAGCGACCGGCGGAGACGGATGCCCGACTGCTGCGATAACGCCCAATGACGGCGCGCGCCGCAGCGATGCAGGCACCGGCGCCGAGTGCGCCACGGTGTCGGCGACACTGAGCTCACTCCCGTCCTAGAACAAGGAAGTCCAGCACGATCTCGAACCGCTGACGTCGCGTTTCCTGTGATCGGCCAGCCCGTATCTGCCAATCCGTGGCGTGGCGTTCAGTGCCTGGCTGGCAGGGTCGTACACAGACGACCCGGAGTACGGCGGATGCGCATTGACAGCCGATACAACGACGCCGTGTCTGTCGAACTGCAACCAAGTTTCGCCCCGACCCAGAACTCCGGTTTCCATCGCGAGTCTTCAATCACGACATAGGATTTCGCCAGGATCCGTACGGCACCATGAACACCCGGAGCAACGAATGAATCCGATGACGACCGGTCGCCCGGTATACCAGCTGTGGACCGCGAGCAGAGGTTGGGCCGCGCAAGAGGTCGTCGGGATCCACGCCTATGTTCCGAACTTCATCGGGATGCTCGGTGACGATTTCGATCCTCGCGGCACCGAGACCTCTCGTATGGTCGAGCTGATTCCCGAACCGGAGAATCCACATGACCGGAACGCGGTCGGTGTCCGTTTCGGGAACCGTACGGTGGGGTATTTGCCCCGGCAGGACGCGATCCGTTATCACCGACCGCTGTTGGAACTAATAGAACTCGGATACGTGCCGGTGGCGGCGGGTCGAATCTGGGCGCGAGAGTATTCGGACTGGGACGAACACGGCCGCGAGCAGCGCAGACTCAGTACGAGCTTCCACCTCTATGTGTCGAGCCCTGAAGCTATCGTCCCGCTGAACGATCCACCTGCAGTGGCATACACGCTGCTGCCGGAAGGTAGCGCGGTACAGGTACTGAAGACAGCTGACCACGCGGATGTATTGACGTGCTACCACACCGATGGCGGAGACCGCCCAGTGATCGTCTCCCTTGTCGCGATCGAGCAGTCGAGTGCACGGACCACGAAACGAATCGTGGAGGTCCGGATCGATGAGGACCGAATCGGGCAATTGTCACCCGCGATGAGCGAGAAATTCCTACCTGCTGTAGACCATTTCACTACTCGTGGCTGGGTGACGGCAGCGCGTGCAGTGCTCACCGCGTCGGCAGTATCGGCGACTGTCTCTCTGCGGGCCCAGAAAGCATTCGAGCTGGGACCCGAGGTATTGGACGGCCCTCCCACGGTTGTGCTGCCGCGCGGAATACCGAAGCGGAATCATCCCATGTGCGGCGAGGTGAGTTCTCGCCCGGCGCCGATGGAGGAGGTGCAATCGGGTGTCACCGCAAACGGCAGCCGGATCACTGTTCGCGAGTCGCCCGCCGAGCAGATCATCACTGTCTCAATCGACTTCGCAACAGCCCTGACTCCATGGCAGTCGCGGGTAGCAGCGGACGTACAGCAGACCGCGCAGCGGCTGCTGTCGACACGACGGTTGTCCGCACCCGCGGCGATGTTGACCGACGGTTCGTTCTCCGCGTCGGCGCCACTGGATGTCGGACAAGAGTTCGTCGATGCACTGATCGGGATCGACGACTCGAATTTCACTGCCGCGCAGGAGTTCATCAACGACTGAAGCTGGCAGTGGCTACGTCCCGGTCCCGCACGCCGTATTCCGTAGGGACTCTGACGTTTTCGGCGTCGCCGAACTCGAACCAGCGTACTGTTGATCAAGTCCTCGCTGTCTCGAGCGGTAGTGGATGGGGGAAGCAACTATGGGTGGGACAAAACAGGCCGCGCAGTTGGTCCGGTTCTGGCGAGCAGTCGAGATGTTCAGCCCACAGGACGTCCCCGACCTGACGAGTCGGTCCAATCGCCCTTCCAGCCCGCTCGTCATGGACGTAGCGGCCAATCAGATCGCGCCGTGGGACCGGGATCATCCACTGTGGCGCGACCGATTGCCCGCAGGGATGACATGGCAGTTCACCGTCTACGGCGGTGTATACGACGTCAGCCGTGCACGCGATGAACTGATCCGAGTATTCGGTGCCGACAGGTGTCCACCAGATGGACGGCCCGCCGGTGCCACCGCTATGTTCGCGTTCACCTTGGACGCACAGGGGCGCATTGTGGAGAACTCGCCGATCCTATCGGCATGCGCATGGGCGATCAGCCGCCTTCGGTCGCCCGGACCACATGACAACTCATGGCTCGACGGATTCGAAGACGACCACCGCGGTTTCATTACGGGGCTCAACAAGATGGCGCCCCCCAAGGTTGGTTCCGCCCGGGAAGAGCTGCGACAGTCCGCATTATCGCGGGCCGCCGCGGGCGTGGGACGGCAAGCGCGCGCAGCCGGTGCAGAGGCAATTGTCAAAGGAGCAGGATCGGCGGCCACGGTCGCCGCGACCGCAGCGGCGACCGCACTGGGTGGACCAGTTCTTGGCGGGATCGCTGGCACGGTAGCCGGCACCTTCGCCGAGCGAATGTTGACACGGCGGCCCGCCAATGGCGCAACACCAGCAAACGGCGACGAGTCCACCGTGCCGAACTTGGATCTGACCAGCGGCGATCTACACGACTTCATAAATGAGCTCGCCTCCGCGTTGGGCATCAAGGATGCACTCGGCATCGACGGACTGCGAGTGAAATGCGTCCAGGTTCGAGAACGCTACGCCGGGGAAGCGTCCGATCAAGACTTCCTGAACAGTTTCATCGCCAATGACTTGGCACGGGTGGAGACGGCCGTACAACAGGGCGATGTCGGCGACGCGCTGCGCGGCTATCTTTCTGATCTCCGCGAGATCCCTGCCCAACGCCGTGTCGATGTAAGGACCCGACCTGAAACAGTGGTGGCCGGAGTCTCACCACTTCGCTTTCCCACAGGACGATGGCCGGGCGATGTGCGGCGACCACTGGTGCTGAGCCAACAGTTCGCGGTGAATCAATTGATGGCCGAACTCCGCGATAGCAAAGGGGTTTTCGCGGTCAATGGACCACCTGGCACCGGCAAGACCACAATGCTGCGCGATGCACTCGCCGCAATCGTTGTAGAACGCGCGACCCAACTCGCGGAATTGGATCGCCCCGCCGCCGCGTTCACCCGCAAGATCGAGGTCGTCCAGGTGGGGGAAAACAACTACAAGCCAGCGGTCTACGAGTTACTTCCCACTTTGACCGGCTTCGAGGTCGTCGTCGCCACTGCGAGTAATGACGCGGCGACCAATGTGACGGCGGAAATACCTGCCGTCACCGCGGTTTCGGGAGCACAAGACGAAGCCGTGGCGGTCGACTACTTCACCGACCTGGCATCGCTAGTTCTCGATGGTGAGGCGTGGGGTCTGATCACCGCTGTCTTGGGGAAGATGACGAATCGGCGGGACTTCGTCGGCAGATTCTGGTTTGGGAACGACTCGCGAGATCAGCCCGTCGCCCCGCAGACAGCAAACGAGACTGACGCTAACCGAGCCACACCCCAGAACATCGGTATGAAGGATACGTTGACGCGGGCAAGCGCAGAACCCGCAACGGTCCCGGACTGGGCTGCGACCGTGAGGTCGTTCAAGCGCGCCCAGCAGGAAGTTCGTCAACTCGCAGAGGAGCGGCAGTCCGTAGCAAACGCCATTGCCGAACTGGCTCGCCTCGACGGAGTAATCCGATCTGCTTGGGCCGACATCCTGTCCGCGAATGAGCAACACGAGCACTGGGGCGAGCAGCACCGCACGGCGCAAGAACGCTGCCGTGCCGCCGATGCTGAATATCGGCAGGCTGCTGCAATCCTCACTGATCACGACCAGCGCAAGCCCGGATTCTGGGTTTCACTGTCGACGTGGTTCCGCGCCGGCCGAGAATGGAGCACACGAAGCAAACAGCTTGTTGCCGCCCGCGATTCGGCGAAACAACAACTCGACAATCAGATCGCAGCAGCGCGAATCGCCTACCGGCATTACCAGGAAGCTGCCGAGTTGGGGCAACGGCGCGTCGAAGAACACCTCGATGCAGTCGCTGCCCAGACAGCCGTTTCCGCGCTGATCGAGCAGGCACGCCAGCGGTGGCCCGGGACTGTGCCATTCGGCGAGAACCTAGCCGACGAGCAACAGTTTCAGCTCTGTAATGCCTGGGCCGACAAGGAGTTCACCGCGGCGCGGCACCGTCTTTTCCTCGAAGCGTTGACACTGCACAAGGCATTCACGCTCAATACGGCATCCCAGATGCGTGGCAATCTGGCGGTAGCCACCTCGCTGATTCGCAACCAAGTCAAGACCACACCGAAGCCCGAAACCATTGTCGCTGCTTGGCAAACGCTGTTCTTGGTCGTGCCGATGGTCTCGACAACATTCGCCTCTCTCCCGCGCCTGTTCAAGGACCTCCATAGCGAGGCACTCGGCTGGCTGTTTGTCGATGAAGCCGGCCAAGCCACACCACAGCAGGTCGCCGGCGGGATTTGGCGTGCCCGCCGCGCGGCCATCGTCGGAGACCCACAGCAGCTGGAACCAATTGTCACACTCCCGTTTCCGGCGCAGCAGGCGCTGCTGCGGCATCACCGCTTGGATGAAGAGTGGACGCCGGACTTCACCTCCGCGCAGCGAGTCGCGGACCGACTTGCCCGGCACGGCACCGCACTGGCAGACCCCAACGGCGACACCGCGATCTGGGTCGGTTCGCCACTCCGAGTACACCGACGCTGCGACCGCCCCATGTTCGAGGTGTCCAACCGCATCGCCTACGGCGGCGACCTCATGATCTACGGCACCCCGGACCGTGGCCAATTCGTCGGCGAAAATACGTGGTTCGATATCCCATCGAATCGCGCCGATGGCAACTGGATTCCCGCCGAAGGCGAACAACTACGTAACCTGCTGGACATGCTGACGAACGGCATGGCTGTCGCGCCCAATGACATCCGCGTAGTCAGCCCGTTTCGGGACGTCGTGCGCGGCGCGAAATCCATTGCCCGGCAAGTCGTCGACCGCGATTTCGCAGAGCGAAACGTCGGGACCGTCCACACCGTTCAAGGTCAGGAAGCCGACGTCGTGATCCTGGTGTTGGGGACCCCACCCGAAAAGGGCGGGGCCAGGGCGTGGGCCTCCGCGAAACCCAATCTCCTCAACGTCGCGGTGTCCCGCGCGAGACGTCGGTTCTACGTGATCGGCAACCGGCGCCTTTGGCGTGAACAGCAGTACTTCAGTGTGCTGGCAACGGAACTCCGGGCAGCGAACGGCTGACATTCGGCACCTTATGCATTGGAACCCGACGTCGCCCCTCAGCGATGGGCTCTACCCTTCGATTTTCTGAACCCTCACTGCACGAGTCGATCTCGGGTAGTGAGCCCGACCAGAGGCCGCAGCACGTCTACAGCAGCTCTGCGGCCGAGTTGGTCATGGTATTGCTGGTTGCCGAAGCTGCGCAGGCAGCCGTAGCAGGAAGTCTCCTCACCGCAGTCGCAGTTCGACACACGGTCGAGGGCCGCCGCGAATACTCGATCGAGGTTGTTGGCGATTCGCAGTACGCTGCCGGCCCCTCCGGGGACCGCGTCGTAGAGAACGATGCCGGTTCGGCCGCCGGGACGCTGATACAGCGTACCGTCGATGTCGTCTCGCGACAGCTCGAGCCGCTCAGCCGCACCCTCGAGCAGCGCGTACAGCACCGACCTCCAGTGCGCGGTGATGGCATGTACCGGCATCGCAGCGAAGTTGAAACTCAGATCTAGCAGATCAGTTTCGTACGCATGCGCCAGTGAACGCCATCGCATCGGTCCAGTGCACTCGGTGCCCTTGAGCAGATGGGTATGCGACTTGCTCTTGGACTTCTTCTGCAGGCCCGGAGTCGTTCCGGCGCCGCACCAATCGCAAATCAGGAATCCACTGCCTCCATGGCCCTCGGATACGGCGATCAGGCGGCCTCGCGATCCTGCGCGACTGTGGATTTCACCTCCATTCGCTCCGAGCCAGCTGTGCTCGGTGAGCTCCTCGGCGGCGAGTGAAAGCACGTGTGTCGCGCCGTTCCAGCTCCGCTTCGGGGGCGTACCGCTCGTCCGGGCAGGGCTGGACTGGGCAACAAACCCGAATTCGGGGATGACGTACTGCCGGGGGACTCGAGTCTGGAACGTCGAGCAGGCAGGGCAGGTCGGGCTCGGTATCTCGTCGTCCTCCCAGAAGTGTTGGCACCCTTCGCAAACGAAGTACGATTTGCCGACCAGTTCCCGATCAGGCAGTCGGTACACGCCGCCGGATGTCCATTGCACACCGCCCGCGACGACTTCGGCGCCGGGGGCGTACTCGTAGATGGCGGCCGATAGGTCGCGAGTCAATTCGAGCTTGGCACCGACCGGTGAGTCGGAATAGGAAGTTCGCAGCTCGACAGTGTCGACGGGAAAGCCGTATTTGGGTAGCACGTTGTGATTCGCCAAGTATCCGATCAGATTCCGTTTCGTCAGCGTGTTGATGGTCTTGGCGAATCTGTTGATCAGATGGTCTTTGCGTTCGTCGTAGGCTCGTTGCCTCTTCTCCTCGAAAACTGCGACGTCATTGGACAACTGGTCTTTGATGGCGTCCAGTATCCCGACCAGATGCGCTACCCACTCTCCGGTGTCGACTCCTATTTCCCCCTGTACCTCGGTGGGCAGCACTTGCTTCAGCGAAGCCTGCACGCCCGGTGGGACGGGGGTCAGGAACGCTCGCACATGGGATGCCGGGGCTGGGTCGCCGAGGAAGAAATCACCGGCCGTCGACCAAGTTTCACCAGTGCCTTCTTTCGCTGCACGGAAATACGCCGCCAATGCGATCGAGTGTGCGTGCCGACGGTCTATTCGCTCATTACCCAACGGTACGTACGGTGCGCGGACCTCACCGGCGATCATGGACACCGGATCGCTGTAGCGGGTCAGGTCGTGGGAACGCCGCTGCGCATAGGTGACCACAAGCGCAGCGGAGTCCGTACGCCGTCCGGCTCGTCCGGCTCGCTGTACGTAGTTCGCGGTGGTGGGCGGCATGTTTCGCAATACCACCGACTGCAGTTCTCCGACGTCCACGCCCAATTCGAATGTGGTAGAGCAGGACAGCACATTCACGTCGCCGCGTACGAACTGCTGTTGGATGTCGGCTGCTTCCTCGCTGGTCCACTGTGCGGTGTGTTCGCGAGCGGTCATCGGCACCGGGATCATGGACCGAAACAGCTGGCGGTAATGCTGATCGTCCTCGTTGACCGACGGAACCATGAATGTTTCGAGTGCGCCGATGCATCCCATCGTGGGGCATACGCCGCGAACCGAGACGGCGGCGATGCGGCGGCATTGTCTGCATCGGTAGACCGGCGACGTCACGGGTTCGAGCCGAAACCAGGAGCTGTCCAATTGCCGGACGACGCCCAAGCTACGAACATTGTCGGCGGTCAGCCAACTATCGCGTTGAGCGGTGATCAGTTTCCAGCAGCCGCGCAACACATCGGTCGGATCGGCCGCAGAACCGAGTGCCGACAGTACCCTGCGCATGTAATCCAGGCGGCGGTTCACTCCACGAGTCGGCAACCAGCTCAACACCTTTCGGGCGGGCTCGGCACCGTCTTCGCGGACGTAGATCGGACCGCGCCGCGGATCGAATGCCTCGTCACGCGGATCGACTTCGTCGGGCATCTTCACAGCGCCCTGCCTGCGCAGCGTGCGCAACAGCTCCGAGAGCAGATCCCAGGACTCATCGGCGCTCAGCCCCATCGCCGTGAGCGCGGACGGCACCTTCCATTGCGGGTCACGATCCAAGTTCACTCGCATCAGCCCGAGCCCCTCGAGCGACAGCCTGTCATCGAGCGTGACCAATTCCTGCATGATCCACAGGGAGGTGACACGTTCGCGCTGTTGGCGGGAGTCGCGCCGCTGGAATACGTGAGCGGTGTCAGCGGCCTTGGCAACGTGGTACACGACGTCGTCGATGCGAGCAGACTCATCGCGACGCACCGCCGCTTGCATGCCTTCGAGAATCAGTCGGCGACGCTGGATGGTCGAGTAGCTGGACTCGAGATATGGCGCGAAGAACGCGGCGGCCTGGCGGGAGTCGCTGAAGGTCAACAGCTTCCGACCCTCGCCTGGGCGATCGCCGACCGCGTCGTCGGTAGCCGGGGGGAGCGATTGATACAGCGCGGTCGCGAGCACGGCCGCCGCCGCGTCGCTGCCGCTTTCGAATTGGCGGATGGTCGCGGCACCACGGGCACCGCAGGCGGCGCATCCCGAAGGGGATTCACCGGTCAGATTGAGTTTGAGCACCGGCCGGAATTCCGTCGCCCGGCAGTTGTCGTGCCCGCAACTCGCTCGGACCGGTCCGAGCGCACCGCACGTGATGCACAGGTATCGCGCCTCACCAGTGACATCCGGCAGATCCTCGAACCCGGCGTCGTCCTCGTCGACGAGCACCGGCGAGTCGCCGAGCAGCATCCATACCCGCCGGTCCTCGCGGCTCACTCGCGGAGAGAACACGCCGCCGCTGATCGCCCCGGTCAGATGGACCGCACCGCACTGTTTGCACGCCCCGAATTCGAACATTTTGAGGTGGCATGACGTGCACTCCTCATGTCGGCCGAGCGACACGTGGGGTTGCGAGCTGAGACAGGTGAACGCGCCCTCGGTAGCGCGAGTGAACAGGTGGTACCGCGCGGACATCACCGGCGCACCGGATCGGTTTCGTACCGCCGCACCGACCGCCACTGCGGCGGCCAGCGCGGTGGCGGGTGCGGGATCATCGCCGAAGTACATGTCGGCCAGCCGTCCGAAGGGCACCGGGTGCGCGGCCAGCCGGGAGCGTAACCCGGCCATGGTCTGCTCGTGTGCGAGCGCGAATCCGGGGTCGTCGGAAGCGAATCCCCGATCGGTTGCGAGCTGCAGGACCTCGACGTCGATGTCCTGCGCCTGAGCCAGCTTTCGGTAGTCGCCTCCGTCCAGTGGACCCCAAAATTGTCCACTGGGCATGTTCTGTCGGGTAGCGGTGACCAGGTCCTGCCGGGATGCGTCGGTGGGGTGCCACTCGAACGGCACATTGAACAGTTTCTCGGCGAAATCCACCACGGCTGTCGGATCGTCACCCACGGTGGCGCTGGTCGCGATGCATTGCAATTCGCGCCCGCTTGCCACCCGCTCGTGCAGCCTACGCAACAGCATTGCCAATTCGGCGGCTTTGGCCCCGTCGTATACGTGTGCTTCGTCCAATGCGATGAACCGCCAGGCGCGGCCCTCGAACAGTTCGATATCGGCTGGCCGCAGCAGCAGGTACTCGAGCATCGCATAGTTGGTCAGCAGCAGGTGCGGCGGCTCCGCGCGCATCTCGTCCCGGCTGAGCAGTTCATTCGGCAACCGCGACTCGCCCGGATTAAGCAGTTCGAACTTCTCGGCGGCATCCCGTGCATATTCGGGTGTGTCGCCGGTGTAGCGCCCGAAGGTGATCTCCGGCACGTCGGCCAGCAGCTGACGGAGTCTCTTGAGCTGATCGTTGGCCAATGCGTTCATGGGATACAACAGCAGTGCTCGTACCCCCGGCCCGAGTTCGCCGCGAGCATGTTCAGACATGAGCGAAGCGAGGATCGGCAGCAGGAAGCTCTCGGTCTTGCCTGAGCCGGTGCCGGTGGCGACGACCAGGTTCCGGCCCGCCGCGGCCTTACGTAGCGCCTGCTCCTGATGCTTGTACAGCGGCCGGTCGAGTGGCAACGCCGGTCCGGCCAGTCGCCGGAACGAGGAATCGAGAACACCATCTCCGATCAGTCCTGCAAGGGTGCTACCGGTGGCGTAGGGCGGTGTCGCCTCGAGGATCGGGCCCTTGGTGAGCATCGGGCTGGCGGTGATCTCGTCCGCCAGGGCTTTGGCGATCTGTGGGTCGCGCACCGGCAGCAGCGACCGCAAGTACCGGCGGTAGGAGTCGACGACAAGCCCGCTGGTGGCAAGGGGATCAAGGGAGTCGGTCATGCTGGAGCCTCCGTCGCGATGTGGTGAAGCAGGAGCTCGGCGCGGATAAGGTCGAGGGTGACGAGTTCGGGTGCGAATCGGGCCATTTCGATCCACATCGGCCGCAGGTTCTGTTCGGCGACTCGGCATCGGGCATCGCCGCGAGCCGCGCTCCGGGCGAGCAGGGCGAACGCGGCCGATGCGGCTGGGATGTTCTGCCACCCGCCGGGCATCCGCGGATGACATCTGGCCTGAACCTGCGCATGTGCGCGAGGATCCGGCAGAGCTGTAAGGGCTGCGTCGATAACGGTCTCGACGGATTTGCCCACACGTGCCGCGCCGTCGGATTCGCGTGTGAAGAACACCAGTCGTGCGGCATCGGCTCGAGTGTCCTTGTCGAGAAGTGCGCCAGGCACTACGCCAGCGGCCTGGATGATGCCGCGTGCCTGACCCGAGGTCAGCGCTGCCATGGCATCTTCGCTCGCTCCGAATCCGCCGACGACGGCATGGGGGTCGGTTCCCGTCTCCAGAATCGCGGCCGCCGAGTCACCACACTGCCGTTCGACGGCTTCGCGGCACACCGGATCAGTGAAATCGCTCGCCAGCACGGCTACGGCAGGGGCGACGGCCCACATCGTCCGCACCGAATCCCGTTCGTGCACCATGGCAGCCGCGATCCCGGACGTGATCAACGCAATAATCACCTGGTCGGGATTCACTCGCAAGCCGACCAGTGCCTCCATTGCATGCCTTGGTCGGCGCAGTAGGGGTCGTGAGCAAGCCAGGCGAAACCGCTGAATGGACATCGCCGACCGCAGCCGCTCGTCCAGCAGAACCAGCGTCCACACTTTCGACAGGTCGGCGACATCGTCGGGAAAATCGGACTCCATCGCCACGAACGCCGCCAGCGCGGCTTCCTCGGGATCGGCGCTAACCAGGTGGCCCTCGGCTCCTACCATGTGGGCCGACTCCGGCCACCGCGGCCACTCGACCGGCACCCATGGGTCGTCGATTTGCAACAGCACTGCCAGCGGCCCGGCATCGCGCAGATTGTCCGACAACGTGATCCGTCCGTGTTCAACCGGAACGACCTCCGGCTCCCGCCACGGTGCCGTCGACGCGTAGACGCCGGCGGTTAGGCCATCAACGCATGCGCCGTCAACGAGTTCGAGCTCGTCACCGTCTCGGCGAATCGCTGCGGCGAGCCGACGAGGTCGGATTATCGCCACTTGCAGGGGGCTGCCCAGCTCCAGGAACAACTCTGCCCGTTGATGTTCCGAGACTGTGTCCTTGATCCGAGTGAGGTCGAATCGAGCCGTTCCTTCTCGGATTCGTCCGGTGAACGGCACCAGCTGGATAGACGCATCGCCGACGACGACGTGAAGGGGAGCCAATGTCGTCGCCCCGGGTACCTGTACCAAAAGTGCCCCCGGTTCCTCCGTGAACAGGTCCGAGGCGAGAGTCATTGGCCCGGAACGCCATTCCGACACCCGGTCCGCTGCTTCATGCATCACAAGCACATGCGGAGGCGTCACCATGAGCGTCGCAGTCGCAGTCTCGTGCGCGGTGGCGTACTGGATGGCCCCGCTTGCTTCTTCCGCCGCCAGCCGCAATGTGTGCGGCGTCACTCGCGCCCCGATCGCCGCGACTACCTCCGCATGAGCTTTCACCAGCCCCGATGGCCCGAAGGTTCGCACCGGAGGTGTATACCGCGCCGAAAGGCCCTCGGCGATGAATACTGTGCGACGTATGCCACGCCCCAACGGCCCCCGCACCGTGAGCTCGAACGAACCGAGCACCGGACGAGGCCATTGGTCCCACAGGTCAGTGATGTCCTGCGATTCCGAGAATACGGTGACGGCACGCGACACCGCGGACGTGTCGTCCCTGGCCGGGCGCACCTCGATGGTCCAACTCGTTTCGGCTTCAGGGATTCCGGGCAACCACACCGAGGGCGGTTGGGCGAGAACAGGAGTGCCGTACGGAGTGGTGACGCCGAGAACCGGCTCGCCGGTAACGATCCGGGGATGGCTGTGCCCGCGCACTGTCCGATGCATGCCGGGCATCTCAGTAAGACCGATCGACTTGGCGTCGGCCAGGTCGACCTGATGCAATCGCCACCCTGCCCAGCCCAAAGGGAGCCGCCCGTGGATGAGCGTTGGCGCTGCACCCTCGATGCTGAGTCCATACTGGTCCGGATACAGCAGCCACACCACATCCGGCGGCAGGGGCGCGGATGCGGGTAGGCGCCGACCGTCCTCGGTGAACACGAGCAGTGGGGCCTTGGCGTCGACCACATCGAGTTCCACGGCATGTTCCCAGCCCAGGAGCGATACCGCCACCGTTCGCGCCGGGCGGATCAGTGGGAATCGCGCAGCCGGCTGTATTTCTGTGCCCCCTGCCCAGTGGGCCTGGCTGCGAACGGTATTCGATACCCCGTCGATGGTGACGAGCCACTGGATGTCGCCGTCTGGGCTGTCGGTCGCGGGAAGCACCACTGTGACTCCCTGTCCGAACGGATCCAGCGCGAGCCGCGGCATCTCCCGCTTCCGCCACCCGCTCCGCCCGTCCCCTGTCCGCGGCTCCGGCACAAGCGCCCCGGATGTCACCAGGTCCTGCGCCGTCGTCGTCACCCGTGCGGGCAGGCCCACGCCGTCGAGGTCCGGAGCCGGGTCGGCGAGCCTGTCGAGCAGGTCGAAGCTGCGGTCCACGAAGTCGGCGGCGAACACACTGCCGTGTTTCAGGAACCGCTGCGCAGGCTTGTCCAACTCGTAGAGTTCGCGCCCCGGTGTCAGAACCCATGCCAGGAATTCGTCGGCCGTCAGGTGGGGATCTTTCTTCCGTCTCCGCAACAGCAACTGGAAGTAGTCCGTCAGGCAGCCGCTGGGCATGCCCGCGTGCATCAGGATCGGACCCACATAGCGAAGCGGCATCCACGCGAAGTCCGGCATCCCGAGCCGGTCCAGTGCGGCGAGGAAGCCACTGCCCCAAGCCTTTTGGTCGCCTGGGTCACCGACATGACCGACGGCATCCCACAGCTGCGGCCAGTAGGTGCCCTGCTGGTAGCTCCGAGCCGCGACACTCGTCATCCCGACCACGGTGCCCGCCGGCCAGCGGGTGAATATCCGCGTGGCATCACCGCCGTCCCGCAACCGCTTCCGATACGCCCAGCCGAGGCAACGCGCCACCTTCGCGGCATCGCTGTCCCTGACGCTGATTTCAGCGGCCAGCGACACACCGCGGAACCGCTTGGCCCACAGCTGTTCAGCGCGGTCCAACAGTTCTGGCGGTGTGACCTTCTCGGGCTTATCCCCCATAGCGGCTCGCGACCTACTGGTTCTCGAACCCGAAGGTGTCGAGCTTCAGCGTGCGGGAGTTCTCCGACACGGTGCGCACCTTGTGCTCGGGGAACCCGTCCTTCGCGCGTGCGCTGATCTCCACTGCGATCTCTAGCTCGGCCCCGTCGACAGAAGCCAGGTGCGCGATGATGTTCTCCGCGAGCCGGTTGAAACTGCGCTGGTACGTTTCGGGGTCGAGGGATGCGGATCCGAAGTATCGGACGTTCTTCGGTGCGGCGCGCTCGGTCTCACCACCCGGCAATTGTCCGGCGCTCAACGTCGCGCCGCCATTCGCCGCCACTGTCCCGCCAGCGGACCCAGTCGATCCGGCAGCACCCGCAGCGGCGGCCTTCTTCGCTTCTTCCTGAGCCTTGCGTTCCTGTTCGGCTTGCCACTGGGCGATCGCGACATCCGGTCGTACCACCAGGGTGTCGTCGGTGATCTGGCCGAAGGTCGCGTGCGATCCCCCCAGGGCGAGCCCCTGGTACTCGGTGCCGTCATGACCGTCGGCGAGCGCGAATCCGGTCTTCTCCCAATCCAATTCATCGAGTCCGACCCGAATCGCGTCGTCGAAGACCACGCGGTCGCGCACCCGTTGCAGGTACGGGTAGCGGCAGTAGTAGGACCATAGATCACCGACTCGAACGTGCCCGTCCTGCCAGGTGGTGGCGAGCTCGTTGTCGAGGTTGCGGCGAATATTGGGCGCGCCCAGCACCGTAGTGAGTGCGCCGATATTGTTGAGCTTGGCGCTGACCCGCTCGGCCAGGCGCGGTTTCGCACCGTCGGCCTTCTCGATCTGCCAGTCGAGGCTACCGCCAGCCACCTGGCCGCTGACCCGCTTCCAGTCCGGCACCAACGCCCAGATATAGGTCTCGAGGATACGCAGTTCTACGGCCTGGTTGGCGCTGCCGAGCCGAGCGTCGACCTGCCGGGACTGCTGTAGCGACAGACCGAGTTCTTCCTTCCGATCGGCAATGTGACACCACGCGAGGTAGTCGCGGACCGCGTGCTGGAGCTCGTCGAGCCGCTTGCTGTCGGCGGCGAGGAACACCAGCATGTTCCGGTTGATCCGCTGCTTCGTTCCCTTCGTCTCCAACACATTCCGTGCGAAGGTGAGCGCCGACGATCCCTGATCGTTCTTGGCGTGCCAGTGCGACGGGTGCACGATCACGAGCCGCGCATAGCCGTCGTCAGCGACCTCGGAGCTGCTATCGGTGACACGCACCTCCGCGAAATCCCCGGTGCCGGTGGACTTCTGCTCTTTCGCTTTCAACCGCTTCTCGAGTTCGAGCCACACATCCTCCACCTCCAGCCGTTCCGCGTAGTCCTTGGCGGTGCGACCGACAGACGGGTGGGTGTCGTACCAAAAGCGCGCGCCATCGGCGTACAGGTAGGTGGACCGTTCGCTGAGCTGCTGCAGCGCCGACCCGAAATTGCCGGGCTGATCGCCCGGAATAGCGACCCCGGCCCAGATGTACTGCCGCTCAATGCCCTGGTGTGAATGCTTCAGCGTGGGCGTTGCACCGAAGAACACCGTACGTGCCAGCCGCCGCGTGAGCTGCCGCTTGCCGAAAATGCTCCTTTCCTTGTCGATGGCCATCGGCGTCGCGTCTACGCCGTCGACGTCGACGCTGATGATCGCCTTCCAGTTGTCCTCCAGATACTGGGACAGCTCGCTGACGATGGCCTGATCGTCGAGGGGAACGGAGCCCGGCATGATCAGCGGGCTGGCATCGGGGCTGTGCCACAGCTTGTGGATCACCATGCTCATCAGCCGCAGCACGCCGCGGGTCCGCTGGAACCGGTCCAGCGTCGACCAGTCCTCGTATAGGCGGTCGAACAGCTCGGGATGGATCGGATACGCGACGGCGATCCGCTTCTCGTACGCCACTTCGGAGAATTCGGGCGGAAATTCGCCTTTGTGGTTGTTGTAGAACTTCCAGAACGCCTTCGCGACCGCACCGATCTCAGCTTTCGCCTGGGCATCCGGTTCTTCGAACAGCCTGCGCCGCACGATCTCGAACGCTTCGTGCGGGCGCGCGGGCAGCCACTGAGAGGCCACACGCCGGATCACGCGCTGCAACCGGTCCAGCGCGGCCAGCCCATTCGCGGCGCCGACCTCCATGGCGCTGCCCATGATCCCGTCCTCGGCCTCCTTCTCGCTGGATGCCGGAATCGACACCACCAGCAGCGCGCCCGGAGTCGTCTTGGCGTATTCGGTGAGCGTCTGCGCGAACGTGAACTGCGTGTCGAACGTGCCGCCAGGCAGGTCGTCACGACCGTAGAGCTCACGCGCGTAAGCCACCCACTCGTCGATGAGAATCAAGCACGGCGCGTTGTCGCTGAGGACCTGCCGGAACGCATCGGCAGGGTTTGTACCCGACTCATCGGCTTCCTGAATCAGCCGGTAGCCCTCGGCCCCACCGAGCTGCCACGCCAGTTCGCCCCACACCGTGTTGACATGGATTCCGTCGTGAGTCTTTCCAGTCCGCGCACTGAAATGGTTGCCCACCAACGCGGCCCGCTTCACCTTCGCGCCGATGATCGTGGTGTCCTGCCCCGCGAGCAGATCGGCGACCTCCTGTGGGAAGGCAGCCAGATTCGTGCCGGAGAACAGGTGCCACAGCGCCAGCATGGAGTGGGTCTTGCCGCCACCGAAGTTCGTCTGCAGGTTCCACACCGGGGTGGCGTTCATGTCGCCGCTGACCCGGGCGACGGCCTTCTTCAGCAGATCCTGCAAACCCTCGGTAAGGAAGGTACGCCGGAAGAACTGCACCGGGTCCGCATATTCGGGACTGGTCGACTCGCCGATCGACACCGTGTACAGATCGGCCGCGAACTCGGCGGCCTCCATCTGCCCACCCGCCACGTCAGGGTGCGGGGTGACGATCTCTCGCCACGGCTTGATGCCGTCCGAGCCCACCTGCGGCAACGAAATGGAGCTGGCGGCCTTCTTGGTCTCCTGGTCGTACTGACTGCGCTGGTGTTCCTGCCGCAGCTTCCGCACGACATCGGCCTCGTCCACCGCTCCAACAGCCTGCAGTAGGCGTTCCATAGTGTCCAACGCCCGGTACGTGTCATCCCACGGGAACGGCTCGTTGTGTCCCCACTTGTTCCCGACATCGCGGAGCTCGCTCGCATAGCTCGACTCAACGCGAGTCAGCCGGTCCTTGAAAACGCGCCACTCCTCGGTGATCACCCTGAGCAGGAACCGTGAATCCGACTTGGAATACGTCCGGTTCGCCCCGCCCTTCTGGTTGTCCCGGGCCTCAAGTGCCGCCAGCCAATCCTTGCCCGGCATGGCCATGCCCATCCACATGTCCACGAACGGCTCCAGGCCCTTCGCTAGCTGCTCCAGCCCACGGCCGACCCGTTCCCGGTTACTGATAGCCATGTCGTTCAGTCCTCACCTTCGAAATTCAAGGTCAACTCGTCACTAACTGGCACAGCCGTCCGGGATGCTCGCTCGATATCCGGCCAGGACGTGCCTAGTTCGTTGAACAGCAGCGCCGTCTTCGCCCACTTTTTCCGCTCGCAGATCGAATACAGCAGGTATGTCAGCTCTTTCGCCGTGTCCATGTCGATTCGGGTCTTCGCCGCCGCCATCAACGCGGCCGCCGCGTCCAAACCACCCTGCTCGCTCAGACGCTTGGCCAGGTGCATGACGACCTCCCACACAGAGATCCGATCGTCATGGGTTGGGTCGTACGCTGCGGGCAATTCCCCTGCTTCAATCAGCTGCACCTTTCCGGCACGAGCCCACAGCACACCAGCCCGGGCGACACCCTCCACCGAGGTGTTGACCGACTTCGACAGAGACTCGCCGTCGCCATATGGGCCCTGGTTGAACGCATACTGTTCGAACCACTTCAAACAGAACCGCGTATCTGCGTCGAAGTCGCCTTCCTGCTCGGATAGCACTTCGGCGAGCATCTGGTTGATCAGTGCCAGAGCAGCACGCACGCGCATCGGCGACCCGTCTGCCTCCACTACCCGCGAATACCGGGAATATACCGCCATGCCTGGCCCGATCGCTGCCTGCGCGAGGTCGACAGGTGCGACACCGCCTTGCTGCAGCTCGCGCAGCGAATCTGGAAGTTCGGACTTCAAAGCCGTTATCAGTCCACGCCTGTCTATGCTCCCCGCGTCCTCCGGTTGCGGTCGGCACGCCAAGACAACCGAAGATGCCAGCGCGTTGCTGTCGATGCTCCGCATACGGTTGCCAAGTTCAGTTCGCAACGGCCAGGTTGCGGTAATCGACCACCCCGCGCGAATCATGCCTTCAAGAAGGGTTTCCCAGCCTGTGGACGCCTCGGACTCGCCCTCCGCCTCGGCTTGTTTAAACGCGTAGAAGATCGTTATCGGATAAGGCATTAGTGCACCTTCGCGAATACGCGCGAAGGTCCGATGGAACCCGTCTTCGAAATATTCAGTCGCTTTCTGCTTCCCCCCTCGACGGAAAGGGTCGGCAACGAGTTCTTCAGACTTAGGCGTCAGCATCGTGCTGAACACGCTCGGAAGTATTGGCACTAGCGATCGTCGCAGCCAGACGTAAAAAAAGTCTGCTATATCCGAATAGGGAACATTATCGTAGTAGGGCGGATCGGTTGACACCATCATATCGTGATATGTGCGCGATGTAGCGTCCGCCTGGATAGGAAACCCTTGAGTTCTTGCCGGCAGATACAATAACACCTGTACCGCAGAATCAATCGACTTCAGAAATCCACCGGATGCATCTACGAAAGGATTGGCCTCCGAAAAATCCCATGCCATGGAGACAGCTTGCCTAGCGAATACGTTTCGCGTCCCCTCCGTCTTTGTACTGCAATCCCATCCGCAGATGTTGGACAGCCGGTCAGCGGCTTTGCTGACAATTATTCCGAGATACGTCGCTATATCGTCGGCGTATTCGGTTGCATGACCTCCGTCGCCCAATATCAGACCGGATGATTCCGCGTCGAAAATAATCTTATCGCGCGTTTGGGTTACCAGATCGCTCAGCGTCGTCAATGCCACCAACTGCCGATCTGTAAACAAGTCAGCCCATTCGCTCATTCCGTAGCCCTGTACCCGGAAGCCTAACGCCTCCTCGGGTAGTGATCCGTCCGGGCCGGTATCTGGACGCGGTACTTGTGCGGCCTGTTCGTGCTCTTCAGTCGGCGCAAGATAGTACCGCATACGCTTTCCCTCAGCGGCAATCGCCATGAGTTGAGCGCCTATGCGCCCAGCTTTGCCCTCAGCGCGAATGTACGACAATGGGGCAGGTCCATTACATATTAAACACACCGCACCGTTACGATTGACCGTACCCTCGCGAACTTCACCCTTTGGGCCGCGGATTTCGAACCGAACCGCCTTACCTTCGACGATGGGCTCTACCCAACGTTCTTTACCCTTTTTCTTCCCGAGCCAGAACTTGTTTACTAGCGGCATGGTACCGCCGCAGGCAGGGTTGGGGCAGGTAATCGTCCGGGCCCAGATCCATGCGATGACATTAGCTTTGGTGCCGTCTTCGAGTTTGGCCTTCGGGTATCGGTGACCGATGAGCTTCTCAGCCTCGTCACGCATCCACTCACCGTATCGCCGCACGTCTTCGGCGAGGCCTGTGGCACCGGGCCAATTACCCATGCGGGACTCCTCCGCGCCTGGGAACAGTGGAGGCTGGCCCGCCCACTTCGGGGGGATCTCGATGAGAGCCCTATTAAGAAGTACCGCGACCGGGTTCAGGTCCGACGCGTGGGCTTCCAGACCGAAACGCTGGGCTTCAAGTGGGATCGAGCCACCGCCCGCGAAAGGATCGAGGATTGGCGGTGGATTGCCGTCACAGGACTTCCAGATCTCTGCGCGGGCTTCTTTATACAGCGCCTCGTCATTGATGTTATCCCAGTCGACGAGCCGCTCGATGATGCGGAAAAGGCGTTTGCGCTCAAGCTTCTGGTCCTCATCGGTACGGAACTCCTCGGGGCGGGAGGAGGGGTCGTCGACAAGTTGGGCAAACAGAACCGCACGTGCGGCCGCCAAGGGCTTCCGCGACCACCACAGGTGGAGCGTGGAGGGATGACCGTGGCGAATGGACTTCTCCCGTGCCGACTGTTTGCTGATTTCTTTCAGCGGGAGGGCAACCTCAATCAGCTTCTTCTTGTAGCCGGGGTTGGTGGTCAAAAGGGTGCTCCTCCTCGGGCCCATTCCATGCTCCAATTGCCGACGACGCCGTCAACAGCGAAGTCGCCGAAGTCCATGTTCTTGAACGGATCGGTTATATAGCGGACCTCATCGTGCTCCGTTCCGTCCGGGTGGATGCTGACCAGCGCGAGCCGGGAGTTCGTTCCCGCGTTCTTGCTGTACAGCACTTCAGTGTGCGTGATGTGGAAGGTGTGCGCGCCCAGGACGCGAGCTTTGACCTCGATGTAGACGGTGGGGCCGCCGGGGGTGCGGGATCGGATGTCGTAACCGGGGTTGTTGTGCGGTTGCTCCTCAGGGAGGCGGCCGAGCGCGCGTTCCTCGGCCATCACCCGCGCCACGGCGCGGGCGGCGACGGCCATGGTGTCGACGGCGTGGTAGTCCGGCGCGGTGGTAGCACCGGTCAGTGTGTCGAGCAGGCCCTGCGGGATCACCAGAGCGGCACCGGCCACCTGCGGAGTACGGGCATGGACTTCGGTGGCACGGTCGAGGTCTTCCATGCGGGCGTGTAATCGATGCTCGAGCTCGCGGGCCCTGTTGTAGGCGGTGTCCGACCGGATCTTGCCGGGCTTGCTGTTCTTTTCGGAGTCGAGTAGCTCGGCGTGGCGCTGGTCCCAGTAATTGACGGCGTGCAGCAGCCGAGTCCGGATGAGCTTGCGGGTTCGCGCCGTGTTAGCAGCGATCTTGGTGCGAAGCTCGTCGAGGTAGGCGGGCAGCCCGTGGTCGGCAGCCCAGGCAAGAGCGAGAGAGTCGATGCCGGGCACGAGCCAGTCTTGCTCGAGCACGAGGGCCACAGCGATGCGTTCGTCGTCGGTAACCGGCGTGTAGTCCAGGTAGGCGGCCTGTGCCGCCGCTCGCGTTCGGGCGGAACCGAGCTCGACAAAGTCGAACTGTTTCCCGACGACGATGTCGCGGCCGTCGACAATTTCCTGGGCGATGGCGACCAGCACACGCGGGTCTTCGCTGGAATCCCTGCGATCCGCCAGAACGGAACCACGTCCCAGCAGGGCGCCGTAGCGGTCGATGACAAGGGATACCACCGCATCCAACAGTGGATGACCGGGAGCGAGCAATTCCGCGTGCGGTGCGTCGGCGACCCGGATTCGGTTCAAATCGAAGGTGATCCGTTCGTAGCGCCGGAGCACCGGCGTTCCGATCTGCAATCGTCGACCATGATGGATGACGTCGCTGGGAACGTGCCTGACCTCGTATCGTCCCGCCTCTCGGTCGGCAATACGTCCGCCGAGCATCCGGAAAGCCTCGAGGAAGAACGCGCGTATGAAGTGGGGTTGAAGTCGCCGCGCGCGGGCGTCGTCCATCTGGTGCCGCCACTCGGTCACGTCGGCCGCGGCGAGAGACTCGTAGGCGAGGGCGCGCTCGTCGAGTAGCCGACCCAGTCCTTCGTCGACCGAGGCATCGATGACCTGGTTATGGCGTTCCCGAACATCCGGGCGATCGCCATAACGGACAGCCTCGGTGAGCAGCGTGCGAAGCGGCTGTTCGCGGAACGCCTCGCCGAGCACGTCGAAGACCTTCCCCCGGTACGCTTTCCGCTGTTCTTCGATCTTGTCCAACAGCCGGGTGAACACAGCGCCCTCACGGGTGTCCTCGGCGACGAGGTTCCACAGATGGCAGACCTCTATCTGGCCGATGCGGTGGATCCGCCCGAACCGCTGCTCGATGCGGTTGGGGTTCCACGGCAGGTCGTAGTTGACCATCAGGTGCGCGCACTGCAGGTTGAGGCCCTCGCCCGCGGCGTCGGTGGCGACCAGGACCCGGCAGTCCTTGTCCTGGGCGAAGATATCTTTGATCCGATGTCGCCGATCTCGGGACACACCGCCGTGGATGCATTCGACGGCGTTCTGTCGACCGAGCAGGCCACGGATACTGTCGGCGAGGTAGTCGAGGGTGTCCTTGTGCTCGGTGAAGATGATGAGTTTTCGCGGGTTGCCGTCACTGTCACGAATCAGGTCGTTGCTTTGCAGCAGCTCCGAAAGCTCGAACCATTTCCGGTCGGTGCCGGAGTGCCGGACTCCGCGCGCCTGATCGATGAGATCGGCGAGCATGTCCAGCTCGGCATCCAGCTCGGCCAGCGTCTGGGCGGCCGTGGCGGAATCGACGACTGCGTCCTCAAGGCCCTCGATCTCGTCGCCGGTCAGCTCGTCCAGATCGTCATCGTCGAATCCGGCCGTGAACAAACTGGGCTGCGGGACAAGACGGTTGCCTCCGCTTGCAAGCAGTTCCCGCCGGGTCGTCATCAGTCGGGAGCGCCTGCGCTGCAAGGACTCGAGGATCGCCGCGGGACTAGATGCCAGGCGGCGCTGCAGCACAGTGAGTGCGAACCCGACGGTGGTTCGCCGTTGCGCCTGACCCGTTTCGGCGAGTGCCTCGGCCCGGCCCATTTGTTCGCGGACGTACGCGGTCACGCTCTCGTAGAGTTCGCGTTCCGCCGGTGACAGCCGGTACGGCACGGTATAGGCACGCCGCTCGGGGAACAGCGGAGTGCCGTCGAAGGTGAGCAGTTCCTCCTTGACCATGCGCCGCATGAGTCCGTCGGTGTCGGCGGTTGTGATGCCGTCACGGTGCTTGCCCTCAAACCGGTCGGGATCCAGCAGGGCCATGAACAGTTGGAAGTCTTCGTCGTTGCCGGCGTGCGGAGTGGCCGTCATGAGCAGCAGATGCCGCGCGTACCGGCTGAGCAACTCGCCGAGCTGGTAGCGCCTGGTCTTGCGCAGCTCGTCACCGGAATACCGGGCCGCCATGCGGTGCGCCTCATCGACCACGACGAGATCCCAGTCCCGGCAGACGATTTCGTGCAGCAACTCTGGGCTGCGGGAGAGCTGATCCATCCGGGCGATCAGCAGCGGTGCCGCGTGGACGACGCCGTCCCCGTGGGAGTGCGCGTCCATGAGTTTGCGGGTCAGCACTTCGAATCGGAGACCGAACTTCTCGAGCAGCTCTTCTTGCCATTGGTCCACCAGGCCGCCGGGTGCGACGACCAGGCAACGCTCCAGGTCGCCGCGCAGCATGAGCTCCTTGACGTAGAGCCCAGCCATGATGGTCTTACCCGCGCCAGGATCATCAGCCAGAACGAATCGCAGCGGCGTGCGTTCCAGCAGTTCGCCGTAGACGGCTTGAATCTGATGCGGTAGCGGCTCCAAGTCGGAGCTGTTGACCGCGGCCATCGGGTCGAACTGCGCCGACATTCGGATCCGCAGCGCCTCCGCGGCGAGTTTGAACAGCGCGCCGTCGGCATCGAAATGGTATCCCGCCGATCGCTGCATGACTGCTGTCACTCCTCCCCGCTATCCGCTGCCAACTGCCTCACCATGTGGCGCGGCATACCCAACCCCCGTCGGCACGTCTCGCATAGACAACGGAGCGCTTCGATCCCGCAAACAACATTCGGTGTGACAGAGACGATACACAGCGTGGCACGCGGCACGCAACATCTAATTGTGAATCCGACTCACAAGCTGTTCGAGTCGTGCCACCTGTTCAGCTAGCTCTGTCACCTGCGGATCGCTGGTTCCGTATCTAAGTCTCAGATCTGCCAGCAAACGTTTCAGCAAGGCCAGACCACCTGAGGTATCGCCCATCAGCACGTAGCAGGTTGCCTCCTGCCTGCGGCATTGGAACACCTCGTCGGTATGCGGGCCTCGCATAGCGGTCAGATCTTGTACCAGTGCGGAGTACAGCGGGGCAGCGACTCGGTATTCGTTGTTCTCGAACCGGATCTCGGCCAATCGCAACCGGGCCTCGATCACCGCGTCGTCGTGGGGGCCGAGCACGCGCGTCGCCACACTCACGACAGGAACCAGCGCTGCCACCGCCTGCTCATAACGCGAATCGTCAGCCAACGCCCCCGCCAGGTTCATCGCCCTATCGATATCGCCCCGGCTGAAGCCGGCCGAGCCACCGTCCGGCAGGGTCGGGGGTGTGGTCGAGGACGCCGTTGACGCTGAGGCTCTCCACCGATCCCCGGATATGGAACCCATCGCGTCCGCGTACATGCGTGTTGGACCGCGCGGTTCGGTGACTTCCTGAAACGGGACCAGGTCGCGCACGTGAGGCAGCAATGCCGCGTGCACTGCGTCTGCGTCTGCCGGCCGATCCGCCGGATTCTTCGCAAGCATGCCCATTATCAGCTCGCCGAAGTCGTCAGAGACTTCGGGGCGTTCTTGAGTGATCGAGGGCGCGTACACGTGAATCTGGTTGTCCCACACCGAATATTCGGTGGCACCTTCGACAACTCGCTGTCCCGTGAGTAGTTCATGCAGCACCAACCCGAGCGAGTAGAGGTCGGTCTGCGGCACCACGGTCAGTCCTTTGATCTGCTCGGGAGCCATGTAGTGCGGGGTGCCGAGCATGTCGCCAATCCGGGTGAGGCGGGATACCTCCGGATCAAGGAACATCGCCAACCCGAAGTCCAGCACCTTGAGCGTTCCATCGGCGCACAACATGAGGTTCGACGGTTTGAGATCCCGATGGAAGATGCCGCGTTGATGCGCCGCCGACAAGACTGCCGCAGTCTGTGCCCCGATCGACGCGACCCAGCCGATCGGCAATGGGCCGTACCGTTTGCTCAGTACGTCGAGCGTGACACCGTCGACGTACTCCATGACGATGTACGGGCGATCCTCGTCGTCATCAGCGATGTCTACGTCGTAAACCGTTGGCGTTCCAGGGTGATTCAGCTTGGCCATGATGCGGCTTTCGTGGACGAACCGCTTTGCCAACTCCTTCTTGGAAACCGCACCGCCGGGAAAGTGCATCAGCTTCACGGCGACCTTGCGGTCCAGCCGGTTGTCGTACCCCTCGTAGACCTCGCCCATCCCACCGCGACCGAGCTCGGCGGTCAACTCGTACCGGCCCCCGATGACGTGCTGGACCGTGTCCACGTGACCTCCCCACAGCTCCACCGATGTGCAACAAATTACACGTCGGAATCGGACGGCTGCAGAACTCCGTCGGCCAAGCCGGCAAAACCGGCCCGAATCAGCTTGTTGCACAGAGCCTGTTGTCGTCGGAATGCCGTTTCCAGTTCGGCAAGTTCGCGGAATGTACGACCATAGCGGCGTTGGTCGTCGATCGGCATCCGCGGTATCGCCAGCCGCCGGACGTCGATTCTTGCCGATGCGCCCTTACCTGCCGAGCGATCGGCGGTGGCCTGGAGAAAGCCGGCCAGGAAATCCGCGTCGAACAGCTGCGGATCAGTACGAATCAAGTGGATCTGCGGCCCGAGCAAGGCACCTCCTTCGCGACAGACCCGCGCCACAGGGTCGCCCGTGGCCGGTACGACCACATCACCCGCACGGACCATCACGGCGTCGTTGCCTTCGGCGTCGCCCAACCCCGAAGCGGGCCTCTCGAGACGGACATCTTTGGCCGTCAGCACCGGCGCGTCGCCCCGGCCGAGCTCCATTCTCACCGGTGCGGACAGCACTGAAATCGCCCCTGCGCGAACGAGTTCCGCGACCGTGACCATCGGACGTTCGTGATTCGGCCCGACCAACAGATTCGGTATGCGCCAGGCCGGTGGTGTTAGCAGCTCCCGCATGACTTCGGAGTACTCGGCGCCGCCTGCCGCATTCGTGAGACGGCGTGCGGGGCTGATGTCGACATCGTCGTCGAGTAAGTCGATGATCCGCACCGCGCGTGCTGCGGATGTCGAATACTCCGGATCACGCTGGAATGCTCGCCATGCGGTCGTGGCGATCTCAGGGTCGTCAGCCGTGTCGACTAACAGGAGCCGCGACAATGGACGTTCGCCGGGGATCGGACGCCGAAGAATCCACAGATCCGGTGAACCGGAGATGCCCGTGATCACGGCCTGAAGCGCCCCACCGCGTAGCATCGCTGCCCGGATCTTTCGTCCCGTCGGCCTGCTGGCCGCTGCCGATGGCATGCAGACCGCGATCAGCCCTCCAGGTTTGGCATGTGCGAGACAGTGCTGGATCCATGCCAATTCAGGTTCGCCGCGAGGCGGCAGGCCGTAGATCCACCGCCCATCGTGCACCAGCGACTCCGCGCCCCAGTCACGGTCGCCAAAAGGCGGATGGCAGACCACCGCATCGAACAACCGGCCCGCAAAGGCATCTCCGAGAATGGAATCGGCAGCCTCGATATTGGCTCGGCGATTCTCCAGAGTAAGCCAGTTCGAGGTGACTCGAGCGAGCGACTCATCGGCATCCTGCCCGATCAGCTGGGCCTGTGGCCCCGCGGCTGCCAACAACGAACCAATCCCGCACGCAGGATCGAAGACCGTATCGGCGCCATTGAGAAGCTGCGAGACGACATCGATCAC
This sequence comes from Nocardia sp. NPDC006982, assembly GCF_042869435.1. NCBI lineage: Bacteria > Bacillati > Actinomycetota > Actinomycetes > Mycobacteriales > Nocardiaceae > Nocardia > Nocardia sp. NPDC006982. The sequence continues at coordinate 880,315 of NZ_JBIAFV010000002.1, read as the reverse complement.
CGGCTGCGGTGTTGTCACAATGCGCCGCGAGCGTGTCTCGAGAAAACGTTGACGCAGGTACCGAAACGTCTGTTGCGCGCCCCGGTGCGAGGCCACCTCCACGGCCGTCTGGATAACACTGCGATCGGATTCTTCGAGAGGTTGTGTGACGATATTCTCGAAATCGACTGTCGGACAATTGGTATCGGATGCCACCGGACTGACGCTTGATCCGGGCTCGATGTGCAGGAAAACCTCTCCGATCAGGGCGAGCAGCTGTGCCACATACAAGTCACCCCGCGCTGCCTTCAATTGCTGCCAGAGTCGCTCTTCGCCTGAAATACCCGCAAGCTTCCCTTGGCGGGTCAGCCAACGTTCGACATTCACCAGCGAGAAAGAGGGATTGGCCGCAGTCCCGCCTACTGGTTTCGGAAAGTCATCGTGGCGTTTGCGCCAGTTGCTGACGGCGGCTCGCCCCACCGCCGCCATGCGTGCTACATCGGCAGCGGTCACAGTCAACTCATCCGAATCCGCCATAACCTCGCCCTCCGGATTGCTAGCTTACAGACTCATGCGTGAATCCTATTCACACACTCAAGGGGTGTCGACGTTCCCATCAAGCCAGTTCGGCGATGTGTACGAGTATCCACTCGCCCACCGACAGGAACACTGGTTGGCCCGGTTGACTTGCGTGTCATCCCTCCATAGAGGAGAGCGCCGACAAGTAGCATTTGTGTCGCGAGTGCCAGTGAAGAACCGGTTTGGTTTGTCATCGGCCGGTCATGACCGATGGTTCCACTTCCTCGTGAAGAAGTGGACCACGGACTTGACTGCCGCCGCGCGGTTGGTGAACTCGGCCTTCTCGAATCTGCTCGTCCTGGCGATTCCCGGGCGCAGCGGTGGAAACGCTGGAGCCGAGCTGTACTGCGCGGACCGTTTCGCTATCCGTGACGCGCGAAACGTGGGTGCTGTCCCGGCCTTCCTGCCCGTCCGGGCGGACGAGCCTGTCCAGGCAGTGGCTGACGACGGTAGAGCACCACAAACGCGCCTCCGAATGATCCACTCTTCCTTGGCTCAGATGACCCTGATGCGTCGCCGACTACGGGTTGGGGGTGCTCTTGTTCGGCGAGCCGGTACAGCTGGTGATCAAGGTGAGCGTGACGCCATCGGATGTCCGGCTCAGCATCGGTCGCCCACTGCACGCACCCCACGACCCGAATCTTCCTAGCCTAGAACCCAACTGGCGAAACTCCGCACCCGCAGGCGGAGGAAGCGGAATCCAAAATCATGGCCAACTGGCCATGTGCCGTAACCAATCATGCTGTAGACCTAATTGACCTGCGGCGCCTACCAGCGGTCTCAGGCCGCGGCGAACTCGCCGTCGCGAACACCTGCGATGAACGCAACCCACTCGGCAGCCGTGTAAGTGAGCATGGTGCCGCCGGCGGCATGCACAGTCACTTCGCCGGAACCATGGCGAGTGATGATCGGCAGGTCACGCCAGGCGTCCGGCTCCATCCCGTTTGCTGCCCGAAGGAATACGTTCCAGTCCTCGGCCAAGACCGCAATCGTGGGCTGCGCCGTGGGATCGTTCGCCGGATCGCGGAGGTACTTGCTGTCACGGATGAGCACAAGGTCGCCGTCAAACTTCACTTCGACACACGACTGCGTTTCCGACGACCAAGAAGACTTGAACCAGCCTGTAGTGCACACGAAATCCGACCCGCTCATACCAATGACTCTAGCCCACCAGCAATCGCACGAATCCGGTCCAGCGTAGCTTCTCGCCCCATCGCTTGGGCCATTGCTCTGTCGTGGATCACACCGAGATCGCGGACCCGCGTCTCCTTGTCCCGATCCTCGAGCAACTCACCCATGACAGAGGACTCATGCCAGCCGAGTGTTGGCAGACGCGGATTCGCGAAATCGATAAGATGGAACGTCGCGCCGCTGAAGATCGAGCGTTCAGTGGCGGTGAACGGCATCAGCCGAACGTCGATCGTGTCCTGATGCGTTTCGATCAGGTCAGCGAGATGAAGCAGCTGCCGGTAGAGGACACCTGGGCCACCGATCTGCTGGACCAGGGCAGCCTCACCGATCACAGCCGATAGCTTCATCGGATCTTCTCCTTCGAGCCGATGTTGGCGACGCATTCGAACTTCGACACGTTGCTCGACTTCAACGGGCAGTACCGTGGCCACTCCGGCGACCATCAACGCTCGCACGTACTCCTCGGACTGGAGTAGCCCCGGCATCAGCACACTCTCGTAGGTCCGGACACGCTCGGCCCCGTACTCCATACCGTAGAAGCGCAATAATTCTGAGCCGAACAGCGCCGAGAACTTCGACCACCAGCCGCGCTCCTTCGCCGCAGACCGTAGCGCGATGAGTTCATTGCGCTCGTCGACGTCGAATTCGAAGACCGTCATCAGCAGGTCCAGCTTGTCCTCGGCCGGAATTCGGCGATCACCCTCGATCAAAACCCAGTAGCCACGCGAAAGCCCGACCTCTTTAACGATCGTCTTCACATCGATCCCGAGCTGCTCACGCCGTTCGCGGAGCCGAAGCGTCAGTTCCCAGCTCGCCACAACCGGTGACACAGGCGCCATTGGCGAACTCCTTTCGTTGTGGCCAGCACGATACCTCAACCATAGACAAACCAGCACAGCATCATGCATTGCTTCTGTAACTGTTACAAGATATCTTCAGATGCACCACAGTCGGAGCGTCAGTCTGGATGCCCCGTATAGGTCTCCCAGCCCGAAGGGCAGATGATGGTAGTGGGCATGTCGATCGAAGACGACGAGAACCCGTTGATGACCAGCTCCAGAACCCGGCATCAGGCGAGAAACGTCGGACAAGGCAGCTGGGTTGTGAGCTTTCTGCCTGGTCGGACCTTCTCCCAAGACCAAGCCATCGCCGCGCTGCGCGTGGCCGACGAGTGGGCCGCGATACAGGCATGTGCGAGTCTCCTCGGCCTGACCGCGCTCGAGCTTGCGGGCATGGTGGCGGCCGCGTGCACCTGGCCGCTACCCAAGCAAACGCGATCAAGCCGATCGCGTACCCGTTTCTGGAGGGGGATTTCCCGATGATGCATGAGCGAGCGCTGCAGCGTGCGTCGGTAATCGCGTCATTCAGTGCTGGTGCGACGCGGGGTCGTCGTGTCGCGGCCGAGGCGCGGGAGGCATCGGGACCACATCTGTCGGTGGTACCGCAGCCCGGTGGGCGTCACCGAACGGAGCGGTGATGTTCGAGAGCTGCCACAGCGCCCATGAGGTCGCCCACGTGTATCGCGGGTTGGGGTTCACGGTGTCGTGTTCGTTCGAACGCGTGTCATTAATCGCGACGACGGCGTTGGGTGCGGTGATGATGCCCGCCGGCCTCGGCAAGCAGGTCCGTGATGAGCTTCTCGAAGAGACCCGGTGCGTGTCGATGCCGATCATCAGCTACTCACGACCGAATCGCGACTGGGTCTTCCTCGTCGGTCCGGCGTGGGGCGCCAGGCTCGGCGTGCACACGCTGACCCAATTAGAGGAACGCGGCGTGCGGATCCTCGCGTCCGGCGAACGAGTCTGGCTCCCAATGACCGATCATCCGACCGGATGGTTCTGGGTGTCGCAGCCCTCGACTGCGCATTCATTGCCGTCACGTACCAGCGTGGTCTCCGCTGCTCGTCGACTCCTCAGCCCGGTTCGGTCTTCTGTGGTGTGGCGGTGAGCTGTGCACACCATTCCAGATCCGTCTGGGAGCGCAACGGTCTCGGGCAGTTGCGAACCCGGCGCGGTAGCGCTGTTCCCCTCGGGTGAGGCGCTGTTGTCGGCGATCCGGGGGCATCACGTAGGAGTCCATCCACTGGCGAAGCTGGCGCACGACTTCGGTGTCATTTACCAGCGGCGCTTGGCCATGTTCGGCAGTGAATGTCATTGCCGTAGAGATGAACTCGTGCTCGCGGTGGATGTGTGGGTTACCGATCACTTGCCGATCCCGCGGCCCGGGGCGAGCATGCACACCGAGACATTGGGAGCGGTGATAGCCCGGTTGGCTGAAGCCCAGGTTCACGCCTACCACCTGTTGATGACCATCGATCCTGCCGACCCCGCCGTGCACGCGGCCTGGTCCCGGCTCGCGGAACTGGTCGATGGTTATACCGATCTGACCACCGACATCGCGCGGCGGGCGCGGCGACTTCCAGCCCTGGGAGATCACTGGTGACCTTCGCCGGACTCCCCGACAAACATGCCGTGCTCGCCGCCTGCCGGGGGCTCCCCACCATGACCGACCATCCCATGCTGGACGCGGCCGGGGAACTCGCGATACTGCATCAGACCCGCGAACACACGCCGCTGCGCGCACTCGAGCACATCGACCGGCAACGCACCCGAGTGATGTCGGCAATCGATCAATGGGTAGTGGCGGCCACCCCGATCCCGTTCCCCGCCGCGCGCGTATCCACCCACACCATGGGGCAAGTCATCGACCAGCTCGCGCAGCTGGCCGTGCACACCCATATCGCGCTCGCCACCGCACCGGACGGACTGTTCTACGACGCCTCACTGCAGCTCGCCGAGGCCGCCGACGCGTATCAGGACCTGGCCGACGAACTGTCCTGCGGCATCCGCCGACTGCCACAACACCCCACACGGCAATGAATAGAACTGTCCCCCAAAGTATTCCGCCCACCATCGCCGATCGTCCCACGAAAGGGAGTGCACTGCCCCATGTTCAATGACCGGTACTGCAACAAGACGCGCACCCCGCACAACTTCCACACCAGCCCCGCATCGGCGCGGTTCGCCCTCCGCCTGAACTGGCGACGCTGGATCCAATCACATCCACCACAAACGCCCACTACCTCCGACCGCACACGCCCTCGCTATCACCAGCCCACACCTACCCATGGCGCAACGGGCTGTGGCCATGTTCGGCTCTACGCCGACTGCGGGCGCGCGCAATTCGACGGCGACAACCGATTAGTCAGCGTGACCTGCCCCGCCGTGCTCTGCGGCTCAGTCCCGGTGTCCGACAACCAGATCGGCGAACACCGCACATGGGACGCCCAACCATGCCAGTGGATCGGAGCGCGCATCATCGACGACAACGCAGCAGCGGTACGGGCCGTGTCGTGAAAACCTCGACACCATTCGATCCCGACGATGAGGCGCATCTGACCGACTGCCTCACAGACCCCGGTGCGCTCACCGACGACGACGCGATACGCGCCATGAGCATCCACCACCGCTGCCCACCCCAATGCCTAGTTCTCGGGCGGGCGCTGGACACCCTCAGTACCGCATATACCTCGATCACCACCCCACATGCCCAGTCCAACGCCGACAACCCGACGCAACCATCCGCGACCACTCCCCTGCGATCGGCACGATCCAACGAACTGGATCACCACCTCGCCTGCCAACTCCGGAAACTCCAAGCACACATCGAAGAGACGAAATGATCACCCCGACAGCGATCTTCGCGCGCCCACAAAGCCAAGACCAGCGGCGGCTCATTCTGAGTACTGCATGCGCCCAGGCAACCGCGATTCCGCAGGACCGTCGACAAGAACAGCGGCGGTCACCGCGAGCCGGGGATTCGGTGACCGCCGATTCCGGGCGGCTGGCCCACGCGGTGAGGCAGGCATGAGGACACCGCTGCCGTCCAAAGACATGATCCTGCAAGCCTGCGCTGGAACAGTGGCCATCGCGCATCCGATCCTGCAAGACGCCTACGAACTGGCCAGCTTGCACGAGGCCCGTCTGGACCACAGCGCCGATATCGGCACGATCGACCGCGAGCGCAATCGACTGGTGTCCCGCATCGACAGCTGGGTGAGCGCCGATCAGCCGCCAACCTTTAATGCAGCATATCGGCACACCGAGACAGTCGGCATGGTGATCGACCGGCTCGCGCAGTTCTCGGTCGATGCCCGCGTCGCCGCCGCGCAGGGCACGTCGACACTGGTTTCTCGCTACACCCAGCATCGCCTCACCGAGCTCGCCGTGGCCTACAGCGATCTGTGCTTCGAGATCGCTGCCGGAACGCGCCGACTGCCGAACTTCTCATTCCCTGTGCTGGAACGAGATTCGCCCGAGCCGGAACACAGACGCGGGCTGTAGTGGCAAGCCACTCCTACCCACAGAACAGGATGCCGTCGAATGTTGGTGGATCGAATCCGATACCGCCTTGTGTACTTTTCCTCGGAGATCAGCAGATTGGGTGGGCAGCGGTTATCGCGGCAAATATCGACTCGAGTCGCGAACCACGATCAAGGCGTTCAACGACGCGGGACCTGCAGACCTCATGGAGATCAACCCGAACTCCATCCCGAGACGAGCCTGGCTGTGCGATCCGATAATCCATGGGCCGAGAGGTATCGGCGACAAGTTGGACGCCCCTCGTGGTCACGACGAAGCTTGCTCGACTCGGACCGAGATCGGCGCACCGACCTCGTCGCGTTCGCCAGTACGGCCGTGGACTCGTTCCGGCGGCAGAACACCACAACTCAACGACCGCACTGCGGGACATGTACACATTGGGGGACAGAATGAATTCCGACACCACGTCAACAACTAACGGCTCGTCCAGGTGGCCGGCCTGGCTGACAGCGGCTGCCGGTGCCGTCGGTTTCGGCCTTATCGCCGGCGGCACGATCCTTGGGATCTACAGCCGGTTCTTCACCGCGGAAGTGCAACTGGACGACCGGATGGTCGACGGTGAGGACGTATTCGGGCCGTTCCGGCTACCGATCAACGGCGTGCCCGACAGATTCGCCACCACGGCAGCGATACTCGGCGCACTCATGCTGGTCGTATCCGCTGGCATTGTTGTCCGAGGTCTGCACGCACGGGAAGGCACCGGTCAGGCGATCGTGTTAGCGTTCGCTGCGCTCGTCGCCGCGACGGTGACGGCGGTCGTGGCAGCCACGACTCACCTGCCAGGCATGTACGGACGCATCCGATTCAAGTACCCATTTTCCACCCAGTTGCCGACCGCAGTAGCCGCCAACGGACTCGACCCGAAGGTAATCATCGAGGTGCAACGGCATTCACCGGCACCGACCTCGAAGCGACGCGCTGCGCCGCCGAACAGGATCCACGCCTGACGTGCTGTGAGCGGGCCGAAACCGAGGAGAGCGCCCAGTACTTGGCTCGTGGGCCGGAGCGGATCGACCGCTACGAACGCTAGGTGACCGGCCGCTGCACGGGCGGTGATCGAGGTGGCGATGGACGCGATACGACTGGGGCACCTCAACGTGCCAACCAAGTACGCTGCTACGCGACACCGTAGCCGCGCATCTCAGCAACACTCAATGGAACGAACTGGGCGAGAACTGGTTCGAACTCGCCCAGGACGAGATCCGCCGATTCTGCATGGGCGCGCGCAGACCGATCACATCCACGACGCCCGCTGCCCTGCCGCGCCTGCGAGCCTCGCTGCGGGATTACACCACGGGGGGCGGTGTATCAACTCGCCGACCACCTCCACAGCACGGGAGCCAGCACTGTCAAATACGACCGCGCCCACCGCCGCAGAAATTCTGCGTAGTTTTGGGTCATCGACACACCGAGCTTGGTCCTTATGTCCTACACTACTGTCGAGTACGTCCGCGCCCCAGACTCTTCAATAACGCAACAGAGTTGCCGCAGAATCTCATGTGCGATTTAAGCCAGAGATTACCACTTGCCTGATGCGCGGCATGCTGACGGCAGGCAGTTCTAATCATGAATACCGAAGAGCTTGCCAGATCACCTCCGACTGATAGCCCTAGATTCAAGTAGACTATCGTGAAGCCGTGCATTTCGACCGGAATGAGTGGTGACTATGAGATCGAAACCTTACGGAAGTAGCATAGATGGCGCCTCGTTCGCCTTCGTCATTGCGCTTCTTGGTCTACCTGGCGCCGGAAAGTCCACTATAAAACGACAATTAACTACACTTGATCACCGGTACTTCAATGTAATAAATACAACCACTCGAGCGCCGCGAATAAATAGTGGGCGCGCCGAAGTGGCTGGCGTCGACTACTTCTTCGTTACCCGAGAACAGTTCGAGAATAGCGTCGTATCAGGCGCAATGCTCAACACAACTGAGATCGGAGGGCAACTGTATGGCACTGGTTGCGACCAGTACAGCATTGCCCGAGGACACAACAAAATAGCGATTATCGACTTCGACGTATCGGGCTTTATCGGACTTTCCAGGGTCAGCTGGGCTAGAATATCCCCATTTTTCATCCTGCCAAAGAATACCGAAGCTTGGAAGCGACAGTTCTTCGAAAGATATTCCTCACGGAAGCAGGCAGAGGAGATCTGGCAAGCCCGACTTGAGTTCGCAAAAACGGAGCTCGAGTGGTCGCGTTCGCGAAACGATATCCAGTTCGTGAGAAACATCGACCCCATCGATTCCGCTAAGCAGATTCACAAATCTTTTCAAAGGGGCCCATCGATCAAACAATTCAATATCGAGGGACTAATCGCTGATATCAGGGAATTCTCGGGGTGAGCTTTCGTCAGCGGACCCCGTCTCCATTGAGCGGACTACTGACCTCGATCCACTAAAGCAAGTCTGATGTAATCGCGTAGTATGCACATCGCTTTTCGTGCAGCTGCGCGTTGTCGATCACCTTCACTCAATGCAGCAATGGCAATTTCTGCATCCGATTTCTTGTTTCCATCACCGCGGTCACTAACACATTTTAGGAACATCCATTTCACATTCCGCCTAGAGCACGCCGCCACAATGCCAGCAAGTTCCATATCACCTCCAATCGCATCTGGAAATCGCGCCTGCAATTCCTTTCTGAAAGGGAGCCAATCAACAAGCTTTTCACCCGAAACGATTTCACCGACCTCGTATTTTATTTCCGATCTCCTCGCGACCAACCGCAGCCTTTGAAGTACAATTGGGTCTATGTCACGAGCTTGACCACGTTCTCGAAGCTCAAAATCCTGTCGAATCGTTGTTCCCAGGCGTACACGTTCGTACTCTCGCACTCGGTTTGCAATCATGACGCGTCCGTAAGCATCTTCGTCATCAGTTAAGTCAAACCCGATTCCCACGCCCACTACAAGATCGGGCTGGATGTGGTCCACCGCATCTACTATTGTTGCTTGAGCAGAGCCGGCACCCACGCTTCCCGCTTCCGACTGCACCAGAAATACCTGCACCCTGTCCAGTCCATCAATGGCCGGCAGTCTATCGTAGCCAATACTCTCTTCAAAAATAGGATCGCCGATATCATGCGCTGTCAACGCCAGAGCCTCTAAAATCCCTTCGTATTCCCTTTCGTTCGCGTATGTTATTAATATGCGCCTCAGCACAGCTGGCCTCGTACCTGCGCCTACCGTCACCTTATTAATCTCCTCACATATGCGCAAAAGGTTTGATTGCCACTGATTAGATCGGGGTGGATGGGCCACAGCGGTCCTGCGGACCTTCGAGCGCAACTCTTCAGACCATGATTCCGGGTTCCGATGGGAAGCAGCGCGAATTATCCGATCAGTAGCAGTCCACAATGCGAATGCTGGCAGGTCACCCTCAGCACTAAGTAAAAACTTTACCAATTGCTCCCAGATGCCAACGTTACCCGACGTAAGTCTAACGTCGAGGGCACGACCTCCAGCATAGTTAAAGAGCGCAGCTACGGCGCCTGCGTGTATCGCAGGTCGCCCTTCAGTTAAGATTTTGTCGTAATAGTCGATACGCTGATGCCCGACGAGGATCGTGCCTGCACGCTGCCTCACCATATTTAAGCCATACGCTGCCGATATGGAACGGCGAATGCCATGTGATACAAACGGAGCATCATCTCCGACGGCAGCAGCCCGTTCTTGAAACAAGGGGAAAATAATTGCACGCCCGTCTCGTTGTGCCAGTGTCTCTTGCACGGCCTCGACGGCCAATTCGCCGGTTTTCAACGAACGACTGCGAAGATGTGGCGTTAGTGCACCCGGCAGCAGCAAGTACTGCTCCAAAAACTCTGTTGATCCTTGCGACTTCACTATCGAGGGTGTGAATAGCCTTACTGCGTCACGTTCGGAATACTGGTTAAAGTAAACAGAGAATCGGCGCCGATCAAATCCGAAGAGTTGGCGACGCGAGTGGAGGAACTCTTCGGCAGTAGGCATATCGCTCAAGGTCTTGAAGCGGCCCGAATCCAGTACTAATCCGAGCGTTTCGGCTGAAAATCCACGCAATCCAGGATTCTCGCCGATAACCGACAGGCTTGCATAGCAATAGGAAGCATTTGCAAGCATCGAGTAGGCGAGCGCACGGGCAGTATTGACCAAGCTTTGGTCCAACCCAACACTACCGGCCATCTCTCGGTCGAGAAATTGGCAATAAACGGGTTGTTGCGCCGCCGCGCAAATATCATCTAATTCAAAAGTCATTTCGCAATGTTCGCCGACCCGTAACTACATCCCTCAGCAATTCGATATCATGGTTATTGTCCTTAAGAACCTCTTCCTCAAAGGTGAGATCGATAGGATCCATCTCGCCGATCTCGCGTGCGCGAGTGGCGATATTGAAGTATTTAACTGGTTTTCCAAGTGAGTTTGCCAAGTCGATTTCAGCCAGAACACCGTTCGCGACAGTATCGCCGAATACCCAAATCTCGTCGACGCGACTGACAACTGTATTATTAGCGTTACGAATAATGTCGCGATCAACGCGATCGCTCAAGAAATAGCCAAAAATCATGAATGGATGAAGCGGCACCGCCCCCTGCTTTAGCACGAATTCACATACCGCTTCACGACTATAGAAGGCAAGCTTGGATTGCGCTGGATAGACAAGCTTCTGCGCCAGACCCATGTGTTCATCCTTTCAAAGTTTATTTGTACCTGCTGAGATACGCTGACTGATAATATCAGCTACCCTTATACCCATCATCGCAGCCTGGATAACGCCCTGTGCAAGGCCCGCAGTGTCGCCGGCGACGAAGAGTCCGCGCTGCGATGTTTCACAATCCGCATTTATCTCAATTGCGCTCCACATGAACTCTAGCTCAAGGCCGACAACTAACACCGACTGATCGATGCGGCCAACATCAAATTCTAAGCCGGCTGTCTCGAACATGGGATGCATTATCGTGTCAAATGTAGATATCAATGATTTATGTTGTTGATCGCTGAAAAGTCTGTGTACTGGTGCGAGCCTGAGGTCCGCGACAGATGGCTGAAACGGCATTGCATCAGATAATTGATCCCACGAACCAGTTGGCGAATGTTTTGCGCGAAAGTCGCGCATGCTTTGAACGATCGGGCGCCCATTCGAAATCGCTAAATAGGGTCGGAGGACATCCTCAGCGAATTTCCGTGATTCTCCTACCGACTCCATGAGTCGCTCTTCCTGGCACAGTAGTCCAAAGTTAGCAGCCAGTATGCGCCCACGTTGTGGTCGCTCTAATGTTTCGTGTCCATCGAGTGTAACTATTTCTTGCTCGAACTGATCTTGATAGTTGGTGAATTTTATTCTGCCGCCGTTCGGACCGCCACAGAAACAGAAGGTCTTAGTTTTACAGGGATGTGCTCGACTGGAGAACTTGAAGTCTGGAAATATTGATCCAACAACCTGGAGATACGGTTGCGGCATCTCCACGCGAATACCTTTAGAATAGGTCGGGTTCGTCATAGCGACGCCAAGGCCTGAAAGGATCTTCTGCGTTCTGGTTAATCCCCCGCGACCGGTTGCTATTACTACATTCCTTGCAAGAACGACGTCGATCGTTGAAATGCGCCGCTGCGTCGGTTCTATGTGAACCTCATATATCGACTCGCGGCGAAGTAATCCAGTAACTCGACTCTTTGTCCTCACTTCTATTCGGCGAGAAAGCCCAGTGCATAGCGTTTGAAGTTTGTCAGCAAGCGCCGATTCACTGATTACTTGAACCCGGTATTCCCGGGGGAATACTCCATGTTCCAAGAATAAGTCTCTAGTAGAGTCTATATCGGTTGCATCCAATACCAATGGACTATCACTCGATGCAACTGTGGAGAAGAGTTCAAAGGAGCGTCGGCACAGATCATTTGCGACCTCGCCAAACAAGTCTATCAGTCTCCTGCCGGATGGCAAGAGACTTAGTTTCAATCCGTCACCATAGTGAATTGAACCGCCGATACCGCTAACGACGTTGCATATGCCACCACAACCTCGGCATGGACGCCTTCTATCCACGGGGCAAGGGCGCTTAGTGAGTTCTCGGCCAGCTTCTACCAGTAAAATTCGCGCTTTCGGGTGTGATGTGGACAGCGAGTCGGCAGTCGCGATGCCAGCGGGCCCCGCCCCGATAATTACTACATCAAACAGGGTGGGGTACGACGGCGTGGCTGTCGCTGCGCGCGTCCCAACTTGTTGACTCGTCATGCCCTGTCCCTGCTGCCAGATCGCTTGCCGCGGTGCGTGCCTGCCAACGAGATGAAGAACAAGTACGCCGAAAGATGAGGAAGTAGTGGGAAGATCTGACTGCGTTGCCTAGCGGGGACAATACAGCCTAGTGCGGATGAGCGTGACCGGATGAGGACCTCAGTTCATCCCACACGTATGCGGTCGCACACAATCCGACTGGTCGGCCCGGATCCACTGCGACGCTTCAGATCTCGAATTGAGTACCTACCCGCACCTATACTCGAAACAGGGGGCAGTGACTTGTGCTGCGACCGCCGCTACGACAAGGGGCTGATCCAGCAATGACCGACGAGCGAACCGCCCTGAAAAGCGAACAGTTGGAACGGATCAAGCAGCGTGACACCTTTCTAAATCTGAATGTTGTTGCGCTCGGCGCGATCTCGGCTATCGCGATGCAGAGCCCGAAGACAGGCGGGGTTTGGTTGGTGGGCCCGTGGATTACAGCCATCCTCGGCTGGGCTTACCTGTCGAATGATGACAAGGTGTCTGCAATCGCGCGGCATCTAAGGGCGCAGGTAGCTTCGACGTCCTGGGAGGCCGGTCATAAGGGTCTGCTGCCACGGCAGGCCAGATTGCTAGCGGATGCCCTCACCTTCATCCTCTCCTTCACTCTGCCGACCCCTGTAGCGGTCGCGCTGTACGCGATGACGTCGAAAGGAGCGTGGCCAGCCGTAGTATGTGCAATCATCGCCGTGGAAGTGATCGTGACCACCGGGCTCATCGCCCTGTATCTGGCTTCGGCGCTACGACGCCGAAACTAGCCAGCGCTACACGGCTGGGGTTTCCCGAAAAGTGGACGCGGTTAGCCCCCTTCCGGGGGGGCGGCGTTGAGAGATTGCTCGTAGTCGATAGGTGAGAGCATCCCGATGACCGAGTGCCGCCGCTGATCGTTGTAAAGTTCATCCAATTGTCAACTGCGGCAATAAGTTCAGTCTTCGTAGCGTAGGTGTAGCGGTAGTAGTATTCGTGCTTGAAGCTCGACCACAAGCTTTCCGCGCCAGCGTTGTCATAAGCCGGTCGCGCCGACGGAGCAGAGCAAGCCGTGCCGGGCGCATGCGGCGACGGTCGCTATGACGGTGTATTGGGTGCCGCGGTCGCTGTGCAAAATGGTGGCCCGCTCACGGCCAACCCGCACGAACACCGCCCGGTCCACGGCGATGATGACCAGCTCGGCCGACTGGTTGTTCTGCGTCTAAAACAATGTCTAGGCAACGATATTCGGCAACGCAGGACGTGGCAATCGCCGCGGGACAGGTCCCGTTCTGCGAGTCGGTTCGTACGCGTTGACGCGCGGCGCTACCCGGTCACGATGACAGCTTCTCCAGAGCGCGCTGGGCTTGTTTGCGCGCGGCGGGCGCTCGGTCATCGACGAGCGGTTCGATCAGATGCCGCACACCAGTGGCTTTCATCTGGACCAACGCCTTGATCGCTTTTCCGCGGGCGGGGCCATCAAGGTATCTCAACGCGATGTCGCGGGATTGGGCGTCTTGACCTTGCCGAGGTACTCGACCAGCGGAATCATGGCAGTCCCCTCCGGCAACTCCTCGAGCAGTCCCGCAATCTGTACGAAGTTCTTCGGCCCCGCGATCAAGCACAAGGCAACACAAGCCCAGGTCTGCATGCGCTCCGGAATCGGTGGGTTCAGACGGACCTGAGCGATCAGCAGATCGATGGCCTCCTGGTTGCCACGGGCGGCGGGGTCGATCAGATTGCGGATGAGCCCGGACCGAATCGAGGACCGGTGCTCGGTTTCCGGCCCCGGGATCCGCGTCTCGAGATTGGCCAGCCAGTCGATGAAGATCGGGATGCCCTGCGGGATCGTCCGGGGACCATTGGACAAATCATCCAGCGTGTAGCAGGGAACACCGACTGCGGCGAGATCCTGCATGATCCGCCGGTCGAATCCCCGCTCCCCGTCCTTGTAGCGGACAGGAAGGTCGTTCATCCAATCGGTGCCGCCGTTCTCACTCCCATACGGCATGCGGGCGTACTTGATGATCATGAGGGTGATCCGTTGTCTAGTTCCATCCGAATCGGATCCCGAGGTTTTACGCAGTGTCCACGTTGAGCTCAGACAGCACGCCATGGGGGTCGTTGAGGTAGCGGTACCCCTCTACTGGGGGATTGAACTGGCCGAGCACGTTCGCCACGGCCTCGCGTTCCGCTTCAGTGACCGGGATCCGGCGCTTGATGAGGCTGGCGCACAGCACGTCGACGAGCATCGCCCACTCACCGACGTTGCTGTAGGTCCGGTAGCTTTCGACCAGGTCAGAAGGCAGGCGGTCGGCGACGCTCTCGAGAAGGTCTCGCGAGTCCTTGCTCATCTTGTTGAGCCGACGGTTACGGGCTTCGATGGCCTGTGGGTCTCGCTGACGTTTTCGCGCTTCTCGTGCCGCCCTGTCCGGATTCATCGCTCTCCTAGCCTATTTGATCGGGTTGGCATTCGCGTCGTTCCTGACTACCCATCACCGCCGATGGGTAGCCGGTCACGACTGAGCCGTCGGGAGCGACGATGACTTCGATTTGGACGCCGTTGCGGGTGCCGTTGAACTTCCAATTGCCGTTGTCCTGGAGGACTGGCGGCTGGTCCGGGTCCACGCCCCCTGGCATACCGAAGACGAACTGATCGCATACCTGCCACTCAACCTCCAAGGCAACAAACGCAACCTTGTCCACCCAGAACTCACCGCGATCAGGCAAGCCGCAAGAACACGAGCCACAGCACTTTCCGTGCTGCCGAATCCGGGGACCGGCGGCAAGTACCTTCCGTAGCGGCCACCGGTCCCCGACCGTGTAGCACTCCCGGTCTCGATCGCTCTGAATCATGGTGTGGCGGTGGTAGCTTCGCATGGTGCACAGCAATCCGGATCAGATGCACGCCACGGCCGACCGCATGTCGTCGAGAGCCGACGAGTTCTGGGACGATATCGAGACTCTGCGCACGGAAGCCGACGCGCTCATGTCCGCTGACTGGGTCGGTGAAGCAGCCGACTCCCACGCGGCGCTGTGGACGGAATGGGTCGAATCCGCCCGGAAAGTAGCTGTGGCACTGCGTGAGGACGCGATCCTGGTACATCAGGCCGCGGACAGATACACCAAAACCGACAGCGAAAACGCGGGCGACATTACCTATGTGCGGTTCGATTTGGGTGATTCGTGATGCCAGCCTATGTCGCTGACACCGACCAGATCCTGGCACTGGTCGCCAAGGCTCGTCTCATCGGGCAGCAGATCGAGCAACGTATCGCCGATGTCGAGCGTGAAGTTGCTGCGCTGCATATCGAATGGGAAGGCAGCGCGGCCGAAGCACATCGGGCCAAGCATGACACGTGGCAGCGCGAGATGCAGGACATGCGGACGGCACTGGCCGAACTCGAAACCGCTGCCCGCACCGCGCGGGATCGATATCTGGCAAATGTCGCGCATAACAAGCGAATGTGGCCCTGATGGCGCCAATCTCCGTGGACTCGCGGATTCTGTACAACGCCGCGGTGCTGTACGAAGGCGCCTACCACAACGCCGACAATGTGATCAAGACGCTCGCTGCGGCGCTCGACAACGACTGGGGGTGCGCTGGCAGCGACAGCGCGGGGCGAACGTGGGCGGATAGTTATGACCCGGCCGCGTTCAAGGCCATCGCCTCCGGAATAGATATCGTCAACGCGTTCGGCAAGCTACACGACCTGCTCGCCTTCACCGCCGTCAACCACGCGAACACAGAGAAACTCAACAAGCACCCTCCCGAAACGCCCGACCCCGCCCCTGCGGTTCTCGCGGCAACGACCGCCCCGCTGTTCAAGGGCGCATTCGGCGGTGACTCCGATCCCCCATTCGGCTGGAGCATGATCAGCAGCTGGCTCCAGGGTCACACGTGGCCGAATGGAGACCCCGACAAACTGAGGAGGCTCGGCACCGCATGGCGTACCGCCGCCAAGGGACTACGTGATGCCAGCGCCGGCACCAGCCAGGCGTGGACGAATCTCGAGGAGAACGCGTCCGAGGAGCTACCGCAGGCCATCGATCAGATGGACGCGGTGTGGATGGGCGCCGAGGCGGTCGCGACACAGTACGAGAAGCTCGGCGGCGCATGTGAGGACTGGGCGCAGCAGATCGAGGACGCGCATCAGAAAATACTCGCGATACTTGCCGGGGCGATCGGGGTCGGTCTTCTCGCGGGCGTCGCGGTCGGATTCTTCACCGCGGGAACAGGAGCGGTAGCAACGACAACAGCGACGGGCAGCGCCGCCGGCGCCGCCGTCGTCACTGTGCTCGTCGCATTCGACGCCGCCGCAGCCGTTGCGGCCGGGGTGACCGTCGCCGCAGGTGCGGCGGCCATCGGGGTGGCCACAGACTTACAACCGCTCCTCGAAGCCAACCCCACCCAGTTCGATACCAGCACGAGCGCAGGCGGGGGCACAAATCCCAGCAGTTATTCTCGACCACCCGAAGTCCCGAGTGACTGGGTACCTCGTACCGCGGACAACGGGAAAGGAGTGGTTTGGCAGAAGCCGGGATCCACCGGGAATGCCGACACCATACGGGTCATGCAGCCGAACTCCCGGTATCCGAACGGGTATGTCAGGTTCTACAATTCGCACGGCCAACCAGTCGATCTCGCAGGCAAGCCGGGCCCCAAGACCACAACACATATTTCCATAAACCCAGATGGAACGTTCCCCAAGCCACAAGGATGGTAATGGAATTGCCGCTTACCGGGCAGCGCGTCTCGGTCGCAGCCAGCGAGTACATGGTCGAGATCACGACCGTCGGCGGATTCGCACTCCAAATCGAGGGAGATATGGAGATCGAATCCAGCCGAGGCGACCGACAGTCGGTCGTGCTCGCGGACGGTGGCAGTTCACAGGTCGACCTCGAACCCGTCCTGCATGGCACGATCACCTCCGCTGTCGTGAATTCCTCAGGGACGCTGACCATCGACTTCGACTCCGGGAACCGACTCGTGGTCCCGCCGGATAGTGAATACGAAGCATGGACACTCGTGGGCCCCAACGGCTACCGGGTCGTATGCATGCCCAATGGCGAACTGGCAACCTGGACAGCCGACTGATCATCCTCACGCGCACGCCCCGACCAGGAGTCGACGACCTCAGGAGCCCCTGATGGAGTATTTGGACCGATGGAACGAAGAGCAACGTCGTGTCGCAGCGGACTGGCGGCGCAAGAATCAGCAGCTACAGCAAGCGCTCGCACAGATCTCAGTCCGCGCCGGCTCCCGTAACGGCGAGCTCAGCGCGACGGTGGACGCGCACGGCAAAGTCACCGATCTGCGGATAACTCCGCAGGCGTTACGGCTCGGAGAAGTTCAGCTCAGGCAAGCCCTGCTGGAAACTATCCAGCGCGCGCAATCGGACGCACAACACCAGGCCGAAGCAATCACCCGCCCATACACCGACGAACCCGCCAACGCCGCCGCGATGACATTCATCCGCGACATCCTCGGCCCCGCTATGTGAAGCGGTCAGCAGCGTTACCGTGTGCCGCGATGGCAGGCATCCGAAATCGCAGGGCACGCCCCGTGCGATGCGCGGTGTCCCGCCCAGGGGCACCATCGAGTCAGAGCCGAATCCCAACTCCCGCAGCCATCACGATCGGCATGTCCAGCCCGCGGCGTCTGCGGCCACGGACGCTGCGGCGGCTACCTTGGCGAAAGCGACATCGTCGGCGCGGCTGTAGATGGGTTGTGAACCCCACGCGCCCTACCCGGGATCGGCGGGCCGTGCTAAGAGTAGCTGCTGACCATCAACGCGGACACCGTATTGCGGGATGTGTCTGCGGCCGACACCAAAGCAATCTCCATAGCCGAAACGGAGATCCGGCGGATCACCACCGAAGCATCGGCCGCCCAGAACTATGACAACCCAGTGCAATTCCAGTCGCCATGGAGCGGGTTCTACATCACCCGGGCGCTCAGTGACGACTGGTTCTTCGCGATGGGCGGCATCCATCTGTCAGCCACCGGTGTAGTGACAGTGCACAAACCGGCCGAAGGTACCCAGCCCAGCATCACCGCCGAGTACCAACTGCACGTGCACGACCGCTACAACTGGGACGGTGACAAGAGCACCGAGATCGCCGGTATCACTGTCTCGGACAAGCGCATGGGAGCGCTGCACACGGCGGGCTTGGCGCGGGAGTACGACATCGCAGGATCCAGCGAGGTCCGGCGATTCGAGGGGGACAGTACCGTCGAACGGACCGGTGAACCTGCCAGGGCGCCCGGCGGCCGCGACGGCGAGAGGAGTGATCCCACCCGATGAAGTACCCAACACCTGGAATCCGGCAGGTAAAGCTGGCCTGTGTCGTCGCCGGCCTCATGGCCGTGACGGTCGCCATGACCGGCTGCAGCAGCGAAAGACATGACGGCGACCACCGGTCGGAGCCGACCCAGGCCGCGAACGACACCGACACCGCCAGGGAGGCTTCCGAATTCGGCGGCATCGTCATTCCAGACAATGCCTCCGTGCTCGGCGCCCGATCCGAGCACGGCCGCGACACGCTCTACCGGCTCGCCATATCCACCGATCCGCAGGGCCTTACCCTGCTGCTGACCACATCGAAATTCTCCGCGCCACTAACCAAAGTTTTCCGCGTGGCCGAGACCACCATTGCGGGTCCGCCCCTGGAGACTTCGCCCTCGATCCTGCAGGCCGAGGACGTCTACCATCGCCCCGACGGAAAGTCGGTCAACCGGATCATCATCGTGGACGAGCGCGACCCATCGAGCCGCTTCGTCCACATCCAGCTGTTCGACACATGATCGGCGTCCTCAGCCCGGACGAGGATCAGGTAGACCACCAACGCGGCGACGAACAGAAGCAGCAAAAGCACAGCCGCAGTGCGTTTCTGCCAGTACTCAGCCAGGCCCGCTGTTCCACAGTGGGTCTGGGATTTTCGACCGTGCGACGGCGACGGCAGCCTGGAACCGGTTGTTGCTCCATCGCTGGCCTTCCGGGTCGGGAAGACGAACAACGACACGATGGCAGCCTTCGTCCGGGCGCGGGGTACTCGGGTTACCGTCCCCAGCATGGACATCGCCCTCGACCCGCCCATGGCTGTGGTGCTGCAATACGTCGATGCCTTCAACAACGCGGACTCGAAGGCGATGGCGGCTCTGTGTGCTGACCCGATGCAGATACTCGACGGTGTCGCCGCATGTCTGGCAGGGGCCGACAGCCAGCGAGGACTGGTGGCGGGACGTGTGCACCGAGGGCGAGCACACAGGAGCGTCGGGCTACCACATTGCTCTCGGCGAACCACGACACGTCGCCGTCACCGGTGACCACGCCTACGTCGTTGTTCCCGCCACCATGACGGTCGATCTACAGGGCAAGCAAGTAACCCAGACCGCCTCGACCTTCACCGTCGCACTCGGCAAGGTGGGGACGCAATGGCGGCTCACAGCCTGGGCTTGGACAAAGGGCGCCTGACGGGGTCGGCTCGACGACGCTGGAATGATGTGCGCCCGTCGGCATCCGGTGTGAAGTGAAGTTGCTTTGGTCCGCGGACGACGCTCAGGTTCGGCACGGCCACGCAGTCAGCCCGCCACAGCGTCCTATGCCCCGAGAACCCGCAACGTATATCCCAACGCCGCACCCCTCACCGCAAACTACCCCCACACCACAACCAATCCCTAAACAGACCAAATATCCACCCACCCTCAAATTCCCCCTCCACACCCAATTACAACAGGCAGACCTTTTGCATCAAGGATAACGATTAGATAACAACCAGTGCTTTTGGTGGATTTGCCACTAAATAGGAGAACCGCAACCCTAGCTTTTATAGCAGATGTCGTGCTTCCTGGAGGTATGACCGCGACACTTCATAAGGTTGTCGCTGGAAACGGCTACCTCTACTACCTCCGCAATGTCGCCGCGAATGATGCATCGGCTCGCGGCCGGTCCAGCCTGGCCGACTACTACTCGACGCGTGGTGAGTCACCGGGGCGCTGGCACGGTGCAGGCTTGGCCGCGTTGGGGATTCAGCCCGGTGACGAGGTAACCGAGGAGCAGATGAAGGCACTGTTCGGGTTGGGCCGTCACCCGAACGCCGACCAGATCGAAGACCGCGTGTTCAACGAGGAGATGGACAAAGGCGCCAAACTCAAAGACGCCGAGCGGGCAGCCGATAATGCGTCACGGTTGGGGCATCCTTTCCGCGTCTATTCCGATGTCAATGAATTCCGGAAACGGTGCGCGCAAGCCTACGAAGAACACAATATCGCGCACGGTTCGGACCCTAGTGACGCTATTTCCGACGACGAACGCGCGCAGATTCGCAGCACAATCGCGACGGAAATGTTCACAGCACACTACGGTCGCGCACCCATGGATGCACGTGAATTGTCGGGGTGGGTGGCACGCAACTCGCGACCACAGACGACCGCCGTCGCCGGTTTCGACATCACCTTCAGTCCGGTCAAGAGCGTCTCGGCGCTATGGGCGATCGCCCCGCGAGAGGTCGCGGAGAAGGTCAAAGCCGCCCACCATGCCGCAGTCGATGACGCGCTGCGCTGGTTGGAGCACAACGCAACGTACACGCGGCTGGGCCGCAACGGCGTCCGCCAAGTGGATGTCGAGGGCTTGGTCGCGGCCCGGTTCGCGCATCGGGAGAGCCGTGCCGGTGACCCTGACCTGCACACGCATGTGCTGATCGCCAACCGCGTCCGCACCACCGATGGGCGCTGGCGGACCCTGGACGGTGCGATGGTGTACCAGGCGATCGTCACCGTCTCCGAGATCTACAACACCCGTTTGGAGATGCATCTCGAAGAAATGGTCGGTGTCGAGTTCGCCGAACGTCCCGGTGTGGATCCGTCGAAACGTCCGATCCGTGAAATCGTCGGCGTCCCTGAACGGTTGAACCAGTTCTGGTCCCAACGCGACGCGGAGATCACCCAGCGGCTCGGGCAACTCACCACAGCATTCCAACGCAAGTGGGGACGCGAACCCATACCCACGGAATTGTTCGGATTGATGGACCGCGCAACGCTGGAAACACGCCCCGACAAGCAACAACTACGCACACTCTCGGAACAACGCGCCGACTGGCGAGCCCAGGCCGTCACACTGCTGGGCAGCCAGGAAGCGTTGGCACGCATGGTCTCCACCGTGCTGCGCCCACCGCACCACGCGCGCCCAGTGGCCGATGCCGCATGGATCGCACGCACCGCCGACTACGTCCTCGAAACGATCTCAGCACAGCGATCGACCTGGCAACGCCACCACATCCGCAGCGAAACCGAACGCCAACTCCGCGGCCGGATACGCCTCGAGGACTGCGAACGCGTCGCTGAAGCGGTAGTGGCGCAGGCATTGTCACCGACATCGGCCATCGCCCGCGGTGATCCCGACATCACCGATCAACCGCGACTGCGCGCGGTGCCGATGATGTTCGCCCGTCGCGACGGCTCCAGCGTGTACACCACCGCAGGCTCCCAGATCTACACCTCAGCGCAAGTATTGAGCGCCGAACAGCAGTTGATCGACCTGGCGGTGCAGCCCGGTGGCCGTCAATTGCCGAAACCTATCGTCACGCAAGCGGTCCATGCCTATAACAGTGCGAACCCGGACAGGCCACTCAACGCCGGTCAGATCGCGGTCGTCGAGGGCTTCGCCACCTCAGATCTGCGCGTACGCACCGTCGACGCACCCGCCGGTTCCGGGAAGACAACAGCCATGCGGGTGCTCACCGACGCATGGCACGCCAGCGGTGGCACCGTCCTCGGACTCGCTCCCACGGCCGCGGCCGCATCCGTGCTGGGTGAGTCGATCGGCGCGCGCGTCGAGACCATCGACAAACTCCTCGACGTCCTCACACGCCACACCCCCGTACCCGGGGACAGCGAAGCGAACCAGTTACCGCCGTCGCTGCCGCAATGGGTATTGCAGATCGACCAGAACACGTTGGTGATCATCGACGAACACGTCAAAGTCGGGAACCTCAAACGCCTTCGCCTGCTGCAGTTCCTGGCGTCTCGGGACGCGACGATCCGCTGCCTCGGTGACCCGAAGCAACTGCCCTCGATCGAAGCCGGCGGCGCCCACACCGACATGAACGACGCCGCCAACACCCACAACCTCACCCTCGACCACGTCGTCCGCTTCACCTCCCCAGCCGAAGCATCCGCCAGTCTGCTTCTGCGCGAAGGCGATCCCGCCGCACTCGGCTTCTATCTCGACCACCGTCGCATCCACTCCGGCAGCCACGCCACCACCCACGACGACGCCTACATCGGATGGAGCGCCGACCACTCGAGCGGCCGCGACACCATCATGCTCGCCCCCATCCACGACATCGTGCGCGAACTCAACCACCGCGCCCGCGCCGATCGAATCGCCCGCACCGATACACCAGTCGGGCCGGAATGCGCACTGGCCGACGGCCTGTGTGCCTCGGTTGGTGACACGATCGCCACCCGCCGCAACGATCCACGACTGCGTCTTGCCGACGGTGATTGGGTTCGCAACGGATACCGGTGGATCGTTTCCCGCGTTCACGACGACGGAAGTCTGACCGTCACACGCCTGTGTTCGCGTCGCGAACTCGGTCACACGGTGACACTTCCGCCGCAATATGTGACCGCACATGTGCGCCTCGGGTACGCGACAACGATCGATTCCGCGCAAGGCGTCACCGCCGATACGTGTCACGTCGCGCTCACCGGATACCAAACCCGCGCACAGTTCTACGTCGCGATGACCCGCGGCGCGCACGCAAACCACTGCTACCTACCAACAACATTGGACGCCAGCGAAGGATCTTTCTTCACCGAACCAGCAGTATTTCCGCGCACCGCGGTGGAAGTACTGCTGCGCATCCTCGGCCGCGACAGCCCACAAAAGTCCGCGCACACTGAACTGCGAGACGCACTCGATCCGTACCGACGGATCGGCCGCGCGGTCGATATCTATATCGACGCGATCGGCCTCGCCGCCGAACATGCCCTCGGCCCAGACGAACTCACTCAGCTCGACACCGCCGCGGAAGCATTGCACACCGGGCTCACCGACACCCCCGCCTACCCGATACTGCGCCAGCACCTGGCGACAATCGCACTGACCGGTCGCGATCCGATCGCCGCGCTGCACACCGCGGCCGCGAGTCGGGAACTCGATACCGCCGATGATGCTGCCGCAGTTCTGGATTGGCGACTGGATCCAACCGGCACGCATTCGTGTGGTGTCGGGCCGCTGCCGTGGACACGCGGACTACCTCACGCACTCAACGACATCGACGCCGGTCATCTGTCGGCCCGAGCGCGGATCGTGACCGACCTCGCCGACCAGATCCGAACCGACATCGCCACCTGGACCTCGACAACCGCACCGCATTGGGCACGGCCACTCATCGGTGGCGACCGCCAACTGCTCGCCGAGCTCGCAGTCTGGCGGGCGTCCCTACACATCGACGACCGTGACCTGCGCCCGACCGGACCACCACGCTATCCCGTGCTCGAACGCGAACACCAGCAGCTGCTCGATGCCCGTGTCATCGACGCCATCGGCGACATCCATCTCCCCGTCAACCGGTGGTCACCACTGGCCAAACAACTCGACGAACGCATCACCAGCGACCCATACTGGCCGACCCTCGCCGACAAAATCGACCACGCCGACCGCGCCGGAATCGACATCGAAACACTCCTCAGCGACGCCGCAGCCCTACGACCACTCCCCGATGAAATGCCCGCCGCCGCACTCTGGTCACGCCTGGAACTCCAAACCCCCACACCCAACATCCGCGACCGCGATAGACCAACCCGGACCGCCGACGAGCACACAGTTCTCGACGAAAACACCACCACCGATCCGCCCCAGCCAGACGTTGCCGCAACCGTCGACCACACCCCCGACGATGTCGAACCGGCCACCGAACCCACACTCGACGCGCTGGGAATACTCACCGATGCCGAACTCGAACAACACATAGACGAACTCCACCTACGCATCGCCCTCGCCGAAACCGACGCCTTCATCTACCACCCGTACATCCCAACCCCCGACGCCGAACGCGAAGCCGAGACGTCCGCGCACCATCAGCAGGCAGCTAAACAAGCCATCCGCGACGCCCAGACCAGCATCAACGAACTCCGTGCGGCCGAACAATCACTGCA
This sequence comes from Nocardia sp. NPDC006982, assembly GCF_042869435.1. Lineage (NCBI taxonomy): Bacteria > Bacillati > Actinomycetota > Actinomycetes > Mycobacteriales > Nocardiaceae > Nocardia > Nocardia sp. NPDC006982. The sequence goes on along the minus strand of NZ_JBIAFV010000002.1, from coordinate 855,795 downwards.
AGCCATCACCACCGAACTCGACCACGCCCGAACCACACTCAGCTCCACACCGGCCTATCGACGTAGTCAACGCCGCGCACTCCACACCCAGATCACAACCCTCCAAACCCAACAACAGCACCGCACCCACGCCCGAAACTCCGCGCACACCACCGCACGCAACGCCCAACGAGACGCGCTCCGACTCGCCGGCCCCGCCGAGGACTGGGAACACATCCTGGCCCAACCCATCACCGAGCCGAGAACCGAGCCGACATCCACCACACCATCCGAGCCGACCTACGCCGACACACTGACGGCCGAATATCAGCAAGAACTCGACCAACTGCAATCCGAACAACACCGACGCACCCAACTCACCCCCACCCAAACCGCCGCCGAACAACAACTACGCCAACAACACAACGCCCCCGAGGACGACTCCTGCGACTACTTCGACAGCCCTGTCGAACCTCATTATCTGCAGCCTGACCACGATCTCGGTCTGTAACCAAGCCGCATCGACCGCCTACTGCGCCCGCGCCCAAGCGAGATCGCCGCATCGAAAAGTCCCCGCGTCCAAAACATTTGGCGCAACGCCCGTGATCGCAGTACGGCGACACAAATGACCAGCTCACAGCCTCCGGACTAGCGAAGTCGCAGCCGATCAGGTTTCATGGTCATAGGGAGAATCGCAGACAGGGCACAACCGAAGCGATAACTCCATGCATACAAGCGGTTTCCAGACGCACGGATCACCGATCCGCGTCCACCCCAGCTTCCATCCCGTCACCTCGAACGCAACGGTGCCCGCACCGCTCGCCGATATCCGCGCGCACCCCACGACACCCGTTCCATGCACCCATCGTGTGGCGAATCAGGTTGCCGCAGATGGATAGTCATTCACGCGAACAGTCGATCAACACCAGCGCCGAAGTGTCCCCGCCGCACGAACCCACCTATCCAGTCGAGGTAGGCGCACAGGCTCTCGGTAAATCACGACGGTGGTACCTCGCGCAACTCAGAGCGGGCAGCCTGCCCGGCCACAAGGCAGGCCGGACATGGTTCCTCACCGCCTCCGACATCGCCGCCGCGATCGAGAAAACCAGCAAACCAATCACGCCAATCCCCCGACCACCCCATAGACCGTCACCAGAAAACGCGACAGACCAGCCGCGCCGCCCTATCCACCGGCGACGACCTCGACGACGAATCCCTCCCCAGCAACACACCTGATGAGCCCCCTGCAGCGCCGAAACCGGCAGCGCCGCAGGGAAACGGCACGGCCTGGAGGGGACCGCCAGGTGTTGCCCTGCACCTGCCCCCAGGCCGTGCTCACCACCCGAAACGCAGCACGGAACCCGCCGAACTCCCACCACCCGCAATGAATTTGCGCTGACTCCGTGCAGCTCGGTCTTCGCACGCCGTGCCGGTGGCTCTGTCCGCGAGCAATCGAGTCTGGCAACCGATTTCAGCGAATTCGAAACCAGCGGTGGCGGCATCTGGCGGATCTGCGCGGTCATCGACTACGCGACGAAATACTGCCTAGCCATCACCGTCACTCCGACGGCCCGCGCTGTCCTGCCTGCGGCTCGCTGTCACCGAGGCCGAGCGGATCCTCGACTTGGATGACCTGCGTGCCGATCGTGGGCTGACCGAGGTCCTCGGGCCGTGCGGGGAGGCGCTCGGCATGGGCGCCCGCGCCGATCGCGGTGGTGTCGGACAACGGCCCGCTTTCGCGGTGAGGTGCTCGAGACCGCGTTCGCCGGACCGGACCCGCTGCTGCGACACGTCCGCACGCGGGTGCGATCACCCCAGACCAACGGTGCGATCGAGCGGTTCTTCGGCACCTTGAAATACGAGCACTTGTTCCGTGGTGTGATCGCCGACGGTGATGCCCTGGACATGGAGGTTCACCGCTCCGGGTCATCTACAACACGATCAGGCCACACCAGGCCATCGACGACCAGGTACCCAGCACAGCCTTCACCGGCTGCGAGCAGCTGAAAACCGCTCGATACGCGGTGTCGGTTATGGCGTTGGGCCACACCTCGCCCCCGACGTAGTCGACGATCTTGTCCCACCACGATGGTGTCCCCGAATACCCGCCATACAGGTTGGGGATCTCGGGACGTTTCATCCACTCCAAAGACCCCGGTGGAAACGCGATGTCATCGGGGGCGCCACCGCTGACCGAGAGCTGGTCGAGCCATCCAGCCGGCAGCAGAATCATCCGTATTGAGCGGGGTCCCAGGTACGGGTCGGCTTGTTGGTGATGATGAACCGCAATGCCTTGATCATGATGTCACCTCCTTCCTGGGGCTCGGTCGGGCGCGGACAGGGCTTGTGGGGGTACGCCGCAGGGTGAACGGTCTGGGGGTCGCGGCATTGGTCACGATCGGGCGGGTATCACCGCCGCCGATGACGCGCAGAGAGGTGTTCTCGATGAGGGTGGTGGCTGCATCGGTGACCAGATCGTGGGCGACCGCGGCGCCGGCGCAGGTGAAGGGGCCGGAACTGAAGGGCACAAATGGGCCGTGTTCGCTCGGTCGAATCCAGCGGTCGGGTTGGAATGCCCCTGGTCTGGTCCAGTGTTTGTTGTCGTGATGGAGCAGATAGGGGCTGACCGACAGCAGGTCGCCGGTCTGGAAGGCTATCCCCCCGAACTCGGCGGGATAGGGGACGGGGCGGCTGACCATCCAGGAGACCGGCCGGTGCCGTAGGGCCTCACGTACCACCCAGTCCACGGGCCAAGGCCATGGTGAGCCGGGAGAGTGGAGACTGCCCAGCAGCACCGACCACGCGAGCGAGTAGCCCAGCGGTCCCACAATGGACCGGAACATCAGCACATACAGCTGCGCCACCGTTGTATCGGCGACGCCGTCGGGACAGGCACCGATCACGGCATCGAGCAGATCCCGTGGTTCGGCTTCCGCAGTGCGGCCGGTGGCGCTGCGCCGGTCCCGGATCTGCTCGTTCAGCGCGGTAGACAGCTTGGCGCGCAGCAGCTGCGCCCGCGCCCGCTGCGCCATTCGGGCCGGGCGAAGCGCGCCCACACGTGCATTTCGCTCCAGTAACCGTCGCAACTCGGGAGAACCATCGGGGTGCAGCAACACGTCCGCGGTGCACCGATACACCAGCTCGACCCCCGCTGCGGGCCAACGGGTGACGGAGGGCATTTCGATCACCGCCGCCGCCAGGGACTCGCGATACTCGGGCGTACGCGTCCGCAGAAACGCGCGCACCGCGCGGCCGAAATCGACCTGAGCAGACCGCGAAGGCAGCATAGAACCGAAGAACCCGGACTTTCCCGCATTGAAAGCGCGGTCACTCAACACCGTCAGCGCCAGACCCGTATCGCCGACACACCACCCGCCCCACGGCAGCCCGAACACCTCTACCGGGCTGGTCCGGCGCAGATTCTCGAGGAAACCCAACGGATCACGCCGGAACCGGCGCATTTCTGCAAAACCCATCGGACGGTCCTCTCATAGAGAGGGTGAAGCGATTCATCAGATGTTTTCGAGCGGATTTATCCACTGGCTGTGCGTACAAACGCAGATCAAGCGTAGTCGCGACTAATTTGACAAGCGAGGCCGTGGAGGTCGACCACGAGGCGAGTACCCCGGCCGGGGCCTATCGAACACTGTGCCAGCAGTGATATCGGTTCACGATCATCCGCGACCGCCGGCAACCGGTCATTGAGGTCTAACCGGTGCAAACCCGATCCGCCTCGGCGAGGGTTCCCGTTGCCAGGCGCGCGTACATGAACATGTCGCGGCGTCGATTGCCGACCTTCTGCCACGATCTGAGGAGCCCTTCGCATTCGAAACCGGCTCTCTCCGCAGTGCGGATCGAAGCGCGGTTCCAAGGTTCCACATAGAGCTGGAGCCGTGGGATATGCAGCTCTTCCAGCGCCCAGGTAGCCATTGCCGCCAGAGCATGCGCGGCGACGCCATGGCCGCGGGCAGAGCGGACCACCCAGTAGCCGAGCGATGCGCGGCCTTCGTCGATGTCCTTCAACGACAGGTCGATACTTCCCAGTGGTGTGTTGTCCCGTCGCCGGACGATCACCATCGGGTATCCGGTTCGATCGGTCGCTCGTTGCCGCTGGCGTTCGACAAACCGCGTTGCGGCCTCGCGCGAGAAGGTCGCCGGCACCGTGGTTATAGGAATCAGGTCGTCGGCAGAGGCTTCCCTAACAAGCTCGAGGTCTGCCGCAGACAACGACCACGGGCGCAGTTCCAAGTCTGCTGTGGCTCTCAGATGCGGTATTTGCAGGGCATCGTCCATGGTCAGCCTCCCCACAATATGCACAGGATATCGGCCCGGTGTCACCATTACCACTTCCATTTCCGAGTACCGCGGGCACACGCCGACCCCCGCAATTCGATCGCCTCCGGCAGGCATCAGCCGGTTCACCGCGCGATAGAGGACGGAGCCGAGCCGGAAAGCTGGGCAGGTCGGAAATACGGTTTTCGGCTCGTCCACACCCGCGAACACCCGTCGAAACGATCCGGCATCGCGCGGTGGCGGCCGGGCGTCGCCTCGATAGGCGGGGCCGAAATGTGAGTACTGTCGCTGGCGTGAAAGACACCGGACTCGTCGGAGTGCAGAAGACCGTGAGTCCCGTTCTCAGGGCCAAAGCACTGGACAACCGGCTGTCGGACCCGATCCTCGGCGACAAATACGCCGAGCAGACGATGCGCCGCCTCGACCCCGACTACGACAAACGCAGATTCGGCACCAGCCAGATGGGCCTCGCCGCCGTCGTACGCGCCAAGGCCCACGACGACTGGGCCCGAAGCTACCTCGCCGATCACCCCGACGCGGTGGTGCTGCACCTGGGCTGCGGCCTCGACGCCCGCGTATACCGGATCGACCCGCCTGCCACCGTCGACTGGTACGACCTGGACTACCCCTCCATCATCGAACTGCGCCAACAATTCCTGCCGCCGCGAAAGCACTACACCCTGATCGGCTCCAGCGTCACCGACCTGACCTGGCTGGACCGTATCCCCCGCGGCCGGCCCGTGCTGATGATCGCCGAGGGCCTGGTGCCCTACCTGACCGAGACCGACGTCCGGCGGCTGCTGACCAGCATCGTCGACGCCTTCCCCACCGGCCGAATACAGCTCGACACGGTGCCGGTCTGGGCGTGGCGCACCTCGAAATGGGACCCCACCCTGCGCAAATACGACACCCAATTCCACTGCGGCTTCAACGATCCGGCCGCGCTGGCCGATTGGCACCCGCGCCTCGAATACGTCGACGAGGCGCCGATGAACGACTCACCGGTGCTGATGGCCAAGGCACCCGCGAACGTACGCCGCATGTTCCGCCTTCTGAACCTGCTACCGGGCATGAAACGGTCCACCCGCATCGTGCGGTTCCGGTTCTGATGCGCCGACGGTCAGTACAGGCTGACAGCGGGGAGTGAACGCGGGGATCTCTGAAGCACAAGCAATGGAACGATCGTCCCGCAGTACCAGTGCAACTCCGACACCAACCGACTATGGGATCTCCGGACCAACGGATAGCAGACCAGCCCTTCACACCACCCATTCACGCGGTTGGCGGGCCGGAAGCTGGTTATGGCCAGCCGGACCAAGTACCACGCCCACGTCGGCAACAACCTGCCCCAACCGCCATAACCTCAGCGGTAAGCTCCGAAATCACCCTATCCACACCAAAACGACCTTCGACACGAAGAGCCACCGATGAGCGCCGCCACCGAAATCATTGCCCGCGCGATCATCCGCGATGACGGTCGGCTACTCGTGGCACGCGAACGCGGCAAAACATGGACCTTCCTCCCCGGCGGACATGTCGAACCCGGCGAACCCGTCGAATCCGCACTCATCCGCGAACTCGCCGAAGAACTCGGAACCGCAGGCAGGATCACCGGCTTCGCCGGTGTAATCGAGCACAGGTACACCGATCGTGGCAACGCACACCACGAAATCGACCTCATCTTCGACGCAGAACTCGACGGCACACCGTCCACTCGAGAAGACCACCTCGAATTCGACTGGCTCCCAATAGACCAGATCGACACGACAGACCTACGCCCCAGCGCTCTGAAAGCGGTCATCGCCAGCGGCAACACTTCGTTTTGGCACAGCTGGAACGACGACAAATAGCGCGGCCGCGGTCAGCAGGCCTCGATCCGACGAGGCCGAACCACGGAATCACGCCCAGCGGATGCAACGCGGCGGCGGAACGAATCAAATCCCGCGACGAACCGCCTACGCCCGAAGACGCATCGTGGACGGACCTCCACGACCTACTCATGCGAAATGACCTGAGCCACAACGAGGTTGTCGAGCAGATGACAGCACTATCGCCTAATCGAGCTGAACCGGGACAACGAACGATACGAATTGCGCGAGACCGCCAAAGTGCCGGTCAGCTCGCCTCGGTCCACCGAATCTTGCCAGCGCTATGCGACGGAGGTCACAGCGACCGATCCTCCCCACCGACGTTCGAAGAGCCGGAATGCTCTGTCGCGTAGCCAAATACGTGACAAGCGAAAGGCAATACCGCACATATCTGAACCAACCGCCGCACTCGGACTGGCGAATCCGCGTCCAACACGCTTTCATTGCTATAGGGGTAGACGCGCGGATCGGCCTGTAACGAGGTCACAACTCAATGCAAGCAAGCGTTTTCCGGACGCAAAGGTCACTGATCCGCGTCTGGCCAGATTCCTATCCCTCAGAATCGGCTGCAGCGCCTCCCCTATTGCTCGCCGACACCGAGGGGCCGCCTTCGACGTCACACCTGCGATGGTCTCACCCTGCGCCGAATCAGGTTGTCGCAGATGGATAGTCGTCCAAGTGAGCCGGCCACCGAAGTCGGTCACGAGGTGTCACCCCCACACGAGCCCACATACCCAGTCGAAGTAGGCGCGCAGGCTCTCGGCAAATCACGACGCTGGTACCTCATACAACTCAGAGCAGGCAACCTTCCGGGACATAAGGCAGGCCGGACGTGGTTCCTCACCGCCTCCGACATCACCGCCGCAATCGACCAAACCAGCAAACCAACGAAACGGCTCCCCCGCCCGGCACACACGCCCTCACCAGCAACGACCAACGAAACCGACTACCCCGAACAGCGACGACGTCGCCGACCTCGCCGACGAATTCCACCCCAGCACAACACCTGATGAGCACCCTGCCGCGCTGAAAGCAGACAGCGCAGCAGGGAACAGCACGGTCTGGAGGAGACCGCCAGGTGTTGCCCTGCACCTGCCTCCAGGCCGTGCCCAACAGCAACAACGCATCTGTCCGTTGCCAGTTGATCCGGTGTGTGGTCGCGCAGATGAACTGCGATACATCAGGTATGGGCAGATTGTCGCGATCGGTCTCTGCCGGATTGGTGACCTGCAGCAGCGACAGGAGTTCGAGCAGCCGGGCTGAGGTCTCCAACACACGACACACTCTTCCTCAAACCTAGGGCAGAAGCTGTCCTAGCTGGGTCCTAGTGTGATTCTCATGAGCACAGAGATCACCGCGTTCCGGATCGATGTCCCCCAAGAGCAGCTCGACGACTTGAATCGGCGATTGGACGCCACCCGCTGGACCGACGCGGATCCCGGTGCGGGGTGGCGACAGGGCATCCCGCTCGACTACACCAGAGAGCTGGTCGACTACTGGCGCAACACTTACGATTGGCGGGCCCAGGAGACCCGACTCAACTCCTTCCCGCAGTTCCGCACCGAAATCGACGGCCACGACGTGCATTTCATCCACGTCCGCTCGGCAGAACCCGACGCATTGCCGTTGGTGCTCACGCACGGATGGCCCGGATCGATCGTGGAATTCCTCGATGTGATCGGGCCGTTGACGGACCCGGTGGCCCACGGCGGCAAAGCAGAGGACGCCTTCCACGTCGTCGTGCCCACCATCCCCGGCTACGGCTTCTCCGGGCCTGCCGTCGGCTGGTCGACCGCACGGGCCGCACAGGCATGGGCGGAACTGATGCGCCGACTCGGCTACGACCGCTACGCCGCGCACGGTGAAGACACCGGCGCCGCGATCTCTCGACAGCTGGCGGTCATCGACGCCGAACACCTGGTCGCCGTGCATCTGACGATGATCGCCTCCGCCACGGTCACCCCGGAGACCGCCGACCTCGACAACCCTGCCGAACGGCGTGCCCTCGAACTGGTCCGGCGCGCCCAATACGAACTCGGCGCCTACGCGATGCTGCAGGCAAGCCGCCCCCAGACCCTGTCCTATGCCCTCGCCGATTCACCGGTGGGCCAACTGGCCTGGATCGTCGAACGCTTCAAGGACTGGACCGACTCCACCAACGCACCCGAAGACGCCGTCGACCGTGACGCAATGCTGACCAACGTCATGATCTACTGGCTCAACGCTACCGCGGGATCGTCGGCGCGCTACTACTACGAAGGCGCCGCCACGTGGGGAGCGTCGGAACCCGAGACCGACGTGCCGGTCGCCGTGGCGGTGATGCCGCACGACCTCGGTATCCCGGTCCGCCGCATCGCCGAACGTAACCACAACATCGTGCGCTGGACCGAATTCGACCGCGGCGGCCACTTCGCCGCCATGGAAGAACCCGACCTCATCGTCGACGACCTGCGCGCCACGTTCCGCGAATACCGCAAATAGACACGGAATCTCGGCGATCCACGGCGAACACGTCGGACCGGCCAGTGGCGATGACGAGTTCGCCGTGTACAGCCGACCCGTGTGCCTCACCCTCCGAGGCCAGGCGGGTGTTCACGCCCGAGCCGCCGACGTCATAGAAACCTCCCGCAGCCCCCTCGTCATCGGCACCACCCGACCGTGTTCACCAGACCGCCACTCAACGGCGCGAGAACACCGCCAATTTCCGCCGCGAGTCACAGTTCTGCCCCTTGGTGGACACTCGTCCGTTGCCGACCCCGCCGATCGGATCGAGTGCATCACCGTCGAGGACGAGCGTGGGCGGCCGGTCGAAGGTATCGGTCATGCCCGGACTGGACGAGAAAGGTCTGACACTTGTTGGACACCAAGGGTTTTCGACACGTTTTTCAGACTCTCGCGGCGCGAGGGCGACCAGGACTTCCGGTCCCGGCGGCCCGGTGTCGATAAAACGAACGATTCTCGACACCGATAAGTGAACCAAATCGGCAGCTTGCGCACGAATGCCAGTGCGCGGGCGAGCTCGTCGCCTTCCTGGATGCCAGCAGCGGGAACATGATTGCGCCGTAACCATGTTCGCCAAGTCGGTATTCTGCGCCGAACGAATGCGGCCTGAAGGGGAGTGCGGAATGTCAGACAGTGCCAGCGCAACTAGCGACGGCCCGAAGGGGATGCCACCAACCGACAACCTGGCCACGGTGGAGGCGCGCCGCAAGTTCGGCGAAGCGCGCGTAGCTGTCGGCCGCCCTGACCAGGCCATCCCATGGTTCGAGGCCACCGTTCGCGACCTGGCGCGGATCCTCGGTCCGGACCACGACGACACCGTTGCCGCCCGGCAGGCACTCGAGAACGCCCGCAGCCCGGCCGGCACCGCCTGGGGTCGGCTGGCTGCGGCTGCCCGAGTAGTGGTCGCGGGAGAGGGGGACGGCATCTCGCGGGAAGCCATCCACACGGCCTGGGCCGAATTGGCCAACAGTGAGGTCGTGCGGGAACTGGTCACGATCGGCGTGATGCGGGGCTTTCTCACTGACGAGCGCGCCGCGCAGATCGGCAGCCAGTTGAACGATGAGGGTGGGATGGATCTGATGCGAGCCGTGCATGCCGCGGTCGCCGACGAGATGAGCGCCATGCCCGGCCGGTCGCGGGAGCTGGAAGCGGTGTGGGGAGGCATCGGAAGCTGGCGCGGTTAAGCCACCGCACCATAATCGGCCGGTGCACCCGGACCTCTCGGACCTCGAGTCGCCGCTGCGGATTTTCAAGGCCACCGACCGGCCCGCCACTCTCGAACTGCTGAGGCTGCGGGTGAGCGTGGCGCGCGGCCGTCGCCTCAGCTGGACCGCCATCGGCCTGCTGGGGTATCTGCTCACCCAGCAGGGGCCCGTCGTGGACTACTGCGGGGCGGGCGGCCTTCGCCGACTGCGGCCGAATCACCGTCGACCAACTGGCCGACGCCCTGGCCCTGCTCGCCGATTGCGGATACCTCGTCCCGCATCGAGACGGCTGGCGGTGCGCTCCCCGAGGCAACCGCAAACGGCGCTGGCCGTACGGCTGAGACCGGCCCGAGGGCCCGAGGACCATCCGAATTGTCCCGTTTTCCGGCAGCCGATAAATGGGCGTTCTTTGATCCGGGCATCGGGGACATCGGCTGCGCTTTAACCTTATTCCGCGCGCAGAGCGAAAGTGATTCGCTCTGAACGTATGCGGCCAAACCCAACGGGGAGGGAAGTCTGATGAGCGAGGGCGTCACCTGGCGTGACCGGCTGGCGCAGGCAGCCATGCTGGCAATTCTTGGCGGGGCATTGTTGTTTGTGCTCGGCTCCTGCGACCACGGTAAAAACCCGACATGTGGTGGCCAAACGATGCACCAGGGGGATCGATGTGTGCGGGAATCGGATCATAGCTCGACCTCCTATCAGGACCGGCGCTCAGCCCAAGACCAGCTGCCGATCGTAGGTGGTGTGATGATTGCGGCTGGGGCTGCGACCCTCGTCTGGTGGCAGGTAACGCGGAAGAAGAACGCAGCAGACTGACCCCGACATCGTGAGATGAGGCTATCGACGAACCGAGTCGGCCTCGTACCGGTCGCGCAGAGCTGTGCTCACAACGCAGTCTTATGGATGCCCGTTGAGTTGAGACGCTGCCCCTTGCGGCCATGGACAACCCCACAGAGGGGACGGGCAGCTTCGTCCGTCGTGAGTCTTGAAACCATGGTTTCGAGACCCGGCCCGGCCGAGGGTGCCGACCCGGGGTCGGTGGTTGCAGAAATTCAATCTCATATGAGGTGTCGTAAAACGATCGGTTCTCAACGCTTACTCTGGTGGCGCTGCGATCGGTGGCCGGTAGGTTCATTCCGCCCGTTGCCCGGATGACAGTGCCTCTACGCACGCGCTAGGCGGGCCTTTTCGATGTCGCACATAGCTCAACCAACCGCCGAACTCGGACTGGCGAACCCGCGTCGAACACGCTTTCATTGTCATAGGAGAAGACGCGCGGATCGGCCTGTAACGAGGTCACAACTCAATGCAAACAAGCGTTTTCCGGACGCAAAGGCCACTGACCCGCGTCTGGCCAGATCCCTATCCCTCAGAATCGGCTGCAGCGCCGCCCCTTTCGCTCGCCGACACCGAAGGCACACCTTCGACCTCACACCCGCGACGGTCTCACCCTGCGCCCAATCAGGTTGTCGCAGATGGATAGTCATCCAAGTAGCCGGGGAACCGACTTCATCAGATGAAGGAATCTTGCATCTGATGCGAATATCTCGAGTTGAGCACGCTCAGGAATGGTTCTTACCGCGACTCTTCGGCCAACTGGACCCCACGGGCCTGTCGTTGACAGGGCCGACTAATGAACACGATTGAGGATGCCTTCTGAGATTCGGCCTCCCCACTCGACGCGATCCAGTTCCTCGACTCTCGGCCAGGATCGTGTTTTAGCGCTTCACTTTCCAGGTGTGGCGTGGGCCCGCCCTCTTCGATGATTCGACCTGCTGATGTGAGTCGAGTCGCGGTCGCGAATGCAGCTGGGACGACCGGAAGCTGGGCACGCCCGCCATGCCTATGGCAATTCCACTGCGAAGCCCGGCCCGTCCTGACCACACCGGCACTATCGTGGAGGTACCTGTGGGGAGGAACACGATGGTATCGGTGACGCTGTACCGCTATTCGTTCAATTTCCGCTATGCCCTGAACGACCGGCAGATGGCGGGTTTCGACCCGGGCCGGGCATTCGTCGAGATCTATGCCGTCGACACGCCCGAAGGCCGGGACGAGCGCGGGTGGACCTGTCTCGACCGGAGGACGGCGACGCGGAGTATCCGAGTCGAGGCCACCGACGGGGAATCCGCCGCGTGGGCCCGGGCCCAGACCGCCGCGCTGGATGCACTGTGGACCGCTGAACAGCAGCTCGTCCACGATCTCGGCATGCGGATCGAGGGCGGCTTCTCACCCGGACTGCGGCGTGGTTCCGGCTGGTCGGCGGCCCGCCGCCGCAGCCGAACCGCGTCACGGCAGGCATTCGACAGACTCGAACAGCGGCTGCACGACATCGCCGAGCGCTATCGCCCCGTCCGCGAGCAGATCGAGCCCCGCGTGGACGAGGCCGACGCACGCGCACAGGAAGAACAGGCACGACTCTGGAAAGCCCAGCGCGAGCGGGAAAAACGCGATGACCGCTTCACCGAGCTGGCGGCCCAGACCCGATGGAACTACCGCGTCACCGAATCCGACCGAACCGTCCACATCTTCCGCGCCGACGACTCGACCCTGACCACCGGCGAACTGATCGACGAGCTCCAGCGCCCCACCCACCACCTCACCGGCTACACCGTGCACTGGGCCGCCGCCGATCGCGCCGAGATCGAGCACGTCAGCGGCGCAGACTTCGCAACCTGGTGGGCCGTAGTAGCTCCCGGCCACTGGAACGATTCCCGGCGCATCCCGTCCCGCCCGCCGACCCGTTCCGGCCCATACATCGGTGGCCACTCCAGCTACGGCGGCCACTCCTCCTGCGGTGGCGGCTTCTCCTCCTGCGGTGGCGGCTTCTGACGCGACGGCGTGCAGCCGGGCTGATACACAACGTCCAGGCGGTCGCGGACCTGTGCTTAGCGCCGGATTGGGCGGATCTGCTCCCCGACCCCCGACGGCCGCCCGTCGATGCCGACGAGGGCGAGGACGTCGTGCTGGTCATCGAGTTGATCTGCGATCCCACATTGCCCTGAGGTCAGAAGTCGGCCGACTTCAATTCCAGGGAGTCGGCCCGGACTGTGATCCCCACGCTACGAGCGTTTTTGCTGGCATGAGCAGGATCCCGGCCTTGGCCGCGTACGCGCGTGCTTGCGGGGTAAACGTGTGCGCGGTGGTCACCACGGCCGCCACGTCGGCGCCGTGGATGGTGTGCGCGGTTCCGCCGAACCGTTGCACGTCTTGGCTGCCCACGCTGCGGCCGTTGCGGTATCGCTTGGCTTGCAGCACGATTCGGCGGCCGTCCGGTGCTCTCGCGATCACGTCAGCGCCCAGATCGCCGGATCCGCCGACTACCTGGACGTCGGTGCAGCCGTCGCGGCGGCACAACGCGGCCAGTGCTTCCTCGAACTCGGACGGACTCAGCGAGTTCTGCCGTAGTGCTGCCAGCACGCGCGCGTCATCGCGAGCACGCTCCTGGCGGCGATGCCGCACCGCCAGCATGACGGCGCCAGCGGCGACGACCAACGCACACACCCCAACAGAGGCGAGTATCACGGCTTGCCGTTGGGCGATGTCCGCGACCTTGGGTGCAACTACCAGCGCGGCAACGGCGGCCATGAACATGAACGCCGCCGCGTTCGATCCGCGGCGACCACGTCGTCTTCCCATCTCGTACCCCTCAGCAGCCTGGCTGGAAGGCACTTCTGTCTCCCATGTGACCGGTTGGAGAGCAGCACTGCGCGCATGCAGTGCGACAGGGCCTGCCCCTGCGTAATCCCGTTTTCCGGCTGTGCGCCGGGACCAGCGGTTGTGGGGGGGTTCCAGTATTGCGTCAGCCAGAACCACGCCGGTGTGTTGATCTGGCCATTGCACCACCCCTGTGACGGGTTCCGGCCGACGGCACCGCACGGCTTCCGATAGCACAATTACCTGTTTGACAACCGATTCCGTTGCTTATCGGCGGTCAGAACCGTGCAAGGATGGATATCCCCCGGGCGAAACCGCGCGCATGCAACCCATTCCGTGGCGTCGTAGTTCACGGCCGTGGAAGGCGCAGCGGCGGCCCGGTCCATCTTCAGTCCTTGGCAGACCGCTGCTGTTGTGGGCCAACCAGATCGGCATCGGCCGTGCCTTGTTCGGCCTGGCGATCGATGTGCATCGAACCGATCTGCCCGCGGTATGTCCGTAGGATCTCGCTGACTTGTTCGCGATGTTCGCGCGCGGCGCGGTCGGCCATTGCGTGGGCGGCCGTGATCGCCCGGGAGTACTCCACATCACGCTGCTCGAGCTGAAGTCGGTGTTCAGTAGCCTGGTACTCGAGCCGATGTCGCAGCGTCGCGTTCTCCTCAGCCGCAGTCGCCGCGTTGACGACTTCGGTATCTCGTTCGCCGTCTGCGCGAGCCTGCGCCACGCGGGCTGCGTCGAGGTGTCCGCGCATTTCCTTCAGGACGGTCTCGGCCTCTTCGTAGACCCGGTCGCGATCTGCCTCTACCTCGGCAATGCGCTCTTGTGCGTCGGTGGCGGCTTGTGCTGCAAGGTCTTTGGCCTGCTGTGCTTCCTCGGCGGCTTCGTCGGCGGCGGCCAGGGCCAGCTCCTCGAGTTCGACCGCACGTTCCAGCTGACGCGCCATGACCGTGGCCGCTTTCTCTGCGTCGGCGCGGGCCTGTTCGGCGGCGGCGATGCGGACGGTCGCGTCCCGTCGAATCTCGGCGATCTCACCGTCGATAACCGCAGGGTCGGTGACCTCGGCGATCAATTCACCGGCGTCGACCAGCATGGCCGCCAGTTCCGCGCGCGTCAGCTCGATGCGGTCGACAAGATCGGCGAGGGCATTCATGCCATTGGTGACCGGACGCGACGGGCGCTGCTCCATGCGCTTGGCGGACTTGTCGTCGGCTTTACGCTTGCGGCGCAGCGCTTTCTGGGCGGTGTGGTCGGGGTTGTCGCAGTATTTGCGGGGTGCGCCCGGTCTGCCGCTGCTCATGACTTCGGCTTCGCATGTACCGCCGTTGTCCAAGGGGAACTGGCATCCCGTCGGGGTGTCGGTGGTTGTGGTGCGTGGGTTGACGGCTTTCAGCATCATGGAATTCCGTTTCATTCCATTTCATTTCATTCCGACGCTGCGGTGATGAAATGAATCCTGGTGGGCAGGTGGAGTGCTCGGGACGTGGCTGGTTCAGGCGACGGTGCGCAGCATCGCGGCGCGGGCGCGTGGGAGCCGGTTGGCGATGACTTGGGCGGCTGCGGCGCTGGCGCGGCGGTCGTTGTGGCCGTAACGGGCATCGGTCGTGTTGACCGACTTGTGTCCGGCGTCGCGGGACACGACGAACAGGGGGACGCCGTCCTGGAGCTTCCAGGAGATGCCGGTGTGGCGCAGCGTGTACGGGGTGAGCCGTTTGTGGCGCATCGAGGCGATCGCGTCGGCGAACTGCTCCAGCAGATCCTCCGGGTCCGCGCCTTTCCATTGGGCGTTGGGGCCGAACGGTTCGAGGTTGCCGTCGGCGAGAGCACGAAGACGGCGTATGGCGGGCACCCACGCTTTGGCGTAGAAGTAGCCCGCGCTGATCGGGGTGTCGTTGCTGGTGTGGACCAGCAACTCGTCCCCCGGACGGTCGAGGTCGAAGCGCTCGAGGGTTTCCAGCGGAACCGTGACGGTGCGAATACCGCGCGAGGACTTCGGTTTTCCCAGCTTCATCTCACCGCCGACGTACTTCCACGCCTTGTTGATACGCACATCGCCGGTCCGCTTGTCGATGTCGCGGATCTGGATGGCGGTGACCTCGCTGGGCCGCGCCATCGAGACCAGGTTGAACTCGGCGTGCGGGCGCCACCGCGGCGGCATCAACTGCTCGAAGAGCTCCCATTCGTCGTTGTCGAAGATGTCGAGCTCCGGCGCGTCGTGGCGCGGCAGCCGAATACCCAGGCACGGGTTGTAGGGGATCAACGGTGACGGTCGTTCGGCCACCGCCGCGTTCAAACCGGCGGAGAGGAATCCGTGTTTGTTGTGAATGGTTTTCGCGCCGTTGCCCTTGTCCTGCTCGAGGTGCACGATCCAGGCCGCGTCCAGATCCTGGTTGAACGCCGTGATCGGCAGCGAGGAGCCGAAGAACGGTTCGATGTCGACATCGATGTAGCGGAGGTAGCCGGCACGGGTGCGTTCCTCTATACCGGTCAGGCGCGCGGTGTACTTGCGCAACCACTCGACAAGCGTCGTATACCGCACTCCGGCACCGAGCTGGATCTCCCGGATCCGGCGCGCCTCGGCGACACCGACCACCTCGGCCAGCTCACACCAGCGCGCCGCGGCCTCGAAGTCGTCGAAGGTCTCCGAGGTCGAGCGTCGACGCCCGGTCTCGTCGTAGAAGTGGAACGGAACCTGCCAGGCGATCGACCCGTTGCTACGGGGTCGCGGGCGGGGTGTGAGCATGAAGCCTCCAGAGCCGGTGGGTGCCCTGAGAAGCTGTCGTGACCGCAAGTGGTGACACATGTGGTGACATGCGCGTCTACACCAGGGTAGCTCACGCTACTGACCTGGTGTTTTCGTGGAGCGGATGACGGGATTCGAACCCGCGACCCTCACCTTGGCAAGGTGATGCGCTACCAGCTGCGCTACATCCGCATGCGCTTCGTCGGGGTCCGGGAGGGCCGCAACGACGTGCGTCCAAAACTGTAGTCCGTCATCGCGTCCAAATGAAAATCGGACATTCGACGTTGGCGCATCAGGGAGCGCGGTGGTCGGCGAGAGCTGTAAAGAAGGAGGCGTGGTCGGCGGCCCAATCGGCGTAGCTGCGGGGTGCGCGGCCCAGGACTTGGTGGACGTCGTCGGTGAGCGTTGCGTTGCCGCCGGCGCGGACATAGGCCTGGCCGGCCAGTGCTCCGTCGGCGAATTCCGGGGACATGCCTGACGAGATCATGTGTTCGCGCGCAACGTCTTCCGGCACGTCGACAACCTCCAGTGGGCGGCCGAGGATCGTCGCCAGTGTGGTGACCTGGTCGGCGCAGGTGAGCAGCGCAGGGCCGGTGAGGGTGTAGATGCGGCCGGAGTGGCCGGGTCTCAGCAAAGCCTCGGCGGCGACTGCGGCGACGTCACGTGGATCGATGACGCCCTGGCTGCCGGTACCGGTGAGATTCGGCACGGGCCGGCCGGATCGGATGGGATCGGCCCAGCTCAACGTGTTGGAGGCGAAGCTGGTCGGACGCAGGATCGTCCATTCGACACCGCTGTCGCGAACCGCCTGCTCGCCAGGCATATGCCAGGTGCCGACGCGGCCGAGTTGCGGATCGCCGGTGCCGATGGCGGAAAGTTTGACGATCCGGCGCACACCCGCGTCGCGAGCCGTGCGGACCAGCTCGCGATCGGTTTCGGCGTCGTCGGGGCCGAGGACACCGAGGAGGAAGGCCGCATCCGCGCCGGTCATAGCGGCGGCCATCGAGTCGGGGTCGTGGTAATCGCCCCGGACCACCTCGACCCCGGCGGGCACCCGCTCCGGATTCCGCGTCACCGCGCGGACCCGCACTCCACGTGCGGCCAGCTGACGGACGATTTCACTGCCGATGGTGCCCGTGGCACCGGTGATGACGATCATGAGGAGAGCGTGCCGCCGAAGCCACCCTGTTCGATAGGAAATTTCGGCACGGCTTCGGGCGCTGTATCCGGCTGTGAGCTGCTTACAGTGGGTCGGGTGACCATGCAGGTAGACCTGATCGAAGCCACAGTGCCCGCGCCGGAATCGCTGCGTCCGTGGATCACCGAGTTGGGACGGTTCCCCTCCGCCACCGATGCGTCCCTACCGTTCACGCATGTGCCGCATGCTGGCACGACGATCGTGCTGCGTGCTGCCGACCGCCCCGACGCATTGGTCCTCGGCCCGCAAACCCGCGCCTCGTACTCCAAGGCGGATAAACCCGCTGGCTGCGCCCGCCTGCGCCTGGCCCCCGGCGCCACCCGCCAACTACTCGGCGTTCCCGCCGCCGAACTCGCCGATCGTGTCGTCCGCCTCGCCGAGGTCCCCGGCGTCGCCGCCGAATTGGCGAACGAACTCGCCATGCTGCCAGCGGAACAGGTCCTGCCTTTTCTGGAAGAGGCTCTCCCACAACGTATCTCCGAAGACGCGACCCAACGCAGCCACCGCGAACTTGTCCGCGATGCGGTAGCCGCCATATCCGCAACGCCAACGGTCCGCGACCTCGCCACCGCCCTCGCCGTCAGCGAACGCCAACTACGCAACCTGTTCACCAACGGAATCGGCATCCCCCCAAAGCATTTCGCCAGGATCGGCCGCGTCCGCCGGATCCTCGTCGATGCGAGCAACACGGAGGTTTCATTGGCCGACGTCGCAGCCATCCACGGCTACTACGACCAATCCCACATGTCGGCGGACTTCAAAGCACTCATGGGTGTGCCACCGGCCAAGTTCTTCCAGGGAAACGTGCCCGCACCGACCCCGTGCCGGTCTGCCTGACCAACTCAGCGAGTTTTCCGCTGAGCCGCAGCGCGACGTCGGGCCATCTCTTCTTGCTCGAGCACCGCGGCCTCGGCAAGGGTGGGCGCACTGCCGCCGAGTCGGGCCGGAACCCAAGGCGCACCCTCGGGCATCGGATAGCCCGCTTGCGCCTGTTCGAGTAATTCGCCCATCCGCGTACGGATTTCGGCGGTCAGGTCGTCGGTCGATCGGTCGGGCGGGATCGGATCGCCGATGCGAATATTGATCGGAAAACGATGGCGGCCGAGCTTTTTGGGGAAACCCTTGGTCCAGATGCGATGCGCGCCCCATATAACGATCGGAATGATCGGCACGTCCGCGTCGATCGCCATACGAGCCGCGCCGGATTTGAATTCCTTGAGTTCGAAACTGCGACTGATCGTCGCTTCCGGATAAACCACGACCAGTTCGCCTCCGCGCAACGCCTCGAGGGCGTGCCGGAACGATGCCGCTCCGGCCGCGCGATCGACGCCGATTGCCTTGCAGTGCTTCATGAGAAAGCCGACGATGCCGTGCTCGAGTTCGGCCTTCATCATGAAGCGGACATTGCGCCGTGATTTGCGCCCGACCAGCCCGACCTCCATGAAGTCCAGGTAGGCGGTGTGATTCACGGCGAGTACGGCGCCGCCGGTGCGCGGAATCCGGTCCTGGCCGGTGATGTCGATGCGCAGACCCTGCACCGCGAACATCGTGCGAACCAAACCGGTGAGAATGTCATAGACCGGTTCCCGCGACATAGTGTCCCCTACAACGAATCCCCGGATGCCCGGCGCGCCGCCTTCTCCTCGGCTTCGGCGGTATCCATGGCATCAGCTTCTTCGAGGGTAGGCGCACTGCCGCCCAAACGTGCCGGTACCCAGTACGCGCCGGGTTCGTGTACGTAGTCCTGCTGCAGATCCAGCAGCATGGCCTGCATGGTGCTGCGGAGGTCGGCGGTGAGTTCGGCGGCGGGCTCATAGGGCTGGATCGGTGCGCCGACGGCAATGGAGATCGGAGTATTGGTGCGGCCCAGACGCTTCGGGAAGCCCTTGGTCCACACACGCTGGGCGCCCCAGATGACGATCGGAATGATCGGCACGTCCGACTCGATCGCCATGCGCGCGGCGCCGGATTTGAAGGCCTTGATCTCGAAGCTGCGGCTGATGGTCGCCTCCGGGTAGACGCCGACCAACTCGCCCTTGCGGAGGTACTCGAGTGCCGCCTGGTACGAGTCGGCCCCCGCGGACCGATCGACCGGAATGTGCTTGAGCGCCCGCATGATCGGGCCGGAGATGTTGTTGTCGAACACCTCCTTCTTGGCCATGAAGCGGATGTACCGCTTGGGGGTGCGCACCGGCAGACCCGCGTAGGTGAAGTCCATGTAGCCGGTGTGGTTCACCGCCAGGACGGCACCACCGCGCGCCGGAATATGTTCAGCGCCCTTGACGCTGAACTTCAAACCTTCGACAAAGAAGACGGTACGGGCAAGCCCGATTATCGTCCGGTAGACGGGTTCCACAATTCCGCTAGCGTAGTCGCTGACTGTCCCATCCGGCAGAGCCGCCGCGACTGCGCGCGTCTGACCCGTCGCTCAACGTCTATGAAAGAGGACCCTCGAAGTGGAACGCGCCCGCCCGATACCGCGTGAACGCGACTGGAAGGACCCGCGCGAACGCGACCGGAGAGGGCTGGTGGCCATCATGGGTGGTCTGGTGCTGACCGGCGCCGTCCTGCTCACCGGCTGTGATTCCGTATCCGGCATTCCCGGCGACGAGCTGGAACGAACGTCGGGGCCGACTGCCACCACGCAGGCCGCCGCGATTGCGACCACAACTCCTATGGCCGTGGCGCAGGCGTTCGCGGTGCCGGTCGGCGCGGTCCCCGGCCTGCCCGGCGCGACGGATGTCGCGGCGCGCTTCGGGGCCGTCTTGGCTGGTTCGACACCCGCCGAATTGCGGTCTAAATGCTGGATGCTGGCTCCGGGCAATGTGGCCGATATGGCCACCGAGCAGACGGCGATCCTCAAAGCCCTCGCACAACCCGCTACCACCACACAGAACACCGTCACCTGGCAGAACGCGGGCACGACCGTCGCCTTCGATCGGGACGAACTCGTGGCGGCCACGAAGAATTCGTCCCAGATCGTCTGCCCATGGGTGGCGCAGGACGGCGCCGATGCCGGGCCCAATGAGGCCGATGCCAGGCATACTGTGCGGCGCTATCTGTCCCGCTTCGTCGGCACCCCGCTCGATCCCGCCGATAAAGAGGGAACCTACCCACTGGTCTGCAAGGCGAGCCCGGCGAACTGGGACCCGAGCGGAACCGGAAGTCCGACAGCTCCGCCGCTGGCCAACAACCCGGGCAGGCTCACCGGCACCACGAAATTCACCGATCAGGAGATCCGCTCGGAGCGGCTGCGCGCGGGCTACGTCACCGTCGAGGTTCCGGTCACGAACTCCTCGGGTGTGACACAGACCCGAACCTTCACCCTGACCGCGGGCAACGAGGGCTACTGCATCGGCGACGTTTCTGCCTAACCACTACCCTTGATGGCTGGTAACCGGTCAGGAGGAACAGCTCGTGCAGATCACCAGCGTCGGACACGCCGGATTCCACATCCGCACCGCGGCCGGGTCGATCCTTTGCGATCCCTGGGTCAATCCCGCGTACTTCGGTTCGTGGTTCCCGTTTCCGGACAACACCCAGCTGGACTGGGACGAGCTGGGCAATTGCGATTTCCTGTACGTCTCGCATCTGCACCGCGACCATTTCGACGCGGCGCACCTGGCGAAGCACGTCAACAAGGACGCGACCGTGCTGCTGCCGGACTATCCGGTGCCGGATCTGAAGCGGGAACTGGAGAAGCTCGGCTTCCACAAGTTCTTCGAGACCGAGGATTCGGTGAAGCACCGGGTGGCCGGGCCCGGCGGCGAGATCGACATCATGATCATCGCGCTGCGCGCACCCGCCGACGGACCGATCGGCGACTCCGGGCTGATCGTCTCCGACGGCGAGACCACCTGTTTCAATATGAACGATGCCCGTCCGGTGGATATGGATGTGCTGCACGACGCATTCGGGCATATCGATATCCACCTGCTGCAGTACTCCGGCGCGATCTGGTATCCGATGGTCTACGACATTCCCGCGCGGACCAAGTCGAATTTCGGTAAGCAGAAGCGTCAGCGCGGAATGGACCGGGCGCGCAGCTATATCGAGCAGGTCGGCGCCACCTGGGTGGTGCCATCGGCGGGTCCGCCGGTATTCCTCGACGACGAGTTGCGCTACCTCAACGACGATCGCGGCGACGAGGGCAATATCTTCCCGGACCAGATGGTGTTCCTGGAACAGATGAAGATCCACGGCAACGAGGGCGGAATCCTGATGATTCCGGGTTCGGTCGCCGATGTGCGCGGTGCGGAACTCACGCTGACCCATCCGTTCGAGCCGGGCCTGATCTATGACAACAAGGCCGAATACATCGAGTTGATGGCGCAGCGTTTCGCGCCCGTGCTGGCGGCCGAAAAGGCTGCGTGGGCAACTGGTGACGAGCGACTGCTGGAACCGCTGCAGGCGCTGTTCGAGCCGATCATGAAGCAGAGCGATCTGATCTGCGACGGGATCGGCTATCCGGTCGGGCTGGTCATCGGTGACGAAACCGTGGTGCTGGACTTCCCCAAGCGGGTGGTGCGCGGGCCGGTCGAGGGTGAAGGCAAGTACCGGTACGGCTTCCGGATCCCGCCGGAACTGGTGCGCACCGTGCTGCGCGAGGAGGAGCCGGACTGGGTGAACACCATTTTCCTGTCCACCCGATTCCAGGCCTGGCGTATCGGCGGCTACAACGAATTCCTGTACACCTTCTTCAAATGCCTCACCGATGAGCGGATCGCCTACGCGGACGGTTGGTTCGCCGAGGCGCACGACGATTCCGCCTCGACGGAATTGGCCGGCTGGGAAGTCCAGCGCCGCTGCCCACATCTGAAGGCGGATCTGTCGAAATTCGGCGTGGTCGAAGGAACCAATCTCACCTGCAATTTGCACGGGTGGCAGTGGGACCTGGAATCGGGCCGGTGCAAAACCTCCAAGGGACATGAGCTGCGCTCACGCAAGCTCGTCTGAATCCTGGCCCCCATGGGCCTTTGCCGACTGCTGGTCGGTTCTGAAATCCGAGGCAATCCAGCCGCTGGCGTGCTGGTAGGACCTACCGTGCGCTCCTAGAATCGGGAGTGTCGGGGAATTTCGGGACTCGATGATCGGCGAGTCAGGTCCGCGCGACGGCTCGCCGGAAGAAGGCACCATGATCACCAACAAGGTGCACGGCAACGGTACGTGCCGACTACTCGCAAAGGTCGCACTAATTGGAGCGGCCATGACGGTTCCGATGACGGCAGTGGCGGCTCCCGCCATGGCAACGCCGACACCTGGACCCGGTGTAGTACAGACTGATTGCGACTTCGACTTCGACTTCGGCTTCGACACCGGCAAGCCCTGGCACGGCCACGGCAACCCATGGAAATTCCACGGGAACCCATGGAACGGCTGGGGCAACCAGGGGTGCGGCTGGGGCAACCAGTGGTTCTTCCCTCCGGGCTGGTTCTTCCCCCCAGGCTGGTTCGGCAGTAGCTAACCGAACGAATCCGAGCGCCGCGAGATAGGTCTCCCGGCGATGTCGGCCATTGCGGTTGCCGTCGCTGGGTGACCCCTGTTCGGGCGCATGCCCTCGAGCTAGGCCCCGCCCCGACCCACAGGTGCGACAACCGAACCGACCCGGTGCCGGGAGACCAGCCGAATACAAGACTGCCTCCCGATGCTGGGGTCGCACTCTCGAGCGCATGGCCATGGCTCGCGTACCGACGCATTGATGCCCCGGGCCTGCCGGAACCAGATCGCGAGACACTCGGGACCGCCTCGCGAGCCCCGACAACATCCGACCTTTCGCCGCGTCGATGACCCGGAGCGTGGGACAGCCCCTCGGTGCCGGAGCGCGGACGCTGAGACCGGCCCACTTGCTCGGTCGTGCGCGCATATCGGCGCGTCGACTGTGCCTGTCCCGCAAGCTCGCGTCGGCAACTGAGCATGTCGAAATCGCCGGGCGAGACATGGGATCGGCCTCGCAAGCGTTTTTACCTAGACATCGACACCTCGATCACCGGAACTGCAGGCAGGGACTGCCTGCTGGAACTTGGAGCGCGGATGCTGAGGGTCAGCCTCGCGAACGAGTGGCGACGACGACCGCGATGAAGGTCAAGGCGCAGCCGATTACGGCAGTTGGTGACAGTCCGGCACCGGTTGGGGTGAGGAGGTCCAGGGTGATCGAGGCCAGGAGTTGCCCTGCTACCGAGGTCAAGCCGAGCAGCAGAACGCCGATCCAGCGCACGGTGACGGCGGCAAGGGCGATGAAGGCGACGCCGATGAGACCGCCCAGATAGAGCCATGGCTCACTGGGGAATTCGGACGGCCAGCCGGTCCCGACCAAGATCGAGGCCTCGATGGCGAACAAGGCAGCCGTGCCGACGCCGAAGTTCACCAGGGTGGCGGAGAACGGGCCGCCGACCGCGCCGACGCGACCGTTGACCGCCTGCTGCCAAGCCAGTCCGATTCCGGCGAGCGCGGGCAAGAGGATCAGCGCGGCGGTGGGCCCGGTGCGCAGCCATTCGGGCACCGCCGCGGAACCGACCGGTGCACCAGACCGTCCCGCCGCGGCGAGGACCACTGCGACCAGGGCCAGCGCCGCGCCGCCGACGCGCGAAACCGTGACCGGGGTACGGCCGTTCGGCGCCAACCCGAGCCGGTCCACCACCAGACTGCTCAGTAGTTGACCGCCGACCGTGGCGACGGTGAAGGCCGTGACGCCGATCGCCGCAACGGTAAGTCCTTGGCACGCAACGAAAAACGCACCACAGAGCCCACCGAACAACTGCACCGGCCGCAACTCACCACCGGCCACCGCCCGCCGCACCCGCACCAGCCCGTCCCGCAACCGCCGACTGACCGCGAACGCGATCAACAACACCACCAGACCGAGGCCGAAGCTGATACAGGCAGCCGCGATCCCATCCTGCAACCGCACACCCAACGCCCCATTGATCCGGCCCTGCACCGCCACCCCGACCCCGATGCAGAACCCGAAGGTCAACCCCACCTTCGCCCGCGCCACCATCCCCGCACCGTACCGCCACCCCCACATCCCCCGACCGCGCCACAGCACACCGCGATCCCGCGCCGGCCGGATCAGACACCCCTTCGCTGGAGATCGCAGCCCCGAATTCGCCCTGGAATGGCCGGTCACCTCGATGCAGTCGGCCAAGAAATGTTCGTCCGATGCTTCTGACGGCTGCACCATCGGCCGAGTCGACCACCGGCAGCCACCAACAGCGCCGCCCCCAACCAGCCGAGCGGCAATACGAGCGCTCGGACGCGGATCACGCCCGCTAGCCTGCATGATCCGGAGCGCACCGATGGCACCGACCGACCAGCAAGCGACGTTCGTGCACGCCCACCGCGGCAACAGCCCGGGCCGCCGCACTCCGCCGCCCACTGGCCCTGCGGCTTCCTGCACCGCTACGCCACCGAGCACCGCCACAGCGGCCTGGGCCGCACAGCCCAGCCACGGTCCACCACAACACCGCCACCTAAGTCCACCGGCAGCGGCAAACAACCGTTGACAACTGCCGCGCAACCTAAGCGAGGCAATCACACGATATGCGACCGTCGTTCGGCTGCATCGCTGCGTGCAGAGTGCTTCGAGCGGGCTGGCAGCCACCACTTTCAGGACGATTCGTGGCCAAGCACTGACCGCGGCCATCCACCGAAGGTCACGCGAGAGCTCGCGGTGATGCCACGGCGGCATCGGTCAGAACGAGCCGCAGGCCGACCACCTAGCGCACAGGCCATCGGTTACCCGGCGCGCAGGGTGGTGCGGGCGGCGTAGGTGTCGTGACGAGCGTAGGTGCGGTCGCCCCCGTTGCGAGCGATGGAGCCGCGAACCAGGCGGGCGCGGATTCGGGCACCGAGTCGTTCCTGGAAGCGGGTGGCGCCGGGGATGAGTTGGCGGGGTACTTCCAATGCGCCGTTGACTACGGCGGTGGCCATGACGGCGCTCTGGAAGAATTTACTGTTCTCCAGGCCGAGGAAATCGGAGTTGGTCGGGCCGAGGACGATTCGGCTGTAGGCGACCATATAACTGGTGATCACGCGGCGGATCAGGCGCTGAACTGCGGTGTCGGTGCCGATGAACAGGCCACCCGCGGCTGGGACCAGGGCCTGGGCCAAGCGGCGGGAGTCCTCGTCGGGAATGAATTCGGTATCGGCGAGGATCCAGAAAGCGCGCCAGGTATCGGTTTCATTGGTCGGCAGGATTTCGGCGTCGATGCCGAGCAGGAAGCCGACATAGCGCCAGAGCTGGAATACGGCATCCTTCTCCTGCGCCGAGAAGCGCAGGCCGAGCGCCTGTGCGCCAACCAGATTCGCCATCGAGAACAGCCCGAGCGTGCCGACGGTGAGCACCTGGTTCACCGGATGGTCCCAGGCTTCGTAATCCCAATCTGGACGTCGATTCATACCCGCCCGGACCAGCGCGTGCATCAGCCGTACCCGCAGCACACTCTTGTAGCCGACCTGATTGCGTTGCAGCCCACCGGGAGTCGTGACGTCGAGCCACCACTGGGTGGTTTCGGCCAGGCGGCGCGGCGCCATGGCGTCGAGGTCGCCGGTGCCGACCAGTGTCTTATCCGCGCGGGCGGCCAGATAGCCGCCCATCAGCGCGAACATGCCCATCGCGATGCCGCCCCAGACGCTGGTGCGTTCCACCACCCGGGCACCGCGGTCGATCTTGGTGCGGTCCAGCCAGTACGGGTCCGTCTCGACCCGACCGAAGAATGCCGTCAACTCGGCGGGCGCGTTCGGCACCGCATCGATACCGCGTTCCACGGCCATCTCGAACATCCGCCGGCCCTCACCGACCGGCAGCCGCTTGAACATCGCGACCACATCGTCCGCGAGTGGATCCCCGACCTGCGTGAACCGGCGGAACGAATCCCGCTGCGCGGCGGTGCAGCGCAGATCGCCGGGCGCCAGCACCGGCACCGCGTACCGGAACGGGAACTCCGTGAACAGCGGCGGAGTGGGCAGGAGCTGGTTGTCATGCGTCATTGCATTTCACCCATCGCAAGAGAGGTTCGCGCCCAGGCCGAGCACATTCTGACAAGACCGTCTCACAAATTCGAATATCTGGCAAGGATCTATGCCAGAATGGAGCGCAATGGCTACTACCTCGCGGTCCTACGGCGGCATACCGATCGAACAGCGCCGCGCCCGCCGCCGCGCCGCACTGCTCGACGCCGCGCAGGAAATCATCGGGACCTCGGGATTCGCCAAGCTCACCATCTCCGGACTGTGCACCCGGGCCAAACTCTCCGAGCGCTACTACTACGAGAGCTTCAGCGACCTCGACACCGTTTTCAGCGAGCTGTTCGAGCGCATCGTCGACGAAATCGGCCAGGCCGTGGTCACCGCATTCATGGAGACCGATGCCGACATCCGCGCCAAGACCCGAGCAGCCATCGCCGCGGCCGTCGACCTGATCGCCGACGATCCACGCAAGTCCCGCATCGTCACCGTCGAGGCGCAACTGAATCCGGCGCTGCTCAGGCGCCGGGCCGAGGTGATGCGCTCGTTCGCGGGCATCATGATGGCGGTCTGCGCCGAGGAGATCGGTGCCGATATCGTCGAAAGTGCCGGTGACCAAGCCGAATTCGCCGCCACCCACCTGCTCGGTGGGCTATGGGAGACCACCAACAGCTGGCTGACGGGCACCCTCGCGATATCCCGCGACACGCTGATCGACCGCTCCACCGATCAGTTCCTGCTGACCGCTACCCATCTCATCGAATCAACGCTCAGCTGACGAACGGGTGATGGTGCCGCCCGTCGGCAGCGGTGTTACGCGAGATACCTACGAATCGGACTTCCGACGCGGTAGCGAGGAAGGAATCAGCAGGGCAATCGCGAGCACGGATGCACCCAGCAGCGCGACCGTTGTCGACATCGACAGCCACATCGTCGCGACTGAGGCGAAACCGAATACCGCCAGCGCGACAACCTCCGAGGCGAGTCCGGACACCGAAGTGACCGTCGCCCGCGCCGGACCTTCGATCGCGTCCTGCAGCCGAGCCCCCGCCACAACGCTGGCGTTGTAGACGATGCCGTAGGAAACACCGATCGCCGTAAATCCCACGCCCGCAAGCACATACACCGCACCCGGCCAGCGCACGGCGAGACCGGCGACCACCGCGCCGCCGACGAACAGCACACCACCCAGCGCCACCGCGATCGCCATGGCGCGCGCCGACATGCCCTCGGTGCGCCCCGCCATCACCGAACCCACCAGCGAACCGACAACCGTGATACCGACCAGCACCGGCACCACCGCCGTCTCCACCCCGACCTCCTGGGCGAGCAAGGCGAAGTACTCATCGAAGGCCGTAACCCCGAGCAGCAGCGCCCCCAATGCCACGCCATTACGCACGGTACGCACCCGAATCGCCTCCCCCACACCGGTCCGAAGCATGTTCAGATACGTCGCGAACGGCCGTGATTCCGTCGAGATCGACGCAGCGAGATGGACACCCGGCGATCCGGAATCGGCTGTCAGCGTGGGTTGTCGCCGAAGGCTTCCGTCCGCCGCCACACTCCCACTCTGCGCCGGTCCCTGTGCACTGTCACGATCCAACTGCCCAGCTGCAGCGACCACCCGGGACGCGCTCGACTCCTGTAACGGGACCTCGCGAGTTGGGGCAACCACAATCTCGGACGAGCCGGCCGAATCATCCAGATCCTCGACCGCCGCGGCCGATACAGCCTTCGGCGCGCTCGGCAACGACAGCCCGACCAGGGTGTGCACCGCCGCGAACGCCACGCTGCACCAGCCGAGCAACGGATAGCCGCCCCAGATATACAACGGCGTTGCGGCAAGGATCGCGATCACGATCGCGGCTTCCGATGCCGCCCTGGCATATCCGATAATGCGCGGATACGCCCGCTGCTCGTTCCGGGCGACGAGCTCGTCATAGAGCAATGCCTCGAACGTCCCCGACACCAGCGCACCAGAGGTACCCCACAGCACGAAACCGACCGCGAAACCCAAGTAGGTCGGCAGCACAGTCCAGCACGCGAAACCGGCGGTCAGCAGCACACCGCTCGTTACGAGCAGGCCACGCCGCGACACCGTATCGGCCCAGGCACCCGATGGCACTTCGAGCAGGAACACGGTCGCCGACCACATCGCCAGCAGCGACGAGATCTGCCCGGTATTCAACCCATGATCGGCGAACAACACCGCATACAACGCATACAACGGAATCAGATCACCGATGCCCTTGAAGAGCACCGCCCGCACCGTAAGTGTGCGCAAACCGATCCCGCCGGTTAGCGACCTATCGGCTCAATAGTTGTAGATGATCAAACGCATACCGTCAGCCTGACGACCCGCCCCCGAGCACGTCAAGCGATTTTCTGGACGCACTCAGCCGAGCGGCAACCATCCGTTGGCGGTATGCAGGTCCCCATCGCCGAGTTCCCGATCGTTGAGCCCTGGGCCGACCCGCCCCTGATGCTCGTTCAGATCGGTGATCAGTTCCGAGACCGGATGCGAATCGCTGTAGTGATAGCCCTGGGCCAGCGCGAAACCGAGTTCGGTCAGCACCGCGGCCTGGTATTCGGTCTCCACGCCCTCGGCGATCACCTGCAGGTCCAGCGCACTGCTCAGTGCGGCGATCACGCCGAGCAGTGGCGGCGCGGGCGAGTCCGAACGGATCGCGGCGACAAAGGACTGGTCGACCTTGAGGATGTCGCTGGGCAGGGTGGCCAGGCGGCTCAGCGAGGAGTAGCCCGTGCCGAAGTCGTCGATCGCGATGCGGACGCCACGCTCGCGCAGGATGTGCAGATTGCCGATGGCTGTTTGGGATTCGGCCGCCAGCTCGCTCTCGGTCACCTCGAGCACCAATTGATCGGCAGGCCAGCCGGTGCTCGCCAGGATATTGGCTACGCGGTCCGCATAACCGGTCTCGGCCAGTTCCAGACCGCTGACATTGACGTTCAGCGTCAGATCCAGTTGTGCGAAGGTCTCCTGCAAGCGAGCCGCGTCCGCGCAGGCCCGACGCAATACCAGCTCGTCCAGATCGGAGATGAGGTCGTACTCCTCGGCAACCCGGATCAGTCCCTCGGTGGTGACGTCCGGCTGCGCACTCGATGACCAGCGCAGCAGCGCCTCGACACCGACCGCCTTGCCGCCGCCCTCGGTCAGGCTGACGATCGGCTGGTAGTGCACATCGAGTGCGCCCCGGTCGATCGCCTCGCGCAACTCGACCGCCAACGGCAACTGCCGCGACGACTCCAGCACCGTCCGGTTGCGCCCCGCCTGCTTGGCCCGGTACAGACCGACATCGGCCCGACTCACCAGCAGCGAACCCGACTCACCCGGTTGCCACGAGGTGACACCGGCCGAACACCCGGTGGTCACCGATGCCCGCAACTGCTCGGTCAGCAGAATCGCCGCCTGCTCGGTGGTATTCGGCAGTAGCAGCGCGAAGGCGTCACCGCCGTAGCGGGCGAGGCGCTGATCGGGCGCGAGCAACTTCGACCAGGTATCGGCGACCCGCTGCAGCACCGCATCGCCCGCGCGATGGCCGAGGTGGTCGTTGATCTTCTGGAAGCGGTCGAGGTCGACCAGCACCAGCGCCAGCCCCTGACCGGTGCGGGTGGCGGTTTCGATCGCGCCGTTCAGCGCCCGGTCGAAACCGCGCCGGTTGAGCAGTCCGGTGAGCACATCGATATCGGCCTCGGAAGCCATTCGGGTCAGGATGCCGACCACCACGCCGACGCCGAACGTCACACCGGCCGGAATCAACCCGGACCACCACGGCAATGTGGGATGCACCGGCCGCGTCGGCATCACCCACAGGCACATGGCCATAGCGAACGCTATGTGCGCGAATGCCTGCGGCCATGCGAAGAACAATGCGGCATCACAGGCCACGAATACATAGAAGGAGGCGAGACTGATCGCGCCGACGGTATTCGGGAACGCATATACCGCGACCGTCACCAATACCGTCGCAATCGCGACATAACCATGGTGAATCCCATGCGGCAACCGCGGACCCCAGCCGAGCAGGCTGAGTCCGAGCAGCAGCGCCACCGCGGCGGCGGTACCCACCAGTGGTCGATTGCCTTCGCTGCCCGGGGCGATTCCCGTGATCAGCAGGCCGAGCGCGCCCCCCATGACGTAGAAGGCACCGGTGGTCCGGGACATGACCATTGCCGTCGCCAACGCAGACGCGGCCCGCACCCGGGTTCGGGTATCGCCGCGAGACCCGATTCCTCGCACAGGGAATAGCCTAGACATAGAAATTACCGACAGTTGCCACATCCTGTGAATCCGGCATGGCGAACCCCTAGCTATTTACCTGTAGGCAATGTGGGACGGGCTAATTCGAGATGTTATCGCGGTGGTGTCAGCACCTCGGTACCGACGAACGGTACCAGCGCGGCAGGCACCCGGACAGAACCATCAGCCTGCTGATTGTTCTCCAGGATCGCCACAATCCAGCGCGTGGTCGCCAGCGTCCCGTTCAAAGTGGCTGCGATCTGTGGCTTTCCGTTCTCGTCGCGATAGCGCACAGCGAGGCGGCGAGCCTGGAAGGTGGTGCAGTTCGAGGTCGAGGTGAGCTCGCGGTAGGTCTGCTGGGAGGGCACCCAAGCCTCGCAGTCGAATTTACGCGCGGCCGAACTGCCCAGATCGCCCGCGGCGACATCGATAATTCGATAAGGCACCTCGACGGCCGCGAGCATGTCCTGCTCCCAGGCGAGGAGACGTTTGTGCTCGGCCGCGGCCTCATCGGGCGTGGTGAACACGAACATTTCGATCTTGTCGAATTGGTGCACCCGGATGATGCCGCGGGTGTCCTTGCCGTAGCTGCCAGCCTCGCGCCGGAAACACGACGACCAGCCCGCATAGCGCTTCGGGCCGGCGCTCAGGTCCAGGATCTCGTCCGAGTGGTAGCCCGCCAGCGGCACCTCCGAGGTGCCGACCAGGTACAGCTCGTCCTCCTCGAGGTGGTAGACCTCGGCGCTGTGCTTGCCGAGGAATCCGGTACCGGCCATGATCTCCGGGCGCACCAGCACCGGCGGAATCATCATGGTGAACCCGTTGGCCACCGCCTTCTGCGCGGCGAGTTGCAACAGACCCAGCTGCAGCAGCGCACCGTAACCGGTCATGAAGTAGAAGCGCGCGCCCGAAACCTTCGCGCCGCGTTCCATATCGAACAGACCGAGCGACTCGCCGAGCTCTACGTGGTCCTTGGGCTCGAAGTCGAATTCCCTTGGCGTGCCGATGGTCTCGAGCACGATGTAGTCGTCCTCGCCGCCCGCCGGGGCGCCTTCCTGGACCACGTTCGAGATGGCACGATGGGCGGTGTCCATATCGGCGTCGGCGGCATGCTGCGCGGCCTCGGCCTCCTTGACCTTCGCCGACATCTCCTGCGCCTGTTCCAGCAGGACGGACCGTTCCTCCGGCTTCGCCTTGCCGATCAGCTTGCCCATCGCCTTGTGCTCGGCGCGCAGGTTATCGGCGTTGGCCACCGCCGCACGGCGCGCCGCGTCCGCCTCGAGCAGGGCGTCGACGAGGGCGGGGTCTTCGCCGCGGGCGCGCTGCGAGGCGCGGACCGCGTCGGGGTTGTCCCGCAGGAATCGGAGGTCGATCATGGGTGACCAGCCTAATGGTCGCGGTATTGCTGTTTCACGCCGATATCCCAGGATGCGGACCGTGCCGCGATGTACGCGCGCATAGTTGGCTTGTGGGCACAACTTTCGACGAAACCGCTATTGATAACGCAGTGGCCGATCTGGTCGCGGGTGAGAAAACGTGGGCGCACACCCCGCTGCGGCGCCGCCGCGAACTTCTCGACGATATCCACGCCCGTACCGGCCGCTTCTCCCACGAGTGGGTGCGGGCCGCGCGCACCATCAAGGGCCTGGATCCGGACTCGCCGCTGGTCGGTGAGGAGTGGATGTCGGGTCCGATGACGCTGCTGCAGGCCACCGCCGCGCTGTCGGCCACGCTCTCGGCGCTGGAGGAAGGGCGCAGTCCGCTCGACGGGGTCGCATTGGCCGAGGCTCCCGGCGAGCGGGTCGCGGTGCCGATCCTGCCGCTCGACTTCTACGACCGATTGCTGCTCAGCGGCTTTCACGGCGAAGTGTGGCTGCGCCCCGGCGTCGACGCCGATACCGCCCGCCGACGCGCCGGACTCGCCCAGCTCGATCCCACCGCGACGGGCGGCGTCGGCGCGGTCCTCGGCGCGGGCAATATCACCTCCATTCCCCCGCTGGACGTGCTGTACGAGCTCTACGCTCACAACCGGGTGGTGGCACTCAAGCTGAATCCGATCACCGACCCGCTGTTCACGGTGTACGAGATGGTCTTCGCACCGCTGATCGAGCTCGGCGTACTGCGGATATTGACCGGTGGGGCCGAGGCGGGTGGGCACCTGGTGCACCACGGCGACGTCGCGCATGTGCACATGACCGGCAGTATGCGAACCCACGACGCGATCGTCTGGGGCCCGGACGGCAAGGCCACGGGCCGGCCGCTGCTGGACAAGCCGATCACCAGCGAACTCGGCGGCGTCTCGCCGACCATCGTGGTGCCCGGCGAATGGGAGGATGCCGACCTGCGTTTCCAGGCCGAGCACGTCGTGACCCAGCGACTGCACAACGGCGGGTACAACTGCGTCGCCACCCAGGCGGTGGTGGTGAGCGCGGGGTGGCCGCAGAAGGACCGGTTCCTCGCCGAGCTTCGGGACGCGATCGAGCGCGCGCCACAACGGCGGGCCTACTACCCGGGCAGTGACGATCGGGTCGCCGCTGCACTGGATTCCTATCCGGACGCCGAGCGGCTCGGGCCGGATCACGAACGCGTACTCGTCGAAAACCTGCCGTCGACCGAAACGCCGCTGCTGCGCACCGAATACTTCTCACCGGTGCTCGGCGTGGTCGAACTGCCGCATACCGGCGGTGAATTCCTGCAGCGCGCGGTCGATTTCGCGAACGACGAGGTGATCGGGACGCTCGGTGTCAACGTGATCGCGCACCCGAACACCATCAAACGGCTCGGCATCGCCTTCGACCGCGCCGTCGAACGGCTGCGCTACGGCGCCATCGCGGTGAATGCCTGGACCGCACTGGCCTTCCTGGCCCCGCGCGCGTCCTGGGGCGCGTATCCCGGCCACACCCTCGATGACGTCCAGAGCGGAATCGGCGTGGTGCACAACGCCTTCCTGCTCGACGATGTGGAGCGCACGGTAGTGAGCGGACCGTTCCGGCCGTCGCCACGGTCGCTGCTGCGCGGCGAACTGGCGCTGTCGCCGAAGCCGCCGTGGTTCGTCGACAACGCGACCGCGGCCGCGACGGGACGCAAGCTGACCGAGTTCTACGCGACCGCCAATCCGGCGCGGTTGCCCGGTCTGTTCCTGTCCGCATTCCGTGGATGACGCACCGCGTATAGGTACGACCGGGGCGCGTCGAATCGATTCGACCAGGTCGTGGCACCAGCAATCAGACGCTGACATGATGGGTCGCAATGTCTGCTGATGATGTGACCATGGACCCGCACGAATCCGAGCCGCCCTCGGGCGGGTCTTCGCGCGCGGAATCGTTCCCGCAGTCGGTGATCATCGACCGCGACGCCGTCGCCGACGGCAAGCTGCATCTGTCCGCGCCGAAGCTGCGTTGGGTATTGCTCGCCGCAGCGACCGGTGCCGTCATCATCTCGCTGGTCGGTCTGTTCATCACCGGCTACGACAACGACAAGGGTCTGGAGGCGCACAATCCGGGTTCGCCCGGCCAGACCGCCTTGGACAAGGAGTTCGGCACCGCGGCCAGGGGCGATTGCCTCAGCTGGAGCAAACAGGACCGCGGCGATCTGGTGAAGGTCGCCTGCTCCAACAAGCATCTGTTCGAGGTCGCGGCCGATGTCGATATGGCCAAATATCCCGGCGTGGAATTCGGTCCGGGCTCACGCTTTCCGGACTCGCTGCGACTGACCGAACTCAAGGAAGAGCACTGCACCCCGGCCGTCGACCAGTACCTGAACGGCAAGTTCGATCCGCGCGGCCGCTATGTCGTCGGCCTGATGTATCCGAGTCCGGACGGGTGGAAGCACGGTGATCGAACACTGCGCTGCGGACTCCAGTTCTCCGGTAGCACCGGCACTCCGTTGCCGACCACCGGCGCCGCTACCGAGCACGATCAGTCGAAGGTCTTCGAGCCCGGCACCTGTCTTGGTATCAATCAGAATCTGCCCACCGATCCGGTGGACTGCGCGCAGGCGCATGCCGTCGAGATCGTGTCCACCGTCGACCTCGGCCAGCACTTTTCCGGCGGCCCGCCCGCCAAGGACGACCAGGACAAGTTCATGGAGGACGAGTGCGCAAAGGCGGCCAACGACTACCTCGGCTCACCCGACGCGGTGCGCAATAAGACGTTGACGCTGTTCTTCGACTACCTCGACGCACGCAGCTGGCTGGCGGGCAGCCGCAAATTGGACTGCATGATCGGAAAGGGCACCGACCGTGAGGGTTTCGCACCGATCACCGGATCGGCGAAGGGCGAGATCCTGATCAACGGCCAGGCTCCGGTGCCGCCGCCGAATTCCGGACGCTCCACCCCCGCCCCGCTGCCCGGCGCCGCACCGCTGCCACCGCAGCCGCAACCGCGCTGATGGCGGTGACCATGTCCGCGGACCGGTTCGAGGAGCTGGTCGGCGATGCGCTCGATCTCATTCCGCCGGAGTTGGCTCGCGCCATCGACAATGTGGTCGTGCTGATCGAACCGCGCAATCCGGAGGATCCACATCTGCTCGGGCTTTATCACGGAATCGCGTTGACCGAACGCGACAGTCACTATGGCGGCTCGCTACCGGACACCGTAACCATCTATCGCGAGGCGATTCTCGACGTCTGCGGCGATGAGCGCGAGGTCGTCGAGGAGGTCGCGATCACTGTGATCCATGAGATTGCACACTATTTCGGCATTGACGAAGACCGGTTGCATGAGCTGGGATGGGGCTAGTCTTATCCAAGCTGTATTTCGGGCTCGGCTCGACGAGCGCGAAACCAGCACGGATGACCGGAAGAAACTTGGGGATTCGATGGAACCGATCGCGTTGCTGTCGCGTCCTATCACTCGAAGGGGGAATTCTCGTGGTTCCGCCCCACAGCCACTAGAAGGAGTCGAGTCATGGTTGGACATGTACTGATCTCGCCCGAGGCCATTCTCGCTGCCGCGGCCGAACTCGATCTGGTCGCCGAGCGGCTTTCCGCAGCGTCCATGATCACCGCGCCGGCCACACACGTGATCCCGTCCGGTGCCGAAGAGGTTTCGCTCGTATCCGCCAGCCACTTCAACCAGGGCGCGGTGACCCACGATCATTCGATCGCCCAGGGCATTCTCGAACTGCACCATGCTGCCCAGACACTGCGTATGCAACTGGCCCAGCACATCGCCGGCGACGTCGTGCGCGCCGCCGGAGTCAACGCAATTCAGGTCTAGCCCACACCGCTGTCCTCAACCACCATTCAGACATTCAGGGGAGTTACAAGCATGGTTGCAGGAGTTACCGGGGTCGTGTGGATCGCCCGGCCATCCGAAGTCAATTCGGCCACCCTTCACGCGGGCGCACACGC
This sequence comes from Nocardia sp. NPDC006982, assembly GCF_042869435.1. NCBI lineage: Bacteria > Bacillati > Actinomycetota > Actinomycetes > Mycobacteriales > Nocardiaceae > Nocardia > Nocardia sp. NPDC006982. The sequence goes on along the minus strand of NZ_JBIAFV010000002.1, from coordinate 819,775 downwards.
GCTCCCGATTTCGGCTGCCGCTACCGCGTGGGGCGCACTCACCGCCGCCTGGGTCGACGCGACGACCACCGTTGCCCGCGTCATGGCCGAACTCGGCGTCGGCATGCAGGGCGTCAACGGTATCGCCGCGCTCGGCAAGCTGACCGGATTCCTCGGCTGGTCCGAGCAGCAGGGCGTGCAGGCCGCGGCGATGGGCGGTAAGGCCGCGGCGAACGTCATCGCTTACGGCGTTGCCGCGCTCGCGATGCCGAGTCCACCCGAAATCGCGGCTGTCAATGCCGCGTTGGCCGCTTCGACCAACCCGGCCGGCGCCGTCAGCGGCGCCATGGAGGCCGCCGAGGTCGCCAGGAACGCCATGGACATCCGCGCGGCGCTGGTGATGGAGACCTATGAGGCGGCGACCTCGGCGATGTTGGCCACACCGGCCGACTTCATGATGCCGCCGCCGATCGCTGCGGGCGCGGGTCAGGCCGAGCCGAGCGGAAATGCCGATGCCGCGTTCGGAGCGCCCACCGACCCGATCTCGACGGCGGTCGCCGCCGTGCAGGCGTTCGTATCCAACCCGGGTGTGGCCAGTGCCGCCACGCAGGCCGCACAGGCGGTCGGTTCGGTGGTCAGCACCGGTGTTTCGACGGTCGGCAGTGTGGCGACCAATGCGGTCACCGCCGCGGCAAGCACGCCGATGAGCACCATGGCCCCGATGGCGATGGGTGGCGCGATGGCCGCGGCGGGCAGTGCGGCCGCGACCCGTGCGGTCTCGTTCTCCGGAATCTCGGCCGGTGCGGGCGGCACCCAGCTCAAACTGCCGGAAGGCTGGGGTACGGGCAGCGTCATCGGCGGCAACACAACGACAGCGGCACCCGAGACGGTCGCATCTGTCGAAGCCGCACCAGCCCGGTCGAGCAACAGCGGCGCGGGTAACCCGTTGCTGGGGAACCAGGCTCGTGGCGACGAGGACGACGAGTCCGAGCACGACAGCAAGGTCGACCTGCGGTCCGATCACTTCACCGACGGCCGCTTCGCCGCGGACGGCGTGATCGGCGCCAACGCCGGGACGGTTGGGTGACCGTCCTCGGTACCAGTGGTGGGCCCTCCGCACTCGAGGCGGTTGTGCTGTCGCCCGACGAGATCCAGTTTCTCCGCGAGAAGCTGGATCTCGATGACCTTCCGGTTGTGCTGAACGCATACGCTCGCTTCGACAGTGTGCCCGCGCTTCAGGCGGCAATGGCCCGCGCGGCCGAGTCGCTCGAACAACGAGACCTGCTGATAGACAACGTGGTTCAGCCCGACTTGGAGGACCGACTGCGGGTACTGAACCGCCCGCACTGGATTGTCACCATGCGGCTGATCGTCGAGGGGTACGTGAGTCGTTTCTGTCTGGCGAAGAGCGATGACCTTTCCGTCGTCGCCCTTCGCGGGCAGGACTCGTATGTGATCGACGAAGTGGGAATCGACCTGGCCGGCACCGTGATAGCGGCGCTGGGCACGGCCCCGCCGCTCGAGCTCTACGGCATGAACGCACCGACCGAGGAGCTTGCCACGATCTTCGAGGACCTCGGTGATGCCGCTGCCACCGCCGAACGACTCGCAAAGGTTGGCACTCCCGCGCAGGACGCGCAAACCCTCGCGTCGGCCGTGGTCGAAATCCATTCGCATGCGCAGATCAGCGCCGTGCTGTACGGGGACGGCACCCGCGACATCGTCGACAAGCACATCGCCGTATTCAACACGCGCAACGGACGATTCATCTCGACGGCGAGCGTTGCCGACGACGGCACCAAGTGGTCGTCACTGGCCAGCGGTACGCCCGCCCGCCTGCGCGCCGCCGTGGAGGATCTGATCCATTCCTTGCCGGAGCGGGAAGAGTTTCCGAGAAGTCCGACGTTGGCCTGAGGGCTGAGCGGGGCACTGTGCCCCAAGGGGATTCAGCCCATAGGGTCGTCGGCGGTTGGGGCCACTTCGTAGGCGAAGGGTGGCGTGAAGCGGCCCCAACGGATGCATTCCCAGCCACCCACGGGGCGGGGGACGAGTTCGATGGTTTCGGTGTTGTCGAGGTGGTTGTTGGTGGTGAAAGGCGGTGCCACACCACTGAGGTTCCGGGAGACCAAGCGCATGGCGGCGCCGTGGCTGACCACCAGGATGTCGCCGTCGCTGCCATCGGTCAGGTATTTGGTGCGCAGGTCCTCGACGACCGGTAGGAAGCGGGCCAGGACGTCGTATCCGGATTCGCCGCCGGGGACGCGTTCGGCGAGATCGCCTTCGTGCCAGGCGCGGTAGATCCGCTGGAAGTACGAGTGGGCTTCCCCGGTGTTCAGACCCTCCATCTCGCCGACCTGAACTTCGTGGATGTCATCGAGCACCTCGACCGGTACGCCGGTCGCCGCCTCGATGTATCCGGCGGTCTGTCTGGCGCGCAGCGCGGCCGAGCAGAACAGCGCCTTCGGCGGTCTCAACAGACTCGAGCCGAATGTTTTCGCTTGGGCCGCACCACGTTCGGTGAGCGGTAGGCCGGGGAGACGGGTGTCCAAGATCTTGGCTACGTTGCCTTCGGTCTCGCCGTGGCGAACGAGTATCAGTCTGCCGGTCATAGGTCGGCCACCCCCTTACGCAATTGGGTCAGCCACTCGGCGGCCGGTTCATCCGAGGGCGGTGGGGTTCCGGTCGCCGAGGTCGCGGGCCAGGAACCGAGGAAACGGATCCGCGCCGTGCGGTGCAATGCCTTGAGTGCCTCGGCGACCGCGGTGTCGTCGATATGCCCGACGCAGTCGAGGTAGAAGCGATAGGTGCCCATACCTGTTCGGGTGGGCCGGGATTCGATTCTGGTGAGATCGATACCGCGGGTGGCGAACTCGGCGAACGCGCGCATGAGCGAGCCTGGTTCGTTGGGCAGCTCGAGCACAATCGAGGTGCGGTCCACACCGGTTGCCGACGGCGCGACTCGAGGGCGGGTCACCAGCACGAAGCGGGTAATCGCCTGGTCGTGGTCGGCGACACCCGACGCCAGCGCCGTCAGACCGAGGCGTTCTCCGGCCAGCGCGGTGGAGACCGCGGCGTCGGCACGCCCGGCCGCGACGTCCTCGGCCGCGGCCGCATTCGAGGCCGAGGTGTACATCTCGACATTCGGCAGCGTGCGCGCTATCCACAGCCGCACCTGGGCACCGGCGACCGGATAGGCGGCCAGGATGCGAACATCGGCCAGCTCCGTGCCCGGCCTGGCCAGGATCGCAAAGCTCACCTCGAGCTCGGTTTCGGCGACGATCTGTAGCCGCGGACCGATGGCCAGCGAATCCAGGGTCGACGATATGGAGCCCTCGACCGAACTCTCGATCGGCACAACGGCACCCTCGACATCACCGGACCGGATGAGATCTAGCGCCGCGCTTTGGCTGGGCGCGGCAATCCGCTCGACCGGTCCGTCGAAGGCTTGCGAGGACTCGAGCTTGGCGAGGGCCATCTCGGTAAAGGTTCCGGACGGCCCGAAGTACGCGATTCGCGGCACGGTTACGACATTACTTGCGTGCGCGGAGGATGCTCAGAGTTCCAGCTAGATCGTCGGGGGCATCGGATTCGATCGCTAGCAACACGCTGCGCGCAGCCTCGACCGCGGGCGGCTTCAACGAGGTCAGAAAGGCGATATCGGGCCGAGCCAACGCCGCCCGAATATCCTCACCGCACAACGCCGCAACCGTTCCCGCGACAATAGCCAGCGCGCGCTGCCCATCGGAGGTGCGCGCAATGAACCCGCCATCCGAGTGCGTGACCCCGACCAGAAAACCGGCGATCTCCGCATCGCTCACATCCGCGTCGAGAACCCGGACGCCGGCCGCCCCGGTCCCCACCGCCCGCACCAGCCCCTCATCCAAACTCCGCCGCGCCGCCGACGGCGCCGCCAACGAAAGCAACACCGGCTCCCCCGCCACCCCATGCGCCGCCTGCACTCCATCCGCCATACGTCCACCGTAACCACGCCCACCCACCACCCCGCTCGCCTGGGCTCGGGGGGCCACCTGCCCAATCCCCGCCCGCGCACGGCGGTCGGCCACCCGACGGCGTCCACCCTCGCGCCGGGTCGCCCGATGACACGCACTCGCCTACACATGCCAGTGCCACCTCCGCCCGCTCCGCGCGTTCGACCCGCGCGGCCCGCCTGCTCGCGAAGGATGGCGGCAAGGGGTGGGCGCGCGCCGCCGGTGCTGCCGCAAGTCGGGGCTCAGGGCGGGGAATTATCGGGATTCGGGTGCTGGGAGCGGTTGCGGAAAGCGAGAGTCTGACTTAGCTTAGGGTAACCTAATTGCACCGCGTGACTCGTATGGAGGCCTGCATGCTGAAGCCGACTGTTGCACCGTCAACCGCTGAGCGGGTTCGGAGTGCGTGCGCCCATGCGGAGCAGGCGGTATTGGCGATGCCGGGTATTGATCCGACGCCGATTTCGGTGCATCACGTGCGGCAGTGCGGGGATGCGGTGATCGCGGTGCCGACCGCTTCCATGGCCGCGGTCTTGGCCGGGAATTCGGGTGAGAGCGGTGCGCCGGCGGTGCTGGAGCTGACCGATCATGCGCCGCTGCCGCTGCGGGAGCCGGTGCGCGCGCTGGTGTGGCTGCGCGGGTGGGTGCGGGCGGTGCCGACGCAGGCGCTGCGGGCGCTGGCCGCCGAGGTCGCCAAGGATCATCCGCATCCCGACCTGCTCGATGTCGGCCACGGCGCGACCCTGTTGCGCGTGATGATCAACTCCGCGGTGGTGGCCGACTCGGCCGGCGCCGAATCCGTCTGCGTCGACGAGCTCCGACTGGCGCAACCGGATCCGTTCTGCGCACTGGAATCCGCCTGGCTGCAGCATATGGATGCCGACCACGCCGACATCATCGCCCAACTCGCCCGCCACCTCCCGCCACGCCTGCAGACCGGCGCGGTGCACCCACTGGCCATCGACCGCTACTGCGTGACCCTGCGTATCGAAGGCCACGACGGCGACCACGACTTCCGCCTCCCCTTCAACGCCCCCGCCGAGGACATCGAATCCCTCGGCCGCGCCGTCCGCACCCTCGCAGGCTGCCCCTTCCTGAACGGTCTGCGCCGCATCTGACGCGCCCAGCGCCCGTCGGAGCAGCGGCGGGCAATCGAATCCCTCGGCCGCGCCGTCCGCACCCCGCAGGCTGCCCCTTCCTGAACGGCCTCCGCCGCATCTGACGCGCCCAGGCCCGGGCCGGAACGGCGCGGGCAATAGATTCGGACGCATGCGTGCTGAGACCGGTGCCGGGGACGAGCCCGAGCTGACCGATCGGGAGCGGCTGGGGATTCGGCTCGAAATCCTGGTCGTTCTGGTGGTGACGTTCGGGCTGAGTGGGTTGAATGCGGCGCTGTCGTTGCTCGAGAGCGCGCTGTCGCCGGGCGGGGTGGGCGGGCAGACCGTCGCGCTGAATCCGACGCGGGCGGCGCAATCGACCATCGACCTGCTCTTCCAGTTGCTCAGTGCGATGCGGCTGGCCGGGTGGGGTGCGCTCGGGCTGTATCTGTTGTGGCGCAGTGGAATAGGGCCGCGGATGATCGGATTGGCCAGGGTCCGTTGGCGTTCCGATGTGCTGCCGGGACTGATCCTCGCTGCGGTCATCGGGCTACCCGGGCTCGGGCTCTACTTGGCCGCGCATGCGCTGGGGTTCAGCGTGACGATCGTGCCGAGTTCACTGGGTGACCACTGGTGGCGGTTGCCGGCACTCATCGTGTCTGCCTGTGCGAATGCGGCGGCCGAGGAAATCCTGGTTGTGGCCTATCTCATCACCCGACTGCACAGGCTCGGCTGGTCGGAGAACCGGTCGCTGCTGGCTTCGGCGCTGCTGCGCGGGAGCTATCACCTGTATCAGGGCTTGGGCGGCGGGCTCGGCAATCTGGTCATGGGTGTGATTTTCGGCCGATTCTGGCAGCGCACCAACCGGCTGTGGCCGCTGGTGCTGGCGCACGCGACGATCGATGCGGTCGCCTATATCGGCTATACATTGCTACGCGGTCACGTTTCCTGGTTGCCGTAACACCCGCCGGTCCCTGCGGCGAATTATCGACAAGCGCTCACTCGAGCGCACCAACTTCCGGCCGCTCGTCAAGCCCCCGACGGCCCTCGAACAGTAGAGTCTGTGTGATGAACGGCGACGACCCCCAGCGCTACGACCGGACGCGCCGGGAGCCGCAACCCTTCGGAAATCCCGGTGCGCCATCCATGCCGCCGCAGCGGCGCGACCCGCATCCGCCGGGTCGTCGCGGACCCGGTCCGGACCCGAGGCATATCGACCCCACCAAGGTCATCCGCCGCGACGGGTCGAATTATGCACCGCCGCTGGCATATTCGCAGGTACCGCCCGAAACGCGGATGCCGCCGCGCAATTCCCGGCCACCTCATGCGCCGACGCAGCAGCCGCAGCCGTATCACGAACCCCAGCCTCGCGGCGTTCCCGGCTATGCGCCGCCGCAGCAGCCGGTTCCCCACCAGGACCCGCGGAACCTGCACCCGCGCCGCAAGGAACCCCCGCCGCCGCCATCCCTGCCGCCGTCGCGCCGCGACCGCGAACCCCGTCCACCACGCCGTCGTCGCAAACGGCACCCCTTCCGCTGGTTCCTCGTGCTGTTGGTGGCGCTGGTCCTCGCGGTGGTCGGCGCCGTCATCAAACTCGACGGTTCGCTCAACCGGATCGACGCGCTCGCCAACTACTCCGACCGCGTCGGCGATACCCCGGGGACGAACTGGCTGCTCGTCGGCTCCGACGGCCGGGCCGGACTCACGGCCGATCAGGAACAGGAACTCGCCACCGGCGGTGAGGTCGGACCCGAGCGCACCGACACGATCATGCTGGTGCACATTCCGAAATCGGGGGCGACCACGCTGGTCAGCCTGCCGCGCGACTCGTATGTGAGCATTCCGGGCCACGGCAAGGACAAACTCAACGCCGCCTTCGCCTTCGGTGGCGCACCGCTGCTGGTGCAGACCGTCGAAACCGCGACCGGCGTGCATATCGATCACTACGCGCAGATCGGATTCGGCGGCTTCGCCGGCATCGTCGATACCCTCGGCGGCATCGATCTCTGCGTGCCCAAGGCCATCGACGATCCGCTCGCGGGCATCAATCTGGCTGCCGGCTGCCAAACCCTGGACGGTCCGCAGGCGTTGGGCTTCGTCCGCAGCCGTGCGACGGCCCTCGCGGATATCGACCGGATGAACAACCAGCGCCTGTTCATGGCCGCCCTGCTGAAGAAGGCGACCAGCGCGGGCACGCTGGCCAATCCGTTCACGCTGTGGCCGCTGGCCAGCGATACCGCGAAATCGCTGAAGGTCGACAAAGGCGATCACATCTGGAATCTCGGCCAGCTCGGCTGGGCGATGCGCGGCGATACCGTGGCGACCACCGTCCCGATCGGCGGCTTCACCGATACCGATAGCGGAAATGTATTGCTGTGGGATAAGCAACGTGCGGGTCAATTCTTCGACGACCTCGCGAAGGACCAACCTATCCCGGACGATCTGCTCACGAGGTAGCGTCGGGCCTATGCCCGATACCGATGCCGACGAGCCGTTCCCGGACCTGTTGCGCGACCAGATCCGTCGTGGCTTCACCGCCTCACAGCAGTATCTGGCGGCGGCGGTCTACTTCGATTCGAATCGCCTGCCGCAGTTGGCCAGACACAGCTACGGCAAATCCGCCGAGCACCGCTCGCACGCCCTGCGCATGGTGCAGTACCTGCTCGACCGCAATCTAGAAGTACAGGTAGGCGGCCTCGACGACGTGCGATCCACCTTCGAATCACCGCGCGGCGCCGTCGTTTTTCTGCTGGAATCCGAGCGCGCCCGCAATGCGCAGATCACCGAATTGGCCGGCACCGCGCGGACCTCCGGCGACTACCTCGGCGAGCAATTCATCCAGTGGTTCCTCAAGGAGCAGGTGGAGGACGTCGCCGGGATGACCACCCTGCTGACCGTCATCGACCGTGCCGCGGGCGATCTGTTCGATGTCGAGGACTTCATCGCGCGCGAGCTGCGCACCACACCGCGCGCCGATATTTCCGCTCCGAGAATGGCCGGTGCTGCCAAGAATTAATTAGGCAACACTAGCCTCAATAAGGCTGCACTTGGATGACACGCGGCATGACCAGCGCTAATGTCGCAACTATGTCCAGCCATCCGGAGTCTCCACGCAGCAAATTTCACGGCCTGCTCCACGATCAGATCCGGCACGAATTCAATGCCGAGCATCAATACATCGCGATCGCGGTGTGGTTCGACAATGCGGATCTGCCGCAGCTGGCCAAGCGTTTCTATGCGCAGGCGGTCGAAGAGCGCAATCACGCGATGATGATCGTGCAGTACTTCCTGGACCGGGATATCAGCGTCGAGCTTTCCGGCATCGACGCCGCGAAATCGCATTTCGAGAATGCACGTGAACCGATCGCGCTGGCCCTCGCGCAGGAAAAGAACGTCACCGAGCAGATCATCCAATTGGCGAGCACCGCCCGCGAAGAGGGCGATTACCTGGGTGAACAGTTCATGCAGTGGTTCCTGAAGGAGCAGGTGGAGGAAGTCGCGAATATGACGACCCTGCTCACCATCGCCGATCGTGCCGGGTCGAACCTGTTCGACCTCGAGGGTTTCGTCGCTCGTGAAATGAGTGGTCCGAGCGATGCTTCCGGCGCTCCGTCCACTGCGGGCGGCAGCATCTAATTCACGATTCCCATAGCGGAATCAGGGCCGGCTCGTCACGACGAGCCGGCCCTGTCGATTTTATGCAGCGCTCAGGGAACTGAGCAGCGTCTTGAGTAGCGCCAGAATGGCTTCCATGATGGTCATACTTTCCTCATCTTTCGGTGAGACTTCGCTCACCACCACCAGCTTTCGGTGATGCAGAGAACCTAACCGAGGTTGATTAGAAAGGAGGGTGTTTCACAAAATTCCCTGTAATTTTCTGGAAATCACCGGAGGGTGACCTGACGCGACCGCAGCCCATCGCGGGAGCGGCGCTCCTCCGCCGAGAGCGCGGTGTCGTCGGCCAGCGCCGCCGCCAGGCGTTCCCCGAATTCGATCGCCGGTTTGGTCCACTCGCTGGCGTGCAGTTCCGGATCCAGGTCGAATACCGGTACCAGTAGGCCGTGCGTGCGGAACGAGCCCGCGAAACGGGAGCCATCGCCGAGATGCAGTCCGCCCGAAGCATGCAGCCGCGCGAGCGCCAGCATCAGATCGTCCTCGTTCTCCGGGCGCACCCAGCGCAGATGCGCCTTATCACCGGCGTCGACCCACCAGCCCGCGCCGATCGCATCGGGGCCGAGATCCAGTCGCGCGGACGGCATGATCGCCTGTTTGGCCTGTTCGATGGTCGCGGCGACCTGCGGATCGGGCTGCACGCCCTCGGGTACCCACCAGTCGAAGTCCTGGTGCACGGTCAGTTCCAGCTGTGCGTCCGCATCGATCACATCGGCTAATCGCGGTCCGCCCTCGGCACTTTCGGCCACGGTCAGCGATTCACCGGGTTCGGCGGACTGCGTCCACAGGATCGCCGCCGCGATATCGGCGGCCGGATCCGGACCTTGGAATTGCACCTGCGTGGCGACGTATCCGATCGGCGGCTCGCCCGCCCGCACCAATCCGGCGACCGCGCCCGGCAATACCGTGGCCAGCACGACGGAACGCTCCGCGGCGATATCGGACGACAGCGGCAGCGTCGCGGTCGCCGACGGCACGAATTCGCGCAGCGCGACCAGATCGCACTCCGCGGCCAGCCCTTCGAACGGACGCGCACCGGACTGCGCTGCCTGCAGTTCCAAGGCCGCCCGCCGCTCGGCGAGACGCTGGGCCCGGTTCCCTCCGGGCTTCGGACTATTCCGCTTACTTTTACCCACGGCAGGTCAAACTACAGGGTCGAACGCGGGATGTGCTGCGCGCCGCTCTGTCTGATTCGCAGCTGTTCGGGCGGGTAGATCAGGCCGCGGCCAGTAGTGCCTTGGTACGGGCCGGGTGGTTGGTGGCCACCCAGCTGACGCCCAGGTCGGCGCACAGGCGCACATCGTCGGGATCGTCCACCGTCCAGCAGTAGGTGGCGCGGCCCGCGGCGGCAGCCTTGTCGACGAGGTCCGGATGTTCGCGCAGGGTTTTCACCGAGGGACCGACGGCCGTCGCGCCGACCGTGGTCGCGGCGCTGCCGCCCAGGTAGCGCGATGATTCACCGAGCAGGACAGTCGGCAGCAGCGGTGCGGAACGGCGGATTCGCCAGACCGCGGTGGCCGCGAAGGACATGACGACCGCACGAGAATGATCGGCGGAGGCGGGGGTGGCGATGCCGAAGCGCTGGAGTTCGGCGAGCAGCTTGTTCTCCACCAGCGCGCCGTAGCGCACCGGATGCTTGGTCTCGATGAACAGCTTGGTCGGCCTGCTGCGCCAATCGAGTACCAGCTCGATCAATTGACTGAGGGTGAGTACCGATGCGGGTGCGCCGTCGGCCCCGAAGTCGAGTCCCTCGAGTTCGTCCAGGGTCATTTCGCTGACCAGTCCGGTGCCCGACGAGGTCCGGTCTACGGTGCGGTCGTGCACACAGACCAGATGTCCGTCCCTGGTCAGCCGGACATCGCACTCCACACCATCGGCGCCCTCTTGCAGCGCCAGTTCATACGCGGCGAGCGTATGTTCCGGGAGCGCCGCCGATGATCCCCGGTGCGCGACGACGAACGGTGCGCGACTGCCCTGGCTCACTTGGCCGAAACCTCCTCGTACTCACGGTGCGGTGTACTTGTTTCGAGTGCGACGGGCTGTTTCGCCGCGCCGCCACCGGGCTGCACCGGTTCGATGACGGGCGCCGCCGGATCGACGGCGATCACCCACCGGCGCGCAATCCTGGTGCGGCCGAACAGATCCCGGCCCGACATCGACCGCTGCACCCAGAAGGTCAGCACCGCGACCCCGGCCGCGACCAGATCGGTGAACGCGGTGAACAGCACACCGTCCGCCTTGGCCTGCAGGGTATCCGCGTTCCGCCACAGCAGTGCCGCCACCGTGCAGCCCGCGCCGAGCACCCAGCCAACCCACCAGATGCGCACGGCCCGCAGCGTCCGCGGATCCGGACGCACGGCGACCGTTTCGGTGAGAAATACACCGGGCCACAACAGATTCACCACCGGTATCAGACAGCCGAGTGCGAGCGTCCGGACCAAGCGCGGGTCACGGCGGCCGACCGCGGCGAAGGCGGCCCGACGCGTTTCGATCAACCAGCCGAGCATCGCGATCGCGGTGATCAACCCGAGGGCGAGGCCGACCAATGCCGAAAGCCACACCATGGCATCGGAGATGTGCAGCAGCCACGACGGAATCAGCCGGGTGCGGTTGCGCAGCAGGATCAGATAGCGCCCGAGTTCGGCGCAGGCGGCGATCGCGAAAACCGTCGCGGTCGCGATGAGTAGCGCACCGGCCCTATTGGTCAGCCGGTCCAGCGGCCGTTGTGACGCAGGCGCGGACTCGACCGGTGGATCCAGTAGGCCCCAGCGCGGAATCTGCTGGTAGCGCGGCATTTCCACCGACGGACGCGGCCGACCGGAGCTCAGCTTGCGGGTGCGCTGATCGGGACGGCGGGCCACCCAGCGGTAGTTGCGCCGCTCGGCGGGGGCGTCGATGGGCGCCGGTGACAACAGCACGCCACGGCAGCGCGGGCACCAGTGCATCGGCGTCGTCTGCACGGCCCAGCGCGCGCCGCAACGCGCACAAGGTTGTACCACCGTACTCACGGCGCCCCTCTCTTTCCTCAGTAGATCTTCGCCTGGTGATCGCCGTCCGCAACCAATGGTCGACCCACCCGCTGCCATGCCACCATGCCACCGCTGACATTGACCGCGTCGTATCCGATGTGCGCCAGGTACTTGACCACCTCGATGGATCGGCCGCCCTGGCGGCAGATCACATATAGCTGGGCGTCGTAGTCCAGCTCGTCGACGCGGGCGGGCACGTCTGCCATCGGAATGTGGATCGCCCCGGGCGCATGTCCGAGCTGCCATTCGTCGTCCTCGCGCACGTCGAGAAGAATCGCCGCCGGGGCGTCCGCCGCGACACGCTCGGTCTTGTCGAATTCGTCCGGTACGGCTTCCACCGGCACCGACGACACTTCGGGGCTCGTCACGCTTCGATCCTGCCATGGGTGGCGCACCACCGGGGAGTTCCGGCCCCGCTATGCCGGTGACCCACAGGCACTTCACGGCCTCGACATCGGCACGTTACCTCGGGTATGTTCTGTGCTTCTGGATCCTGTCCGATGCCCCGCTCCGGGGGCCGCTTGTGCATATCTCGGTCAAAGTTATCCACATAATCCACAACTTGATCCACAGGGCCAGCTATCTGACAGCACACCAATCATGGATATCGACTATCCAGCAGCTGTCGATCTACAAGGGCTGATGCGCCGGAACCGGATCGAACGGGCGATCCCGAAAGATTTGCTGTAGCAGGTCGCGGTACGAACGACCGATCCGAGACTCCCCTCCTTGCCATCCCGGAGCGGTCATTCGCCGCTGCTTCGGGATCTGAGGCTGTGCAGGTCCCGATATCTACTTGGACGCCGCCGGTCGCGGATCGGTTCCCCAAAAAAACCAGAACACCAGCGAATAACTGAAATACCGGGTTCCCGCAGGTGCTGTCGGTAGCCTGGATGCATGAACTTGAGCAGGGGGCTACTCGACGGAATGGAAACAACAGCACTCAACACAGCACTCTCCGAAGCCACATGCCTAGGCGTGGAGGTCGATACATCGAACGCACGATTGAGCCTCGACCTGGAAGTTCTGACGCTTCCGGCCGAGGGCCCCGCGCCCGAGGACTATCGCGTGAAGTTGACATTCACCGGTGTCGGTCGAGTCGCGGCCTCACTGCGCATTCAGGAGTGGGACGACGTGGCGGCCAGGGTGCTGCCGCTACAGCTGGACAAACTGGACACGGCCATCCGCAGCTTCGGCGGCGGTCGGCTGCACGGCTGGGAATTCATCGACGTGGACGAAAGCGGCTGGGTGCACTGGAGTGAACTGCTCAGCTTCGACACCCGGATCGACTCCCACGCCACCACGCACGTCATCGAGTTCTCCCAGGAGGAGGGCATCGACCCGCGCGAACTCGATGTGCGGGTGTGGTTCGACGACATGACGATTCACGATGCCGATGGCGCCGAAATCCCGCTGAAAGAGTTCATCGCGGGAGGGGTGCGCTGGTGGAAAGCGCATGACGCGGGCGATCCGCGGACCCTGCGCGCCGGAATCGTGCCGCAGCTGTAGTCGGTGCACCTCGAACCGCGCACCCGGTCATCGGGTGTGCGGTTCTGTTTTCAGGCACCCAGTCCGGCCGGACAGCTGACGCCGGTGGCGTGCACGGGGCAGTAGCCGCCGGGATTCTTGGCCAGATACTGCTGGTGGTAGCTCTCGGCGTAGAAGAATTCGGGCAGCGCCCGCAGCGGATCCGTGCCGCCCTGTCCGGGCAGTTCGGTGATCTCCGTGGTGATCTCGCCGTAGCCCGCGGCAGCAAGCCGCTCACCGAAGGTCTGCGCGGTGCTGTGCGCGAGCCGCGCCTGCGCCGCGTCGACGGTGAAGAGCGCCGAGCGGTACTGGGTGCCGCGATCGTTGCCCTGCCGCATGCCCTGGGTCGGATCATGGTTCTCCCAGAACTGGCGCAGCACACCGGCGTAGCCGATGACGTTCGGATCGAAGACGATCAGCACCGCCTCGGTATGGCCGGTGCGCCCACTGCAGACCTCTTCGTAGGTCGGGTTGCGGGTATAGCCCCCGACGTACCCGACCGCGGTCGTGAAGACACCGTCGAGTTGCCAGAACTCCTGTTCCGCACCCCAGAAACAGCCCATGGCCACCACCGCGACCTGCAGACCTTCCGGAAACGGCGGATGGATCGGCCGCCCGTTCACATAATGGATATCCGGGACCGATATCGGGTCGGGACGACCGGGCAGCGCTTGCGCCGGCGTCACCATCGCCGGCTCGGGAAGACGGACCCGTCCGACCAGTTCGTCGTACCAGGACATGGTGCTCATCCGCCTCTCCGCGTATTCAGGCCATACGAGTCGAGTGCCGCACAGCCTGATCTCAGGTCCTGCGTGGGGTGCCCAGCCGACTTTCGGACGTGTCCGGCGAGTTACCCATGTATTCACGAAATCAGTCGTACCGTCAGTTGTCCAGCGCACTGCGCAGGTTGCCCCGGCGGAATGTGGGGGCAAGGAGCGCGGTTGCAAACGAGCGGGTGTACGAATGATGGTTGAGTGCGTTCGAGACGGCGGGCGCACCCGGCCCGACATTAGGAAGGGACATCGTGGCTGAGTACACGTTGCCAGATCTGGATTACGACTACAGCGCCCTGGAGCCCCATATCTCCGGACAGATCAACGAGATTCATCATTCCAAGCACCACGCTGCCTATGTCGCCGGCGTCAACACCGCGCTGGAGAAGCTCGAGGCCGCACGCGAGGCGGGCGACCACGGCGCGATCTTCCTGAACGAAAAGAACCTGGCCTTCCACCTGGGCGGGCACGTCAACCACTCGATCTGGTGGAAGAACCTCTCCCCCAACGGCGGTGACAAGCCGACCGGCGAGCTGGCCGCCGCGATCGACGACCAGTTCGGTTCGTTCGACAAGTTCCGCGCGCAGTTCACCGCAGCGGCCAACGGCCTGCAGGGCTCCGGCTGGGCGGTGCTCGGCTATGACACCCTCGGCCAGAAGCTGCTGACCTTCCAGCTCTACGACCAGCAGGCCAACGTGCCGCTGGGCATCATCCCGCTGCTGCAGGTCGACATGTGGGAGCACGCCTTCTACCTGCAGTACAAGAACGTCAAGGCGGACTACGTGACCGCGTTCTGGAACGTCGTCAACTGGGAGGACGTGCAGGAGCGCTTTGCGCGCGCCGTCGGCCAGGCCAAGGGCCTCATCTTCGGCTGAGCTTTTACCGCCTGCGAGCCCGCGAACCGACCGGTTCGCGGGCTCGTTGCGTTCGTCGTGTCCGATTAGCACTCTTTGGTACTTGTGTGCCAACCGAGTTTTGACGCATCCTCGAGAATCCACAGTTCGAGGACGGGCAAAGCCGCCCCCGGTTCGATCACGGGAGGCATCATGCATACGAACGGACCCATCGGCATCACGCCGTTCCAGGCCCGCGGATCACTGCGGGGGTTCGTCATCTCCGGACGTTGGCCCGACACCACCAAGGAATGGGCGCAGGTACTCGTGCTCGCCGTGCGGGTGGCCTCGTATCCGGGCCTGCTGACCACCTCGACCGTCTTCGGTGTGCGCGAGGAGCTACCGGACGATCCGGCGCCGGGCACCGTCGGGCTGGTCCTCGCCGAGGGTCCGGTGCTCGGTGACCAGGCACTGGAACCCGGCCGGTTCGCCGATCATGTGCCGCCGGCGCTGTTGATGTTGCACCCGCCCTCGGAAACCCGGCCGTCGCTGCCGGAATGCGTCGGCGTGGCATCGGGCTGTGTGCTCCTGCCCGGCGTTCCGCATCTGGGATTGGAGCATCGGGCGGCGTGGGCGGAGGCCGAATCCGACGGCACCGTCACCTCTTTGGTGAGCCGGGTCGGCCTGGATCCGATCAGCGATCCGGATACCGCGGTGCTGGCCATGCTCCTGGCCGCCTGAACCACTCTTCGCCTAGCCCGCTGCGCCGAGCGAGCCGCTGCAATCGGACGGCATCCCCGGGGCAGAGCTGTCCGGTGCCGAGCAAGCCCGGGTAGTAGGTCGCGACCGGTATGCGCTGATTGCCAAGGGCTAGCTCACTTCTGGATAAGCGCGTGCTGCCGGATCGGTCAGGGCACCCGAAACTCGATAGTTGGATCACCAAACTTATTGTGCGCATTGCGATTTCGATTACAACGGCTTGGCGTGAGTATGGCTGCGGGGGTACAGTCGATGACAGCGAAGGGGAGTAGCCCGCAATCGCGCTGTCGACATACTGGTCCGCCGCCCCATGAGGGCGCGTACCCGGCCGCGTGAACCGGCGTAGATCCGGTGGGCGAGACCTTCGGCCGAGACAACCATTTCGTTGTCGGCCGGAGGCGTAACCCGATCTCCCGGCCGGCAGGCCGGGAGCGCAGACCACATGATCGCGACGATATTGCTCAGCGTCGGAATCGTCTTTCTCGCCGAGTTGGGTGACAAGTCCCAGCTGATGGCGTTGACGTTCGCGCTGCGCTACCGCTGGTGGGTGGTGCTCGGCGGCATTGCGAGCGCGAGTGCGGCGGTGCATCTGATCTCGGTCGGTGTCGGCTATTTCGTCGGTGCCGCGCTGCCCACCCGGGCCATCACACTGGTCGCCGCGCTCACCTTCCTGGCCGTCGGCCTGTGGACCCTGCGCGAACATTTCGGCAGCGATGATGCCGAGGCCGAACCCAAGCCGCCGCGTTCGACGACCGCGCCGTTCCTCGTGGTCCTCTCGGCCTTCCTGCTCGCCGAACTCGGCGACCGGACCATGTTCGCCACCGCGGCCCTGGCCACCGACAAGAGCTGGATCGGCGTCTGGATCGGCTCCACCATCGGCATGGTCGCCGCCGACGCGCTCGCCATCGCCGCGGGCATCCTGGTCGGCAAACATCTCCCGGAACATGTCATCGGCATCTGCTCCGGCCTGCTGTTCCTCTACTTCGGCACCGCGAGCCTGCTCGCCGCCGCCCTCCCCAGCCTCGGCATGCTCACCGGCGGCGCACTCGCCACCCTCGCCCCGGCCACCGCAGGCATCGCCCTGCTGATTCGATCGCGGCGCGCACGCCGAATTTCGGAACGCACCCCGCTCGCCGAGCCCGCCGAAGAGATGCGCTGACCGGGCACTGCGGCTCGCCCACAGGCAGCCAGCCTTTATAGGAGAGGTCTCGGGCTCGGCACCGCGCCGAAGCGGATCGACATCCAGGCAAGCGGTGTCCACGCGGCTTGTCTTTGGGCATAATCGGCCCGGCTGCACGCCGCCCAGGGCCGCAAGTATCGGTCAGTCCGCTGCAGCTAGGCCCGTACTTCCGACTGAGGCGGCATCGCCTCGCCGTCCAGATCACCGCTACCGCGCAGTTCGGCACACGTCCCGAACGCCCCGGCACCAGAAGCCGACAGATGCACTGATCGGTCACGCTCTGGGCTAGCGGTCTCGACTCGCTTGCCCTTGGACATCATCGGCCCGAACTGCATGCCGCCGAGCGCCGCAAGTGGGCCAACCGTGGACCGTCTGCCTGCTGCCGCTCAGGCGCGTACTTCGGACTGACGCAGCATCGCCTCGCCGTACAGATCACCGCTGCGGCGCACCAGGTCGAGTAGGGGTTCACGCAGTGCTCGGAGGCCGGGGAGGTCGTCGACGGCTATGCGGGCGGTGACCATGGCGCTGACGGCGGCGGCGAGGGTTTGGCAGGCGAAGCGCTGTTGGTCGGTGCGGGCGTCGAGGACGTCGGCGATCATGGCGACGAATGATTCCTGCAATTGAGCGCGGCGGGCGACCGCCTTCGAACCCACCGCGTAGACCTCGACGAGATAGAGGCGGGCGTAGGCGGGCTCGGCGATGAGCCCGTCGAAGTAGGCCTCGAGGATGCGGCCCATCCGATCGGGATCGGCCGGGTCGGCGGCATCCCGCGGATCACCGCTCATCGCATTCGCGATATTCGCGATCAGCAGTTCGACGGCCCGCTCGTAGGCGGCCTCGAAACAATCCTCCTTGGAACGGAATTGCTCGTAGAAGGTCTCCCGCGAAACCCCGGCCCGCTTCAGGATGACCGCGACCGAGGTCCCGACGTATCCGTTCTCGACCATGGCCTCGGCCATCGCGCTCAAGATCCGCTCGCGCTGCGAGGCGATCACCTCCTCCCGCGGCAGGCCGTGACGCCCCCGTGGGAGTTGGCGTGCGCTGCTTGCGGATTCGGTCATTCAGTGGCTCCGAGGGTCGGGCGGGCGATATCCGGCTGCGCCGGTCGCTCCATTTTGCGGGGTCGGGCCGGTTGGTCGGTGGTGAAGGGTGCTTCCTCGGTGCGCGCGATCTCCAACGCCCGTGCCACCCCGCGCCGCAGCGCGATATCGATGACCCGCTGGGCGATCGGCCGGAACGGCAGCGCCACCGCCACCCACCACGGCGATACCACCTGACGTTTGCGCCGGGCGATGGCGCGCTCGACCACATCGATCGCGGGTCCGAGCGGTGCGACTCCCGACACCGTTGACCGGCCGAGAATGGCCCGCGCTGCGGCGGTGCCGAAGCCGCGCGTGGTCATATCGGTATCGAGTTCGGCGAAATACGCGACTCCGACCTTCGCGCCGGTGTGCCTGACCTCGTGCCGCAACGTATTGCCGAGCGCCTCCACCCCGGCCTTCGACGCGCTGTATGCCCCGACCAGCGGCAGATTCACCGCGGCCGCCAGCGAAGAGATGACCAGCGCATACCCGTCCGGATGACAGATGTGCGGTCCAGCGGCACGCAGCGTGTAGTAGACGCCGAGCACATTGACCGCCAGCGTCTCCTCCATAACCGTCGGATCCCCGCCCAGCAGCGGCAATTGCTTGGCGATCCCGGCATTGGCCACCACCACATCCAGCCCGCCGAGTTCGGTGACCAGCGTGCTCACCACCCGCTCCACCTGCCGGTGATCGGCGATATCGCAATAGCGCCACGGCGCGTCACCGCATTCGTGCGCCACCTCCGCGAGCAGATCCGCCTCCAGCCCGAGCAGCGCTACCTTCGCCCCTTTCGCGTGCAACTGCCGCGCCAGCGCGGCGCCGATGCCGCGCGCCGCGCCGGTGATCAGAATCCGGCGCCCGGCGACGGGCGCGGCGGAAAACACGCGATGCTGCATAGCTGCGACGATACCAGCCGCGAACACACATGTTCGCAAATAATTTCCCGTTTATCCGACAGTGCTATGTAGGGCGGGCATCGGGTCGAGGGAGCCGTGATCGGCCTCTCATACCGCACCGGTTAGGGTGCAATTGACGAAGGGCCAACTGGCTGTCACGAACGAGAGGACCATCGTGGAGATTTCGGGTTCCGCCGCCATCATCACCGGAGGCGCATCCGGCCTCGGCGCCGCCACTGCCAAGCGTTTCGCCGATCTGGGCGCAACCGTCTTCGGACTCGACGTACCTCAATCCATCGAGCGCGCCGGGGACAACGTGCCCGACGGCGTCACCCTCATCCCCGCCGACGTCACCAGCAACGACGAGGTTGCCGCCGCCGTTGCGGAGGTCGTCGATTCCGGTGCGCCGCTGCGCATCGTGGTGAACTGCGCCGGTGTCGGCTGGGCCGGCCGCATCCTGTCCAAGAACGGCCCGCACGATCTGGAGCTGTTCCGCACCGTCATCACCGTCAACCTGCTCGGCACCTTCAATGTGATGCGCCTGGCCGCCGACGCGATCGCCAAGACCGACACCGTCGACGAATACGGCCAGCGCGGCGTGATCATCAACACCGCCTCGGTCGCCGCCTTCGAGGGCCAGATCGGCCAGATCGCGTACTCGGCCTCCAAGGGCGGCGTGCACGGCATGACCGTCCCGGCCGCGCGTGACCTGGCCCAGTTCGGCATCCGCGTGAACACCATCGCCCCCGGCATCATCGACACCCCGATGCTCGCCGGCGTCACCGAGGAGTACCGCAAGGGCCTCGAGGCCGGTGTGCCGTTCCCGTCGCGCCTGGGCCGCCCGGACGAGTACGCGCAACTGTCGCAGTACATCGTCGAGCACGACTACCTCAACGGCGAGACCATCCGCATGGACGGCGCCCTGCGCATGGCTCCCCGCTGAATAGTCTGCGTCGCAAGGCAACTACGCCCCGTCATCGGCTGGATGGCGGGGCGTTTTTCGGCTGTCAGAGGGTCGGTTTGTGGCCGATGCCGAGGAATGCCGTGGTGGACAGGGGTTTGTTCGGGCGGTAGTTGACGGCGAGGTAGGCACGCATCAGGGCGACGCGTTCGGCCCACACCTGCTCCCCGACGGTGCGGCGCATCAGCAGCAGAGGAGCGCTGCTGCGCACCATGGTCTCCCACATCTGGTCGGAGTCGGCGAAACCGATCGTGCTGGTGTGGCGTTGGATGCTCACCCCGGCGAAGCCCGCGATGCGCATCTCGGTCGCGAAGACCTCGGGATTTTCCAGGTTGAGAAAGTTGGGCTGGGGTTCGGAGATGGTCGGATCGGCGGCGGCGAAGGCACCGAACATCATTCGCATGAGCGTCGATTCGGCCACCGGCGCCCAACTCGACACCACGGCGGTGGCACCGGGACGCAGTACCCGGAACAATTCCGCGAAGCCCTTGGCCCGATCCGGGAAGAACATCAGCCCGAACATCGAGAAACCGGCGTCGAAGCTGTCGTCATCGAACGGCAGCGCCTGCCCGTCCCCCACCCGCGTTTCGATATTGGTCAGCCCAGCTGCCCTGGCATCCTCAGCGAGTCGCTGGATCATCGGCTCGGAGAAGTCGATGGCCGATACCTGTGCCACTCGTTCGGCGGCGGGCAGACTCAGCGTGCCCGGCCCGGCCGCGACATCGAGCACATGTGATTCGGCGGAAAGACCGGCCAGTTCTAGTGCGCGAGCCGAGAAGGGCGCCATGATCGCGGGTCCGAATTCGGCATATCCGTCGGCGACGAGATCCCACGGTTCGGCGGCGGCAAGCGGGTTACCAGACATCAGCTGACGATCCTTTCGACCGTCCAAGGCTAACCGGGCAGCACCCCCGGAACCCCCCAACTCCGGCCGATCTCGCTGTGCGCCAAGCGGATCAGATCTTACGTTCGAAGGTGATCAGATGATGGCCCGGTCCGTTGTAATCACGCACCGGCCCGGCGACGGTGAAGCCCAGATGCCGATGGAAGCCGATCGACGCGTCATTGCCGGGCGCGGTGATCGCCTTCACGATGTGCCGGTCATTCGCCCTGGCGATCGCGAAGAACCGCTCGTACAGCTCGCGCGCGAGGCCGCTCTTGCGGGACTGCGGGTCGACGCCGACGAAGTGGATGTAGGCCTCATCGGATTCCGACGGCGAGAGGAAGCCGATCAGGAATCCGGCCAGCCATTCGGTCGGCTCCCGCCATCCGGCGCCGGGCACCTCGGCGACCAGGCTGGTTCGGTAGAAATGATCGAGGAACAACCTGGGCAGGTGCGGTAACACCGAGCGTCCCCACCAGTCATCGATGACGGTGGCGATGGCGTCGTAGTCATCGGCACGTGCGGCCCGGATGACCGGCCCGTTCGCATTCGGCACGATATCCATTCTCCTCAGCACGCCGCGTTGCGCGGTGTTGGCCTGATCACGCTCGGCCATCACATGCACAGAGACCGTCTCGCACGATGTGCGCGACGGCCACTGGTTATGTGACGGGTTTCGTCAGAGCGTGCGGGTCAGGCGCTCGGTGAGGATCTGGGCAAAGTGGGCCGGATCCTTCAGTTCGCCGCCCTCGGCGAGAACCGCTGTGCCGTAGAGCAATTCGGCGGTCTCGGTGAGTTCGGGAACCTTGCCCGCGTCGGCGTCGTCCCTGCGGGCGTCGTAGGCGTCGCGCAGACCGGTGACCAGCGGGTGGGTCGGGTTGAGCTCGAGGATCCGCTTGGACTCGGGCACCAGCTGACCGGAGGCGCGGTACATGCGCTCCAGCATCGGGGTGAAGTCGAAGACATCACCGACGAGGCAGGCCGGCGAGGTGGTGAGCCGGTTGGTCAGGCGCACCTCCTTGACATGGTCCAGGTTCTTGCCGAGCCAGGCGAGCAGTTCGGCGAAGTCCTTGTCCTGCTGTTCACGCAGCGATTCGGTGGCCTTCTTCTCCTCCTCGGTCTCCAGATCGACCTCGCCCTTGGCGATGGACTGCAACGGCTTACCGTCGAATTCGGTGACCGAACCGACCCACATCTCGTCGACCGGATCGGTCAGGATCAGCACCTCGCGGCCCTTGGCCTTGAAGGCCTCCATATGCGGCGAGCTTTCGACCTGCTGCCGGGTCTCGCCGGTCATGTAGTAGATGGCGTCCTGACCGTCCTGCATCCGCTCGACGTAGGCCGCGAGGGAGGTCAGCTCTTCCTCGGAGTTGGTCGAGGCGAACGAGGAGACCTGCAGCAGCGTCTCGCGGTTGTCGAAGTCCGAGAGCAGGCCCTCCTTGAGAACGCGCCCGAACTCCTTCCAGAACGTCTGGTATTTCTCCTGATCCTCCGCACCCTGCAGTTCCTTGACCGTCGAGAGCACCTTTTTCACCAGGCGCTTGCGGATCATCTGGATCTGCCGGTCCTGCTGCAGGATCTCGCGGGAGACATTGAGCGACAGGTCCTGCGCGTCCACCACACCCTTGACGAAGCGCAGGTATTCCGGCATGAGCTCTTCGCAGTTGTCCATGATGAACACCCGCTTGACGTAGAGCTGGACACCGCGCTTGTGCTCGCGGGTGAACAGGTCGAACGGCGCATGCGAGGGAATGAACAGCAGTGCTTGGTACTCGAAGGTGCCCTCGGCCTTCATCGGGATGATCTCCAGCGGATCGTCCCAGCCGTGGCTGACGTGCTTGTAGAACTCCTTGTACTCCTCGTCGCTGACCTCGCTCTTCGGGCGGGTCCACAGCGCCTTCATGGAGTTGAGGGTCTGCTCCTCGAGAATCGTCTTCTCGGTCTTCTCCTCACCCTCCCCCTCGGTGACGGTCCGCTCGACCTGCATGCGGATCGGCCAGGCGATGAAGTCCGAGTACTTTTTGACGATCTCGCGGAGCTTCCACTCCAGGGTGTAATCGAAGAGGTGATCGTCCTCGTCGGGGGTCTTGAGATGCAGCGATACGGCGGTGCCCTGCGGGGCCTCGTCGAGGGTTTCGATGGTGTAGGTCGAGCTGCCCGCGGCCGACTCCCAGCGGGTGCCCTCGGTCTCGCCCGCCTTGCGGGTGGTGAGGGTGACCTTGTCGGCGACCATGAAGGTCGAATAGAAGCCGATGCCGAACTGGCCGATCAGCTCCTCCGCGGCGGCCTCGGATTTCGCCTCGTTCAGTTTCTTGCGCAGCTCCGCGGTGCCTGATTTGGCCAGTGTGCCGATCAGATCGACCACCTCGGCGCGGGACATGCCGATGCCGTTATCCCTGACGGTCAGGATCCGGTTGTCCTTGTCGACCTCCAGCTCGATATGTAAATCGGCGGTGTCGACGTGCAGATCCTTATCGCGGAAGGACTCCAGCCGCAGCTTGTCCAGCGCGTCGGAAGCGTTCGAGATCAGCTCCCGCAGGAACGTGTCCTTGTTGGAGTAGACCGAATGGATCATCAGCTCGAGCAGCTGATGGGTTTCTGCCTGGAACTCGAGTTGTTCGACGTGCTCTGTCACGTCGCGATGGTACCGCCGCGCCTATCCGACGTCCGCCGACATCTGCCCGAAGTCGGCCAAGCCGGGCACCTCGATGTCGGCGCGGTGGGGGTCATCCGCCCGTGTGGGCCGGGGATGCATCCATTCGCGCAGCACCATGGTGGCCCGCACATCGTCCTCGTTGTACTCGAGCAGCCGGGTGCGCTGACTCAGCTCGGGTTCGCCCTCGTAGCCGACGGCCAGCCGATACCAGCTCATCGACGCCTCGCCGCCCGCCTCGGGATCGCGCCAGGAGAACCCTGCCACCGGCGCGATCTTCTTGAGCCCCTTGCCGTTCGGGCAGATGAACTGATCGGAGACGGCCTGGAACATATCCACCCACTGTGGTCCGTCGACGAAGGCGCGCACCTGATCGACCGTGGGCACCCCGGGCTTACCCGCGAACCGGCGCGCCGATTCGTAGAGCCACTTGTCTTCGGCCGTGCGCGAATAGCAGTAGGCGGCAAAGGTTTTCCCGGCCGCGACGGCCTCGGCGCGCACCGTCATCAGCCAGGTCCAGAATTCGCCGAAGGAGCGGCCCTCGTCCTCGGTGGGCAACGGATCCCAGGTGACGAACGGGCGGTACACGCCGTCGAGCAGCGTGCCCCACAGGTATGCGCCGTACTCCTGGAAGCTCTCCAGATCGACATCCACCTCGACATCGGCCCGGCGCACCCAAACCCGCTCGACCCGGCGCACCAGCGGCGCACCAGCGAGCCAGGCGCGGGCGGTCACCACGGCCTCGTCGAACGGGCCGTGCTGCCAGTCCTCCGGATCGTCGCCTACCCAGGCGGCCAGATCGTCGATCGTCTCGACGCCGTGTCCGCGCAGCACCTCCGCGCGGGAACCGGGCGCGACCAGGCTCACGTCCCGGTGCTCGGCCAGCCAGCTCTCGCAGCTGTGACCCGCGACCTGCGTCTCGTCGGCGGGTGCCTTGCGCGTCCACCACGGGCACTGGCGGCATTCGGGCACCTTCGACGGAACCGTCGGCAATTCGCCGCGTACCACCGCGATTCGATCGGCATAGCGCCGGTCGTAATCGGCGAGCAGCGGGCCGAGATCGTGTACCAGGATGCGGTCGAAGTGGTAGCCGATCACACCGCCGACCAGCGCCGGACTGGCCAGACCGTGCCGCTGCAGCATGCGGTACAGATGTGCGAGCCGCTGTTGATCGCGGGGCTGCTGGCGCAGTTTGCGATGCGGATCAGGTTGCGGATCCCAGTGATACGGATCCGAAGTGGTCGGGTGGAAATCGGCCGGTTCGGGCTGGCGCGGGTCGGTGACCTTGTGATTGACCACGATAACCGGGATGTAGCCGCCGCGATCGCGGTCGAGCAGCAGGATCTCCGAACCGCCGCGGCGGCCGGTATCCGGTTCCTGCGGCAGCAGTCCGCCCCAGATGTGTTGTGTGCCTTCGGTACACGCGCGCATGGTGGCCGCGGCCCGCTCCCCCGCGCGCAGCGTCGGATCGATCACCACCCAGTTGTCCGGATCCGCGGCGATCAGCGCATCACGCACCCGGGTGCGATGCGCGGTCGCGGCCTCCCGGCGCTGACGGACCCCGGCATCCTCGATCACCCCGGTCAGCAGGTTCGGATGCGCGGCATTCAAATGCAATCGGTGCCGACACCCGATCAGGGCTCTGGCATCGACGAATGCGGTCGGCTCGGCGGGCATCGACGCAGCACTCACCTCGGCCTGCCGCTCGTCGGCTACGCCTTCGTGATTGCGACCGTCGCGGTCACCGCTGCCCGAATACACATACGCAGTATGGTCCAGACCCCTGACAACTCTTTGAACCGCATGACACGGTCGGCGCGCAAGTCACAAGTAGCCATTGAGTCGCCTGGTACACCGGTGAGCGGCGTGGTAGACCTGTGCCTGGTAGACGGGCAGCGAGATGGTTCAATATCAACGCAGCCCGTTCGGAGCGAGTCTTACGAGCGACGTTCGCGGCCCGTCTCGCGACCGAGCGGTCGAAGCGCATGCGCCGTAGGCGCGAGTCTCGACCGCTCGGACGCGAGACACCGGGGGCCGCGAACACGCCGCGCCGCAGGCGCGGCAAATTGGACACAGGAGGGCCTCGATGGGGTTGTTCACGAAGCGCAAGCGGCGGCCGAGTCGCAGGGCCGAGGCGAAGGCCCTCAAGCACAAGGCCGCCATGGAGGCGAAACTCGGCGCCAGGAACGACCGCAAGGCCCGCCGCGCGGAGGCCCGCACCCAGGCCAAGGTCGCCAAGGCGCAGATCGCCACCTTGCAGGCCGAGGAGAAGGCCGCACTGAAGCTGGCCGCCAAGGCCGAGCGGGATCCGTTCACCGCGAGCCAGGTCCGCAAGTACCTCGGTGTCGCCCGGGTGCTCGTGCCCGTACTCGCACCGCTGGCCTATCGCGCCGCGACCTACATCCGCGGCCGGATCGATACCCGCCGGGCGCATCAGCTGGGCATCGGCGTCGAACAGCTCGGTGATTTCAGCGGCCACGGCGGTCGGCTGCAGGCGCGGATCTCCAATACCGAAGCTGCCCTTGACAAAATCGGCACGCAGTCCGGCGACAAGGCGGGCAAGGGCGAGACCCAGAAATTCGTCACCGCCACGCAGGATCGACTCGGCAATCTGACCGCCGCGATTCGGACCGCGGAGCAGATGCCCGCACCGCGTCGTCGCGCCGTACACGCGTCGATCTCGAGCGAGCTGTCCGGTATCGAGGCCGACGTCTTGGCGCGCCTCGGCGTCAGCTGATCCATCCGATGTCTCCCGGCCAGCCCTCCGGCAGCCCGCGTGGCTGTCTGGTCGGCGGCATGGTCGGTGCGCTCGCCATCGCCGCACACGGTGCGGCCGGTGGCGGATTTCCGGATTCGGCTGACTCCGCACTGCTGCTGCTTGTTTCGGCATTGACGGGTTGGGCCGCGGGACGGCTGCACCGGGGCACCATCGGGCATTGGGCCGCGCTCGGTCCGCTCGCGCTCGGACAGTTCGCCGGACATGCGGTGCTATCCGGACTGATCGACCACACCCACAGCCACAGCGCCGTACCGCAAGTCGACCCATATCTGCCCACGGGCTGGATGTTGTCGGCGCACTTGATCGCGACGCTCGGCTGCGCCGCACTGATCCTGCTGGCCGAGCGGCTCTATGCGTTGGCGTCCAGCGTCATTCGCGCCGTTTCCGCAGCCGGATCACCGCTCGCCGTCAACCGCCCACTCCGCTGGTCCGACCCGATTCTCCGGCACTACCGCTTTCATCCGAACGGCGCGATCGGTCCGCGCGCGCCACCGGTGTCGGCCTGACCCGCCACACCCAAACCCCTTCGGACAGAAAGCACTTCACCCATGCGTACGCAGATCACGCGCGCCTGCACAACGGTCGCCGCCGCCGGTTTCGTTCTCCTCGCGGGCGGCACCGCCTCCGCACACGTCACCGCCGACGCGCCCGGTGCGACACAGGGCGATTACTCGGTGATCACCTTCAAGGTCCCGACCGAATCGGAGACCGCGAACACCACGGCGCTCACCGTCGCCCTGCCCAACCTCAAGAGCGCCCGCACCGAGCCCATCCCGGGTTGGAACTCCAAGGTCGACCGCAATGACAAGGCCGAGGCCACCTCGGTCACCTGGACCGCCGATCCCGGCACACCCGGTGTGCGTCCCGGCCAGTTCCAGCGCTTCGTCCTCTCGGTCGGCCCGCTGCCGGCCCAGGCCGAGGTCAGCTTCCCGGCCACCCAGACCTACAGCGACGGCAAGGTCGTCAAGTGGGATCAACCGATGGGCTCCGACGGTTCCGAACCCGAGCATCCGGCACCGATGCTCACCCTCGCGGCGGCCTCCGGCGACGGCCATGACGACCACCACGTCGGCAGTTCGGACGCCGCCGCGGAGAAGTCGAAGGACACCGACAACACCGCGCGCTGGCTCGGCGGCATCGGTCTCGCGCTCGGCCTGCTCGGCGTGGCGCTCGGTCTGGGCAATGTGATCCGCGGACGCCGGGCATGAGTGGCATCGCCATGCGTCGCACGGTCGCCGGGCTGGTCGCGGGCCTGCTCTTGCTGAGCATGGGCGCGCTCGCGGCCGGAACGGCGGCAGCCCATTCGACGCCGGTCAGCAGCGTGCCCACCGACGGCGCGAGCATCGAAACCGGTCCGGAGCGGGTGAGCATCACCTTCAACGAGCCGCTGCAGGAAAGCTTTCCGGCACTCACCGTGGTGGGTCCGGACGGGAATCTGTGGTCCAAGGGCGATCCGAAGGTGGACGGCCCGACGGTGAGCGTCGCGGTCGGCGAACTCGGCCCGACCGGCGTCTACAAGATCGGGTATCGGGTCACCTCCGCCGACGGTCATCCGGTCAAGGGCGAGCGGACCTTCACCCTCACCAAGGCGGGCAACGGTACGCCCGGCCCCAAGGCCGACAGCCGACACAACTCCGGTGGCAGCGCCGATGATTCCGGCGGAATTCCGCTGTGGGTCTTCATCATCGGCGCGGTCGTCCTGTTCGGCGGTGGTCTGGCATTCGCCCTGTACGGCGGCAGGAGCCGCAAATCGCAGCGGTGAGAAGAGCACACGGGTGAACAAGGTGCAGCGGACGACCGGCGGCGGAAATGTGCAAGCGCTGCTGCTGGTCGTCCCGGCCGGGCTGCTCGGGGTGGCGCTCGCGCTGATCCTGGCTGTCCCGTCTCCCGCGCAAACCGAGAGCGTCATCCGGGTGCTGGCGGACTGCACCGGGGCCACGGTGCTCGGACTGGCCGCATTGCCCCGACTGCACGATCGGCTCCGGCCGCCGTGGCGGACGCTCGCGGTACTGGCCGGGATCTGGTGTGTCACCGAATTCGCGGTGCTCGTCTTCGAGGCGGCCGCCGTCGTCGGCGTACCCATCGGCAAGCTCAGCGCAAGGCAGTTCGGCAATTTCCTGGTCGAGATCAGCGGTGGTCAGGTCGGCATCGCGGTACTGATCGGCAGCGGTGCGGTCGCCTGCTATTCGGCGATGGCGTTCCGGCGGCCGGAGACCGCGTCGGCCGATCTGGGGCTGGTCTTCGCCGCGGTGGCGCTCGCACTGCGGCCGATCACCGGGCATATGTCGCAGCAGCCGTTCGGCTCGGTGCTCGCGGCGGTGCACGCACTGGCGGCGGCGTCCTGGTTCGGCCTGCTGGTCGCGCTGGCGCTGGTGGTGCGCACCCGCGGTGAGTGGGCGGTGACGCTGCCGCGGTATTCGGCGGTGGCGCTGCCGCTGGTCGGCATCGTCACGGTCACCGGCCTGGTCAACGGGTTGGTGCGGGTCGGCGGGATCGCCCCGTTCGTGACGACCGGCTACGGACGCATTCTGCTCGCGAAAACCCTTGTGCTGGTTGGGTTGCTGGCGCTGGGCTGGTGGTGGCGACGGACCTGGGTACCGCAGGCGACGGGACATCGAATGCCCGCCGAGGCATCACTGCGACGCGCGATCATCGAGGTGGCAGTGATGGCCGTGGCCTTCGGACTGGCCGCGACCCTGGCGGTAACCGCCTGACGCTTGCAAATGCAAGCACTTGCGGCCGGGCTGTTAGCAACCCGTTACAGTTGTGCCATGACCGTGGTGAAGATCGTCGAAGACTGTGTGGCATCGGCCGAAACAGCCTTCGCGTACGTCAACGACTACCGGAATCTGTCGCGTTTCATCACCGAGGTCCAGGACTTCACGCCGATCACCGATCAGGTCGAGGGCGTCGGCGCGACCTTCGACGGCACCATCAAACTCGGTCCCGCCGCGCTGCATTCGCGCCTGCAGGTCGTGCGGTGGGAAGAGAACTACGCGATCGCGGTGAAGTCGATCAAGGGTTTCGAAATCGAATCCACCTTCCTGTTCCACGCCAAGGGCACTGATAGCTGCACGGTCGACGCGATCGTCGACTATCGCGTGCCGGGTGGAATCGCGGGCAAGGTGCTCGGCAAGACCATCGAGCCGTTCGTCAAGCTCGCCGTCAAACACTCCACGCACAACCTGACCACCCAGATCGCCGAATTCCACGCCAGCAGGCAGGGCTAGCCAGACCTTGTCCGGGCCGGTCCGGCCGGAGGATGCTGTGCACTATGGCTGACCGCACGACACCGACATTCCCGCAGCGCATCGCCTACATCTGCGGGCGCACGCTGCCGGAGTCGATGTCGGCGTGGGTGCTCGAGGATCTCACCGGCCCCGGTGCGGCACGGCGCTACCTGATGCGCTTCCTCATTCCGATGATTCCGGTGCTGAGCTTGTTCCTGCTGGTACCCGGACCGAAATGGATGGGCCTGGCAATGATGGCCCTGCTGTATCTGCCGCTGATCTATTTCACCGCGGCGCTGATGTATGTGTATCGCAGGGCGCGTCTGGTCAAGCACGGCTTGGATCCGGCATTGGCCGACGCCACGTCCAGGAAGCGCGCGGAGACCGAGCGGCTGGCCTATGAACGCCGCCACGGTCGCGCCTGAAGTCGACTGCCGAATATTCGCCGAACCTGGCCGTGACGCATCTCACGGGCATAGCCTGAACATATGAAGCGTCCCACGTTAGGCCAACGGATCGCTTACGATCTCGGCCGCGAGCTCCCCGAGGAGCTGCACGAGTGGGTCATCCACGACCTCGTCGGGCACGGGGCCATGGAACGCTACCTCGTCCGCTTCCTCGTACCGTTCATCCCGTTCTTCGCGCTGTGGTTGCTGTTCCCCGGCCCGATGGGGTTGAAGATCGGCATGATCGTGATGATGATCGTGCCGCTGATCGTGTTCACGGTGTCGCTCAGTTACGTCTGGCGTCGGTTCCGGCTGAGCCAGCACGGCATCGATCAGGGGTGGATCAACCACAACAAGATGCGCGAAACCGAGCGGATGAAATACGAGATGCACTACGGGCATCGATAGCGACTCGCCCGAAAGGGTCAGCTGGCGGGTTCCGTATGCACGAGCCGGGCAGACCGGGTGGTCCGTTCGGAGTCGGCCGCAGCCCGAACTCTAAGCTGACACCCGTGACGGAATCGCAGAATATTGTTGCCACCGCGGACCTCGCCGACGAGATCGGCCCCGAAATCCGTAGCTGCGATACGCAGTTCATCCAGTTCGGCGGGCGCGCGGAGTTCTCCGGGCGCATCACCACGATCCGCTGCTTCCAGGACAACCTGCTGGTCAAGCAGACGCTGGGCGAGCCGGGCAACGGTGGCGTGCTCGTCGTCGACGGCGACGCCAGCGTGCACACCGCACTGGTCGGCGACATCATCGCCGGACGCGGTGTGGCCAACGGCTGGTCCGGCGTCATCGTCAACGGTGCGGTGCGCGACTCGGCCATCCTCCGCACGCTCGATATCGGCATCAAGGCGCTGGGCACCAACCCGCGCAAGAGCACCCAGACCGGCACCGGCGAGCGCGATGTCCCGGTCGAATTCGGCGGTGTCACCTTCGTGCCCGGCGATATGCTCTACAGCGACCACGACGGCATCGTGGTCCGTGCCGAAGACTGAGCGGCTAGACCGCCGACACCCTGGCCCGGTGACCGGCGATGGCCACAATGTCGCCGACATGCAATTGCCGTCCGCGGCGCAGTTCCACCTCCTCGTTCACCCGTACCAGACCCGCGGCGATCACGGTCTTGGCCTCCGATCCGGAATCGATCAGATTGGCCAGCTTGAGGAACTGACCGAGTCGAATGACGTCGTCATCGATCGGCACATCGACTGCATCGGACATGGGATACATCCTTACTCCGTCGCCGTCGAACCGGAAATCCAACCCCCACGCAATCGACCGACACACATGGATGACGCTCCGATAACCGACATGCCCGGGTGGTCTTCGAGCACCACTACCGCGGCACCGTACACACTGGTGCTGTGACAACCACGCACGCCGGGCAACACATCGACACCGAAGCACCCTCGGAAAGATCGGCACCACCGGTTCCGCATCGCGGGCACGGACGGTTGCGCGAGGTCCCGCATATCGCGGGTCTGCTCCTTGGCGTGTTCGCCGTGCTCTGCTTCCTGTGGAGCCTCTCGCCCGGACTGCGATATCTGACGCATGTGCCGCGTCGCTACATCGACCTGTACTACTTCGACGCACCGGATACCAGCCTGGTGTGGGCGCTGGTGGTCGGTCTGCTCGCGGGGGCGACAGCGAGCCGCAAGCGAATCGCCTGGTGGTTGCTGCTCGGCTATATCGCCCTCTACGCGCTGGCGAATGTGCTCGAATTCGCTGACGAGAGCAATATGCACGCGCTGGTGGCAGCGGTGGTGCAGCTCGCCGCGATCGGCGTGCTGCTCGCGTCTTGGCGGGAGTTCTACACGAAGGTGCGC
The DNA here is from genome assembly GCF_042869435.1 of Nocardia sp. NPDC006982. NCBI lineage: Bacteria > Bacillati > Actinomycetota > Actinomycetes > Mycobacteriales > Nocardiaceae > Nocardia > Nocardia sp. NPDC006982. Next base: position 788,175 of record NZ_JBIAFV010000002.1, on the reverse strand, counting down.
CCGGGGGCGGGCTGGAAGGCGTTGGGCGTACTGGCCGGCGGTCTCGCGGTCGGCTGTCTGCTCGGCTGGGGTCTGGTGGAGCTGCTCCCCGGTTCGCTGCCCCGTGGCGTGCAGCGGCCGCTGTGGTCGGTATATCGGGTGACCGCCGCCGTCTTGGTCGACAACGAACATTTCGATGGCCATCCGCGCCCGTTCGTCAACTTCCTGCTCGGCCTCTTCGGCGCCATCGCGCTGCTGGCCGCGGTGGTCATCCTGCTGCGTTCGCAACGTGCGGGCAATGCGATGACCGGCACCGACGAATCCGCGATCCGCGGTCTGCTGGAACGCTCCGATATAGAGGATTCGCTCGGCTACTTCGCGACTCGGCGCGATAAGGCGGTGGTGTTCGCGCCGAGCGGCAAAGCGGCGCTGACCTATCGTGTCGAATTGGGCGTCTGCCTCGCCAGTGGCGATCCGATCGGCATTCGCGAGGCCTGGCCGCAGGCGATCGATGCGTGGCTGCAGTTGGCCGACGAATTCGGTTGGGCGCCAGCGGTCATGGGCGCGAGCGAACTCGGTGCGACGGCGTACCGGCGAGCCGGACTTTCGGCGCTGCGCCTCGGTGACGAGGCCATTCTCGACACCAGGACGTTCTCGCTCGCGGGCCCGGAGATGAAGCAGGTCCGCCAGGCGGCGAACCGGTTGCGCAAGCACGGGATCACCGTGCGGATCCGCCGCCATCGCGATATTCCGGCCGAGGAATTCCGACAGGTGATCGCCCATGCCGATGCCTGGCGCGATACCGAGACCGAGCGCGGCTTCTCCATGGCGCTCGGCCGCCTCGGCGATCGGCTGGACGGCGACTGCCTGCTGGTCGAGGCGGTCAATTCGCAGGAGAGGGTGCTGGGCATGCTGTCGCTGGTGCCGTGGGGACGCACCGGTGCGTCACTCGAACTGATGCGTCGAGATCCACACGGCCCCAACGGTGTCATGGAGCTGATGATCTCCCAGCTCGCACTGACCTCCGAACAGCATGGCATCACCAAGGTTTCGCTGAACTTCGCGGTATTCCGCTCCGTCTTCGAAGAGGGCGGACGCATCGGCGCCGGACCCGTGCTGCGGCTGTGGCGCGGTGTGCTGCTGTTCTTTTCGCGCTGGTGGCAGTTGGAGGCGCTGTACCGGTCGAATGTGAAGTATCAGCCGCACTGGGTGCCCCGGTTCTTCCTGTTCGAGGAGCGCAGGCAACTACCCCGGGTGGCGATCGCCAGTGCGCTCGCCGAGGGCTTCCTACCGCGCTTCGGCAAGGAACCCGAGACCATCACCCACACCGGTCTGCACAGTGCGGTACCCGCGGGCATCACCGGACTGCACGCCGACGGCAGTCCGCCGGATCTGCCGGAAAACGTCGGTGTGGAACAGCTTCCCCGCCGCCCGGAGCAGGTGCGGGTGCGCATGGACAAACTCGACCGGCTCGCGTCCGCAGGCGTCGACGCCTATCCGGTCGCCTATCCCCCGACGCATACCGTTGCGGCAGCGCGTCGTTCACCGCGCGGCACCACGGTGCGGGTCTGCGGCCGACTGCTGCGCATCCGCGATTACGGCGGTGTGATCTTCGCGGTGGTCCGGGACTGGACCGACGATATCCAGCTGGTCATCGACCGCGATCGGGTCGGCGCCGGACGCAGCGCCGAATTCGGCGAATTCTTCGACCTCGGCGACCTCATCGAGGTCAGCGGCCAGATCGGGCACAGTCGGCGCGGTGAACTCTCACTGCTGGCCGCGGACTGGCGGATGATCGGCAAATGCCTGCATCCGCTGCCGGACAAGTGGAAGGGCCTGGCCGATCCCGAGGCCAGGGTGCGTCAGCGCTACGTCGATATGGCGATCAATCCCGAAGTCCGCGAGGTACTGAGCAAGCGGACCGCGGTGGTGCGCTCGCTGCGGGATTCGTTGAACGCCTGGGGATATCTCGAGGTGGAGACCCCGATCCTGCAGAAGGTGCACGGCGGCGCCAATGCGACACCGTTCCTCACCCATATCAATGCCTACGATCTGGATCTGTATCTGCGGATCGCGCCCGAGCTGTATCTCAAGCGGCTGTGCGTCGGCGGTATGGAGAAGGTCTTCGAAATCGGGCGCAACTTCCGCAACGAGGGTGTGGACTTCAGCCACAATCCGGAGTTCACCAGCCTGGAAGCCTATGAGGCACATGCCGATTACGAGCGGATGATGCAGCTGGCCCGCCAGCTCATCCAGAACGCCGCACAGGCCGCCAATGGTTCGATGGTTGCACTGCGCCCCAAACCGGACGGCTCCTTCGAAGAGGTGGACATCTCCGGGGAGTGGGCGGTGAAGACGGTGCACAGCGCGGTATCGGAGGCACTCGGCACCAAGATCGACCCGCAGACCACTCTCGACGAGCTGCGCGAACTCTGCGACAAGGCGGAGGTGCCCTATCAGCACGGCTGGGATGCCGGGCAGGTCGTGCAGGAAATGTACGAGCATCTGGTCGAATCCCATACGGAGCAGCCGACTTTCTACATCGACTTCCCCACCTCGGTCTCCCCGCTGACCCGTGCGCACCGCAGCATCCCCGGCGTGACCGAGCGCTGGGATCTGGTCGCCTGGGGCGTCGAATTGGGTACGGCCTACAGCGAACTCACCGATCCGATCGAACAGCGCCGCAGGCTCACCGAGCAGTCGATGCTCGCGGCGAACGGCGATCCGGAAGCGATGGAGCTGGACGAGGACTTCCTGCAGGCGCTCGAGCATGCGATGCCGCCGACCGGCGGTTTGGGCATGGGCGTGGACCGCATCGTCATGTTGATCACCGGCCGCAGCATCCGCGAGACACTGCCGTTCCCGTTGGTCAAGCCGCGCTGAGTATCTCGCTGCCGAGTATCTCGAGATGAAAGATTGCAATCTGGAAAAGTTCCATTTGCCGTATTTGCCCGCTACCCTTGATGATTCGGCCCCGGGAGGAGGCCGGTACCTTCGATCATGGGGATGCTTATGTATCTGGACCTGCTGACCAACACCACTCTGCTGGACCCGCAGGTGTGGGCGAGTGCGGACACCTGGACCAACTCCGACACCGTCGCATCGGCAATGGAGTTCGCGGCCAAGAAAAAGAAGAAGAGCAGCAGTGGGCTGATCATCGGCGGCATCTGCTGCCTGGTCGTCGTCGCCCTGATCGTCGGCGGCATCTACCTGCTGACCCAGCGCAAGAAGCAGCAGTAATCCGCGAAACGGCCCGGCTCGCAGCGCGAACCGGGCCGTTTCGGTATTTCGGACTAGATGACGGTGCGTTCGGAGGCCACCTCGGCCTCGAGCAACAGCTCGTCATCGAGTTCGTCGTGCGGCTGCGCCTGCACCGACTTCAGCACCACCACCGCCGCGACCAATGCGGCGATCACCAGTGCGGCACCGATCCAGAAGGCCAGGTGGAATCCGTTGGTGAGCGCCACATTTGCCGCGACACCGTCCTTCAGCAGATGTTCGGTCTTGCTCGCCGACAGCGTGGCAAGCACCGCCAGACCGAGCGCGCCACCGACCTGCATGGTGGTGTTGGCCAGACCCGAGGCCAGCCCGGCCTCCTGCGGCTCGACCCCCGACATCGCCAGATTCATCAGCGACGGGAACGCCAGACCCGCACCGGTACCGAACAGCACCATCGGGCCGAAGATGTCGATCCAGTAGCTGCCGTCCACCGGTGCCTGGGTCAGCCAGAGCAGCGCGACGAGGATCAGCAGCAGACCGGGAATCAGCACCTTGCGGGCACCGAAGCGCATCACCAGATGTTCGGAGTAGCGCACCGACAGCAGACCCATGATCGCCGCGACCGGGAAGAAGGCCGTGCCGAGCTGGATCGGCGAATAGCCGAGCACCTGCTTCAGATACAGCGAACCCATGAAGAACATGCCGAACATGCCCGCCACGGTCAGCACCTGGATCACGTTGGCGCCGGACAGATTCCGCGAGAGGAAGATCTTCAGCGGCATCAGCGGGGTGGCCGCCGTCGCCTCCCGCGCGATGAATCCGCCGAGCAGCACCAGCGCGGCCGCGCCGAGCCCGAGTGTGACCGGATCGGTCCAGCCGTATTCCGCCGCAGGCTTGACGATCGTGTAGACGCCGAGCATCAGCGCCGCCGTGATCAGCACGGCGCCGGGCACATCCGCGCCGTCCTTCAGTCCGGCGCCCGTGTCCTTGTCCAGGATCTTCAGCGCGCCGAGGCCGACCGCAATGCCGATCGGCAGGTTGACCAGGAAGATCAGCCGCCAGTCCAATGCGGTCAGGAAACCGCCGAGCAGCAGGCCGATCGCACCACCGGCCGACGCGACGAAGGCGTAGCGACCGATCGCCTTGGCCTGCTCGCGCGGATCCGGGAACATCGCGAAGATCATGCCGAGGATGACCGCCGAGGTCATGGCGCCGCCGATGCCCTGCAGGAAGCGGGCCGCGATGAGGGTCACCTCGTTGACGGCCGCACCACACAGCGCCGAGGCCAGGGTGAAGACCACCAGACCGGACAGGAACATGGTGCGGCGACCGATCAGGTCACCGAGTCGGCCGGCCAGCATGAGCAGGCCGCCGAAGGAGATCAGATATCCGTTCACCACCCAGGCCAGACCCGACGCGGTGAAGCCCAGGTCAGTCTGGATATCCGCGAGTGCGACATTCACGATCGTCGCATCGAGCACGATCATCAGCATGCCGCCGCACAACACATAGAGGGCGAGCCAGCGCTTGCTGTCCGAACCGGCCGGGGCGTCCCCCACCTGTCTATGTCGTTCTTTTGCTTCCGTCACCACAGACGCCTTCCACCCGAAGATCGTTACTGTGGCACGCTAGCAGTGGTTAGTCCTAAAAGACAACTAATTAATTCAGTTGAAGAATCGACTGATATGCTGTAGCTCATGACTGTTGCCCCGGAGCAGCGCGCCAAGCGCAGCTACAACGACGCCTGCGGTGCTGCCCGCGCGCTCGACCTCGTCGGCGAGCGCTGGACCCTGCTCGTGGTGCGCGAACTACTCCTGGGCCCGAAGCGCTTCACCGATCTGCGCGCCGGACTGCCCGGCATCAGTCCGAATGTGCTCTCGCAACGGCTAGAGGAGCTCGTCCAGATCGGCGTCGTGCACAAACGCAAGCTGCCGCCGCCGGTCGGCGCCGCCGTCTACGACCTCACCGATTGGGGTCGCGAACTCGATGACGTGATCGTCGCGCTCAACCGCTGGGGGGCCCGCACCCCCAACAGTTACAGCTGCTCCGATATGTCCACCGATTCGCTGATAGTCACCCTGCGCACCTTCTTCCAACCCGCCCGGGCCGCAGGTGTGCACGCCGACTACGACTTGTACTTCACCGGATCCGATTCCGGCACAGACGAATTCCACGCGGTCATCGCCGATGACACCCTGGGCATCAGCCGTGGCGCGACCGGCTCCGCAACCGTCGCCATCCACACCACGGTCCCGGTCTTCATCGCCGTCGCCTTCCACGGCCGACCGCTGGCCGAAAGCTTGGCCTCCGGCGAAACCAAGATCAGTGGGCCGCCCGCTGCCGTCGAACAATTCGTCAGCTTCTTCGAGCTGCCCCCGGAGTGCACCGCGAATCCCCCGAAGTAAGCGGCGGCGAATCTACCACCGGTCGATTTCAGTCAGATCGATGTCGATCTCGAACGGAACACTCAGACGCAGGCGGTCATGATGGATCCCCGTGAGCGCGTATGCCTTTGTGGCGGGATCGAGTTCGTAGACATAGACCACCGGACGCCCGTCGACGTTCTCGACACGCCAGAAGTGGGTGATGCCTGCGCGGGCATACAGCTGGGGCTTGCGTTCGCGATCACGAGTGCGAGATTCCACCGACACAACCTCGATGGCGAGCACGACGTCATCGGCCTGGTATGTCGTCAGCTCCGGACCACCATCGCGGTCGGCATGTACTGCGATGATGTCAGGTTCTGGTCGCTGGTCACGTCCCAGCGTCACTGACATCTCCCGACGAATCCGCAGATGTGCGGGAGCCAAGGGGTTCAGAGCGAAAGCGAGCAAGTTAATGACCTGCATGCGAAACTTCGCCTGCGGGCTCACGAAGACAAGACTCCCGTCGATCAACTCGGTATGCGGGGGCAGGTCCGGCAGGCGATCCAGATCCTCGGCGACGAACCCACCCGGCGGCGGGCGCAGCCACTGCGGAAACGGTTCGACGGTCATGGCTTCGAGTATGGCACCCATACGTCGCTTGATCCCCCTAGTGCGAATGAACAGCGATCATGCGGCAGAGTGGGCTGGGTGCAGTTGATATTCGTTCGTCATGCTCAGCCATTGCGGGTGCAAGACTCCAATGGACCGGCCGATCCCGGATTGGCACCGGTCGGCCTGGAGCAGGCCGAACGGGTGCCTGCGGCGTTGAGTCAGCATCGGATCAGTCGGATCGTGAGCAGTCCGCAGCTACGGGCGCGGGAGACGGCCGAACCGATCGCGGCGAAACTCGGGCTCCCGGTGGATGTGATCGACGATCTGGCCGAATACGATCGCGACCTGCCCTCCTACATTCCGATCGAGGACGCCAAGGTCGAATTCGCGGCCGTCTACGACCGGATCAAGTCCGGGCATCTGCCCGAACAGATCGATGGGCCAGCCTTCATCACCCGGGTGCGCGATGCCGTCACCTCGATTGCCGCGCACACCGATCCGGCCGATACGGTGGTCGTCTTCGCACACGGCGGAGTGATCAACGTGCTGCTGCAGGAGGTGCTCGGCCTGGCCCGGCCGCTGACCTTCCCGATCGATTACTGCTCGATCACCCGGATCCTGTTCTCCCGCAGCGGCCGCCGGACCGCGGCGACCATCAATGAGAACGGCCACGTGTGGGATCTGTTGCCGCGCAATATTTCACAGCAACCTTGACGGTTGTTCCCAGATTCGGTCATTCACAGTCGACTGCCAGAATGACCGCACCTCAATCCCAGTGACGGAGCCTTCGATGGGACCGGTGAGCCGCCATACCAGCGACTCACCATCCGCGAGAAAGGAACCGTTTTGCTCTCCAAGACAAGGCGTAACGTCGCCCGGGTCGTCATCGCAGGCGCATTGGTCGCCGTGCCCCTCAGCGCACTCGCCGTGACGGCCTCCGCGGCCGAGCCCGATGCATCCGCTCAGTCCCAAATCCCGTTGCAAGGCACCGATATCGACCGTCATCACCACCATCATCATGACGGCGACGGTGACCACGGTCCGGGTAATTGGATCCCGGGACCGGGCAATTATGGCGCGCCCGGCGTTGCCCCCTTCCAGCAGTTCCCGCCGCCGACCGGCTCCGCGGGCTGATCACGGTCGTAGAAAGCGAAAGGCCACCTCTCCATCCGGAGGAGAGGTGGCCTTCGCTATGTGGCTATGGAATCAGGCCATGCCCGCGATCCAGTTGTGCATCCAGGAGATGGCGGTCTGCCCGCCGCCCACCGGGTAGCTGCCGTAGAGCGTATGCGCGTGCGAGTTGTAGAACCGCTCCAGATCCTTCGCCCGCTGCTGGTTGGCGGATTCGGTGAGCTGCGACTGCAGCGTCGGGATGCCGCCGAGGTTCATCAGGTCGTTCATGATGGCGCCCGCCTCGAGCTGGTAGCGCCAGAGGTTGGCCGGATTCGCCTCCGAGGTCTGCGCGAGGAAGCCGGCGAACCGGGTCACGAAATCGTCGGTGGCGGTTGCGCAGTAGAGATCGTCGAGCGCGCAGATGGTGCGGGTGCGATCGCTGAGCCAGCCGAAGCCGCCGACCCGAGCGCCACCGGCGCCCGCGCCCGGCGCGACCGGACCGACCTGGATGTCGGTGGGCGAGCGGCGCGGATCGGAGATCAGGCCGACACCCGCGATCCGGTCCGCCGGAATCGGGCTCAGGCCGGTGCCGATTTCGGCGGCGAGGTCGCCGGCCGCATCCGCACCCTGGCTGTAACCGACGATCGCGATCTTGGTGCCGCCACAGCTCTGTGCCATCGCGGTGGCCAGGCCGCGGGCGCGATCGGTCGCTTCCTTCTTGGACGCGCCGTAGACATCGCCTTCCCACGGGAATGCGGTCGCGGCATATGTCACGTAATCGACGTCCACCGACCGGCCAAGGCCATTGGTTACGCCGGACAGCATGCCGGGCTGCGGCGTCTTGTCCTTTCCGGTCTCCCAAGTACCGGGAATCGCAACCACATAGAGGCTCGGGCAGCCCGGATCGGCCGTTACCGAACCGCTACCAAGGACTACGCCGGATGCTACAGCCGCGCACGCACCGAGTGCGGCGGCCACCTTCTTCAACCGCATACCGCTCCAGTTCAAAACATCGCCCCTTGCGAGAGCTAGCTCCGACAGTCATTTGCCAACCGTGCTGACCTCGGCGGATGTCGGTTCAGTGCATATCGGGTCACCCACCGGTATGACACACACGTCGCAACCCACATCCCAAGATCACGCACCGCGCCGCAGATCACAATAAGGCAACGCCTCGACCTGCGCCATTCGAACTCGTTACCGTGTCCGATTCACGTCAGCGCGCCCGCCGAAAACGGTTCCGCCCAGCGACCTTCCGCGTATCGCGCCAAGATCGAATACGTACGTATGGCAAACGATAAGGGCGCCTGTGGATTCGAGATCCACAGGCGCCCTTTCCGCTCCGGTAAGAGAGGTTCTATCGTTGCGCGACTGCCGTCGGCGGAATCGGCGCGGGCAGCGCGGTCTCGCCCTCGAGGAACTTGTCGACCGCAGACGCGGCGGCACGGCCCTCGGCGATGGCCCAGACGATCAGCGACTGGCCACGGCCCATATCACCGGCGACGAAGACGCCGGGGACATTGGTCGACCAGTTCTTATCGCGCTGGACATTGCCGCGCTGGTCGTAGCCGACGCCGAGACCTTCGAGCAGGCCCGGCTTCTCGGGCCCGGTGAAGCCCATGGCGAGCAGCACCAGATCGGCCTCGAGGGTGAAGTCGGTGCCTTCGACCTTCTCGAAGCGGCCGTTGACCATCTTGACCTCATGCGCCTCCAGCGCGGTGACCTTGCCGTCCGCGCCGACGAAACGCTCGGTGTTCACCGAGAACACCCGTTCGCCGCCCTCCTCGTGCGCCGAGGAGACCCGGTACATGAGCGGGTAGGTCGGCCACGGGGTGGAGGAGGCGCGCTCCTCCGGCGGCCGCGGCATGATCTCGAACTGGTGGATGCTGGCCGCGCCCTGACGGTGCGAGGTGCCCAGGCAGTCCGCGCCGGTGTCACCGCCACCGATGATGACGACCTTCTTGTCCTTGGCGTGGATCGGCGGCAGGCCGTTCTCGTCGGTGACATCGTCGCCGAGTTGCACCCGGTTGGCCCACGGCAGGAATTCCATCGCCTGGTGGATGCCGTCCAGATCCCGTCCCGGGATGGGCAGGTCACGCGCCAGGGTGGCGCCACCCGCCAGCACGATCGCGTCGAACCGCTCGCGCAGCTGCGCGGCGGTGATGTCGACACCGACGTTCACCCCGGTCTTGAAGATGGTGCCCTCGGCCTCCATCTGCGCGAGCCTGCGGTCGATGAAGCGCTTCTCCATCTTGAATTCCGGAATGCCGTAGCGCAGCAGGCCACCGATGCGGTCGGCGCGCTCGAAGACGGTCACGGTGTGACCGGCCCTGGTCAGCTGCTGTGCGGCGGCCAGACCGGCCGGACCGGAACCGACCACGGCGACCCGCTTGCCGGTGAGGCGGGTCGGGTAGACCGGGGTCACCCAACCCTCGTCGAAGGCGTTCTCGATGAGCTCGACCTCGACCTGCTTGATCGTCACCGGATCCTGGTTGATGCCGAGGACACAGGACGCCTCGCACGGCGCCGGGCACAGCCGCCCGGTGAACTCCGGGAAGTTGTTGGTCGCGTGCAGCCGGTCGATGCCCTCACGCCACTGGCCCTTGTGAACCAGGTCGTTCCACTCCGGGATGAGGTTGCCCAGCGGACAGCCGTTGTGACAGAACGGAATACCGCAGTCCATACACCGGCTGGCCTGGGTCTGCAGGGTCTGGTGCGAGAAACCCTGCTCGTAGACCTCTTTCCAGTCCATCAGGCGCAGCGGAACCGGACGACGCGTCGGTAGTTCCCGTTTGGTGTGCTTCAGAAATCCTTGCGGGTCAGCCACGTGCCGCCCCCGAATAGTCACAGCGCCTCGTCGACGTCATCTGTAGAACTTTTTGGTCAGCCACGTGCCGCCTCCATAATCGCCTCGTCGACGTCCGTGCCGTTCTTCTCGGCCTCGGAGATCGCGAGCAAAACCTTCTTGTATTCGCGCGGCATAACCTTCACGAAGTGGTTCACCTGCTGGGACCAGTCGCTCAGAATGCGTTCGGCGACAGCCGAACCCGTCTGATCGCGGTGCTGGGTGACGATGTCGCGCAGCCAGGTGAAGTCGTCACCGGCGAGCTGCTCGACCGCGTCGGCCTGCTCGGGGTTGAGCCTTGCCTCGAAGGTGCCGTTCGGGTCGTAGACGAACGCGACACCGCCGGACATACCGGCGCCGAAGTTGCGGCCGGTCTCACCGAGGATGACCACCCGACCACCGGTCATGTACTCACAGCCGTGGTCACCGACGCCCTCGACCACCGCGATGGCGCCCGAGTTGCGCACGGCGAACCGCTCGCCGACCACACCGTTGATGAAGGCCTGGCCGCTGGTGGCGCCGAACAGGATCACGTTGCCCGCGATGATGTTCTGCTCCGCGACGAAGTCGGCCGGTGCGTTCAGCGATGGGCGCACGATCAGGTGGCCGCCGGAAAGCCCCTTGCCCACATAGTCGTTCGCGTCGCCCTGCACCCGCAGCGTGATGCCCGCGGGCACGAAGGCGCCGAAGCTGTTGCCCGCGGAACCGGTGAAGGTGATGTCGATGGTGTCGTCGGGCAGGCCCGCGCCACCGTAGAGCTTGGTCACCTCATGGCCGAGCATGGTGCCGACGGTGCGGTTCACGTTCGTGATCTTGGTTTCGAACTTCACCGCCTGGCCGCGCTCGAGCGCATCGGCGCTCTGCGCGATCAACTGCACGTCCAACGCCCGGTCCAGGCCGTGGTCCTGGGTCTTGGTGCAGTACCGGTCCTGGCGCATGAATGCCGTCTCGACATCGTCGAGGATCGGCGACAGGTCCAGCTTGCTGGCCTTCCAGTGCGCCTTGGCCTGGGAGGTGTCGAGCATATCGACCCGGCCGATGGCCTCGTCCAGGGTGCGGAAGCCCAACTCCGCCAGCAGTTCCCGTACCTCTTCGGCGATGAACAGCATGAAGTTCTCGACGAATTCCGGCTTGCCGGTGAAGCGTTCGCGCAGCACCGGGTTCTGCGTCGCGACACCGACGGGGCAGGTGTCGAGGTGGCAGACCCGCATCATGACGCAGCCCGAAACCACCAGAGGCGCAGTGGCGAAACCGAATTCCTCGGCGCCGAGCAGTGCGGCGATCATCACGTCGCGGCCGGTCTTCATCTGGCCGTCGACCTGCACGACGATGCGATCGCGAAGTCCGTTGAGCAGCAACGTCTGCTGGGTCTCGGCCAAGCCGAGCTCCCAGGGACCGCCAGCATGCTTGAGCGAGGTCAGCGGCGAGGCGCCGGTACCACCGTCGTGGCCGGAGATCAGCACCACGTCGGCGTGCGCCTTCGACACACCGGCCGCAACCGTGCCGACGCCTGGCTCCGCAACAAGTTTCACGTGAATCCGCGCCTGCGGGTTCGCGTTCTTCAGGTCGTGGATCAGCTGCGCCAGATCCTCGATCGAGTAGATGTCGTGGTGCGGCGGCGGCGAGATCAGGCCGACACCCGGCGTCGAGTGCCGCACCTCGGCGACCCACGGGTACACCTTGTGCGCGGGCAGCTGACCGCCCTCACCGGGCTTGGCGCCCTGCGCCATCTTGATCTGGATATCGGTGCAGTTGGTCAGGTAGTGCGCGGTGACACCGAAGCGACCCGAGGCGACCTGCTTGATCGCCGAACGCCGCCAGTCACCGTTCTCCTCGACCTCGAAGCGGGCCGGATGTTCGCCGCCCTCACCGGAATTCGAGCGACCGCCGAGGCGGTTCATCGCGATCGCCAGGGTCTCGTGCGCCTCGGAGGAGATGGAGCCGTAGCTCATCGCGCCGGTGGAGAACCGCTTGACGATGGCGCTGGCCGGTTCGACCTCGTCGATCGAGATCGGCTTGCGCTCGCCGGTCCGGAACTTGAACAGACCGCGCAGCGAGGCCAGCCGCTCGGACTGATCGTCGACCAGCTTGGTGTACTCCTTGAAGATCGAGTACTGACCGCTGCGGGTTGCGTGCTGCAGCTTGAAGACGGTGTCGGGGTTGAACAGGTGGTATTCACCCTCGCGCCGCCACTGGTATTCACCGCCCACCTCGAGCTCGCGGTGCGCGCGCTCGTTGCGGTTCTCCAGGAAGGCCACGGTGTGCCGTGCTGCCACATCGGCGGCGATCTCGTCGAGGCCGATGCCGTCCAGATGCGAACGCAGGCCGGTGAAGTACTCGTCCACCAGTTCCTGCGACAGGCCGATCACCTGGAACAGCTGCGCGCCGGTGTAGGAGGCGATAGTGGAGATGCCCATCTTGGACATCACCTTCAGCACGCCCTTGCTCGCGGCCTTGTTGTAGTTCGCGACGGCCTTGCGGTAATCGGCGGCCAGATCGCCGGTGCTGCCCGGCATCTGCAGCCCACTGCGCTCGAGCAGATCCTCGATGGTCTCGAAGGCCATGTACGGGTTGATCGCGGCCGCGCCGAAGCCGACCAGCATGGCCATGTGGTGCACCTCGCGGGCGTCACCGGCCTCGACGACCACGCCGACCATGGTGCGAGTGCGCTCGCGCACCAGGTGGTGGTGCACCGACGAGGTCAGCAGCAGCGACGGAATCGGCGCCAGCTTCTCATTGGACTCGCGGTCGGACAGCACGATGATCCGCGCACCACCCTCGATGGCGGCCGAGACCTGGGTGTTGATGGCCTCGAGCGCCTTGCGCAGGCCCTTGCCACCCTTCTTCACCGGATACAGACCGTGCACGACCACCGAGCGCAGCTCCGGATGCGAGCCGTCGTCGTTGATGTGGATGAGCTTGGCCAGCTCGTCGTTGTCCAGAATCGGCTGCGGGATGGTGATCTGGTGGCAGGACTCCGGGCCGGGATGAAGCAGGTCGGCCTCCGGGCCGAGGGCCCGGCGCAGGCTGGTCACCACTTCTTCGCGGATCGCGTCCAGCGGGGGGTTGGTCACCTGTGCGAACAGCTGGGAGAAGTAGTCGAAGAGCAGCCGGGGGCGCGAGGACAGCACCGCGATCGGGGTGTCGGTGCCCATCGAGCCGAGCGCCTCACCGCCGGTCTTGGCCATCGGCGAGATCAGCAGGTTCAGCTCTTCATTGGTGTATCCGAAGATCTGCTGGCGGATCAGCACGCGATCGTGCGACATGTGCACATGCGGACGGTCGGGCAGATCGGCCAGCTTGGTCACGCCGGCATCGAGCCATTCCTGGTACGGGTGCTCGGCGGCCAGCTGGCTCTTGAGCTCCTCGTCGCCGACGATGCGGCCCTGCGAGGTGTCGACCAGGAACATGCGGCCCGGCTGCAGCCGCACCTTCTGGACCACCTTGGCCGGATCGATATCGAGGACACCGACCTCGGAGGCCATGACGACCAGACCGTCATCGGTGACCCAGATGCGGCTGGGGCGCAGACCGTTGCGGTCGAGCACGGCGCCGACCACGGTGCCGTCGGAGAAGCACACCGATGCCGGGCCGTCCCACGGCTCCATCAGCATCGAGTGGTAGCGGTAGAACGCCCGCCGCTGCGGGTCCATGTTCTCGTTGCGTTCCCAAGCCTCGGGAATCATCATCAGCACCGCGTGGGGCAAGCTGCGGCCGCCGAGGTGCAGCAGTTCCAGCACCTCGTCGAAGCGCGCGGTATCGCTCGCCCCCGGGGTACAGACGGGGAAGATCTTCTGCAGGCGGTTGTTGCCCGCCTCATCGATGCCGAAGACATCCGAGCGCAGCAGCGCCTCGCGGGCGCGCATCCAGTTCTCGTTACCGGTGACGGTGTTGATCTCACCGTTGTGCGCGACCCGGCGGAACGGATGCGCCAGCGGCCACGACGGGAAGGTGTTGGTGGAGAACCGGGAGTGCACGATGCCGAGGGCGGACTCCATCCGGCCGTCCTGCAGGTCCAGGTAGAACGCGCGCAGCTGCGGAGTGGTGAACATGCCCTTGTAGACGAAGGTCTGACCGGACAGGCTCGGGAAGTACACCGACTCCTTGCCGACCGCGCCCTCGCCCGCACCGGCCTTGCCCAGTTCGTGCTCGACGCGCTTGCGCACAACGTAGGCCCGGCGCTCCAGATCCATGCCCGACAGCTGCTCGGCCGAACCCTTCGGCGAGCCGATGAAGATCTGGCGGAAGGTCGGCATGGCGTCACGGGCCAGCGCACCCAGGGTGGACTCGTCGGTGGGCACCTCGCGCCAGCCGAGCACGGCGAGACCCTCGGATTCGACGATGCGCTCCAGGCCGTAGGCGGCCTTGGTCGCCTCGCGGCGGGCCTGCGGCAGGAAGGCGATACCGGTGGCGTAGGAGCCCTCCGGCGGCAACTCGAAATCGACCACGGCACGGAAGAACCGGTCCGGAATCTGGATCAGGATGCCGGCGCCGTCACCACTATTGGGTTCGGCACCTGCGGCACCGCGGTGCTCCAGGTTCAACAGAGCCGTAATAGCCTTGTCGACGATGTCGCGGCTGCGGCGGCCGTGCATGTCGACGACGAATGCGACACCGCAGGCGTCGTGCTCGTTCGCCGGGTCATAGAGCCCGATGGGTCCGGGGGACCTGTGGCCAGGAAGTTGCGTCATGCCTCTGCCTTCAAGAAAGTCGGCCTCGATGAATCGGCCTATGGGAAAGGGGCCTTTCGTCGATTGCCTCCGTCAAGACTGCGCCTGTACGTTGCGAAACCAGCCGCGCTGATGGTCTTCTTCGTGCAGTCACGTCTCCAGTTGTCCACCCGCTGCGATGACGTAGGGGTGCTCGTCGGTAACGGAACGCTTACGTGTTCCTTACCTCCGCACGGGTGCGCGCCCGCTACGCTTGGGCACCGGATTTCCGAGCCCGAGCGGGCGCTATTGCCGAACATTGTTGTGTTCGGCATTAAGAGCAAACGATAAGTCAGGTCCTGGGCCCAACCAACTTAGGTTGTGCTAATAACCGGGTCTAGCTGGGCTTCTTCAATTGGTCCTCCACGTGTGCGCGTCGTCCAGTGTAAAGCAGCGAACGCGGTGCGATCGATCCCCTTGGCACCGGGTGCCAACCAGCGAGAATGGGTGCCCAGGACCCGCACCACGCCGCACCCCACACCCCGAGAACCGGCGCTCACCTGCATCGAAGTGGATTTCCCCTGCTTCGGTCGAGGCAAACCCGATCCGCGGTGGCTAACTCGCCAGCGGGCTGGATGAGAGATTTCCGACAGGGGTGTGACAAGCACACAACCCGATCCGACCGTCCGGACTCTTTTGCTTGATGTGGGATTCAGCACATTTCCAGCAATCGAATTCGAGTGGTTTACAACACATTTACCTCGAGCGACACCAGGTGCCGACGACTTGCGGCTGGCAGCACACCCGTCTAGGGACCGCACAGCGCGGCGGCGGCACGGACCAGCGCCGCCTGATGCAGCGCATCGCGGCCCGACGCGAGCATCCCGAAAACGGGCGGTGCCAGGCGCAAGACACAGTTCGGACCGGTGAGCTCGGCGCGGCGCAGTGCGAGTTGGTCGACGATTTCCAGATTCACCCGGTCGATCACCGGGCGCACCGACGCCAGGTCGGGCGGCGTGCTCGGCGCCGCGGCCGGATCGAAGCGCCACCGGGTGACCAGGCCCCGCTGGACGATCTTATTGGCCTCGATCTGTCCGAAGAACACCTGGTATATCCAGCTTTCCGGAAGTCCGCGGTCGGCGCCGAGACGCACCATCGCGCCGTATACCTGCGCTTCGCGTTCCGGATCGTCGATCGAGGGCCTGCCGCCGTTCTGCGCGGCCGTCGCCCATTTGGCCGCGGCGACGGCGTCGGCGGTATCCAGGCGTTCGGTCACCAGAGCGACGATGCGATCCAAGGCCGGATCGTCATCGAGTGTTTGCGCACGGCTATCGGGGGCGGCCATCAACAGAGCCGCTGCCACACACACCAAAACCCTTGCCGAGCCTCGGAAAAACACTCGCAACACCCCGTTCGTCGGCTCGTTCCGGTGCGGTCATTCCTGCCAGATTAAGGGTGAGCGGGCGCACAAGTCCGGCGGTCATACCGAATTCTGTGAGCCTGACCACATCCCGGGCCGCGTGCTCGGTGTGTCGCGGTCGCGCCTGTCACGCTGTGACAACGAATCAGTGACAGCTTCGGCGGGTTTTCATGCGACCTGCAAGCAGTCGCTAGCAGGCCGCCACTTTGACTTGGGATGTAGAGGATGTGGGATCCCATGACAGTCACCGGCTTGTTCACCTGGCTCGGTGGAGGTCTCGGGCGCGAGCAGGGTGGGACCGAAATCGACTATCCGCATGAGCGGGCGGATTATGCCGTGAGCGGCGCCGTTGTACTGCTGTTCGCGGCGGTGGCCGGGATCGTCGGCACGGTCGCGCTCGCCACGGCCGATGCCATGCCGCTGTTCGCGATCGTGTTCGTCGCGCTTGTCGTCGCACTTCTGGCGGGTGCGGTGGCCCGTGCCCTGGCGACCGCACGACCCGCCGGTGGACCGGATCGCCGCGGCCTCGCCGGACGGATCGCGGTCGCGGTGGTGGCCGGGGTACTGGTCGCGGAACTCGCTTCGACGGTGCTGTTCGGCGGCACCATCGATCGGCTGCTCGATGAAAACGCGCAGCGTGCGGTCGATTCCGCACCTGCCGTGATCACCGCGCGGACCGAACTCGAGCGTGCGAAGGGCGATCGCGCCGCACTGGACCAGTCGATTACCGAGGCGCAGGCCGATATCGACCACGCGCTGGTGATCGCGCGCTGCGAATACAACCCGACGCCGGAATGCCCGCAGACCCGGATCACCGGTGTACCCGGTCGCGGTCCCGAATCGCAGACCGCCAACGCGATGCTCGATGACGCGCGCAAGCAGTTGACCGCGGCGCAGGATCGGGTCGCCGGACTGGACCAGCGGATCACCGAGGACCAGAAGGCCCTCGACACCGCCGGTTCCGCCGCGTTCGCCGATGCCGATCGCGGCCTCGGCGAACGCTGGCTGGCCATGAACGACTACACCACCGGTACGGCGGGCGCGTTCCTGCTGCGGGTGCTGAGCATCCTCACCTTCGTCCTGCTCGCGCTGCTGCCGCTGATCCTGCGGTGGTGGCGCGGGGAGACCTCACTCGATCGGCGACTGGCCTTCCACACCGTGCAGGACCGCGCCGAACGCAGCGCCGACGCCGCCATCGCGGTGAAACGTGCCGAGGTGCGGGCCGAGGCCGAAAACCTGCGCACCGAACAACAATTGACCGCCGCCCGACTGGCCGTCGAGGCCGATACCGCCATCGATCGGGAGCGTCAGCGCACCCGGATCATCGCCGCCATCGGCGGATTGGAGATCGGCATCACGGACCCGGGACCAGGTGAACTTCCAGCCGGAACGGCTGGCGACCGAGAGGACAGCTCCGTGTCTCATGAGGTGACCCCCAATCTTCCGGCCACCGTGAGTGCGGGCGCGCTCGCACCGACCGGCGGTGCAGGCGCGGTGGTGCCGCATACCGCCTCGGCCGCACCCAGGAGCGGCGGCCTGGAACTTCCGCTGATCGGCACCGTGCCGTTCTCCGATACCGCGGCCCGCTTCATCCGACCGCTGGTGCCCGCGTTCGTCGCCAATGCGATCGACACCGCCACCCACCCGCTGCGCACCGCACGCCAGGCATTCGAAGAGGTCGAGGAGATCACCTTCACCCTGCGCCGCACCCGCAAGGTGACCGTCGACTCCCAGGATTCGCACGCCCCGGCCATGACGCAGCCCGCGCACCCTGGCTACCAATTGCCCGCCACCCCCGAGTCCTGGCACGCCCAACGAGTCGCAGCCACCGTCGTCGACGCGGACTACACCCAGAACCCCTATTACTCCGCCCTCCCCCAATCCGACCGCCACGACGAACTCTCGACCCGCCCCCGCAACGAACTCCCCGGCCACCGCGGCCCAAGGGAACTGCCGCCCGCCAACTGATCTGCAGCAGCCGGTTCATGGCCTGACAGATGGTGCCGTCCGAGACCGGACGCCCGTGGATCAGCCGCCGTTTCCACGTTGGTGTACCGATTGTTCGGCGGGTGCTATGTGGTGCCAACTGCGGGCCGCAGTCGCTCCGGGCCCCTGGGAACTGTTGCCGCCAACTGACCTGCACGATCCAGCAGCCGGTCGTGCGGCCTGACGGATGACGCCATCGGCGGCACGAGGCCCTTCGATCGGCCGCAGTAGCCACATCTGGTTCATCCGGCTTTGTTCGACGGGCTCGGTGTGGTGCCCTGCTGCCAGCGGAAGTCGCTCCCCGGTCCGAGAGGCTGCTGCCGCCAGCTCGACCGGCGGCCGCTTGATGCGGGCACCGTTGACTCCACTGCGGCGCATAGTCTGCAACGCATGCCCGACAGTGACTTGCGGACCGCGCCGGATGCGGGGGCTGCCCCCTGGGGGTCGCGGCTGCTCGGGTCGGCGGCGGAGTCGGCAGGGAAGCGGCGGATTCGGGTGCAGTTGCTGCTGACTGTGCCGTTGTTGATCGCGAATGTCACCGGTATTACGGTCTCGATCGCCTTGATCGGCTTCGTATTGCCCGGCCCGACGGTGTTCACCAGGCGGCTGGTGCTGCTCAATTTCGTTGCGACACCGCTGTACGGGGTGCTGGCGCTGCTGATCGGGATGTGGTGGGGCACGACCCGCGGGCTGCGTGCGTTGCGCTGGGCCATCGATCCGGATCAGGTGCCGAACGAGGCGGAACAGATCGCGGCCACGCGGGTGCCGATGCTGCTCGTAGGGTGCCAGGCGGTGCTGTGGCTGGGCGGGATGGCGCTGCTGACCACGCTGTACGGACTGTCGGATCCGGCGCTGATTCCGAAAATCGTCTTCGGCATCGGGATCAGTGCGATCGTGGTGTCCGCCAATAGTTATCTGATCATCGAGTTCGCGCTGCGCCCCTCGACCGCGCGGGTCCTGCAGGCGGCCGCCTCACGACGGCGGCGCGGGATCGGTGTCTTCGGCCGGTCGATTCTGGCCTGGACGCTCGGCTCCGCGGTGCCGGTCGCAGGCTCCATGGTGCTCGCCATCATGGCGCTGACCATGGACACCATGAGCACGGCGCGGTTGGCGGTGTGCATGCTGGCGCTCGGCGGGGCCGGGCTCTGCTTCGGTCTATTGCTGATGGCGCAGACGCTTTCGGCGACGGTCGCACCGATTCGAGGTGTGCGCCGCGCGCTGCGTCAGGTGGAGGACGGCGATCTCGATGTCGCGGTCACCGTGTACGACGGCACCGAATTGGGTGAGCTGCAAAGCGGATTCAATCGCATGGTGGCGGGACTGCGTGAGCGCGAACAGATCAGGGATCTGTTCGGCAGACATGTCGGCCACGAGGTGGCGGAGGCGGCGCTCGAGCGCGAGCCGAATCTCGGTGGGGTGGAACGCGAGGCGGCCGTGCTGTTCATCGACATCATCGGCTCGACGACCATGACCGCCACCCGTCCCGCCACCGAAATCGTCGCCATCCTGAACAGTTTCTTCGAGATCGTGGTCGACGAGGTCGAAGGATGCGGCGGCCTGCTCAACAAGTTCGAGGGCGACGCCGCACTCGCCGTCTTCGGCACGCCCGCACCGCTCGACGACGCGGCGGGCACGGCCCTGTCGTGTGCCCGCGCCATCCGAAACCGCTTGCGGGCCAAGGCCTCCGATTTCACCGCCGCCATCGGCGTTGCCGCGGGCCGCGTCGTCGCTGGCAATGTCGGCGCGCACCAACGCTACGAATTCACCGTCATCGGCGATGCGGTCAACGAGGCCGCCCGACTCTGCGAACTCGCCAAAACCGACCCCAACCGCCTGCTCACCTCGGCGTCGACCATCGCCGCCGCCGATCCGTCCGAGGCAACGCACTGGCAGCTCGGCGAGTCCGTCACCCTCCGCGGCCGGATAACACAGACCCAACTGGGCAGGCCACTGTAGGACGACACCCATCACTTCGCCCCAGCTGACCGGGTGAAACCAGCTACCTGAGCCGCTATCTCCGCACCCCGCATCGGCGACCAGCCCGCGGACTCGGCCTGCTCGATGGCGGCTGCCCTGGCCTAGTGAGTATTCGACCGCGTCGGCGAACGCTCCAGGAACGGCGGTTGGCCGCCTCCGAGATCCCGCCGCTCGCGGTGACCTCGATCTTCGCGACAGTGGCGAAATCTCCTCGGCTGCGATGGGCTACCCGCGTGTCCTCCGCAATCGGAAGGCCACCACAGCAGCGATCAACAGTACGACCGCAGTGGCGATAGCAGCCGCGTGGACGCCCGAAATGAAGGCGTCGTGCACCGAGATCAGGAATCCATCGGCCACCGATTCCGGCAGCTGACGCGCGAATTCGGTAGCACCGCCGAGGGATTCCGACGCCGCCTCGGTTTGCGCAGCTGGAACCTGGGACAGATCGAGCCCGCTGCGGAACACCGCCATGGTCACGCTGCCGAGGATGGCGACACCGAGTGCGATGCCGCTCTCGTAGGCGGTCTCCGAAACCGCCGCGGCGGCACCGGCCCTTTCGGCAGGAGCCGAACTCACCACCAGATCGGACGAAACCGTCAGCGCCACACCGACACCCGCCCCGATGAACAGGAACCCGAGGATGAACGGCACCGTACTGGTCGCCGCATCCGAGCCCAGCCACAGGAACAGCGCCGCACCGACCGCGGCGAGCACCAGCGAACCACCCAGCACCACTCCGGGACGCAGCACCCGAACCATCCAGGCCGCCGCGAGCGAGGCGAATACGCTCGCCCCGAGACCGGGCAGCAGCAGCAATCCGGCCTGCATCGGCGAACGCCCCAGCACCAACTGCAGATACTGCGAACCGGAAAACAGCACACCGGCCAGCGCGAATACCGCGAGCAGACTGATGAGCACCGCAGTGCGGAACCCAGGCAATGCGAACAGCTTCAAATCGAGCATCGGATGCGCCAGAGCGCGCTGCCTGCGCACGAACAGCACGCCCGCGATCACGCCGATCGCACCGATCACCAAGAGCCGCGGGCTCATACCGTGCGCCGCGGACTCCTTGACCGCATACACCACCGGCACCATGGCCAGTATGGACAGCACCGCGCTTGCCAGATCGAAGCGACCGGGCTTCGGGTCACGGGATTCCGGAACGAGTACCGGCCCCACCGCGAGCAGCACCAGCATCACCGGCAGATTTACCAGGAATACCGAACCCCACCAGTAATGCTCGAGCAGCCAGCCGCCGAGCAGCGGACCGGCCGCCGCACCGCCGCCTGCCATCGCGGACCAGACGGAAATGGCGACGGTGCGCTGTCGCGGATCAAGGAACATCGACCGGATAAGACCCAGTGTCGCGGGCATGAGGGTGGCACCCGCGACACCCTGCAGCACACGTGCGGCGATGAGCATCTCCGGATCGACCGACCAGGCGGCGAGCAACGAGGCGAGACCGAATCCGGCGGCGCCGATCAACAGCAACCTGCGCCGTCCGATCCGGTCCCCCAGATTGCCCATGACGACAAGCAGTCCGGCCAGCACGAACGAGTACACGTCGATGATCCACAGCAGCTGCGGCGTGGTCGGCGCCAGTTCCTCGCTGATCGCGGGCACCGCGAGATCGAGCACGGTTGCGTCGACGGCGAGCAGCAGCAGAGCCAAGGCCAGCACCACCAGACCGGCCCAATCACGCGCCGTGGCACGCGGCACCAACCCGGTGTCCTTCTCGATCTGTGTGGTCATCACCTTCTCGACTTCCATCGCTGGGTCTTCTTACCGTCCAGACGGTACAGTAGATTGACCTTACCGTCCAGCCGGTATAGTGACCGGAGTGACAGCGAACACCCGCGACCGGATCCTGGACGCGCTCGAGACCCTGCTGCTGGAAAAGGGCATGTCCCAGGTGACCCTGGAGAATGTCGCCGCGACCGCGGGGGTCTCCAAAGGCGGCCTGCTGTACCACTTCAAAAGCAAGGACGCTCTGCTCGCCGGCCTGGTGCGCCGACTGAGCGAACGCGCCGAAGAACAACTCGGCGCCGCCGTCGCGAAGGGCTCATCCGTGGCCGAGTGGTATCTGCAGACCCCGAATCCGAACAGCGCCGCCGACGCGCTCGAATTGGCGCTCTACCGTTCAATGGTCGCCGCCATGCGCACCATCGACGCCAACTCCGGCCCTGAGACAGACGAGGTGCAGCAGGCGCTATCGGACATGATGAACAGTTGGTCGCAGGGCCTGGACACCGACATCGAGGATCCGGTGCGGGCCGACATCATCCGTTTGGTCGGCGACGGCGTTTACCTGCGCGCACTGCTCGGTCTTGCGCCGGTCGACCCGACGCGGTACCGAAAAGTCGTGGACCGACTGCTCGAGCGTTGATCCCCTGTATGTTGCGCCCCACCTGGCGGGTCGCCGACGGCTAGACTCGGCCGCGTGTTACCAGCCGCCGAGTCGGCCGGTGCCGTCGGGGCGGGGAACGATCCGGTGCCAACCTCCCCTGGAACGACGGTGCCGATCCGCCCACTGAGCTTTCGCGAACTGCTCGACGAGCCGTTCGCGCTGATCCAGGCGAATGTCGTCGTGCTGGCGGGCACGACCGCGATCGGACTCGTCCTGGCCGAACTGCTGGTCGTCGCGGTCACCGGCGGGATCTCCTATCTCACCGACGGCTCCGACGCGGGCACCGCGTGGGCGGCGATCCTGTCGACGGCGGCCGCCGCCTGGTTGCTGCGGTTCCTGCTGCGCGGGATGACGGTCGCCCTCGGACTCGCGACCGTCGCCGGATCGCCGATCGGCTGGCGCACCGCGCTGGGCCGGGTGGGTGCGGTCGCCGGTCCGCTGTTGGCCTTCCACGTGCTGTTCACGCTGGTCGGCATCGGCGTGCTGATCATCGGCGGCCTGCTGATCATCACCTATCCGTTCGCGCTGATCTGGCTCGGCTATCTGCGAGCCGGACGGTTCGTCGCGGTGCCGGTGATCTTCGTGGAACGAACCACCCATGCCGGTGCGGTCGCGCGCTCGAAGCTGCTCGTCCAGGGTGCGCAGTCGTCGATAACCGGATTGTGGTTCGCCTGCCGCGCCCTTGTCGTCCTCGTCGCCGTGCCGCTGCTCGGCATTCCGTGGTACCTCTCGGATTTCACCGGCACCCATCGCTGGCAGGTCATCGTCCTGCTGTCGACGTCGGCGCTGTTGATCATCGCCTTCGGTGAGGTGGTCGAGTCGGCGACGCGGGTGGTCTCGTATGTGGATCGCCGGTGCCGCCGTGAGGGGCTCGATATCCAGGTCCCCGGGACGGATAAACGATGACAGAACCCACGGCCCCGCCGCCACCCCCGCGACTCGGACCCGCGGACGCCCACCGCGACGCCGCCGAAAACGCCGCACTGCACCGGGATTTCGACACCGCGCTACGCGAGCGGTTCCGCGCGGTACTACGCGGCCTGGAACAGCGCGGCATGTTGGAGGTCCGCCGCTCGCGGACCGCGCGGGAAACCGCCGACGACGCGACCACCGCGCTGCCGCTCGAGCATGCGAGCGAATTACACCCGGCCGCACACAGTTTCGACGAGGTCGTGTACGGCGGCCGCCGCGCCACCGAGGACGAATACCGCCGCCTCGAATATGCCGACCGCTACTCGCGCAGCGCCCCACCGCCCGCACCGGAACCGGTCGAAGCGACGATCACCGAGAAGACCAAGACCCGCAGACAACTTCCGCCGCTGCCGGACCTGCTGCGCAACCCGAAATTCTGGGCCGCGCTGCTCGCGGCCATCGCGCTGGTCGTGCTGCTGTACGCGGTGTTGAATTCGTGTGCCGCGCCCGCGCCGCATAAGCCGACACCGCCGGATATTCCGCCGCCCAAACCCCCCGAACACCATCCGGATGACAACCGCGACGACTCCGGCTTCGGCGCGGGCCAGGATTCCATCTTCGGCAGGCTGCCCGCACCGGTCGCCTTCGGTGGCCTGCAATTCCTCATCGCCGCGGCGGTGCTGGTGTGGTGGCGGGCGCGTCGTCGCGGTGCGCTGGTCGGCGAACCGCGACCCGTGGAAGTGGCCGCGAACGAGCTGCTCGGCGGCCAGGCGGCGCTCTATCGCCGGTCGAAGGACCACGAACATGTCGCGGCCCGGCTGCGCGCCGCCACCCTGCGCCGCATCCGCCCGATGCTCGGCGTCGGCACCGATGTCACCCCGGATCGGCTTGTCGCGACCGTCGCCGCACGGACCCGGGTCGATCCGGCCATGGTCGGCGCCGCGCTGTACGGACCGGTGCCCGATGCGAGCACCCTGCAACTCGTTGCCACACAACTCGAATGGATAGAGGCGGAGGTCGGATGACCAGCACGGACACCAACCACACCCCGACCGCCGAGGAGGCGGGCGCCGCATTCGCGGCACTGCGTGCCGAGATCGGCAAGGCGGTGATCGGCAACGACACCGCGATCATGTACCTGGTGCTCGCCCTGCTCTGCCGCGGCCATGTGCTGCTGGAAGGCGTTCCCGGCGTGGCGAAGACGCTGCTGGTCCGTGCGCTCGCGACGGCCCTGGATCTGGAACACGCCAGGGTCCAGTTCACCCCGGACCTGATGCCGGGCGATGTGACCGGTTCGCAGATCTACGATCCGCACACCACCGAATTCACCTTCCGGCACGGCCCGGTCTTCACCAATCTGCTGCTCGCCGACGAGATCAACCGCACGCCACCGAAAACCCAATCGGCGCTGCTGGAATCGATGGAGGAGCGTCAGGTCTCGGTGGACGGCAAGCCGCAGCCACTGCCGGACCCGTTCGTCGTGGTCGCCACCCAGAATCCGATCGAACAGGAGGGCACCTATCCGCTGCCGGAGGCACAGCTGGACCGGTTCCTGTTCAAGGTCGATATCCAATTGCCCGGGCGCGACGACGAATTCCGCATTCTGCAGCGGCACGCGGGCGGCTTCGATCCGCGCGATCTGACCGCCGCCGGTCTGCGTCCGGTCGCGGGTCCGGCGCATATCGCCGCGGCGCGGGCGGCGATCACCCGCGTCACCATCAGTCCAGAGGTGCTCGCGTACACGGTGGATATCTGCCGGGCCACCCGCAACTCCCCGGCGGTCCAGCACGGTGCGTCCACCCGCGGCGCGACCGCGCTGATGGCGGCTTCGCGCGCGTTCGCATGGCTGAACGGGCGCGGGTTCGTGACGCCGGACGATGTGAAATCGGTCGCGGTCGCGGTACTTCGGCATCGGCTGCATCTGCGGCCCGAGGCGGAGTTGGACGGCGTGACGACCGAGGGCGTCATGTCGTCACTGCTGCTTTCGGTTCCGGTTCCGGTGTAGCTCGTGGTCGTTACCGGTCGGCTCGCCCTGACGGCGGCGGTGCTCGCACTGTTCGTCTGCTTCGTCATGCCGTCGTGGCTCGGTGTCGTCCTGATGACAAGTGTGCTTGCCGCCCTTGTTCTTTTCGATCTCGGCACGGTGGCGCGAGCGCGCGACCTCACGCTGTCCAGGGAATCGTTGACCGTGATCCGGCTCGGGCGCAGCGTCGAGGTGGAACTCGGCGTGGTGAACAACGGGACCAGGACCGTGCGCGGCCGGCTGTGGGACGACTGGCCCGGCAGCGCTCGCGCCGAAACCCGCACGCACCGACTGGATCTGCCGCCCAACACCCGCATGCGAGTGCAAACCGCATTGACACCGACCTACCGCGGCGATCGGGTCGCCGGTCCGGTGACGGTGCGACTGTTCGGCCTGCTCGGTATGGCCGGATGGCAGAGTCGCCACACCGTGCCCGCGCGGGTCCGGGCGCTGCCGGAATTCCGCAGCGAACGGCTGCTGCGCTCGAAAGTCAAACGGCTGCAACATCTCGAGGGCCGCAATGTCGCGAATATGCGCGGTCAGGGCACCGAATTCGATTCCTTCCGCGAGTATGTCGCCGGTGACGATGTGCGGGCCATCGATTGGCGGGCCACAGCTCGCGCCACCGATGTGCTGGTGCGCACTTGGCGTCCGGAACGTAACCGGCACATGCTGATGGTGCTCGACACCGGCCGCATCAGCGCGGGCCGTGTCGGCACCGGCACCCGGCTGGACGCAAGCATCGAGGCCGCCCTCCTGCTCGGCGGATTGGCCGCGGCCGCAGGCGATTCGGTGGATCTGCTCGCCTACGACCGGCAGGTCCGCACCGAGGTTCGCGGTGTGGGCGGCCGCCGCCTGCAACTGAAACTCATGCACGCCATGGCGGGCGTCACCCCCGCACTGGTCGACACCGACAGCGCGGGCCTGGTCCGCGCCGCCATCCAACGCGCCCGCCGCCGCAGCCTGGTCGTCTGGTTCACCAGTCTGGACGGGGCGGCTGTCGAAGAGAACCTGCTACCGGTCCTGCCGACCCTCGCCCAACGCCACCGCGTCCTGATCGTCTCGGTCACCGATCCCGACGTCGCCGCGGCCGCCACCAAACGCGACACACTCGCCGAACTCTATCCCGCGGCCGCCGCCGAATCCCTGATCGCCGAACGCGCCCTGGTCCAGGAATCCCTGCGCCGCATGGGCATTGATGTGGTCGCGGCCTCCCCGGAGCGCCTCCCCGAAGCCCTTGCCGACGAATACCTGGAGCTGAAGCAGTCCGGCACTATGTAACTCTGCGGTCACCCGGCAGCGGGCGCACTACCGCCTCGGCTCGATGACGATCCGAGGCCACGGCATCATCCGAATCCTGATCGCGATCTCCCGCTCCGGGGCGGATAAAACTTTGGCGAGCAGCACGATCGCCACGAAACCGGCACACAGGAGGGCGATCAGAACCAGCACAACCACAAGCCAGGGGGTCAAGGAGACTTTTTCTCGCTCCTCGACCGCCAGTGAGTCGATGTCCCCAGCACGGCGGTCCTTTGCCGACACCAGATCAGCTCGAGCCACGGCCGAATGACAGTGTTGCAGAGGGAAATTCGACGAGGCTCAGCTCGCGCGGGCGATCGGCATCGGGCGCGGACCTGCCATAACCATCGGCGTGATGATCGGCGCGAGCGTGCGGCGTTGGCGTTCGGCGATCACCGCGCCGAGGATCTGTACGGGCGGATACCCGGCAGGTACCGGGATCTGCAGGCGGTCACAGACGGCGAGGAGCAGCGTGTGGCCGAGATTCGCCTGGGCGGCGGGGCTCAGGGTGTTGATGCGGGACAGGTACTGGCGTACCGCGAGTGCGAGGTCCTCGGTGATGCCGGACAGGTCCAACTGTCCGGACCAGGCGACGAGCCAGGGCGGTGCGACGGCCAGAAGTGGGAAGGGCACACGGCGCTGGCTGTGCACGACAACGGTGCCGGCGAGCACATCGCCGACCCGGCGCGCATTCGGCGAGCACATCGAGGTGATCACCCCGACCGCGCCGAATGCGCCCAACATCCAGAAGTCGACGATCACACCCGCCAGCCCGCGGGTCAGGGCGTGGCGGAAATCGATCGGTCCACCGTCGCCACGCACCACCCGCAGGCCGAGCATGAGCTTGCCAACAGTCCGTCCGCGCATGACGGTTTCGCAGACCACCGGATAGCCGACCAGCGTCGCGACGATCGTGGTGATCGCCGCCGCGCTGTACCACGCGGAGTCGGCGCCGAAGTAGAGCAGCGCCGCGCTGAGGCCGAGCATCAGCATGCTGCCCAGCATGAATTGCACCAGCACGTCCAAGAGGAACGCGGTGGCCCTGGTCGGGATCCGGGCGATCGGCAGCTCGAGTGCGACCGCTTCGCCGGTGGTGAATTCAGCCATGTCGATAGCATTCTTCCGACCGGCGGTATGGGAGGCAACCAATGGACATAGATGCTTACAGCTACGCACAGCGGGGGGCATGGGATCGGCTGGCCTATCTGGCCGGGCGGCGCAAGCTCAGCGGCGCGGAGGCCGACGAACTGGTCGCGCTGTACCGGCGCACCTCACAGCAGCTGGCGCGGCTGCAATCACACAGTCCGGATCCGGAACTCATCGCCGGACTCAGCGCACTGCTGACCAAGGCGCGCGGCCGGGTGCTGGGTACCAAGGGCGACGCGTGGAGCCAGGTGGGCCGGTTCTTCACTCACCGATTCCCCGCGACGCTGTATCGGGCGTGGCCGTGGTGGGTCGCGGTGGCGGCGGTCTTCATCATCGTCTCCACCGGTCTGGCCGTCTGGATCGCCGGTTCCGGTTCGGCGCGCGATCTGTTCGGCATCTCCGATCACAACGACTGGCTCACCGCACCCGGCGGCGAATTCGAGACCTACTACTCCGAACATCCGCACGACGCGTTCGCCGCGCAGGTGTGGACCAATAACGCATGGGTGACGGCGATGGTGCTGTTCACCGGGGTGCTGATCCTGCCCGCGGTGTACCTGCTGTTCGGGAACGCGCTCAATACGGCGGTGACCGGCGGGTTGATGGCCGATGCCGGTCGGCTCGATTCGTTCTTCGGATTCATCCTCCCGCACGGCACGCTCGAGCTGACCGCGATCTTCGTGGCCGGCGGGGTCGGCCTGAAGCTGGGCTGGACGCTGATCGATCCGGGACGTTCGAGTCGGTTGGAGGCGGTCGCGCGCCAGGGCCGGGCCACCGCGACGGTCGCGCTCGGTCTGGTCGCGGTGCTGCTGGTCTGCGGGCTGCTGGAGGGTTTCGTGACACCGAGTTCGCTGCCTGTGCCGGTGAAGGTCGGTATCGGATTCATCGCGGAGGCACTGTTTCTCGGCTACGTCTTCGTGGTAGGTCGCCGGGCCGCACTCGAGCAGGACGCACGAGCCGCCGCGACACTGGGATTCGGTGGCGCTGAAGAGGATTCCGCTTAGCGCTGGCAGACAACGCCGAGCACACGGTGAGTAAAATGGGTCCGGGCAATCGGTAGCAACGCTACGTAACGAACGAGATTCGAAGTCCCCCAATTGAGTTCCGCTGGCCGCAGCGAGTCCAGCTCAGCTGCGGCCAGCGTTACCGTCAACTCTACACAATCGTTATCCCGACGCAACCCTCCCCGCCGAGGTCAGGCGTATAAAGCAGCGCCCCAGCAAACCCATGTGGGCGCATCGTTTTCCAGTAGTCCAGCAAACTTTCGGCGGCCAATCGGCAGCCGAAACCAGACCTCGGAACCAACCTTCGGCGCGCGATCCCAGATCACGATCCAGAAACCGCAGGTTGTCGACAAACATTCTTCGAGCGATTAGCTGCATTGTGAACATAGAGTCCTCAATGGTTACTAAATGCCGCTCGGACCTGCACATTCACCGCCCTATAATTGGTGTTGCTGACAGTTGGATGGGGCAAAAGAAACTTCAGGTTGGTTTACTGCGTTATAAACGTGATCTACACCTAGCCGTAACCCTTCGGGCTGGACTTACATCCGGTCAAGATCATGATTAACCAGGTGCGCAAATGCGGGCGCCGGAGTACCGAATCGGACCGCGGTCAGCACCACGGCCGCAACCATAACCGGCTCTGTGATCTCTGCCACCTTCGTCGCTCGACCCGGCCGGATCGGGCGAAAACGACAGTGCGACAGCCGAACGCGGCCCCGCACTATGGCATGCGGGGCCGCGTGACCTACGTCTCAGGCTTCGGCCAGACCGAGCCGCCCGTACGCCAAACGCAACGGCTTCGGCGCGTACCAAGCCGCTCTACCGAGCAGTCGCATCGCGACCGGCACCAGCACGCCGCGCACCAGCGTCGCGTCGATCAGGATCGCCAACCCCGCGCCGAGTCCGAAGAACTGGATGAACCGGACGTCACTGCTGGTGAAGGCCAGGAAGCTGATCGAAATCAGCGCCGCCGCGGTGGTCACCAAGCGGCCGGTGCGGGCCAGCCCCTCGATAACCGCTTCCTTCGTGGACGCACCGCGATCGTGCAGTTCCTTGATCCGGCTGATCACGAAGACCTCGTAGTCCATCGACAGTCCGAAGGTGATGCAGAACAGCAGCAGCAACATCGAAACATCCAGCGGCGCAGGGGTGAACCCGATCAGTCCGGACAGGTGCCCCTGCTGGAAGACGAACACCATCAGCCCGAGCGTGGCGGCCAGACTCAGCACATTCGACAGCAGTGCGCGCAACGGCTGCACGATGCTGCCGGTGAACAGGAACAGCAGCACAAAGGTCGTCACGACGATCCACCCGATGGCGATCGGCAGCTTCGCGCCGATCGATGCGAGGCTGTCGCGCAGTTCGGCCACCTGTCCGCCGACCAGCGCATTGGCACCGGCCGGACCTGGTACGTCACGCACGCGATCGACCAGATCGCGGGCAGCGGAGGAATTGCGGTCCAGATCGGTGAGTACAGTCAGGCGCTGCGCGTCCGGGCGGGCGAACCGGCCATCGGCGGGTGTGCTCGCCGTCAGCTCGCCGTGGACGAACGTACCCGCACTCGAATCGACCTGGGTGACGTGCTCGACCCTGGACAGGGTGCGCGCGTAATCCGCGAGCGGCGCTGCGGCAACGCCGGTTTCGGTGATCACCGACAGCGCGTTGACATCGCCGCCGCCGAAATCGTCCCGCATCGCGTCACCGACCTGACGCACCTCGGTACTGGTCGGCAGCACTCGATCGTCGGGGGTACCGAACTGGACGTGCAACAGCGGCGCGGCGGCGAGCAGCAGCACCGCCACCACCGGCACACCCGCGAGCAGCGGCCGACGCATCGCGAATCCGGCCACGCCGGCCCAGAACGGCGTTGCGTCACCGCGAATCCCACGGACACCGGGCACCCGCCACGCATCGGTCCGCGCGCCGAGCAGCGCGAGCAGCGCGGGCAAAACGACCACCGCGGCAATGGCGGAGATGGCGACCACGCCGATGCCGCCGTAGGCGAAGGACCGCAGGAAGTACTGCGGGAAGATCACCAGCGCGGACAGGGCCGCCACGACGGTGGCCGCGCTGAAGGCGATGGTGCGTCCGGCCGTCGATACGGCAGCGATCACCGCATCGTCGGGTTCGGCTCCGGCCGCACGGCGTTCACGGAACCGACTGACCATCAGCAGGCCGTAATCCACCGCGAGCCCGAGTCCGAGTCCGGTGGTCAGATTCACCGCGTAGATCGACACATCGGTGACGGACCCGAGGATCGAGAGTTCGGTGAAGGTGCCGAGGATGGCGATCCCGCCGACCACCATGGTGAGCAGCGCGGCGACCACATTGCCGAAGGCCAGCACCAGCAGTGCCAGAATCAGCGGCACCGCAACGGCTTCGGCGAGGCCGAGATCCTTGCCGATCTGCTTGGTGATCGAGTGGAAGATCGCGGTGCCGCCACCGACCTTGATCCGTGCGACCGGACCGTCGGCGCGATAGGTCTCGACGATCGAGGCGGCGGACTTCTCCTTATCGGTGGCGTCCTTATCGACATTGCCCGCCAGGACGACGGCCGCGGTCCCGTCTGCTGAGCGCATGGCCGGTGATCCGGTATCCCAATACGAGACGACATTGGTCAGGCGCTGGTCGGCCGCGAGCCGACGAGCCAGATCGCGGCCGATGGTGGCGACCGCAGTGTCGTCGACCGTCCCCTGTTTCGCCTCGATCATGAAGACATAGTCGGTGTCGGCGCCGAATTTATCGGCCAATTGGGTCTGCGCGGCACTGGATTGGGCATCGGGGTCCTGCTGGCCACCGGGCTGCATCTTGCTGAAGGCCGTGGCGCCGACCACACCGCCCGCGATGAGGGCGAGCACGCCGACGACCAGGATCCAGCGGGCGCGGTGGACAACGAATCTGCCGAGTGTTTCGAACATATCGAATCTCCGATCGGGCATGTTGTCATGCGTAAACTTTATGGGTGTTAACTTGCCACGCCATGTGTGCGGGTGTCAACATCGATGCGATGACAGATTCGGAAACAGCAGCGAAGCGCGCCACCCGCGACGGCCCGTATCACCACGGCGACCTGCGCAATGCCCTGGTGCGCGCCGCCGCCGAACTCGCCGAAACCGGCGGGCCGGAGGCGGTGACCGTGCGCGCGGCCGCCCGGCATGTCGGCGTCACGCCGACCGCGGCCTATCGGCACTTCACCAATCACGAGGAGTTGCTGAACGCGGCACAGGAACAGGCTCAGCACACCCTGTTCGGCGCAATGGCCGAGACGATGGCGAGCTTGGCGCCGCGGGCGGATGCGATCACCCGATTGGGCGCGGTGGGTCGGGGCTACATCACCTTCGCGCTGCGCGAACCCGGCCTGTTCCGCACTGCGTTCTGCGGCGACCGAATGCCATCGCCGGCCTTCGATCTGCTGGCCGGGCTCCTGGACGAACTCGTCGACGTCGGATTCCTCGACCCGGCAGACCGCCCGGACGCCGAATACGCCGCCTGGTCAACGGTCCACGGTATGGCCTCGCTGATCATCGACGGCATACTCGACGACCTCGACGATGCGGCCAGGGATAAGGCGATTCACCGGGCCCTCGCGGTGGTCGAGCGAGGTTTGGCCACCGGACCGAATGCCCCCGACTTCAGCTGACGCGCAGGATTCCGGTGATCGTGCCCTGCAGAATCTTGCGGTCGTGCGTGATCAGCGGTGAGGTCTGCAGCGGATCGTCGACGATGGTTCCGGCCAGCGGCCGATGCGAAATCACCGCGCCGGTATCGGGATTCACGACGGTGAACGCATAGCCGTCGAGCGGGGTGGTGAGGTCCAGTCCGACGCGCGTCACGGTATAGATGGCGCCGTCTGCGGTGGACAGATGCGGAACGGCCGCGCTGCGAACCGTGTTATCCCACACCGTATGGCAGCCGGTGTCGTCGACATCGACCCTGGTCATCCCGCCGACGAACGGCGCGGAGGCCGGAACGGCGGGGCCCGCGCCCTCGGGGACCGCGGGGTACGGGTAGCCGTAGGTGCTGGCGACGAACAGCGACCGGCCGATGCCGATCGGCGAGTTCTCGCTGCCCGCACCACCACGGGTGAGCACCGGTTGCGAGCACACCAATTGTCCGGTGCCGGAACGGAAAACGAGTGCGTTCACCTGCCCGTCGGCATTGTCGACGATGGTCAGATATTCCGCGCCGGAGGTGGGCCCGAAGTAGGTCGGGGTGGAGCCGGTACCCCAGCTGAGCTGGCCGGGCTTGCGCGCCGATCCGCGGTCGTAGGCCGCGCGCCACAGCACCTCCGGTCGCCCGGTGGCATCGGCGCGCAACTCGTACAGCGCGTGCGTGGTGGCCACCGCGACCCGACCACTCGGTGCCGACGAAATGCTGTTGGCCACCGACTCACCCGCGGGCAGCGCGACGGTGGCCGCCGCACCCGCGGGCGTCACCAGACCGACGAGACTCTTGCCGGTGGCGAACCAGACATTGCCGGACCAGTCCGGCACCAGCCCGGTCACGTTGTCGCCCACCGGAATTACGGAACTGAGATCGGTGGACGAGTCGATCGACAGCCGCCATTTGCCCGCCCCGTCACGCGAGTGCCCGACGCGGAGCAGAGTGCGGTTACCGTCCACGATGACCAGTCGGTCGGCATTGTCGAGATAGGCATAGACACCGCCGAGCAGACTTCCCTTCGCGATCTCCAGCGAAGCCAGCGGCGTGCCCACCGGACCGACGAAGGACGCATCGAGCAAATGGATTGTCGGAGTCTGGCCGATCACGGGTGTGCACAGTGCGACGACCAGATTGTCCGACCCTTGCAGCAGGGTCGGACATGCCGAAGCCAGCGGATACCCGGCCACCGAAATCGCACCGGTACCAGGCCCGGCCAGCGGCGTCGCATCCGACGATCCGGCATCACCGTGCATGGTCGCGGTGCCGAGCGGCCCGAGGTACGGATTCGGCGGCGCCAGCGGCCCCCACGATCCCGCCGCCTCGGCAGTGCCGATCGGCGCGAGCGCCAGGACGGCGGCGGCAAGGAGTACCAGCGGTGATCGCATCAGGGTCAGCTTTCGGTTATCGGACAGTGGCTAGCATGACGGCATGAGTATCCGGACCCGCGTGCTGTCCACGATTGCCGGTCAACTCGGCAATCCGCACGGAACGCTCGGCAAGGGCTTCGCCTTCATCCTCAATCGCGGTAACAAGCGCGCCATCGCCGGCGCGGTCGATGCGGCCGGGATCGCGGCAGGCGCGACGGTCGCGGATATCGGATTCGGCGGTGGCGCAGGGCTTTCGATACTGCTCGAGCGGGTCGGCACGAACGGGACGGTGCACGGTTTCGAGATCTCGCCGGACATGTTGACCAAGGCGAAGTCGAAATTCGCCGACGAAATCGGCACGGGCCGAATGCAACTCGCGCCGGGCTCGATGACCGATCTGCCGCTGGCCGATGACGCACTCGATGCCGCCATCACCGTCAATACCATCTACTTCGTGCCGGATCTGGCCGCCGCGGTTGCCGAACTCGTGCGCGTCGTGCGTCCCGGTGGCAGCCTCGTCGTCGGTATCGGCGCTCCGGACACGATGGCGAAAATGCCGTTCACCGCATACGGTTTCACGCTGCGGCCGGTGGCCGAGGTGATCGCCGCGCTGGAAGGCGCGGGCTGCACCGTCGACCACAAACAACTGGCCGATCCGCCGATTCCGCATCACCTGCTCGTCGCCCGACCCGCCTGACTACATCAATGCGCCGCCGTCGATGCGGATTTCCGTGCCGGTCATATAGCGACCGTCATCGGAGGCGACCATGGCGACCACGCCGGCGATATCCTCCGGACTGCCGAGCGCACCGCCGTTGAGCCAGCCGGTCATGCGCGAGAACAGCTTCGGATCGAACCCCTCCGGCTGATCGAGGATGGACTTGGTGGTGATCCCACTGGTGATGCCCGCGGGCACGATGTTCACCGCACGCAACCCCTGCTTGGCGTATTCCAGCGCGATCGCGTGCGTGAAGGCATTGACGCCGCCCTTCGATGCCGCATACGACGCCAGATAGGGCGCGGCGCTGAAGGCCGCGGTCGAGGAGAGGTTCACCACGACGCCGTGGCCGGACTCCAACAGCGCGGGCAGCGCACTCTGGGTCATCAGGAAGGTCCCGGTGAGATTGACCCCGATCACCTGGTTCCACACCTCGAGCGGCATCTCCTCGGTGCGCGCGGGCCGCAGAATGCCCGCCGCGTTCACCAGCACATCCAGGCCGCCGAGGAATTCGATCGCCTCGCCCGTCGCGGCGCGCACCGACTCGATATCGGCGATATTCACCTGCACGGTGCGCACCCGCTCGGCCGCATCACCCGCCTTGGCCGCGGTGTTCTCCAGACCCGCCGCATCGATATCGGCGGCGACCAAAGTCGCCCCCTCATCGAGCAGCCGCAGGGCGATCCCCTGCCCGATACCCGATCCTGCTCCGGTGACCAATACGCGGCGGCCGTCAAATCTACGCATGCCAAAAATTAGAACAGGTTCTCATTAGGAGTCAACAGGTTCTGACGGAACCGAGGTCAGGAGGCGGCGTTCTCGCGGACCGCCTCGAGGTATTCGGCGATGGCGTCGCGGTTGCGGGACAGGCAGCGGATGCGGTCGGACATGCGGTCGCGCTCGCGTTCCAGGGTGGCCAGCATTTCCGGGGTCGCGTCCGGGAAGTAGATGGTGCGCGGCTTGTCCAGGCAGGGCAGGATCTGCTTGATGATCCGGGTCGGCAGGCCCGCGTCGAGCAGGCCGCGGATCTGCAGGACCCGATCGACGAAGCGGTCGTCGTAACTGCGATAGCCATTGGCGCACCGGTCGGCGACGATGAGGTCCTGTTCCTCGTAGTAGCGCAGCAGCCGCCGCGAGGTGCCGGTGCGCTCCGACAGTTCTCCGATCCGCATTGGATTCCACCTCTGGTTGACCTTCACATGTATGTGATGGTTCGAGCATAGGCCGCATGGACAACGCCCTCTTCGACTACAGCCCGATCGCCGACCGCGCACCGATTCGGTGGCCCGACGATGCCCGCGTCGCGTTCTATGTCGGGCTGAATATCGAGCACTACCAGGTGGACCGACCCTCGACCAGCATCTTCCCCGGCACCGCCGGCCTCACCCCGGATCCGCTGAACTACGGCTGGCGTGACTACGGTCCCCGGGTCGGCATCTGGCGGGTGATGCAGGCACTGGACAAGTACGGTATCCGCGCCAGCGCCCTGCTCAACTCCGATGTCGCACACCATAATCCGCAGATCATCGCCGCCGGGCGGGAGCGGAACTGGACCTGGTTGGCGCACGGCAAGAACAACTCGATCTTCCAGGCCGATATGTCGATCGATGACGAGCGCGCCTACCTCACCGATATCGTCGAAACCATCGAGCGCGCGACCGGTCGCCGCCCGCGCGGCTGGATGGGGCCCGCACTCACCGAGACTTTCCACACCCCGGAACTGCTCGCCGAACTCGGCCTCGACTATGTCCTGGACTGGACCAATGACGATCAGCCGTATCGACTCAATGTGCCTGGGGTGCTGAGCGTTCCGTACTCGGTCGAACTCAACGACATCGGCCTGTTTCTCGGAACCGGTTTGCGCGGTGCGGATTTCGTGCAGATCGTCAAGGACCAGTTCGACCGGCTCTATGCGGAGTCCGGCCGTGTCATGGCTCTTGCGCTGCACCCCTTCGTCATCGGCCAGGCCTTCCGCATCAAATATCTGGAGCAGGCCTTGGATTATGTGGCGAACCATCCGGGCGTCTGGCTCGCCACCAGCGACGAGATCGCCGACGCCGCAGCTGTGTGAAAGCTATTGCGAGCAGCGCCATCGAGGACCATCATTCACCTATGAGTAAGGTAACCCTAACTACCGAGCTGCCGATCGGCGCCGAGGTGGCCTGCGCACTGGCACGGACGCCGGAATTGTTCGCCTACGTTGTGGCACCGATCCTTTCGGTGCCACAATTCCACATCCCGGACCGCGTCGAGCCGGGCGCCGAGGGTTCCGCCCGCCTCTGGTGGTTCGGCATCATCCCCTCCTGGCGCCATCACCTGCGTCTGGTGCGGCTCGATGCCCGCGAGATCTACACCAACGAATGGGGCGGCCCCGTCCGCACCTGGAACCACCGCCTCACCTTCGAGCCGATCACCGAATCCAGCTGCCGCTACACCGACGAAATCGAAATCGAGTCCGGCCTGCGCGGCGCCCCGACCCGCATCTTCGCCCATCTGATGTTCCGCCACCGCCACCGCCGCTGGCACCAACTCGCCGGCGTCCTCGCCAACAGCGCCTTGGAGCTCAGAGCCCCGGCGCGCGGTCACTGACTACGACTGTTCTACGGAGTCGAGGTGTTTCGGTGCTCGGTAGGCGAATGGCGGGGCGTGTTCGGGACGGATGCCGATGCCGCCGAGGTAGGCGGTGAGGCCGCGCAACGCCGGAATGCGCCGCAGCGCTCGCAATGGCATTGGTAGGCGGCGCCCGTCGAGAGTGCCGGCCAGGGCGGGACGCAGCAGCATGTCGTGTTCACCGCGTTGGGACCGTTGCGCCACGATGGTCGGCAGTGATCTGCGGCGTTGGACACGTGCGAGATCGCGGGTGGTCAACTGTCCGCGCCGCAGCGGTTCGGCACCGTGCACGCGGCGGCACTCACCGGCGCATTGATCGGAGCCGTCGACGCCGTACTGAATTCGGTTGCCGCACATGATGCTGCGCCCGAATCGGTCTCCGCGGTCGTCGATGAAGCGGCCAGGATCGCGCTGCGCGGTCACCTGTCGGACGATCGCGCCGGCTGAAGGCTGGTGTCGACGAGGGCGGCGGTCAGTAATGCCGCGCCGACCAGGCCGGTTGGGGTCAGCCGTTCACCAAGGATCGCGGCGGCCAAGATCGTGCTGGTCAGCGGTTCGAGAAGGGCGAGCACCGCGGCTGTGCCCGCTCCGACTTCGGAAAGACCGCGCAGGTACAGCGTGTATGCCACGGCAGTGGATATCAGCCCGAACACGATTACCAGGACAACGCTGTGCGCCGTCGGGTGGAAGGTGAGTCCGGATATCGCCGCGAGCGGCATCAGCAGCACGGCACCGCCGGTGACGGCGAAACCTGTTGTGGTAATCACGTCGAGGCCGGGCACCGGACGGGCACTGACCAGGGTGAGGGTCGCGAAGGCGCAGGCGGATACCAATGCCATTGCGGCACCGGCGAATATCCCGCCCGATGCGGCGTCACCGGCGGGCGCACCGACCAACAGGATCACCCCGAACACCGCGATCCCGATCGTCGCCGCGCGCCGACGATCCAGGATCCGCCTGCCGGTCAGATGTTCCAGCAGCGAAACGACCACCGGTGACATTCCGAGGGTGATCAGCGTCGCCAGACTCACCGACGAAGCCGCGACCGCACCGAAGTAGCTCGCCTGAATGATCGCGACAAGGACCGCGACCAACCCGATCCTGCGCCAGGCCGAGGTGTTCCGCGGCAACGGCCGCCGCGTCACGGTCAGCAGAGCGATCAGCAAAAGCCCGCCGACGGCGAGCCGACAGGCGGCGACGGATACCGGCGAAAGACCGGTCGCACGAAGCAACAGGATGCCGAGTAAACCGCCGGTCCCCGCCGACAGCCCGGCGCCGACAAGGCAGACCAACCCGAATCGATCGACCGTGGATATAGCAGTGGACATTCGCGCTCCTGCGACAGAAATGGATCGGGGGTCGCGGAAGCGAGGTGCACAACCGAATTCACCTGCCGGATAGGACGCGCGGTCCTACACCTCGCTCAGGAGGCCGGCGGCGGGACAATCAGGAACAATCGGTGCACCCGACAGATACTAAAGACCGCCCGAACAAGCTGTCATTCGATTTTCTGCCGAACGAATCCCGGCAAACCCACGGCATTTGCCTACGCGGGATCGACTATTGCTGCGGGTAACGGCCCGGCGGTTCGCCGAGCACTGTCGTCACCCCGGACACTGCTGGATATCGCATCAGGTCGCGGGGAGTATGAGGAGGTATGACGGTCACCACGGATATCCGACCTCGCCCCCTGCCACGCCCACGCGGCACCCTGTCCGAGGCGGTGGTGGGGCTGTTGCGCGGAATACCTGGCAAACCGGTGCCGAAGACCCGATCACTCGACCCGTACAGCGAGGATCTGCAGCTTGCCCTGCACACCTGCTATGAGCTGCACTATCACGGATTCGCGGCGGTGGACCCGGAATGGGAATGGGATCCCGGATTGCTGACCCTGCGAGCCGCCATGGAGACCGCATTCCTGGACACTATGCGCGCGGAGGTATCCGGAGGCGATGATCTCGAATCGGAGCTCGACGAACTCCTGGTGACACCGATCGAATCCACCGGTCCGTCCCGGTTCCTCCGAGACGAGGGCAAATGGTGGCATATGCGCGAGTATTTCGTGCACAGGTCGATCTATCACCATAAAGAGGCCGACCCCTACGCCTGGGTGATCCCGCGCCTGCGCGGACAGGCCAAAGCCGCTCTCGTCGCGGTGGAATTCGACGAATTCGGCGGCGGTCGCGGTGAACGCATCCACGCGCGACTTTTCGCCGAGCTGATGGCCGGCGCCGGCCTCGACGCCGAATATCTGCATTACCTCGATGCCGTCCCGGAACCGATGCTTTCGCTGGTGAACATGATGTCGCTGTTCGGCTTGCACCGGTCGCTGCGCGGTGCGCTGGTCGGACATTTCGCGACTGTCGAAATCAGCTCGTCACCGGCGTCATCACGCCTGGTCGACGCCCTGCGACGACTCGACGCAGACCCGGCCTGCGTCCGGTTCTACCAGGAACACGTGGAAGCCGATGCGGTACACGAACAATTGATGCGCACAGGTGTAATCGGTGACCTGATCGCGCATGAGCCTGCGCTGACGGAGTCCATGGTTCTCGGCATTCAGGCCACAAATATGTTGGAGGACCGTTTCGCCGACCACATTTTCGACGCCTGGCGTGCCGGACGCAGCTCCTTGCTGCCCGGTGCGGATGTTTAGAGCGGTCCGAACGGATAATCCAGACAATATGATGTTGGTCCGCGCTCCCGGCGTCTATCGAGCCCAGCACGACACGCGGCTGCTCATGCACGCACTGTCGCAGGCGCGCATCCCGCACGGTGGTCGCGTACTGGATATCGGCACCGGCACCGGGGCGCTCGCCGTCGCCGCTGCCCGCCATGGTGCCCGCACCATCACCGCGGTCGACGTTTCCCGCCGCGCGGTCGCCACCGCCTGGTTGAACTGCCGACTGCGCGGCCTGACCGTCCGAGCGCTACACGGCGACTTCGAGGCGATACTCGGAACCGATCGCTTCGATCTCGTCCTCGCCAACCCGCCCTACGTTCCCGCCCCCGGGAGCGCTCCCGATCGCGGCGAAGCCAGAGCCTGGAACGCGGGAGAAAAGGGACGAGCCATCCTGGACCGGCTGTGCGCGATGATG
Source organism: Nocardia sp. NPDC006982 (assembly GCF_042869435.1). Classification (NCBI taxonomy): domain Bacteria; kingdom Bacillati; phylum Actinomycetota; class Actinomycetes; order Mycobacteriales; family Nocardiaceae; genus Nocardia; species Nocardia sp. NPDC006982. Next base: position 747,759 of record NZ_JBIAFV010000002.1, on the reverse strand, counting down.
CCGCGCCTACTCGAACCCGGCGGCGTCGCACTGACCGTGCATTCGTGTCTGTGCCATCCCGATGCGACCGTTGCCCAACTCCGGGACGGCGGACTCGAGGTCGCCATCGTGGCGCGCTCGTCGGTGCCGTTCGGTCCCATCATGCGCGAGCTGACCCCGTGGCTGACCTCGACCGGGCTGATCGAGCCCGGCCAGAACCGAGAAGATCTGGTGGTGATCCGTGCCGACAAACCCCGACCGTGAACCCCGGCGGATCCAGCTCACTACCGACGGCCCGGCCCTCATCGAAGGGCCGGTCGAACTCGTCACCCCGGACGGAGAGTCCATTCACTCCGACCGAGTCGTCGTCGCGCTGTGTCTGTGCCGCCGTTCGTCGAACTACCCGTTGTGCGATACCAGCCATCGCAAGCACCGACGGCGCGAGCCCTGATACGGACTCAGTGTCGGTACCCGGAGGCCTGAGTGGTCTCGTCGGCCACCCGGACGCCGTAGTGGTAGGCGAGCTTGCCGCCGAGATAACCCGAGACGCCCAGTACCGCGAGGGTGATGATCGACAACACCAGCTGGCCCATCGGCACGTCGCCATCCGGTCCGTCACCGGACTGCCGCCACCAGAAGTCGATGGCGAAGACGGCCGTCACGATCAGATTCAGACTCATGTGGACGAGTCCGGTGCGAAACGCCGAGGTGCCGGTCGGGATCGCGAGCAGATCCAGCAGGCCGACCACGGCCGCGACCAGCGCGCCGAGCACACCGACCGCGATGAGCCATGCCGAGCCACGGGCGAGGGACTGGGGGTCGCCCGCAATATGCGAAGCGATATCGAATACCACGCTCGCCACCCATGCCCCGATCGGCACCGTTACGAGGATCGGGTGGAACGGATGTCCGTACGGACCGGCCAGCATCGCGCTGACCGGGCGCTTGGCCTGTTGCATGTCACTGGTCACGACAACCTCATAGCGCCGCTCGGCCGAGTGGGACGCCTCGGCCACACCGATCGCATATCCACTCGGTTTCGACCAACACGCCGACACGGAGGTACGGATCGGCCGCCCCGACCACTACACCCGACACCATTCACCGAACCCGCTGACGCACACGGGAAAACCCCGCAGACGGCAAAAGCCGCAGACCGAGAAAATCTCTGATCTGCGGCTTTCCGCATATCTGTGGGCGAAGGGGGACTTGAACCCCCACGTCCCGAAGGACACTGGCACCTGAAGCCAGCGCGTCTGCCATTCCGCCACTCGCCCGAGCGACTGAGAGACAGTATCACGCGGGTCGGCGAGACACGAAATCGCCTGTTGACGGCACTCGAGTGCGGTCCGGACAGGCACGGGAACCCGGGCTGGCTTCCGGGAGTTACAGGTGTGGACGATCGTGGATATCATGCAATGAACGTGGTCGATACGCGACACGCCATATCCGCGTGTCGTTGTTATGAAGAAACAGACGCGCACCGAAGGGAGGCCGAGATGGGCATCGTTTCTCGATTCGAGCGTCGCCTGCAAGGCGCCGTCGGTGACGTGTTCGCCAGAGCCTTCGGGGGCAGTGTCGTTCCCCAGGAGGTGGAAGCGGCACTCAAACAGGAAGCCGCCGACAATATCCAGGATCTGGGTGGCGGACATCTGTTGGCGCCCAACAGTTATGTGATCACCATCAACACCTCTGATCACCAACAACTCGACGCCGACCACGACCTCACCACCCGCGCGTTCGCCAAACACCTTCAGGACTACATCCGCGAGCAAGGCTGGCAGACCTACGGCGAAGTACACGTGGCATTCGAGGCATCACCTACGCTGCACACCGGACAGTTCAGGGCGAGCGGTCGGGTCGATCCCGACATCGGCCGCAGAGCCACCCCGGCTCGCAGCCCCGAACCCATGCCACAACGACCTGCACACCCGCAACCAGGAGCTGGCCCCATGACGCAGAACTCAGGCTACGACCCAAGCCGTGAGCCCGCGGAGTCCGATCCACGCAACCGCGGGTACGCACCGCCGCCTGCGGGGCGGCCCGGGCCGCCGAACGGTGCGTACCGCGACGACTACGGCCGGGGCGGCGCGCCCTACGGCGGTGGCTCCGACTACCAGGCGCCGGACTCGCAGCAGGGTTACGGCGACTATCAGAACGGCTACGACTACCAGCAGGGTGGCCAGGGATACGGCCAGCAGGCCTACCAGGAGCCCGGTTACGGGCAGCAGGGCTACGGCGAGCGCGGCGGCTACGGCCAGCAGCAGGGTGGCTACGCCGACCAGGACTACGGCCAGCAGGGCTACCAGGAGCCCGGTTACGGGCAGCAGGGTTACGGCGAACAGGGCTATGGCCAGCAGGGCTACGGACAGTCCGGCTATGGCGAGCAGGGCTACGCCGACCAGGGCGGTTACGGGCAGCAGCCGGGCTATGGCCAGCAGGGCTACGCGCAGTCCGGCTACGGCGAGCAGGGCTACGCGGAGCCTGGTTACGGCGAGCCGGGCTACGCCGCGCCCGAGGAGCAGGGCGGCTATGGCCAGGCCTACTCGCAACAGCCCGGCTACGGCGCCCAGGGCGGCGGCTACCAGGCCCCCGCACCCGCGTATGGCGGTGGCGCACAAGCTGGTTCGGGCTACTCCGCGACGCTGCAGCTCGACGACGGCAGCGGCCGCACGTACCAGCTCCGCGAGGGCAGCAACATCATCGGCCGCGGCCAGGATGCGCACTTCCGACTGCCGGATACCGGAGTTTCGCGCAGGCACATCGAAGTTCGCTGGGACGGGCAGACCGCGATGCTCTCGGATCTGGGTTCGACCAACGGCACGCTGGTCAACGGCTCCCCGGTTCAGGACTGGCAGCTGGCCGATGGCGACGTTATCCGCGCCGGGCACTCCGAGATCCTGATCCGTATCGTCTGATCCCGTAAGCTCGCGGTGCAGGTCACGACATGGCGTACAGGGATTCTGCGGCCGTATCGTGATCGAACTCGACCCACGGCCCTATGATGCTGCCAACACACGCGCGTCGCCAGGACCGGGGCTCGCGAAACCAGCAGGCCGGTGGGGGCGAACTCGCACCTACGGCACCGACGTACACGGTCGAACAGGAGGTGGAGCGCCGTGCAGGGACTGATCCTGCAATTGACCCGTGCGGGGTTCCTGCTGCTGTTGTGGTTATTCGTGTGGGCGGTGTTGCGCACCCTGCGCAGCGACATCTACGCGGCATCCGGCATCCGGATCCAGCCCAGGGCCGCACGCGGTTCCGCGGTGCTGCCGTCTTTCAGCCGAGGCCAGAAGGGCGCCAAATTTCTTGTGGTGACTCAAGGTTCACTCGCCGGCACTCGCATCTCGCTCGGCACCCAACCGGTGCTGATCGGACGTGCGGACGACTCAACGCTGGTACTCACCGATGATTACGCCTCGACCAGACATGCGCGGCTCTCGCCGCGCGGTGACGACTGGTACGTCGAAGACCTCGGCTCGACGAACGGCACCTACCTCGACCGCGCGAAAGTCACCACCGCAGTCCGAGTTCCACTCGGAACCCCCGTCCGTGTCGGCAAAACAGTGATCGAGCTGCGATCGTGACACTTGTTCTCCGCTACGCAGCGCGCAGCGACCGCGGTCTTGTCCGAGGCAACAACGAGGACTCCGTCTATGCGGGCGCACGGCTGCTCGCACTAGCCGATGGTATGGGCGGCCACGCCGCAGGCGAGGTGGCGTCGCAATTGATGATCGCCGCGCTCGCCCATCTCGACGACGACGAGCCCGGCGACGATCTGCTCGGCAAGCTCAACACCGCCGTCCACGAGGGCAATGGCGCCATCGCCGATCACGTCGAGGAAGAGCCCGAACTCGACGGCATGGGCACCACGCTCACCGCAATCCTGTTCGCGGGCAAGAAACTCGGCCTGGTCCACATCGGCGACTCGCGCGCCTATCTGCTGCGCGGCGGCGAGCTGGCCCAGATCACCCGCGACGACACCTTCGTCCAGTCGCTGGTCGACGAGGGCCGGATCACGCCCGAGCAGGCGCATACCCATCCGCAGCGCTCGCTGATCATGCGCGCCCTCACCGGCAACGAGATCGAGCCGACGCTGATCATGCGCGAGGCCTGGGCCGGCGATCGCTATCTGCTGTGCTCCGACGGACTCTCCGATGTGGTCAGCGATGAGACCATCGCCAACACCATGCGCGAGGGCAGCACCGACGAATGTGCAGATCGTCTCATCGAACTCGCCTTGCGCAGCGGTGGCCCGGACAACGTCACCGTGGTCGTCGCCGATGTCATCGATCTGGACTACGGGCAGAGCCACCCGATCGTGGCGGGCGCGGCCTCGGGTCAGGACGAGGACTCCCCACCGCCGAATACCGCCGCCGGTCGGGCCGCCGCGATGCGTCCGCCGCGGGCCGAACCACGCCGGGCCGCCGCCACACCGGAGACCCCGCCGCAGAGCAAATCGCACAAGTTGCGCTGGATCCTGCTCGCGGTCGCCCTGGTGCTGGCCGCGGCGGTCGGATTGCTGGTCGGCTACAACATGATTCGCAGCAACTACTACGTCGGCGCGGATAACGACAAGGTCGTCATCATGCGCGGGCTGCCGGGTTCGGTGCTGGGTTATTCGATCCACGAGGTCGAGACGATCGGCTGTGTCGACCCGACCGGCGCCCTCACCCTGAAGCAGCCGGGCGAGACGCTGCCGCCGAAGTGCAAGGCGTTCAAGGTTTCCGATCTCAAGCAGACCGGACACGACCAGGTGGACAAGGGGCTGCCGCCGGGTTCGCTGGACGAGGCGCGCAAGCAGATGCAGATGCTGGCGCGCAACGAGCTGCTGCCCATCTGCCCGACCAAGGAGTCGGTGCCGCAGCCCGGCGTCGTGCCGCCGAGCGAGGCGCCCACGCAGCCCGGGGTCCCCGCGCCGACGACGGTCGCCCCGACCACCGAGAACCGGCCGCCCGCGACCGAACCGCAGCCGAGTGAGACCAAGACCCCCGACGCCAAGACCCCGACGGCGACGACGTCGCCGAACCCCCAGACGGCGGGGGAGCCTTGCCGGGTGACGGACTGATGTCCGCTCCGGCACCGCCGTCCGCTGGGGCCTTTCCCAGTCCGCCCGGCGGATTCGCGCCAGCGCCGCCACCGTCGACGAAGCGCAATGCCGAACTCGTATTGCTCGCCGGTGCGACGGGCATCGTCACCGTTTCGCTGTTTCTGGTCGAGGCGAGTCAGGAACAATCGGTCACCTGGGATATCGCCAAGTACGGTCTCGCCTATCTGGCCCTGTTCGCGGTCGCGCATCTCGCGGTGCGCCGCTTCGCACCGTTCGCCGATCCACTGCTCTTACCGATCGCCGCGCTGCTCAACGGACTCGGCCTGGTGCTGATCCATCGGCTCGATCTCGCCGATGGGCAGACCGCCGCTTACAACTCGTGGCCGATCCCCTCCCCCGACGCCAATCAACAGATCCTGTGGACGGGTCTGGGGATGATCATCTTCATCGCGATCCTGGTAGTGCTGAGCGATTACCGCACGCTGGCCAAATACAGCTACACCCTAGGCTTGACAGGCCTTGTCGCGCTGGCGATTCCGGCACTGCTGCCCGGCGCGTATTCGGAGACCAACGGCTCCAAGATCTGGATCAGGCTGCCCGGATTGAGTGTGCAGCCGGGTGAGTTCGCGAAGATCCTGCTGATCATCTTCTTCGCCTCGGTGCTGGTCGCCAAGCGCGATCTGTTCACCGCGGCCGGTCGGCATTTCCTCGGTATGGAGTTCCCGCGTGCCCGCGACCTCGGACCGATTCTGGTGGTCTGGATCGTCTGCATCGGCGTGCTGGTCTTCGAAAAGGACCTCGGCACTTCGCTGTTGATCTTCAGCACGGTGCTGGTGATGCTCTACATCGCGACCGAGCGGGTCGGCTGGCTCGTCATCGGCGGCGTGCTGCTGACCATCGGATTCTTCTTCGCCTATCAGGCCTTCAGCCATGTCCGGGTGCGCACTCAGACCTGGCTGCACCCGTTCGCGGATTACAACAACACCGGCTACCAGATCTCGCAGTCGCTGTTCGGCCTGGCCACCGGTGGATTGGCGGGCACCGGCCTCGGCAGCGGACGGCCCTCGCAGGTGCCCTTCGCCAAGACCGACTTCATCATCACCACCATCGGCGAGGAACTCGGACTGTTCGGACTGGCCGCGGTGCTGCTGCTGTTCCTGGTGTTCGTGGTGCGCGGCCTGCGGACCGCGCTCGCCGTGCGCGACAGCTTCGGCAAGCTGCTGGCCGCCGGGTTGTCGTTCACCATCGCGATCCAGCTGTTCGTGGTGGTCGGTGGTGTCACCAAACTGATTCCGCTGACCGGTCTCACCACCCCGTTCATGTCCTACGGCGGTTCGTCGCTGCTGGCCAACTACGCGCTGCTGGCATTGCTGATCAAGGTCTCCGACGCGGCACGTGCCCCGGCGCCGGTGCGCAAGAAGGATCCGGTGGCCCCGATCTCGGATGCGACCACCGAGCTTCTGCGCAAACCGGAAGCGAGGCCGCAGGAATGAACACGCCGCTACGACGAGTTGCGGTCGCGGTGATGCTCATGATCGTCGCCCTGCTGCTCAACGCCACCTATGTGCAGGTGATCAAGGCCGACGACTACCGAACCGATCCACGCAACTCACGCGTGCTGCTCGACGAATACGCCCGCCAGCGCGGACAGATCTCCGCGGGCGGCACCGTGCTGGCCAGTTCGGTCTCCACCGACGACCGCTACAAGTACCTGCGCACCTACCCCACCGATCCGGAGGCGTACGCACCGGCCACCGGCTTCTACTCGATGCAGTACGGCAGCACGGGCCTGGAGCGCGCCGAGGATACGGTGCTCAACGGTTCGGACAATTCGCTGTTCGGACGCCGCCTGATCGATATGATCTCCGGTCGTGATCCGCGCGGCGGCAATGTGCTCACCACGCTGGATCCGATGATGCAGCAGGTCGCCTACGAACAGCTGACCGCCAAGGGCTACACGGGTTCCGTGGTGGCGATCGAGCCGAGTACCGGCAAGATTCTCACCATGGTGTCCACCCCCAGCTACGACCCGAACCTGTTGTCCGGGCACGATGGCGCCCAGGGCACCAAGTCTTGGGAAGAGCTGAGTGCGGACCAGCGCCAACCCATGTTGAATCGTGCTGTGTCGCAGACCTATCCGCCGGGCTCCACCTTCAAGGTGGTCGTCACCGCCGCCGCGTTGGCCAACGGCACCGCAACCCCGGACGACCAGTTCACCGCCGCGCCGAACATCACGTTGCCGGGGACGAACACGACGCTGGAGAACTACAACGGCACCACCTGCGGCAGCGGCCCCACCGCAACGCTCACCGAGGCGTTCCGCAGATCCTGCAATACCGCATTCGTCGAACTCGGTCTCAAGGTCGGCTCGTCCAACCTCAAGGACGAGGCCGCCGCATTCGGCATCGGTGCGCACCGCGGTATCCCGATTCCGGTGGCGGAGAGCACTGTCGGCACGATTCCGGACAATGCCGCACTGGCCCAGAGCAGCATCGGCCAGCGCGATGTCGCGCTCACCCCACTGGACAACGCGGTCATCGCCGCGACCGTCGCCAACGGCGGCGTCCGCATGGAGCCGTACCTGGTCGACCAACTGCAGGGACCCGATCTGAGCGAGCTCTCGAAAAATAAACCGGTCTCGGTCGGCCAAGCTGTCAGCGCCCAGGTAGCGTCGACGCTGACCAACCTGATGATCGCGTCGGAGGACAACACCGTCGGACACGGCCAGACCCGGTATCAAATCGCCTCTAAGACCGGAACCGCCGAACACGGAAGCAATCCGCGCAATACGCCACCACACGCCTGGTACATCGCCTTCGCGCCCGCGCAGAACCCCAAGATCGCCATCGCGGTGATCGTGGAGAACGGCGGCGACCGGGCGTTGGCCGCCACTGGTGGCTCGGTGGCCGCGCCGATTGCCCGCGCGGTGCTGGACGCCGGTTTGCGAGGGCGCTGAGAGATTATGAACGTGCGAGTGGATGTACGGGGGCCGGGATGCTGAACAACGGTGCGATGATCGCTGACCGATATCGCCTGCAACGCCTGATCGCCACGGGCGGTATGGGGCAGGTCTGGGAGGCGCTCGACACCCGACTGGACCGCCGGGTCGCGGTGAAGGTGCTCAAGTCGGAGTTCTCGGCCGACCCGACCTTCCGGCACCGGTTCCGCAGTGAGGCCAAGACCACGGCCCAGCTGAATCACCCGGGTATCGCCGGAATCTATGACTACGGCGAGACCATGGATCCCAGCGGCGGGGAAACCGCCTATCTGGTCATGGAATTGGTGCAGGGCGAACCGCTCAATACGGTGCTGAACCGGCTCGGGCGGCTTTCGGTGGCCCAGGGTCTGGACATGCTGGAGCAGACCGGTCGCGCACTCGAGGTCGCGCACGCTGCCGGCGTCGTGCACCGCGACGTCAAGCCGGGCAATATCCTCGTCACGCCGACCGGTCAGGTGAAGATCACCGACTTCGGCATCGCAAAGGCCGTCGACGCTTCCCCAGTCACCAAGACCGGAATGGTGATGGGCACCGCCCAATACATCGCGCCCGAGCAGGCGGTCGGCGAGGACGCGACCGCGGCCAGTGATGTGTACGCACTCGGTGTGGTCGGCTATGAGGCATTGGCCGGGCAGCGGCCGTTCAGCGGCGACGGCGCGATCACCGTCGCGATGAAACATGTCCGCGAGGCCCCGCCGCCGATGCCGTCCGATCTGCCGCCCAATGTGCGCGAGCTGATCGAGATCACCATGGGCAAGGATCCGGCCCTGCGCTATGCCAGCGGCGGCGAATTCGCCGACGCCGTCGCTGCCGTGCGCGCCGGACGGCGTCCACCACCGCCGGTCACCACCGCAGGACCGACGGCAACCGGTGCGACCCGGGTGCTGCCGCCGGGCCCGACCGTGATTCTGCCGTCGCATGACCACGATGGCCCGACAGTCCGGTACAACACCCCGGCCACGCCGATGGGTGTCGGCGGCGTTGCTTCGACCAGACAGTCGCCCGTAGGCGCGCCCAGGACCGTGATGAGTTCCGGCGCCACCCGCACCAGCCCAGGGCCCGGTCCGGAGACCTCGAAGTTCACCACCGGCCAGAAGGTCGGCGCTGCCGTGGCTGTCGGCGCGGTGCTGCTCGTCGGACTCGTTTTGTGGCTGCTCTTCGGCGGCGATACCAATCCGGATACCGTGCGCCCGGTCACCACCACCACGAAGGTCGCGCCGCCGACGACGACAACGCCGCCGACGACCACGACCGAGGCGCCGACGACCGTCGTCACCACGACCAGACCGGCCCCGCCGCCGCCGCCGACCCAGGAACCGACGACGACAACGCAGCCGCCGACCACAACGCCGACTACCACAGCGCCGAGTACGACGAAGTCGTCGAAGACGACGAGTCCGTCCACCACCACAAGAGGCTCGTGGTTCCCTACGCTCGATTTACCATTTCCGGATAGTCCCGGTGCCCGAGGACCCTCGGCCACTCCAGGCGCTGCTACTCCGCAAGGACAACCATGACGACCCCGAAGAATCTCTCCTCCCGCTACGAGCTGGGTGAGATCATCGGGTTCGGCGGCATGTCCGAAGTCCACAAGGCGCGCGATCTTCGGCTCAGCCGGGACGTCGCGATCAAGGTGTTGCGTGCCGACCTGGCCCGCGACCCGACGTTCTACCTGCGCTTCAAGCGCGAGGCGCAGAACGCCGCCGCACTGAACCATCCGGCCATCGTCGCGGTCTACGACACCGGCGAGGCGGAGGTGGACGGCGGCCCGCTGCCGTACATCGTGATGGAGTACGTCGACGGTGACACGCTGCGTGACATCGTGCGCGGTAAGGGTCCGATACCGCCGCGCCGGGCCATGGAGGTCGTCGCCGACGTCTGCGCCGCACTGGATTTCAGCCATAAGGCCGGAATCGTGCACCGCGATATGAAGCCGGCCAACATCATGATCAACCGGGCCGGGGCGGTGAAGGTGATGGACTTCGGCATCGCGCGCGCGATCGCCGACAGCTCCAACCCGATGACCCAGACCGCGGCCGTTATCGGTACCGCGCAATATCTTTCGCCCGAGCAGGCGCGCGGTGAGACCGTCGACGCCCGCTCGGATGTCTATTCCGTCGGCTGTGTGCTGTTCGAAATCCTCACCGGCGAGCCACCTTTCACCGGTGACTCGCCGATCGCCGTTGCCTACCAGCACGTCCGGGAGGATCCGCGGCTGCCATCGCATGTCCACAACGGAGTGCCGCGCGAGCTGGATTCCGTCGTGCTCAAGGCGATGAGCAAGAATCCGGCCAACCGGTACCAGTCGGCCGCCGAGATGCGTGCCGATCTGATCCGGGTGCTCGGCGGCCAGAAGCCCAGCGCGCCGATGGTGATGACCGATGAGGACCGCACGACCATCCTCGGCTCGAACGAACCTGGGCCGCGCAACTTCCGCACGGTCGAACGCAATGACGACACCGCCGAGCAGGAACCCGCCGAACCGGCGAGTCCACGCCGCAATCTCTATATCGCGCTCGGCGCCGCCGCGGCGGTCATCGTTGCGTTCGCCCTGTTCTGGGTTTTGATCGGACCGGGCGCGCGCCCGGATCAGGTCGCCATACCCGACCTTTCGAACAAATCCGCGCAACAGGCCCAGGACTCGCTGCAGAAGCTCGGCTTCGCGGTCGCCATCCAGCAGAAGGCGAATAACACGGTCGCCACCGGCAATGTCATCTCCACCCAGCCGCTCGGCGGTTCCCGGGTCGACAAGGGCAGCACGATCACCGTGCAGGTCTCGTCCGGACCGGCGCAGGTGCAGATACCTCGGCTCGACGGCATGACCCAGGAGCAGGCCGAACAGCAGCTCAACGCCAGCGGATTGCGGATGGATCCGAATGTGCAGCGCAAGCCGTCGAGTGCGCAGGAGACGGACAAGGTGATCGGCACCGATCCCTCGGCGGGCTCGCGCGTCGATGTCGACAAGTCTATCGTCGTGATCCTCGGCTCCGGACCGGAGCAGATCCGGGTACCGAATTTGGTCGGTCAGGACATCAGCGTCGCGCAGCCGAATCTGGTGGACAGCGCCGGTTTCAAGATCAACATTCAGGAGGTGCCGTCCTCGAAGCCCAAGGGCGAGGTGCTCTCGACCAACCCGGCGGGCGGCGCGAGCGCGGACAAAGGGTCGACGGTCACCGTGCAGGTCTCCAGCGGCGACATCGTCATGCCGAGCCTGGTCGGCCTGACCACGGCGCAGGCGGTGGACAAGCTGCGGCAGGCGGGTTGGACCGGCACATCGGCACAGATCAGCCAGACCACCCAGGGCACCTTCGATACCAACAGCGTCGGCCGGGTCGTCAGCCAGCAGCCCGCGGCCGGATCGGCGATCGCGAAGAACGGAACAGTGTCGATCACCACCTACGTCCTCGGTCCGCCGTAAGGGCAGCCAACCTGGCGACAATCAGTTCAGCGAATTCGTCACCGCGGTCTACGGCGGGCCGTGACGCCGATCAGGAAAGATCCAGGTGGCGATTCATCGACATCGCCGCCTCGGCCAGCTCCGCCAACTCGACCACCTCGACGCCGTGCTGCCGCAATTGCTCCACCCCGACGCAGTTGGTCACGAAGGTCGTCGGTTCCCGCCAGGCGATGACGACGCGCGGAATCCCGGCCCGCAGAATGCGGTCGGTGCACGGCAGCCGGGTCGCGGTGGCGCGCTGGGAACACGGTTCCAGGGTGCTGTAGATCGTCGCTCGCGCCAGCCGAGGATCGTCCGCGTCGAGCTTGTCGAGTGCGGACTCCTCGGCATGGACCTTCTCATCGGTCTCGCGCGAGTAGCCGGTCGAGATTTCGACGCCGTCGGCCACGATGACCGCACCGACCGAGAACGCGGTCGGACTGGGTGGACACAGCCGCGCCAGCTCGATTGCCCGGCGCATGAATCGCATATCGGTCTGTTCCTCGGACTCGCGCGGCAGGTAGCGCAGCAATGCGATATCGCCGATCCGAGTGACATCGGCCAGGTGCATTCGGCGGGCCGGGTAGCTCGCGGGGCCGAGAAAGCGCGGCGCCGCGGCATGTCCGACGACGATCGGCGCGACCGCCATCTGCAATTCGTCGGCCAGGTCCGCCGCGAGGAACTGCGTGTGGATGCGGGTGCCGCCCTCGACCATGAGCCGGGCGATGCCGCGACGACCGAGATCGTCGAGCAATGCTGCGAGGTCGATATCGGCACCGAGCGGGACCACCTCCGCCAGACCTGCCAACCGATCGCCGAGCTTCGCCGCACCGGTGTGTGTGGTGTAGACGAGTTTGTCACCGCCGTGGTGCCAGAACCGCAGCGCGGGATCCAGATCACCGCGTGCGCTAACGGCGATCTTCAACGGGTACTCCGGTTTTCCGGCCGCGATGCGCGCGGCCCGGCGGTCCGCACTGTTGACCAGCAACCGTGGATTGTCGCGCCGCAGCGTCTGCGCACCGATCAGGATCGCGTCGGACTCGGCACGCACCTGATCCACCCGATCGAAATCCGCGGCATTGGACAGCTTCAGCCGCTCCTGGCTCGCATCGTCGATATATCCGTCGACACTGACCGCGACGGACAGCAGCACATAGGGCCGACGCGTCACTGGGTCACCAGTGCCGCGACCTCCGCCTCCAGCATCTCCACCAGTCCCTCGGACGGGCGCTCGCCGCATACCTCCAGCCAGTTCGCCAACATCCGGTGCCCGCCCTGGGTCAGCACCGATTCGGGGTGGAACTGCACGCCGTGAATCGGCAGGCTCCGATGCCGCATGGCCATCACGATCCCGGACTCGGTGCGCCCGATCACCTCGATATCCGCGGGCAGTGTGTCCTCGAGGACGGTGAGCGAGTGGTATCGGGTCGCGGTGAACGGGTCGGGCAGACCGGCCAGCACACCCGCGCCGAGATGGAAGACCGAGCTGGTCTTGCCGTGCAGCAGCTCAGGCGCGCGAGTCACGGTGCCGCCGAACGCCTCTCCGATGGCCTGATGGCCCAGGCACACCCCGAGCAGCGGAATGCTGTGCCTGGCGCACGCATGCACCAGATCGATGCTCGCACCCGCCCGATCCGGAGTGCCAGGTCCCGGGCTGATGAGAATGCCGTCGTATTCGGTGACGACCGCGTCCAGATCGGCCAACTTCGCGTCGTCATTGCGCCAGACCACGGCCTCGGCACCCAACTGGCCGAGGTACTGCACCAGGTTGAACACGAAGCTGTCGTAGTTGTCGACGACCAGTACACGCATGCTGACGAGATTACGTGGCGACCCGGCGGACCGTCGCCCGCATTACCAGTTGGGATAGCCTAGAGGCAGACCGGAGGGGACCTGAGCCCTCACCCGGACCGTCTCGGCCCCCGCCGGATCGGGTTCTGTGGTGCGCGAGCTCGGCCATAATTCAACCGAATCCCGCCCGCCGGTACCCGACCTGAACGCCGAACACGAGGACGACATGCCCAAGTCGAAGGTCCGCAAGAAGACCGACTACACGATCAATCCCGCCAGCCGCACGCCGGTGAAGGTGAAGGCGGGGCCGTCCCCGGTCTGGTACGTCGTGATCATGCTCGGCTTCATGCTGGCCGGGCTGGTCTGGTTGCTCGTCTACTACTTGGCCAACGACAAGATCTCCTGGATGGCGGATCTCGGGGCGTGGAACTTCCTGATCGGCTTCGGTCTGATGGTCATCGGCCTGATCATGACCATGCGGTGGCGGTGACCTGGCTCAGTAGCTGGCCTTTTCGAGCGACCTGCAAGCGGTCGCTACGGCAAGGATTACAGACGTGTCATTCATGCACACCTGTGGATAACCGTGTGGACAACTCGAGGAACGATTGGGGAAAGTGACACGTGGATCCCGAATCCGATTCGACTGATCCGCTTCCCGAACCACGCACCACCTGGACCACACCGATGGCCGCTCTCATTGCGGTCACCATCGGCGGTTTGGTGCTGGCCGGTGCCGCCATCCTCGCCAAGGATGGGCCGAGTCGGCTGCTGATCGGATTGGCGGCGGTCGGCCTGCTGGCGTTGGCCGGCCTCGGATTCCGACAGCGCCCGCGCCTGAGCATCACCGCCGATCCACAGCCGCGACTGGTAGTCCGCACTCTTACCGGGCCGACCGAGTACACCCGCGATCAGATCATGCGGGCCCGAGTCGTCGGCTATCGCCGCCTCGGCCGCAAGAATCCCATGCTCGAAATCGACGTCGAGCACCACGGCGACGAACGGCTGCTGATCTTCGGCCGCTGGGACCTCGGCACCAGCCCGGACGAGGTCTTCGAGACCCTTGTTGCGCACGGACTGGCGCAGTAGCCGCGCGCCGAATGCCCGCGGCGGCAACGTTTCACGTGAAGCATCTACCGCAGTGATATCGCCGCGGCGACGATCACCGCGAGTGCCGCCACGGCGACGGCGGCAACCGCAGCCCACCCGATCAGTCGCGCATTCTCCTGGGATTTCGCGCGCAACCATTCGGGCAGGAACAGAATGCCGAGCGCGGCAAGGGTGCCCGCGGCGAGTCCGCCGAGGTGTCCGGCCAATGAGATACCGGGCAGCGAGAAGCTGATGAAGACGTTGATGCCGATGAGGATCAACATCTGATTCGGATTCTGCCGCACCCGGATCAGGATCACGGTGATCGCGCCGAACAGTCCGTACACCGCACATGATGCGCCCGCGGTGAGGCTGTCCCTGGCGAAAACCATCACGGCGGCCGCACCGCCGAGCAATGACACCAGGTAGACCACCAGATAGCGCACCCGCCCGAGCACCGGCTCGATACTGCGGCCGACCACGTACAGCGCGAACATATTGAGCAGCAGGTGGATCGGACCATAGTGCAGGAAGCCGGAGCCGATCAGCCGCACGTACTGACCGTGCGCGACCGCGGGCGGATAGAGCACCCAGTCGACGTACAGCGCGGAATGCCCGGTGTTCTCCACCAGACTCTTCGATTGGCCCGCGGTGACCGCGAAGACGATCGTGTTCAGCGCGATGAGCATATAGGTGACATACGGAATCGGGGTCCGCACGGTCTGCGCACCGGCCACGGTTCGCACCGGACGGACCTCACGCTGCCCCTGACGGACACAGTCGACACAGTGCTGTCCGACCGCCGCGGGTCGCAGGCATTCCGGACAGGCAGGCCGCCCGCACCGAGTGCAGGCCAGGCCCGTAGGACGATTGGGGTGGCGGACGCACGTCGGTGCGGGCGGTTGAGCGTTCATCGGATTATTCGATAGTGATCTTGGAGATGGTGACGGCTTCCTTGGGACGGTCGTTGCGATCGGTCGGCGTGGTCGCGATGGCATCGACGACCTTGCGCGAATCGGGGTCGACGACCTCCCCGAAGATGGTGTGCTTGCGGTTCAGATGCGGCTGTGAACCGACGGTGATGAAGAACTGCGAACCATTGGTGCCCGGTCCCGCATTCGCCATCGCCAGCAGGTAGCCGCGATCGAAGCGCAGCTCCGGGTGGAATTCGTCGCCGAATTCGTAGCCGGGTCCACCGCGTCCGGTGCCGGTCGGGTCACCACCTTGAATCATGAACCCGTCGATCACCCGGTGGAAACTCACGCCGTCGTAGAACGGGCCGGAGGTGCCGCCGCTGGCGTTCTCCGTCTTGTACGGTGCCGATCCGTCGGCCAGGCCGAGGAAGTTCCGCACCGTCTTCGGGGCGTGGTTACCGAAGAGCGAGATCTTGATATCGCCGTGGTTGGTGTGCAACGTGGCCATGGCGGTCTGATTCGGTGAGGTCACGCCGCCCATCGTGCCACGATCCTCGCGATCTTCGCCGCACCGGGCCGGGTGCGGCTGTGATCTGGGATTACTGCGCGATGCGCGGGTATGTGCCACAGTTGTCGAATGACCTTGGGGCGCCTACTCACCTCCGCACGTTCTCGTAACCGTCTGATCGCCGCGGTCGTCGTCGCGCTGGCCGGTGGCGTGGCCTGGTTGGTCCGCAGCAAGCGTCCACAACCGCCGGAACCGGCGCCGGCGCCGCCGCGAATCGGCTACTCCCGCAACGGTTCCGCGCCGACCCCCTTGGCGGGCGCCGGCGCGGACAACGGTCGCTGACTCCCGCTCCTGTCCCGGTCAGCGGCTGACGGTGCGCTTGTACTGCCGCAGCGCGAGCGGGATGAACACCAGCAGTATGATCGCCACCCACGCCAGCGTGGTCGCCACCGGATGCTGCATGGACCAGGCGTCCGATTTCGGTGCCATCGGACTGGTATTGCCGAACAGATCGCGGGTCGCCTGGGTGACCGCCGAAACCGGATTCCATTCGGCGAATACCCGCAGCGCTGTCGGCAGATTCTCGAGCGGCACAAAGGTATTGGCCAGGAATGTCAGCGGGAAGATCACCATGAAGCTGGCGTTGTTGAAGACCTCGGGCGCGCGGACCAGCAGGCCGACCACGGCCATGATCCAGGAGATCGCGTACGCGAACAGCAGCAACAGCACATAGGCCAGCACCGCGTCGAGCAGTGATCCGCGAATCCGCCAGCCGACGACATAACCGGTCAGCGACATCACCACCAGGCTGACCACATTGATCACCACATCGCTGATGGTTCGCCCGACCAGCACGGCCGACGGCGCCATCGGCAGCGAACGGAACCGGTCGATAATGCCCTTCTGCATATCCTCGGCCAGGCCCAATCCGGTGAACGTCGCGCCGAACACCACCGACTGCGCGAAGATGCCCGCGATCAGGAACTCCCGGTAACCGCCCGACATGCCGGGCACCTCGATCGCCGAGCCGAAGATATAGGCGAAAAGCAGCACGAACATGATCGGCGACAGCGTCGAGAAGATCAGCACGTCGGGTACGCGCTTGATCTTGATGACATTGCGCTTGGCGATGGTCAAGCTGTCGGTGCAGACGATGGTGAGACGTTCGCCGAGCGGCATGCGGGTTCTGGTGTCCACGGTCGCCGCGGTCATCGCTTGGGTCCTTCCGTTGCTTCGAGCCGATCCGCGGGCTTGGCGCCATTGCCGTTGATCAACTCCTCGGCCTCGTGACCGGTGAGCGTGAGGAAGACATCATCCAGTGAGGGACGACGCAGCCCGACATCGTGAATCTGCACATTGTGGGTGCTCAGCCTGCCGATGGCATCGACGAGCGCCTGCGATCCGTCACTGACCGGAACGGTGATCCGGCGCAGTCCGGGTTCCAGATGGATCTCCCCGTCCGCCAAGCCCTTCAGTGCCTCCTGGGCGGTCGCGAGATTGTCGGCGTGGTCGACGGTGAGTTCGATGCGGTCGCCGCCGACCAGGGTCTTGAGTTCATCCGCGGTACCGCGGGCGATCACCTTGCCGTGGTCGATCACCGCGATGGCGTCGGCCAGTCTGTCGGCCTCCTCCATGTATTGCGTGGTGAGCAAGAGGGTGGTTCCCCCGGCGACCAGTTCCTCGATGACATCCCAGAGGTCGAGGCGCGCACGCGGATCGAGTCCGGTGGTCGGCTCGTCGAGGAAGAGCACCGGTGGATTGGCCACCAGTGCGCCGGCCAGGTCGAGCCGTCGGCGCATGCCGCCCGAATAGCCCTTGACCGGTCGATCGGCGGCATCGCTCAGTCGGAAGCGCTCCAGCAATTCCCGCGCCCGCTCCTTACTGCGCTGCACGCCCATGTGATAGAGGCGGCCGACCATCTCCAGGTTTTCGAATCCGGTGAGATATTCGTCGACGGCGGCGTATTGCCCGGACGCGCCGATGCGTGAGCGCAGAGCCTGTGGATTGCGGAGCACGTCGATGCCCGCGACGGTCGCGCGGCCGGCATCCGGAATGAGCAGGGTGGTGAGCACCCGGACCGTGGTGGTTTTGCCCGCACCGTTGGGTCCGAGCAATGCGGTGACGGTACCCTCGGGCACCGCCAAGTCGAGTCCGTCGAGAGCGACCAACTGGCCGTATCGTTTGACCAGCCCCTCGGCGACGATTGCGTCGGGCATGATTCTCCTGAGGTTCGCTCGCTCCGGGCGAGGTGACCATTACCCGAGTCAGTATTGCCCTGTGCACCGACAATTTCCGGTGATTTTTCGTCGACCTGGGCTTTACCAGCGATCGATGGTCGCGAACCGCCATCGAACACAAAACGGTCGCATCCCGTTCCGGGCGGTGCTCGGGGGTGCCGGATCGGGATGCGACCGATTTCGATCCTGCCGCTCGATCCCCGTCCGATCGCGCGTAGCGCACTACCCGATTCGGACCCGGCCGGTACTCGGGGTGCCGCGGGCCCGACATGCCCGTGCCCCAACGACACGCGGCAAATCCGACCGAATCTGCCGTCCGGTCGATGACCCCAAGGAGCGATTCCGGACGCACAGCAACCGGTCGGCATGGTTTTCACTTTCACATCGCCCGCGTAGTGAGATCACACTCAGGTCGTAAATCCCTGCGCGACAACATTTTTGACAACAGTCACCGAACCGGCAAACAGGCCGGCAACCGACCGGTCCGGCTACCTGGGCGGCGTCCGCGCCCGGCGCAGGTGAGCCGTCCCGAAAAATCTTGAAAAGTGGTGATCCCCACGCACACACAATCCCGGAACATCGCGTAGGATCATTCACGTCGGCCCCTCCCCCCCGGGCCGACCTTACGCGGGCCTCGGCTAACTCCCCCCCTTCGCCGAGGCCCGCTCCCCGTTTCCGGGGCAGGTCAGCCCCGCTCAGCTATCTGTCGGCACCACCGGATTCTCGACCATGCCCACCGATAGCCAGGCCGCCGTCAACCGTTGCGCCCGTACCTTTCCGGCGGTCGCCAGCAACCGACGATCCCGCTCCCACCGCTCGCGAACGACCCGATCGGCCTGTGCCCACAGCGGCTCCAGTTCGGTCAGCACCTGTTCGAAGTACGCGTACGCACCACCCAGTGCGATGTGCCCGCCCGGTGAGGCCGGCCGATCCATATCGAGACCACGTACGAAGGCCACCGCGGCGAGTAACCGCTGCAGCGTCGCCCGCGGCCAACCGGACTCGCGCCCGACCCGCACCAACCAGCCGAGGGTGGCCGCGAGCACATGGACGTCCTCGATGGTGCGGAACGGTTTGAGGTAATCCGAGTACCCGTCGCCGGCCAGCGGCTCGGCCGCGGCATCGGTGAATGTCACCGAGGCGTGTGGGATTTCGGGTGCGAAAGGTACCGCGGGCAGATTCGTCACATCGACGCCGGGCTGTGCGGCATCGACGAGCACCGCGCGCAGCCGGTTGCGCCCGTCGACCGCCGTGCCCGCGCTGGCGATCACCAACATCCGCCGCGCGTGTATCCCCAATGTGGTGAAGGTCTTGGTGCCGTTCACCCGCCAGCCGCGGTCGGTCTCGGTCACCTCGGTCGCGATCGCGGACGGATGCGCGCCACCGGCCTCGGTCGCGGAAACCGCGACCAGCTCATCGGCCGGGAGGTCGGGCAGCAACGCACGCAGCGCCTGCTGATATCCGGACAGAAATGCGAAACCCAGTCGGTCCGCACCGAATCCACCGGCGATCGCTATATCGATCGTGTTGTCGAACCGCTCGGCGGCCGCCCGATGCCGCGTCCACGCATCGGTGATCGACGCGAGCGGTGTCGGATCGAGCGCCTCGGTCAGCAGATAATCGAACACAGAGTCCACTCGTGCACGCTAACCGAGAATCGTCGCGCCGCTCGCACCCAGGAAGGCGGCGACTACCCCGCAATCCTTATCCGGAACGCGGCGATGCGACAGCAGAATCTCAGGATCGCCAGGTATCACTGACTCGTCATACCCCTCGTGAGGAGCCTGACCAGTGACGAAACCGGATCTCGCGCGCCGAAGGGCGCTGTACGACGCCGAGGCACGACTGTCCTGGGTGCTCGCCGCACTGGCCGGTCTCATCGGAGCCGCGGCCTTCATGCATACCGAGGGCTACTTCGTCACGTTCATGACCGGCAATACCGAACGCGCCGTCCTCGGCTACTTCCACGACGAACCCGATATCGCCGTCGCCGCGGCGCTGCTCATGCTCTCGTTCCTCGCCGGCGTCGTGGTGGCCTCCTGGTGTCGCACGCACTACTGGTCCGGCCATCCGCACGGCCCGACCCTGCTCACCACGCTCAGCCTCGCCGTGGCATCCCTGCTGGACGGCATCATCTACTGGGCGACGAGCGCCACCAATATCGACCTCATCCCGATCCTGTTCGTCGCCTTCGGGGTCGGCGCACTCAACACCTCGTTCGTCAAGAACGGCGAGGTTTCGATACCTCTGAGCTACGTCACCGGCACCCTCGTCAAAATGGGCCAGGGCATCGAACGCCATATCAGCGGCGGCGATTACGCCGACTGGCTCGGCTACTTCCTGCTCTATGCCGCCTTCTGCGCGGGCGCACTGCTAGGCGGATTGCTGAGCCTGATCGTCGCGGGTTGGGCCATGCTCATCACCGCCACCGTGGTGTGCCTGATCACTACCTGCTTCACCTACCTGCACCTGGACCGCCACGGCCCGCCCACGACGAGCTGACCCACGTGCGCGCCGTCGAGGCGACGGATACGGTTGTCCGGTGGGGAGTTTCGAGGATCCAACGCCGGATCACCTTGCGGCACTTGCACAACACAGCACCTGGGCCGAAATCCGACCGCTATTGCGGCCGATTCTGCGTCCGACGACCTACAAACAGGCCGCACTCGACAACCTGCTGCACCGCTGGCCCGAGGCCGCCGAGATCGACACCCGGTTCGTCAGCCGCCCGGCCTTCCCGTTCGTCGACGAATTGGTCGCGATCGACCTGCCGAACACGCGAACAGTCATCAACTACTCGACCATGGCGCTCTGGCCTGTTTCGGCCGACGAGGTCTTCACCGCGGCCCGCGAAAATCTGGAAGCCATTGCGCAGCCGCATGATCCGCGCGGCAATGCCATCCTCACCCGCACCGATCGCGACGGCAGCGCATACCTCACCTCCTGGCCGCTCGCCCCGGGTTGGTTGGCGAGCTTCAGTCAGCGCTACGCCAGCCGCCGCCCCGTAGTCTTCATGCCCGATATCGACACACTGATCGTGGTCCCCGATATCCCACACCTGCTCGCCCGCATCTACCGCCAGGTCGAGCAACAGTATGTGGATGCACGCCAACGCCTCTCGCCGCAGGGCTACACCCTCGACGAGGACGACACCGTCGTTCCTTTCGATCGCGCAGGCCGACACGAACAACACCAGGCTGCCGTCCGCGCCGGATACCGCCTTGCCATGTGGGAGTATGCCGTCCAGGCCCACTGGCTCAACCAGGCGCTCGAACGCGACCTCGAATTCACCCGATACGACCTGAAGATGGCCATCGTCGGCGATATGAAGCCGGCGGGCACCGACACCCACCCCTACACCTACACCGTCTGGGGCCAAGGCGTCGACTACCTGCTCCCCGCCGCCGACTACATCATGTTCGCCGGCACCGACGCCGCCGACAACGCCGTTCCCATCTGCACCGTCCCGCTCACCGCGGCCCTCGAAATAACCGGCCTCACACCGATTCCCGGCATGTCCCCCATTCGCTTCGAAGCTCGCTTCTGGCCTGACGAAACGATGCTCACCCAGTTGAAGCAGGCCTCGGTCGCCCTGTGAATCAGGCCGGGACCCGGCCCGCATATCCGAACCCCCACGGCGAACCCGTGCGAAGATGGCACATCGCTCGAACCGCACGACCTTGCACGATGCAGGCCTAGTCGATTACGCGCAGAGCTTCAAGCGTTGGCCGTCCACCCACTCGGGCGCGACGCCGGCCCCATGGACGCAGCGACCACCACATTGGCGTCACTCAAAGCTGTTGATCAGCAAGAGATTTCGTTATGTCAAAGGGACGCCGAGGCCGAAGCCGTTCGAACCTGGAAAGGATGCATGAACAAGCGATGCCTTCCCGGTGCCGATCTCGGTGATCTGCGAATTGCTCGGCGTGCCGGACGCGGACAAGGACGAATTCCGAGCCTGGTCGGCCATCCTCGTCGACGACTCTGCCGATATCGAGAAGCGCACCAGCGCCTGCCTGAGCTTCTTCACCTACCTGACGGACCTGATCGCGGAGCGCAGCGAACACCCCCTCGACGACCTGCTGTCGGAACTCATCGTCGCGAAAGACGACGATGACCGACTCGACCAGCAAGAGCTCATCTCCATGCTGTTCCTGCTGCTGACCGCTCTGGCCCGCATGGAAGCAACCATCGCCGTCACCCGTCTACTGGCCCGCATCCCAGCGATGTCACTCGACGTACCGGCCACCGACCTGACGTGGCGCAAGAGCCTCCTCATCCGAGGTCTGACCCCCTCCCCGTCCACCTCTCGACCACCACCGAGATCGCTACCGAAACCGCAAAGTTTTCCGACACAGCGGACCCGACCGCCCTGTGGACCGAACCCGACAACCTGGGCAAGCCACAGTTTTCAACGGTCTAGCCAGCCCCAGTCGGCCCCTTGGTGGCATCCTGCCCCACGCAACCACAACCGGCGGGCAGGCGAGCCAGATGTGACCCATCGATTAGACAATGCCGCGTCGAGCACTGCGGACAGTGAGAACATTGTGGAGGCTCGATTTCATCGAAGTGGAGGACCTCTTGAACCGTGCCATGCTGAGTGCACTTGCCGCCGGGACGATTTCGCTGACGATCGGTCTGCCGTCGGCGACAGCGGCGGCGTCCCCAGACGGGCTTGCGCCGGAATCCACACCGACCACCCGAACCGAGGTGACAGCTCCTTTCGATCCCATCTGCCCCCTCTGTTTCCTGCGCGAATTGCTCGAAAGCGGCTCCAGTCACCCGTAACGATCTCGTCGACCGTACGGCCGCCAGGGGCGCACTCCGACAGTCCACCGGTTGCGGCATCTGAAGGGTGAGCGAGGTGCAGGGGCCGGGCGAGCGAGCCAAGTGAGAGGACCCAGAGCTGGGCACGCCGTCCGGAGAGGCGAACCAGAAGTGGGGTCCGGGGGCGGAAGCCCCTCCGGGTGGGGGTGTGGGGCTTCGCCCCACAAAATACGCGGAACAAACAAAGGCGAGCGCTCTCCGCGAGCACTCGCCTCCCAGTTTGTGGAGCCTAGGGGAATCGAACCCCTAACCCCTGCCTTGCAAAGGCAGTGCTCTGCCAATTGAGCTAAGGCCCCGAATCCCTACTGTCCGAGGACAGTTCAGCGGGTGGTGACTTCGTGCCACAGGTCCGCATCGTCACGCTTGCGCAGCTTGGTGATTCCGATGAGAACCGCGACCACGACACCGACCGTGAGAAGAATTTTCATGATTCCCACCCTACTGTGATGTTCGGGAGTGGGCCTAGGAGGACTTGAACCTCCGACCTCTTCGTTATCAGCGAAGCGCTCTAACCGCCTGAGCTATAGGCCCCTATTTCCTGTTCGGATTACCCGCCGGAGCTGCTAACCGAACCGAGGCACGAGATTACCTTACCCGCCCGCCGAAGACCAAAACGGCCGGTCACCGCCCTGCGCGAGGACAGCGACCGGCCGCGTGGACACCGCTTCTAGTCGGGGTCGGCCAGGGTCACCTGGATGCCGCCGACGAGGTCACAGCACTGGTTGTAGATGAAGACGCCGACGGTCGCCAATGCAGTGAAAAGCACCACATTGATCAGCCCGATGACGCCCGCGTAGCCGAATACCGAACCGGCATCGACCAACCCGACCGAGCCGCTGTCGGAGGAGACCATATCGGTGAAGGTGCTGTTGAGCCGCTCCCACACACCCATGCCCTCGAGCACGATGTAGAGCAGACCGACCGCGAGCATCCACACGAAGAACATGGCCACGCTGATCACCAGCGAGATCTTCAGGGTCGACCAGGGGTCGATCCGGCGGATCTGCACCGTAGCCCGCAATGGCTCACCGGAGGCGACGGCCGCCGCGACGGCGACCGGAACCGCGGGCGAGACCGGTACCGACTGCGGGCCCGGGGTTTCGACGGGCAGCGGGTGCCGGATGTCGGACAGGTCCGGCATGTCCTTGATCAATTCCGGGCGGGCGATGCTGCGGGTCGGTCCGTCGATGCCGACGGACTTCACCATCGCCGCTTCCTTGCGTGCCGCCTTGGCCGCGAGGTCCGCGGTGGTGCGGGCATTGCCGCCACCGAGACCGCCGCCGCCACCGAGGCCACCACCAGCACCACTGCCGCCGCCGCTGAGCCCGCCACCGCCGAGCCCACCGCCGGTGGAATTCGGGCGACCGGTCACCGGCGACTGTCCGGGGCGATACAGGTTCGACTGTGGCTCCCGCTGCGGCAGCTGCGACCAGCCCTCCTGGAAGGGCGACTGGCCGCCGCCGTTCGATGCCGAGCGGTCGCCCGCTTCCGGCGCGGCCGGCTCGCCTGGGTTACCCGGCCGAGCCGCCCGCTGATCGAATGCCTCATGCCCGTCCGCACCCGAGCTCGGCTCCGGCGCTTTGAACGCGACTTCGCCTTGCTTGCTGTGCATTTCGTGCGGCTGGGCCCCTCCCTGCGGGCCACTCGGCTGGCCGTTCTCGGCCGATGCGACCGGCCGTGGGATCGGCCGCGGCGGAATCGGTGACGGTGCGATCCGTTCGGTTACACCGTTCGTCTGGTGCCGCTCGTCGTTCGGCTGATTCGTGGTCAATGGGAATCCTTAGATCCGTTCGTTGCCGCCGCTGTGGGGTTACTGCTCAGAGGAACCGGTGTCGCCGTCTCCGCCGACGAGCGAATCAGGATCTGGTTCGTCGGCATTGCGCGCGATAGCAAGCAACGTATCGCCATCGGCGAGGTTCATCAATCGCACGCCCTTGGTCTGTCGTCCAGCCTTACGAACCTGCTTCGCCGCCGTCCGGATAACACCACCGCCGGACGTGATCGCATACAACTCATCCTCGTCGTCGACGATGAGCGCACCGACCAGGGTGCCACGCTTGGTGTCGTATTGGATAGTCAATACGCCTTTACCGCCGCGACCCTGCGGGGTGTACTCCTCGATCGCGGTCCGCTTGGCATAACCGCCGGAGGTCGCGACGAGCAGATAGGTGTCGGCGCGAACCACATTGAGCGACAACAGTTCATCGTCGGCATTGAACCGCATGCCCTGCACACCGGAGGTGGCGCGGCCCATCGGACGCAGTGCCTCATCGGTGGCGGAGAAGCGGATCGACTGGCCGCGCGCCGAAACCAGCAGCAGATCGTCATCGGCCGAGCACAGCACGGCGCCGACCAATTCGTCGTCGTCGCGCAGGTTCACCGCGACAATGCCGCCGCTGCGGTTGGAGTCGAAATCGGACAGCTTCGACTTCTTGACCAGGCCGTTCTTCGTGGCGAGTACCAGATAGGGCGCATCTTCGTAGCCCTTGATCTGGATGATCTGGGCGATCTTCTCATCCGGCTGGAAGGCCAGCAGATTCGCGACATGCTGACCGCGCGCGGTCCGGCTGGCTTCGGGCAGTTCGTAGGCCTTGGCCCGGTACACCCGGCCCTTATTGGTGAAGAACAGCAGCCAGTCGTGCGTGGAGCTGATGAAGAAGTGCTTGACGATGTCGTCCTGCTTGAGACCCGCGCCCTGCACGCCCTTGCCACCGCGCTTCTGGCTGCGGTACAGGTCGGTCTTGGTGCGCTTGGCGTAACCGGTCTCGGTGACGGTGACGACCACATCCTCGCGGGCGATGAGATCCTCATCGGCCATATCGCCGTCATTGGCCACGATCTTGGTGCGCCGCTCGTCGCCGTACTTCTCGACGATCTCGGCCAGCTCGTCGCGCACGATCGCGCGCTGGCGCTCCGGCTTCTCGAGAATGTCCTTGAGGTCGGCGATTTCGGCCTCGATCTTGGCCAACTCGTCGACGATCTTCTGCCGCTCCAGGGCGGACAGCCTGCGCAACTGCATATCGAGGATGGCGGTGGCCTGGATCTCGTCGATATCCAGCAACTGCATCAGGCCGGTGCGCGCGGTGTCGGTATTGGCCGAACGCCGGATCAGCGCGATGACCTCGTCCAGCGCGTCCAGCGCCTTGACCAGACCGCGCAGGATGTGGGCGCGCTCCTCGGCCTTGCGCAGCAAGTACCTGGTACGCCGGACGATGACTTCCAACTGATGCTCGACGTAGAGCCGGATCATCTGATCCAGGCGCAGCGTGCGCGGCACGCCGTCGACGATCGAGAGCATGTTGGCGCCGAAGCTGGTCTGCAGCTGGGTGTGCTTGTAGAGGTTGTTCAGCACCACCTTGGCAACGGCGTCGCGCTTGATGGTGACCACGATCCGCATACCCGCGCGGTCCGAGGACTCGTCGTGGATATCGGAGATGCCGGCGATCTTGCCGTCCTTCACCTGCTCCGCGATGGAGTTGATGAAGTTGTCGGTGTTGACCTGGTACGGCAGCTCGGTGATGACGATCGTGGTGCGGCCGCGGTTGTCCTCCTCGATCTCGACCACACCGCGCATCCGGATCGAGCCGCGACCGGTGGTGTAGGCATCCTGGATGCCCTGATTACCGACGATGAGGCCGTAGGTCGGGAAGTCCGGACCCTTGACCCGCTCCATACAGGCCGCCAGCGTCGCCTCTTCGTCGGCGTCGTAGTTCTCCAGCGCCCAGTAGATCGCCTCGGCCAACTCGTTGAGGTTGTGCGGCGGGATATTGGTCGCCATACCGACCGCGATGCCGTTGCTGCCGTTCATCAACAGGTTGGGCACGCGGCTGGGGAGAACGGTCGGCTCCTGTGAGCGACCGTCGTAGTTCGGCGTGAAATCGACCGTCTCGTGGTCGATTTCGCGCAGCAGTTCCATGGCCAGCGGGGTCAGGCGGCATTCGGTGTACCGCATGGCTGCCGCGCCGTCATTGCCGCGGGAACCGAAGTTGCCCTGACCGTCGACCAGCGGATAGCGCAGCGACCACGGCTGGGCCATGCGGACCAGGGTGTCGTAGATCGACGCGTCACCGTGCGGGTGGTAGTTACCCATGGTCTCGGCGACCGGGCGGGCGGACTTCACATAGCCACGGTCGGGCCGGTAGCCGTTGTCGTACATCGCGTAGAGCACGCGGCGATGCACCGGCTTGAGGCCGTCGCGGACGTCGGGCAGCGCGCGGCCCACGATCACGCTCATCGCGTAATCGATGTAGCTGCTCTGCATTTCGTTCTGGATATCGACCGGTTCGATCCGGTCACCCGCTCCGCCGTTGGGTGGCAGCGTGGTTTCAGTCATCTAAAAGTCTCCTTTGGTACCGGACGTGGAATTGCGCGTCACGCCGGTTACACGTCGAGGAAGCGAACGTCCTTGGCATTGCGGGTGATAAAGCTGCGACGTGCCTCGACGTCCTCACCCATCAGGATGGAGAACAGCTCGTCGGCCGCGGCGGCATCATCGAGGGTGACCTGACGCAGCACCCGCACCGAGGGATCCATGGTGGTCTCCCAGAGCTCCTTGGCGTTCATTTCGCCGAGACCCTTGTAGCGCTGGACACCGTCGTCCTTGTTGATCTTCTTGCCCGCGGCCAGCCCCGCCTCGAGCAGGCCGTCGCGCTCGCGATCGGAGTAGGCGAACTCCGGATCGGACCGCTGCCACTTGAGCTTGTAGAGCGGCGGCTGCGCGAGGTACACGTGCCCGTGCTCGACCAGTGGCCGCATGAAGCGGAACAGCAGCGTCAGCAGCAGGGTCGAGATGTGCTGGCCGTCCACGTCGGCGTCGGCCATCAGCACGATCTTGTGATAACGCAGCTTGGCGATATCGAATTCGTCGTGGATGCCGGTGCCGAAGGCGGTGATGATCGACTGGACCTCGTTGTTCTTGAGGACGCGGTCGATGCGGGCCTTCTCGACATTGATGATCTTGCCGCGCAGCGGCAGGATCGCCTGGTACATCGAGTCGCGGCCGGATTTGGCCGAGCCACCGGCGGAGTCGCCCTCCACGATGTAGATCTCGGACTTGCTCGGATCCTTGGAACGGCAGTCGGCCAGCTTGCCGGGCAGGCCGCCGAGGTCGGTGGCGCTCTTGCGACGCACCAGTTCGCGTGCCTTACGCGCGGCGACGCGGGCCTGTGCGGAGGAAACCGCCTTGTTCACAATGGTCTTCGCATCGGCCGGATTGGCCTCGAACCAGTGTGAGAGGTGCTCGTTGCAGGTGCGCTGCACGAACGACTTGACCTCGGTGTTGCCGAGTTTGGTCTTGGTCTGGCCCTCGAACTGCGGCTCGGAGACCTTCACGCTCACAATGGCGGCCAGACCCTCGCGGATGTCGTCACCGGTGAGGTTGCCGTCCTTCTCCTTGAGCAGCTTCTTGTCCTTGGCGTACTTGTTGACCACCGTGGTGAGCGCCGCGCGGAAGCCCTCTTCGTGGGTGCCGCCCTCATGGGTGTTGATGGTGTTGGCGAAGGTGTGCACCGACTCCGAGTAGCCGGAGTTCCACTGCATCGCGACCTCGAGCTCGTGCCCGGTGCCCTTGCCGGTGAACGCGACGACGGAGTTGTGGATAGCCTGCTTGGTCCGGTTGATATGCCGGACGAAATCCTCCAGACCACCCGGGTAGTGGTATGTCCGCGTCTTCACCTTGTGCTCGACCGGCGCGGCGGGCGCATCCGGATCGGCATGCTTGGGCGCCTCGGCGGTTTCGCTGACCACCTCGTCGGTGACGTCGGCGTCGGTGACGCGCTCATCGGTCAGGGTGATGGTGAGGCCCTTGTTCAGGAACGCCATCTCCTGCAGGCGGCGCGCGACCGTCTCGAAGTTGTAGGTGGTGGTCTCGAAGATGTTCGGGTCGGCCCAGAAGCGAATCGTGGTGCCGGTGCGCTTGGTCGGTTCGCCCTGCATCAGCTTGCCGGGCTTGGAATCCTTGTATTCCTGCGTCCAGTGGTACCCGTCCACGTCCACATCCGCCTCGAGGCGGCTGGAGAGCGCGTTGACCACGGAGATGCCGACACCGTGCAGGCCGCCCGACACCGCATAGGAGTCGGAGTCGAACTTGCCGCCGGCGTGCAGCTGGGTCATTACGACCTCGATGGTGGGCACACCCTGGGCGTGCATGGCCACCGGGATACCGCGGCCGTCGTCGATCACCTCGACGCCACCGTCCGCCAGCAGGGTCACATCCACCTGCGTCGCGTATCCGGCCATCGCCTCGTCGACCGAGTTGTCGACGACCTCCCAGATCAGGTGATGCAGACCGCGCTCACCCGTGGAGCCGATGTACATACCGGGCCGCTTGCGAACGGCTTCGAGACCTTCGAGGACGGTGATGGATTCGGCACCGTAATTACCTGACTTGGGCTTGTTCGAGCCGTCTGCGTTGGAGTCCATGGCAGCCACTGGTCGGTAGCTCTCCTTACTTGCTGATCCCTGGCGCAGCGGTCGGACAGCACGCGTGGGGCACCGGTCTGATTCTGGTCGTGAAAATAGGGGTCCACGCGCGGGCTGTACGGAACGCGCCGAAAGGTTCGCCGCTAGTTACCCCACCATCCTACTGGTAGACCCAAGCCACAATGCACCTACGACACCCCTGACGGCTCCGTGGATGCGAGAAATCGGTCGAGCGCGGGTCGGTTCCGCCTTCAACCCCTTTGAGTCCATCAGATTCGGCCTGAGAGTTGCCTGTGTGGCGAAGTCGTAGTCGCGGCCTCCTGCGCGGGTGGCCATCGCATAGTTCAGCCTACGTGGTGGACTCACGCATGACGGCCGCGGCGTTCCACGTGAAACTGATCTATGCGCTGGATTGTCGCTTATCCGTAGGTGTCCCGTGGACCGCGGCCTTTGATGTGCCGCTCACCCTTGCGCCAACTCGGCGCCGCCGGACCGGTGATCTTCAACGATGTGACCACGCCCTGCCCCACCGCCGCATTGATCTTCGCCAGGATCTGGCCCTGCAGCATGCGCAGCTGGGTGGCCCACGCCGTGGATTCGGCGGCGATGCTCAGCACGCCGTCCTTCAATGTCATCGGGGTCGCATGCGAGGCGATGTCCTCGCCGACCACACCGGCCCAGCGGCCGAAGACCATGCCCTCGGCGACCTTGGCCGACCAGCCCCGATTCTTCGCGATGGAGCCGGCCAGGCTCGAAAGCAGTTGCGGGTCACGGTCATCGGGCCGCGCGCCGGACCAGCCGGTGCGACGGCGGGCTCCGGTGCGCAGCCGACGCGGCGATGCCCGGCCCTGCCCCACCGATTTACCGCTCGCCTTGGCGGCCGCCCGCGCCTCCTCCAGCGCACGCCGCGCCAGATCGATACCGCGCAACTCCGGTTCCGGCTCGGATGCGGAAGCATTCGACGCTGTCGGATCGCTCACGACTGCGCCTCGCTGACGCTCAGCTTCGTCGTGCGCGATTGCGCGCTGTATTGATGGTTCACTCGCTGACGCTCGCTCACGAGGTCCGCCTCTCTCCCCGCCGCCGTTCGCGCGCTGGTTGCCGACGCGTCGCATTGCAATCGGCGCTGATCTTACCGACGCCACAGGGATCCGACGGTGCCCGATCAACCGGTGGCGGCGTCGGATTCCCGGTCGGCGATTCGGGAGATGCGGCCGTCCGCACCGCCGTTCGTTTCAACCCGGAGCGGAACCGCGGAAAGTTCCACGGGCACGTCCTCGGGGACCGCGGCGGTGATCAGCACCTGTTCGGCACCGGCCGCAACCTCGGCGAGCGCCGTGCGTCGGCGGCGATCGAGTTCGGCAAATACGTCGTCGAGCAGCAGTACCGGTTCGGCGCCGGTGGCGCGCAGCAGTTCGAAGGCCGCGAGCCGCAGCGCCAGTGCGAACGACCACGACTCACCATGGCTGGCAAAGCCTTTCGCGGGGGCAGTACCGAGCATCAGATCCAGATCGTCGCGGTGCGGGCCGACCAGACAGACCCCTCGCTCCAATTCCTTCGGCCGCGCCGCCGCCAGTTCGCGCAGCATATTCGCCTCCAGCGCCTCGACGTCATCGGGCTGCGGTGCGCGCGCCGGGTCCAGGAATTCCGGCGGCAGGCTCGCGCTGCGGTAGCCGATTGCGGCGGGGCGTGATTCGGGCGCGATCGACGAGTACGCCTGTGCGAGATAGGGATACATATCGTGCACCAGGCGCAGTCGCTGTGCGAGCAGCACCGAGGCGTGGGTCGCCAAATGCCCGTCCCATACATCCAGGGTGCTGAGCTCCGCCTTCGAGCGGGCTTGGCGCCCAGCGGATTTCAACAGGGCCGAGCGCTGTCGCAGCACCCGGTCGTAGTCGGCTCGCACGGCGGCCAGCCGCGGCAACCTGGCTGTGCACAACTCGTCGAGGAAGCGCCTCCTCTCACCCGGATCGCCGCGGACCAGGGCGAGGTCCTCCGGTGCGAAGAGCACCGTCTGCAGAATGCCGAGGATTTCTCGCGGCCTGCGCACCGGAGATCGGTTGATCTGCGCACGATTCGCGGCGCCCTGGTTCAATTCGAGATCGATGCGCAGTTCGCGGCCCGCGTTCACGACGGTCGCGCCGATCCTGGCGCGTTCGGTGCCGATACGGATCAGCGGTGCGTCGGCGGCGACCCGATGTGAGCCCAGGGTGGCGAGGTAGCCGACCGCCTCGAGCAGGTTCGTTTTGCCGTTGCCATTGGCCCCCAGAAAGACCGTTCGGCCTGGGGATAATTCGAGCTCGACGTGCTCCCAGGAGCGGAAGTCGCGCAGTGACAGCGTCCGGATGAACACCCGTCTACTCCGCTCCGGCCGTCGTCATCGCCGTTTTCTGCCGCTGCCGGCGACGAATCGGGCGCAAAACACAACATCTTGTGGTCCATCCACTGTCTGTGGACGAACTGTGGATAAATCGCATCGCCGCCGATGCTCAGCCCGGCAACCGAACCGGCATCAACAGGTAGATGTACGGGCTCTCCAGTGCGACGAACGCACCGGACTCCGTCACCTTGGGTTCCTCGTCGCTCGCGGGCAGCAGCACCGCGGGACGGCTCGGCGTCGTGAAGCCGAAGGTGACCCGATCGGTGTGCAGCGCGGAGAGGCCGTCGATGAGGTAACCCGGATTGAACGCGATTGTCAGTGACTCACCGCGGAATTCGGCCTCCAGCCACTCCTCGGCGCGACCCGCGTCATCGCCGCCCGCCGAGAGCAGCAGCCCCTCGTCGGTGAATTCCAGCCGCACCTGTGCACCGCGCTCGGCGACCAGCGCGACGCGCTTGATGGCGTCGGTCAGCGTGGCGACCGGGAGGGTGGCGATCGAGGTGTGCTCCTTGGGGAGCAATTGGCGGAACTTGGGGAATTCCGCATCGAGCAGTCGAGTCGTGGTCCGCCGGCCCGCATTCACGATGCCGAGCAGACCGTCCGCGCCACTGCCGGTGCCGAGCGAAAGCTGTACGGGAGCATCGGAGGGACCCAGCGTCTTCGCGGCCTCCGACAGCGTCCGGGCCGGAATCAGCACCGAGGTCTCGATATCGGTGCGGGCGGGCTGCCATTCGATGTGGCGGACCGCCAACCGGAATCGGTCGGTGGCCGCGAGCACGACCTGCGGTCCCTCGATCTCGACCCGGATGCCGGTGAGCATCGGCAGCGTGTCGTCGCGTCCGGCGGCGACCGCGACCTGGCCGACCGCCTCGGCGAAGACGTCGACGCTCAGCTCGCCGGTCTGCTGCGGTACCTCGGGAAGCTGGGGATAGTCCTCGACCGGCATGGTCGGCAGTGAGAACTTCGCACTGCCACAGCTGATCAGCACGCGGGTGCCGTCGATGGCAACATCGACGGGCTTATTGGACAGCGCCTTGGTGATATCGGCGAGCAGTCGGCCGGAGACGAGCACCTCGCCGGGTCCGGCGACCTCGGCCGCGACGCGCATCTGCGCGGAGACCTCGTAGTCGAATCCGGAGACGGTCAGTCCGTCCTCGCCCGCAACGAGTAGTACGCCGCCGAGTACCGGAACCGGAGGCCGCGACGGGAGGCTGCGTGCCACCCATGCAACGGACTCGGCGAAATCCTCTCGGGCGACCCGAAATTTCATACTCGCCAGCTCCATCGCCCGTTCTGTCCTCTCCCGGTTCCGTGATCTCTGTCGGCTTCGTCAGCGTTGATTCTCGAAAGGGGGTGCTGTACCTGCCGCCTTTGCAGTCTGGCATAGGCGACCGACATTGAACCGTACTCGTCCGGACCAGCTGAACCTAGCCCGACCCTCCGGTTGTTCTGTGTAGCGAACACGATCCGTGCTGCGAAATATCGAGCAAGGAGAACAGGGGCGGGTGAATCGCGCAGATGTGTCACCCCTCTTCTCCTTGCTCGTCTCGGCGAGTAGCTCGGATGCCGATGCTCACTGATCGACTTTCCACACATCCTGTTTTGAAGAGAGATCTTCAAGAAGGAGAACTGAAGTAGTAGTAGGCACTGTGGAATCTGTGGACTGCGGCCGAATCCGCAGGTCCGGGGGCGTGGTGCGGTGGGGATGACCGCTGGGTGACTCGAGGATGAACGGATGGGGGTTGTGGACGTTGCGGGTTTGTCCCCCATTCATCCTCGAGTGCTCCTCGAGTTGTTCCACCTGATTCACCAGGTTGTTCACACATGTGCACCGAATCGTGGACAACTCGAGGAATCCTCGAGGACTCCACACGGACTCCTCGAGGATTCCCCAAGCCGCTGACCGAGCCCGTCGCTGGTCAGGGCTTGTGTGTGGATACGGCTGTGGACTCTGTTGATTCCACCCCTGTTAGCAACGGATCCACGATCATCCGCACAGCCTGTGGATGAACCGGTGCACAACTCGGAGTTTCCTCGAGGACTCCACAAGAATTCCTCGAGGAGTCCACAGGGCACAAAAAAGCACCGCCCCAGGTCAGGGGCGGTGCCGAGCTGTTAGTGCCGGTCAGCGCGAACGTTGTTTAATCCGGGCTGTTAGTTCTTGTACTTGGTCGTACACGCGGCGCCGCTCGGTCATCTCCTTGCGCACTTTTTTCTCCGCGTACATGACCGTGGTGTGGTCGCGACCGAAAGCCTGGCCGATCTTTGGAAGCGATAGATCCGTTAGTTCCCGGCATAGATACATGGCGATCTGCCGGGCCTGCGCCAGTGGCCGGGCCTTACCCGGCCCGGTCAGCTCCTCGAGCGTGGTGTTGAAGTATTCGGCGGTGACGGCCATGATCGTCGCCGCATTGATCTCCAGCGTCGCGGTATCCGGCATGAGATCGCGCAGTACGACCTCGGCCAACGGCAGATCCAGCGGCTGGCCGTTCAACGAGGCGAAGGCCGTCACCCGGATCAGCGCACCCTCCAGCTCGCGGATATTGCGCTCGACCCGACTGGCGATCAGTTCCAGCACGTCGTGCGGCACGTCGAGCCGGTCCATCCGAGCCTTCTTGCGCAGAATCGCGATACGCGTCTCCAACTCCGGCGGCTGCACATCGGTGATCAGGCCCCACTCGAACCGGGTCCGCAGCCGCTCCTCCAGCGTGGCCAGCTGCTTGGGCGGCCGGTCGGAGGACACCACGATCTGCTTATTGGCGTTGTGCAGGGTGTTGAAGGTGTGGAAGAACTCCTCCTGGATACCTTCCTTGCCCTCGATGAACTGGATGTCGTCGACGAGCAGAATGTCGGTCTCGCGGTAGCGGCGCTTGAACGCCACCTTGCGGTCGTCCCGCAGACTGTTGATGAAGTCGTTGGTGAATTCCTCGGTCGATACGTACTTCACCCGCATGCCCGGGAACAGCCGCTGGGCATAGTGTCCGGCCGCGTGCAGCAGATGGGTCTTGCCGAGACCCGAGGCGCCCCAGACGAACAGCGGGTTGTAGGCGCGCGCGGGCGCCTCCGCGATCGCGACAGCCGCGGCGTGCGCGAAGCGATTGGACGCGCCGATGACGAAGGTCTCGAAGGTGTACTTGGCATTCAGGCTCGCCGAGGAATTCGACGGCGCCGGATTCTCCTGCGACTTGGTGAAGTAGGTCGGCCACGAATTGCGGACATTGACGACCGGTTCGTCGTCGTGCGAGTTGTCCGAGATCGGCTCGCGGACCGATTCGTGCGCGGCCGCGATGGCCGGATCGTTGCCCGGCCGGGATTCTCGTGCGGATGCCGCCTCCCGCATCGGTGCGCGACCCTGCGCCCGGACCGGTTCCGATATCGGCTCCGGATTGAACAGTGACTCCTGGCCGGGCGGCACCGAATCGCGTCGCGGCGGGAGTCCGGATTCGCGGCGGGACGCGGGCTGCTCCTGCCGTTCGCCATTGGTCTGGCCCGGATAGCCGCCGCGGCTCGGATATTCGTCGGTCGGGTACGCCCCCGCCACTTCGTATCCGGGCACCGGCAGGTACTCGGGTGCGCCCGAGTATTCGGGCGTGGGCTCATAGTCGGGTGCCGCCGAGTACTCCGGACCGGTCGAGTATTCGGGTGCCGCCGGGTAATCGTTGGGCTGTGCATAACGCGGCGGGGCGTAGTCGTTGCGCCCGGGATAGTCGGGGGCGGGATAGCCTGCCGGACCGCGACCGCTGTCGCGGCCACGCTCGGGCCGACTCGTCATGCGCGCGTGACGCGGATTGTTGCCGGGGCGTTCGGTCGGCTGCGTCGCCGGCGCCGCGATCCGGACGCCGAGGCCCTCGACCTGCGGACCGAGACGACGGCCGAGCGAGCGCAGAATGGGTTCTCGCAGATCGCGTTCGATGGCCTCCTGGGCCAACGACGATGGCACCGAGAGCAAGGCGAACCCCTGCGCCACGGTCAGCGGCTTGACCAGTTTGAGCCAGGCCTGCTGTGCCCGGGAGACCGGCGGGATGGCACCATCGGCCGAGCCGGTGGTGAGTTCGGCGACCACCTCCGGCCACACGGTGGCCAACACGTTCTGCTCGTCGTCCATGCAGTTTCCTCCCCGGAAGTAGGCGATAGGAGCAGACGGTCGGAGCCTGCGGAGTATCGGCGTGGCTGAGTCGATGTTGTGATTCCGCGTACGTCCGTAACCGGTTCGGACGCTGCCCGGGTCCCCCATCCGGGCGGCGGCGTGGCACCGTCGGCCCTACGAATATGCCACTCCAGGGGTCTTTCCACACAATTATCCACAGATGTGGAGAACCCTGGGGAAATGTGAAACAAGGTTGCGCTCTGCCGCTATAAGGCCTGGACCTGCGGTTCTGTAGCAATCTTCTGGCTACGTACCTTAGTCGGCGTGCAGGCCGACGGCTAGGGGTGTGGACGAACTCACGGTTATACCCAGGATGCGTCACTCCGGTGCAACGCTCCGGTGCAAGCCGCGCGAGGGTGGGCCGAGTTTGACCCGTACTTTGCCGATCAGTACCCTCGTAC
Source organism: Nocardia sp. NPDC006982 (assembly GCF_042869435.1). Classification (NCBI taxonomy): domain Bacteria; kingdom Bacillati; phylum Actinomycetota; class Actinomycetes; order Mycobacteriales; family Nocardiaceae; genus Nocardia; species Nocardia sp. NPDC006982. Next base: position 711,585 of record NZ_JBIAFV010000002.1, on the reverse strand, counting down.
AGTCACCCCTTGGTGCGGTGGCGGTCCTGTGCTGACCGTGTCAGGTCATATCGACCTCGTGCGCCAGGACCGACGCGCATCGATGATGACCACCTCGCGATTCATCGCGCAAAGACGTATCACCGACAAGCTTTGGGCGCCGAACGGCGCCCACCTACTCGAGGAGTGTTGACCGTGGCCAAGGGCAAGCGGACGTTCCAGCCGAACAACCGTCGTCGGGCGCGGGTCCACGGCTTCCGTCTCCGGATGCGCACCCGCGCTGGTCGCGCCATCGTTTCCGCGCGACGCGGCAAGGGCCGCAAGTCCCTCACTGCCTGATCCTCGCTCTCGGACGCTCGGGTGTTGCCTGAGCCGTATCGGTTGCATCATCGTGCCGACTTCTCCCGGACGGTGCGCCGCGGCCAGCGAATCGGGAGGCGAGATCTGGTCGTACACGCGCTCATGCACGGGTATGACGGAACTGTGGGCGCGAGTGGACGACGAAGCGATGCGGCTGAGGCCGGATCGTTGGTCCGCGTGGGCGGTCCGCGGTTCGGATTGATTGTCAGCAAGGCGGTGGGCAACGCGGTGATTCGACACCGCGTCGCCCGCCGCCTGCGTCATATGTGCGGTCAAGTGATCGCCGAGCTGCCTGCCGATGCCGATATCGTGATCCGCGCATTGCCCGGCGCCGCGACCGCCGACGCGACGGAGTTGCTCCGCCAGCTGCGTGGCGCGCTGCGCAAGCTCGATATCGTCCGCAAATCGGCTACCGTGGCCGGTGCGGGATGAGTGCGCGCTCCACCGTTGCTCGGCTACCCGCGAACACGGTGATCTTCCTGATCGAGCTCTACCGGACGTATGTCTCCCCCATGCGCCTGCCGGTGTGCCGTTTCACCCCGACCTGTAGCGAGTACGCGGTGACCGCGTTACGCACCCGCGGCCTGTTCGTCGGCCTCGGATTGACGGTCGTGCGATTGGCGAAATGCGCACCCTGGCACCCTGGTGGGTGGGATCCCGTTCCGGAGCGAAAAACACGCGAACGGAACGAGTCAGCCGCCGACCAGCAGGCGTCGGCGCCACACGCTTGTAAAGGATCACCGCGCGCGGTGATCGGCGATACGAACGACGGGAGTGCATAGAGCCGTGCTCGACTTCATTTATTACCCGGTGTCCTGGATCCTCTGGTTCTGGCATCGGGTCTTCGGGTTCGCGTTCGGCGCGGACAACGGACTCACCTGGGCACTGGCCGTGGTGTTCCTGGTATTCACGTTGCGCCTGGTGCTCTACAAGCCGTTCGTCAAGCAGGTGCGCACCACCAAGCAGATGCAGGAGCTGCAGCCCCAGATCAAGGAGCTGCAGAAGAAGTACAAGAACGATCGCCAGAAGATGGCGACCGAGATGCAGAAGCTGCAGAAGGATCACGGCTTCAACCCGTTGATGGGCTGCCTGCCGATCCTGGCGCAGGTCCCAGTCTTCCTCGGTCTGTTCCATGTGCTGCGCTCCTTCAACCGCACCGGCACCGGCATCGGCCAGCTCAGCATGTCGGCCTACGACAATGCGCATACGCCGAACTATGTCTTCAGCGCCACCGACGTCCAGTCCTTCCTGAGCGCCCGCATCTTCGGCGCCCCCATCTCGGCCTACATCACCAGTCCGCCGAGCCAGTTGCAGGCCTTCGCCGATTACGGCGGCGTGCCGACCAAGCTGAGCATCGCGCTGGTCTCCATCCCGCTGATGGTGATCGCCGGTCTGGCGACGCATTTCAACGCGCGCGCCTCGGTTGCCCGGCAGAGTCCGGAGGCCGCGGCCAACCCGCAGTCGGCCATGATGAACAAGCTCGCGCTGTGGGTGTTCCCGCTCGGCGTGCTGGTCGGTGGCCCCTTCCTGCCGATCGCCATCCTGCTCTACTGGGTGTCCAATAACATCTGGACCTACGGACAGCAGCACCTCGTCTTCGGCCGCATGGCGAAGGAAGAGGAAGTCAAGAAGCAGCAGAAGCTGGAGCAGCGCGCACAGAACGCGCCGAAGCCTGGTGCGAAGCCGGTAAATGTCAAGAAGAAGCAGTCGCCCTCCGATGCGACGCCCGTCGATGCGGATGCCGATGCCGCCGTGGATGCGGTTGACGCACCGCCGTCGACGAATGGCACCGCAAAGTCCCCGACCAAGGCGGGACAGCGGCGCTCGGGCGGGCAGAAGCGATCGGGCAACCGCGGGCGCCCCAACCAGAAGCGACGGCGCTGATACATCGCGCGCCTGCGGGATCTCTGAGCAACCCTGTTCGCGTTCTCCGATCGGCGCCGGTCGCCGGTCGCGCGCGATGAGCAGATGAAGGAAATCAAATGACTGTTGAAACCGACGGAGGGGACGCCACTGTGGCGACGACGACGATGGTGAACGGCGAAGCCGAAGCGGGGGCCGAATCCACCGAGTCCGCGAACGACGCCGAGGAAGCTCTCATCGAAGAGGGCGAAATCGCGGGCGACTACCTCGAGCAGTTGCTCGATGTGCTCGACTTCGACGGCGATATCGATCTCGATGTCGAGGGCGACCGCGCCATCGTGAGCATCGACGGTGGCCGGGATCTCTCGAAGCTGGTCGGCCGCAACGGCGAGGTGCTCGACGCACTGCAGGAGCTGACCCGGCTGGCCGTGCAGCAGGCCACCGGGGTGCGCAGTCGGCTCATGCTCGATGTAGCCGGCTGGCGCGCCAAGCGTCGCTCGGAGTTGAGTGCGCTCGGCACAGCCGCCGCGCAGCGGGTGCTGGAATCCGGTAAGCCGGAGCCGCTGGCGCCGATGACTCCATTCGAGCGGAAGATCGTGCACGACGCCGTTGCCGCCGTCGATGGTGTCAGCAGCGAGAGCGAGGGCGTGGAGCCCAATCGGCACGTTGTCGTGGTGCCTGCCTGAATCGCGCGTTGTGATTGGATTAGGGCCTCCGGTCTTCGGACCGGAGGCCCTCTTCATGTCTTGGATGCGCTCCCCTCCCCCGCCCCATCGCCGCACTGATCGACTCGAGTTCGGAAGGATGTTTCACGTGGAACGAGATCTAGGTGGCATCACCGCGTTGCCGAATGAGCTGGACCCCCCGGCCACGGCCGCGGTGATTTTCGGAGACCGACTGGATCTCGCGCGTCGGTACTGCGCCGCCCTCGCCGCCGCCGGTGTCGAGCGCGGACTGATCGGCCCCCGCGAGGTGCCGAGGCTATGGGATCGACACATTCTCAACTGTGCGGTGGTCGGTGAGTTGATGGCGGAGGGCGCCACCGTGGTCGATATCGGCAGCGGTGCCGGACTGCCCGGAATCCCATTGGCGATCGCGCGCCCGGATCTCCGCATCACCTTGGTCGAGCCGCTGCTGCGTCGCACCATCTTTCTGAGCGAATTCATCGAGGCGGCCGGACTCGATGTGACCGTGGTGCGTGGTCGGGCCGAGCAGTCGGGCGTGATGAAGGAAGCGGGCGGCGCGGATGTAGTGACCTCTCGCGCGGTTGCCCCGCTGGCGAAGCTGGCGCAGTGGTCCCTTCCTCTGTTGCGCGATCACGGACGGATGCTCGCGCTGAAGGGAGTCAGCGCGGCCGAGGAACTCGAGCGCGACGGTGAGGCTTTGACGAAGGCGGGCGCGGGAAATGCGACCGTTCTGGAATGCGGCGCCGGGCTCGTCTCCACCCCCACTCTGGTGATCAGCGCCGAGCGGCTGCCGCGTGCCGAGCGTCCCTCGCGTCGAGCTGGCAGGTCGGCGCGGAAGTCGAAGTAGCAGTTCTCGATTCGCGGCAATGTTTCATGTGAAACAAGGCGTCTGGGCGTCCGCGGCGCAGCAGGCTTCGACCCGAAACTTCACGTGACGTTTTGAATCTGGTGTCGCCGGATAGGGAAATCGATGACCCCCATTGCGCGAGGCTAATTGGACACGAGAGCGCCCGGCGTGAGATGCCCGCGGCGCGGAGCCGTATCCGATGTTTCATGTGAAACAGAACTTCGGTGTCGGTCCGGGACTTCATGTTTCATGTGAAACAGCAAATCGACGCGTCAATCTTGTTCGCGGCGATGTGATTCGGTGCAGATTCGCGTGTCCTTTGCGCGATGCCGCGATTCAGCTTTCTAATCGCGCTGAGTGCTGGCAAGCTAGTGAGCGTCGGGCGTGAGCGTTGGTGCCACGGAGGGATGTGGGTTTGTCGCAGCGGCGAGAGCTCCGCTCGTCGGTCGGGCGCCGCGGTCCCGATTGAGCATCAAGTTCGATCCGACACAGCTAGTGATGACACGGCGCCGAATTCGGTCGGGCGCACGTGATCTGAGGTTCTCGCGTTAGGAGCTGTCTATGTCGAGCGGTCCGGCGAATGTTTCACGGGAAACAACGTCGCGCGTGCCGGGGATGCTGGACTCCAGCACCTTGGATGCGGAGGCATTCGGAAGCACGCCGTTCGGGCACATCTCCCCCAGTGAGACCCCGATAGCAGCCGAAGCGCAACGTGCAAGCCAAATATTGCATCCAGGAAAGGTGACAGTGCCGAAACCGCACGAGCAACGGATCATCACCATCGCCAATCAGAAGGGGGGCGTCGGTAAGACGACAACCGCCGTGAATCTCGCGGCCGCCCTGGCGCATACCGGGATGACGGTTCTCGTGATCGACCTCGATCCCCAGGGCAACGCCAGCACCGCCCTGGGTATCGAACATCACTCGGGTGTCCCGTCGAGCTATGAACTCCTCATCGGCGAGGTGTCGGTGATGGATGCGATTCAGCAGAGCCCGCACAGCGAGCGTCTGCTGTGCATCCCGGCGACCATTGATCTGGCCGGTGCCGAGATCGAATTGGTTTCCATGGTGGCCAGGGAGGGGCGGCTCAAGGCCGCCATCCAGGAGGCCAATATCGCCGGATACGACATCGATTACGTCATGATCGACTGCCCGCCGTCGCTCGGTCTGCTCACCGTCAACGCAATGGTTGCTGCTAAGGAAGTGCTGATCCCGATCCAGTGCGAGTACTACGCGCTGGAGGGGGTGGGGCAATTGCTCCGGAATATCGGTCTGGTGCAGGCGCACCTGAATCCCGAACTACACGTGTCGACGGTGCTTCTCACGATGTACGACGGACGGACCAAGCTGGCCGACCAGGTCGCCGAGGAGGTGCGCGGGCACTTCGGCGACGTGGTGCTGAAGTCGGTCATCCCCCGCAGTGTGAAGGTCTCCGAGGCGCCGGGCTACGGCATGACGGTGCTCGATTATGATCCAGGCTCCCGGGGTGCGATGAGTTATCTGGACGCCGGTCGCGAGATGGCCTCCCGGTCGGTGATCCGGCCGGGTGCGGCAGAGCGCGCGCAATGACGAACGAGGAAAGGGTCGGTAACCGATGACTCAGGCGAAGAAGGGCGGCCTAGGCCGCGGACTTGCCGCGTTGATTCCGACCGGGCCGGCGGCCACGCCGGGACTCGGTGCCGCACCCGGACTCGGTAGCGCCGCAGCCAATGTCGTCATCGGCGTCGATCCGATCGGACCGCAACCGGCTTCCGCCTTTCTGCACCGGGTCCCCGACCCCAGCGATGAGCAACTGTCGGATGGCGGCGCGTCCTACCGCGAGATTCCGCCGGAGCAGATCGAACCGAATCCCAAGCAGCCGCGCCACGTCTTCGAGGAGGAGGCGCTCGCCGAGCTGGTGCACTCCATCAAGGAATTCGGCCTGATGCAGCCCATCGTGGTGCGTCGGCTGGAGCCGGGGGTGGACAAGTATCAGATCGTCATGGGTGAGCGTCGTTGGCGCGCATGCCAAGAGGCTGGGCTCGCAGCGATTCCAGCCATTGTCCGCGAGACCGCGGACGACGCGATGCTGCGGGACGCCCTCCTGGAGAACATCCATCGGGTGCAGCTGAACCCGCTGGAAGAGGCGGCGGCCTATCAGCAGCTGCTAGAGGAATTCGATGTCACCCATGAGGAATTGGCCACCCGAATCGGTCGATCCCGACCGGTGGTGACGAATATGATTCGCCTGTTGAAACTGCCGATCCCGGTGCAGCGCCGGGTCGCGGCCGGCGTGCTGTCCGCCGGACACGCTCGGGCGCTGCTCGGTCTCGAGGCAGGCGCCGACTCCCAAGAGGTACTCGCCGCCCGCATCGTTGCCGAGGGATTGTCGGTCCGGGCCACCGAGGAAGCCGTCACCCTGGCGAACCGGGATCCGGATACGGCCGCTCCCCCTGCCTCCCGGCGCAAGCCGATTCATATGCCGGGTCTGCAGGATGTGGCCGAGCGGCTGTCGGAATCCTTCGACACTCGCGTCACCGTGAGCCTCGGCAAGCGGAAGGGCAAGATCGTCGTCGAATTCGGTTCGGTCGAAGACCTCGAACGCATCGTAGGCATGATGGAGCAGCAGCAGCTCGGCAAGTGACAGATGTGGCAAAAATAGCCGTGTGTTTCCGGTAGGCACGTGTTCGGCGTCGAAACGTCACTGTGACGGCGTGGAAAATCGGCCTACGGAGGGGCTCTTTACCAACAGCACAGCGACGTGGAATGAGGCGGGTTCGCTTTGATCGCATATTCTTGCTGGCGAGTGAATGCAGCGTGAGTGTGGATGAATCGGATAGCTGGAGGCTGAGCAGAGCGGTGTCGACCAGCGTCACAGCATTAACCCTCGGTGGACTCGACAGGCTACCCGCCCATGCGCGGCGTTGCGTGTTCTGGGAGATCGATCCGGCCGTGGCCGCGACCTCCCGTGATTTCAGTGATCCGGTCTTCGAGAAGGAGGCCTGGCTGTCCACGGTCATGCTGGAGTGGGGTTCGTGCGGTCAGGTCGCGAACGTGGACGGCAACATAGCGGGGTGTGCGCTGTATTCGCCGCCGAGCGCCGTACCGCGTGCCGGCCTGTTCCCCACATCGCCGGTTAGCCCGGACGCGGTCCTGCTGACCACGCTGCGGGCCGAATTCCCGTATCAGGATGCCGACATAGCCCACCGCCTCATAACGGCCGTGGTGGCCGATCTGGTCCGGCGTGGCGTACGTGCATTGGAGGCCTTCGGTATTCGCACCGATCCTCCGGCGACCGCGATGTCGGATCGTTCGCTCGGCTCGATGCGGTTGATGGAGCGGATCGGTTCACCGGTCCGGGATGCAGCCTCGGCCGGTAAGGCGACCGGATGTTCGCCGGAGACCTGCATGATCGAGGCGGACTTCCTGGAGGACGTCGGTTTCGAAGTGGTGGCGCCGCACCACCGCTTCCCCCGGCTGCGCTTGGAACTCGACTCCGATCACGGTTGGAAGGAAGATGTGGAGCGCGCGCTCGATCAGCTGCTCGCCGCCGCCTCCCTGACGGTCCCCTTCCGCGTCGGAGCGCCCTGAGACTCCGCATACAGCAACAGTGCGCCCCTGCCGACGATCGGCAGGGGCGCACTCGTATCGGAAGTATTTTTATTGTTCGTAATCTAGTGAGCCAGAAGGTAATTCACTACATCCGGTCGGCTGCGGCTAATTCCTCCGCCAGCAATTCGGCGAAAGTGTATGTGCCCGTCGGCTGATCGTCCTGGCCGAGCAGATACAGCCGCTTCACCGAGATGAGGATGGCCTCGGCGATCACATCGCGCATCCGCGGGTTGGTGAGTACCGACGCATCGTATTCGTTTGTGAGATAACCGATATCGACCTGCACCGTCGGCATCTTGGTGAGCCGCAATAGATCCCAGGTGCGCGCATGAGTTCGGCAGTCCTGCAACGAGGTTCGCGCGACCACCTCACGCTGGATGAAGCCGGCTAGCACCTGGCCGATCATCGATACCGAACCGTGCGAATTGCCGAAGTGGAAGCCCGCGACACCGTTGGCGGACGGGCTCGGATTGGTCGCGCAGCGCAGCGAAATCATCAGATCGGCGTCGAAGGCATTAGAGGTATCCGCGCGCTCGGCGTCGCTCGGATTGGCGCCCCACGGCCGCGACAGGAAGGTTTCCATGCCGGTGGCGGCCATTCGGCCCTCGAGCCTGCTGGCCAGATCCCAGAGGATTTCCGACTCGTAGACATCGCCGTATTCGGTCGGCACCGCGAAGCCCTTGTCCGGGCCGCCGAGACCCGGATCGATGACGATCCGCTTCCCGGTCAACTGCGGCCCGGCCCGGTGCACCACCTCTTCCTCGGCGATCCGATGCGGATTGCCGCCGGTGACGCGCGCGCCGAGCAGCTCCAGCGAGCGCAGCGTATCCGGACCGCAGATGCCGTCCGCCGCCAAGCCGATCTCCCGCTGGAATGCGGTGAGCGCCTCATGGGTGTGCGGGCCGAAGTAACCGTCGACGCGGTGCACGTAGAAACCGAGATCCTGTAGCCGGCGCTGCAGGGTTGCCACATCGTCGCCGTAGAGCGGCGCGGAGAGCTGGTAGATCAATGTGCGGGCACCGAGGCGATAGGAGGCTTCCTTGAGCGCGCGGTAGGTAGCCGGTCCGACGACTCCGTCGACCAGCAGTCCGCGGTGCTGTTGGAAGGCGCGAACCGCCGAGTCGAGCTGGCGATCGAAGGAAGCGTCGGTGTCCATCCAGTACTCTCGCGCATCAGCGTGATCTGTTGCGGCGGAGTGCGTATGCAGAAACCCGAGACTTGCCAGGGTGCTCCGAACCTCGGCGACGGCTGGACCGGTATCGCCGTGACGAAGTCGGTGCATGCGTGAGAGCCCTTTCCTTCCGTCAACCCGGGTACCCACTCATGCGATGGCTCACACCCTCGCACGACCGGAGGTCGGTCGATTGTCTCAGACCCGGACCGGAATACGACAATTCCCGGCGTCCAGGCATCCTACGGCGCGTCGTCGATCGACGGCGTTCTTTGACGAATACGTCAGATGATGCCGTCGAGTTCACGCAGCAGGGCGGCTTTGCCCTTCGCTCCGACGATCTGCTTGACCGGCTTGCCACCGGAGAACAGCATCATAGTTGGCAGCGAGAGGATCTGATAATCGCGGGCGACGCCCGGATTGGCATCCACATCCACCTTGGCCACGGTCAGCTTGTCCGCGTGCGTGCCTGCGATCTCCTCCAGCACCGGGGCGACCATCTTGCACGGACCGCACCAGTCGGCCCAGAAGTCGACGAGTACCGGCTTCTCACTGAGCAGCACATCGTCGGCGAAGGACGCGTCGGTCACGGTGACCGTGTTTTCGGACATGGGGTATCTCCTTGTAGTGCAAAAAGTGATGAGATCAGTTGGCGGGCACGGCAACTGAGTTGCCTGCGTGATCCAGGGTGTTCGAGGTGATGTCACCCTGTTCGGCCAGCCAGCGCTCGGCGTCGATCGCGGCGCGGCAGCCGGTGCCCGCGGCGGTGATGGCCTGGCGGTAGGTGTGATCTACCAGATCGCCCGCGGCGAAGACGCCGGGCACCTTGGTAGCGGTCGACGGATGCAGCACCTGCACGTAGCCCTCGTCGTCCAGCTCCACCTGATCCTTGACCAGCTCGCTGCGCGGATCGTGTCCGATCGCCACGAATAGGCCGGTCGCGGCCAGTTCGGAGGTCTCGCCGGTACGGGTATCGCGCAGTGTCAGGCTGGTCACGCTGGTATCGCCGTTAACCGCGGCGACCTCGGCGTTGAGCACGAACTTGATCTTCTCGTTGGCCTTGGCGCGCTCCAGCATGATGCGTGAGGCACGGAATTCCTCGCGGCGGTGCACGATGGTCACGGTGCTGGCGAACTTGGTGAGGAAGGTCGCCTCTTCCATCGCGGAGTCGCCACCGCCGACCACGACGATGTCCTGGCCCTTGAAGAAGAAGCCGTCGCAGGTGGCGCAGGCGCTGACACCGCGGCCGAGCAGCTTCTGCTCACCGGGCACGTTCAGATAGCGCGCGGCCGAGCCCATGGCGAGGATTACGGCGTAGGCCTGGTGGGTCTCATCGCCGACGGTGACCGTCTTGATCGGGCCGTTCAGATCGATGGCGTCCACATCCTCGGTCCGGATATCGGCGCCGAACCGCTTGGCCTGTTCGCGCATCTCCTCCATCAGATCCGGGCCCATGATGCCGGCGCGGAAACCGGGGAAGTTTTCGACCTCGGTGGTGGTCATCAGCGCGCCGCCGAACTGGGTGCCCTCGAACAGCAGGGGCTGGAGTTCGGCGCGGGCTGCGTAGACGGCGGCGGTATAGCCGGCGGGTCCGGAGCCGACGATGATCAAGTCGCGAACTGCGTTGCTCATGTGACCCTTCCGAGGGAGATTCGTTAGACGTGTCGGTCAACAACAGGGTAAACGGTGTTGTTCCCGACGTGATGTGGGACAACCACACGACGTGACGTCGCCCACTCGTCAACCGATGTCGGTGAGTGCCAACTGTTGCGGATCGTCGGTGCCGCAACCGATTCCGACGACCAGTGCGGTGATCTTGTGCGGACGCGGGCCGGTGAGCAGGATCAGCACGGCGTCCCTGCCCCCGAAGGTGGTGTCGGTCGAACCGAGGACGGTGCGGTCCAGGCCGTTGGCGTGGACGCAGCGGTTCAGGGCCGCCGGAGTGCCGAGTGCGCCGGTGACGTCATTGCGACCGAGGGCCCTCAATGCGACGGTGGCGTCGAGCTCGTCACCGAGTTGGACATTGCCGCTGGTGGTCGGGTGGGCGCTCGGGGCCACCTCGTGCCCGCGCAGTGCGTCGACCGCGACCGCCACACAGGCCACTATCGCGATCACGGCGGCCGCGGCGGCGAGCCAGCGGAGTCTGCGTGTGCCGTGTCGCGTCAGCGGGATGGCAGCCTCGTGCCCGGAATGCTTTGCGTCATCGGCGGATTCGGGCCACACCGGCACCGACGATTCCGGCCGTGTGGTGGCCGAGTACAGCCGATGCACGGTTCCGACCTGCTCGCTGGGCTCTTCTGCCACATCGAGGCCTTCGACGAACTCCTCCAGCCGGGCCGCGATATCGGCGGGCATGGCGTGGATGACGTGCTCGTCCCGGCCGAGTGCGCGCAATTCGGCACTGACATCGTCGAGGGAGTTCAGGAACCGCAGGGCGTCCGGATCATTGCGGACCATCGGCCACAGCTGCTCGCTCAGCTCCGGCGCCACATTGTCGGCATGTAGATCGGCGAGCAGTTCGGGTGAGAACGGAGGCTGCGGATCGGATCGGGTCGCCATCGCACCTCCGGATTCTCGAGTAGATGCCCGCCCACATGTCGCGGGCGGAGCTGCCAGTACATCGTCTGGTTGTCCGTCACTGTTAATGACGCATCTCGACTACTTCCGGTTCCCCGGATCACGCAGAAACTCCAAACGTTCTTGGAGCCGCTGTCGGCCGCGCGCGCATCGGCTCTTGATGGTGCCCTCCGGAACGCCGAGCAGCGCCGCTGTTTCCGCGACACTACGCCCCTCCAGTTCCACCGCGACAAGCGCCGCCCGCTGCTCCTCCGGCAGCGTGAACAGCGCACGGTCGATGACGAGTGACATTTCCAGTTCGGCGATATCGTCGCGGGTGTCCTTGGGTTCCGGCATGGTATCCGGCGACAGCGATACCGCGCGACGGGTCTTATTGCGCCGGATCCGGTCCAGGCAGGCGTTCACCACGATGGCGTGCAGCCAGCTGCGCACCTCGGCCTCGGCGCGGAAGGTGGCCGCGGTGCGGTGTGCCGAGAGCAGGGCATCCTGCAGCGAATCAGCCGCGTCCTCGCGGGTATAGGAGGTGCGCAGGGCGGTCTGCCAGAGGTGGTCGTTATGGCGGCGCAGCAGCTCGGCGAAGGCATGCCGCTGACCGCGCACGTGGGCGTGCAGCAGTTCGACATCGCTGAGCTCGTCGGGGACGAACGAACGCTCAGGGAACGCAACAGGCCGCGCCTTCCCCCCGTGGGAATCCTCGTTCAGTTCGGACGGCAAAACCAACCCCTTGGACAGCTCTCACGGCGATGACGGACCCGAGCGACCACCATCGAAATTTCGCAGCATCCAGGATCGAACAACCAGAACCCGGGGAGCTCCCCCCTGAGTGAGAGCGCGGCTAGATCATATCGTCAGTAAAGAATCGGCAGCAACCAGACCACTTGGAGCACAGCGGATCCGAAGCTGCGGGAAGGTGACAACTGATTTCGCAAGTACATGGGTAACTCGCCGGGGACGCCCAAAACCGAGCCAGGCAGGCGACGCTGGACCTGAACACAGCCGTCGCGGCACTTACTTGTATGGCCTGAAGATTCGGGGAGGCGGATGAGCACGGGGCGGACACGTGCGGCGAGAGGCAGAGCTGAGCGGCGCTTACGGCGCGGCGTCGAAACGCAGGTCGGCGATCGAGGTCTGGAACTGGCCACCGGAATTGCCGAGTCCGGTGATCCATACGAGCACATAGCGGGCCGCCTGATCGCTGCGGACCGGGATTTCGGTGATGCCGTTCTCTAGTCGCGCCGAGCCGATCAGCTGGGTCTGGTCCAGCGTGGGCGAGGCCGTCGGGGAGGTGCGGATCTCGACCGAGGTGCCCGTACTCGGCGATTCGATCGAGACGCTCGTCAGCTTGGCCGGACTCGGCAGGGTGGCCAGCAGCCCGACGCCCTTCTTGAGCGCCGGGAACTGCTGGAAGTACTGATCGGTGCGCCAGACGGTGCCCGGATCGTGATCGAGCACCGCACCGGTACCGCTGACATTGTCCGGTGTGCCCTCCGGGGAGAACACCGACACACTCGTCACCGGAACCGGCACCCCGCCCGCGGCCGTCCCTGTCGTACCACCGGAGGTGGGCGCGGGCGCGGGTGAACTGTTCGTGGTGAGGCCGATATTGCGCTGCTCGTTGAGCGGTGCGTCCGAGGCGCTCGGCGCGAAGACACTGACCATCCACCAGATGATGATGCCGACCACGAGCGCGGCCAGAATGCCGAGCCCGACCATGATCCACATCATCCGCTGCGAGCGTTCCCGTTCGGCCGCAAGCAATTCCGGATCGGCGAGCGATTCCTCGGCACCGCTCGACGGACGCTGGCCGAGGCGCAGCACCGGGATGAAATCGGTCTTCTGATCGACCACCGAGGCCTGTTCGAGCACATGCTGCACGGTCGCAGCGGTGCGCACGCCCTTGTTCGATTCCAGCGAACGGACCGCGACCGCCGAGATCTCGAACGGCACCTCGGGCCGGATCTGCCGCGGTTCGACGGGGGTGCCGTCGGAACCGAAATCGGCCAGCCGCAAACCGCCCACCGTCGCTGCCGTGCCGGTCATGCCACCGGCACGGATCGGCCAGCGAGCGGTGATCAGCGCGTAGAGCATGGCGCCGAGGCCGCGCACATCGGATTGCGCGTCGGAATCGGACAGCGTGCCCGGGAACGCGAGCACGGCATCACCGGTGGCACTGATCCGGACCCGGTCCGGATGGTCGATGGACAGCGAACCGCCGCCGCGATGGGCCAGTTCGGCGGCCGAGGCCAAAGCCCGGATGGCACGCGCGGCACCGATCGGCGACGGCACCGTCTCGGCCATTTCGCGCAGTGAGCGGCCCGGGGTCCATTCGGCCACCACGATGCCGCCGGAGCTGCCACGCACCACATCGAGTACGCGAGCCAGGCCCGGCGAGTTGATCCGGCCCAGGCGCAGCGTGCGCGACAGGATGGCCTGCGGACCGTCGTGACCGGAGTTGTCGGTCGCCTTCTGATCGGCGTCGACGAAGGTGAGCGCGACCTCGCGGTCGAGCTTGATATCGAGCGCCTGCCAGAACTTGAGTCCGCGGGATCCACCGTGACTCGCGAGCAGCCGGTAGCGGCCGCCCGCTACGGAAGCGCCCGGAATCAGCTTGGGGCCGCGCGGCGTTCTTCGACCCACGTCGTCCATCGGCGGTAGCTGCGGCGGGATCGGGATCATCCCGGTGTCGTACATCGGATCGCGCTGCGGGGCCTCCCGCGGTTGCTCACCGGATCCGGGCGCCGAATCGTGCTCCGGCGGACCGTTATCGGCACCCTGATTCGCGTATGCGGGATCGGAGGCCTCCCCGGCGGGCGGAACATCTGTGGAGAGCCCGCCTGCCTTGGTCGCAGCAGATTCGGCGGCTGGGACGCCGCCCGGCGCCGCGTCGTCGCTCACCCTCGTTCCTCCTTCGCCCTGATATGTCGAAGTTCCGGCGAACTCGCCACTTGTGCTTCTCTGCCGAACAGGGTACGGGAACTCACCCATACCGGTGCTGTCAACGGTATGAGCTCGAATCACGGGTAGCACCATCGTTTGGGCATCCATGTACGGGTCGAAACCAGGGTATGCCACATACGGCTCGGGCCGCCGGAATACCTGCGTCGCATACTCGTCCTCGACCGGACCCTCGAGATCGAGATCGGGTGCGGGCGGGGTGAAGCCGAGGCGCCGGGAGACGGCGACGGTGATCGCGACGATCTCCGGGATACCGGCCAGGCGCATCAGCCCGAAGGCGACCGCGAACATCACGATGGCCGATACGATCACCCGGATCAGCGAGCCGGGTCCGCCGGAGAGGCGGTCGAGTCCGAGCACCTTGTCGACGATGAGCATGACCGCGCCACCCGCGATCGAGGACAGCAGGACGCGGGTAACCGTGCGTCCGACATTGACCATGCGCAGATCGCCGAGGCTCTGGTGCAGCAGATAGCCGCCGATGACGGCACCGGCCAGGAAGCCGAGTCCGGTCGCGACACCCAGGATTTTCACGACCTGACCGCTGTCGCTCGCCAGCGCAGGCGCCAGCGCCGAGAACAGGATCTTGATCGTCGTGATGGCGAGGATGATCCAGGTCGGCGTCCATGCCTGCTCCCTCGCGTAGAAAACGCGCAGATGGATGAGCACCAGGGAGTACGGAATCAGCGTGAACGCCGACCAGCTGACCGCCTCGCCCAGGCGCGCGGCGTCGCCGGTGAACCGTGCATAGCCGAAAAGTGCCTCGCCGACCTGCGGGCCTGCCAGCGTGAGGAAGGTGACCACCGGAACGAGGGCGATCATCGTCAATCGGGTCGCGACGGACAGATCGTCCACGACGGCGGGGGTGTCATCGGCGGCCGCGTTGCGGCTCAGCCGCGGCATGATCGCGGTGAGCAGCGTGACACCGAGTACGCCGTAGGGCAGCTGGAGCAGCAGCCAGGCATTGGTATAGATTGCCGGGCCTGCCTCATCGGCCGTCGAGGCGATGTGGTTCGAGACGATCAGACCGATCTGGCTGATCACCACGTACAGGATGATGGCCGAACCCATCTTGCCGAACTGCTTGAGTCGCGTGTCGACACCCCACAGCGGCCGCAGATCGATCTGATTGCGCTTGATCGCGGGCAGCAGGCTCAGCGCCTGGGTGGCCACACCGAGGGTGATGCCGCCGCCGAGGACCAGCAGTTTCGGATCGCTCATCCGGACCGGATCAAGCGTGATCTCGCCCGGCGTGAGGGCATAGAGACCGAGCACGACCAGCACGACGAGGTTGTTCAGCACCGGTGCCCAGGCCCCGGGTTTGAAGTTCTGGCGGGTATTGAGGATCGCCGTCAACAACGCCGACATGCCGTAGAACAGGATGGCGGGCACCAGTAGATAGGTCAGCGCCGTGGTCAGTTCGGTATTGACCTTGCCGTCCGAGGAGACGAAGACCCGGGTCGCCAGCAACGGCGTCGCCGCCGCGGCGAAGAGCGTGGCCGCGGCGAGCACCGCGAAGGCGGCGGTGACCAGCCTGCGGACGAATGCGACGCCTCCGTCGTCGTCCTCCTGTTCGGCGCGCACCAGCGTCGGCACCACCATCGCGGTCAAGACCGCGCCGAGGACGAGCTCGGTGATCATATTCGGGATCAGGTTGGCCGAGGTGTAAGCACTGGCGACGGCCGGGCCGAGCGCGGTCAGCAACAACAGCTGTTTGCCGAAGCCGGTGACGCGGCTGATCAGGGTGGCGATCGCGATCGATCCGGAGTCGCGCAGCAGACGCGAGCTCGCGTTCTGTTTGGTTTCGGTGGCGACCGGGCCCGATGCGGGTGCGGCGGGCCATTCCTGGGTCCGTGGCCTGGCCGCTTCCCGGGGAGCGGGACGTTGCGGCTGTTCCACCGGTTGCCGCCGTTCGATGGGTTGCTGGCGCTCTACCGGTCGCTGTTGTTCGATCGGCGGCTGCCGCGTCGCCGGGGGCTGTGGCGGTGGTGTCTGATAGCTCGGTCGCGGCGCCTGGTAGTTCGGCGGCGGCGCGAAACGCTGGGGCGGGACCCGAGGCGGTGCGCCCGGCGGTCCCGGTACCGGTTGACCGGGCGGCATCTGTTGACCGGGCGGCATCGGACGCGGCCGGGCCGGGCCGGGCTGCTGTGGCGGCGCCGGGTATTGCCGCTGACCCGGATGTGCCTGCTGACTCGGATGCGGCCGGGGTTCGGGATATTGCTGCGGTTCCGGATATTGCGGAGGACGGGGTACCGGCCGCTGCTGCGGCCGGGGTTGCCTGGGCAATGCGCCGGAGGGCGGTGCCATCGGTCCGGTCGGCGGCTGCGCGACCCGGGGTGTCGGACGCGGCGGCGGCACCGGTCGCTGCGGCTGACCCGGCCGACTCACCTGCGGTACGCGCGGCGAATCGCCGAAACGTTCATCGGGAGTCATATCCGCGTCCTCCGGTGCTGCCGGTGGCTGCGCCAGTTGCCGTTCCCAGGGTGCCGAAGGCGCCCGGCGGGCTTGGAGTCCGTCGGGCCGATCAACAGGTGGTTGCCGATGAGCGGATAGATCATCGTCGCTCATCGTGCCTCCTGCGCCATGCCATCCCCCGCCGCCGGGCCGATGACGCCCAGGGTGTTACGCGATTGTCCTCCACGATGCCATGAGTGGTGCGGGGTCGGGTACCGATCAGAGGCGACCGACTGCTTGCAGGTCGGTCGAATCAACACAGCGATGACAGCCGAGCACGAGCGAGGTGTCCTCGTCGTCATCCCGCCTCCTGCTGCTCCTGCTGCTGTAAAACGCGCCTGCGCGCCCGTCGGTACCTGTTCACCCGGCGTCGGGTGCCCGGATCGAAACCCTCGTCGGCCGGATCCGGCTGTCCGCGGAACCGACGCAACAACCGGCGCCCGGCCAACAGGAACAGCAGTATTCCGGCACACGCCGTAATTATTGCCAAGGTCTGACCGTAGGCGTTCGAACGCACCGAGACCGAGGTGGGATTGCCGAGTGGGACACCGTCGGACGTGGTAAGGGAGATCGGAATGACCAGGTTACGGCTATCGGTGACCTCGGTCGGGATCTGGAACGACCGGCTTCCGGTGGGCGGCAGCGTCTCCTCGCCCGGATCGGTGATCTTCGTCTCCGTCGGCGCCTCGATCCGGAACCGGACCCGGATGGCGACCGGCAGATCGTTGCGTGCGACCAATAGCAATGGGCTCTGTTCGGAGGCCAATGTGTACACCCCGCCGGGCGGCAGCACGGTGACCGAACCGTAGAGCCGGTCCAGTGTGCGCGTCGTCTGGTCGAGTCGGCGCTGGGCATAGGTGTCCGGCTGTGCGGAATCGCCGGAGCGCCGGTCGGAGAGGGTCAGGACGCGCAGCAGACCGTCGCGCAGCGGGGTCAGATATTGGTTCGGCGTCGGCTCGGTCTCGGGCACCTCGACGAGTGAACGCATGAGATCGGTGATCCGGCGGCCCTGGTCGCGGACCGGGAGCACGAAGCGGTCCGGAACCGCGTCATGGGCGGCCTGCGGCAGATAGTCGGGTTCGTGGGGCTGTGCGTCGGGCGGTTCGGCGACCAACTCGGCGAGCGTGCGCGGCGTCGCGAGGTTGTTGTGCAGCAGCAGGTCGACCTGCTTCAGGATCGCGGTGGCTTCCTCCCGGTTCGCGCTCCACTGCTGCGGCGGCACCAGCAGCAGTGAGTGCGGGCGGCTCGGGTCCGGGTTCAGCGCGGACCAGGTGATGGCGCCGAGCGCGTCCTGCAGGCGGGCCATCCTGGAGTCGTTGGTGACGTCGTAGCGGACGCGTGCAGGGGTGAACGACGGGGTGGGCGGGTTGGAGCCGACGGCGGCGAGGGCGGTCGCGGACCAGATATCGAAGGTCGCCGCGTGCAATGCCGGATCGGCGGGCGGGGTCTGCGTGCCGAAGGGTGCCGCATTCGTCGTCGGGGCGGACGTGCCCGTCGCGGATGTGCTCGGTGTGGCGCTGGTCTGCGGTTCCGGCGCCGGTTCCGGCGTGACGGGCACCGGGGCGATCTCGGCGAGCCGGACCACATCCGGCGTGCTCGTCTCCGGCAGCGGCTGACTCGAGGTGATCTGGTTGGTGCTGCCCTGACTACCGGCGCCGCCGCGTCCGGTGGTGATCGGCTGCGAATCCGTCGAGGTACCGGCGGTGCCGAGCGGGACGGCGGCGTTATCGGCCAGTACCGCGGTCCCGAAACCGTGGCCGCGCAACAACATTCCCGCGCTCTCATCGATACTGCCGGAATCCGGCACGCTGACCCCGCGCACCGATTTGGTGGCCAGAATCGAATCGACGATATCGGCGGGGTCGTTCAACGCTCGCGTGGACAATTCGGCATCGTTGACCGCGGCCAATGCCGTGATATCGACCTGTGCGAACGGCAGTGCGACCGTGCAGGTCGATGCGGCGACCGCGCGCAATCGGTCCAGCCAGGTCTGGGCCTGATCGGCGCCGGTGCCTGCCCTGGTCGCACCGTCCGGATCGGACGGGCTGGCCAGTACGCGATACCCCTTGGTCATCACCTGTGCGGTGATCAGCAGATCGGGATCGATCGCGATGCAGACCGCCGAGTTCAGCGTGCGATCGCGACTGGCCGGGTTGGTGCCGAGCACCGATTCCAAGGCGCCGAGCAATTGGTCCAGCCGCCCGCCCTTGCCCAGCGATGCGGCCAGTTCGTCGTCGGTGAGCTCGGCCTTTCCATTGAGCGGGCCGGTGACACCGGCGACCAGCCGAGGGCGGTCGGCCAGCGGCCACAGCAGCGTCGTCGCCACCGGGGTATCGGGCGCGGCAGGCACCGGCGAGCTGATATCGACCGCGGGCGGTACACCCAGCACCGGGAGCAGGAACCGTGCGTCGTCGAGGCGAGCCTGGGTGCCGTAGGCCGGTTCCCCGTTGACATTCAGCAGCAGCGGATAAACGCCGGGCTTGGTGATATCGAGCGCGGCCGTACCGCCGCCGGAGCGCAACGCGATGCTGATCGTGAACTGTTTGCGCTGGCCGGGACTCAAACGGTCGGCGACATCTTCGAACGGACCGGTCACGTCGTAGTTGACCTGGTCCAAGCGCAGAGTCGAGCGCAGCGCGCTCGGTGCCGACACCGCGGCGGCGCGTTGGATGCGGACACTGATGTCCTCGACCACCCGATCGCCGATATTGGTGACGGTGCCCGCGACCGTCAGCGTCGGATCGCTGGTGGTGGTCACCGCGGACGGGTTCACCGAATCCAGGGTCAGCTTCAGGAATTTCGGCGACGACGAACTATTCGGCGTCGTCGGCTGGGCGGCGGCGGGCTGGGCGAGCAATACCGGGACCGCCGTCGCCGAGCCGAGAATGGTCAGGACCGCCGCGATGATCCGGAACAGGCCTACCCGTCGCCCGACCACCACCCCCCACGGAATCGCTGCGCGATGCCGGAAAGTCTGGGTCATCTCTTGCCGGTCTCCATCCGGTCGATCATCCGGTTCGCCACTTCGGCGAGGCGCCGCTCATCGGCATAGGCGAGCCGAGAATCCAATTCGCTCAACGGAACCCACGCCACCTGCGTGACCTCGACGTCGGCATCGGAGAGCTCACCACCGATGGAGCGCAGCAGATAATGATGCACGGTCTTGTGTACCCGGCGACCCTCGGTGACGAACCAGTAATCGATGCTGCCGAGTTCGGCGACCACTATCCCATCGATTCCGGTCTCCTCGGCGACCTCCCGGATCGCGGTCTGCTCGGGCGTCTCCCCCTCTTCGATATGTCCCTTGGGCAGCGACCACAGCAGTCTGCCACGCCGATCGGTCCGCCCGATCAGCGCCGCACTGCGTTTATCGCTCGGCCCGTCCAACCCGTCGACGACGAGGCCACCCGCCGAGGTTTCCCGTACCGTGCGCATGCGCGGTTTCGCCGCGTTGGCGGCCGAACCGCGGCGCCGGGGCTGGCGGCGTCGACTGTTCGCGCGATCGGCCGGAGACACCACGCAATCCTACTGTGTTGGATTTGCAGCGCCTGCGGCGCTGCGTGTTCGCGGCCCCCCTTCTGTCTCGCGTCCGAGCGGCCGAGACTCGCGCCTGCGGCGCATGCGCTTCGGCCGCTCGGACGCGAGACGGGCCGCGAACGTCGCTCGTAAGACTCGCTCCGTGGTGGTCGCCTGAGCGGGAACCTTCGGCATCGGATGTGTGCTCGCCCAGCGATGGAGATTAACGCGTGCGCATCGACGACTCGGCTGAGTCGATGACCACACCTTCGCGCCGACGCGAGCGAACGTTGCTCGTCAGACAGCTCTGTTGTGGTTGAGTGGTGCCGCCTGCTCGGCTGGACATATGCCTTCTACATAGAGGAGATTCGCACACCGCCCATATAGGCAGCCTGCGCAGGATGTCCGGCCGCGCGGGTTGCGCTGGAATATCGGTTGTGCGGGCTCGGTAAGCTGCTACTTCGTGGTTTCGCCCAAGTCCGAGGATGCAGCGTTGGATCGACGTACCCGATTGCTGGCCGCGGCCGCGGTCACGCTGGGACGGTTGTCCGATGTGTTGACGCCGCTGGGCGAGTTGTTCGCCGCGCGGGGGTATGAGTTGTACCTGGTCGGGGGCAGTGTCCGCGATGCGGTGCTCGGACGGTTGGGGACGGATCTGGATTTCACCACCGATGCCAGGCCCGAGCGGGTGCAGGAGTTGTTGCGCGGGTGGGCCGATCATCTGTGGGATACCGGCGGGTTGGCGTTCGGCACGGTGAGTGCGTCGAAGGCCGATCAGCAATTGGAGATCACCACCTTCCGCAGCGATACCTATGACCGGGTGTCGCGCAATCCCGAGGTCACCTTCGGTGATTCGCTCGAGGGTGATCTGGTGCGTCGTGATTTCACGGTCAATGCGATGGCGGTGAAGATCGGGGGCGACGGGTCGCTGGAGTTCGTCGATCCGCTCGGCGGGATGGACGCGCTGCTTGCAGGAGTGCTGGATACGCCTGCGGCGCCGGAGGATTCGTTCAACGACGATCCGCTGCGCATGCTGCGGGCGGCGCGTTTCGTCGCGCAGCTCGGCTTCGAACTGGAGCCGCGGGTGCGGGTCGCGATCGTCGCGATGGCGGGTGAGTTGGAGCGGATCACCGCGGAGCGGGTGCGCACCGAACTGGATAAGCTCATCGCCTCCGCGCATCCGATCGATGGCATCAATGTCATGTGCGAGACGGGCCTGGCCCAGCTGGTGCTGCCCGAGGTGCCCGCGATGAAGCTGGAGATCGACGAGCACCACCAGCACAAGGATGTCTACTGGCATTCGCTGACCGTGTTGCAGCAGGCCATCGACCTGGAAGAGGGCGATCCGGATCTGGTGCTGCGCTGGGCGGCGCTGCTGCACGACATCGGCAAGCCCGATACCAAGCGCAATGAACCGGGCGGCGGCGTCAGCTTCCATCACCATGAGGTGGTGGGCGCGAAGATGGTGCGCAAGCGGATGCGCGCGCTCAAGTACCCCAAGCAGTTCACCGAGGACGTGGCGCGACTGGTGTTCCTGCACTTGCGTTTTCACGGCTACGGCAAAGGACAATGGACCGATTCGGCGGTGCGCCGCTACGTCACCGACGCCGATGACCTGCTACCTCGGCTGCACAAACTGGTCCGCGCCGACTGCACCACTCGCAATAAGCGTCGCGCCGCCGCGCTGCGCGCCACCTATGACGAGCTGGAGACGCGGATCGCCAGGCTGCAGGAGCAGGAGGATCTGGATCGGGTGCGTCCAGACCTGGACGGTAACGCGATCATGGAACTGCTCGGCATTCCCGCGGGTCCGGAGGTCGGCAAGGCGTGGCGATTCTTGAAGGAGTTGCGCCTGGATCGCGGACCGCTCAGCCGGGACGAGGCCGAGGCCGCGCTGCTGGAATGGTGGAAAGCCCAGGTCTGAAGGGGAATTCGCCGGTCGATCAGAAG
This sequence comes from Nocardia sp. NPDC006982, assembly GCF_042869435.1. Classification (NCBI taxonomy): domain Bacteria; kingdom Bacillati; phylum Actinomycetota; class Actinomycetes; order Mycobacteriales; family Nocardiaceae; genus Nocardia; species Nocardia sp. NPDC006982. The sequence goes on along the minus strand of NZ_JBIAFV010000002.1, from coordinate 689,636 downwards.
ATGATCAGCGTGGTGCCCGCCACGATGGCCGAGCGGATCTGTGCCAGATCGAACGATCCGGTTATCCCCGGCAGCTCCACCCGGAACCGGACCAGATCGCCCTCGCGGGTGGCGTGCACGATGCGTGCGTCGATCGGTAGCCGATCCAGCAGGATCGTCGGCGCGGTGATCAGCTTGCGCGGGATCCGGATGCCCAGCCAGTTCGCCCGGTGGATATCGACGGTCAGCAGGTTGTCGCGCACCTGCGCCTCCACCAGCGCGCTGATCCGGCGTTTGCGATGCTTCGCCCGGATCAATCCGCTCGCGTCGATGTCGAGTTTCCAATCGCGCTGCTGGGTATCGAGCCAGGTGACGAGCGCCTCGGTGGTGACGGTTCCGTTCAGGTCCAGCTGCTGCACCCGTGCCTTCGTCGGCACACCGGGCACCAGCCGGACGCCGTGCGCGATCACGGTGACCTGTTCGATCGGGTAGTCGTCCCAGCGCAGCCGGGACAGCACGGTCTTGGTCTGGAAATGCGCGCCGCGTCTGCGCACCTTGAGCACCTGCAGGGTGGCGTGCAGGTCGTGGCCGAGCAGGGTGGCGCTGACCTCCTGGCCGCCGAACCGGCTGAGAATGCCCTCGCTGAGCACGGTCATCAGCACGTCCGGCATGAGCGCGGTCACGGTGCCCGCGCCGAAGTCGGCCAGTGGATCCACCCATGCGGTGGTGTAAGCGAGCCATTGCTCGAGCAATGATTGATCGAACAGGCGTTTACCCATGTCGACGGCCCGCATCGGTGACCATGACGTCGGATCGAAGTACGTGGCCATGATTGCTCCGAGCGTACTTGGCGTCGGCGCGCCCGACCACGTTCGCGGCTGTGACGAAGTGGGCAATTGTGCGCATTCAGATAGGGGATCTATACCTGCTGGTCGGCGGCCAAGGCACGCAGGCCGTCCGCGCAGGATGGGTAACGGGGCTGCCAACCGAGTTCCGCCTTCGCCTTGGCGTTGGACACTCGCATATCGGCCTGTGTCATGCGGTAGGCGTACGACATGGGCCGCATCATCCAGGCTGGCAGCGTGAACGGCTTTGGTGCGCCGAAGGTTTCGGCGACCAGCCGGACGTGTCCGCTGAAGCTGAGTGGGGCGTCGTCCACGATGTTGTATGCGGCACCGGGCTTTCCGCCTTTGACGGCCAGTGCCACCGCCGCACCCGCATCGACCAGATTGATCCACGGCAGCACCCGTCCGTGATCGTTCACCACGGGCAATTGCCGCTTGCGCAGCATCTCGACTATGGCCTCCGTGCCGCCCGCTCCGTAGAACAGCCCGTAACGCAATGAGATGCCTTCGAGCCCATCGGCATTCAGCATCAGCTCTTCCTTGACCCGCATGCCTTCCAGGTGGGGCTCCACCGCCTTGTCGCCGGTCGGCGCGAAGGTGTCGTCCTCGGTGAGCACGTGGTCGCCGAAATCGCCGTAGCCGTAACCGAAGACCATGGATTCGGCGATGACCCGCCGGGCACCGACGGCGCGTGCGGCCGCCAGCAGGTTTGCGGTGCCGGTGATCCGCAGCGCATTGGTCGCGTACATATCCCTGTGCCGCATCGGCGCCTTGCGCAGGGCCGTCGCCGCGTGCACCACGGTGTCGACGGTGCGGCCCTCGACCGCGCGTAGCAGGTGGTCGCGATTCATCAGATCGGCCTGGACATCGGACCCGGCGCGGCGGGACAGCGAAATCACGGTGTAGCCGGACTGCCGGAGCGCGGTGGTGATGTGGCCGCCCAGCACTCCGCTCGCCCCGGCCAGCAATACGTTCTTGGTGTCGTTCATGGCCATCGGACAGCTGGCCTACCTCCGACGTGACACACTCGAATGTGATCTGTCTCACTCTCATGCCAGGGCGCGGCGTCGAACGTGATCAGTTCCCGTACCCGCCACCGCCGGGCGTCTCGATGACCAGCACATCTCCGGGGTCGAGATGCGCCGAATCCGCCCCGCTCAGGTCCTGCACCGTGCCATCGGCCCGCTCGATCCGGTTTCGGCCGAGGGCACCGGGCGCGCCGCCCGCCATGCCATACGGCGGCACCCGGCGATGGCTCGACAGCGTCGAGACCGTCACCGCTTCGGTGAAGCGCAGCCGACGCACCGCACCGTCGCCACCGCGCCATCGACCGGTGCCTCCGCTCCCAGCGCGTACCGAGAACTCCTCGAGCAGTACCGGCAGCCGCCACTCCAGCACCTCCGGATCGGTGAGCCGGGAGTTGGTCATATGGGTCTGGACCACCGGCGCGCCATCGAAACCGTCGCCCGCACCGGATCCGGATCCGATCGTCTCGTAGTACTGGCTGCGTTCATTGCCGAAGGTGATGTTGTTCATCGTGCCCGACCCCTCGGCCTGCACGCCGAGCGCCGCGTACAGTGCGCCGGTAATCGCCTGGGAGGTCTCGACATTGCCCGCGACGACCGCGGCGGGCGGTTCGGGCGCGAGCATCGAGCCGGGCGGCACGATGATCCGCAGTGGTCGCAGGCAGCCGTCGTTGAGTGGGATATCGTCGGCGACCAGCGTCCGGAACACATACAGGACGGCCGCGTTCGCAACGGCATAGGGCGCGTTGAAGTTACCGTCGAGCTGCCCGGAGGTACCACTGAAATCGATGGTGGCGCTGCGGTTTTCCCGATCCACCGTGACTCGCACGCGAATGGTCGCACCCAGATCGGTCGCATAGGAGTATTCGCCGTCGTCGAGCGCATCGATGACGCGCCGCACCGATTCCTCGGCATTGTCCTGCACATGCCGCATATACGCCTCGACGACATCGAGCCCGAAGTGCTCGATCATCTTCCGGACTTCTTCGACGCCCTTGGCATTGGCGGCGATCTGGGCGCGCAGATCGGCGAGGTTGGTGGCCGGATTTCGGGACGGGTACGGCGCTTCGGTGAGCAAGCGCAGCGTCTCGTCCTCGCGGAACCGGCCCTCGTCGACGAGCAGCCAGTTGTCGAAGATGACCCCCTCCTCTTCGATGCGACGGCTGTTCGCAGGCATCGAACCGGGCGCGATACCACCGATCTCGGCGTGATGGCCGCGTGAGGCGACATAAAAGAGGATCTCGGCGCCCGCGGTGTCGAATACCGGCGTGATCACGGTGACGTCTGGCAGATGGGTGCCGCCGTGGTAGGGATCGTTGACGGCATAGGTGTCGCCGGGGCGCATGCCCCCGGCCTGCCTGCGCCGGATGACCTCCTTGACGCTGGTGCCCATCGATCCGAGATGGACCGGAATATGCGGCGCATTGGCGACGAGATTGCCGTCGGGATCGAAGAGCGCGCACGAGAAGTCCAGGCGCTCTTTGATATTGACCGACTGCGCGGTCGACTCCAGCCGCGCGCCCATCTGCTCGGCGATGGACATGAACAAATTGTTGAAGACCTCCAGCAGCACCGGATCCGCTTCGGTGCCCGCCTCCGGTCCGGCCACCGCCGCGACCCGTTCCATGATCAGATGTCCGAGGTCGTTCACCACGGCCTGCCAGCCGTCGTCGACGACCGTGGTGGAATTGGCCTCGGTAATGATCGCGGGCCCGCGCACCGCTTTCTTCGGCACCAATTCCGCACGCCGATAAAGGAATACCGCACGCCGAGCGCCACCGGTGTGCAGTTGTACCGACTCCGGCTCGCTGGTGGCTACGCGCGGTTCGGCCAGGTCGGCGAGATCGGGTGATTCGGTGAGCCCGGTCGCCTCGACCGAGAGCGCCTCGATCACGATCGGGCGGTCCAGTACGAAGGAGTAGGTGCCGCGGTGACGTTCGACGAAATCCGTTGCCATCTGCGCCGGTTCGGTGAGTTCGACGGTGAGCGTGGTGTCGGTACCGTCGTAGCGCAGCTGAGCGCGCCGCACGATACGCACCCGGTGCACAGGTACATCCTCACCGAGTAGTTCGGCGCGAGCGGTGGCCTCCAGATCATCGGCGATCTCACCGACACGGTCCATCGACTCCTCGTGCAGCGGCAACTCCACCGAACGCTCGCGCATGGCGGTGGTATCGGCCAGACCGATACCGAGGGCCGAGAGCACACCGGCCATCGGCGGCACCACAACGGTGCGAATGCCGAGGGAATCGGCCACCTTGCAGGCGAGTTGGCCGCCCGCGCCGCCGAAGGTGGTCAGCGCGTAGCGGGTGACATCGTGGCCCTTCTGTACCGAGATCCGCTTGATGGCGGCGGCGATATTGGCGACCGCGATTTCGAGATAGCCCTCGGCGACCTGCTCCGGTGTGCGATCGTCGCCGGTGCTCTCCGCGATTTCTGCGGCCAGTTCCGCGAATCGGTCGCGCACCAGCGCATCATCGAGCGGTTGGTTGCCATCCGGCCCGAAAACCCTTGGAAAATGCTCGGATTGGATGCGGCCGAGCATCACATTGGCATCGGTGACCGTCAGCGGTCCGCCGCCGCGATAACAGGCCGGCCCGGGTGCCGCGCCCGCGGAATCGGGTCCGACGCGGTAGCGGCTGCCGTCGAAATGCAGGATCGAACCGCCACCCGCCGCCACGGTATGGATATCGAGCATCGGCGCGCGCAACCGGACACCGGCGATCTGCGTGATGAAAACCCGCTCGTACTCGCCCGCGAAATGCGATACGTCCGTGGAGGTTCCACCCATGTCGAAGCCGATGACGCGGTCGAATCCGGCGAGTTCGGACATCCGTACCATGCCGACGATGCCGCCCGCCGGACCGGACAGAATGGCGTCCTTACCGCGGAACTGTCCGGCCTCGGTGAGTCCGCCATTGGACTGCATGAACATCAGCCGCACACCGGTGAGCTGGTCGGCGACCTGCTGGACGTAGCGGCGCAGCACCGGTGAGAGGTAGGTGTCCACCACCGTGGTGTCCCCGCGCGGCACCAGCTTCATCAGCGGGCTTACCTCGCTGGACAGCGAGATCTGCGGAAATCCGATCTCGCGGGCGACCCGGCCGATCGCCTTTTCGTGTTCGGGATACAGATGCGAATGCATGCAGACGACGGCGACGGCGCGGATACCGCTGTCGTACAACGGCTTCAGTTCGGCCGCCAGTGCGTCGAGATCCGGCGGAGTCAGCACCGTTCCATCGGCCGTGACGCGCTCGTCAACCTCGATCACGTGCTCGTGCAACAACTCCGGCAGCACGATCTCGCGCGCGAAGATCTGCGGCCGATTCTGATAGGCGATGCGCAGTGCGTCGCGGAAGCCGCGGGTGATGACCAGCACGGTCCGTTCGCCCTTGCGCTCGAGCAGTGCGTTGGTCGCGACCGTTGTGCCCATCCGGACGGCGTCTATATCGGCGGTGCCACCCGCGTCGGCGAGGATTTCGCGAATGCCCGCCACCGCGGAGTCGGCATAGCGCGCCGGATTCTCCGAGAGCAGCTTGTGCGTGACGAGCTTGCCGTCGGGTCGACGGGCCACCACATCGGTAAATGTGCCGCCCCGATCGATCCAGAACTGCCAGCCCGGTGTCTCGCTCGTCACCGGAGCCGCCCGTGCGAAATGCGTATGCGCTGGTCGATCACATGCGCACCATACCGAATCACCGTCGGCGCGGATCCGAGCGCGATCAGTGCGGCGGATCGAGCTTCGCGTGCATGAGATACACGTTGTAGGTGTCCCACGCCGAGATGGTGAAGTACAGATCCTCACCCGTCGACCACGGATGGATGAAGCCGCCGTATGCCTTCGGATAGTCGTCGGTCGAGACCAGCTGGACACCATCGGTCCAGGCGCCCTGCGGGCTCGCCGCGGTGCGCATCACGATCGCAGCGCGCGCCGAATCCAGATAGACCATCTGCCACTGTTCGGTGTCCTTGTCGAAGCGCACCGACAACTCGCTGGCCATACCGAGAACCAAAGGCGTGGCCTGGTTTTCGGCCGCAGGGGCCCAGGTTCCGCCCACCCAGTACTGGTAGGCCGATTTGTTCAGCACCTCGGTCTTCGGCACCCTGGCCAGGCCGATCATGCCGACCCGCCCGTTGGGCGTGCCGAACATATAGACGTAATCGCCCTGCGGCACCATGGCCGCCACTTGGAACCGGCCGAGCCCGAAGAAGTTGTCCCACCGGGCATGCTGATCCTTGACCCAGGTGCGGCCGTTGTCGTCGGAGTACGCGAGTCCGCCGTAATTGGTCGACCACAGGCCGGGGATGCGGCTCCAGTGGTTCACCGACATATAGCTCATGAACTGGCGCTGCCCGATCGCGAACCCGGAGGTCGGGATGGTGGTCGTCTCCCAGTTCTTGATCTTGCGGCTGGACAGCAGTTCGGTGGCGTGACAGCGACTGTCCTGCACCATGGTGTCGATGCCGAGTCCGTCGGCGAGATCGTGGTCGGTGCTGTAGCCCAGCACATTGCTGCGCCAGTCGGGCCCGCCCACGCCGCCACTGGTCCAGCCGTCGCCGAAGGTGTCGCCGAAGGCCACGGCGACCTCGCCCGGTTTGGTCTCCCACATGATGCCGAGGTCGGTGCCGTCGACCTGCCAGCGCATATCGGTGCGGTTCGCCGAACCGTGCCCGGTCACCTGACCGACCAGATCCACCGATTCCACCAGCGGCGGGGTGATGGCGGCGGTCAGCGGTCCCGGTTCGGCCGGGTGCACGATCGGCGGCGGCGCGGGTTGCGGTTGGATTCCGTCGGGGCCGGGTACCGGGATCGGAATGGGTTCGATCTCCGGACGGAACTCTATGCGCGGCAGGCGGATCGAGCCGGAACCCGAACTCGAACCGGAGCTAGAGCCGGGTCCGGAACCGGAGCTGGACCCGGTGTCGGGTGCGCCTTCCGGTTCCGGATCGGTGGCGGGATCCGACGGCTTCGGCGTATCCCGAATATCCGGGCACGGATTGCGGCACGGGTCGGTGGGCAGCGGCTCCGGATCGATCCGGGTGTTGTCCGGCGGTGGATCAGGGACCGGAACCGGCGTGATCTCGGGAACCGGTACCGGGATATCGATCTGCGGGGGCAAAGGCGGCAGCGGCGGAGGCGGCGGTGCGTTCGGGTCCGGTGCCCGGTTCAACGGGTCGAATCCGATCTCGCCACAGCTGTTCACCGGCGGCGGGGCCCACGGATGCTGCGCGGCCTGCGCGACGGGGGTCGGTACGGTCAGCGCTCCGGCGAGCAGCACGCCGAGGAATGCGGGCGCACAGATCGGCCGAAATCCCATCCGTTGTTGCTCCCTGTCGATTCGGGTCGATGGGAGATCAACTTACCCGACTGAATCGCGCGAAGGGTGGAACCGGATGGGGCGCAGTCGCGTCCAACCAGATATGAACGAGATCGAGTACGTGTTCGGAACCGGTGACGGCACGGTGCACGTCTGGACCAGCCAGACGGAGCTGGATCTATCCGGGTCGGGCATCGGCGATGCGGTGGGACTCGACTTCGACGGCGACGGCCTGGTCGACGATGTGCTGTGGGATTCGCACGGCACCGGCATTGCCGATGTGGCCGGGCTGGATCTCGACGACGACGGCGTACTCGACCATTTCTTCACCGATCCGACCGGCAACGGCACCTGGAATCACCAGATCACCGGCAGCCCGGCCGATGCGGACAGCGAACACCTGGCCTGGATCGAGCGCACCGAGCCCGAGCCGGATCATCTCGCCGCCGACCAATTCGGCGCGGCCTTGTCGAATCACGATGAGCCGACGCGGGATTCGCGCCAGCTCGATCCGCAAGCTCCGACCGAACATGTCGCCGCACTTCGGGATCACCGGACCTGGTCGGGCGATGAATCCACTTATCCGACAATGCCGTTCAGCGAGTAACCGGCACTCGCCGACTGTTGACGGCAATGGCGACTATTCCGGCGCAATAGATTCCGGCGCCGACCAGCACCACGCCGATCGAGCGCCCATCCGCCGGTATCACCGATGCGGTGAGCGCGATCGCGAGCACGAACGTGATATTGAATACGGTGTCCTGCAATGCGAATACCTGACCGCGCCTGGTGTCATCGATATCGATCTGCATGGTCGCGTCGCCGGTCAGTTTGATGGTCTGCCCCGCGAGTCCGAACAGAAATGCGGCGACCAGCAGCAATTGATGCGCCCGATGTGCCGCGGTCCCCGACGTCGCGATCGCGGTCGGGGTGACCAGCGCCAACTGCACCACCGTCGCGGTCAACAGCCCGAGGACCACCGTGTGCGAGCGGCCGAGCCGCGGAATCAATACCGGCGCGACGACGGCCGCCACCAACATGCCAGCGGCGGTACAGCCGATGGCTAGCCCGAACCGGGTCAGGCCGGTATTCGCGCCGCCGCCGTCGACGGGCGCCTGCCGCAGCACCAGCACCATGATCAGCGTATTGGTGCCGAATACGATCCGATGCGTGCCGATGCCGATCATCGCGGTGGTGACCTGAACCGCTCCCCAGACCGCGGCCGCACCGTGACGCAGACCGGTCGCGATCGCTCGCACCGCACTGTCGCGCGTCGCGGTCCCCGGCTCCGGACCGAGCACCCCGGTCCCGAATCCGGCCGCGAAAACCGCACCGCAGACCGACCACACGGCACTGATCGCCACCGCGACCGCCGACGCGAAATCACCCGCGCCGATCAACCCGATGATCGCGACCGCCGCCGCGGCGCCGACACCGGCACATCCGGACGCCACCGTGGCCAGCACCGAATTCGCGGGCACCAGCCAGTGTTGATCGAGCACTCGGGGCAACGCAGCCGACACGCCCGAGAGCACGAACCTGCTGACCCCGACCACGGCGAGCGCGAGCAACAGCAACGGTGTCTCGCCACTGCCCGCCAACAGTCCGACGCTCACCGCACTGATCAGCACCGCCCGGAGCACATTGGCGACCAGCAGCACCGCCCGCCGATCCCAGCGGTCCAGCAGCGCACCGGCATACGGCCCGATCAGCGAGTACGGCAGTAGCAATACCGCGAACGCGGCAGCGATGGCGAGCGGATCGGTCTCCCGTTCCGGGTTGAACAGAATGGCGCCGGACAGTGCCGCCTGGAACATGCCGTCGCCGAACTGTCCGGTAAAGCGGATCAGCGCCAAACGCAATACGCCGGGACTCTCGCGCAGCGCCGTCTGTAGCGAAACCGGCCGCGCGTCCGCGGGAGTGTTGCCGTCGGGGCGACCAGTAGACACGCCCAGAGGCTACCCGCCCCGTGGCCATCGCCCGATCAGCGAATCCCGTCCGCGATCAGTGCACTGACCGCCTCGCGCATATCCGGCGCCATCGGCAGATCCGCGACTGTCGCGGCATCGATCCAGGCGAAGGCGTCGTGTTCGCCCGGGGCCAGCGCGACCTCGCCCGGCTCCACCTCGACGATGAAGCTGTACTTGCGCACTCGGGGCTTGGTCCTGGTGGCGTAGTCGAAGTTGCCGAGGAACTCGGTGATGGCGCGCACCCGCAGCCCGGTCTCCTCGAACAGTTCCCTCACCACGCATTCGGCCAGGGTCTCCCCGGATTCGACTCCGCCACCAGGCAGTTCGTACAGGCCGCCGTGGTAATCGTCGGGTACGCGGCGCACTACCAGGAGTTTGCCATCGCGGAATACCGCGACACCGACGACGAAATCGCTGATCCCGTCGCGCTCTGCCGCATCGCGGAGTTGCTGCTCGATGCGGGCGAGCACCTCGGTTCGCATCCGTTCGTCACCTCCGATTCCGTTGTGGCACATGATGTTACGAATCCGTCGTACGCTCGTACAGACCCCGTCGGGTGCCTGCGGGCCGTGCCGACCGGCGACACGACTAACCGGTCGGTACTGCTCACCTGCCGTTCACCCGCAGCCGCGAGCGACTCCCTTGCACGTCACTCACGAAGATCAGCTCGCGTAAAATGCCGAGTGCAGGACAATTTACTAGGAATTCGGAGTACCACGTCGTAAGTGCTCCTACCCTGAAAGGTGATCGGTGCACGGTCCCGAGAGGAGGACCACGATGTCCACACTCACGACACCACACATCGATGTCCATCGCGGCGGCGATCGCATGAAAACGCGCGTGTCCTGGCTGGATTCGAAGCACTCGTTCTCCTTCGGTGAGCACTACGATCCCGACAACACCCATCACGGGCTGCTGCTCGTCAATAACGAAGACATTGTTTCCCCTGGTCAGGGCTTCGAAACCCATCCGCACCGGGATATGGAGATCGTGACCTGGGTGCTCGGCGGCTCGCTGGTGCACCAGGATTCGCTCGGGCACAGCGGCGTCATCTATCCCGGTCTGGCACAGCGGATGAGCGCGGGCACCGGAATTCTGCATTCAGAGAAGAACGACTCCTGGCGTCTGGACCACGGCACCGAACACGACCAGCCGGTCCATTTCGTGCAGATGTGGGTGGTGCCGGACGAACCGGGCTTGGAGCCCGGATATCAGCAGCTCGAGATCGACGACGAGTTGGCCCGCGGCGGCCTGGTGACCGTGGCCTCCGGCCTGCCGCGCTATCGCGATCGGACCGCGATCGCCATCGCCAGCAGCCATTCGGCGCTGCATGTGGCGCGGTTGGCGGACAGCGGGGAAACCGAGCAGGCGATCGACCTACCCGACGCCCCGTACCTGCATCTGTTCGTCGCAAGGGGCGAGGTGGAGATGGAGGGCGTGGGTCCGTTGTACGCGGGTGACGCCGTGCGCCTTACCAGATCGGGTGGGCAGCTGGTGACCGCCCACGGGCCTGCGGAGATCCTGGTCTGGGAGATGCACGCGCGGCTCGGCTCGGAATAACCCCCTCGGCATCAACATCCCAGGGAGCGCGATCAGGAGGCGACTGCAGCGCAGGCGCACCGGCTGAGAGGAAGTCCCATGGCGCAATATCCGCCGCCCGGTCAATATCCGCCACCGGGTCAGTACCCGCCGCCACCGGGTCAGGGGCAGCCGAACTATTGGCAGGAATCTCCCAAGCGCAAGGGCATGGCGATCACCGCACTGGTGCTCGGCATCCTCGGCTTCCTGAGCTGCTGGACGCTGATCGGCGGCTATCTGTTCGGCTTCTTCGCGCTGATCTTCGGCATCATCGCGCTGGTCAAGATTCGTTCCGGCAGTGCGGGCGGCACCGGCATGGCGGTCACCGGATTGATCCTGGGTGTGCTCGCGCTGGTCGCCGCGGTCGTGCTCAGCATCGTCGGCTGGAGCTTCTTCGTCGACTCCGGCGGCAAGGACTATCTGGACTGTCTGCAGAAGGCGGGCAACGATCAGACCAAACAAAACGAGTGCCGGGACAAGTGGGAGCACAGCATCGAGCAGAGCTTCAGCGTGACGCTCACTCCGCGCCCGACCCCTTGACAACGCCCTTGAAGACCGACCGGTCGCCACTGTTCGCGCACGTCCGGGTGGCGGCGATGACATCGGCGAGTTCGGGACGGTAGTCGCCCTCGGGCGGTGCGATCCAGATCCGGTAGCCGCTGAGCTCATCGGTCGGTGAGGGCAGCACGATCCGGCTGCCCGGCAGCGCCACCGAAGCGCAGACCCGGAACAACTCCGGGAACAGCGTCATATCCAGGTACGAGTTGTCGGTCGGACCGGTCAGGAAGGACCAACGGCTGGAGCGCGGATGCGCGATGATCGGTCCGGTCCGCCCGTAGTTGGCCAGGAGGTAGGCGAGCACCCGCTTGCCGAGTACGGCCGGCATGACGACCGCGCCGACCGCGCCGACTTCCAACAGAATTCGCCCGAGTCCTGGATCGACCACCCCGTAGAGACCGTTGTCCTTGCGATAGCGGCGACATCGCGCCAAGGCGTCCTGGGCCGCCGCGAAATTCTGGGCTGCCAGGTAGCTACCCGATTCCATTCGCGACGTACTCATGACGAACCTCGCCTCGACTCTGAGTGGATCGACGTAAACCAAAGTTGCCGCTGAAATCGACACTAGACCCGCACAAGTTCCTTGACAATAGTCACACGCCGAGTAAATTTCCGGCGTACCATCTCGAGCCATGGCACCCGTTTCCCCGACCGTTGCTCGCTGGGAGCTGGTGCTGCGCCTGCGCGAATTGCGCGAACAGCGCGGCTTCGATTCGGCCACCTTCGCCAAACGGGTCGGCTTCACCCCGGCCAACTGGTCGCACGTCGAGAAGGGCCGACGGGTGCTCACCACGAACACCATCGGCCCGGTGCTCGAACTGCTCGAGGTGGATGCCGAGGAACGCGGGGAGTTGCTGACGCTGCTCGAGGCGAGTAAGCAGCGTGGCTGGTGGGCCAAATCGTCGGCTCTGATCGGGCCGGAACTACAGCGGCTTTACGGCATGGAGTTCGGCGCGCAGAGCATTCGCAGCTATGACAGCTTGGTTTTCCCCGGTCTGCTGCAATCCGAGGACTACGCGCGGGCGCTCATCAGTGCCGATGTGATGATCCGGCCGGTTCAGGTCGAGCAACTGGTAGCCATTCGGATGCGGCGGCAGGAGCGGTTGCGCGGCAAGGGACGGGTGGAACTGACCGCGGTCATCGGCGAGGGCACCCTGCTGCAGCAGACCGGTGGGCCGGAGGTGCTGCGCGGACAGTTGGAATATCTGGCGAAGACGATCGAGCAGCTCGACAATATCGAGGTGCGTGTCATCCCGTTCGCGGCGCGGGCGGGCGCGGTGCTCGGCGGGTCCAGTTTCCATCTGATCGACTTCGCCGGTGAACAGCTGCCGACCTTCGCGTGGGCGGAGAGCGCGGTCTTCGGTGGTGCGGTCGACGATCCGGAACAGGTGCGCGATTTGAGCTTCGCTTACGTTCGCGCACTGGAACAATCGTTGAATCGTGCAGCATCATTGGCCCTGATCAGCAGGTATGCACGAGTGTAAAATCCTGCCCATGGCCACCACCGCTACCCTCCGGTCGGTTTTCACTGACTGGTTCACGTCGAGTCGATCGAACAACGGCAATCAATGCGTCGAAGTCCGGTTCGATGGTGACGCGGTGCTCATCCGTGACAGCAAATACCGCCGCAACCCGGCCAACCGCCCCGCTGAAGAGCCCATCATCACCGTCACCGCGAGCCTCTGGACCTCGTTCATCAACCTTCTCAACAGCGGCCGATCGCATAACGAGCTGATCGCACAAACTTGCGCCGATGGCAGCGCTACCCTGCGCCACGGCGATATCACCCTCTCCTACACGCCCGAAGAGTGGGATGCGTTCATCGCCGGCGCACGCGACGGCGAATTCGATCGCATCATCCTGCCCGCCTGACCGCCTACCCCGGCCGTGACGCGGCCGGGGTCAACCTCGGCGACGGCAGCCTCCGCCCCATCTCTGCATACTGGACATCGTGACTTCCGATCTGAGCAGTCCCTCCGGTATCGATCTCTCCCACCTCGACCACGCCGTGCGCGTTCAGGACGATCTGTTCGCCCATGTCAACGGCGGGTGGCTGGATACCTATGAGATACCGGCGGATCGTGCGGTCGACGGCGCCTTCCGGACGCTGTACGACCAGGCGGAGTTGGATGTGCAGACGATCATCCGGCAGGCCGCCGACTCGGCGCCGCTGCACGGCAGTGACGCGCGCAAGATCGGCGATCTGTACTCGAGCTTCATGGACACCGATACGGTGGCCTCGCTCGGGCTGGCGCCCATCGCGGGGGAACTCACCGAGATCCACGAGGTCGCCGATCGCAGTGCCTTCGCCGCGCTACTGGGTCGCCTGCAGCGCACCGGCGTCGGCGGCGCGCTCGGTTTCTATGTCGATACCGACGACAAGGACTCCAACCGGTATCTGGTGCACGCCACCCAGTCCGGGATCGGGCTGCCCGACGAGTCCTACTACCGGCAGGACGAATTCGCCGAGATCCGGGACCGATATGTCGAGCACATCGGCCGGATGTTCGCATTGGCCGCCGCCGAACCGCAGATCGCCGCGCTGCTGCCCGCCGACCTGGCGACGGTCGGACAGCGGATCTTCGAATTGGAGCGCAAGCTCGCGGCCGGGCACTGGGATGTGGTGCGCCGCCGTGATGCCGAGCTGAGCTACAACCTCACCACCTACGACGCGCTGGTCACCGAGCATCCGGAATTCGATTGGCACGCCTGGACCGCCGCGCTCGCCGAGGGGATCTCGAAGTCCGGTCCCGAACTGTTCGCCGAAGTGGTTGTGCGCCAGCCGGATTACGTGCGCACCTTCGCGCAGACCTGGGCGGCCGAACCGCTCGCCGACTGGCAGGCGTGGGCGATCTGGCGGCTGCTGCGTTCGCGGGCGCCCTATCTCACCGATCCGCTCGTCGAGGAGAACTTCGACTTCTACGGTCGCACCCTGACCGGCGCGCAGGAGAACCGGGAACGCTGGAAGCGCGGTGTTTCACTGGTGCAGGATCTGCTCGGAGAGGCGGTCGGCAAACTGTATGTAGGCGAGCACTTTCCGCCGGAGGCCAAGGCGCGGATGGTCGAGCTGGTCGCCAACCTGCAGGAGGCCTACCGCCGCAATATCGCCGAGCTGGACTGGATGGGGCCGGATACCAGGGCGGCCGCGCTGGCCAAACTGGAGAAGTTCACCCCCAAGATCGGCTATCCGGACAAATGGCGCGACTACTCCGCCATCGTCATCGTCCCGTCCGATCTGGTCGGCAACTACCGTCGCGGCTATGCCGCCGAACACGATCGGGATCTGAACAAGCTCGGCGGTCCGGTCGATCGCGGCGAATGGTTCATGACCCCGCAAACGGTGAACGCCTACTACAACCCGGGCATGAACGAAATCGTCTTCCCCGCGGCCATTCTGCAGCCGCCGTTCTTCGATATGCATGCCGACGACGCCGCCAACTACGGCGGCATCGGTGCGGTGATCGGCCATGAGATCGGCCACGGTTTCGACGATCAGGGTGCCAAGTACGACGGCGACGGCAATATGATCGATTGGTGGACCGATGCCGATCGCACCGAATTCGGTAAGCGCACAAAGGCTTTGATCGACCAGTACAACGTGCTCTCGCCCAAGGCGCTGGCCGACGACTACACCGTCAACGGCGAATTCACCATCGGCGAGAACATCGGTGACCTGGGCGGGCTGTCCATTGCCCTGGCCGCCTACCGGATTTCGCTCGAAGGCGAGGAGCCGCCGGTCATCGACGGTCTGAGCGGTCTGCAGCGCGTCTTCTACGGTTGGGCGCAGGTGTGGCGGACCAAGGCCCGCAATGAGGAGGCCATTCGGCGCCTGGCCACCGACCCGCACTCGCCGCCGGAGTTCCGTTGCAATGCGGTGGTTCGCAATATCGACAGCTTCCACGAGGCTTTCGATGTGCAGCCGGGCGACGAGCTGTATCTGGAACCCGCGCAGCGCGTCAAGATCTGGTGAGCACGCGGTATGCCGAGGACGCCGCGCGCTCAGCGCAGGCGTTCCTCGGTTTCGCCGTCGAAGAAGAAGATCTCGTCGAGTTTCGGACGCAGGCGCAGGCGATCGCCGAGCGCCACTTGAAAGCGGCGGTCCACCCGTGCCACCACCTTGCCTGAGCGGCTGTTCCATTCATCGGTGACGCCGTGGCTGTAGATGAAGGATTCGGCGCCGAGTTCCTCGAGCAGTTCGGCGGCCACGGCGAGGCTGTTATCGGTTTCGGTGGTGGTTTCCCAGGATTCCGGACGGATGCCGACAACGACCCGCTCTCCGGTTGCGGTGCGGGGCACGGGAATTCGCAGGTCACCAAGGACGGCGGACCCGTCCCGAACCGGGGCGTCGAGCAGATTCATGCCGGGTGAGCCGATGAACCCCGCGACGAAGGTATTGACCGGATCGTCGTAGAGCTCACGGGGTTTGGCGATCTGCTGGAGCTTTCCTTCGCGCAGCACCGCGACGCGATCGCCCATGGTCATGGCCTCGACCTGGTCGTGGGTGACGTAGACGGTGGTCGTGCCGAGACGCTTCTGTAGCGCGGCGATCTGCGAGCGGGTGCTCACCCGCAGTTTCGCATCCAGGTTGGACAGCGGTTCGTCCATGCAGAAGACCTGCGGTCGGCGCACGATGGCGCGCCCCATCGCGACGCGCTGGCGTTGTCCGCCGGAAAGTTTCGCCGGTTTGCGGTCGAGCAGATGCTCGAGTTCGAGCATCTTGGCCGCCTCCTGCACCCGAACCGCGGTGTCCGCCTTGCTCATTCCGGCATTGCGCAGGGCGAAGCCCATATTCTGCGCGACCGTCATATTCGGATAGAGCGCGTAGCTCTGGAATACCATCGCCACATCGCGGGCGCGCGGCGGCAGTCCGGTGACATCCGTACCGCCGATCAGGATGCGACCCGCCGCGACGGATTCCAATCCGGCCAGCATCCGCAGACTGGTCGATTTGCCGCAACCCGAAGGGCCGACGAGGACGATGAATTCCCCGTCGGCGATATCGAGCTGCAGGTTGTCGACGGCGGGCGCCTGCGCACCGGGATACAGATGCGTCACCCCGTCGAAGTGCACTGTTGCCACGGCGTCGATCTCCCTCTTGGTCGGTACTACTTGGGCAGCTTCGGCGTGATCTGCCGGTCGATAATGGTCTGCAGCTGACTGGCGACATTCGCGAAAGCCGTTGCCGGATCGGCATTCTGTAGACCGATCTGCTCCAGTCCGGTGCCGATGATCTGGTCACCGCCCGGCACGAAGACTCGCGCGTAATCCTGCGATTTGGTGACCGCGAGTTGCTCGATGGCGACCTTCGCATTCGGATTCTTCGCAAGGAAGTCGACCTCGCTCGGATCGGTCACCGCCGACTTGCGCACCGGCATATATCCGGTGCCCTGCGAGAAGTAAGCGGTATTCGCGGCATTGGTGATGAACTCGATGAACTTCAGCGCGTTCACCTTCCGCTGATCCGAGATCCGCGACGGAATCGCCAGCCCGGCACCGCCGGTGGTGACGCCGGGGCCGTTGGGATGCGGCAGGAATGCGGTGCCGAATTGCAGTTTGCCCTCGGCATTCTTCTGGATGCCCCGCAGATCGCCGGTGGAGGCGATGGTGGAGGCGATGACGCCGGTGCCGAAGTCGACGGCGATCTGCGGTTTGATGCCAGCGTACTTCTTGGTGTGGATCATATCGCGCAGGAATTGGCCCGCCGCAATGGTTTTGGGGTCGGTGAACTTCAGCGTCCACTGGTCGGAGTAGGCGCCGCCGAAGGTCCAGTTTGGGCCCTGGAAGGTCCAGGCCAGGTAGTTCTTGGCGTCACCCCACCCGTGCGCGAGCTTGCCGTCGCCGACCACCGACTGGATCTTCGGGCCCCACTCGTCGAATTCCGGCCAGCTCTGTGGGCCGCGGTCGGGCAGACCGGCCTTCGCCCAGACATCCTTGTTGTAGTAGAACAGCGGCGTCGAGCGCGCGTAAGGCAATGCGTAGTGCTTACCGTTGAAGACATAGTCGGCGGCCAGCGAATCGACGTAGTCGTCGAGCTTCACCCCGGCATCGGCGAAGTGCGAATCGAGCGGTTCGATGGTGCCGTTGAGCGCGTAGTTGAACCACCAGACATCCGACAGCACAACGACATCGGGCAGCTCACCGCCGGACAGCGCCGCATTGAACTTCTGCGACACCTCCTCGTAGTTCTTACCCGCGTCGACCAGATTGACCTTCAGATCCGGATGCTTCGCCTGGAAGCGGTTGATCAGCTCGGCCTCGAGTTCTTTCGAGGTGCCAGGGTGATTCGACCAGAAGGTGATGGTGTTGGCGTCACCGGACTGCTTGCCGCCACCGCCGCTGCCCGCGCATGCGGTCAGTGCGGTACCCGCCGCAAGCGCACCGGCCAGGCCGATGAATCCGCGCCGCGACAGTGCCGGGAATTGTGAAGTGGACACTGGTTTCTCCTGTATCGGTTAACCCTTGACCGCACCTGAGGTGAGGCCCTTGATCATGTGGCGCTGTAGCAGCAGGAAGACGACGAGGATCGGCAGCATGGTCAGCAGCGTCCCCGCCATCACCGGTCCCCAGTTGGTGACGCTCGGATTCTCGGTGTTCTGCAGCAGGGTCAGGCCGACCGGCAGTGTGGCGACCCTGGTGTCGTCGGCCATCAGGAACGGCCAGAGGTATTCGTTCCACTCGTTGACCAGCGTGACCACCGCGAAGGCCACCATGGTCGGTCCGGACATCGGTAGCACCACCCGGGTGAGCAGGCGCCACCAGTTGGCGCCGTCCATCCGGGCCGCCTCGATGACCTCCGAGGGCAGTGAGAGGAAGTGATTGCGCATCAGGAAGGTGCCGAAGGCCACCCCGCAGAGCGGAATGATGATGCCCTGGAAGGTATTTCGCCAACCCAACTGGGCGATCAACGCGTAGTTGGAGATCACCGTGATCTGGTTGGGCACCATCAGCGCCGCGATGATCACCAGGAACACCAGGGTCTTGCCCGGAAACCGTAGGAACACCAGGCCGTACGCGCTGAACACGCCGAGCACGAATTTCACCAGCGCGATGATCCCGGTGATGATCAGCGAATTGCGCAGGAAGGTCCAGAACGGCAGCGTCGTGGTGGCGTCCTGGTAGTTCGCCGGATGCCAACTGTGCGGCCAGTACACCGCGGGCTGGGTGTAGATATCCGGACGTGCCTTGAACGAGGTGATGAAGATCCAGAACAGCGGAACGCCGACGATGATCAGCACGCACACCATCGCGGCATATCCGAGCACCGTCACCGCCCGCTGTCTGCGGCGATACGAAAGAGTCTCTTCGCTGTTTCCCTGGCGGCCTGCGCGGGTCGCTACGTGGTTACGCATGCTGCCTCCTCCGCGCCCGTCGCTCCGGCCGCGCGTGTTTCACTGCTCCCCCCGATCCATGATGCGCACCTGGACCAGCGTGACGACCAGCAGCACGAGGAACATGATGGTGGCGACCGTCGCGCCGTAGCCGGCCCGGAAGTTGCGGAAGGACTCTTCGTAGACCTGGTAGACCATGGTCGTGGTGCCGGTGCCGAGCGGCCCGCCGCGCGTCATCACATTGATGATGTCGAAGACCTGCAGCGAGTTCAGCAGCACCGTGATGGACAGGAAGAACGTGGTCGGGCGCAGTTGCGGCAGTAGCACTTTGGTGAAGGTGGTCCAGCGGCTCGCACCGTCCATCTCGGCCGCCTCCATGAGATCGGCGCGGGTGCCCTGCAGCGCGGCCAGGTAGATGACGAAGGTGTAGCCGAGGTTCTTCCAGACATAGGTGACCGTCACCATGAACAGCGCCCAGTGCGGGTCCTGGTAGAAGTCCGGCACCTTGTCGACGCCGATGCGGTGCAGCACATCCTGGATCAGCCCGAAGCTGGGATCGAATATGAACTGGAAGGCAACGCCGATGGCCGCGCCGGAGATGACGAACGGCGCGAAGATGGCCGAACGAACCACATTGCGCCCGAACAGCTTACGGTCCAGCAGCAGGGCCAGCGCCAGGCCGAGCACCATGCTGCCGACCACCGCGGCCAGGGTGAACACCACCGTATTGGTGACGATCTGCCAGGAGTCGTCGCGGCCCCACCACTCCCGGTAGTTCGCGAACCCGATGTAGGTCACGAAGTTGTCGGAGATATTGAAGTCGGTGAACGAGAGCCGGATATTGTCGGCCAGCGGGCGGTAGACGAACAGCGTCAGCAGCACCAGATTAGGCCCGAGCAACACCAGGAACAGCGCATAGTCCTGCCACGGCCGATTGCGCAGGCCACGCCCGCGCGGTTGGGGCAGTACTCGTTCCGGCCTGGTTCGCACGACCGAAGCCTTACGGCGCGCAGCAAACGATCGGTTAAGGCCGAACGCCGATACGCTGAACTTCTTGCTGGGCGTACCCGACAAGTTACCCATGTTCTCCCGCAATCAGTTCGGAGCGTTGCGCCACTCGGGAGATTAACTGGCAACTGGTCCGCCGTCCGGGAATTCCCGAACACCATCAGTTGAACAAAACGAACTCGGCCCAGGCGATCGCGCCTGGGCCGAGCTGAGCTTGGACGTCGGGTCAGCTACTTCAGTCGTTCCAGTCGCCGTAGCCGTCGCGGGCGTTCAGGGTGCCGCCCTGGGTGTTCTGGACGATGACCGGGTCGCCCTTCTTGGCGTTCTCGAAGAACCACTTGGCGTTCTCGGTGCTGACGTTCAGGCAGCCGTGGCTGGCGTTCGAAACACCTTGCTGCGCAACCGACCACGGGGCGGCATGCACGAAGATGCCGCTGTTGGAGATCCGGGTGGCGTATTCGACCTCGACCTTGTAGCCCTCGGGATCGGTGGTCGGCACACCGTAGGTGGACGAATCCATGGTCATCTTGCGCAGCTGCTCGCCGACGAAGTAGGTGCCGTTCGGGGTCTCGTGCTTGGTCTTACCCATCGAGGTCGGCATCGTCATGATCTCCTCGCCGTTGCGAGTGATCGTGATGGTGTGGGTTTCGTCGTCGGCGGTGGTGATGAAGGCGTCACCGATCCGGTATGCGGTGCGGGTGCCGCCCGCCTCGACGGTCACATCGGTATTGGCAGGCCAGAACTCGTTCGGCCGCCAGCGCACCTGCTTGTCGCTGAACCAGTAGAAGTGACCCGGCGCCGGATTCGAGGAGGTGATCCTGATGGCCTGCTCGGCGGTGGCGTGATCGGTCACCGGATCCTTGAAGTTGATGATGATCGGCTGCGCGACGCCGACGGTCTCGCCGTCCCCGGGGCTGATACTCGGCGGCGCGAAGTTCGCCGTGGCGCCCGGATCGGTGGCGGTCGAGGTGGAGGAGCCGGTGCCGACACCCGGCAATGCCGGATCGGCCTGAGCCGGCGCGACGGCGGTGATGCCGACCGCGGCGATCGCCGCCGACAATAGGATGCCCTGCCGGAGTCGGCGGGCTAGCGCTCCCCGACGAGGAGCAGTCGACGTCCCGGTGTGCAAAGCGGCATGCATAAGTTTCTCGTCCAATCCATCTCTCGCCTACGCCGTGGCGCGGCGAGATCTCTCATCGGTGTGGAGCTCGCAGGGCGGTTTCACGAAGACTCTTCGTGGATTGGCGTGCGAACGCCCACGGAAAAACGGCGCGGGGCACCCGAAGCACCCCACGGGTATATGACGCACCCGACCCTGGCGTCCTTCCTACCGTCCATGGCCATCCGTGGCCAGTGGCGTTTCGGATTGATTCGTGCTGATCGCATAGTGTGGCGAGCAACACATATACCGTTGGGGGTCATGATCATTCGTGAAATCGGCCGGTCAGATCGGGTGAGCCTCGATGGCTCAGGACGGCCGTCAAGCCGCCCGACCCTCAGATGAGCCAAACTCCTTCGTGAGATAAATCACGAAACGACGTCGAATGGGATCGACCGATGCGGACCCGTCGCGATGTTGTGCGGCACCGACAGCGGCGCCCGCCCGCGCGCATACCGCGGTGGCAATCGCAGCCGCCGTCGACCGAGAATGGTCGCGAGCACGATCCGCAGTTCGTAGTCGGCCAGCGATGCCCCGACGCACCGTCGATGTCCGCCGCCGAAGGGTGCGAACTCGTACGGCCGGTACTTGCGCTCGATGAACCGCTCCGGCCGGAAGAGCTGCGGATCCGTCCACACCGCGGGATCGGAATGCAGCAGCGGCAGCGCGATGCCCATGGTGTCGCCCGCCGCGAGCTCGACACCGCGCAGTACGAACGGCGCGGTGTTGTTTCGAGCGACCTGCGAGCAGTCGCTGGCGGTCAGCCTACGCAGCACGATCGGCACCGCGGGATGCAGCCGCAGCGTCTCTTGGCACACCGCGTCCAGGAACGGCAGCCCGGCCAGCTCGAGCGGGGAGGCGTCGGGGCCGGCCGCGTCCAGTTCGGCGTGCAGGCGCCGTAACGCCCCGGGTTCTCGATGCAGATGGAACAGTGCCCACACCAGACTGGTCGCGGTGGTCTCGTGTCCGGCGACGAGCAGGGTGCGCAATTGGTCGCACAGATCGTCATCGGTGATCGAGGTACCGTCGTCATAGCTGGTCGCGAGCAGAAGACCGAGAATGTCGGCGCCGACCGAGCCGACGGTCCGGCGCTGTGCGATATCGGTCAGGATCAGCTCGTCGAGCCGCTCGCGCGCGGCCACGAACCGATCCCATGGCGACCGGCCGAACAGCCCATGGCGCAGTGCGGGCACCAGCATCAGCGGTCCGGAGTAGGCGGTGAGGAATTCCCCGACCGCGGCGGTGTATTCGGCGCGTCGTTCGCGGCTGTCCACCCCGAATACCGCCTGCAGAATCACCCGCAGCGTGATCGCCCTGGCCGCCGCACGCGAGTCGATGCGCGTGCCCGGTGTCCAGGCGGGGCGGGATTCGCCTGTGCTGCCGGTTATTTCGGCGATGGTGGACTCGCGGATGAGTTCGCCGTAGGTGCGTATGCGCGCACCGTGGAACGCGGGTGCGAGCAATGCCCGATCGCGCCGATGTCGTTCGCCCGCGGCCAGGATGAGCGACGCGGAACCGACCAGGGGTTCGATCGGATTCGGTCGCGGCGGTTCGAGCAGATCGGTCGGCGCGCGGAAGAATTCGCGGGCGCCGTCGGCCGTGCCGGTGAACAGCGCCGCGCCGAAACCGGGAAACCGCACGTAGAACGGATCGCCCTCGCGTTCGCGTCGCCAACGGAAGTACCGCTCGAAATCGATGCCCGCCGCCAACGCGTGCGCAACCACCATTCTCGGTGCGCGCGGCGTAGACGCAGCGTCCAGCGCCGTTTCCTCGGATGCGCCCGCCTGCTCCATATCTATAGCTACGAAATCACGCCGGTCCCGGTTCGACCGCACCCTTCGGGCGCCCCCTGCGCACCGTATTCTCGGCGAGGGCGGCCAAGCGCGCGAGCCGGGCGTCCCCGAGCGCGGTCACCGCGTTGCCGAGCCGATTGGTGACGAAGGCGATCGACATACCGAGTTCGGGATCGGCGTAGGCGCCCGAACCGCCGAGTCCATAGTGGCCGAAGGCTTTTCGCGGCTGCTGCTTGGACATCACGACCGGACGGTGATAGCCGAGGGTGAATTTCAGCGGCACCCCGAGCACATAGTCGCGGCTGTCGGCCCGCTGCGTTTCATTGATGATCGCGATCGTCTCCGGTCGCAGGAACTGCACCGCGTCGATGGCGTGACCACCGCGTTCGGGATCCAGCGCCTCGACCCGCCCTTTATTCGCGAGGGCCCCATACATTCTGGCCAGTGCGCGCGCCGAGAAGACACCGTTCCAGCCCGGCATCACCGCATCGTGCACGCGCGGATCGCGGACGAGTTCGTCGAAGCTCTCCGGCATCCCCGCCTCGGCGAGTCCGCGCACCGGCCGCACCCAGGACAGCACCGATGACGCGGTATTCCAACGGATTCCGGGTGGATTCAGATGCGGAAATATCTTGGCGATCCGATAGCGCTCGGATTCCGGTACCCGGAACCAGAATTCGTCATAGCCGAGTGGTTCCGCGATCTCGCGGCGCACCACATCGGTGAACTGATCACCGGTGACACGCTGCACGATCTCGGCCACCAGCCAGCCGAAGGTGATCGCGTGATAGCCCGATGTGCGGATGCGCCGCGGATCGGCGGGACTCTCGGCCAGCGCCGCCACCACGGCGTCGTAGTCGAGGATGCCCTCCCGGCCGGGGACCAGGCCGCGCACCCGGTGCAGTCCGGCGCGGTGCGAGAGCACATCGCGCACCGTAATGTCTTCCTTGCCGTGTGCGGCGAACTCCGGCCAGTAGGTGGCGACCGGGGCTTCGTATTCGATCTGCCCGCGTTCGGCCAGCCGGTGCACCACGGTCGTGGCGACGCCCTTGCCGGTGGAGAAGGCGAGCGCGACATTCTCGCCGTTCCAACGTCGATCCTTGGCCGCCCAGCCCGCCCAGATATCGACGACGGGTCGACCGTCGAGATAGATCGCGAGCGCACCGCCGCCACGCGTCGGCTGGGCGAACATGCCGAAGAAATGATCCGCGATGCGGACGAATCTCGGATCGACGAGCATCTCCAGCGGCGCGGCTGGCCATCGGTCCGGTGCGGGGAAGGCTGAAACCATGGGTCACACCTCCTGCTGGCTGGCTGGGGCCGAATTCTCAGCCTAACTCGGATCGTGGCGTTTGCCAGCGACCGAAAGGCGTGGTCACACAAGTCGCACCGGTTGCCGAAGCCACAGCGGGGAGGATCAGCGCGGCGCCGAACGCGGCGGCGGTGCAGGTGATCGCGCTGATCAGCTTCACGGACGAATTCCTCTCACACCGGAAACCTCACCATTCCCAGATCGGTTGCTGTGACACCGATTCCGCTGGTACGCCGCGGTGCCACAGTGATCGAACCAACATTTGGGCCGGCACTGTGCATCTCCGATGCGGTTGCTGTCGACTCGACGCACCTGCGCTCGGTGGTGTATGCATGGCGTGGTATTTCACGCTTTGCTAGATCACTTCGGATTCCGACGGGGGTATGAGTTCGGAGCGTTACAGCCGGGAGGACTGTAAGTGTCTCGTCAACCGATCTCGGGTCGCCTCGCGACTGCGGCCATCGCCGCGGTCTCCGTCGTCGCCGCGCTCTCGCTAGCGGGCTGCGGCAATAAGATCAGCGGCAATGCCCAGCCCGCCATAAACGGGACCATCGATGCGGTCTCATCCACCAACACGCCGAAAACCTCAGGGGCCAGGCCCACCTCGGGACGGCCGACGACCAGTGCCCGCCCGTCCTCCGGTAAGCCGACGGCGACCACCTCGGCGACCAAGGGCGGCAGCACCGATTTCCAGGCCAATGTCGGTGACTGCGTGACGCTCGGCGGCACCACCGACAACGCCACCATCGCCAAGGCCTCCTGTGGTAGCCGGGCCTCGAACTACAAGGTCATCGGCAAGGCGGCGACGAGTTCGCAGTGCGTCGCCGACCGCGACTCCGCCTACTTCGAAACCCTGAACGGCGTGCAGCAGGGCGCGATCTGCCTGGATATCGACTGGGTCGTCGGTGGCTGCATGGATATCAGCGGCGAGGATCCCAAGCGCATCGACTGCACCGAACGCGTCAGCCAGGGCGTGAAGGTGACCAATATCCAGCAGGGCGCCGACGATGCCAGCGTCTGCGGCAGCAGCAGCGGCTTCGAGTACCCGACGCGCCGCTTCGTGGTCTGCGTCCAAAATCTCTGACGCCCACGAAAACCGGCCGGTAGCGGCTACGTTTGGTTCGTGAATGCTGAGTTACCCCGGCTGGGTTCGGCTACCGGCCGCTGGATCCTGCTGGCCACCATCCTCGGTTCGTCGGTGGCCTCGCTGGATGCCACCGTCGTCAATATCGCGCTGCCGCGCATCGGCGAATCCCTCCACACCGATGTCGCCGGCCTGCAGTGGACGCTCAACGGCTACACGCTGACCCTGGCCTCGTTCATCCTGCTCGGCGGCTCGCTCGGCGATCATCTCGGCCGCCGCAAGGTATTCGTCTGGGGTGTCATCGGTTTCGCGCTGGCCTCGGTGCTCTGCGGTGCCGCGGTGAATATCGAGATGCTCGTCGTCGCCCGGATCCTGCAGGGTGTGGCGGGAGCGATGCTCACCCCAGGCAGCCTGGCGCTGATCTCCTCATCCATCGATCAACGCGATCAGGGGGCGGCGATCGGCCTGTGGTCCGGTTTCGGCGGCGTCGCGGGCGCACTCGGTCCGTTCCTCGGTGGCTGGCTGATCGAGTTGGCCGGCTGGCAGTCCATCTTCTTCATCAATGTCCCGCTCGCGGTGGTCGTCGTACTCGTCACACTGCGGCATGTGCCGGAGAGCCACGACCCGAATGCCTCGGCGCGACTGGATGTTCCGGGTGCGGTGGTGGTCGCGGTGGCGCTGGGCGCGCTGACCTTCGGTCTGATCGATGCGATGCCGCTGCTGGTTGTCGTCGGTCTGCTGCTGCTCACGGTCTTCGTGGTGATCGAAATGCGCAGCGACCACCCGTTGGTGCCGCCCTCGCTGTTCGCTGGGACATTTTCGCGGGGCGCGGGGCCCGCCTCCGGGCCGGTCGCTTCCGGCGGTCGGATCTTCACAGCCGCAAATCTGGTCACCCTCGCGGTCTACGCCGCGCTCGGCGGTGTCTTCTTCCTTCTTGTCATGCAGCTGCAACTGGTGGCGAAGTACACGCCGCTGATGTCGGGGGTGGCCACGGTTCCGGTCACATTGATCATGCTGGTGCTTTCCGCGCCCGCGGGTCGTTGGGCGCAGGTGCACGGTGCGCGCATTCCGATGACGGTCGGTCCGCTGCTCGCCGCGCTCGGCCTGGTATTGCTGCTGCGCATCGGCCCCGACACCACCTATCTGACCGATGTGCTCCCTGGTGTGCTGGTCTTCGGTCTCGGCCTGTCGGTATTGGTCGCGCCACTCACCGGCGCGGTACTCGGCGCGGTGCCAGCCAGTGAGGCCGGTGTCGCCTCCGGGGTGAACAATGCCGTGGCCCGTACCGCTCAGCTGCTTGCGGTCGCCGCGCTGCCCGGCCTCGCGGGCATCTCCGGATCGCTCGACGACCCAGTGGAATTCGACCGCGGCTTCGGAGTCGCGATGTGGATCTGCGTCGGCCTGCTGGTGGCCGGTGCGCTGATCGCGGCAGTACTACTGCGCGCGCCGCGACACGCCGCGACACTGGACAATGTCGACTGCATGCCGCAGTGCGGGGTGGCGGGTCCGGCGCTGGCGCCGCTGCACAAAACAGAATGAGCGGGTCATTCGACCCGCTCATTCGGTATTCGAGTGATCCTGGCTAGATCGGGTTGAAGCCCGCCCCGACGCTGCCACGGGCATTGATATCGCCCATGATCGAGCTCATATTGGTGCCGACCTCGGGTCCGAAGCAGGCAATGGCGAGATAGGCGTTCACCATGCCGACCAGCGTGGTGCCGACGACGACCGGTGCCCCGGAATCGCCCTCCACCACACACATCTGCGACCAGGTCTCCATATTGCTGCCGAACAGGTCGCCGTAGGCGATGCCGCAGGTATTGCCGGTGGTGCGGCCCTCCTTACAGACGATCATCGGGAACTGGGCCGGGCCGCCGATCCCTGTGATGGTGACATTGCCGACCCGGTTGACCGGGGTGATCTTGGCCGGATCGAATTGGATGATGGCGTAGTCGAGATCGTGGTTGGAGTAGACGAACCGGCCGATCACGCCTGCGCCGCGGTCGAGTTCGGCGTACACCTGAGCGCCCGGGTCGCCGCAGTGCCCCGCGGTCAGGCCGACCAACCGGCCCCCGCCGTCGTAACCGACCGTCGTGACAGTGCATTCGAACTGATTATCGATAATGATTCCCGACCCACCGCCGATGACGGGTGGCCCCGCGGCCTCCGCGGTCCCGGCCCCCGTCGCGACCAGTGCCGCACCAAGAGCTACGGCGAAGGCAGCGTTGGCCACCTTGGCGAGTTTGCTGAACATGTCCCTCCAGACGTCGGAAGTCCGCACGATATCAATCTGTCGCACCCATCGTGTCAGTATTCGGCTCCGGGCGCGTCCTCTATCCGTGGCGATCACTTGCTGGTCGCTCGAAACGGTCAGCTGTCGATGTCGAACGCGTCGGCGAAGACCGCACTTTTCGACATTTTGGATGCAGCGTCTCATTTACTCGCGATAGCGAAAGTCTATTACTGCAATCATCACAAAGTGACCGATTGTGTTTCGGTTGTATGTTGATCGATACCTTGGAACCTATTCGAATCGCGTGCATATTTTGCATGAATATTATCCGCGCAAATAGTCGAACAGGCCATATCCGGGGCTGATCGGAGCCGTGGAACTGTAACTTGTTCTAGAAGTATCACCGTTAACTTTGGGATCGATCCCAAGCGTCGGGCCACTGCTCATAGCGTTTTCCCTACGGTGACTCCAATCTATGACTGCAATCACACGGTGATGGTGTGTTCTGCACTACTCCGTAGTAAGGTGCGTCAAGCAAACAAGTCGTCGGGGTTTGGTTACCGGCGTCGAGAGGGGTTAGCCAGTGCAGTCGACCAAGAGTCCACCAGCGCAGTCACGGATGAGTGACGCGGTCGATTGGACGAAGGCCTACTGGGAAGACCATCCGAAGCGCTCTTTGGAGACCTTCGGCAGGCAGATCACGATGGGGTTCGCGGCGGTCGCGGAGTTGTTCATCGCGATATTCCGACGCCGCTTTCCTTATCGTGAGTTCATCCGCCAGTGTGCGTTCATGTCCAGTGTCGCCGCGGCACCGACGCTGCTGGTCGCTATCCCGATCGGCGTGATCGTTTCCATCCAGGTCGGCGCGGTCGCGAGCCAGGTCGGTGCGACCTCGTTCATCGGCGCGGCGAACGGTCTCGGCATCATTCAGCAGGGTGCGCCGCTGGTCACCTCGTTGATGATCGCGGGCGCGGTCGGTTCGGCGATCACCGCCGATCTCGGTTCGCGCACCATCCGCGAAGAGATCGACGCGATGCGGGTGATGGGGGTGGATCCGCTGCGTCGCCTGGTCGCGCCCCGGCTCGGTGCGGCCATGCTGGTCAGCGTATTGCTGTGTGGCTTCGTCGTATTCGTCGGATTTTTGACTGGCTACATTTTCAATATTTTCGCGCAGAACGGCACCCCGGGTTCCTATATCGGCACCTTCTCCTCGTTCGCCGTCACCATCGATCTGCTTGTCGCACTGGTGAAATCATTGATCTTCGGGTTGCTCGCTGCGATCATCGCCTGTGATACCGGGCTCAATACCCGGGGCGGTCCGGGTGGAGTCGCCAACTCGGTGAACTCCGCGGTGGTCAGTTCCGCCATCATGTTGTTCGGCGTGAACTTGATCATCACCCAGATCTACAACGTTCTCCTCCCCCCACAGGTGGTCTGAGCCGGTGTCAACAACCTATGTACCGCCGCTGCTGCGGCCACTTCGGCAAATAAAGAAGTCCGCGCAGGTCCCGGTGGATATGGTTGCGCGCCTGGGTCACCAGGTGTTCTTCTTCCTGCGGTCGGTGGGCTCGATCCCGTTGGCGCTGCGGCACTATCCGAAGGAAGTCTGGCGGCTGCTTTCGGATGTCACCTGGGGCAACGGCAGCCTGGTCGTCGGTGGCGGCACCATTGGTGTCATCCTCATCCTCAGCGCGTTCGGCGGGATGACGGTCGGCATCCAGGGCTACACGTCGCTGAATCTGCTCGGCCTGAGCCCGATCACCGGCGCCATCTCCGCATTCGCGACCACCAGGGAGTTGGGGCCGCTGCTCGCGGCACTCGCCTTCGCCGCCCAGGCCGGCTGTCGCTTCACCGCGCAGCTCGGCGCGATGCGGATCTCCGAGGAGATCGACGCGCTCGAGTCGATCGCGATCCGGCCGCTGCCGTATCTGGTGAGCACCAGAATGTTCGCGGCGATGATCGCCATCGTTCCGCTCTACTGCCTGGGCCTGGCGATGGCCTACATTTCCTGTTCGCTCACGGTGCAGCTGATCGGCAACACCTCCAGCGGTACCTACGCGCACTACTTCTATCAGTTCCTGATACCGACAGACGTGCTCTACTCACTGGCCAAGGCGATGGTGTTCGTCGCGATCACCACATTCATCCAGTGCTACTACGGCTTTTTCGCCTCGGGCGGTCCGGAGGGCGTGGGTGTCGCGGCCGGTCGGGCCATCAAGATGTGCATCATCATCGTGGTTTTCGCGGACCTGTTCATGACATTGGCGATCTGGGGCGTCAATCCCGGCATCCGGATCTCGGGGTAGGACGAGATGATCATCGATCCCAGTGGGCGTGGCCCCACCATGCGACAACTGTTGGTCGCCGGCGTATGCGGACTCGTCGTCTTCGCGCTGATCCTCGGCTTCCTGATGGCCAGATACCAAGGCTATTTCGTGCCCAAGGTGCATGTGGTGGCCAATCTGACCACCACCGGTGACGGGCTGCCCAGCGAGGCCGACGTGAAGTTCCGCGGCGTGCTGGTCGGTGCGGTCAAGGATGTCGAGGTCGCCGCCAAGGGCGAGCTGCAGAAGGTGCAGATCGACCTGAAGCCGGAGTTCGCCGGCGATATCCCGTCGAACGTGACCGCCCGTGTGGTGCCGAGCAACCTGTTCGCCGTCACCTCGGTGGAGCTGGTGTTCAACGGTCCCGCGGATAAGTACCTGCACGAGGGTTCGACCATCGAGGAGGACCGCAGCCAGGGCACCATCGCGCTGCAGGACACCCTCACCACCGTGCGGACCATCCTCACCAAGCTCGATCCGGTGCAGTTCGGCCGGGTGCTCGGGACGCTGTCCCAGGCGCTGGACGGCAGCGGCCGGATGCCGGGCTCCACCATCGAGCGGCTGGACAAGTGGCTCACCTCGGTGGACGAGTCCATCCCGAATCTCGGTGTGCTGCTCGATGATTTCTCGGCCTCGGCCCGCGCACTGAACGAGTCCGCGCCCGAATTGCTCGATGTGCTCGGCACTTCGGTGAAGACCGCGCAGACCATCGCCGACCACCGCACCGCGTTGGTCGCGTTGATCAGTGGCACGGCGGGCACAGTGGATACGGTCAACGGCCTGTTCGCCCGCAACGGTGATATCGGTAAACAGATCACGGCGGGGACCAGCGATATGTTCGGCGCGCTTGCTGCGGACGCGAATTCGATCCCAGACACCATAGCCTCGCTGAACAACTCGCTGCGCAAGTTGAGTACGACCTTCCACTGGGGTCCGCAGCGGCAGATGGTCTGGAATGCCGGTGCGACGCTCACCCCGTATCGGCCGTACGAGCAGGCGGACTGCCCGCGCTACGGCAACCTGGCCGGCCCGAGCTGTGCCACCGCACCCGCGGTCTCCGATCCCGGCTACCTGCCGCCGTCGATGCAGCCGCGTTCGCTGCAAACGGCTCAGGGTTTGGCGAAACTGCCACTGCCCGCGGGCTTCCCGGAGATCCCGGGTCTGACCTCGCCGGGTGACCCGCTCGCGGCGAGCTCGAGTGAGCCGAAGCCTGCCAGCCCGTTCGCGGGCACCCCGCTGGAGGGTTTGTTCCCGAATCTGGCGCCGCCCGCACCGGGTGCGCAGCCCTCCTCCGATCAGCCCGCGGCCCCGGCCGTGCCCGCCCAACCGGCGAGTGCGCCAGTGACCGCCGGTCCAATTTCGTACGAAGGAGATGCCGCGATCGTGGCCCTGCTCGGTCGTCGGCCGACGGCGGCCGAATATCTGCTGCTCAGTTCGGCAATGCGCGGAGGTTCTTTGCAGGTCGGCGGTGCCGCCGAATGAGCGTTCGTAAACCACTGATCGGCTTCGGCCTCTTCGCGATCGTCTCGATCCTGGTCACCGTTGTCGTCTGGAATACGCTGGCGCGGGTCGTGGAGGGTGACACCAACACCTATACCGCGACCTTCAGCGATGTGCTCGGCCTGCGCGAGGGTGATGACGTCCGGATGGCGGGCGTGCGGGTCGGCAAGGTCGAAAAGATCGAAGTCACCCGCGATTCGAAGACCAAGAAGTCCGTCGCCAACGTGACGTTCATCGTGCAGCGCAACCAGACGGTGTACGACGACACCAAGGCGCTGGTGCGCTACCAGAACCTGATCGGCCAGCGCTATGTCGCCCTGGCCCCGGGCAAGGCAGCGAGCCCGGCGGCATTGAAGAACAAGGCCACCATTCCGCTCGAGCGCACCGAACCGTCCTTCGATGTGTCCGGACTGCTCAACGGATTCCAGCCGCTGTTCCAGGTGTTGCAGCCCGAGCAGGTGAACCGGCTCTCGGAGACCTTCATCCAGGCATTGCAGGGTGACCGAGTTTCGTTGAGCGCGTTCATCACTCAGGCCGCTACCCTGGCCACGGATTTCCAGCGCCGAGACGCGATTCTCAGCGATGTGATCACCAACCTCAGCGGCGTCATGTCCGGGTTGGCCAAGCGAGGTGATGAATTGGAGACCCTGGTTACCCAGACCCGGGCACTGATCGGCGGCCTGTACGACCAGGGGCAGTCGCTGCAAGCGTCCACGGTGCAGATCGCGGACGCGACCAGCGGACTGGTCGACATGATGGGCAAGATCCAGCCGAAGCTGACCACCGCACAGGATTCGACGAGCGCAGCGCTGACACTGTTGATCGCCAACGGCGCCAAACTCGACCAAGCTGCGATCGACCTGCCCGCGGCGCTGTCCGCCATCGGTAAGTTCACCCAGGACGGCGCCTACGCGAATGCGTACTTCTGCAAGCTGGACGTCTCGCTGTACGGCATCCTGCTCCCCCGCGGTCTGCTCCCGCAGATCGGTGGCAACGGACAGTCGGCGGTGTGCCGCCCATGATGACCAAGATCAAGGACAGGTTCAACAGCAACCGCTACTTCTGGCTGGGTGTCCTCGGTGGCGTCCTCATCATCGTGCTGCTGATCGGCTCGAGCGCTTACAAGCTGATCGGCGTCGGTGAGAAGACGGTCAAGGCCGAGTTCGTGCAGACCGCTGGGGTCAAGGTCGGCGACAAGGTCAATGTGGCCGGTGTCCCGAGCGGCCATGTGTCCGGTGCGAAGCTGGAGAACGGACATATCCTGCTCACCCTCAGCGTGGACAACGATGTCAAGCTCGGTCCCGATGCCAGGGCCTCGATCAAGATGGCGACGCTGCTCGGCGCACGCTATGTCGATCTGGACCCCGGTGATGGGTCGGGACTGAAGGACAGCCGAATTCCGTTGTCCAACACCTCGGTTCCGTACAACCTTGCCGATGTGGTCGAGTACGGCACGCCGAAGTTCGAGGCGCTCGACACCAAGCAGTTGGCCACCTCGCTCGATCTGATCAACAAGCAGATGGGTGATTCGCCCGCGCTGACGGCGCAGGCACTGGACAGCGTCGGCGCACTGGCGAAGGTGATGGATTCGCGCAAGGAGGAGGTCGACAGCCTGCTCAAGGATCTCGACCGGGTCACCAGGATTCTCGGCGACAACCGCAATAGTGTGCTGTTGGTGATCACCCAGGGCGAGGCCATCGCCAACCGGGTGATGGAACGCCAGAGCCTGCTGCGCCAGCTGCTCGACAACGTGTCGACGCTGAGCCGCCAGCTGCAGGAGATCGGTGCGGCCAATAACAACCAGCTCGGCCCGACCATCGCGCAGCTGAACACCATGGCGGAGGGCCTGCAGAAGAACAAGGACAACCTCGACCGGATGCTGCAGATCATGCCGGTGTCGGTGCGCACTTTCAACAACGCGTTCGGCAACGGTCCGTACGGTGAGGTCGGCCTCCCCTGGCTCTTCCCCGACAACTGGTTGTGCTTCGCCCACATGATCGAGGGGTGCCAGGGATGAGACTGATGCGAATCAACCTGCGCCGGCCGAACCTGCGGCGGGTGGCCAAACCACTGATGATCAGCGCCGCGGCCTTGGCCGTCGGCAGTTGCTCGCTGGTGCCGAGTTCGGTGAACAGCGCACTGGGCAACACGATGACGATCACCGCGGACTTCGAGAACATCGCGGGTGTCTTCGAGGGCAATCCGGTCACGGTGCTCGGCCTGCAAGTCGGCAAGATCGACAAGATCATTCCCAAGGGCACCCTGGTCGAAGTGCATATGACGATCGACAAGGACGTCAAGATCCCGAAAGACGCGATGGCCGCGATCATTTCGCCGTCCATCGTCACCGACCGCCATGTCGAACTGACCCCGGTCTACACCCAGGGCGAGTCCATGTCCGACGGCGCGCATCTGCCCAAGGCGAAGACCAAGACACCGGTCGAGCTGGACACGATGCTCAAGACCATCGATCAGTTCGCCGCCGCGCTCAAGCCGGAACCGGGTACCGAGGGCATCGGTCCGCTGTCGGGTCGGGTGCTCTATCCGATGTTGAACGGCAACGGTGAGAAGATGCGTGACACCCTCAACGCGCTCTCCAGCGCGTTGAAGGTCGGCGTCGACAATAAGGACGCGGTCTCCAGCATCATCGTCAAGTTGAACGACCTGACCACGATGTTGGCCGAAAACGACCAGTCCGTACGCGATTTCAGCAATCGGATGACGCAGATGACGGGACTGCTCAGCGATCAGGCCCCCGGGCTGGAGGCCACGCTGAAGCAGCTCAACGACTTCCTGGCCAATACGAGTTCGGTCTTCGTGCAGTACCAGGATCAGCTGGGCAGTTCGCTGGAGGGTCTGACCAAGGTGACCGATCAGTTGCGTGCCAATGCCCGCGGCCTCACCGAGGTCGTCGACATCGCGCCGCTGCTCATGCAAAACCTGGACCGGTCGATGAACCGGGAGTTGGGCTACGTCCGGCTGCACGGCAACCTGCCGACCTTCCTCAACGGTGAACTGCTGAGCGTGTTCTGTGAACGGATTCAGATGCGTTCGGATGGCTGCCGCACCGGCAAGCTCGAGGATCTCGGTCCGGACCTCGGTATGACGGCGGCACTGTTGGGGATGACCAAATGAGCGACCGGTTCACGATGAAGGCCCGCCGCACGCTGCTCGCGCTGGCGGCGGCATCCGGGGTGGCCATCACCTCCGGCTGTGGTTTCACGGTGGAGAAGCTGCCGCTGCCGAAACCGGGCTTGGCCGGTGAAACCTACACCGTGCACGCGAAATTCGAGAATGCGCTGAATCTGCCCGATCAGGCGAAGGTGAAGATCGGTGGCTCGGATGTCGGTGTGGTCTCCAATATCCAGACCAAGAACTTCGAAGCCATTGTCGATCTGAAGATCAGCAAGGAGATCGAACTTCCGGTCGGCAGTACTGCGGAACTGCGCCAGGCCACCCCGCTCGGCGATGTGTTCATCGCGGTGTCCAAAGCCAAGGCGGATCCGGGTGCGCCGGTCCTGCACGACGGTGACACGCTGGGCCGGGACAAGACCTCGGCGGGCGCCACCGTCGAGGAGCTGTTGATCTCGGTATCCATGTTGTTCAACGGCGGCGGCGTGGCCGCGCTGACCAAGCTGACCTCGGAGATGGATTCCATCGTCGGTGGTCGCGGCGATCAGATAGCACATCTGATCAATGAAATGACCGGCGTGGTTGGCAGTTTGAACGAAAACAGCGCCCGGGTGGACAGCGTGCTCGCCCAGTTCAGCACGCTGGCCAACACCATCGAGAGCAGGCACTCGGAATTGGGGCAGGTCGCCGATTCGTTGCCGCAGATGATCGGTGCCATCGCGGAGAACAACCGGGCCATCGGCGATCTGTTGCAGAAGATTTCGGTGACCAGCGCGGCGCTCGGCGACTATGCCAACACCTCAGGCGACCAACTGGGCGACCTACTCGACAATGTGCACAAGCTGATGAACGCGCTGTCACAGACCGAGCAGAACTTCGGTCCCGCATTGGATGCGCTGCACGAAATACGCGGCCCGCTCGATGCGTCCTTCCGCGGTAACAGCCTCGCGGTCTACGCCACCGTCACCAATATTCACAACTTCAGCCTGTTGTCGGATCCGGCGCAGGGCAAGTTCTTCGACGGCCGCGACCTAAGCGACTTCGCGGGCAGCCTGATCACCGTCCTGCAGGCGATTCAAGGACGACTGCAGGGGGGTCACCGATGAGTTGGCTCGGCAAATTGATGCAGCGCAAGATGCTGCTGTCCACTATCGGCCTGGTGCTGGTGTTCGTCGTCGGGGCCAGTTATCTGCTGGTGAGCGTGATGCGGGTGAATCCGCTGAAGTCGACCTACGCCGTCACCGTGGATCTGGACCGCTCCGGTGGTCTGCAGCCGGGCAACGATGTGACCCTGCGGGGCTATCGCATCGGCAAGGTGACCTCGATCGAGTTGGTCAATCGCGGACAATCCATCGCCGCGAAGGCCGAAATCGACGCGAAGTACAAGATTCCTGCCGACACCAAGATCTCGGTGGGCGCGCTCTCCGGTGCCGGTGAGCAGTACATCGACTTCCGGCCGAATTCCGAGCAGGCGCCGTACCTGAAGGACGGTTCGGTCATCGAATTCGATGCGGAGAAGATCAAGACCCCGACCCCGATCTGGTCGGTGCTCGACAACTCCAGCGCGCTGATCTCCCAGATCGATCCGGATAAGTTCAGCGTCATCCTGGCCAACCTGGACACCGCGCTCAGCGGTGGCCCGGATCAGTTGCGTGGCATGGTGAACGGCATCAGCCTGGCCATGGCCGGTTTCGACAATCTGCTGCCGCAGACCCAGAATCTGATCACCAACCTGCGCACCATCGCGAACACCACCTCGATGGCGCAGCCCGATCTCGCGACGCTGACCCACAATTCGGGTCAGCTGTTCGACCAGTTCAACAATGCGAACGGTGAACTGCAGGCGGTGCTGGAGAAGGCGCCGGGACAGCTGACCAGTCTCGGTGCGGTGCTGGACAAAACGGCCGATCCGATCACCAGTCTCGCCGCCAACTTCGCGGCGATGACCCGGGCCGCGCAGCTGCGGATTCCGGCGCTGCAGGCGCTGTTCCCGTCCCTGAACCTCGGGTTGTCCGCCGCTGGTGTGCCGGCACATGACAACGAATTCCACGCTGTCGCGGATATTTGGGTTCGGCCGATCTGCCAGTACAAGCACACGCCGATCCGCAATGAGGTGATCCAGGACGGTTCGCTGCCCAAGTGGAACTACTGCGAGAACCCGCCGCCCGGACTGCAGGTGCGCGGTTCGGCGAATGCGCCGCGCCCGAATGTTCCGGACAATGGCGCGCAAATGCCGCCGGGCGCGGATCCGAATGAAATGACCCCGCCGCCGCTGCGGTGAACCCAACAGCGGTGAGTTGACACAGCGAGCGATACGTATTCGACGGTGAGTTACCCCCGGCCCGGGCGTGCGATCCCTGGCCGGGAATACTCCCCCGCAGAGTGCGAACGGTTCGTCTGATGCGGACCGACAAGGCAATATCGGTGCGCTCGGGTGCGCCGGGAAAGTGCAGGATTGTATCGATGTCCACTGATGATGTCGGCGCCGAGAACCAGAACTCGGATGCGCCGAAAGAGGACGCCAAGGCCGACGCGCCCGCCGAGGACAAGACCGTCGAGATCGGGAAGTCGGGTGATGCGGTAGCCGCGGCGCCGACCCCGGCAGCCCCGAAGTCCGCGCCGAAGCAGACGGCGGACACGTCGGCCAAGGGCGCGGCGCAGCCGGTCCCGCAGAATGGCGGCAAGGATCGCGGCGCGCTGGTGCCGATCGTCGCCGCATTCGTCGCCGGCGTGCTGCTCGTCGCGGCGGTGACCGCCGTTGTCGTCTTCTACCGGCAGGCGAGTAATCGCGGCGATGAGCTGGACGCGCACGAGGCGGCCACCGCGGCGGCGTGCGAGTACGGCAAGCTGATCTCCACCTACGATCCGCAGACCATCGACGAGTACCTGAAGAAGGTCGATGCCGCGTCGGCCGGTGATTGGAAGGATCAGTTCGCCAAGCTCGGCCAGGACCTCAAGGGTGTCGTGATCGACGCCAAGGCCACCTCGTCGACCTACGACATGCAGTGCGGTTTCCAGTCCGGCGATGCCGAGCACGCGAATGTGCTGGTGGTGATCGGTCAGACCACCACCAATGTGAATATCGCCGCGGCGAACAAGCCGCCGAGCAAGGTGGAGCTCGTGGTGGTGGCCGGTCTGAAGAAGGTCGGCGACAAGTGGCTGGTCGACAAGTTCGATCTGCCCATCCTGAAGCAGATGGGCAACTGAGCGGATCAACTACTGGCGAAAAGCGCCTCCGGGCGGGTGGGAATGGCACCACCCGCCCGGAGGTCTTTCCGGCGGTCTTACGTCCGGTCGCACCCGGCGGACTCAGAACAGGGTCAATGCCTGAGGTGCTGGTGCGACCGGCTTCCCCGCTGACCGCGGCCGGGCGGATTTTGTGGTCTTGTCGGAGGAGTCCTCGAGCACCGGCTGTAGCTCGGGCAGTTCCGCGGTCGGGATCTCACCGGCCGCCGCGGAGGCCGCGGCCTGTCTGGCCGCCTCGCCCGCGAGGGTGTCGGCCATTTCGTTGAAGTAATTGCCGACGTGTCCACGCACCCAGCGGAACCGGACCGGTCCCGGCCGGGAGGCGATGGCCCGGTCGATCTGTTTGATGAGTTCCACGTTCTTCACCGCGCCGCCGCTGGCGGTGCGCCAGCCGTTGGTCCGCCAGCCGAAGATCCACTCCGAGGCGCATTTGATCGCGTATAGCGAATCGCTCTCGATGAACAGCGGTTCCTCGCCAGGATGGGCGAGTACCGCCTCCAAAAGCGCGCGCAACTCCGCGACCTGGTTGGTTCCGGTGGCGGCTCCCCCACTGCGTGAACCGCCCTGATGATTGACCCAAGCCCAGCCGATGGCGCCGCCGGGATTGCGGAGGCAGGATCCGTCGGTGCTCACGATGATCATGGATGGCACCCTACGCAATCCGACCGACAAGATCGGTACCGTGGAATTCCTCTATCTCCCTTCGCAACTGGGATTCGGTGCGGCGCAGTGCCGAGCGCACGGCGGAATCCACCAGGCGCAGGCACAGCCGACCGAACAGCCCACTCGGTGGAGCGTACTCCGCTTGCGAGGTCAGTACCGAGCGTCCGTAGCCGAGCGGGTCGAAGCGCAGCGTCAAAGTGCCGGATAACTGGCCGCGCAATGTGTAGCCGATCACCACATTGCGCCGGTATTCGGTGATCTCGCATTCGATGGTCGGCCGCCACAGTCCCAGCCTGATCCGCGTCGTGAAGATCGCACCGAGACCCTGGTCGAGCTGGTCTTTCGGCTCGAACGCGGCGACGGCGAACATCCAATCCGGCACGAACTGATGGTTGTCCGTATAGGTGAAGGCCACCTCGACCGGGGCTCCGACGTCGCTCGCGTACTTGATGTGGCCCATAGGGCCCCTCCCTGTTGGCTCCGCTAAAAGTACTACAGCTCTCCTCTTTATTCGAGGGGTTGCCGGGAATTTGGTTGGCGGGCTTACCACATTGATGACCGGGCGGTCGCTTGGTTTGCTGGAACGCGCAACCCAGCTAACTCGGCGGGGTCACAGTTGGTCGACGATGTATTCGGCGATCGGCATGGCGGAGGTCGCCGCCGGTGACGGTGCGTTGAGCACGTGAATCGAGCGCGGTGTGCGTTCGATCAGGAAGTCGTGTACCAGGGTGCCGTCGCGCAGTACCGCTTGCGCGCGGATGCCCGCCTCGCGTGGTCGCAGATCCGCGATCGTGAGATCTGGGCAGTACCTTCGGCATTCGGCCAGATAGCCGCGTTTGAACAGAGAGTTGCGCAGCTCGCGCAGTCCGGTGCGCACATTGGCACGGGCCACCCGATGGAAGCCGGGAAAACCGAGCACCGCACGGGCGTCGCGGGCGTCGAAACTGCCCTTGCGGTAGCCCTCCCGAGCCAGGCCGAGCACCGCATTGGGGCCGACGGTCAGGGTGCCATCGATCATCGGGCTCAG
Organism: Nocardia sp. NPDC006982; assembly: GCF_042869435.1. Taxonomy (NCBI): domain Bacteria; kingdom Bacillati; phylum Actinomycetota; class Actinomycetes; order Mycobacteriales; family Nocardiaceae; genus Nocardia; species Nocardia sp. NPDC006982. The sequence goes on along the minus strand of NZ_JBIAFV010000002.1, from coordinate 650,554 downwards.
ATGTACCCCGAGGAAGGGCAGATTCGGATCGGGAATCGGATAGATAAGTGTGCGCACCAGTCCGGATCGGCCGGGCGGCAGCTGGTAGTACTCGCCGCGGAACGGAACGATGCGGAAATCGGTTTGCAGACCGGCGAGTTGGGCCATCCGGTCGGCCTGCAGACCCGCACAGACCACGAGGGTGCGCGCCGTCCAGGAACCCGCGGGACCTGCCGCGGTGACCGCATCGGTGGTTTCGGTGAGCGCGGTGACCTCGGCATTCAGCACGATTTCGGCGCCCGCGGTCCGGACCTCCTCGGCGAGTGCGTTGGTGACGCGGGTGAAGTCGATAATGCCGGTGGCGGGCACGAACAATGCGCCGACTCCGGTGACATGCGGTTCGCGGCGAGTCATTTCGACAGTGTCGATGAGTTCGACATCGACCCCGTTGGCGACCGAGCGTTCGTGCAGCGCGAGCATCCGCCGGCGTTCGGTGGCATCGGTGGCCACCAGCAGTTTTCCGCACACCTCGAACGGAATGCCCTGTGCCGCGGCGAATTCCTTCGTCCAGGCAGCGCCCTTTCGGCACAGCCGCGCCTTCAGACTGTCCGGCGGGTAGTAGATGCCGGAATGGATGACGCCGCTGTTGTGTCCGGTCTGATGGGTCGCGAGCGCGTCGGCCTTGTCTACGAGCACCAGGCTCGCACCCGGATGACGTCGCAGAATCCGATGCGCCGTCGCGACTCCGACGATCCCGCCCCCGATGACACAGAAGTCGTACATGGGACGCATCGTAGGCGGACTAGACCGCGACGGTGTGGTTCGCCGTCGTCATGGTCGCATTCGGGGTCGCTTCGACGGTTTCCGACGTAGCCGAATCTTCCACGGTCGCAGCATGTTCAGTGCCCGGCGCGGGATTGCGATCGAGCCGCAGGCCGTGTTCACCGAGGGTCGGATCCGTGAAGGTGAATATCACTATGCCGTTGTGCGTATCGACCTCGGCGCGCAACCGGGTGACGCCATCCGGATCGGCGTGGATGCCGAGCCGGTCCCGAGCCGGTTCGGTGAGCAGGAAATCCGTCAGTGCCGTCAGCGCATTGGTATCCACCGTGAAGGCGACGGAATTCGCCCGGCCCGGTGCCACCTGCGCGCCGACATAGGCGGTGCCGAGGCGCAGTTTGCCGCTGATTCCGGCGGAGGCAGGCGAATCGGTATGGGCCTGAGAGGTTTTCACCATGCCGTCGCTGGATTCCGCGGGGAAGCGGCCGAATAGTGCGGGCAGGTCGCGAGTTCCACCGGTCAATATGGCATCGGAGAGCACGGGTCCGTAGTCGGTGTCGACCTCCGGAATCCGAACCGCAGGCGGTGCGGCCACGACGTTGGTGGCGCGCTGGGTATCGGCCATCTGGTGGACGATGTAGGACCCCGCGGTAACGGTGAGACTGAGGCTGGCGGCGCCCGCGAGCACGATGGCGGCATGCCGAGCGATCTGGGCAGGCTTAGGTGTCACGATGCGTTCCTTTCCGTCCGCCCCTGATCCCCTCACCGCGCGGCCCGCATCGTTGAAAGCCGTACGCTTGTCCAGGTTACAGGGGCGGCCGCAGGTGGCGCCCCATGGGCGAGATCAGCATCACAAAGCCTGGTGATACCCGCGATGCCGAACCCGAGCCGAATGGCGTCGTCCATGTTTCTACAAGCTGACGAGCGGGTAAATACACTTAGCTGGCGAGCGTCATTCTCGACTGCCACATCGAGACACCCGGCCAACGGCGTCCGGCCGACACGAACGGCGCACCCAAGTGTGGCGCTCGCCCGCACCTAGAATTCCGGCCGGACCCGATGGTTCGGATGCGGCGGGTCAGGCGAACTGGCCCGCCGTCCGCCCGTCACCCGTCGGCCCAGCGAAAGCTTGTGCGATGGTGAGCCATTCGGCGGCGTCCGCGCCAATTGTTTTCAGCGCGAGATCGTCACGGTGCCGTCGCTGCGTCACCAGCAGGCAGAAGTCGAGTGCCTGACCGGTCACCCGCTGCGCGGCATCCTCGGGACCCCAGGACCACACGTTGTCGTCCGGTGCGGTGAGTTCGACCCGGAATTCCTCGGCCGGCACGGTCTTACCGCGCACGGTGTAGGCGAAGTTCCTGGTCCGCACGCCGATATGGGCGACCGTGCGCAGCCGGGTGGTCGGTGTCCTGGTCAAACCGAGTGCGTCGGCGATGTCCTGGCCGTGTGCGAAGGTCTCCATCATGCGCGCGCTGACCATGGATGCCGGGCTCATCGACGGTCCGAACCACGGCAGTTTGGTGCTGGACGGCAGCGCGCGCAGCGCCTCGATCAGACCGGCACGGCCGCGGCGCCATCGGTCGAGCAGTTCGGCGGCGGGTGCGGTGGCCGCTTCCTCGGCGGCCTCGTCGACGAAGGTGAACGCCTTAGGGCCCGCCTCCTCGACCAGCTTCGCGAAACCGTCCGGGTCGGTCGCGGCCAGTGCGGCGACCTCGTCGGTCCAGGCCAGATGGCCGATCTGATGGGCGATACTCCAGCCGGGCGCCGGTGTCGGCGCGGACCAGTCCGCCAGCGGGGCGACGATTTGTTCCAGTTCCGCGCAGTCGTCGGCGAAATCGCGCAGGAGCGCGTCTAGGTCGGCCATCAGATCCCTGTCCCGTCCAGGCGCACTGCTTCGTACACCGTCGCGATCCAGCATCGCAGCGGGCTCAAAAAAATGCAAGCACGCGTGCTTGTATTTGGCGCGGGCTCGCCGCCGACCGGATTCGGGCCGGTTACCAGCCGAAAATCGTCAGGTGGGCGGCGCCGACCACCAGGCCGAGCAGTGCGCCGTGCAAGTACAACAGCCAGGCATCCTGCTCGACCGAGGCGTAGAACATCTCCATGAACTCCCCCGGGGTGAGGTGCTGGAGTTTACGGGCGGCGAACTCATCGATCTTCTTGGCCTGTTCGAGGGTGAACGCCTCGTCCTCGACCAGGCTGGGAGCCAGCCCGACCGCCGCGCCCGCGGCGCCGACCTTGAGATTGTCGAACTGGCGGCGACCGAAGGCGACGCGCACGATCGAGGTGGTCGGGCCGAGTTGGCGATGGATCTCATCGGAGACCAGCCGCTCGATCAGCTGCCTGGTCTTATCGCCGTTCGGACCGTCGAGCAGTTCCTTGGACAGGTTCGGCAGCGTCAACACCTGATAGGCGAGGATATGCGCGAGATCGGTCGCCGCCTGCGGCTGTCGCTTGGCCAGCAGCGCCTGCTTCCACAAATACCTGTAGCGCGGCTGCGGATCACCCGGTTCGAAGACCATTTTGACCGCGATGACATTCACGATCACGCCGATCGCCGCCGAGGCCAGCAGCACGATCAGCCAACCCGGCACCCAGCCGAACACCGGAATGGTGTGGTGCACATGCATATACAGCGCGAGCAGCAGGCCGAACGGCGCACCGAGCAGGCCGATGCGCACCATGAAACGCAATTCGGGGGCGGCGATGGTGGTGGTCAGATCCTTGAGGATGTACGGGTTTTCCTGCAGATACCGAATGACGAAGGTTTTGATATCGATGAGCTGGTCCACATTGTCGCCGAGCGATTCGAAGGCGCGCCGGGTCAATCCGGGCAATTCCCGGTCCACCCGCTGATAGATGACCTGTTTCATCGCCTTCGGCACCCCGCGCCACAGGTCCGGATTCTCCCGGTACATCACCTCGTCGACGAGCGGTTTGACCTGTTTGCTCGCGAGTATCGCGATGTAATCGGCAATACTCTCCAGATCCAGTTCGTGGATGAAATCCCGCGGACTGCCGATGCGCATCAGCGCCTTGTCGACGCAAATGCTCGCCATCTTCTCCGCACGCGCCGGAATGAATCCCTGGAATCCGAGCCGGCGGCCGTCACCAGAAAATGTCGGCAGCACCTGGACCCGGCGCGGAAAGTACGGATACAACACCTGGAGGCCAGGAATCCGGATTCCGCGAAAAATGACCGGCCAGAACAGCATCAGCACACCGGTCCAGTTGGTGAGCCAACCGGCGAGCGCACTGAAGATCGGAAAGGTGATCAGATCGACGGAGAACTTGGACAGACCGGTCAGCTGTTCCCAATCGATGAACACTCCGGAGGTGAGTGTTGTCATCGGTTGGTCCCCCTAATGCCGCCCAGGTGTGAGATATCTAGCTGCCAACATTCTCATTGGCTCCGATGGGGTGTCAATGCGGGACTGAGCCCGGGGTCTTGCACCGCATCCAACAGCATGAGTGCCCCCACAACGGCGAGCACCGCCCCCACCTGCTTCCAGTCCTGTCCGAACACCCACGTGCTCCTCTCGGATGCAGCGGCTCAGCGAACACCGGCACCGTCCGCCCACCAATAGGGCGGTCCCGCTGTTCTCAGCGCCGCAACACGTATGTCATTGCCGACGGAGGTATCAGCCCGGGGGTGCGGTGAAATCGCGGTCGCCGATTGCGATTCGACCTCGATAGATATCGAGCTTGCGGTCGATGAGCGCGAGATTCTCTTGGATCTCGGCCAGTTTGGCGACCACCTCGCCGCGATGCGCCTCCATCAGCGCGATGCGTTCCGGCTCGTTGCCCTTTCCGGCGGCCACGAGTTCGGCGTAGCGACGCATGGTCTGGATGGGCATTCCGGTGGCTCGCAGCCTGGTGCATACGTAGATCCAGTCCAGGTCGAGCTGGTGGTAGCGCCGCCGCCCGCCGGCGGTGCGGTCGACGGGGGTGATGACCAGGCCGGCGCGTTCGTAGTAGCGCAGAGTGTGCACGCTGACCCCGGTAAGACGCGCGGCCTCACCAATACTCAGCCCGTCCGGATTGTCGCAGCGAACAGGTCCGGATATCGGCCGCGCATCGACTTCGAACACGCTCTGAATTGTAGTGCCGCATCGAACGCTGATCGCTCTGAGCGAACGTGGGCGGCGGTGTGGAACAAACGTGGAAGGCCCGGGGTTGACTGGACATCGCTCAACTTTTGGAAGGGTCGAACACGTGACTACACCACAGAACCTGCCGGTGCTGTTCCTGACCGATCCGATCGTGCTGCCGGGCATGGTCGTGCCCATCGAACTGGACGAATCGGCGCAGGCCGCCATCGACGCCGCGCGCGCCGCGAATACCGACGCGGTGCTGCTCGCGCCCCGATTGACCGAGGGCTACGCCTCCTACGGCGTCGTCGCCACCATCGAACAGGTCGGCCGGATGCGCGGTGGCGCGCCCGCCGCGGTGCTGAAGGCCGAACGGCGCGCCAAGATCGGTCACGGGGTCACCGGGCCGGGCGCCGCGCTATGGGTCGAGGCCGAACCGGTCGAGACGCCCGCCGCCGACGGTCGCACCAAAGAGCTTGCCGCCGAATACAAGAAGCTGGTCGTTTCGGTGTTGCAGCGCCGCGAGGCCTGGCAGATCATCGACGCGGTCAATCAGCTGACCGATCCGTCGGCGATCGCCGACACCGCGGGCTACGCGCCGTACCTGACCGCCGACGAAAAGCGCGAGCTGCTCGAAACCCCCGATACCGCACAGCGTTTGACCAAGCTGATCGAGTGGACCAAGGCGCATATCGCCGAGGCGGAGGTCACCGAGAAGATCAGCGAAGATGTCCGCGAGGGCATGGAGAAGAGTCAGCGCGAATTCCTGCTGCGTCAGCAGCTCAATGCCATTCGCAAGGAACTCGGCGAGGACGAGCCCGACGGCGCCGACGACTACCGCACCCGGGTCGAGCAGGCCGATCTGCCCGATGACGTGCGCGCCGAGGCATTGCGCGAGGTCGGTCGACTGGAGCGGGCCAGCGATCAGAGCCCGGAATCCGGCTGGATCCGGACCTGGCTGGACACCGTCCTCGACCTGCCGTGGACCGTGAAGACCACCGACAGCACCGATGTTTCGGCCGCCCGTGCCGTGCTGGACGCCGATCACCACGGCCTGGACGAGGTCAAGGATCGCATGGTCGAGTACCTGGCCGTGCGCTCCCGCCGAGCCGCGCGCGGACTCGAGGTCGTCGGCGGACGTGGTTCCGGCGCGGTGCTCGCGCTGGTCGGTCCGCCCGGTGTCGGCAAGACCTCGCTCGGTGAGTCGGTGGCACGGGCCATGGGCCGCAAGTTCGTTCGCGTTGCCCTGGGCGGTGTGCGCGACGAGGCGGAGATCCGCGGTCACCGGCGCACCTACGTCGGTGCGCTGCCGGGCCGGATCGTGCGTGCAATCAAGGAGGCGGGATCGATGAATCCCGTTGTCCTGCTGGACGAAATCGACAAGGTCGGCTCGGACTTCCGCGGTGATCCGGCCGCGGCACTGCTCGAGGTGCTGGATCCGGCGCAGAACCACACATTCCGCGACCACTACCTGGATCTGGATCTGGACCTGTCCGACGTGCTGTTCATCGCGACCGCGAATGTCCTGGAGACCATTCCCGGCCCGCTGCTGGACCGCATGGAAATGATCAGCGTCGACGGTTACACCGAGGACGACAAGGTGGCCATCGCCCGCGACTTCCTGGTGCCACGGCAGCTGGAACGCAATGCGCTTACCGCCGAGGAGGTTTCGATCACCGACGAGGCATTGCGCGAGGTGGCGGCCAACTACACTCGGGAAGCCGGTGTGCGGCAGATGGAGCGGTTGATCGCGAAGGCATTGCGCAAGGCCGCGACTCGGCTGTCCGAGGACGGAACTGGTTCGGCCGACAATGTGGTGCCGCTGGGTTACGACGCCGAGCTGGGTTACGACGCGCTGGCCTCGTTGACCATCGATCTGGAGAACCTGAAGGACTACCTGGGTCGTCCGCGCTTCACCCCGGATTCGGTGGAACGCACCGCGGTCCCCGGTGTGGCAACGGGTTTGGCGGTCACCGGTCTCGGCGGCGATGTCCTCTACATCGAGGCCAATGGCGCCGAGGGCGAGCGCGCGCTCACCCTGACCGGTCAGCTGGGTGATGTCATGAAGGAGTCGGCGCAGATCGCCCTCACCTACGTGCGCTCGCACTTGGCGGAGATCGGCATCGAACCGTCGGTGCTGGATCGCAATATCCACATCCACTTCCCGGCGGGGGCGGTGCCGAAGGACGGGCCGTCGGCGGGTGTCACCATGGTCACCGCCCTGGTGTCGCTGGCGCTGGGTCGGCAGGTGCGCGCGGATGTCGGCATGACCGGTGAGGTCACGCTGAACGGCCGGGTGCTGCCGATCGGCGGGGTCAAGCAGAAGCTGATGGCCGCGCAGCGTGCGGGTCTGAAGACGGTGTTCATCCCGGCTCGCAACGAGCCGGATCTGGACGACGTGCCTGCGGAGGTGTTGGCCGCCCTGGATGTGCGCCCGGTCGCCGATGTGGCCGACATCCTGGCCTACGCCATCGAGCCGGTCGCCGAACCGGCCCTGGGCGCCCCCGCATTCGCAGCGAGCGCCTGATATTCGCCTCGAACGGGCCGTACCTGCGGGTACGGCCCGTTTCGTATGCATGCTCGCCGTGACCGCGACGCAAGGGCGGTGCAAGCCCGGGCGCACACGATCGTGGCATGACTCCTACCCAGCGGATTCCCGTTCTCGTTGTCGGCGGCGGCCTGGTCGGACTATCGGCCGCGCTGTTCCTCGAATATCACGATGTCCCTTATGTTCTCGTCGAAAAGCGAACCAAGGCATCGGCGTTGCCGAAGGCGCGCGGCCTGCACACCAGGACCACCGAGCTGTTCCGTCAGGTCGGCGTCGAGGGGCGGGTCCGCCAGGCCTCCGCGACCGCATTGCGGGCGGGCAGCTTCGGCGGCGCGAGCCGGGGCACCAGCCTGATCACGGCTGAGCCGCTCGACCTGAGTCACTTGCGGTCGGCAATGGCGGCGGCCGATCCCAGCCCGTCGCAGTTCTGCTTCCTGCCCCAGGTACTGCTCGAGCCGGTGCTTGCCGAGCAGGCCCGCGAACGCGGTGGTGATCTCCGATTCGGAGTCGAGCTCATCGATTTCGAGGCCGATGATGCGGGTGTCACCGCATCCCTGCGGGACGAGTCGGGTCGCAGCTCGGTTATCCGGGCCGACTACCTCATCGCGGCCGACGGTGCGGCCAGTCCGATCCGTCGGGCATTGGGTATCGCAGGCTGGGAGCTGCCGCCGACGCGCCACTACCTCAATGTCTTTGCGCGGACGGATCTTACGGAGGTGCTGGGCGGTCGCACCTTCAGCCAATGCGAGATCAGCAGTGACACCGTGCGCGGACTCGTGTTGTCCAAGAACAACACCGACGAATGGTCCTTTCAGCTCGAATACGACCCGACCCGTGAGACGGCCGCGGACTATCCGGACGAGCGCTGCATCGAACTGGTCCGCGCTGCGATCGGCGTGCCCGATATCGAGGTCGAGGTGCTGGCGCGAAGTGCTTGGGACACCGGAAGTTTCGTGGCCGACGAGTATCGGCGCGGCCGGATCTTCCTGACCGGTGACGCCGCCCACCGGCACGCGCCGTGGGGTGGTTTCGGCGGCAATACCGGTGTCGCCGACGCGCATAATCTGGTCTGGAAATTGGCTGCCGTGCTGTCGGGTACCGCCGGGCCCGCGCTGCTCGATTCCTATCAGGTCGAACGGTGGTCACGTGCGATCATCGCCGCCGAACAGGCCAATCTGGGAGACGACTTCGAAACCCGCTACGGCATCGAAACCCCCGACAACGCAGACATTTTGGCGCGTCGGTTGGATTTCGGGGCGGTCATGTCGCGGTTCCGGTACGCGTCGAGCGCGGTATCGCGCAAACCCGCGGAGTGCGTCGAATGGGTCGAGCCGCATGTCGATCGGCTGACCGGACAGGTCGGAACGCGACTGCCGCACCTGTGGCTCGACGCCGAGCACACCACCTCGACCCTGGATCTCTGTGGACCCGGTTACGCGATACTGATCGCCGGAAAGTCGGCTGCCTGGCGCGATGCCGCGGCCGATGCGCAGCGCGAAACCGGTATCGAGATCGCGGTGCACGGCTTGGGTAGCGAATGGGGTGCCCGCACCGAGCTGCCGCAGGGCGGTGCGCTGCTGGTGCGTCCGGACGGACATGTGGCCGCGCGCTCCGATGCGGGTATGTATCCCCGGTCGCTGGTCACGACGTTGCGTTCGCTCATGGGCTGGTCCTCGGATGCTCAGCTGCCGAGTTCGCGCTCGACCGAGCGCGCATTACCCTGGGCGACCGCGCACAGCACCGGTTCGGTGTCCGGACGCTCGGCATAGATTTCGCACGCGACGACGGCCCTGTCGACCCGGAGCGACGGTGGCCTCGCCGCGCAGCCGGGTACCGGCGGCGGACCGCAGGTAGGTGAGGGTAAAGCCGTTGCTAGTGCCCCGTCCAGATAGGTTGCCGCGCTATCCGGTCCGGCCGGCTCGCCGAGCGCAGGCGAAACGCGGCGCGACACGGCACGCGGCACCGCCATTTGACTGCGCTCGACGGATCTCGGTACCTCAGAAGCCAGCTGGACGCGGGCACTAGCGTCCGCCAGGTGGAGCGCGGAACGGTCAGACGGTCGGGCGGGGCCGGCGCAGCAGCCAGGCCAGGAACGATCGCCGCAGCGGGCGCGGATACTTCGCCACCACGGCCCCGGAGCCGATCTCCCCGTCGACTCGGAGCAGCGGCGATCCGGGCAGACTGCCCTCGGTCACCTTGTTCTTGACGGTCCCGCTGCTGGCTTGCACCCGATCGAGGTCGACCCGCCAGCCGCGCGGCACGATCAACTGGATCGTGCCGGAACCCACGGCAACATGTACCACGACCTCGCGATGCGGGCACAGTGCCTGCGTGAAGTCGATTTTGATGCCGCCGGAACTGCATTCGGCCGTGATCTCGGCGGGGACGATCCACGCGCCGTCCTTCACCCGCGCCCCACTGCCGGTGCGCAGTTCGATGGGTTCGCGCGCGGCGGCGATCACCGGCAGATCGGCGGTGATGGCGACCAGTTCCTGCGCCGTCTGCGCCGAATAAACCGCGACCAGCCGTTTATCCAGCTCGAGCAGATCGAGTTGCCCCTCGTCGACGGCGAGCTGCAGCTGCTTGGCCGCGACCTCGCGATCGATATCGCCGACCCGAACCGCGGGCAGGTTCTCCTGTGCGTCGGTCATGCGGCTCTCCCCTTGCTCGTCCTGACGGAGATCGTACGGACGGCTCGTTTCCGAGTCGACCAGGGACGTTCGTGGCCAATTTCCGCTGCTTGTCATGGTCATGCGGTAAGACCTATGTATGCCCAGGTGGCTGCTGCACGTCGATCTCGACCAGTTCCAGGCGGCGGTGGAATTCCGCCGCCATCCGGAGCTGCGCGGCCTGCCGGTCATCGTCGGCGGCAATGGCGATCCCGACGAACCGCGCAAGGTGGTGACCTGCGCGTCGTATCCGGCCAGAGCATTCGGGGTGCGCGCCGGGATGGCATTGCGCTCGGCCAAGCGCAAATGTCCCGACGGGATCTTCCTGCCGCTGGATATGGCCACCTATGAGGAGGCATCCGAGGAAGTCATGGCGTTGCTGCGGACCTTTCCCGGCCGCGTCGAGGTGTGGGGCTGGGACGAGGCATTCCTCGCCGCCGACACCGACGATCCGGAGCAGCTCGCACGCGAAATCCGTAGCGCCATCGCCCAATTGGAACTAACCTGCGCCATCGGCATCGGCGACAACAAGCTCACGGCCAAGCTGGCGACCGGCTTCGCCAAATCCGCGGGCAAGTCCTCGGCCGCGCCCGCCGATACCGTCGGCGCGGCGGCGGGGATCTTCCGGCTCACTGCCGCGAACTGGGTCGAGGTGATGGCACACCGTCCGACGAATGCGCTGTGGGGCATCGGAAATCGGATCGCCGCGCGGATGGCCGAACTCGGCATCGAAACCGTCGCCGACCTGATGGCCGCCGATCGCCAGCGCCTCGCCGCCGAGTTCGGTCCGAATACCGGCCCGTATCTCTGGGTGCTCGGCCACGGCAAGGGCGATACCGACGTCACCACCGAACCGCGAATTCCGGTGGGCCGCAGTAAATCCGAGACCTTCCCCCACGACCTGACCGATCCCGAGGAGATCCGCGCCCAGGTGGCGCGACTGGCCACCGAGGTCGGCGAGGAGATGGCCGCCGCGGGTCGCACCCCGCTGCGCGTCTCGGTGACCGTCCGCAGCAATACCTTCTATACCCGCAGCAAGCAGGAGAAACTTCCCGAGCCGACGACCGATATCGCGGCCATCGTGGAAACCGCCCTGCGCATCATCGACCGGTTCGAATTGGATCGCCCGGTCAGGCTGCTCGGCGTGCGCCTCGAACTCGTTCCGCAATAGCCGGCGGCGAAGATCCGCCCCGGCACCGGCCGACGCTCGTATGCTCGTCGGCATGGAGTTCTGGGCGATGGTGGCACAAGAATCGGACAGCGGGATCGTGCTCACGCGGCAGCAGGTCAACGAGGACTTCCTCGGGCCGGGTGAGGTCACGATCAAGGTGCACTACTCGAGCGCGAACTACAAGGACGGGCTGGCGATCACTGCGGGCGGCGGCGTGGTCCGGAAGTATCCGATCATCCCCGGCATCGATATCACCGGTGAGGTCGTCACCTCCGAGGTCGACGATTTCGCGCCCGGTGATCAGGTGGTGGCGCACGGCTATGACATCGGCGTTTCGCATCACGGCGGCTTCGCCGAGTACGCGAGGGTGCCGGCCGACTGGGTGGTCAAGCTGGACGGTCTCAGCACCCGCGACGCGGCCGCGCTCGGCACCGCCGGTTTCACCGCAGCACTCAGCGTGCAGGGGCTGCTCGATCACGAACTCACCCCGGACACCGGCGCGGTGCTGGTTACCGGAGCGACGGGCGGTGTCGGCAGCGTGGCCATCGATATTCTGTCGGGCCTCGGCTTCGAGGTGATCGCCTCCACCGGAAAGACCGATGCGGGTGATCGGCTGGCCGAACTCGGCGCGAACGAGGTGATCGGTCGCCTGCCGGAGGATCCGGATGCGAAACTGCGTCCACTGTCCAAGGCCACCTGGGCCGGTGCGGTGGACAGTGTCGGCGGCAAATCCCTCGCCTATATTCTCAGCGCGATCGGCTACGGCGGTGCGGTCGCGGTCAGCGGCCTGACCGGCGGACCGGATCTGCCGACCACCGTCATGCCCTTCATCCTGCGCGGCGTATCGCTGCTCGGCATCGACTCCGCGTACGTCCCGATCGACAAACGCCGCGCGATGTGGGCACGACTCGCCAATGAGCTGCGGCCCCAGCACCTTTCGGCCATCGAGAACTTCGCGCCCATCACCGAGGCCGAGCGGGTCCTGCATGCCATTCAGCACGGCAACCACTCCGGACGCACCGTATTCGGCGTCGCAGGCGAATTCTGACAGTACGCACCGAAGCCCGGCTCAGCCGGGCTTCGGTGCGCTCAGGCCGCGACTTCGACCGACTCGTCCGCGAACTGCGTGCGGTACAGCTCCGCGTAGCGTCCATCGGCGGCCAGCAATTGGGTGTGCGTGCCGCGCTCCACGATTCGGCCGTCCTCGAGCACCAGGATCTGGTCGGCGGCCCGAATGGTGGAGAGGCGATGTGCGATGACCAGTGCGGTTCGACCGTCCAGCGCTTCGGAAAGTGCTTCTTGGACAGCGGCTTCCGAGGTGGAGTCCAATGATGCGGTCGCCTCGTCCAGGATCACCACGCGTGGTTGTTTGAGCAGCAGCCGGGCAATGGTCAGTCGCTGGCGTTCACCGCCGGAGAGGCGGTAGCCGCGCTCGCCGACGACGGTATCCAGACCGTCCTGCAGTGACGTCACCAGCTCACGCAGCCGAGCCCGCTGCAACGCGTCCCATAGCTCGGCCTCGGTGGCCTCCGGTCGGGCCAGCAGCAGATTGGCGCGGATGGTGTCGTGGAACAGGTGGCCGTCTTGGGTGACCAGGCCGACGGTGTCCCGGATCGAGGTCGTGGTCAGCTCGCGCACATCGGTGCCGTTCAGCCGCACCGCACCGCCGTCCACGTCGTAGAGCCGGGAAACGAGTTGGGCCACAGTGGATTTCCCGGCACCGGAGGAACCGACCAGCGCGACGAGCTGACCGGGCTCGGCCCGCAGCGAAACATTGTGCAGCACGTCTACCCCGCCGCGGGTATCCAGCGTCGCGACATCCTCGAGTGAGGCGAGCGACACTTTGTCGGCCGACGGGTAGCCGAAGGTGACATTGTCCAGTTCCACCTCGACCGGACCCGCGGGCACCGCGACGGCATCCGGCGCGTCCTCGATCAGCGGTTTCAGATCCAGCACCTCGAAGACCCGCTCGAAGCTCACCAGCGCGGACATGATCTCCATCCGAGCACTGGCCAGTGCGGTGAGCGGTGTGTAGAGGCGGGTCAGCAGCAGCGAAAGCGACACCACCGCACCGGCATCCAGCTGGCCGCGCAGCGCGTACCACCCGCCGAGTCCGTAGACCAGGGCCAGTGCCAGCGCCGAAACCAGGGTCAGCGAGGTGACGAAAACCGTCTGCAGCATCGCCGTGCGCACCCCGATATCGCGCACTCGACGCGCGCGGAGTGCGAATTCGTCCGACTCCTGCTGCGGCCGTCCGAACAGCTTCACCAGCGTCGCGCCGGGTGCGGAGAACCGTTCGGTCATCTGGGTGCTCATCGCCGCATTGAGGCCCGCGGCTTCGCGCTGCAATCCGGCCAGCCGATTGCCCATCCGCCGGGCCGGAACCACGAATACCGGCAGCAGCACCAGCGCGAGCAGCGTGATCTGCCAGGAGATGCGGACCATGACGGCGAGGGTGAGCGCGAGGGTGACCAGATTCGTGACGACACCGGAGAGCGTGTCGCTGAACGCGCGCTGCGCGCCGATCACATCGCTGTTCAAACGGCTGACCAGCGCACCGGTGCGGGTCCGAGTGAAGAACGCGACCGGCATCTTCTGCACATGATCGAACACGGCTGTGCGCAGATCCAGGATCAGACCCTCACCGATCCGCGAGGACAGCCAGCGAATGATCACTCCGAGTGCGGCATCGACCACCGCGATCCCGCCGATCAGGATGGCGAGAGTGACCACGACGCGCGGCGCCGCGCCGCCGACGATGTCGTTGACCACCCGACCGGCCAGCACCGGCGTCGCCACCGCGAGCAGTGCGGACACCACGCTGAACAGCAGGAACGCGCCGATCCGGCGGTGGTGCGGCCGCGCGAACCGCAGAATGCGCCGCGCGGTCGCGAGCCGGAACGGCCGCTGCTCCTGCGGCGCGTTCGCCCGCCGATACATCTGGCTCCAGGCCACCGATTCGATACTCACCGTGCTGCTCCCTCTCGCTCCCCGCCCATCGAACACCTGGCCACCGACACTAAGACCTCAACAAAGGTTGACTGCAAGCCCATTCCGCAAGGATTCCGCGCACAGCGAAACCGCCGCACCTAGTCCTTGGCACCGCCACAGGGTGCGGATCCGGCAAGGGTGTCCGGATCAGGACATGTGTGCCGATTCGAAGCAGAGTACGGATCCAGACAAAGGGTCCGGATCTGGCGCCGGTGGTCGGGGATGTGCGTGCATAGGCTGGTGGGGTGAGCGAGGACCAGATGTCGCATGCGTTGCGTCGCAGGATCGCGGGTGAGGTCGACGCGTCCTTGCGTCGGCGCGCCGAGTACTCCTCCGATGCGTCGAATTATCGGGTGCTTCCGGCCGCGGTTGTCTTTCCGCGCGAGGCCGAGGATGTGGCGCGCACGCTCGAATTCGCCCGGGGTAATGGACTGACGGTTACCGCGCGGGGTGCCGGGACTTCGGTGGCGGGCAATGCTGTCGGGCACGGGATCGTGGTGGACTTCAGTCGATATATGAATGGCGTCGGTGAGCTGGATCCGGAACGGCGCATCGCACGCGTCCAACCCGGTGTCGTCCTTGCCGAATTGCAGCGAAAGGCCGGCGTGCACGGGCTGCGGTTCGGGCCCGATCCGTCGACGCAGAATCGGTGCACGCTGGGCGGGATGATCGGCAACAATGCGTGCGGACCGCATGCGGTGGCATGGGGGCGCACCTCGGATAATGTGCGTGAGCTGCGCATTCTCGATGGGACGGGAGCCGAGCGGACGCTGGCGGCCGACCCGTCCGTAATTCCCGGCCTGCCCGAATTCACCAGGGCCGGTCTCGCGGTGATCCGCACCGAACTCGGCCGATTCGATCGGCAGGCATCGGGCTACGGTCTGGAACATCTACTGCCGGAACGTGGTTCGGCGGTCGCGAAGTCATTCGCGGGCACCGAGGGGACCTGCGGATTGCTGCTCGAAGCAACGGTGGATCTGGTCCCGCTGCCGCGGGCCACCGTGCTCACGGTGCTCGGCTATCCCGATATCGCAACGGCCGCAGACGATGTCGCGGCGGTGATGGCCTGCGACCCGATCGCGGTCGAGGGTATCGATGCGCGACTCGTCGATATCGTGCGCGTACATCACGGGGCCACCAGCGGTGTGCCGGAACTGCCGCGCGGTAGCGGCTGGCTTTTCGTCGAGTCCGTCGGTGATACTCCCGCCGAGGCATATGCCGCGGCCGAGCAGCTCTGCCGAACCGTCGGTGCGCTTGACTCCAGGATTGTCACCGATCCCGGTGCCGCCGCGGCACTTTGGCGCATTCGAGCCGAAGGCGCGGGACTGGCCGGACGTACTCCGGCGGGTCATCCGGCCTGGCCGGGCTGGGAGGATGCGGCCGTCCCGCCAAAGCACCTCGGTGCGTATCTGCGCGATTTCGCCACGCTGACAAAGGAGCACGGCGTGGACGGACTGCTCTACGGTCACGTCGGCGACGGCTGCATCCACGTCCGTCTCGATCTGCCGATTGCCGATGCACCGCGACGCTTTCGGAGCTTCATACAGGATGCGGCCGAGCTGGTGGTCCGCTACGGCGGCTCGCTCTCCGGCGAGCACGGCGATGGCCGCGCCCGCTCGGAATTGCTCTCGATCATGTACTCCCGGGACGCGCTCGACGCATTCGCCGGGTACAAGGCGCTTTTCGATCCGGATGATGTGTTGAACCCGGGCGTCCTGGTTGCGCCGCGCCCCATCGATGCCGACCTGCGTCTGGTCGGAGTGCGGCCGATCGGAGCGGGCGGTTTCGCATTTCCGCACGACAACGGCGATATCTCCACGGCCGTGCATCGCTGCGTCGGAATCGGCAAATGCCGCGCCGACACCCGCGCGACCGGTGGTTTCATGTGTCCGTCGTATCTGGCCACCGCCGACGAGAAGGACAGCACCCGCGGCCGAGCACGGGTGCTGCAGGAGGTGGTGCGCGGAGCACTGCCCTGGTCGTCCGAGGCGGTCGCCGAATCGCTCGATCTGTGTCTGTCCTGCAAGGCTTGTCGCTCCGACTGCCCGGCCGGGGTCGATATGGCGACCTACAAATCCGAGGCGCTCTACCGCCGCTACCGCCACCGCCCGCGTCCCATCGATCATTACTCTCTGGGATGGCTGCCGCGCTGGCTCGGTGTCGCGGGTCGCATGCCGCGAGCGGCGAATGCGCTGGCCGAAGTCGGCTGGCTGCGCCGAATCACCTTGCGCGCAGGCGGAATTGATCCGCGACGTGCGGTACCGCGACTCGCCGACCGCGGTTTCCGCAGGAGCTGGCACGAGCGGGGGGATTCTGATGGGGCACCCGAAGTGCTGCTGTGGATCGACACCTTCACCGATGCCTTCGACCCCGAAATAGCACAGGCCGCAGTACAACTGATCGAATCTCTCGGCTACCGAGTCCGGATACCGGGACGGCGCGTGTGCTGCGGGCTCACCTGGATCAGCACCGGACAACTCGAGGGTGCTCGAGCTCGGCTGCGCGCGACACTGACCGAATTGGATGAGCATGTGCGCGGCGGCGGCATCGTCGTCGGCCTCGAGCCGTCCTGTACGGCGGTCCTGCGCTCGGACCTGCCGGAACTGCTACCGGACGACCCGCGCGCGGCCGTTACCGCCGCCGCCGTGCGCTCACTCGCCGAATTCCTTGCCGAACAGCCGAACTGGCGGCCGCCACCGCGACCGGGACAGTCGGTGGTCGTCCAACCGCATTGCCATCACCATGCCGTAACCGGCTTCGACAAGGATCGCCAACTATTAGCCAGCATGCAGATAAATGTGACAGAGGTCACCGGCTGCTGCGGTCTGGCGGGAAACTTCGGAATGCAATCCGACCATTACGACATTTCGGTCGCGGTCGCCGAGAATGGCTTGCTCCCGGCGCTACGGAATGCCGACGAAGATTCGATCTTCATAGCCGACGGGTTCTCGTGCCGAACCCAGGCCATGCAGCTGAGCGGCCGCCGAGGCCTACACCTCGCGCAATTCCTGCTCGGCGAATGAGCCTCAGCTGCCGAACGGCAGCGTGCCGGACGGAATCTGGTACCCCGAGCTGCCCGCGGAAACCGCACCCCAGGCATTGAGCAACCAGTTGAGCGCGTTGGTGATCATTTCTTACCTCCGTAATGGCGACTGCCAGCTGTTTGCCGAACGCATCAATATCGCCACGTCAATTCTTTGCGTTACAAAATAATGGGGACCAGCGGTTATGCCGAATCCGTATGGAAATCGCACATTCGGACCGAAACAATTGTGAGCCGGGCAACATTCGAGGCCCCCGCGCCCGCCGCCCACCTACCGGGGCACAATGGGGCGGTGCGCAATCAGACGGCCGCGCCGGACCTGAACCGGACCGGCCTGACCAGGACGATCACGGCCGAGCGGCCGATCGATCTCGCGCCAACCCTCGCGCCACTGTCCCGCGGCAGCGGCGACCCCTGCCACCAGGTCACCCATGACGGCGCGCACTGGCATGCCTCCCGAATGCCGACCGGCCCGGTCACCTATCGCCTGACCCAAGCCGATCGCCAAACTGTCGATGCCCGCGCCTGGGGTCCGGGCGCGGCCGAATTCCTCGACGGACTCGACTACATGCTGTGCCTTGACGAGGACGTCTCCGACTTCGCCCCCGATCATCCGAAGATCGTCGACGCGCACCGCCGCTTTCCCGGATTGCGCATGCTGCGCACCGGCCTGGTCTTCGAGGCTTTGGTACCCGCCGTGCTGGAACAGAAGGTGCACACCGTCTCCGCCCGCGCATCATGGCGAAAGCTGGTGCGACAGTTCGGCTCTCCCGCACCCGGCCCAGCACCCGCCGGACTGCTGCTGCCACCCGACGCCGATACCTGGCGCACGATCCCGTCCTGGACCTGGCACCGCGCTAATGTCGGGCCCCAGCGCGCGCAGACGATCGTGCGCGCGGCCCGGGTGGCCGACGCGCTGGAGCGGGCGGGGGCCGAAAGTCCGGCCGAAGCCGCCCGCCGCCTGCGCACGGTGCCCGGCATCGGGGTGTGGACCGCCGCCGAGATCGGGCAGCGCGCCTTCGGTGACGCGGATGCCCTCTCGGTCGGCGACTACCACCTTGCGGCCATCGTCGGCTGGACCCTGCTCGGTGAACCCATCGACGACGACGCGATGGTCGAATATCTGGAACCGCTACGGCCACATCGCTATCGGGCCGTCCGCCTGCTGGAGATCAGCGGTTACGCGCACAAGCCGAAGTTCGGCCCGCTCACCCCGCTCACCGATCACACCTGGCACTGAGCGGATCCGCCGGACAACTCGTTTCGGCAGGCCGTATTTCGTCTGCGCGACAGCGTGCCGTCGATGTGCCAGGGACTCGGCGGTCACCCAGCACAGCACCCGAATGCAGTCGGCAAGCACCTCCGGTACGCCCGGTGGCTCGGCAGCGAACCTCATAATGGCAGGGCGCGCTCGTCCAGCACACATTTGCCCGCCTCGACCAGCGTGGTCCGCGCCGCACGGCGGACCCGGCACCGGTCGACAGTGCAGTCGATATGCAACTGCATTGCGGCGTGGGCTTGTTCGGTTGTCAGCACACCAGGGTCGTTTCCGCAGGCCAATAGGGATGCGACGGGCATGTGCAGGTTGGTGAGTTGCATCAGGCGACCTCCGCCCGGCGGCGCACCGCGCGGACTTGTCGGGTGTATCGGGAGATCGGTCCCTGATCCCACGGTGCCTGTCGAATCGCCATCCCCAACGCCTCGAGGACGGTCAGGCCGACCTCGTCCGCGAGATCGCCGACCGCGGCGAACAGCGATGGCACCACCTCAGCAACCTTCAGCGCGGCAACCGCCTGGTCGCAGGTCAGCGTGCGTTCGGGCAAATAGGAAACCACCCAGCTCTCCTGCCCGACGCTGCGGGCACGATGCGGGGTCAAATCGCTGGTCATCAAGGACGACGCTATGACACTTACAGCCATGACTCCTCGTTCCTTACGTGCGATTCCTGCGACGCTCGCGACGCGCCCGGAGGCGGTAGCTTGCGTGACCACGGAGGACGCCGCGAGCGTCGCCATCGAATACTGTGCGCGCCCGGAGGTTTCACAGGAGGAGGGGAAAGGCGCCTGTTCCGCTCCGGGCACACTCTCAGCACACCATCGCGGCAGGTCGCGAACAGTGTCCTTGATGGATATCCAAAGATTTGAGGCGAATTCCCAGCACAAAACCCAGCAGGGAAGGGAGGATTCTCCATAGTGGACGAAAGAGCCCTCTGCCCAAGCGAAGTGCCAGGGAACCGAGCTTATGGGGTCGCCCCGGAGCAACCGTTGGGTTTGCATCCGAGCACAGAACGGAGCGTGCTGTGTCAGCGAATTCGGCAAGAGCGTCGGAAACCCCGGACCGGCTATCCCCTGAGAACGCCGCCTCCACTCTACCCAGACGCCAGCTCGGCAGGTATCTCCGGGACTGGCGCACCCAGTCGGGTCTCACCATCGCGGAGGCATCCAGGCTGATGGAGTGGGGTGCAAGCACGTTGCAGCGCTTGGAAAAAGGCCAGGCCGACCGCATCCGAACGATCGATATCCAAGAATTGTGTCGTATCTACGGCATACCGGACGAATTGTCCGATGGCCTCAAGGGCCTGGCTCAGCAAGCCGCCGTCAAGAGCTGGTGGCATGCCTACGGCGATCTCATCCCCGAAAACTTCGATATCTATGTCGGTTTGGAGGCATCGGCACAAAAACTCACCTCCTACCAATCCGAAATCGTACTGGGCCTACTTCAGATTGCCGACTACACCAGGGCGCTCAATCGTCTCGGCTACCCGGATGATTCGGACGCGGAGATCGAGCGCCGGGTCCAATTGCGTATGCAGCGACAGGCTTTGATCACCCGTAAGGTCGCACCGGCGACGGTGAACGTGATCCTGCACGAGTCGGTTTTGCATCGGGTGGTCGGTGGCGCCAAAGTGATGGCGGCGCAGCTACGTCATCTTGCCGATATCAGCACCCAACCCAATATCTCCCTGCGTATCCTGCCGTTCGCGGCCGGTGTTCCGCTCGGAGTGTCCACCGGACCGTTCACGGTTCTCGAATTCGGTATCGATAGCAAAGGCCAGCCGATCGAGCCGCCGGTGGTGTACGCAGAGGGCTTCACGGGGGATCTCTACCTCGAAAGACATGCTGATGTACGGCGGTACGATCGTGCGCACGAGTGCCTCCAGCGCTGCGCGCTGGATATTCAACCCAGTAGGCATCTGCTCCGGCAGATAGCGAAGGAGTATGTGGCATGAGTATGGATTTGGTTGGCGCGCAATGGTTCAAGAGCACCCGCAGCGGTGCGGGCAAGGACTGCGTCGAGGTCGCTTTTCTCGCGGGCGGCCGGATCGGCGTACGCGACAGCAAAATCCCGGTGGACCTGCCCTCATCTTCGGTATGGGCGCATGGCACGCTTTCACCGCAGGTGTTGCGGGCGGCGAGTTCTGAGGAGTTGCGGGCGTGAGCATCAATGAGGGCGCGAAAGTAGATTTGACCGGTGCGGTCTGGCGTAAAGCCGGCGAGGGCGCGGGTAAGGACAGCGTCGAGGTGGCGCTATTGGATGCCGGGCATGTCGCGTTGCGTGACGGTAAGGACCCGGACGGGCCGGTCCTGGTCTTCACCCCCGGTGAGTGGGCCGCTTTCACAGCGGGTGTGCACGATGGTGAGTTCGACCGGCCCGAGTCCTAGGGTGAGTGACCCGGCGGTGTCGTGCCCGCCGGGTTCGGTCACGTGACGGCAGACCGGGTCCCGCCGTATTGATCAGATCTGCTCGGGAAGATCACGAAACAGCGCAGATTCGACAACGAAACCGCGTTTGCCGAGGGTCATTACGGGTAGCCCATTTCTTGTGGACCGTGGGCTCAAGAGTTCCCATCCTCGGTACAAGAAACTGCGGCCGGGCGATTGGGTGGAATGGCTGATCGTGGCACTGCTTTTCGCGGTGTCCGCGGTCGGCGTGTTCGTCCTGACCGGCTCGTTCCTCTCGGCACTTTTCGTCGGGGTGCTCGTGTGGGTCGTCGCCGTCGGGGTTGTCGCGTTGTTATAAGGGTGCGCCGACCGGCCGGGTATTCCTACCCCGGCCGGTGGTCCAGTATCGGTTGATCAGCGCCGGAAAAGCTTGTTGCCCAACCAGACCAGCGGATCGTACTTCTTGTCCGCCACCCGCTCCTTCATCGGAATCAGGGCATTGTCGGTGATCTTGATGTGCTCGGGGCAGACCTCGGTACAGCATTTGGTGATATTGCAGAGCCCGAGCCCCTGCTCTTCCTGAGCCAGATCGCGACGGTCGGCCACATCGAGCGGATGCATCTCCAATTCGGCGATCCGCATCAGGAAGCGCGGACCGGCGAACGACTCCTTGTTCTCCTCGTGGTCGCGGACCACATGACAGGTGTTCTGGCACAGGAAACATTCGATGCACTTGCGGAACTCCTGGGAGCGCTCCACATCGACCTGCTGCATCCGGTAGTCGCCCGGCTTCAGGTCATCCGGCGGCGTGAAAGACGGTATCTCCCTAGCCTTCTGGTAGTTGAACGACACATCGGTCACCAGATCGCGGATCACCGGGAAGGTGCGCATCGGCGTGACGGTGATCAGCTCGTCCGGCTGGAAGGTCGACATCCGGGTCATGCACAACAGCCTTGGCCGGCCGTTCACCTCGGCCGAACACGAACCGCATTTGCCCGCTTTACAATTCCACCGCACCGCGAGATCCGGTGCCTGGGTGGCCTGCAGCCGGTGGATGATGTCGAG
This sequence comes from Nocardia sp. NPDC006982, assembly GCF_042869435.1. Classification (NCBI taxonomy): domain Bacteria; kingdom Bacillati; phylum Actinomycetota; class Actinomycetes; order Mycobacteriales; family Nocardiaceae; genus Nocardia; species Nocardia sp. NPDC006982. Next base: position 628,555 of record NZ_JBIAFV010000002.1, on the reverse strand, counting down.
CACCACCTCGCCCTCGTTCACCAGGACGGTGAAGTCGTGCAGTTCCCCGCCGTCGATATCACCGCGCCATACGCGGAATTTGGCGTCGTAACCCATTCTTACGCCTCGCCTTCCGTGGCCGAAACCGAGCCTGCCGGATGGGAGGCGAGATCGGCTGAGTTGTAATACTTTTCGAGCTCACCCAGATCGAAGAGCGCCAGCAGATCGTCGCGCATCGGGATCTGGTCCTCCGGTGTGACCCGCACGCCGGGCACCGGTCCGTCCGCATCGGCGGCATCGATCGCGCACACCAGCAGCTTGTTGCGCCACTCCGGATCCATGGCGGGGAAGTCGTCGCGGGTGTGTCCGCCCCGACTCTCGGTGCGCAATAGCGCAGCCTGCGCGACACATTCGCTGATCAGCAGCATATTGCGCAGGTCGAGGGCGAGATGCCAGCCCGGATTGAACTGCCGGTGCCCCTCGACGGTCACACTGTTGAAGCGGGTCCGCAATTCGGCGAGGCGCTCGATGGCCTCCTGCAGCTCGTGTTCCTTGCGGATGATGCCGACCAGATCGTTCATGGCCTGCTGCAGATCGGTGTGCAGGGTGTACGGGTTCTCCCCGGTCCCTTCGGCGGGCGGATCGAACGGCGCCACAGCGGCTTTCGCGGCCGCATCGATATCGGCATCGGCCACCGCGGGGCGCTCGGACAGTTGCTCGACGTAGGTCGCCGCGCCGAGTCCGGCCCGCCGGCCGAATACCAGTAGATCGGACAGCGAATTGCCGCCGAGCCGGTTCGAGCCGTGCATACCACCGGAACACTCACCAGCGGCGAACAAGCCGGGCACGGTCGCCGCGCCGGTATCCGGATCGACCTCGATTCCGCCCATCACGTAGTGGCACGTCGGGCCGACCTCCATCGGCTCCTTCGTAATATCCACGTCCGCAAGCTCTTTGAACTGATGGTGCATCGAGGGCAGCCGCCGCCGGATCTCCTCGGCGGGCAGACGCGAGGCGATATCCAGGTACACGCCACCGTGTTCGGTGCCGCGTCCCGCCTTCACCTCCGAGTTGATGGCGCGGGCCACTTCATCGCGCGGCAGCAGATCCGGTGTGCGGCGCGCGGAGTCGTTATCGCGCAACCACTGATCGGCCTCTTCCTCGGTCTCGGCGTACTGCCCCTTGAAGACCGGCGGAATGTACTCGAACATGAACCGCTTACCTTCGGTGTTCTTGAGCACCCCACCGTCACCGCGCACACCCTCGGTGACCAGAATGCCCTTCACACTGGGCGGCCAGACCATGCCGGTCGGATGGAACTGCAGGAACTCCATATTGATCAGCGTCGCGCCGGCCCGCAGGGCCAGCGCGTGGCCGTCACCGGTGTACTCCCACGAGTTCGAGGTGACCTTGTAGGACTTGCCGATGCCGCCGGTCGCGACCACCACGGCGGGCGCCTCGAACAGCACGAACCGGCCGGACTCGCGCCAGTACCCGAACGCACCGGCGATCCGATCGCCGTCCTTGAGCAATTCGGTGATGGTGCATTCGGCGAAAACCTTGATGCGCGACTCGTAGTCGCCCGTTTCCGCGAAATCCTCCTGCTGCAGCGAAACGATCTTCTGCTGCATGGTCCGGATGATCTCGAGTCCGGTGCGGTCGCCGACGTGCGCCAGGCGCGGGTAGGTGTGGCCACCGAAGTTGCGCTGGCTGATCCGGCCGTCAGCGGTCCGATCGAACAGCGCCCCATAGCTTTCCAGTTCCCACACCCGGTCGGGCGCCTCCTGGGCGTGCAGTTCGGCCATGCGCCAGTTGTTGAGGAACTTGCCTCCGCGCATGGTGTCCTTGAAATGGACTTGCCAGTTGTCCTTTTCATTGGCATTGCCCATCGAGGCGGCGCATCCGCCTTCGGCCATCACGGTGTGCGCCTTGCCGAACAACGACTTGCACACCACCGCGACGGAGAGACCGTGTTCGCGTGCTTCTATCACCGCGCGCAGTCCGGCGCCCCCGGCACCGATGACGACGACGTCGTACTTGTGCCGTTCCACTTCTGGCATGGCCGCGAAACTCCTGGTTTGTGAGGGCGGTTAGTTGATGAACCGCAGATCCGAAATCGTGTCGCTGGCAACCAACATCACGTAGAAGTCGGTCAGCACGAGCGTGCCGAGGGTGGTCCAGGCCAGCGCCATATGCCGGGTATTGAGCTTGGAGACCTGGGTCCAGAACCAGTACCGCACCGGGTGGGCGGAGAAGTGCTTGAGCTTGCCGCCCATGATGTGCCTGCAGGAATGGCACGACAGCGTGTAGGCCCACAGCAGCACCACATTGCCGACCAGGACGATATTGCCGAGACCGAAGCCGAAACCACCGGTCCTGCCGTGGAACGCGGTGATCGCGTCATAGGTGTTGATCAGCGAAACCAGCACGGCCACATAGAAGAAGTAGCGGTGTACGTTCTGGATGATCAGCGGCAGTTTGGTCTCGCCGGTGTACTTGGCGTGCGGTTCGGCGACCGCGCACGCGGGCGGGGAGAACCACACCGCGCGGTAGTAGGCCTTGCGGTAGTAGTAGCAGGTGAGCCGGAACCCGAGCAGGAACGGCAGCACGAGGAAGCCCAGCGGCAGGATGGCCGGGATGTGGCCGAACCATGCGCCGAAATGGCTGGAGCCCTCGACGCAGTCGCTGCTCACGCACGGTGAGTAGAACGGGGTCAGGTAGTGGTACTCCGGAACCCAATATGCCGTTCGCACATACGATCTGATCGTCGCGTAGGTGACGAAAGCGGCTAGTCCGACGGCGGTTACCAGTGGTGGGACCCACCACCGGTCGGTACGCAGGGTGCGTGTGGAGATGGCGGCCCTGGTCTTGCTGAAGACGCCGGTGCCCGTTTCCGGGGCGGCGGTCGGTGCGGCACTCACAGGTGGATGCCTCGCTGATCTGCTGTGCGGATGGTCCGCGCGACCTCCGCAATCGAATGTGATGCTGAGCACCATACGACACCCCAGCTATCGCTCGAGCGGGGTCCTGGCAAAGCCGACCCGCCTGAGGGGCCGTGATTTCTGCCACATTCGATCGAGGTTTGGTCGCCACACCGGGTGGTGAACCCGTTACACCGCGCAGATCAGAGCGGTATCGCGAGCAGATACGGTCGCGGGCCCGCTCGGCGTCGAGCCGGGTCCGCGAACCGGATTACTTTGTGCGCGGGCGGGAATGGAAGCCGAGGCCCTCGTCCTGTGCGCCCATCCACGCGGCTTCGTCGGATTTGCTGTCCGGTACGTAGATGGTCTCTTGCGGACGGCGCGTGATCTCCTGCGGCGGCGACTGCTCGAGTTCGTCGGCATCGATGACGAGCCGCTCGAGGTCGTTTTCCAGTCGTCGCACCGAATTGGCGTCGCCGTAGTGGGAGCGCAGTGCGCCGATGGATTGCCGGAGCTGGCCGACCGCGTAGCGCAGTTCCGCTATGTCGCTGCGTGTCATCGATACCTCCTGTGTTCCTTGGCGGACAGACGAACTCGATGGGTAGCGATGGGTTCCATGGTCTGCCTGGGAACGCGCTCTACCGAGTCGTGTGACTCACCACACAACGTGATCTTTAACACAGTACGTGAGGAATTCGATTTTGGCTCGTGGTGCCCACAATTCCAGTGGTTCGCCCGAATGTTGCCGAGGGTTGGCTACCGGCCTGCCGTGCGTTCCGACGAACGGGTTCGTCAGCTGGCGGTGGCGTACTCGGGGCCGTGCCCGTGCATGGCGGTGATGGCCCGGTCTACCAGCGCGACGATGGACAACGCCACCTCCTCGGCCCGCTCCAGATGCACGCTGTGCCCCGCGCCCTCGAGCCGGACCAACTCCGAGCCGGCCAGTTGCGAGGCGAGTACCACCGAATGTGCGAAGGGCACAACGATGTCGGCCGAACCGGCCAGCACCAGCGCCGGAATGCCGCCGAGGTGGTGCAGCGATGCGGTCTCGTCGAAGGTCATCAGCGAGGCAAGGAAGCTCGACATGGTGAGCAGCGGGGTGTCGTTCATCATCGCAGCGGCCACCGCGACCATGCGCGGATTCGTCCGCTTGGTGCCCATATTCGCCTCGCGGGCGATCGGCTCGAAGATCCGGCGCGAAAGACGCTTCGAGGCCTGCATGAGTCGAGGCGCTCGCAGCACCGCGAGCTGCAACGAGTTCACCGCGCGCCGGTTCAGGAAACGGCCGAGCCCGACCTCGGTGATGCCATTTGCCGCACCTGCGATGAGGCCGACGCCGACCACCCGGGTGCCGATGGTCGCCGGGAACAGCCGGGCGTAGGCGAGGGTGACCATCGCGCCCATCGAATGTCCGACGAGGATGATCGGGCCGGTCGGCACGACCGACCGCAGCACGGCGTCGAGGTCGTGGCCGAGTTGCTCGATGGTGTAGGTCGAGGGATGGGCAACGCCGGATTCGCCGTGTCCGCGGTGGTCGTAAAAGACCATCCGAACTTCGGAACTGCTGTACTTACCCGCCCCGCCGGCTGCCATCCCCAATTGCCGCAACAGTTGATCGCGCAGGAATGACCAGGACTCGGCCCGCAGGCAGTGACCGTGCGCGAAGACGACGGTCAGTTGAGCATCGTCGGCGCCGAAGGTTCGGACCGCGATCGGGGTGCCGTCGTCGGCCGATACCGTCATCGGGTGGCCGTCGTAGTCGGCGGCGCCGCGGGCAGTCGTCGTGGACATGACGATTCTCCTGTGTCTGGTAGGACACCCGGTTCGGAGCGTTCTTGCCCGGTTGTCGGGCGGAATTCCCGCCCTGTTAGCGCGCCATACCGTCCGTTATGTACGCGTTGTCCAACTGACGCCGCTGATCGACCTGGCCCGGGCGCGCGAGCCCGTGGATCGGTAAATCTATGAATGGATAGGTCAGGCGCTAGATTCCGGTAGACGTCCATGATCGACCCGTGGCATTGCCATCTATCGGGTAATCGATCGGATCTCCTAGAGTCCGCTAGAAATTGTTATGGGACCGTAACCATACGTCGAGTATCGGAAATATGTCTATATCTAGAAATTTTCCGATAAATGTGAATAATTATCACGCGACGAGCCGCCACCCGCGCATGGGTGACGGCTCGTCGCGGTTGCGCGCCTAGGTGCCCGCGTGGTTACGGGTCGACGGTAGGAACGGTCGCAGCAGGTTGGTCTCGGTCGACGGACCCACCTGCCATTCGGCGATCCACGGTCCGGTGCCCTCGCTCGGATCGAAGATGCCATCCTCGAGCCACTCGTAGCGGCCGTCGAGGATGTGGCGGGTGAGGGTGCGATCGTCGTCATCGGTGTTGTCCCACAGCGCGTCGAACAACTTCTTGACCCGGATCCGCGACTGCCTGCTGAAGGTATCGGCCAATTCCTCGGCGGCCTTGGCCTCCGGCGCGCCCGCGGTCCGCAGTGCCTGCGCGCGCACGCAGGCGGCTGAGATCGCGAACAACTCCGCGGCGATATCGACGATGCGACCGAGGAAGTTCTGACGGTATTCCAGTCCGGCCTGCCAGCGCGCCATCGCGTACATCAGCGATCTGGCCTGCTTGCGGGCGCTGCGCTCGACGAAGCGCAAATGCCGTGCCAGCGGGCCGAATTCGGCATAGGTCGCGGGCACGGTGCCCGCGCCGACGGCCAGCTGCGGGAACCACTTGGCATAGAAACCGCCCGCGCCGACCGCGGCCTTGGCCTTGTCCTTGAACTCCGCGTTCCGATCGACCAGCGCACCAGCCGCGGCCATATGGGCATCGGCCATCTCTCTGGCGACCAGCAGTCGCATGATTTCGCTCGACCCCTCGAAGATGCGGTTGATCCGCAGATCGCGGACCAGCTGTTCGGCCCCGACCGCGCGCTCACCGCGGGCCCGCAGCGACGCCGCCGTCTCGTAGCCCCGACCGCCGCGGATCTGCACGAGTTCGTCCGCGATCTGGCAGCTCATTTCGCTGGCCCAGAGCTTGGCCAGGGCCGCTTCGATGCGGATATCGTTGCGGGCCTCGTCGCACATGGTGGCCGAAAGGTCTAGCGCGGCCTCGAGTGCGTAGGTGGTGGCCGCGATGAAGGAGATCTTCTCCCCGACCGCCGCGTGCTCACCGACCGGCCGACCCCACTGCACCCGCTGCGTGCACCACTGCCTGGCGATCTTCAACGACCACTTCGATGCGGCCGTGCACAGCGCAGGGATGGCGAGGCGACCCGCATTCAGCGTGGTCAGCGCGATTTTCAGGCCGTCGCCCTCGCGCCCGACCAGGTTGCGCTTGGGTACCCGGACGTTGTGCAGCCGCGTGACACCGTTCTCGATGCCGCGCAGGCCCATGAACGAATTGCGCCGCTCCACCGTGATGCCGGGCGAATCGGCCTCCACGATGAAGGCCGAGATGCCGCCGCGGTGGCCCTCGCTCTTGGGGATCCGGGCCATGACCACCAGCAGTTCGGCGACCACGCCATTGGTGGTCCACAGCTTCACGCCGTTGATCTCATAGGCCTCGCCGTCCGCTGTCGGGGTCGCGGTGCTGGCCATGCGAGCCGGATCGGAGCCGACGTCGGGTTCGGTGAGCAGGAAAGCGCTGACCGCGCCCGCCGCGCAGCGGGGCAGGAATTCGGCCTTCTGCTCCGGGGTGCCCGCCAGCTTCAGCGGTTCGGGCACGCCGATCGACTGGTGTGCCGAAAGCAGGACCCCGAGGCTGGGGTGCGCGGACCCGACCAGCATCAGGGCCCGGTTGTAGCCGACCTGGGATAAGCCCTGGCCGCCGTACTCCTGCGGGATCTTCAGGCCGAAGCAGCCGAGTTCGGCCAGACCCTTGACGTACTCGTCCGGAATCTTGGACTCCGCTTCGATGACGCTGCCGTCGAGCGATTCGCAGAACGGCCGCAGCCGGGCCAGATAGGCCTCGGTGCGCGCGGCGTCCTCGTCGCTGGGCTGGGGATAGGGGTGGATCAGATCGAGCCGGAATCGTCCCAGAAACATCTCCTTGGCGAACGATGGTTTGGCCCAACTGGTTTCGCGGGACTCCTCGACCAGTGCGCGGGCCTGTTCTTCGGTGGCGTCGACTTTCGCGGTTGTCGCCATGATGTCCTCCTCGGACGTGATCAGGATCACATAAGAGTGTAGGAGGGTTTGTTACTGGCCGGTAGACGTTGAGGTAGAGCGTTATCTAGCAATCTCTAATGATCTTGATAGACGGGTGGATGTGGCCGTAGCGATTGCTCGCAGATCGCTCGAAAGGATCAGCAGCGATTGCTCGCAGATCGCTCGAAAAAACCGGCCGATCCTTGCCGTGCGCCGGGTGCCGGAGTTGCCTTGACACCAAGCTTCGGATGTGGGGTAGTGGGCTGAAACGCGCCAGAAAACGTGGTCCGAATTCCCTTGGAGGGTGGGGATGTCATTGCGGCCCGGGCAGGTATTCGCAGGGTATCCGATTGTGCGGCCCCTCGGTTCCGGCGGAATGGGGGCGGTCTATCTGGCCGATGATCCGGTCCTGCCGAGGCAGGTGGCACTCAAGGTACTAGCCAAGGATCTCGGGGCTGATCAGCGTTATCGCAGCATCTTCCGGCGCGAGGCCGATCTGGTGTGCCGCCTGGACCATCCGAATGTCGTTTCGGTCTACAACCGGGGCGAGGAGGGCGAGGCCCTGTGGATGGCGATGCAGTATGTGGATGGCACCGATGCGGGCGAGCTCATGTACTCCGAGCCCGGCGGATTGGCGCCGAACCGCGCGGCGCGCATCGTGTGCGAGGCCGCGAAGGGACTGCATCACGCGCATGAACAGAATCTGCTGCACCGCGATGTCAAACCGTCGAACATCCTGGTCGCCGACGGCGCCGACGGTGAACGGGTGCTGGTCGCCGATTTCGGGCTGGCCCGCACCGTCGAGGATGCCGCGACGGTAACCGAAACGGGTTGGCGCGCTTGCACTCCCGCCTTCGCCGCGCCGGAGGTGCTGCGCGGTCTCGCGGTCGATCGCCGAGCGGATATCTATTCCCTCGGCGCCACCCTGTTGGCGCTGCTGACCGGCGCGAATCCGAATGGGCGTTCGCCGTCGCCCGCAGGCACTCGAACGGTGCGGGATACGCTCGCGCCGACTCGAGTGCGTCCGGATGTGCCGCCGGCGCTGGAAGAGGTCATCGCGCGGGCGATGGCGGCGGAGCCGGAGCGGCGATATCAGACCTGTATGGAATTCGCACGGGCCGTCGAGCTGGCGGTCAGCGATACCGAGCGCTGGCCGTACCGGTGGGGATTGTCCGGCCTGGCGCGTCGTCCGCGTGGCCGCATCGCCGCGCTCGGGGCGATCGCTGTCGTTGTCATGGCAGCAGTGATGATCGCTGTCTGGCCGACTCCCAATCGATCCGATGGCGCGACCCCCACGACCGTGCCACAGACGAGCGCTGCGAAGCCGGGTCTGCTGCGGTGCTATTGGCGGGTGCGGGTACCGATCGGCGCCGACTTCTATCTCGAATTGCCCAGCGGGGCAGCCGATCACGACGATTCACGCTGCGCGCTCGATGAAGGCGATCGGGGCGATTCGGTGATGGCCTTGCGGCAGGCGCTGACCATGTGCCACGGCATCGAACTGGATGCGACGACGGTGTACGACACTCCGATGAAGCGCGCCGTTCGGCATCTGCAGGTCGACCATGGCGCCGCGGTCGACGGGATCTACGGACCGGAGACGCGGGCGAAAGCCATCCAGTGGCCGGTATTTCGGGTCGCCGACGGTGCCTTCGACGGCCGATGCGTACCGGCGCCATGACACCCGATGCCGTCACGCCGGTGGATGTGCGCATCCTCGGTCCGGTCCGGTGGTATGTCTCGGGTCGTCCGCTCGCTGTGGGCGGACCGCTGACCAGGACGATGCTCGCGGTTCTTGTGGTCAATCGGCGCAACGCCATCTCGCCGACACGGTTGGCGATCACCATCTGGGATGGTGATCCGCCGCCCAGTTTTCGCGCGAACCTGCACAATCGCATTGCCGAACTGCGGGCCACGCTGCACGCCGCCGATGTGGCCGCGACCGCGATACTGCGCACCGACAGTTCCGGCAACTACTGCCTCGACCTTCGCGACGAGCAATGCGATCTCGGCCGTTTCGAACAGGCCAGGACCGAGGCGATGGACGCCTTCGACAGCGGTGATCACGAACATGCCGCCGAGCACTTCCTGCGGGCACTCGGGGAATGGAGCGGCTCGGCACTGGACGGGTTGCCGATGTCCACCTTCGTCGAGGCGTTCTGCGCACATATGGACGAGGAGCGACAGCGCACGCTGGAGGCGCGGCTGGATCTGGAGATCGCCGTGGGCCGTGCCGCCGAGGTCATCGGGGAGCTGCGCGCGCTGACCGCACGTCATCCGCTGCGCGAAACCCTGTGGGCCCAACTGATCACGGCACTGTACGAATCGGGGCGCCCCGGCGATGCGCTCGAAGCATGTCGGGTCGTGCGCCGAATTCTGCGGGATCAGGGCATGGATCCGAGCGACCGGTCGACCGGGTTCGAACAGCGGATCCTGCGCCGTGAGCCGCTACCGAACCGGGGCCGAATTCGCCCGCGCCTCAATGTGGATACCGACGGATCGACGCTGCTGGAGACGCTCGGCCACGTGCGGTTGTACGTCGACGACGGCAGGCACTTCGAGGTGACCGGGGCGGGTATGACGATCGGTCGCAGTGCGGATAACGACATCCGGCTCGAGGATGCGAAGACCAGTCGGCAGCACGCGAGCGTTGTGTTGGACGGTGCCGCGGTCCGGATCGAGGATCGTGGGTCGGCCAATGGCGTGTACGTCAATGACAAGCGCATTCGAGGGCGGGCCGCGCTGGCGCACGGGGACCGCATCCGGATCGGGTCGGTGACACTCGAGGTGCGGCGGCCGCTGGCCTGAGCTGTTCCGTGAGTACTTCGTTGGTCTGTCGTTGGTCGCGGTTCCTAACTTGGCGCTACCAGCTTCGCTAGCAGGGGTGAGGCTTCGCGCACTACGAGGAACATCATGTACGCAGCACAGCTTTCCGGCGCTCAACGGATTCGCCGGGCGATTGCCGCGGCGGCCATCGGGGTCGCCGCGGTCGCCGGAACCGCCGCCATCGCGGCGCCCGCACATGCCGAGGTCCAGTACCCGGCGTCGCTCGATCAGTGTCTGGCGGCGAGGCCGACCCTGCAGGAGGGGGTGCGCAACCAGGGGTCGTGTGTCGCGGCGGTCCAGGCCTTTCTGACCTTCAGCTATGGCAACGGCCAGGTCGATGTCGACGGTAAGTTCGGGCCGAAGACCAAGGCCGCGGTGCGGAACTTCCAACGGGCCGTCGGCATTTACGACGACGGCGTGGTCGGCCCGGCCACTTGGCGGTCACTGCAGAATGCGTGCACGTCGCAGGGGAATTGCGACTACCGCTATCCCCTGCCGTTCTGAGCTTTCGGCTACACGCTGCGCAGATAGCGACCGAAGTGCGGCACCGTGAACCCGATGGTGCCGCGCTCGGCCGAATAGATCAGTCCCTTCTTGATCAAACCGTCGCGGGCCGGTGACAACGAGGCGGGTTTGCGGCCGAGCTCATTGGCCACCGCCGCGGTCGGCACCGGACCGTCGTCGCCCGCCAAATCGGCCATGGCGCGCATATATTCGCGTTCGGCCGGGGTGGCGCGCTCGTACCGGGAACCGAAGAATCCGACGGCCAGTTCCTCTTCGGCGCTCGGTGCCGCCACCTCGACATCCTCGGCGGTGATCGGGCTCTCGGGCGCCTGATCCCAAGCGGCTTTGCCATAGGCCTGCACGAAGTACGGATAGCCATCCGCCCTCTGGTACAGGGCATCCAGCGCTTCCTCGGTGAACTTCACCTCTTCGCGCTCGGCCGGTGCGATGAGGGCTTGATCCGCCGATTCGCGGTCCAGCCGGTCGATGCGGTGGTAGCTGAACAGTCGCTCGGAGTAGCTCTTCGAAGCGGACAGCACCGCGGGTAGATGCGGCAGCCCGGCACCCACCACGATCAGAGGCGCGGTGTCCTGACTCAATTCGTGACAGGCGCCGCAGATCGCGGAGATATCGGCGGGACCGAGATCCTGCATTTCGTCGATGAAGACCGCGATGCCGACGTTGATATCGCTGGCCAGCGCGGCCGCCTCCTTGAGCAGTTCGATCAGGTCGATCTCGATATCGCCGGAGTCGGCGCGACCGGTGACCGCGGGCACGTCGATACCGGGCTGCCAGCGCTCCCGCATGCCCTTATCGGCGGTGGAGCGCAGCGCGAAAGCCTTGAGTATGCCGAGGAAGTCGTCGACGCGCTCCTGGTTGCGGTGTGCCATGGCTATCGCACGGACGGCCATATGCAGCGCCGACGACAGCGGGCGGCGCAGTTCCTGATCCGGGCGGGCCTCGATTTTGCCTGTGCCCCAACCGCGTGAGCCTGCGGCAGAGCGAAGTTGGTTGAGCAGCACGGTCTTTCCGACACCGCGCAATCCGGTGAGCATGACGCTGCGTTCCGGTCGACCACGCGCGATCCGCTCCAGCACAACGTCGAAGGCCTTGAGTTGCTTATCGCGCCCGGCCAATTCGGGTGGGCGCTGTCCGGCTCCGGGAGCATACGGATTCCGCACGGGGTCCATGCCCAGACACCGTAGCGCGTTTCGTCAGCCGAATCTGGCCATATATAAGGCGTGTCCTAGATATTGCTAGCAAACTGTCGCATGCTGAGGGGCATGCCCACGGAACCACTCCCCACCCTTGCCGAGTTGGTCGAGTCCTGGAAAGTTCCCGCCGAAGCCCCTGTGGCAGGCCACATCCGGTCCAACATTCTGGAGGCGATCGAAGGCGGCCTCGACGATCCGCAACTCGTCGCGGATATCGCGGTGGGTCCGCTGGTGGTGGCGCTCGGTCGGCTGGAGGTCGGCCTGGCCGATGCGCGGCGCCGGATTGATGAACTGGAGCGGGCGCTCGATCAGCGCAGTCCCGGATCCGACGGGTAGCAATCGGTGGATCGCGAATCCGGTGGACGCAGTGTCACTTCCGATCGGGACTTCGGTTCGATAACACGCGGTGCGTCGCCGATACCGTGTCGTGACCATCTGGGCGTGTCGCAATTGCGCCGCTCGTCCTGGGATTTTTCGATCATCCACGAAGACGCTGGTCTGTGCGCTGGACAACACCGCGTCCTGGCCGTAATCTCTTCGTGACCCAGTGGAGTCTGTCGGTTCGGAAGAGAAGCGGCGCCACTGAGTTACCGCCAAAACGGCTGTCGGGGCCACCAAATCCGACTGCCGTACCGGGACCCAGAGATTCAACTGGGAGTTGGGGCCGTTCTGCCGGTCCGAACCGACAGCTGACCCGGTCGGCGGGAGAGCAGAAAGATCGGAGACACGGCTCGGTGGGTAAACACAGCTTGCAGCGGGAATCGCGGCTACCGAATTCCGTCAAGGGTGCGCTCGTCATGGGCGCGGTCGCCGCATCTACTGGTGCGATGCCCGCGATCCCCGCGATGGCAGCCACCATCAACATCCCGGGAATCGGCGATTTCGACGTTCCAGTTCCGCAGGAATTCGACCAGCAGGCCCAGGATCTGGGTAAGCAGCTCACCCAGGCACTCGCCTCGATGCCCGCCGCGCCCGCCCCGGAGGCCGTTGCCCCGCAGGCCGCGCCGTCGCTCCCCGGCTTGTTCGCCCCGGCAATGCCGCAGATGTTCCACAACACCGCCAGTGACGTCGCGCTGGACGCCGCCAAGAGCAAGGTCGGCGCGCAGTACTCCTGGGGTGCCTCCGGACCGTTCAGCTTCGACTGCTCGGGTCTGGTCCAGTGGGCCTACAAGCAGGCCGGAATCGAACTGCCGCGCACCAGCTTCGAACAGTCGCACGTCGGCGCTCCGGTCGCCTTCGAGGACCTGCAGCCCGGCGATATCGTGGTGACCAACGGTGGCGGCCACGTCGGCCTGTACGCGGGCGATGGCAAGCTGCTCAATGCGGTCCAGTCCGGTCAGCCGGTGTCCTACACCCCCCTGCGCCCCGACATGGTTGTGACGGCACGCCGTATGGTCTAAGGGTGGCACCCGCCCAACCGACTACCAAGAACACCGCCCCGAACCAGGCCCGCGTGGACTCCTGGACGTGGGCGGTGCGTCTTTTCAAGACCAGGTCCGCGGCTGCGGAAGCCTGCCGCGGCGGCCACGTCCGGGTGAATGGTGTTGCTGCCAAACCGGCCCAACCGGTTCGCCCCGGTGACGAGGTCCGCGTCCGAGCCGGTGGCATCGAACGCATTGTCATCGTGGAGCGCGTCATCACCAAGCGCGTCGGCCCTCCGATCGCCGCGCAGTGCTTGATCGACCGGAGCCCCCCGCCGCCACCTCGGGAGATCCTCGTGGCCATGCCACGCCGCGACCGAGGCTCCGGTCGACCCACCAAGCGGGAACGCCGCGAGACGGACCGTCTACTCGGCCGCACCGATAACTGAGGCGCTAATTCGCGCCGGATTTCGCGGTGCGGGTTGCGATTCGGCTGGCCGCGAGTGCGGCAGCGGCGATAGTGCACAGGGCGCCGAGCATCATCGCGGATGCTTCGCCGGGCACCAGGACGTGTAGTTGCGAGCCGACGGTGACGGCGGCAACCGGGACGCCGACCTGGGCCGCCGCGAGGATGCCGAAGGCGACTGGCTGACCCGCGACGCGGGTGCTCAGGTGCACCAGCACCGCGCCGATACCCAGTGCGAGACCGAGCCCGATGAGCCGCGGGTGGTCGCCGAATTCGCGCAGATTGAGTCGGGCGCCCAGCCAGATGAAGAACAACGGGCCGAGGAAGCCGTCATTGATGGCGAAGAGTTGCCGGGCCACGCGCCGCGGCTCCCCGATTCCGGCGACCGCGAGTCCGGCGGCGAATCCGGCGAGCATGATCGACACCCGGGTCTGGGTTGCCAATGCGCACAGGGCGAACAGCACCGCGAGACTGACCCGCAGTTCCAGGGCGAATGCGCGCTTCTCGGACAGTCGATGCACTCGCCGCCGCCGACCAGACAGCTCCAGCTTGCGCAGCACCAGGAACAGCACAGTGGCGGCCGCCGCCACCGCGACGGCGCCCAGTGCCGCGCGGCCCGCATTCGCCGGATCGATCACCAGCGGCAGCGCCACCACGCAGGCGGTATCGGCGATCGCGACCTGGGCGGTGAGGGCAAGTACCGGCTTTCCCGACAGACCGACCGAATCGATGATCGGCAGCACCAGCGCCGCCGATGAGGACGCCATCAGCACCGCATAGACCGCACCGTGTCCGGTTCCGAACCAGCGGGCCAGCCCGAATCCGGCTGCGACGGCGAGCAATCCGACCAGGACGGCCCGGACCGCGCCCTTACCGAGTGCCGAGCGAACCGCCGGATCACGCACCGGGACATGGGTGCCCGCGACGAACATGACGACCGCGAAACCCATATCCGCGAGAAAGGTGAAGATCGGGTCGGCGGGGTGCAGGATGCCGAATCCGGTGGTGCCGAAGACAATGCCCGCGAGCAATTCACCCAGGATCACCGGGATGTGCCAGCTCTGCCGCAGTGCGAGCAGCGGTCCGCACAATCCGAGCGCGATGACCAGGGCGAGGGTTGCGAAGGTCATTGCGGCATAGCGGCTATCTTCGCCGGGATAGCGATATTCTCATCGGCCCAGTGGACGGCGCACACGCGGTGGTAGCCATCGGCGATGACCATGGGCACGCCGCCGCGGAAGTCGCCGCGCACCAGCAGGATCGGCGATAGCGACTTGCGATTATTGATCTTGATGAGATCGCGGCGGACATACGGATTCTCGGCCGACACCAGTTCGAGTCCGGCCGCACGCAGAATGTCCTTGGCCTTCTTGTGCACGACCGGAGCGGCGCGCAGTTCCGCGATCACGGCGTCGACCACGTCCGGTTCGGCGAGCAGCTCCAGATAGTCCGCGGCCGCCGGGTAGTCGTGTTCTTCCGGCTGGTCTTTCCATGTCACGGGGATGATTGCGGTCGCCATTCGCCCATCATCGCGCCCGATGTGGGCGAGCTGGGGGAGGTCGGCGGGTGTTTTCGCTATGGCTGGGTTAGGTGGCCCGCGCGGTAGAGCGCTCGGCATTCGCCGCGGCGCAATTTGCCGCTGGAGGTTTTCGGAATCCGGCCCGGTTCGACCAGGACAACGGCCCCCGGTGTCACCTCATGGGCGGCCGCGATGGCATTGCGGATGCGAAGGGCCAGTTCCGCTGATCCGGTGGCCGCCGTGTCGGCGAGTTCGGCGACGACCACCAGATCCTCGCGGTGGCCGTCATCGTGGCCGAATGCGGTCACATGGCCGGCGCGCAGCTCGGGGGCACAGTCGGAAACCGTGGATTCGATATCGGCCGGATAGTGGTTGCGGCCGTCGATGATGATGAGGTCCTCGCGCCTGCCCGCGATATAGAGCTGGCCCTCATGCCAGAAGCCGAGATCGCCCGTGCGCAGCCAGGATTCGTCACTCCCGAACATGGAGGCCCGGAATGTCGCCGCGGTGGCGATCGGATTGTTGTAATAACCGGCGCAGACATTGGGGCCGCAGACCCAGATCTCGCCGACGGTACCCGCCGCAAC
Source organism: Nocardia sp. NPDC006982 (assembly GCF_042869435.1). Classification (NCBI taxonomy): domain Bacteria; kingdom Bacillati; phylum Actinomycetota; class Actinomycetes; order Mycobacteriales; family Nocardiaceae; genus Nocardia; species Nocardia sp. NPDC006982. Next base: position 613,022 of record NZ_JBIAFV010000002.1, on the reverse strand, counting down.
CTCGGCGTGCTCGTTGGGCTCCACCACCGCGACTCGCTGGCCTGCGGGTACGCCGCAGCCGACGAGTGGAACGCCTTCCTGTGCGGTCTGTGCGCGGCCCTGTGCCAAGGCTGTTCGGTCGAATCGATGTGTGACGGGTTCGGTCGACTGATCGCATACGGTGACCGAGAGTGTGGCCTCGGCCAAGCCGAAGCCCGGAGTGTGGGCGCGGTGTCGGAATCCGTAGGGGGCAAAGGTTTCGGTGAAGGCGGTCAGAGCCTCGGTGCGGATCGGTTCGGCTCCGTTGAGGAGTGCGTCGAGGTGGGATAGGTCCAGGCCCGCGCGTTCGGCGGGGGTGGTTGCCGAGACCGCGAGCGTCAGGCCGAAATTGGGGCTGCCGGTGGCGCCGGCACGGTAGTCGCTGAGGGCGCGCAGCCAGCGGATGGGACGTTTCACGAATTCGGCCGGCGCCATGGTCACGCCGTGCACGCCGGAGTAGAGCGGTAGTGAAAGAGCCAGGATCAAGCCCATATCGTGGAAGAACGGGAGCCAGGAGACGATGGGTTGGGTGCGCACCGCGGGCACCGCGGTCCACAATTGATCCAGCGCCGCAGTGAGATTCGCGTGTGTTACTTCGACACCGGCCGGGGTCTTGGTCGATCCGGAGGTGTACTGGAGATAGGCCGTGTCTGTTCGATCGATAGTCGGGTCGGCTGCCGCGGTGGTTTCTGGTGTCAGTACCAGCGCTCGGCCCAGGGCTGGACCCAAGATCTCGCTCGTGGTGGTGTCGGTCGCCGAGATCAGGCTCGATGCGGGCCGAGCATCGGCGAGTACACCTTCGAGTCGAGACCTGTTTCTATTGCCCGTCGGCGGAAATAGCGGCACCGCAATGCGATTGCTGTAGAGGCAGGCGAAAAAGGCTATGACGTAGTCGATTCCATGAGCGCACAGAATTGCCACTCGATCGCCGGGATCGGTTGTCGCCCTGAGTCTTTGAGCCTGAGCGCCCGCTGCGTGGTGCAGTTGTTCGTAGGTCAGTGTGACCGGAGTGCAATCCTGCCCGCGATAACGCAATTCGGTGTACGCATTGTCATTGGGCCTGGTTCGTGCCCACTCCGCGACCCGGGCCGCCAGCGCATCGGTCGGCCGCATCGTGTTCGGAGAAGTCACAGCACCCCATCGGATTTCGCGGCGGCGACTCGGTCGGCCAGGGCTGCGCCGAGTGCGGTGATGGTGGGGTGTTGGAACAGTTCGGCGGTCGAGATGCGGATATTGAGGCGGGTTTCGAGGTGTCGGCGCATTTCTATGCCCAGCAGGGAGCTCAGGCCCAATTCGTTGAAATCGGCTTCCGGATCGACGTGGTCGGCGGTCAGGTCAAGGGTGGCGGCGAGAGCGGCGCGGATGGTCGTGGTGAGTGGTTCGGCCGGACGCGGCGGTATCGGGTTCGGCGGCGCGGGGACTGTTGCCGGTTGGTCGGTGAGCAGGTTGCGCAGTCGGGTGGCGACCGGGGCGGGATCGGCGGTCGGCGTGTAGTCGAGGGCGAGCAAGTAGGGCTCGTTGTAATACATGGTCTGGGCGAGTAATTCGGTGCCGCGTGGGATATCGAATGCGGAGATTCCGGCGCGACGCAGATGTGCCGCACCCCCCGCGCCCTCGGTGAGGCCCGAATCCCACACGCCCCAGCCGATGCTCAGTACACGCCGACCCGGGTGTCTATGAGCGAGGGCGTCCATTGCGGCATTCGCGCTGGCGTAAGCGGCCTGTCCGGGTGCGCCCAGTGCACCGGTGGCCGAGGAGAACAGCAGCACGAAGTCGGTTGGGTCGGTGGCGGTGAGCTCGATGAGGTTGTTCGCGGCGATAGGCTTCGGCGCGAACATGCGGGCGAGTTGACGGGCGGTTACGGCTTCGAAGGCGGCGTCTTCGAGTGCGCCCGCGGCATGGACGGCGCCGCGGATGGTGGAACCGCATTCGCGAACATCGTCGAGCGCGTTGGCGAGATCGCTGCGATCGGCGGCGTCGCAGCGCACCACCACTATCCGGTCCTCGAGTCCGTCCAGGAGTGCAGGCACCGGTCTGGGTGCGCGGGTGAGCACCACGACATCGTGGGCACCGGCATCGAGCAGCCAGCGCACCGCGACCGAACCGAGCGCACCCAATCCGCCGGTGACCACATAGGTGCCGTTGGGGTCGATCGGCGTCGGGGTGGTCGATCGGGGACGGGTGGGGATGAAACGGCGTGCCATGATGGCGTCGGCGCAGATGCGGAGCTCATCGGGGAGCGCGTGGGCGGTGGCGATGAGTTCTTGCAGTCGCGACACTGCGGACGGTGATGTATCGGTCCATACGAGCCGCACTTCGCGGCCCGATTCGAGCTGCATCGACCGCACCAAACCGGCTACCGCCATCGTCATGATCGTTTTGTCCGGCGAGCTGCGCTGTCGGCTCCGAGCGGGCGGTTGGCGGTCGGTCGCGCCAGGTTCCGGGAGGACGATCGTCAAAGATGCTGTGGTGTCCTCGGATTGGACGCGTTGGAGCAGATCCAGCATGCGTCCGGTCGTGGCGGTGGCACTGATCGCGGACCCGGCGTCGTGGCCGGTGTGAGTCGCGCCGGATTCGGTGGGCCAGACCACGACGACTGCCGTGTCTGCGGTGCCGGTGCGTCCGGCGAGTACAGCGGAGACGATCGGACCGGCGGCATCCGGTTCGCGGGCAACGCGTTCGGTGGGCAGGGTGCGGTCGAGTTCTCTGGCGAGCCGGATGGCGAGCTGGGATTCGCCGATAACCAAAGCGCGCTGCAAATTCGTGGTGCTGTTGCGCCGGCCGTTGCTCTGGGCGTTGCCGAGGTACGGGATCCACGTTTCCTGGCGGAACAGGCCGACCTGCGTTGTGGATTCGACCGTCGCAAAACGTATGCGGATACCCGACAGCGCGAGCACGGGGACGCCGTGCTGATCGGTGCCGATGATGTCGCCGGTCACGCCGGTCGTCGATCGATCACGCACGAGCGCATGGGCTTCCAGCAGAACCAGGTCCGGTTCGGCCGACAGCCAGGCGGATTCGATGCCGATCGGCAGCGGGATGGTATCGGCGGGGGGCAGGTGGTCCCAGGTCGCGGCGGCGAGCAGATGCAGGCAGCTGTCGAGCGTCGACGAGCGCTGCAGCGGGGCGGAATCGAACGACCCCACCGCACAATCGGGTCCGGCCTCGATATCGCACAGCGCGCGGAAGCCGGGACCGTAGTCGAGTTGCCGTGCACGCAACGAGTCGTAGAAAACACCTGGCGTGAGCGCTCGCATCCGCCGACGGCCTGCCCGATTTGCATCGACCACCCGCATCCATGCGACGATATCCCCGGGTGTGGGGTCACCGGCCAACCGTGCCGAAGCCAGCGTCCCGGCGCCTGTGACCTCCGCCTGCAACCTTCCAGCACCATCGGCTCGATAAATGACAGCGGACAGCGCGGCAAGCCCGGTCCGCTCATGCACCACGAAATCGCCGATCGTCCGCCCGGCCCCAGCCAGGCCGATGAGCCTGAGCAGCCAGAAGACCGCGGGGACTGTCGGGGCACCCTGCACCACGTGATCGTGGAGATCGTCTGCGGGGAATTCGGATTCAGCGATGAAGATGCCGGATGCGCTCGAATCGACGGCATCTCGGCTGCGACCGACGCCGAAACCACGGGTTGTGTTCGTGGCGTGGATGTCTCGGCCGAGAGGAGTGGTTGTGTTCCAGTCGTGGGCGTCGGGGCCGCCACCGATGTCGAAACCGGCTGTGTCCGCGCCATGGGCATTTCGGCTGCGAATGGTGGTTGTATTCGCGCTGTGGCTGTCGCGACCGCTAGCCGTGTCGGGTCGGGCGGTTGTGTTCGAGTCGCGGGCGGTTGTGTTCGAGTCGAGAGCGTCTTGGCCGCCACCAGCATCGTGCCCGGTGGTTGTGTTCGCACCCTGGCCATTTCGGCTGTGCGGAGCCGCGAGCTGGGTAGTTGTGTTCGGGTCGTGGGTATCGCTACGGACGACATCGACTCCGATCCCTGCGCCGAAGTCGGAGACGGCGGAGTTGTTGACGGCGTGGCCGTTGAGAGCGGGATCGGTGGCACTGCGATGGGTGGTACCGGGCTCAGCCGCAGTGCCGTGGGTGGTGCTGGGTTCGGTTGCGGCGTCTCGGGGAGTGCTGTTTGCGGTGGCGGTGCCGAAGGTGGTTTCGGGCTTGGTGCCGGCGTGGCCGGTGGTGGTGGACTTGGTTGCGGCGCCGTGGGTGTCGGGTTCGGTTGCGGCGGCGCGGATGCTGCTCGGCTTGGTCGCAGCGTCGCGGATGACGCCGGATTTAGTTGCTGCGTCGGGCTTGGTTGCAGCGTCGTGGGCCGTGCGCGGTTCTGTGGTAGCGACGTACGACGTGCTGGGCTCGGTGGCAGGAACGTTGGTGGTGTCGGCCTGGGTGGCGATGTCGCGGGTCGTGCTGGGTTCGGTTGCGGCGTTGCGAGTGGTGCTGGGTTCGGTTGCGGCGTCGCTGGTCGTGCCGGGCTCCGTGGTAGCGACGTGGGTGGTGCCGGGATCGAGGGTGGCGATCAGGGGGAACCGGCGGTGGGACCATTGGCGTGCGGGCGGGGGTGCGGTGAAGGGGCCGTTTGCGGCCCAATTCAACGGGCGGCCTTCGAGGTAGAGCTTTGCGAGGCAGGTCAGGAAGGTTCCGGCCTCGTTGTCGCGGGTGGTCACCATGTGGGTGGCGCCGGCGAATTCGGGGAACTCACCGATCGCGGGTGTCAGGACCGGATGGGGTGCGATTTCGAGCACCGTCGCGAATCCGTCGTCGGCGGCCTTTTGCAGCGCGGCGGCCAAGTCGACCGTTCTCGAGGCATTTTCGGCCCAGTAGTCGGCGTCCATCGCGGCTGTGGTGATCGTTTCGCGTCGACGCGCCGTGGAGTACATCGGGACACGCGGCACCTGCGCGGTGAGTCCGCCGAGCGTGTCGACGAATTCGGGGAGCAGCGCGCCTACCTGTGGACTGTGTGCGGCGAAGTCGACGGCGATCCGTCGCGCAAATATCTGCCTGCGTTTGGCCCGGCGGACGAGCGCATCGATGTAGCGCGGCGCACCGGAGATCACCACCGAACGAGGTCCATTGATCGCCGCGATCGCTACCGTCGCGTGCAGTGGCTCGACCAGCCGCGCCGCCTCATCCGCTGTCGTCTCCAGCACCGCCATCGCACCGTGCCCGTCGAGCCGCGCCAGAATCCGGCTGCGCTGCACCACGACTCGGGCCGCATCCGAAAGCGATAACGCACCGCTCACCGCGGCCCCTGCCACCTCGCCGAGACTGTGCCCGACCACCGCATCCGGTTCGATCCCCCATGCGGCCAGCAGTTCGGCGAGCGCCACCTGGAATGCGAAGATCGCCGGTTGCACGAGTTCGGTCGCACTGCTTCCGTTGCTCGCCGCACCGCTGAGCGCGAACCCGTTGCGCGGTGTCCAAACTCGCCCGCCACCCGCCGCCGCAATCGCATCCGCGGCAGCGGTCACCGCTTGCGCGAATACCGGATAGCGAGCCGCCAGACCCCGCCCCATCTTGGAATATTGCCCACCCTGCCCAGAAAACAGGAACAGCACGCCACCCCGCCGCCGCACCGAACCAGCGCCGATCACCCCGCCCCCGGACTCCCCACCCGCCAACGCCCGCAACTGATCCACCGCATCACTCAGATCCCGCGCAACAACTGCGGCCCGGGCATCCTCAGGTATCAACCGTGCCGCGCCAGCCGCGAATTGCCGAAGAATTTCGCGATCGCTACCGCCGGTACCCGAGTAGCTCGCCACAATCGCGCCGGTCGCTGCGCCCACATCCGCGCGTGTAACGCTGCTCGAGCGCGCGCGTGAATCACCACTTGTGCCTTCGCGCGAAGTGCCACTCATGTGCTCGCGTGAATCACCACTTGTTCGCTCACGTGAATCGTCGCTAGCGCCCTCGTGGGAATCGCTGTCCGTGCCCTGGTGCGATTCGCTCGTGTGCTCGTGCGAAGTGCGACAGGTGCTTTCGCGCGGTGCGTTGCCGGTGTCGCCACGAGAGGGCCTGCGTGCGCCGTTGTGGGAGGGGGTGCTGATGTTGTCGTGCGATGTGCGACTGGTGTCGGTACCCGAAGCTGTGCTCATGCCATCGCGCGTGGCGCTGCTGGGCCTGCCGCGGGAATCGCTGTTCGGGCCCTGGTGCGAGTCGCTCGTGTGCTCGGGCGAAGTGCGACAGGTGCTTTCGCGCGGTGCGTTGCCGGTGCTGACACTGACATGGGAGGCGCTGCTTGCGGTGTTGTGCGAAGGGTCGCTGATGTCGTCGCGCGATGCCGAGCTGGTGTCCTTACCCGACACGGTGCCGATGCCGTCGTGTGAGGGGATGTTGGTGGTGCCGCGTGAGCCGCTGCTCATGCGATCAGGCGCGGCGCTGCTGGGCCTGTTGCGTGGGGCATTGCTCATGCTGTTTCGTGAATCGTCGCTCGTGCCGTCTGACGACATGTACTCGAGCAACTCCGCCCACCGCAACGCATGCGACCGCAGCTCCGCGATATCGCGGCCGGTGACCGGAAGCAATACGGGCGGTTCATAACTCCGGTGGCCCGCGGTCTCGAGACCGCGCAGCACTACGTGCGCATTCGTTCCGCCGAATCCGAATGAGCTGACTCCGGCACGTCGCGCACACACCGGTGTTTCGGTCCAGTCGACGGGCTCGGTCGGTACCCGCAATCCGTGTTCGGCGAGCTTCAGCAGCGGGTTCTCGGTGTGGAAATTGATGGTCGGCGGGATTGTGCCGTGTCGAATGGACAGCGCCGCCTTGATCATTCCGGTGATTCCGGCGGCAGCCTCCAGATGTCCGATATTGGATTTGAGGGAGCCGATCCAGGTCGGTTCGGCATCGCTGACGACTACCGCAGCGAGCGCACCCACCTCTACCGCATCACCCAATGGCGTTCCGGTGCCGTGGCATTCGACGTACCCGGCATCATGTGGATCGAGTCCGGCCCGTGCCCAGGCGGTACGAATGACTTCCTGCTGGGCCCGGCCGCTCGGCGCGTACAGCCCATTGGACCGTCCGTCCGAACCGACTGCCGTGCCGAGGATTTCCGCGTACACCCGATGCCCGTCCCGCAGCGCGTCGGCGGTGCGCCGCAGCACCACCACGGTGCATCCGTCACCGCGGGCATATCCGTCGGCAGCGGCATCGAATGGTTTGCAGCGCCCGTCGGGCGCGAGGAACCCGCCTTCGGCCAGGTACTCCGAGGTATGCGGCAGGAGCGTGAGATTCACCCCGCCGACGATCGCGAACGGCACCGCCTCATCGGCCAGCAGACGCACCGCGAGATCCACCGCCGCCAGCGAGGACGAGCAGGCACTGTCCACCACCAGACTCGGTCCGTGCAGGTCCAGGACATAGGACAGCCGGTTGGCGATGATGCTGAGCGCCGATCCGGTGACCGCGTACGGCGCATCGTGCCCGGCGCGGCCGAGCACCGCGATGCCGTGATCGTAGGCACACGCACCGAATACCACCGCAGCCCCGGAACCCCTGGTGCGATAGCCGATTCCGGCATCGTCGAGTGCCTCGATCGCGACCTCGAGCGCCAGCCGCTGTTGCGGATCCATCAGCGCGGCCTCGCGACCGGAGATCGCGAACCAGTCGTTGTCGAACGCGTCGACGTCTGTGAGATATCCGGCGGTACGCGTGCCAGGTCGACCAGGCGGCGGTGCACCGGTCGCATCCCGGCCATCGCGCAGCATCCGCCAGAACTCGGACACATTCGGCGCGCCGGGCACCCGGCAGCCGATGCCCACGATCGATACCGGCGGATTCGGCCGGACGGACGCGGTTTCGACGGTGCTCATCGCATCGCGAGATACTCGACAAGCTGCTCGATGTCCGGATGGTCGTAGAGGGTGGTGAGCGAAACCTCGACTCCCATGGCATCTTCCAGATGCGCCGTCAGCCGCGCCAGTTGCAGCGAGCCGAGGCCGAGATCGCTGAACGGCGCATTGGTCGAGACCCTTGCGACATCGACATTCAGCAGGTCGGCGATGGCGGCGGTGGCAGCGCTCAGTAGCGCGGCACGTCGCGAACCGGTTCCGTTCGAAACACCGTCGGCGACTGTTCGCAGGTCGCTCGAGACAACACCCTGCCCGTCCGGAAGATCAGGCCCCATCCGTCCTCCTCCCGTCGCCGGAGGGCTGGTGCCCCCACGCCGGTACCCCCTGCGATTATGCCGTAGATATCGGCGTGATCAAGGTGTCGTCCAGGCTGGTGGATTGTCCGGAATTGTCCTGCATACCCGGCTCTTTCGTCGTCTACCGTGATCGCCTACGGTGGCACCGTGCCCGAATCCGGAACCGAGCGGACGCCCACCCTGCCGACCCTGCTGCGCTGCTGCAGCGCACTGGCGGCCACGCCTGGTCGATTGCTGCGCCCGCGTCGCCCCGATACCGCGTTGCTGGCCGGTCTGGAACCGGCCCCGCTGCCGCAGACCGAGGCGACCGTCGGGCTCACCGTCCTGATGCAGGCCCGCATGGCCGCGCCGACCACGATCGTCGCGGAGGGCGTGCGCAGCCTGCGCGAACTTCCGATGACCATGTCGGCCTATCTGATCGAACATCCGAAGGCGCGATTCCTGGTCGATCCGGCCCTGTGCGCCGGTGTGCACGACCGGGTGCTGCCCGAGCTGCCGTTCCCGATTCCGCTCCTGGTCGCGCCCGATAAGCCGGTGCTCGGGCTCTCCGACGCGCTGGCCGCCCGCGATATCGCCGTCGACGCGATCGATTTCGTCCTGCCGACCCATCTGCACTGGGACCACATCTCCGGCCTGCTGGAACTGCCCGATTCCGTGACCATCCGACTACCCGCCGTCGAACGCGCCTGGGCCCTCGACGGCCCGCATGCCCCGGCCGGCGTTGCCCGAGGCCCACTGCGCGGGCGCGCCTTCGACACCTTCGAACTCGACGGCCCGCCGGTGCTCACCTTCCCGCGCAGCCTTGACCTGTTCGGTGACGGTTCGGTGCTGCTGGTCGACCTCGCCGGACATACCCCAGGCAGCATCGGCGTCCTGCTCGCGGTAGACGACGGCACCCGGGTCCTGCTCGCGGGCGACGCGGTATGGAACAAACTCCAGGTCGAGCTGATCCGCGAGAAGGCCCCCATGCCCGGCCAACTCTTCGATGCCGACCGCGACGCCACCTTCGCCACCATCCACCGCCTGCACGCTCTACCCGACGGCATCGAAATCGTCGCCGCCCACGACTACGCGGCCGTCGAGGCGCTCGCAGCACGGAAGCGGTAACCCGCCTTATCGGGTCGAAATTCAGTCGGTACTCGACGATCGGACGAGCCCTGGGCACTCGGCCCGGGGCTCGCAACGAATCGCTAGGCGACCACTGTTTCCGCGAGTCCCGCGGTGATGAGCTCTTCCGCGTCGGCGACCATCCGGCCGATCAGTTCGGCGCAGGAGGGGATGTCCTGGATGAGGCCCTGGGCCAGCCCTGCCGACCAGATGCCCGCGTCGAGGTCGCCCTCGTCGAAGACGCGTCGGCCGCGCGCACCCGCGACCAGATCGCGGACATCTTCGAAAGTACCGCCGGCCTTTTCGATTTCGACGACCTTGCGGCTGATCTCGTTATCCGCGACGCGCGCGGTATTGCGCATGGTCCGGAAGATCAGCTGGGTGTCGAGTTCGGAGTTGGCGACGATCTGTTCCTTGACCTTCTGGTCGATCGCCGACTCCTGTGTGCACAGGAAGCGCGTGCCCATATTGACGCCGTCGGCACCGAGCGCGAGCGCGGCAACCAGACCGCGGGCATCGGCGATACCGCCCGAGGCGATCATCGGAATATCGAGAACCCGTGCGGCGGCCGGGATCAGGATCAGCCCGGGAATATCGTCCTCACCCGGATGTCCCGCACATTCGAATCCATCGATGCTGACGCCGTCGACGCCGATCTTCTGCGCCTTCAACGCATGCCGCACGCTGGTGCACTTGTGCAGCACCTTGATACCGGCCTCCCGGTAGTACGGCAGGAAGGGCTCCGGATTGCTGCCCGCGGTCTCGACGATCTTGATGCCGCTCTCGATGATCGCCTGCACGTATTCGGCGTACGGTGGCGGATTGATCGACGGCAGGATCGTGACGTTCACACCGAACGGCTTATCGGTCAGCTCCCTGGTCCGCGCGATCTCCTTGCGCAGGTCGTCGGGGGTGGGCTGGGTCAGCGCGGTAATGAAGCCGAGCCCGCCCGCGTTGGCGACGGCCGCGACGAGGCCTGCGCGGCCGACATGCATCATGCCGCCCTGCACGATCGGGTGTTCGACGCCGAATGTCTCGGTGAACCTGGTACGCAGCATTGCGCTTCTCCTATGCGTTGCGGGGCGTGCCAGTGGCGCCCTTACGCAGTGATGGTGACACGGGAATCGTCTGCTGTTCAACTTGTAAGTGAGCCGGGATTCGCATCGTATGGCCCACTAGACGCGCGTGAAGGCGCAAAGCAACTATTGAGATAGCATATAAAAGCGCAGCTAGAGGTAGTTTCTGGCTCGAGGTCGCCGCTCCGAGACGATTAACAGCGATTCCCATATCGGTCGCTTGCTGCTGGATTAAGTTAGTTGTTATTCTGCTCTCAGTTCAGCCCGTCGACGCCGTCGGATACTCCGGCGCACGGTTGGCGGTCCGAGAGGAGTGGCATGACCACCGGTGCACAGGCGCTCGACGAGCCGATCAGGTCGCGGCGCAACCACTGGAACAACCAGATCGCATCGCATGCGCAGATGCGCCCGGACGCGGTCGCCGTGCGGTTCCGTGGTGTGGACACCACCTGGCGGCAGTTGCACGAGCGTTCGCTGAAGTTCGCCGACGCGCTCGCCCGCCGCGGCATCGGCTTCGGTGACCGGGTGCTGATCCTGGCGCTGAACTATCCCGAATACCTCGAGGCCGTCTTCGGCATCAACGCACTCGGCGCCATCGCGGTCCCGGTGAACTTCCGGCTCACCCCGCCCGAGGTCGCCTATATCGTCAGCGATTCCGGCGCCAAGGCGATCGTCACCGACACCATGCTGCAGCCATTGGCCACCGCCGTGCAGGGTCAGGCGCCCGAGCTGGCGACCTGCATTGTGATCGGCGGACAGAGCGCCGACGGAGTGCTCGGCTACGACGATGTGATTACCGAGGGCGGCGAACCCCATACGCCGCTGGACATTCCCGAGGACACCCCCTCGCTGATCATGTACACCTCGGGCACCACCGGCAGCCCGAAGGGCGCGGTGCTGTCCCACTCGAATATGAACGGCCAAGCGCTGACCAGCATTCGGGCCACGGATATCGGGCCCGATTCGGTCGGCTTCTGCACCTCGCCGCTGTTCCATATCGCCGGACTCGGCAGTCTCGCACCGTATTTCCTGCTCGGCGGCAAAACCGTGCTGCACCCGCTCGGTGCCTTCGATCCCACCGAATTCCTCGACGCCGTCGAGCGCGAGCAGGCCACCACCGCGTTCTGCGTGCCAGCGCAGTGGCAGATGATCTGCGAGGAGCCGACGGTCAAGCAGCGCAAGCTCGCGCTGAAGGTGCTCAGCTGGGGTGCGGCCCCCGCCTCCGATACCGTGCTGCGGGCCATGGCCGACTGTTTCCCGGACGCGGTCAATGTCGCGGTCTTCGGCCAGACCGAGATGTCGCCCATCACCTGTGTGCTGGAGGGCAAGGACGCGATTCGCAAGCTCGGTTCGGTCGGTAAGCCGATCCCGACCATCCAGGCCCGCGTCGTCGACGACGAGATGAACGATGTCGCGCCCGGCGAGATTGGCGAAATCGTCTATCGCGGACCGACTCTCATGCAGGGCTACTGGAACAAGCCGGAGGCCACCGCCGACGCCTTCGCCGGTGGCTGGTTCCACTCCGGTGACCTGGTCCGCGCGGACGAGGAGGGCTTCCTCTGGGTGGTCGACCGCAAGAAGGACATGATCATTTCCGGCGGCGAGAACATCTACTGCGCCGAGGTGGAGAATGTGCTCTTCGCACATCCGAAGATCCGCGAGGCCGCGGTGGTCGGGCGGGCACACGAGAAGTGGGGTGAGGTGCCGGTTGCCGTTGTCGCCCTGGTCGATCCGGACGCCGAGCTCACCCTCGACGAGCTGGCGCCGTTCCTCAACGAGAACCTGGCGCGCTACAAGCACCCAAAGGATCTGGTGATCGTGGCCGAGCTGCCGCGCAATGCCAGCGGCAAGGTCGTGAAAGTGCAGTTGCGCAAGGACTATTCGTCCTGAGCTTTCGCCGAATCGAAGACATCGGCGGCGTCGATGCGTCACGATCACCGCATGGCGATCCCACGCATCCGCGCCGCCGTGTTGGCGGTGCATTGGCAGGTGAATGTCATTCGGCCCGAGGGGTTCTTCGGGCCGATGCTGGCCGGCCCGGTCGCGGCGAGCGGGGTGGTGCCACGGGCCGTGCGCTTCCACGACGCGGCGGCACGATCCGGATTACCGGTGGTCTTCGAATCTCGAACTGACCACGGCAGGCTGCCGCACCGCCGAGCAGGCGCTGGAGCTGATCGGCACATCGGTGTGAAGGTTGTGCCCGCAGGCCACCTGCGTGGTCAACGGCCTGCGCCGCTGACGCGTTCGGTGTGCGACACCTGGCTCGTCAGGCCGGGCCCGACCAGAACTTCGAGCCGACGGTAGGTTTCAGCCGCGGGCAGCGGCGGCTCCGCATCCGCGATCGAGCCGAGCAGGCCGACGACGCCCCAGGACAGAAACGTCATCGTCACCGCGAATTCGTCGTCGTCCATATCCAGGCGACCCGAAAGTTGTTCGGTGAGAATCTCTTCCACCATGCGCCGCGTCGAGCGCAACAGCACTCCGGTTGCCCTGCGGCCCAGCAGCGCCCGGTAGACCTCAGGATTCGCCGATGCCAGCCGGAACAGCGTGTACAGCGGTGCGAGCGGTTCCGAATGTTGCGGTGCGTCAGGATCATTCGCGCCCGATTCGACATCGGCGACTGCTGCGCGCAGGTACTCGGTACTGCTGACCAGTAGCAGATCGTCCTTGTCCCGGAAGTGCGCGTAGAAGGTGGAGCGTCCGACATCGGCGCGATTCAGAATGTCCTGCAATGTGATCCGGTCATAGCCGCATTCGATCATCAGCTCGATCAAGGCACGGTGCAGCAGGCTCTTGGTGCGCCGCACTCGGCGATCGGTGCTGGTCATCGGCATCCTCCGAACGCGAATACCGCGTTGTCGTACAGATAGTGCGAATCCGTTCGCAATGGCACGATATCCGCACTTTTGCTTCTGGTCGATCCGGTCATCTGGTCCGATTATGGACTTATGACCGGAAACGCACAACAGTCCACTAACGCATATGATGACCGGAACTCCGAGATCGGCATTCTCATCACCAAACCGCGCGGCTACCTCGCCGTGAAATCGGCCTTATTGCTCGGCCGGGTCGGCAGCCTGAACGCTCGACTCGTCGAGCTGACCGGTGCCGCCCCGGGCGACCAGGCCGTCGATATCGGTTGCGGCCCGGGCCAACTCGTCCGAGCGCTGGCCGATCGGGTCGGACCGGCCGGTCGAGTGATCGGTATCGACCCATCCCGGGAGATGATCGACTATGCGAGCGGTCGCGCCGCCCCCAACTGTCGTTTCGAAGTCGGCGCCGCTCAAACGCTGACTCTGCCCGATGCCTCGGTCGACGTGCTCACCTCGACCTTCGTCATGCATCACATTCCGGAGGCACAGCGCACGGCGGCGCTGGCACAGATGTTCCGCGTGCTGCGCCCCGGCGGCCGACTGCTGCTCGCCGATACCCACCCGACCGGAATAGTTCTGCCCGCGGCGATTCGCATCATGTCCCGCTTCGCCGCGCGCCGCACCGACGACCCGCACGCACCAGGACATCACGGGGACCCGCTGTCGGCCATCGATATTCGCCGCTACCGAGAAGCTTTGCGGGCAGCGGGATTCGCGACCGTGGACTTCACCGCGATCGCACCGACGACCGGCGTACTGGTGGCAACCAAGGACGCCTGATCAGATCAGGCCCTTCGATGTCATCCAGCGCATGCAGAACCAGCCGCAGAACACCGGCAGCCAGCAGGTGAGCACGCGGTAGAGCAGCACCGACGGCACGGCGATGGTCGCGGGCAGGCCGAAGGCGGCAAGACCACCGATCAGCGCGGCCTCGACCGCGCCGACGCCACCGGGTGTCGGCGCGGCCGCGGCCAGGGTGCCGCCGATCATGGTGACGATGGTGAGGGTGATGAACGACGCGCCACCACCGAATGCCTCGACGCTGGCCCACAGCGCGAGCGCCAGGCCGAGTGTGATCGCGCCACAGCCGAGCACGATCACCGAGAAGCGCTTCGGATCCCGGACCAGATCACCGAGTTCACCGAGCACCTCCTGCAATTGCGGGCGCACCGAATTGTTCAGCCAGCGCCGCAGTTTCGGCACGAACATGAACGCGCCGATTATGCCGACGCCCACACCGGCCGCCAGATAGAGCACGGTTGCGTCGGGCACGAAATGCGACAGATTCGCCGAGGTGCCCGCCGCCACACTGAACAGGATCAGCAGGCCGATGTGGGTGATCACCTGGACGGCCTGCTGCAATGCGACGGCGGCGGTGGCCCGCACCGCGCCGAGTCCGGCCTGCTGCAGGAAGCGCACACTCAAGGCCAGTCCGCCGACACCCGCCGGGGTTGTGGTAGCGGCAAAGGTATTGGCGACCTGCATGATCACCAGATTGCGGAAGCTGACCAGGCGCGTTGCGCAGGCCCACAGTGCCGCTGCCGCACCGATATACGTCAGCCCGGAGAACGCCAGCCCGAGCAGCGCCCACCACCAGTTGGCGGTCCACAACTGTGAGAAGAAGGTCGGCACCGCGCTGATGAAGGGATAGGCGACGTAGACCAACCCGATCAGCAACACCAGCTGGATGAGCTGATTGCGGCTGAAGCGGGTGATCTGCTCGGCCTCGATCTTGTCCTGGCCGGTCTGCCTGCGCACCTCGTCGCGGGCCGCGGAGACCACCTCGCCCCAGTCCGGAATCGACTTCTTGATGCCGGCGGGCATGGCGGACTTGGTGAGTCGGGTCGCCGCGGTCAACACCGTCTGCTCGCCGAGCGTTTCGATGGCGGTGCGCACCGCGGCCTCCTTGCCGAAGACCGCGGTGGTCGAGACCAGCAACTGCGCGACATCGGACTGTCGCTGCTTATCGGACGCGCCGAATTCCGCGTTGATGAATCCGCTGAACAGCGTTGTGCCGTTCTCGATTCGGATCTCGACGGGCCGCAAATCGCCGTGCGAGATCTGGCCGCAGTGCAGTGCGGCGAGCGATTTCCAAACGCCGGCGAGGTCGTCATCGGAGGTTTCGTCGAGCGGCTTACCCCGGGGCATGGTGTGCGCGTATAACATCCAGCCGCGTTCCAGCGCCGCGACGGCGACCTGCTGCACCGCGGCCAGACCCATTTCGCCGACCGCGATGGCCACCAGCGCACGGTGCTCGACGGCGCGGTGCATGGAGCCGTGCAGTGCCGCGGTTTCACTGCTGCGGAAGGTGAGCCAGCGCCAGAGCTGACGCAGCGCGCCGAAGCTGCGCTGATTCTTGCCGAACAACTCGACGGTCAACTCGCGCTCCGGACCGTCGATGGCCGCGGCGAGCACCAGCGGACCGCGTCCGGCGGGATGCACCACGGTGAACGCGGTGACGGTATGTCCGCGCCTGGCCAGCACCCGCACCGCCGCATCCAGCGGCACCTCCAGCGCCGGGGTGCCGACCACCAGCACGATCACCGCGCCGACCAACCAGCCGACCGCGAGCCCGAACATGGCCCGCGCGGGCACGACCGTGCTGACCACCAGGTGGATCGGTGCGAAGGCCAGCAACAGGAACCACAGCCAGCGCCGCGGCCGGGTCGGCAGCCACGGACTCGATACGGTCAGCACCGCCGCGAGCATGGCGATCCAGCGCGGATCGTCGAGGAACTGCGACAGGAAGGTATCGAGCCGATCCGGCACCTGCAGATGCCATTGCGGCGCGGACAATCCCGTGCCGGTGATCGATAGCAGCAGCCCCGCGACCAATCCCGCGGCCGCATAGCCCGCGAGCAGTTTCCACTGCCTGCCGATGATCAATTCGATGAGGATCGCGAACGGCAGCGCCAGAATCGCCATGCCGTAGACCAGGTACACCAGATTTGACTGGTCCGGATTGAGGAAGCCGACGATATTCGAGACCGAACGTTCCAGCGCCAGCCACTCCGGCCGGGTGATCAGCGAAGCGGCGACGACCACGCCGACCCACAGTGCCGCGAGTGCGACACGGATGATGTCACTGGTCCGCCGGATCAGCGGTTGCAGCAGGCTCCCCGTGACCGGGATATCCCGCCCATCAACTCGCATCTCTGGCTCCGCTCGTCCGCCTCCCCCGGCCTCTGCCGGTGTTGGGTGTGCCTAACTTACCGTTGCGCGCCGGTGGTTCCCCGGATGGCTGGGCCTGGGCGTCCTGGCGAGTTCGCCCCGCCGACCTACCGGTCAGTAGACGGTCTTGCCGAATCTGTCTCAGCCGATGAGGATCAGGACGAATCAGCCGACGGAAGGCACGACATGGCAGCACAGGATCTAACCGGGAAGACGGTGGTGGTGACCGGGGCCAGTTCCGGCATCGGCGCCGAGGCGGCGGCGAAGCTGGTGGCGCGCGGCGCGAGCGTCGCGGTGGTCGGGCGCTCGCCGGAGCGCACCGCCGAGGTGGCGACGCGGGTCGGTGCGGAGCCGTTCATCGCCGATTTCGCCCGTTTCGACGAGGTGCGCAAACTTGCCGATCAGCTTCTCGATCGCTATCCGCGCATCGATGTGCTCGCCAATAACGCGGGCGGCGCATGGGCGAAACGCACCGTCACCGATGACGGCAATGAGCTGACCTTCCAGGTCAATCACCTGTCGCCGTTCCTGCTGACCGCCCTGCTGCTGGATCGGCTGGTGCAGTCGCAGGCCAGGGTGGTCAATACCGCGAGCATGACCTACCGGATGGCGAAGCTGGACCTCGACACCGTCAACGCATCGACCGGCTCGTTCAACCAGCTGGGCGCCTACGGCAGCTCCAAGCTCGCCAACATCATCTTCACCAGGGAACTGGCCCGCCGCACCGAGGGCACCGGGCTGGTCACCGCCGCATTCCATCCGGGTGCGGTCGCCACCCACGTCTACGACAATGCTCCGCTCGGCCTCGGCGCGTTCATCCGCTCGCCCCTGTCACGGCCCTTCTTCATCAGGGCAGACAAAGGCGCGGATCCGTTGGTGCACTTGGCGACAACGCCGGACGAGATCAACGGCAAGTATTTCCACCGGTTCAAGGTGGAGGAGCCGCGTAACAAGCAGGCGGTGGATGCCGGACTCGCGCAACGGCTCTGGATGATGTCCGAAGAGATCACCGCAACGGCATAGGTCAGTGGGCGTCCGCACCGAGTGCGCGACGCCCACCCCCGGCCGGCACACCGACGGTGAACACTTCGCCGCTCATCTCGCCTCGATCGAGTTCGACAATGGCCCGCACCACCTGTTCGGTGGACACCGTCGCGGGAAAATCATCGGGCGCGATGGCATTGGCCCGTACCCCGAATTCCTCGAATTCGGCCGCGATATGCCGGGTCAGGTGGTTGAGCGCCGCCTTGGACGCTGCATAGAGCGCCTGTCCGCCGGGATACACCCGCGAGCCCGCGATGCTGGAGACATTCACGATATTGCGATTGCGGGCCCGGTTCTCGTCTCCGATGTGCACCCAGCTCCGCTGCGCCAAGCGCGCCGACAAACGCAGCGGCACACCGACATTGAGCGCGAAATGCGGATCGAATTCGTCGAGCGCGGCATCGCCGTCGACGATGCCGCGCGGCTGGAATCGGCTGTGCGCGGCATTGTTGACCAGCAGATCGATCTGCCCGCAGCGGGCAAGTGCGATATCGACGACGCGTTCGACTTCACCCGCGTCGGCCAGGTCGGCCCGGATCACGAAGATCCGCGAATCGTTCTCCGGCACCGGCGTTTCCGGTTCGAAGGGATCGACGAACCATTCGAGCTGCGACGGTGCGGCCGGGGTGCGATTGCGGCAGACCGCGATGATGTCGTAGTCGGTGTACAGACCCCGGCAGAAGGTGTCACCGAGGACACCTCCGGCTCCGGTGAGCAGACATACCCGGCGTTCAGTGCCACTGCGCAATGCTGTCTCCTCCCCAGCGCCGCACCACATCTTCCTTCGGCCGGTGCAGCCACATCACCACGCTATTGCGCGCGGCGGCGTTGTTGCCGAGGAACGTGTGCCATGAGCGCGGTGTGCACTCGAACAGCAGCAGCGAATTGTCCAGTGGCGGAATCGTCAGTGCGGGAACTGGATTCGCGCTGATATGGGCATACAGCGCGGTCTCGCCGCCATCGCCCTGCTGCCAGTCCGGATTGCCGAAATAGAACAGCACCGCGACGGCGCGCACCGTCTCCCGCCCGACGACCTCCGGCGTCCGCGGGCCGGTCTTCAGATCCACCTCCGGATCCACGGTCCTGATCTCCCCCGGCTCGGGTGCCGAACCCTTGAACCAGGCCGGATTCAGATCATTGTGCGGTGACCCCGACGGACTACCCGGCCGATGATGGTGCACCGACCCCTCGACATCACCGGTCGTCGCCACCCCCGCCACCCGTGCGATCAGGTCATGCCATTCCCGTGAAAGGAACAGCGCCAACGGACCGTCCCGCAGTCCCGCCAGCGAGGCCCCGACCGCACCGTAATCCGCCGCCACCGCCCCGAACGCCTCCGGCCGCTCCCGGCGCACCCGCGCAAGCTCATCGGCCAGCCGCCCGTAGAACTCGGGCACGAACACATCCCTGGCGTAGATATGCGGAAACGGTTCGATCCGGCGAATCCAGCGCCGATGCGCGAACAAATCCGTGAACCACGACGGTGTCGTGGCCACTGTGGATTCGGCTACCCCTGTCAACTTCAATCCCTCCCGAATGACCACAGCGATCCTAACGGGCACGATCTGAATCCGTGCCCCGCGCGGTAGCCGGGCCCTGGTCCACGGCGAGTAGTTGCGAAGATCACCGGGTGTGGAACGACCTACGTGTGTGCTTCATCGGTGATTCCTTCGTCGCGGGTGTCGGCGACCCGCAGTGCCTCGGCTGGGTCGGCCGCCTGGCCGCTCGGACGTATGCGAGCGGCCAGCCGCTCACCTCGTACAACCTGGGTGTGCGGATGCAGACCTCGACCGACATCCTCGGCCGCTGGCAGACCGAATGCGCGCCCCGATTTCTGGACGGCTCCGATGCCCGCTTGGTCGTCTCGTTCGGCGTCAACGACACCACGTTCATCGACGGACGGCCCCGAGTCGCACCCGAGCAATCGGCGGCCAATCTGTCCGAACTGCTCGCACAGGCTGCCGAGCTTCCGGTCCTGGTCGTCGCGCCGCCGCCCATCGATGACGCCGAGCAGAATGCCAGGACCGCCGCGCTCGACGAACATTTCGCCGAAATCTGCGCTGCCGCAGCGGTCCCCTACGTTCGCGTCCATCAACCGCTGCGCGAAAGCGCGTTATGGATGCGGGAGGTGCGCGCGGGTGACGGCGCACATCCCGGCGCGGCAGGCTACGACGAATTGGCCACGCTCATCCAACCGGGTTGGCGAGAGTGGTTGGCGCGCTGAGCAATCCGGGAAGTGTCCGTCGGTCGGGCGGCGACGAGCCGATCGAGGCGCCGCGATGATCGGCATCCACCCATTGCCGAGGAGTCGGAATCGTCGGTGGGCGGCGAACCTCGGAAACGCCGGACGTTCATCGACGCCGGAATGCTCCCGGCCCGCGAGCTAGGGCCATACTGTCTGAGACGTAATGTCTCGGGTAGTTCCGTCTGCGCTGTTCGAGCAGGTCAGCGCGGTTGTACTCAGCCGACAGACATCCGGCGCGCATCCGATTCGGCGCGCTTGCTCCGAGCCACCGCCAGATCGACCGGCAACGCGCCCTCCTCGACGGGCCGAATCACCAACTCGTGCAGCGTCGGATGCCAGCGCCCGACCTCGTCGCGGAACGAGCCCTCGGTCTCCAACTGACCGATCGCACCGATCAGCGTCAGCATCGATCGCGCGAACGGAGTGAAGCGCGCGGGCATGGTGCCCTGGCGCAGGGCATTCGACAGCCGCGGATTCGTCACGCGCAGTACCTGTTTGCGCAGCCAGCGCATGGTGAACCGGTAGTTCGCGTGCCGGAAGGGTTCGATGCACGGCGCGACCACATGGAACAGATCCTCGGCATCGAGCACCCGGCCCGGTTCGCAGAAGCCGTGCCGGCGTGCCGCCGCCTCCAATTCCGCAGGGCCGCCGTTGAACAGCGCATCGCAGTAGTCGAAGGCGAATTCCTCGAAACCCTCGGTCGGCCACGGTGTGCAGGCCCCGAAGTCGACGACGCCGAGTCGCCCATCCGGCAGCACCCGGAAATTGCCGGGATGCGGATCGCCGTAGAGCAGACCGCTGCGGATCCAACTGGAGGCCATGAACCGAATCAGCTGCATGCCGGCCCGATCCCGTTCGGCGCGCGTACCGGTGGCGATGACGCGCGGCAGCGGCGTGCCGTCCAGCCATTCGGTGATGAGCACATCACCGCGCTGGTCGATCACCCGCGGAATGTAGAAATCCGGATCATCGGCGTAGGCCGCCGCGAAGATCCGCTGAGATTCGGCCTCGGCCGCATAGTCGAGTTCGTCGAGGACACAGGCGCAGATCGCCTCGGTCACGCCTTTGACATCCGCGCCGGGCACGAAAACCGTTGCCAGCATGGAGATCCGGCGCAGCTGATCCAGCTCGTTCGCGACCGCCTGCTTACCGCCGGGATACATCACCTTCACCGCGACCGGCGTACCGTCGCGCCATACCGCTCGATGCACTTGGCCGAGCGAGGCCGCGGCCGCGCGCCGATCGTCGAATTCCCGGAAATGCCAACGCCAGTTCTCCCCCATGCTGGCGGCCATCGCCGCGTGCACCGAGCGCGGGAGCATCGCGGGCGCGGAATCCTGTAGCCGACTCAGCGCGATCTTGTACGGCTCGGCGAGATCCGGCGGTAGTGCGAGTTCGTAAATGGCAAGCAGCTGACCGAGTTTGGCGGCACAGCCCTTCAGCTCGCCGAGTACCTCGAACATGTGCTGTGCGGTGCGCATCTGGATTTCGCGATTGACCTCACCGGCCGGTCGGCCCAGCGCGCGCTTACCTACGCCCGCGGCCTGCCGGCCCGCGAAGGCGACCGGCAGCGCCGCCAATTTCGCTGTGCGAACCGCCGTGCGAACAGGAGGTTTACCGTTCGACCTCATCGCGAAATTGCGTGCACGTCTAGTTGTCGAACTCTCGGCCGATCGACCCTCGCCACGCGGAATTGTCATGACTCACCTCACACTGCACGCTGACAAGTGTTACACAGGTGCAGTCTCGCACAGGAGGGCATAGACTGTCTGGGACGTATCGGACCGAGTCGAAAGGTGGCATCTCGATGGGATCCCAAACGGTAGTCGCCGACGTTGCCGATGAGCTGGCACGCCGGGTTGCCGCGGGGGAATATCAGCCGGGGGAGTTGATGCCGTCGGTCCGTCAGGTCGCGGAAGAGTTCGATATGAACCGCGCGACCGCGCAGTTGACCCTCGGTCGGCTGGAATCGTACGGATTCGTCGAGGCGCGACGCGGCAAGGGATTCACGATCCGCGATGTCCGTGAGGCGGGCGGCATCGATGTGTATCGGCATCTGTTCCGGTTCTCGGTTCCGATGCCGGATGTGGCCATCGAGATGTTCCACGACATCGTCGAGGTGGAGCGCGGCATCGTCATGGAGGCGCTGCTCGCCTACACCAGCAGCGAGCAGGAGATCGACCCGGCCGAACTCAAGGCCGCGATCGGCGAACTGGAATCGCTTGCCCGACAGGATGTTCCCGACTTCCGACAGATCCTTGCCATCGAGGTCGGCCTGGTCCGCCGACTGCTCACCGCACTCGGGCTGAGCATGCAGCGCGCGGTCATGAACTCCATCGGCGAGATGGTGCTCGAGGTACCCGAGGCCGTCGAGGCCTTCTTCGCGGGTGCGGCGGATCTGCATGTTTTGGTATGGCGTGCGCTGGTCGCGGTGTGGGATTCCGGTTCCGGCCCGTCCGACGCGCAACTCGCGCTGTTCGAGGATCTGTTCGGGCTGTATCACGACAAGGTGATCGCCCGATTCGAAGAATTGCTCGATGTCGGGGCCGAGGGCCACGAGGATGCGGAGCACGCGGCGACTGCCTGATCGCTCCTCGATTCTTCCGAATTCACTGTCTGGGTCATTTTGCCCCGGGTCTATGGCCGTGAAGGCGTCGATCGAGCTCCCAGAGCTGGCCATGCTCGGCCGGGTCTTCGGTGGCATCGTCGGGATCTGCGCTTGATCAACCAGGAGTTCTCTGTGAAATCGGTACCAATCCTGCCGCGCCGCTGGACCATTGCGGATATCGCGGATCAATCCGGCAAGACCGTCGTGGTCACCGGTGCCAATAGCGGCCTAGGCCTGCGCACCGCCGAGGCATTGGCGAGCAAAGGCGCGCACGTGCTGCTGGCCTGCCGCAATCCGCAGAAGGCCGCGACGGCATTGGATGCGGTCACCACGGTCGCCACCGGACCCGAACCCGAAGTGCTGCAACTGGATCTGGCCGATCTCGCCTCGGTCGCGCGGGCGGCCGCGCAGATCAACGACACCATCGGTCGGATCAATCTGCTGATCAACAATGCGGGCGTGATGGCGGTGCCGCGCTCACGCACGGCCGACGGATTCGACGCCCAATTCGGCACGAATCACCTCGGCCACTTCGCATTCACCGGCGGCATACTGCCCGCACTCCTGCGCGCCGAACGGCCGCGCGTGGTGACCGTATCGTCGGTGGCCGCGTGGGTCGGCGTGATCAATTGGCTCGACCCGAATTGGCAGCGGCTCTATTTGCGTTGGCCCGCTTACAGTCAGTCCAAACTGGCGAATCTACTGTTCACCGCCGAACTCGAGCGCCGGGCCCGCGCGGCCGGTTCCGACCTGCGCGCGGTGGCCGCGCATCCCGGAGTGTCGGCGACCCATCTCTACGACCGCAACGGTGAGAAGGGTGTGAGCGGCGTCTTGGCGGCGATCCCGCAGGCGATCCTGTTCGCGCTGGCCCAGTCCGACCGCATGGGCGCATTGCCGCAGCTGTACGCCGCCACGGTGCCGCAGGTGCGCGGAAACTCCTATGTGGGACCGGGTTTCGAGTTCGCCGGATATCCGCGGCGGACACTGCGCAATCCGCTTGCCTACCGTCGCTCGTCCGCGCGCAAACTGTGGCAGCTCAGCGAGCAGTTGACCGGTGTGCGTTACGACTTCTCGCCGACCTAGATAGATATCAATGCGGTGCCGCGGCGAAGGCGGCGAGGACCAGCGAGCTCACGATCGCGACGGCAAGTACGGCCAGCACCACCAGATTTCGCCGTTGCGGCAGATCGGCATGTACCAGATTCGGACATTCCGGCTCATTATGTCCGCGACTTCCGCACCGAGGGTTGGTGCAGGGATACATGCCGACCTCCCAAGACTGACGCGAGCGCTCGCACCGTAACAATGCGAATCATCTGTATACCGCGTGCGCCGACGAACGGCTACCCAGCCACGGGAGGACGAAAACGCCGCCCCGACCGGTCGGGGCGGCGTTGAAGAGCCTGCTACAGGGCGCTATTGAGCTTGTTCAGGCGGTCGCACGCCTCCACGTACTCGTTGATCAGCCGGGCGATCACGTCGGCGGAGCGCTCCACCTTGTTCATCATGCCGACGACCTGACCGACCGGATTGAAGTTCACATCCTTGGCGGCTTCCGGATAGCGGTGCCCGCGCTTGACGCCGTCGAGGGCCACCATCATCTGCAGCGGCATGGGCAGCGGATCCGGATTCTCCGGCGCCTCCCAGGCCTCGGTCCAGTCGTTCTTCAGCATGCGGCACGGCTTACCGGTCCAGGACCGCGAGCGCACGGTGTCCTGGCTGGTGGCGTCGATGTAGGTCTGCATCTGGGCGGGCGGCACATTCGCTTCCTCGACGGTCAGCCACAGCGAGCCGGTCCACGCGCCCGCCGCACCCATCGCCATGGCCGCGGCGACCTGACGACCGTTGCCGATACCGCCGGCGGCCAGCAGCGGCATATCGCCGATGGCATCGACCACCTGCGGCCACAGCACCATCGAGGAGATCTCACCGCAGTGCCCGCCGCCCTCGGTGCCTTGGCAGACAACGAAATCCAGGCCCGCGCGCTTGTGGTTGAGTGCATGCTTCACCGAACCGCACAGTGCGCCGATGAGCCGCCCGGAGCCCTGGATCTGCTCGACCACATCCGGCGGCGGGGTGCCGAGGGCATTGGCGACCAGCTTGGCCTTGGGATGGCGCAGGATCACCTCGATCTGCGGTGCGACAGTGGTCGCGGTCCAGCCGAGAAGTTGGTTGTGGTGCTCACCGTCGGGCAGATGCGGGACATCGTGGTCGTTGAGGAGCTTCTCCGCGAAGTCCCGGTGCCCCTGCGGAACCAGTTCCGCCAGTTTGGCTTCCAGCTGTTCGGGGGTCAGGTCATCGATGCCCTTGCCCTCGTACTTCGACGGGATGACGAGGTCGACGCCGTACACACCGTGCACATGGTCGTCGAGCCAGGCCAGCTCGACTTCCAATTCCTCGGCGGTGAAACCCACCGCACCGAGCACGCCGAGTCCGCCGGCATTGCTGACCGCGGCCGCTACATCGCGGCAATGGGTGAAGGCGAAGATGGGGAATTCGATCCCCAGCCGGTCGCAGATTTCGGTACGCATGGCGTGCTGGTCTCCCTACTTGCTCAGCAGCCGGATCACAACGGCTGACGAGTGCTGGAACGGGTTGCATATTTGGTCACCGGCCCGCGCTGCCGATTCGGCCGACTGCCGCAGATATCGCCATGACGCGGCGGTAGCTTCGTCGACAGGCGCGGACGCCTGACATCGAATGTAACACGTTCTAGTTTTCTCGGGGTAGCCGTTCCGCCCGACCGGATCAGAGTTCGGCGGTGACGAGCCGGTAGCCCAGGTCGAGGTGGGATTTGTCGAGCAGCTCGGCATACCGGGCGGACCACGCGTCGGTGGCGAGATCGTCGCGGAGTCGGTTCAGTCCATCCCGTAGTAGTGCCGCCGGTGTCATCGCCAGCATCGACATTCCCGCGCGCACGGTTTCTTCCAGATACGCCTCGGGTCGCCGCCAGTACGCGCCGCCGAAACCGTCGACGCAGTCGTGCGGGACCGGGATCGCGGTGATCGATACGTCGCCGAGAAGGTCGATGAGGCGCGGGAGCGGGACGGCCAGGCGCGCATCGGTATCGGCTGCGGCGGGCAGATAGTCACGGACCAGCCAGAATTCGCGGTAGACGGTGTGGTCCCAGGTGAGGATGACGATGCGGCGGCGGGCGATCCGTTTCAGTTCGGCGATGCCGCGATCGAGGTCGGTCCAGTGGTGCACGGTCAGGATGGCCAGTGCGGCATCGACGGCATCGGCGTGGATCGGCAGCTGCTCGGCGACCGCCTGTACCGCGGGTGCGGCGGCGGGTGGACGTTGCGCGATCATCACCTCGCTCGGCTCGACCGCGATCACGGTGCCGGTCGGTTCGTAGGATCCGCTGCCCGCGCCGATATTGGCGATCGAGTCCATGCCACCTACCGCGTCATCGATGACCGCGGCGATACGGGGATCCGGTTGCCTGGTCCGCGCGTACGTCTGCCCGGTGTGGTTGTAAAGAGTCATCGTCGCCCCCGTCGCCTGCCTCAGCTTATCGACTGGCGACGTGGGCGATTCGACTCCTCAGGTGGCTGACTGCTCCAGTTCGGCCAGCGAATTCTCCAGGTGGTCGAGCAGGCTCTGCAGTCGCGGCACGCTGCGGCGGCAGCCAACGAGCCCGAAGTCCAGACTGTCGACATTGGTGGTGAGGGTGATGTTGACGGCCTGCCCGTCGAACGGAATCGACATCGGGTATGAGGCGTCCAGGCGAGCGCCGTTCCAGTACTGCGGTTCCTTCGGGCCCGGGACATTCGAGATGACGATATTGAACGGCGGATTCGTGAACGACAGCATGCCGGGCAGCAGGGTCAGGGCCAGCGGGCTGAGCATCAACCCGGATAGCGCCATGGTCTGGATGGGCGAGAGCGAGTTGTAGACCTCTTTGCTGCGGCGCATCGATTCGCTCACCACGCACAGCCGTTCGATCGGATCGGCGATATCGGTGCCGAGATTGCACAGGATCGCGCCGACCCTGACGCCGCTGGCCTCGGCATCGTCCTCATCGGCCCGCAGCGAGACCGGAACCATGGCGATCAACGGCTTATCGGGCAGCGCATTCTGTTCGATCAGATACGCGCGCAACGCACCGGCCGACATCGCGAGCACCACATCGTTGACGGTCGTGCCGGTCGCCTTCTTGACCTGCTTGACCCGCTCCAGCGGCCAGGACCGGACCGCGCACCGCCGGGCGCCGCCGATCGGCACATTGAACATCGAGCGCGGCGCCTCGAAGGGCATGGTCAACTGTTGCTGCACCAATGCGGCTCGTGCGACCCGCAGCGCGGCGGGCCCGGAATTGGCCGCCGACAAGAGATTTCGCGCGAGCCCGCCCAGCAGCGAGCCCGACGGTTCAGTCTTGCGCGACCGAGGCAGGTTCCACGGCACGCGTGTTTCGCTCGCCGTGGGATCGTTGGTGAGCGTTCGCTGCAGCACTCGCTGCGCGGTGACGCCATCGATCAGCGCGTGATGCATCTTCGAGTAGAGCGCGAAACGGCCGTCGTTCAGGCCCTCCACCACGTGGATTTCCCATAGCGGACGGTGCCGGTCGAGCAGGGTGCTGTGCAGGTCGGAGGCGAGTTCGAGCAGTTGAGCGAAGCTGCCGGGACTCGGCAGCGCCGATCGACGCAGGTGGTAGCCGAGTTCGACGTCCTCGTCCTGGGTCCACGCCAGCTGCGGTGCGCCGAGCCAGGTTGCCGGGCGCTTGCGGAAGGTGGGGTGGAATTCGTTGTCCGCCAACAACTTCTCGTGGGTCAGCCGCGCGAAATCGGGCCCGGCGTCCTCCGGTGCCTCGAATAGTTGTAGCGAACCGACGTGCATCGGATGCTCGCGAGATTCGGCCAGCAGAAATACGGCATCGATCGGAGAAATGAGCTCCATGGTCTGTCGCCCCCTGACGACGGTGTGGTGCTGAGGTCTTGGTGAAAAGGAAAACGACCACGATGTCGATAAGGGCCCGCACAGCCATGTCCCCTGTGCTGTCCCCAACCTTACTGAAAGGTGCGGATTCGCGTTCGCCGAATCAGCGATCCTTGGCCAGGAGCAGGTACGCCTGGCGGCCCCGCTCGCCGGGATCCGGTACCCGGACCAACCGGGCGATCGGCGTGAAACCGGCCTGTTCGGCCAGTGTGGCGAGCCGATCCGGTGACCATCGGTAGGCGGTTATCACCTTGTGGTCGAACGGTTCCGGATCCTGGACATCGGGTGCCTGGAAGAACGCGAGCAGTGCGTGCCCTCTCGGCTCGAGTACCCGATGAAACTCCGCCAACACAGCGGGCATTCGTTCCGGCGGCAGATGGATGATCGAATACCACACGAGAATTCCCGCGAGAGTGGCGTCGCCGATATCGAGGTGCTCGAGCGAGCCCTCCTCGAAGTCGAGTGTCGGATACTGAGCCCGCGCCAATTCGAGCAGCCGCGGTGACAGGTCGATCCCGAAGATATCCAGGCCGAGCCTGGACAGGTGCGCGGTCATTCGGCCTTCACCGCACCCCAGGTCGGCCACTCGACCGTCGTGCACCAGTTCCGCGAATATGCCGAGCATGGCGCGGTCGAACGGCTGTGTTGCCAGGTGATCTTTGGCGAATTCGGCGTAGCGGATCGCGTTCTCGTCATAGGCGGCCCGGGTGTGCGCCACGTCCGCGGGATCGGTTCGACTGTTCGCTGTCACCCGAACATCATGCCCTCCTGTCGCCTTCATCGAGTCGCGCCGCGACGCTGGATTTCATCGCCAAGCCCGGCGACAGCTATGCGGCGGAACAGTTTGTCGAGGCGCAGGGCGGTGTCGCAGGTGCCGAGAATTGCGGCGCCGCCCGCCAAGACAAGGACGCCGTAGGAACACATTTCGTCGAACCCCACCGAGGTCCACATCGCTGCCGCGAAGGAGATCAACACCGCGGCCGCGGCGCGTGCGGTGAGTTTCGCGGCGATACCGAGGATCAAGCCGATGGCGAGGAGGGTTTCCGATGCGGTCGCTACGGCGGCCAGCGCGGGCACCGACCAATCGAGGACCTGTGGTGTGAGTGTGCGGGTGTAGTCGGTGAACGCCGAGTAGTCGCCCCACGAGACACCGTCCGCACCCGGCCCCCCGAGCAGTCCGAACCGGTCGGCGACCGATCCGGCGAACAACGCGCCCAACAGGATTCGCACCGTCGTATCGACGACCACGAAGCGGCCTGCGGTCACCGTGAGCGCCGCAATGCTCGCGAGCACCACCGCGGTGATCGCCCCGACCGATCCGTCCGCGAAGGCCAGCCAGCCGAGTTCGATTACCAGGGCGAGCGCTGCGAGTCCGACGACAACCTGCCTAGTCATGTGCACCATCCAAAGTAGTAAGGTTCCTGACTAAAGGTACGAAGGAGATCTGTAATGGTCAAGAGCCTGACTAATCCGTTGGCTGATCGGCCGCCACCACTCGGGAATCTGCTCGGCGCTGCGGCGCGAACGCTTGCGGCCGAGTTGGATGCGGGCTTGGCGGCGGCCGGATTCACCGATCTGCGGGCCGCGCATGCGCCGGTGTTCCAGGTCATCGATCCCGAAGGCACGCGGCTGATCGATCTCGCCGGTCGTGCGGGCATGACCAAGCAGGCG
Organism: Nocardia sp. NPDC006982; assembly: GCF_042869435.1. NCBI lineage: Bacteria > Bacillati > Actinomycetota > Actinomycetes > Mycobacteriales > Nocardiaceae > Nocardia > Nocardia sp. NPDC006982. The sequence goes on along the minus strand of NZ_JBIAFV010000002.1, from coordinate 584,113 downwards.
ATGGGTGAACTCGTGCGGCATCTGGATGCGCGCGGCTATGTCGAGGTGATGCCCGACCCGACCGATCGGCGGGCCCGCCTGGTTCGCCTCACGTCGCTCGGCTGGTCCGTGGTCGAGGCGGGGTTGGATGTGATCGAGCAATTCGACGCGCACCTCGACGCGATCATCGGTGAGGCCGAGGTGGAGCGGCTGCGCGCGGTGCTGCTGAAAATCATCGGCGGCGCCGGTCTGACCTTCAGCGCATGAGGGTGCTCAGGACTGGGTGACCGGCGTCGCGGCCGGTTCATCGGCGGCGCGGGCGCGGGCGGTGCCGAGGATCGAGCCGAGAATGACCAGTGGGAAGCCGATGCCCATGCCGATGGTCAGCGGCTCGTCCAGCAGGGTGACGCCGAGCACGATGGCCACCGCGGGATTGATGTAGGTGATGACCGTGGCGCGGGCCGGGCCGACCTCGCTGATCAGCGCGAAGAACACCAGGAAAGCTGCGGCCGTGCAGATTGCGGCCAGCCCGAGCACCGACCACGACGCGTCGGCGGTGAAATGTGTCGGCCGGCGGAGTGCGGCCAACGGTGTGTAGATCACCGCGGCCAGAATCAGTGACCCGGTGACAACACCGAGCGGCGGCAGATCGGCGAGTGCGCGGTTGATGATGATCGGGCCGATGGCGTAACCGATGGTGGTCAGCCCGATGGCGCCGATGGCGGCGGGCTGTGTCAGATCGATATCGAAGCCGACCAGCGCAGCGACCCCTGCGAATCCGATGATCAATCCGGTAGTACGGCGCGCGTCGAAGCGATCGTGTGAGAAGGAGTACCTGGGCCACACTTTTGCGCCGAGACCCTGAATGGGTTTGGACAGGATCACCACTCCGACCAGCGGAACCGCGGCGATCAGCAGCCCGACGGTCGAGCTGTTCAACGTGGTCTCCGCGTACCCGATCAGAAACCACGGTCCGGTGATCTCGACCAGCGTGTACAGCAGCAGCGGGCGCCAGCGCTTCAACACCGGGGCGAGTGTCTTGGTGTACAGCGCGATCGGCAGCAGGATCAGCGCGCCCAAGAAGGTTCGGCCGAATGCCACCGCGATCGGGTCGAAATCCTCGACCGCGATCCGGATCATCGCGTAGGGCACGCCCCAGATGACACCCATCGCCAAGAACAGCACCCACCCGCGCTGCGTCATCGCTTCACCATCTCGCCCTGCTCGCTTCCGATCGAATCGGAGCCTATACGAACACATCCCATCATGGGGTGGTTGGAAATGAACGAGGATTCGGCGATCAGGTCTCGTCTGTACCGATGCAAGATCCGCGCCGCCTACACCAACGCCTTCGTCATCGACGGCTACTGGCCGTGTACACCCCGCTGATCCTGCTGGTGCTCTTCGTCTTCATCGCCTGGGGGCGTCGGGACGAGACCAAGCGGGCTGTTCGGCCGAGACGCCTAGGGCTACTGGCAGGCGCCATCCGACGCCTCGACCGCTGAAAAGGATGTCGGCGCAGGCCCGCGACGGCGCCAGCCGTGCGGACCTGCGCTCCTGACCGGATCAGGGGTGACTCGACCCGCTGGTGGTGGTCGGTGCCGCGGATTGCGTTGTCGTGGTGGTGGATTCGGTGGTGGTCGGCTTCGGGGGCTGAGTGGTCGTGGTGGTCGAAGCAGGTGGTGTCGTCACCGCCGGTGTGCTCGGCGGCGGCGCGGTGGTGGTCGTGGTCGTCGGCTGGCTGTTGACTTCCGTCTTCGCGGGGGCGGCGGTGGTGGTGGTGGTCGTCGGTGCCGCGGATTGCGTTGTCGTGGTCTTGCTCGGTTCGGGCGTCTTGGTCGTCGAGGTCGCCGCCTGGTAGGCGGCGGCCAGATCGGCCGACTCCGGCTTGGCGGTTGGGTCGACCGGCTGACCCGCCTGGGCCTGCTTCGCCAGATGGGTGAGCCAGGCGGCCGCGTACTCGGCGGATGTCAGCGGCTTACCGTTGTTCGGGTCGGCGTCGCGCCAGTAGTCGAAGTGGTGACCGGTCGCATTGGGACCGAGCGTCTGCTGGTACGGGTCGCTCATGATCACCGGGATGGTGTTCTGGTTCGTCACGATGAGACCGATGATTTCGTTGAACACCTTCTGCGGCAGATAGGCCAGCGGCGACATCTGATTGGTCGAGATCGCTTCCGCCTTGGCCGGAGTCTGCGACGTCTGTCCCGGCTTGTATTCCGGATCCGAAACCCTCAGCAGCACTTGCAGAAACGTCTCATCGCTCTGCATCCAGTTCGGCTGCGACTGGATGTCCGCGAATGCCGCCAACGCGATTCGGCCGAGGACAACGGCAACGTCCTGCCCGGTCGCGGGGGTGAGCCCGTCGCGTTCCAGTGCATCGACATTCAACTGGCGACCCACATTCACCACCAACTGCAGCAGTGAAATGTTCTGCGGCGCCGAGCACGTGAGGTCGCCATCGGAGCAGAACGACGCGATCTTGCCGTTCAGCGCACCGAAGTCACCGCTGGTGCCGGGCAGTGCACCCTGGCCCGACGTGGCTTTCGTGCCGTTCTGATACTTCTGGTCGAACCCGTCGGGGTTGCTGTACGGATCCTTCGAACCCGGGAACGGGCCGTCGCCCGCCGAACGTCCGGCGTCGGCGAGGATGACGACACCGACGACATCGGCCGGATCGACGATGCCGTAGCCACCATCCTGATCGGCGCTCTGATGCCCGATCGTCATGGCGACGCGGCGCACCACATCGGCGCCCTCGCTGTAGCCGACGATCGAGAACTTGGTGTCCGGGCAGGCCTGTGAGATTTCCCGCATCACCTGTTCGGTATTCGCGACACCCGCGTTGACGGCGTCCTCGTAGGTGTCCATATTCGCCGGATAGGCGATGTAGACGGCGGCATACGAGCCGGGATCGACATCGTCGGCCGGTGCGTTGACGACCGGATCGACCCATTCGCTGCTGTGATCACCGGACAGCGCGGCGGGCAGCTCCTCACCATTGGCCCCGACCAGCATTTTCGTGGTCGCGGCATCGGGCGTGTCCCGACGCCCGGCGACCGAAATCGTCACCATGTCGTGGCACTCCGTAACGGATGCCCGCAGGCGCGTGTCGACGGTTTCGTGCGTCGATGTCAGCGCCATCGAAGCGGCGACGATCGCCACCACTCCCAATGACGCGGGCGCGGCGATGGCCGAAGCCATGCGATGGCGCGCGAAGAACTCCCGAAGAGCCATGTCCCGTTCCCCAATCCAAAACCGACAAGTGGACGGACAGGCCCCCCGACAAGGCCATCTGTCTTGAAGGACGTCGGACCCGAGGGCCGAATCGTTACCGCGGGCCGACAAAAAGTTACGTTCCGGCCAACTTGCATGTCACTAATTAACGGCCCGCTCGGTATAGCTACGCTGGTCAACGGCATGGTCGACTGGTGGTTCTGCGGTGCCAGCGCCGATGTGCTTACTGATCGGGCATCCTGGGTTTCGCACTTCTGGGCCGAGCGCTGGAGGTCCTTGCGAATCTGTCACCGCATGAAATGGACCGTCGGCTCCGCTCCGGCAATAGCACGCGCCAATTCGTCGGGGTGTGTCAGTTGTGGATGATGGGCAGCTCCGTCGATCGTGCTGAATTCGGTCCCGGGCAAGAGTGGTTCGAACAGAGCTGGATCGAGCGGGTCCGCGCTTCCGGTGATCACGTGCACCGGTCCGGGATATCGCGCGAGCTTGTCGGCGAGTTCGCTGCGCCAGCGTGCGTTCGTCGTTGCGGCGAACAGTGTGGCGACGGTGGCCGCGACCTTCGCGCGACGCAGATCCTGGACGCTCGATCGCAGAACAGCCGCGTGGTCGGTCGAGCCGGTGAGCTTGTCGGACAAGGACTCAGAGCTCATCCGACGCAGATACCACCTGGTCAGGGGTGTGGCCCGTGCCGAAAGCCCAGCGCTGGGCTGGAGAAAGAACGGGGCGACCAGCGTGATCGATCCGACCTTGTCCGGATGCGCGGCCGCGGCCTCGACCACCGCGGCGGCGGCGATGGAGTGACCGACCAGGTGCGCGCCGGATGATCGTTCGAGCAGTGCGTCGACCCATGCCTGCCAGTCGCCTCGATCGCCCGCGGACATCCCGAGACCGGGTAGGTCCAGCACTTGGGCGTGGCCGATGGCCGCCGCGATCGGAGCCCAGGTGTCGGCATTGACCGGCAGGCCGGGCAGTATCACGGTGGGTGCGTCGGGCTCGCCGATCCGGAACGTACGGACACCGGCGTATTCGTCGAAAGTCCTTGCGGCACTGCCGGTTGGAGCAGTCCCGAACCGATGTGCGGCGAGATGGTCGGCCCATCGCAGGATCGTGCGTGTGGTGTCGGGCATATCGAGGCCATGCCTGCGGGCGAGTTCGTGTGCCGAGTCCGTGGGGTACCGGTCGGTGGACAGGAAAGTCAGTGTCTCCGGGTCGGCTTTCGTCAACGACTGCGGTAGGCGCTGCACCAGCGCGACCGGGATGCGCGTGCGCGGTACCGGCACTCGGTAGTGCCGACCGACCTGCGACAGCAGAGTCGGGAGAGCGGGCGTGGCGTCGTCGAGTACCCAGTACGCCGCGCCGGCTGTGGCGGGATCGGTTGGAAGCAAGGTCATGAAGCGGGTCAGGTAGTCGACCGGGATCACCGGCACGAAGGTGCGGGAGTTGCCCGGCAGTGCCGCCGCCGTGCCTTGCCAAATCTCCTTCAAGCTGGTCGCGAGGCCCAGTTGCTGATCGGATTCGCCGGTGTCACTCGGCCCGATGACGGTGGGCGGGTTGACGATCGACCACGGCACGCCGAGTTCATCGGCGGCGGCCTGGAATACCGCATCGCTTTCCACCTTCGACGCCTCATAGGCGCCCAGACGACGATGGGTTCGTTCCACCCGCTCCGGGCTCCACGGAACGGCGGTCGGATCCTGACCGCCGACTCGGTAGCCGGAGACGTATACGAGCCGCGACAGCTGCGGCAGCCGCGCGGCGAAGGCCACCACCGAGCGGACACTGTCGACATTGCCGTGCCGCGCCTGGTCCTTCGTCATCCCGAATCGGTAAGCGCCGGCGCAGTTGTAGATCTCGGTGACGTCCGCCCACGCCGAATCCTCGCCCTGGACAAAGGGATCGGCGTCGAAGTCGACAATCAGCTCGGCCGGCGCCGTCCGGCACCCGTGATCGGCCAACCGCCCGGCAAGCCGCGTGAACGATTCTCTGCTGCGCACCGCGGCGGTGACGCGGACTCCGGCCTGGTCCAAGGTCAGGATCAAATTACGACCGATAAAGCCGGTGGCGCCGAATACCAGCGCGTGGCGGGGGGTCATCACGCCACCGCCCCCGGCTGGTCGAGCAGGACCGCCAGCAGTTGTGCCGTGCTGTGCAACGGCTCCACATCGCGTTTGGCGCGCGCCACGATCACCGCACCCTCGACCGCACTGACCGTCGCCGTCGCCAGCGTGCGCGCGGCCGCCTCCGAATGCCCTGCCGCGACCAGGTATTCACGCACCGGCTCGATCCACGATTCGAACGCCGCCGCACACACGGCCCGCAGTCGTTCGCTGTGCGCGCCCATCTCCAACGTGACCACCGAAACCGGGCAACCGAGTTGAAAATCGCTGTCCGCGACCAGCCCGGCCAGCACCTCCACAACCCGCCGAATCACCTCCCCCGGCGACGCCCCGGCCCCGGCCGTCTCGTCCAGCAAGCTCCGGAACCGCTCGGCCGCCAACTCGATCGCCTTCTCCCCGAGCTGCTCCTTCCCCTCCGGAAAGTGGAAGTACAACGACCCTTTCGGCGCCCCCGCATGGTCCACAACGGTGTTCAGCCCCGTACCGCTATACCCCCGAGCCTGGATCAACTCCAGCATCGACTCCACCAACTGCCCACTCGTCTGAGCACCTTTGGACGTAACCATGAATCTCAGAATAGACCGGTCTATAGATTTTGCAACCTGAATCGGCCTCGCCAACCGCCGCACCGATGTCATGACGAGCCCTGAAGCGGCCGTCCAGCTCCCTGGACCACGATGTCGGGTCAGGCTTGCGCGCTGTCCTTGGCGAGAACTTCATGCGGCGGGATCGGTTCGGGCGCGGCCACTTGCCGCGGCAGCAGGAAGGGCGTGGCGAGCAGGAGAACTCCGGCCAGCGCAATGGCCGCACGCGGGCTGGTGAGTTGTGCCAGCAGACCCCATGTCACGGTGATTGCCGCGATGCTGATGCTGCTGGTGATCGACCACGCGGCGAGGACCCGGGCATGGCGATCGGTTTCGGTGTTGTTCAACCGATAGGCGGCGAAGACGGCGTTGAAAATGCTGATGCAGATGATGAGCCCGAACTCGGTGACCATCACGATCACCAGCCCGGCCGGGCCCGGCCGGATGAACGCCAGCCCGAGCGGCCAGCAGGCACGTAACGTGCCGAAGACCCGCAGCACCGTCTGTTCGCCGCAGCGGGAAGCGATGCGGCGAGCGAGTCGTGACCCGATCAGGCCGCCGATACACGGAACAGCGAAGGCCAGTCCGTACTGCCAGACCGGGAAATGCAGGTGCGCGAGCATCAGCACCGACAACAGCGGCTCCCCGGCCATGATCAGCCCGTTGACCAGCATGGTGTTGACGAAGAACCGACGCAGCGTGTGGTGGGTGAGGATGTAGCGCCACCCCTCGACGATTTCGCTCGACCGGCGCGTTCGGGTCTTCCGCAGCGGCGGTGGCTGCTCGGGTTCCCTGATCGCGGTGATGCCGAGCGCCGAGAGCAGGTAGCTCACCGCATCGATGACAACGGTGGTCACCGGACCCAGCAACCCGATAGCCGCGCCGCCCACCGGCGGTCCGATGACCGTGGCCGACCAGGTAGTGGACTCGAAACGACTGGTGGCCACGAGAAGTCCGTCGGCGGGGACAACGGTCTTGAGGTACGCGCCACTGGCCGCGGTGAACGCGATCTTCGCTGCCGCGGTGACGATGGAGACCACCAAGAGCTGCGCGAAAGACAATCCACCCAGGCAGTAGGCGAGCGGTACGGAAGCCAGCGTTGCGAAGCGGATCAGGTCCGTGGCGATCATGACCGGCCGCTTGGCGCGAAACTCCATCCACGGCCCGAGCGGAACCGCCAGCAGTGCGCCGATTGCCAGCCCGGACGCCGACAAGGCCGCCACTTCCGCTGAACTGGCATTCAGCACGGTGATGGCGACGACCGAAAATGCTCCGAACCCGAGTCCGGTCCCGTAGGCGCTGACCGCGTAGGCGGCCCACAACCACCCGAACGTCCGACCCGGTTTCGCGCTCCGCCACATATTCCGCACTCCCTCTGTTGTCAGGGAGATTGAAGCCGGTCGATGGGTGCTGTCACCAACAACGAATCGAGCGGAGTGTCACAACTTTTCGTTGTGGGAGTAGGTTTTCGCTCGTGGATCTCGATGCGGTTCGTACCTTCGTCGCGGTTGCCGAGACCGGCCAGTTCCAAGCCGCTGCCGACGATCTGCGAATCACTCAGCAGGCCGCGTCGAAACGAGTGGCCACGCTGGAGCGAGAACTCGGAGTTCAGCTTTTCGCGCGGATCGCCAGGGGTGCGCGGCTCACCGTCGACGGGCAAGCATTGCTACCGCATGCCCGCGAACTACTCCGTGCCGCCGAACGCGCGACCGCGGCAGTGACTCCGGGGCGCAGGGCCCTGCGGATCGACGTCGTGGCCCGCAGGATTGCACCCTCCACCATCCTGCACGCCTTCTACCAGCAAGATCCCGATATAGAGCTCGATGTCGTCACCCTGACCAACTTCGACGCGGAGTCAGCGCTGGCCGAAATCAGTGCGGGCACCATCGACGCCACCTTCAGATCCCTACGCCACCTCGAGGTCCCGAGCGGACTCCGGGCATCCCGTGTCATCGACGACCGACACGAACTGCTCGTCGGTCCGCGGCATCCACTGGCGAACGCCAAGACGGTGACACCGGCCGAACTCACCGATCACCCGATCTGGATGCTCGGCATGTCCGACGCCGAACCAGTCGGCTACTACAACGATTTGGCGACCGCGTTCGGACTGAACATCGTCACGATCGGCCCGAGCTTCGGCATCGAAGCGCTCCTGGCCGAACTCGCGGACTCGACCCGACTCGCCACTTTCGTCGGCGAAGGTTCCCGATACCTCTGGCCGGAAAGCTACGACCTGCGCCGCATCCCCGTCGTCGACCCGACCCCGGTTTACCCACTTTCCGTGATCTGGCGAGTAGACAACGCACATCCTGTCCTCGCGAACTTCCTGGAGTACCTGCACACCAGGTACCAGACGACTTTCGACGACGACGTATGGACCCCGGACTGGGCGCCCTATCCGAAGAAGTCGCACAGGTGAGCTGCGACGAGGTCGGGCTGTTCCTCGGCGAGATAGTGGCCGCTGTCGGGGATTTCGATGGCGAGCACGTCGGTTGCTCGCTCGGCGAGACTGTCGAGGATGTCGGTGTGGCCCGGAAAGTGCAGTGCGGCAACGGGTATCGTCAGTTTCGGGTACATCCGGCCGTCTTCGATGTCCTGGGTGAAACTCTGATACCAGCCGTTGGCGGCGCGGATCGACTCGGGACGGGAATAGGCGCGTGCGTACACCGCACGGGACTGTTCGTCGATGGCGTTGGGATTGCGCAGATTTCGATGGCACAGGTAGTCGACCAGGTGCCTGCCGCGCCCGGCCAGGAGCTGTTCGGGTAGTTCGGCGACCTGATTGAAGGCGAACCACCATCGGTGCCGGGCCCGTTCCGCGGGTCCGGGCAGCAGGCGGAAGTCGTAGAGCCGATCATCGGGATGCGGCTCCTCCAGCAGCGCCAGCCTGCGCACGGTTTCCGGATGGTTGGCGGCGAGGCTGAAGGCGACCATTGAGCCGATATCGTGTCCGGCGACGTCGACCGTCGAGTAACCGAGATGTCGGACCAGTTGGTGGATATCCTCGGCCATCGTCTTCTTGTCGTAACCGTGGTCCGGAGTATCCGAGGCGCCCATACCGCGCAGGTCGACGGCGATGACCCGGTGATGACGCCCGAGCAGCGGCATGATCTTGCGGGCCTGCCACCAGGTTTGGGGCCATCCCGGCAGAAGTATCACCGGCGAGCCCGTACCGCCCGCGACGTAGTGCAGCCGAATGCCGTTGATCTGGGCATGGTGGCTGCGAAAGTCTCCCGAGAGTGACTGTGCCAGTTGCGCATCCGTTACTTCGTCGGTCATGTGAACCACTTTAACCAGTTCCATGCGAACCAGTCAAAGCGGTTCCATACACTGGGTGCGTGCCTCTATTTCGTGAAGGATCCGGTCGAATCTGCCTCGATTACGTGCGGACGTTGCGCCACCGCGGCTCGCCCGCCGAGGCTGAGGAGTTGACCGATCCGGCGGCGCTGACGGCATGGGTTGCGCAATTCAGCCCCTGGGACCGGGTCGCCGCGACACCTGACATTCACGCCGTCGAGTCCGCGCGAACGTTGCGGGAGGCCATTTTTCGGGTGGTCGACCTGGCCCGCACAACCAAGGGCCCGGTACATCCGTCCGACCGGGACCGCGCCGTCATCAACAAGGCGGCGAGCCAACATGTTCCGATCCCGAGTCTCGACCGGCGCGGGGAATTGCAGTGGACCGCGCCCGACCCGATCGCGGCGGTCTTGGCGACAGTCGCCCGTGACGCACTGGATCTGGTCACCTCGCCGACCGCCGCCCGAATACGGCGATGCGCGGGCGAAAGCTGCCAGGCCTACTTCGTCGACCTGTCCCGCCCGGGAAGCCGGCGCTGGTGCTCGATGGATACCTGTGGCAATCGCGCCAAGAAGCGAAACCTGCGGGCCCGGGAAGCATCGGAGTAGCAGCGGCACCGCTATGGCCCAACCGAATTCGGCTGGCACTGCGGGTCGCGGTGACCCTGGGACTGCCGGATCGGCTTCTCGGCGACGGCGCTTGCGTCTATGGACTCGCGGTCGAACTCACCGTTGCTCGGTCGCGCTCGACCTCCTGCTGGGCCACCTCGCGACCCTCGGAGTCGTCGTACGCACCTCAGTCGGCTACCGGACGACCGAGTACGAGACAGACATGGTTTCAGCCACGGGCCATGTCGACAAACCGAGACAGATGCAACTGGTGTGCGACAGTAATAGTCGCTGTCGGGCCATTACGGTGTTTACCGACAATCAAGTCCGCCTCACCGCCGCGCGGGTCATCGCGTTCGAACGCATCCGGCCTATGTAAAAGAATCACCATATCGGCATCTTGTTCCAAACTATTATGGAGATTTATTCCATTTGCCACAAAATTATGCGTTTCAACGACGGTGCCATCATAGACATCTTGTTCGCCCAAGCTAGTGATTTCAACGATTTTGTCCCAGAACACGTCGTTAGTTGCGAGCATATCCATCTCGGCGTCCTCGAGAACCGTCGCAATCCTGGCGAGCTTCGCCCGCCCCGGTGCGTGCTTCCACTTCGATTCGCAGAATCGGGAGCCGATCGCCTGTCCAAAGTCCTGGTGGGTAATTTGCTTGGCAGCCAAGAGATCTCGAACCTTAAACCACACCTCCTTCGGAACAGTGTCGGAACCTGGACGTGGAGCGATTGAAGCGAGATGACTGAGCACCGTACGTGCACTCTCACCTCGGTTGCCGTGCACGCCGACATCACGGAGAAACGGGATCTGATTCTCTACTCGATCTATGTACAAGTGCCAACAATCGCGGTACCCAGCTTTTGGCACGCGAGTAATTCGCGAATGTACGCCGAGCCGCAGGAGCAATTGTGCGACATCATCTACCAAACGGCGGCTCGTAGATGCGTAGTAAACCCGGCCGACGTTGACTTTGCTATCCCAACGGACCGACCCGTCGGTCGCCCAGAGGTGGCGCAAAAATAGCGCGATCTGGTCGTTGGGGAGGGCGAATACTTGCTGGGGGATGAACTTCTCGTAGCTGCGCAAGCCGAACAGACCGAGCTCGTCCAACCATGCGGCGATGGGATTGCGCTTGCCGTGGGTCAGCCGGCCCGGAGCACGCAGTCGCAATGTTGTGACACGGGCCGCGGCATACTCGTCACGAACTGCGGTGACGCCGAAGTGAGTTGCCGCTTCAGTGACCGCGGTGAGATTCTCCTCATCGATGCTGGCATAGCGGATCGGCTGTCGTTTCACGCATGAGCCGTCGCCGATCATGTGCGCCAACAGAATTATCTCGGCGTTCGCCATCCGGGTCGTATGCACCGGTTCCGGTACCAAACGCGGAGTCGCGATGCGATCGCCAGTGGCCAACTTCTCCAGCGCGATCCAGCCGTCGACGGTCAGGAACGGGTGGTTGCCGGTCGCCTCGACTTCACGCCCGGAGGCGAGTCGCAAACGGAATACTTCTTTTCGACCGCTCGGGAACACCTTCACCATCGGGCGCGCCACCATCCGCATCCGCTCGTCCAGCGACCAGACGAGCGGTTGCTCACCGCTGGCAAGCAACTCACCGAGAGTCGTCTCACCGCCGGTGTCGGCGCGCAGAATTCGAGTCGATGCAGGCATGCAACCGGATTCGCGCAGGTCGGAGACCATGGGGCGCTTATCGGTTCGCTGTTCGGGACCACGGTTCAGCTGACTGATCGCGATTACCGGGACCTCGAGTTCCTTGGCGAGAAGCTTCAGGTTTCGCGAGAAATCCGAGACCTCCTGCTGTCGGGATTCGACCTTTTTACCCGAGGTCATCAGCTGGAGGTAGTCCACCACAACGAGTTTCAGGTCGTGGCGTTGCTTCAGCCGCCGTGCCTTGGCGCGAATCTCCATCATGGTGAGATTGGGCGAGTCATCGACGAACAGTGGCGCTTCACTGATCTCGCTCATCCGCCGAGCCAGTTTCGTCCAATCGTCGTCACTCATGCGTCCGGAACGCATATCGCCCAGCTTGATCTTCGCCTCGGCCGACAGCAGACGCATGACGATTTCGGTACGGCTCATTTCGAGCGAGAAGATCACGCTGGCCAGGCCGTGCTTGATCGAGCAACTGCGCATGAAGTCCATGCCCAGGGTCGAATTGTGAGTCGGCACCATCGTCGGGCCGGCGAGGTACAGGTGGTCGGCATTGTCCACCTCGACACATCGGACGGGGACGGTGTCGATCTTTCGAACATCCACAATGTGCCGGGCGTTCGAAAGAGCGGTGGTCGGCACGAGATGGTTCGGGCTGTCGTCCGTGAGATGCACGCTGTGGACGATTTCCCCGGTTGTTCGTACGGCGGCGACGCGAGCACCAGCTGACCCGGCAATGGTGAGCCACTGATGTTGCTCATCGGCGACGATCACCGTGCCGTCGGAGAATTCGACCTCGTAGCACGGCCTTTCGGCCAGCACCTCGGTGGCCGCCACGACGCGGGTTGGGCGGCCCGTGGTGTCAAGGAGTTCATCGCCGACTCGGACTTCGCCCATGGTGGTCCAGCCGGTTGGGGTGGGCAGTGGGGTGTCCAGGGCGAGGGCCTTGCCGACGCCGGGGCGGGCGGCGACGATGATCATTTGGCCGGGGTGCAGGCCGTTGGTGAGTTCGTCGAGTTCGGTGAAGCCGGTGGGGACGCCGAGGGAGATGCCGCCGCGGGAGGCGATGGAGTCGATTTCGTCCATCGTCGGCTGCAGGAGTTCCTCGAGGGGGAGGAAGTCTTCGGTGGTGCGGCGCTCGGTGACCTCGTAGACCTCGGCCTGGGCGCGGTCGACGACCTCGGCGATGTCCTGGCCGTCGGCGCCCGCGTAGCCGTATTGGACGATGCGGGTGCCTGCCTCGACGAGGCGGCGCAGAATCGCCTTCTCGGCAACGATTTCGGCGTAGTAGCCCGCATTGGCGGCGGTGGGGACGGTCTGGGTGAGAGTGACCAGATAGGGCGGGCCGCCGATGCGCTTGAGTTCGCCGCGGCGGTCCAGACCCGCGGACACCGTGACCGGGTCGGCGGGTTCGCCGCGGCCGTAGAGATCGAGAATGGTGTCGTAGACCGCTTGGTGGGCGGGGCGGTAGAAATCGCCAGGGCGCAGCACCTCGACGACGTCGGCGATCGCGTCCTTGCTCAGCAGCATGCCGCCGAGCACGGACTGCTCGGCCGCCATATCGTGCGGGGGCTGCCTGCCGAAGTCCTCACCGGGCGGTTCGGGCGGATAGTCCGTATGCCCGCGGTCATCGGTGGTGGTCACCAGACTCGACCGTCCTCTCTCGCCACTTGCAGGCCGCTCGAAAACGCCTACCCGCCGACCCTATTGATCATTGGTTGTACTCCCGGGCTACGACACATTCGGCAGCGCACCGCGGTCGAGTGGCCTCATCAGAGGGTCTCACCTGCGGTTCCAGCAAACCGCCGCGGCAGTTGCCGAATCATGCCGTTCCGGGTGGTGCGTGCATGATGCTGCGACGAACCTAGGCGACCCGGAGGGCAGTCGCCAAACCGCAATGTGCACATACCTGTGGATAAGTTGGGGACTGTTTACCTGGCGTTGTGCACCCCCTGTGTACAACTTGGGGAAAACCCAGGTCACGCCGTTCAAACACGCTGATAGATATCGATTTCTTGATCTATCCACGTGTGGATGAATCAAGTGCGGCGTGTCGGTCTAGTTGAACAGCCGGGCGTGTTGTAGGTAAACAGCGTGTTCCGCGACTATGGCCTAGATCACATTGCGTCCGGTTGGTTTTCTTGGCGATCCACAAGCTGAATAACCGGTGGTAGAGCCGATAGCAGCGGGGTGTCGAGAATGGTCCAGATCACCGTTTCGCCCTTTCGCAAACAATTGGCTATTTCAGCGAAAGGCATAACTCACCCAGGCCCGACCAATATGGGATCGATGCCGCACAGTCGAAAGCCACCCTTGTGCCGGAACACAAGAGTGGCCTTCGAATGAACTCAGTTAGCCGCGACCTGCAGGTCGAACTTCGCGACGACATCGGGGTGCAGGTGCACCACGACGTTGTGCTTGCCGACCGACTTGATGTGCGACTTCGGCAGCTCGATGCTGCGCTTGTCGACGACCGGGCCGCCGGCCGTCTTGATGGCGGCGGCGACGTCGGACTGGGTGACCGAACCGAACAGCTTGCCGGTGCCAGCGGTCTTGACCGACAGCGAAACCGCCGCCAAGCCCTCGATGGCCTGCTTCAGCTCGTTGGCGTGGTCCAGGTCGCGCACCTTGCGCGCGTCCTGCGCCCGACGGATGCCCTCGACCTGCTTCTGCGCGCCACGGGTGGCCACGATCGCCAGGCCGCGCGGCAGCAGGTAGTTGCGGCCGTAGCCGTCCTTGACCTCCACGGTGTCACCGGGGGCACCGAGGTTGTCCACATCAGCAGTAAGAATCAACTTCATTGCGATGCCTCCCTTCTCAGCGAGCCGTCGACACGTAGGGCAGCAGGGCCACCTCACGCGAGTTCTTCACGGCAACGGCGACGTCGCGCTGGTGCTGCACGCAGTTGCCGGTGACCCGGCGAGCGCGGATCTTGCCGCGATCACTGACGTACTTCCGCAGCAGGGCGGTGTCCTTGTAATCGATATTGACGGTGCCGGACTTGGCTTCCTTGCAGAAGGTGCAAGCCTTCTTCTTCAGCACCTTTTCGCGCGCGGGCGCTTTAGGCATGGTTACTCCGTAATCAATGATGGCCCAATGTCATTCAGGCCGATGTGAGCCGTTCTCAGAACGGCGGTTCGTCGTCTACGCGGCTGCCCCCGAAGGAGCCCGCCGCGGGTGCGCTGCCCCACGGGTCGTCGTCGGCGCCGCCGGAACGGCTGCCGCCACCACCACCGGCCGGAGCGAAGTTGCCACCGCCGCCGCCGGAACCAAAGCCGCCGCCGCCCCCGCCGCCGCGACTGGCCTTGGCGACCTTCGCGGTGGCGTAGCGCAGCGAGGGACCGACCTCGTCGACCTCGAGCTCGACGACCGTGCGCTTCTCACCCTCGCGGGTTTCGTAGGAGCGCTGCTTCAGTCGTCCGCTCACGATCACACGGGCGCCTCGGGTCAGGCTTTCGGCGACATTCTCCGCAGCTTCACGCCAGATGTTGCAGCGCAGGAAAAGCGCTTCGCCGTCTTTCCATTCGTTCGAATTACGGTCGAACACGCGGGGCGTCGATGCGACGGTGAAATTCGCCACCGCCGCGCCCGCGGGCGTGAATCGAAGTTCGGGATCGGCCGTCAAGTTTCCGATGACGGTGATGACCGTGTCGCCTGCCATGTGGTTCCTCCTGCTCGGTATGCAGTCCGCAGTGCACTCGCTTTGCGCTAGAGCCTAGAGACAGGCACCGACGCAATCGAGAGTCACTTGCCGTGGCGCAGAACCTTGGTGCGCAGCACCGACTCGTTGAGACCCAGCTGGCGGTCGAGCTCGCTCACCGTGGCGGGCTCGGCGGTCAGATCGACCACGGCGTAGATGCCTTCGGCCTGCTTGGCGATCTCGTAGGCGAGCCGGCGGCGGCCCCAGATGTCGACCTTGTCGACCTTGCCGCCATCGGTCTTGACGACGCTCAGCATGTTGTCCAGCGACGGACCAACAGTGCGCTCGTCCAGGCTCGGATCGAGGATGACCATCACTTCGTAATGACGCACGGACCAATCACCTCCTGTGGACTAGGAAACGGCCACGGACGGTCCGTGGCAGGAGGGTCGTTGCGTCAGCAACCCGACAAGGCTACATGAACGCCCGTTGAGCAGCGAAATCGATGCCTGAGGCAGTGCCCATATGGTCATTGGTGGGGGGAAGCACGGGCGTCGTCGCACGGCGCGGCCTAGGGTGGTGCCCATGCCGACCGGACTCGCCACCCGCGACAGGATCGTCGGGGGTGTGACGCGCAGCGCGGCCTTGGCCGCGGTGGTGGTGTTGCTGTGCGGGCTCACGTTGGCGCTGGCATATGCGAACAAGGCGCGGTGCGCGGGTGCGCCGTTCGCCGAGAACGGTCGCAGTGCGGTCTTCGATGTGATCAAGGATTCGGACGTCTGTTATTCCGATATCCAATTCCTGTGGCTCGGTCGCGATATCGATCAGCACGTCTTTCCCTACGTCGATGGCGGCATCACCGCTGACGGCACGCTGACCGGTGGCGCGGTCGAATATCCGGTGCTCAGCGGCGTGCTGATGTGGCTCGGTGCGGTCGGCGCCGATAATGACGCGGAATTCCTGCTGCATTCGGCATTGCTGTTGGCGCCGTTCGCCTTGTTGACCGCCTGGCTGCTGGTCCGGCTGGCCGGGCGGGCGGCGCTGCTGTGGGCGGCAGGCCCGCCGCTGGTGCTCTACGCCTTCCACAACTGGGAGCTGCCCGTGGTCTGCACGGCGGTCGCCGCGGTGTACGTGGTGACCGCGCTGACCCGATATTCGCTTCGGACCAGGGGAATTCTAGCCGCTGCGCTGCTCGGTATCGGGTTCTGTCTCAAGCTGTATCCGGGCATCTTCGTGCTGCCGTTGCTGGCTTATGTGCTCACCGGCGGTCAGCGCGATATGGATGATCCGACGCCGACTCGATTCGATGTGCGCGGTGCGCTGCAGACCGCCGCCGCGGCCGTCGGCACGGTGGTCGTGGTGAATCTGCCGTTCGCACTTGCCGGTTACGACGGCTGGCGCGCATCGATCACCTTCCAGCAATTGCGCCAAGCCGATATCACCACGAATTCCATTTGGTACTGGGGACTTCGACAGCTTTTCGGTCAGGATGCCGACGGCGAGAGCGCATTTCAGCATGCGGTATCGATTGCCTCGCCGACTCTGGTACTGACCTCCTTCGCGCTGGCGATGTGGTTGGGCTGGAAGCGATTCACGATGACCGGCACCTTCCCGTGGATCGGGGTCAGCGGCGCGATGCTGTGCGGATTCCTGCTGTTCCACAAGGTGCATTCGCCGCAGTACACGCTGTGGTTGGTGCCGTTCATGGTGCTGCTCGAGGTGCCGTGGGCGGCGATCGGCGCGTATCTGATCGCCGACGCCGCGATCGGAATCGGCGTATTCCGGTATTTCTATTCGATCGGAACCGGAAATTCGGTGGATTCGATGGAGAACGTCGTGCAATTCGGCGTCTGGGGACGTGCCGCGCTGCTAGTGGTGTTCTTCTTCCTGTTCGTGCGTGCGATACCGCGCGGATTCCGACCCGAACCGCCGCGGATACCCCGATTCGAACCCGGCAGCCTGGTCCCGGTGGGCTAGCACGAACCGGGTCAGTCGGCGTGTCTCGCGCGGAACGCGGCGCTTTTGGCGCGGTTGCCGCAGATGGTCATATCGCACCAGCGGCGTGACTTACCGCGTGAGGTATCGAGGTACAGCCGCGTGCATTCGACGCGGCCGCATTCTTTGATCAACCCTCGCTCCGGCCCGCCGAGCATTTCGATCGCGGACCGGGCGATCGCGGCGAGTGCGGCGTCCGAGTCGCCGTGGCGGCTGATCGTCGCATCGGCTTGCAAAGTTAGTCCGGGGAGTTCGCCGCCCGCGAGTTCGTTGACGATCTTGCGGTCCGCATCCGCGAACGGCTCGTCACGGGTCGCGGCCAGGGCTAGTCGGTAGCCCGCCTCGCGCAGACGCACGGCTCGGTCGAGTGTCGCCGCATCGCAGTGTGGGGAGGTGTCGAGGAGGTCGGCGGCGAGCAGCCATTCGTCCAGATCCGCCGGGGTGGTGAGTAAATCGTCGAACGTCGTGGCACGGGCCTTGACCGTGCTGGCGAAGTCCAGGGCGAGGTTACCGCTGACGAAGGCGAACACTCCCTCATAGTAACCGCCTTGACAGGTTATGTGCAGAGGTGCGACCTTAGTAACTGACTTAGGTGGTTATTCATCGATCGAGGAGTGCGCGTGAAGACGCTGGACCCGCTGTTCCGAGCGACCGACAAGCCCTCCCTAGCGGCAGGCATGCAACCACTGTTCGTCGTGCTGTGGAGCAGCGCCTTCATCGCCGGGGTCATCGGTGTCGGTGCGGCACCGCCGATGATGGTGCTGTTCGCGCGCTTCGCCATCGCCGCGGTCCTGCTCGCGGTGTACGCCACCGTGATTCGCGCGAGTTGGCCGAGCGCAGGCCAGCTCAAACATGTCGTCATCGCGGGTCTGCTGATGCAGATCGTGCAGTTCGGCGCGTTCTACACGGCGATGAGCCTGCATGTTTCGGCCGCCATCATCGCCTTGGTGCAGGGACTCAATCCGGTCGTCATCGCTTTGCTGGCCGGATTCATCGGCGAAACCGTTACGGCGCGACAGTGGTTCGGCTTCGGCATCGGTGGTGTCGGCGTCGGCTTGGCCGTACTCGACCAATCGAGCATGTCAGTGGTCGGCCTGCTGCTGTGCGTGATCGGCTTGCTCGGCCTCAGCGTCGGCACGATCTACCAGAAACGCTTTGTACCGCAGGTCGATTCGCGCGCCACCACCGCCATCCACATGGCGGCGAGCGCGCCGATAGCGGGCGTATTGGCTTGGGGCACCGGTCAATTGCACATCTGGGATGCGACGCGATTCGCGGAATCGCTCACCTGGATGGTGCTGGTCAATTCGATGGTCGCATTCCTGCTGCTGAATGCGATGCTGAAGCGTTGGGAGGCAACGCGAGTCGGGCGTCTGTTCTTCGCGACTCCCGCGGTCACCGCCGTGCTGGCCTGGCTGTTCATCGATCAGCCGCTGCGGCCCCTCGCCGCCGCCGGACTCGGCGTCGGACTGATCGGCATGGTGTTCGCCGCACGCCGCCCGACGCCCGCGGCCGATCAGCGGCAGCCGGTGCCCGTCCGCTGAATTACTTCTTGGCGGCGTGCCAGTTCATGCCCCAGTTGTACGCCTCGTCGATCGCACTCTGAGCACCGTTGATGTAGTTCACTTCTCGGTGCACAGTGATGCCCGAGCCCTGATTCTGCAGCAGGGCGATCGCACAGGATCGCGCACCGTCCACGGGGGAGTCCAGCCGGACTTCGATCTGCGGACCGGAGGTGGGGAACAGCGTCACCACACCGTCGGCCGCGGCCCAGTTCGGCACGCCCTCGTAGATGAAGGCGAAGATCAAAATGCGCCGGAACACCTCGGGCCGAGCGAGATTGATGTGCATATTCTCGCCGCCCGCCAATGCGCCGCTGCGGTCGTCGCTGTCGAGTCGGATGAACGGCTCGGATTCCAGTGCGCCGAAATTATTGCCGACGGCCTGCACCACACCCTTTGCGCCGCTCGACAATTCGTACAGGCAGCCCAGGTCCAGGTCGATGGCCTTGGCGCGGCGGAAAAACCCCTTCGGACCACTGGACCAGTTCAGATTGACCCGCATCGTGCCCTGCTGATCACCGGGTTTGGTCAGGGTGATGCTCGGCGTGGCCTTCGACAAGGTCACTTTGGACAGGTTCACGCCCGGAGTTTCGTTCGACATCGCAATCTCCCCCCTCGGAAAAGAGAAGCGGCAGCGGCTAGGACGCCGCTGCCGCTCGAGTTCTTCGGCTACCCGCCGGAATTCAGGCTACCGGGGTGACCTCGCGCGCGCTCTCCACTTCGTCGGTATCCTCGCGCCGATTCCGAATGATGCTGGTAATGAACGCCGCGCCGATGAACGCCACGCCGACGAGACCGGTGACGATCTCGTTGATGTGCACGCCGATCGAGACGAACAGGATGACCGCCAGCGCGCCGATCGCCCAGTGCGCGCCGTGCTCCAGGTACACGTACTCCGACAGCGTGCCCTTGCGCACCAGATACACGGTGATCGAACGAACGAACATGGCGCCGATCAGACCGAGGCCGAGCGCGATGATGATCGGGTCGGAGGTAATGGCGAAGGCGCCGATGACACCGTCGAAGGAGAACGACGCGTCGAGTACCTCGAGGTACAGGAACAGGAAGAACGCCGCCTTACCCGCGGCCTTGACCAGCTGGGACGGACCGCCGTCCGCGGATTCCTCGAACTCCTCGGTGTGGAACAGCGAACCGAGGCCGTCGACCACGATGTAGGTGATCATGCCGAGCAGACCCGCGACCAGGACGGTGGCGCGCTCTTCGTCGCCCGCGATGAATTCCGCGGTGAGCACCAGACCGATACTCGCGACGACCACCGAGAGCATGTCCAGCTTGCCGAGCTGGGCCAGCGGCTTCTCCAGCCAGGACAGCCAGGTGATTTCGCGTTCCTCGAAGATGAAGTTCAGGAACAGCAGCAGCAGGAACATGCCGCCGAACGCGGCGATCTGCGGATGCGCGTCGGTGAGCAGCTTCTCGTAGCTAGGGCTGCCGTCCGCGAAGACCAGCGCGTCATCGGCGGGCGGGTTGAGCGCCAAGTCGAACGCCTTGACCGGGTTCAGGCCCGCGGTGATCCAGACGATCGCCAACGGGAAGACCAACCGCATGCCGAAGACGGCGATGATCACGCCGACGGTGAGGAAGATCCGCTGCCAGAACTCGTTCATCCGCTCGAGCACAGTGGCGTTGATGACCGCATTGTCGAACGACAGCGAGACCTCGAGCACACCGAGGATGGCGGCCAGCGCCAGTGCTGTCGGCCCGCCGTACAGGAATGCCGCGACGAGTGATATCACCGTGACAACGATGGACATGCCGAATATGCGCAGGACCACGCGGAGACCCTTTCCGTGCGGCGGTCGAATGTCTGTCCGAGCGCGCCTTTGCCGATGTAATCCGAGGGCCGTACCAACCCGCGGTCGCGATGATGGTTCCAGCGTGGTCGCGGAACCGTCGATTGTCCAACGGAGCGGCGAGGCGAATCGTTCCGTGACATGCGAGCAGGGGGCCCGTCGCCGAGCCCCCTGCTGGATCCTTTCGAGCGACCTGCAAGCAGTCGCTACGGGAAGACCAGTACGTCTTAGACGTTCACACCGTAGTCACGGGCGATACCCGCCAGACCCGAGGCGTAGCCCTGGCCGATGGCGCGGAACTTCCACTCGGCACCGTTGCGGTACAGCTCGCCGAAGACCATGGCCGTCTCGGTCGAGGCGTCCTCGGACAGGTCGTAGCGGGCCAGTTCGGTGCCGTTGGCCTGGTCGACAACGCGGATGTAGGCGTTGCGCACCTGGCCGAAGGACTGCTGGCGGGTGTCCGCGTCGTAGATCGAGACAGGGAAGAAGATGCTCTCGATGGTCGGCGGGGTGTTGGCCAGGTCGACCTTGATCACCTCGTCATCGCCTTCGCCCTCACCGGTCAGGTTGTCACCGAGGTGCTCGATGGAGCCCTCCGGCGACTTGAGGTTGTTGAAGAAGATGAAGTGCTTGTCGGACACGACCTTCTTGTCCCCACCGGTCGCGATCGCACTGGCATCCAGATCGAAGTCGGTGCCGGTGGTCGTACGAATATCCCACCCGAGCCCGACGGAGACAGCGGTAAGGTTCGGCGCTGCCTTCGTCAACGAGACATTGCCGCCCTTGGACAGACTGACACCCATGCGGGGTTCCCTTTCAATAGACGTCTGTGATTCCCAGCATTGTCCGAATCGCCGGGTACGCCTTACGACAGTAGTAGGTTTCGGCAATCTTGCGTAGGAACTGGTGTATCCCCGGCGAACTAGTCCACCGCCTAACATCGGGGCGTGGCAGGCCGTAGGCGTGGATGGTTCCGGTCGTCCGGGAACAATGAATGGATTGCACAGGCCCGGTCGACACTGGCGGCCGCGTTCCTGGATATGGATCGGCGCCAGAGCGCGGCCGAGGCGGCAGTGCACGCCTGCGAACAGGTGTTTCCCGAGCGACGGATGAGCGCGAAATGGGAACCCGTGCGCAGCAGGTGCTACGACGCCGCAGGCGCATATCTGACGTTCACCGAGGAACTGGATAACGCCGAGCGCGACGACACGCCGATGCCACAGGGACAACCGCGGGTGGACACCCTGGTGCGGCAGCTGACCGACGCGGCCCGTGCCGTCGACGAGTTCTATCTCGGTAATCAGTCCCAGCTCGAACATGCCGTCGCGGTGCTCGGTACGGTGCCGCAATTCGCGCAGCAAGTGAAGATCGCGGCGGCCGGTGTGCGCAGGCAGGCCGCCGAATCCGAATATGCCGGCTACCCTTCGGTGCGCCAGTACGCGGCGGCGGTGGATGAGTCGCTGCTCACACTCGAGGCGCTCGGTTCCGAGGCACCCGCGGCCAATGTCCGGGAGGCCGCCAACCGCCTGGAATCGGCGACGAAAGCGCTGGCAGAAGCGTTGGCGCAAGCGCCATCTCGGGCCGCGGCCGCAGCCAATGCCATTACCTCGGTGGCCACCAGATCGGCCGCTGTCCGCACCCGCGGCGAACGGGTGGCACCGGCCTACTCGGAGTTGCTCCGCGAGTTCAATGCTGCGAGTTCGGCGGATCTGGCTAACAATGGGCCGGAAAGCAAAAAGGCCATCGATGCCGCGGATGCCGCCCTGGTGCGGGCACGTGCGGCGGCGGCCGAAAACAATCCGGAGTCCGCACTTGATCTGACCACATCCGCACGGGGGCACCTCACCGAGGCCGAACACTTGATCGACGCCGTCACCAAACGGCTGACATTGCTGCGCGAGGTCCGTGAGAATCCGCAAGAGAAGGCCAAAGCCGTACGATTTCGGCTGCGGGACGCGCAAATGCTCGCAGTGAGCCGCGGACTCGTCGGCGAATGGGGATCTGTGCTCGATGCACAGGCGGACCGGATAGATCGAATCACCGAAAGCCTGTCGGGGCGGCACCCCGACTACTGGGCCTATGTGGCCGAATTGGATAAAGCCGCGGAGTTCGTAGCCGGGGTAGTGGATCGAATGAGAAAGCAAGCAGGACCACGACGAGAATGAGGCCAGGATTTATGCGGCCACCGCCATCAGGGATGAGGACAGCGAAGCGATGACCGCGGGCATCGTCGTCCAGCAACGGGTTTCCCTGCGAAAGCAATTGCCGCTGCGCCATTTTCGCCAGCTGCACGGCCCGGAGGCGCGGCACCTGTTCCATAGACAACCGGAACCGTTCGGCGAGGATGCCGACCGGGAAATTCTGGCGTTCGCGCTCGGCGCCACGCTGTATGCGCCGGCGACCCGGGCCGACCTTGCCCTGACGATCAGTAAGCGGGCCGCGCGCGGTGTGTGTTCGATGGTCATCGATCTCGAGGACGCCGTCGCCGATCACGAGGTGGAATTCGCCAAACGGCAGACCGTCGCGACGCTGAATCTGCTCGCCGACAGCGAGGATCCGAATCCGCTGCTGTTCGTCCGCGTTCGGGATGCGGATACCGTGACCGAAATCGTCGAGCAACTCGGCACCGGGGCGGTGGCACTGACCGGCTTCGTCTTTCCGAAATTCGACAGGGCGAGCGGTCCGAAATATCTCGCCGCGCTCGAGGCGGCCGCCGAGCGGTTGGGCAGGCCCGTATACGGCATGCCGGTGCTCGAATCGCCTGCGCTGGTGCATCGCGAGAGCCGGGATCACGAGCTGACCCAGATTGCGGCGCTGTTGGCCGAGCACCGGGAGCGGATACTCGCGGTGCGCATCGGTGCGACGGATATGTGCTCGACCTTCGGCATTCGGCGGGACCGGGATCTGACCATCTACGACGTGCGGGTGGTCGCGGATGTCATCGCCGATATCGTGAACTACCTGGGGCGTTCGGACGGTACAGGTTTCGTGATCACCGGACCGGTCTGGGAATACTTCGCCGACCACGAGCGGATGTTCCGGCCGCTGCTGCGGACCGCGCCGTTCGAGGAATCCGATGCGGTGCCGTTCCGGCGTTATCTGGTCAGTCGCGATCTGGACGGGCTACTGCGCGAGATCACACTCGACCGGGCCAATGGGATCCAGGGCAAGACGGTGATCCATCCGTCGCATGTCGCGGCCGTGCATGCGCTGTCGGTGGTGACGCATGAGGAGTATTCGGATGCGCTCGACATTCTGCAGGTCGATGTCGGCGGGGTGGCCGCATCCGGATATCGGAACAAGATGAACGAGATGCGGCCGCATCGCAGTTGGGCGCGCCAGACGCTGCTGCGGGCTCGTGTTTTCGGTGTCGCGAATAAGGGTGTCTCGTTCGTGGATCTATTGACGGCTTTGGTGACCGAGTGAGCGTTGATCCTTGGGCGACAACGAATTTGGGTATCGAGTTGCGGCACGAGCGTTCGCATGGCGGCGAATCGGTTGATGTGCTGCCCGCCGAATTGCCCATCGCCACATTGATTCAGCCGGGGTTGCGGCGTAATCCCCTTCGTGCGCACCTACTGGTTTCGACCGTGCTCGGAAAGCATCTGCCGACCGATCCGCGGGTGGTTCTCGGCGCGGGCAATCGTCTGGGCGATCTGGTGCGTGACGCACTGGGCGATCGCGAGGCCGTGGTACTCGGATTCGCCGAGACCGCAACGGGTTTGGGGCATTGTGTAGCGGCGCGGATCGGGGCCGGATGCTATCTGCATTCGACCCGTCGCGAGGTGCCCGACGCGACCACCTTGACCGGCTTCGAGGAGGGGCATTCGCACGCCACCTCGCATCTGCTGCAGCCCGCACCCGCGGATATCTTCGTCAACGATCTGCCGCTGGTGCTCGTCGACGACGAGATCTCCACCGGTGATACGGCGATCGACGCGGTTCGGGCATTGCACGCGTTTTCGCCGCGTTCGCATTATGTGCTGGCGTCGCTGGTGGATATGCGGACGGAGGGCGATCGGGCGCGGTTCGAGGCGGCGGCCGCGGAGTTGGGTGCGCGGATCGACACGGTGTGTCTGGCGTCGGGGCGCACCTTGCTGCCCGAGGATCTGGTCGAGACGGTGTCGTCCATGCCTGACCCGATCTTGAATCCGACTGCGGCGCGACGCGGTTCGTTCGATCGAGTCGAGTTGCCGTGGCCTGCTTCGGTTCCCGAAGGCGGTCGGCACGGGATTCTGCGATCGGATACCGATGCGTTCGAGGCGGCGTTGGTGCGGGCCGCCGAGGCGTTGCGGGTTCGACTTGCTGATGATTTCGCTGGTCGGCCCGCGATTGTGCTCGGGCATGAAGAGTTGATGTATCTGCCGTTGCGGTTGGCGGCCGAGCTGGCCGATGCCGGGATTCCGACGCGGTTCCAGACGACGACTCGCTCGCCTGCATATGTGCTGGATGAGCCGGGATATCCGTTGCGGCGTGGGTTTCGGTTCGTTGCGCCCGAAGCTGGTGAGATGCAACCGCGTTATCTGTACAACGCGCACTGGATCGAGGATGCGTTGTCCGAACTCGTGACGCGCGACGACGGCGCGGCACCGGGCGATCGTGCGCGTGCGGCTGAAGTGGATGATTCGGCGCTGACCGGGACTGCCACCTCGGTGCGGTCACTCGAAGTCGATCCGGTTCTGGTCGTTGTCATCGACACACCTGCCGATACCGATGAACTGCTGACCGAAGCCGGTCTGATCGATGTGCTGACCGCATCCGGCGACGATGTCGTGCTGGCAGTGCTGCCGGGTGCGGATCCGCGGCTTTTGCATGCGGAACGCACCAATGCCGAACCGAGGGTGTTATGAGGTCGAACGCTGTGCCGGAATCGAATATCCCTCCGCAATCGGCCTTGGAACTTCCGGTTCCGCTGCATGGGCCGGCCTTCGGATCGTATGCGGCCGAGGAGGTCTCGTGGCTGCTGAAGGATCTGTCCGAGGTCGACCTAGAGGCCGATGTGGCCGAGCGGGAACGCCGAATCCAGTCCGGTGCCGCGCATTACGCGGAATCGCTGCCGATCGAATATCAGCCCGATGCCGCATACCGCTCACTGTTCGACGAGGTATTGGCCGAGAGCGCCGAGCGCCTCGCGCTCGCCGTGGCGACGGTATCCGAACTCGTTGTCGCCGAACGCGGTACCGATATCGTGCTGGTCTCGCTGGCGCGCGCGGGTACGCCCATCGGGATTCTCATGCGGCGCTGGTTGCGTTCTCGAAGTCTCGACGTGCCGCACTACGCGGTATCGATCGTGCGCGATCGCGGTATCGACGCTGTCGCCCTGGATTACCTTGCTCGCAACCATGATCCGGCCTCGGTCGTGTTCGTGGACGGCTGGACCGGCAAGGGTGCCATCACTCGCGAACTCACCGAAGCGCTGGACTCCTATCACGCCGCGGGCGGTGCCAGATTCAATGACGAACTCGCCGTGCTCGCCGATCCGGGACATTGCGTGCGCACCTACGGCACCCGAGACGACTTCCTGATCGCCTCCGCCTGCCTGAATTCGACAGTATCCGGGCTGATTTCGCGCACCGTGCTCAATGACACCCTGATCGGACCCGGCGACTTCCACGGCGCGAAGTTCTATCGCGAGCTGGCAGCCGACGATGTCTCCGGTCGCCTGCTCGACACTGTGACCACCGCCTTCGACGCGGTCCGGGATCGCGTGCCCGCCGAACTGGCCGCCGTGCGCGCCGACGACCGGACACCGACCTGGACCGGCTGGGCCTCGGTCGACAAGGTGCGCGAGGAATACGGCGTCGCCAGTGTGAATTTCGTGAAACCGGGCGTCGGTGAGACGACCCGGGTATTGCTGCGGCGGCTGCCGTGGCGGGTGCTGGTGCGTGCGGCGGACGCACCGGAACACGCGCATATCCGTCTGCTCGCCGCGGCCCGCGGCGTTCCGGTCGAGGTCATACCCGACCTGGCCTATTCGTGCATGGGATTGATCAAGGACGTACAGCAGTAATGCATCTGAGAAAACGACGAAGACAGGCTCTGATCGCTACCGATCTCGACCGAACGATGATTTACTCGCGCAACGCTTTCCACGCCGCGACCGACGTGCCGACGGTTTGCGTGGAACACCTCGAGGGCGCGCCACTGTCGTTCATGACGACAACCGCCGCCCTGCGAATGCAGACACTGACCGAACCCGCCGCCGTCATTCCCACCACCACGCGGACCATCAAGCAGTTCGAACGTATCCAATTACCCGGCGCTCCTTGGCGATACGCGATTACCAGCAATGGCGGGAACATCCTGGTCGACGGCGTGCCGGATATGCGCTGGCGCATCGATATCGACGCGCAGGTGCGGGCCGGCGGCGCGACGCTGTCGGAGGTGAACACCGAACTGCGTGCGAGGATCGACGATTCCTGGGTCACCAAGTTCCGGGTCGCCGATCATCTGTTCACCTACCTGGTGGTCAAGCCCAAGGACGTACCCGACGGCTTCCTCGCCGAATGGGATGCCTGGTGCCGCCCGCGCGGCTGGTCCGTCTCCCAGCAGGGTCGCAAGATCTACACGATGCCCCTGGCCGTTTGTAAGAGTCATGCGGTGCGCGAAGTCCGCCGTCGCTTGGTCGAAAACGGTGAACTCACCGCTGCGGCGATGACCCTTGCCGCAGGTGACGGCGCTCTCGACGCCGAAATGCTGCGAACCGCGGACTCCGCCATCCGTCCGCGCCACGGCGAACTCGAACAACTCAACTGGACCCACCCCAACCTGACCATCACCCGCGCCTCCGGAATTCTCGCGGGCGAGGAGATCATCAACTGGTTCATCAAGGCCGCTCCGGACGCCACGTAACCGACCTTGCCTTGACACCGGCGACAAGGTTTAGCGTTGCCCCGACGGGTCGTGAAGGAGGTCGAATGCTGATCGGTGAGCTGGCCGAGCGCGTCGGGACGAGTACCAGGACGCTGCGCTATTACGAGGAGCACGGCTTGGTGCGGGCGCGGCGCTCGACCAACGGGTACCGCGTCTACGACGAGTCGGAACTGCATGTCGTCCACAAGATCCGGCGGCTGCTCGACGTCGGCTTCGATCTCGATGATATTCGCCCGTTCGTCGCGTGTATCCGGGCGGGAAATACCTCAGGGGATGTCTGCCCGGATTCGGTGGCGACATTGCGGCGCAAACTCGACGAAGTCGAGGCGGCCATCGATCGGTTGCATGCGGTGCGAGCGCAACTGCGCGACCAGCTCGACACGGCGGCGGTGTCGCGATGAAATTCGGAATCAATTACAGCACACCGTATTACGGTACCGATCCGGACCGGCTGATGGCGTTCGCGCAACATGCCGAGGCGTGCGGTTTCGAGTCGATCTATCTGCCGGATCATATTGCGCTCTACCCGGGTGCGGTGGTCGGCGAATACGAAATGCCACCGACACTGCCGTTTCCCGATCCGCTCGATTGTCTGAGCTTCGTCGCCGCGGCCACGGAGCGGATTCTGTTGGGCACCGGCGTGCTGCTGCTGCCGTATCGGCATCCGGTGGTGCTCGCCAAGCGACTCGCGACCATCGACCTGCTGTCCAAGGGCCGAATGCGGCTGCTGACAGTGGGACTCGGCACGTTGCCGGGTGAGGCCGCCGCGGTGGGGGTGGATTTCGCATCGCGTGGCCGTCGGGCCGATGAGGCGATCGATGTGCTGCGCCTGCTGTGGGCCGGCGACGCGGATGGTGTCGACTACCACGGCGAATTCTTCTCGTTCGACAAGCTGTGCGTATACCCGAAACCCCATGGTGGAGACCAGTTGCCGATCCATATCGGCGGATCGAGCAGGGCCGCGGCGCGGCGGGTGGGACGACGTGGCGATGGGTACTTCCCGGGTGGAATGCTGATGCCCGCCGAACGTGCGGAGCAGTGGGATCTGGTGAGTTCCACCGCTGTTGCGGCGGGCCGAGATCCGGCCGCGCTGGAATACACCCGCTGGGGATCGATCGATATGCCGCAGGATCGGGTCGACGGATTCGCCGCACAAGGCGTGACCCGGATCGTCGTCGGCGCCACCGCCACCGACCAGGCCGTGCAGTTCGAGGAAATGTCGGCCTTCGCAGCGCGTTTCGGACTGGTGCCGCAGTCCTGACGGCAGCACCAGCACGGTGTCAGCGGTTGCGGCCGCGGTTCAGCCAGTCGAGGGCGTCGCGGAGCGTGGGCGAGTGGTCGAGGCGGGGTGATCGGTAGGACATGGTGGTGGGATCGGAGTAGGCCCGTTCGTGCTGATCGGGTGCGACGGCCTGGTCGGGGTACCGATGATCCGATGCAGGGGGATAGGGCTCGGTCTCGGGCCGCGCGCGGTTTGGACGGGGGTAGGGAGGGTTGGTGGGCAAGGGGAGTTTCGGTGCGGATTGTGGCTGTGTCGCTTGGGATGTGAAGCGGTCGAGTAGCGAGCCGGAGGGGGTCTTGTCCGGCGCGAAGGGGACTCCGGTGGAGAGGGCGCGCAGACCGAGCGTGAGCATTTCGCCGACCATGCTGACGCCGATGGACAGAGTGGTGGGGCGGGCGTCGTGGTGCATCCCCATGGTGGTGCCGAGGGCGCTGATGGCGAAGCCCGCCGCCATCGAACCGGCCCACACGATGACGGTGCGCATGGTGTAGCGCTGCCACAGGTGGCCGTCGCGGGTGAAGACGCCGATCGTGGTGCCGCGGAGCGCGCCGAAGGCGAGGCCGACGGCGCCGCCGATGATCAACCAGGTGATATCGATGCCGTTGAGGTCGGCGACCTTGGTGACGCTGTATATGCCGATCGCCAACAGGATGACCGGGGGTCCGAAGGTGTCGCGGGCATTCATCGGTTCGCCGTAGAACCGCTTCACCACCAGCGCGATGACCGCGACGATCGCGATCGCGAGTCCGATACTCATGAGTGCCTCCCAACACGATGCCTGCTGTTGGGAAAGCTATTCGCCGGGCCGGGCGCGCCGAGTCCGCCGAAGGTAGGACCCCGGGATGATCCTCAGGTCATCCGGTTCAGTAATTCTGTTGCTGAGCGCCCAATTGCTGGGTGATCACGCCGTGCAGCCGCTGCAGGCCGCCGACGGTCATACCGCTCTGCAATTGCCCCTCGATGGTGCGGACCAGCGCGGAATCGCTGAGGATCTTCTCACTGGATTGAATGAGAACCGTTCCGGCGCCGGTGAAGTCGAACTGGCGCTCCTCACCGGAGTTCACTCCGAAGCGCGCCGCACCGGCGGCGAGGAAATTGGAGACCCAGCGCTGGTCGTAGTGGTGGCTGGGTGACGGGCAATCCGCCCAGCCGACAAGGGCTTCCGGATCGACGCGCAGCGGCGGTTCGGCGAACATGACCGGACCATTGGAGGAGGCCAGGAACTTCCCGGTGCCGATGAGGGTGAGAAATCCGGGGACGATGGACTGATTCAGCGACAGCCCCGGCTCGAAGGCGAGCAGGTTGGCGGCGCGGATGGTGAGGTTGCCGTTGTCCTCGAGGTCATAGGAATTGATGTCGTAGCCGCGGTCGCCGATGATCAGCTTGCCATGGCCCTCGGCGATCACATAGTCGCCGGTGAACAGCGGTGCGGAGAACTGCTGGGAGACCATGTGCAGCAGTCCGCCCTGCAATCCGTGGGTGAGCATCTGGAAGCGCATATCGCCGTAGTAGGCGATCATCGCGCCCTTGCGCATGAACCACGGCTTGTTCAGGTCGATGCAGTAGGCGTAGCTGTTGCCCGGAAGGTTGTCGCTCTCACCGAGATTCAGCGGATTCAAAATATCGGTCATGGTTCACAACTTCTCTTCCGAGGCCTGCACGTACACGACACCCTGTCCGACGCAATGCAATTGCATCGCCTCGCCGGAACCGCGACCGACCGCATCGCGCCAGCTCAACGCCGTCTTCAACTCGGTCTGCACATTGCCGTAGGCGGCAACGAAGGCCTGCGGATCCACCACGATCTGCCCGGGGGTCTGGGGGTGTCCCCCAGAGGGATCCAGCGGCCCGCCCACCTGCAATTCCAGGAATCCGCCGTGTGCCAGCAGCACCGCCGCGCCCTGTCCGGACAACTGCGTGGTGAACATGCCCTGACCGGTCAGCGCACCACTGGCCGCGCCGCGCAACGCACCCATCAGCCCGCCACCACCACTGCCGCCCGAACTCATCACGGACACAATCGAACTCTGCAGCGCGGCGGTATTGGCCAGCAGCCGCGAGGCCTCGACGCGCAGCACCGCGCCCGGCTGCATCTGCACCACCTGCACTTCCAGCCCGGCGAATCCGTAGTGCACCTCGCCGTTACCGGAGGCCAGCATGGTGCGCTCGTGCTCACCGGCCATCATCCGGCCCGCCATCCGCATAATGCCGCCACCGCCCATACCGGGCGCGGCTCCCGGAATCTGGTGTGGCGCAAAGGAAATATCGCCGGTGTAGAACAGCATCGCGCCGTTGCGCGCGACCACGCCGCCCGCCATACCGACGTCGACCTTGACGACCTTGCCGTTGACCTTCTCGAACATCGCTGGCTCCCTTACCGTTCCGCAGGCTGGATCAACACCAGGCCTTGACCGTCGAAGCGCAGCGAGAACGCCTCACCCGCATCCTGGCCGACAAAGGTGCGCCACGAAACATCGGTCACGAACGACTGATTCAGATTGCCCCGGCAGGCCACGAAGGCATCCGGATCGACGACCAGCGGATACTGCGGTGAAACCTCCAGGTGGATCAGCGGCCCGCCCGCCGAGAGCAGTGCGACCTGCCCCTGTCCGGTCACCGTGGTGGTGAACAGACCGGCACCCGAGGATGCACCGCGCACACCGGCGAAACGCACGTCCGTGCGCAGGTTTCCGGCGAAGCACAGCAGCTGCTGCGATTCGACCTGCAGCGTCTCGTTATTCAGATTCACCACGGTCACGTGCTGACCGTTGACCGCGAAGAAGACCCGGCCGTTGCCGCTGCATTCCATCAGCGACAGTTTCTCGCCGGTGGCACGCCGCTTGAGCCCGGCGAGTACGCCGTCACCGCCGCCGAAACCGGCCGACTTGAACTGCACATTTCCTTCGTAGGCGACCATCGAGCCGGAAATTGCCCGGATACTCGATCCGGCGAGGTGTGCCTCGATCACCTTTTTCGACTGCTCGAACAGTTGCGCCATAGGGAGTTTGCCTGCTGTCTCGTAGGGGAACACGGGTTTATCGCCCGCCATTCCGACCGCGTTTCGCCACCCTAACCGATCTTGGAGTACCTGTATGGGCCCCGGCGGCGGTTACTTCGGATCGTGTTCGGCACGTTTCTCGTAGAGTGGCACCGTACGCACCGACAAGCGAAGGGTCGAACTTGTCCGCAACACTCGCCAAGGGTCAGAATGGCCCGCTGGCCGCCAATGACGTGGTGATCTCCGTCCAGCTGACCGCACCCGCGGATCTGTCCGCGCTATTGGTCACCGAGTCGGGAAAGGTCCGTTCCGACGCGGACTTCGTCTTCTTCAATCAGCCCAACGGCCCCGGGGTGAATCTGCAGCCCGCGCCGGCCGGGCAGCCCGCGTCGCTGGCGGTATCGCTGAATGCGGTGCCTGCGGATATCGCGCAGATCCGCGCGGTGATCACCCTGGACGACGCGACCAGCAATTTCGGCCGCTTTCCAGCGCCGACCGCGATCGTGTCGGATTCGGCGGGTAATCAGTTGTACGAGTACCGCATCGATGGTTTGAACACCGAGTCGATCGTGATCGCACTCGAGTTGTACCGGCGCCAGAGCGAGTGGAAGGTGCGCGCGGTCGGCCAGGGCTACGCCGGTGGTTTCGCGGCGCTGGTCACCGATCACGGTGTCACCGTCGACGAGTCGCCGGCCACGACGCAGGTTCCGCCGCCACCGGCCTACCAGCCCGCCCAGCCCGGACCGGGCTACCCGCCGCCACAGCCCGCGCCTCCGACGCAGCAGCAGCCGCAGTACCCCCCGACACAGCAGGGCTACCCCCAGGGTGCACCCGGTTACCCGCCGCCCGGACAGGGCTACCCGCCCCCGCCCGCACCCGGTGGTTACCCGCCGCCCGCACCCGGCCCGGGTCAGGGCTATCCGCCGCCCGCCCAGCCTGCCGCGCAGCAACAGCCGCCCAGTGAAATCAGCCTGAGCAAGGATCGTCCGGTCAGCCTGGTCAAGGGGCAGCGGGTCACCCTGCGCAAGGAGGGCGGCACCGCGCTGACCTTCGTGAAGATGGGTCTGGGCTGGGATCCGGTGCGCAGCCGCGGCATGTTCGGCAACCGGACCGTCGATATCGACCTCGACGCGTCGGTGGTGATGTTCGCCGATATGAACGTGGTGGATGTCGCCTACTACGGCCAGCTGACCTCCAAGGACGGCTCGATCCGGCACCAGGGCGACAACCTCACCGGTGAGGGCGAGGGTGACGACGAGGTAATCCTGGTCGACCTGACCCGCATCCCGGCGCACGTCAGCACGCTGGTGTTCATCGTGACCTCCTATAAGGGCCACACCTTCGAACAAGTCCAGAATGCCTTCTGCCGCTTGGTCGACGGCGCCAACAACGGCGAGCTGGCCAGGTACACCTTGGCAGGCGGAATGCCGTTCACCGCGATGGCGATGGCCAA
Source organism: Nocardia sp. NPDC006982 (assembly GCF_042869435.1). Taxonomy (NCBI): domain Bacteria; kingdom Bacillati; phylum Actinomycetota; class Actinomycetes; order Mycobacteriales; family Nocardiaceae; genus Nocardia; species Nocardia sp. NPDC006982. Next base: position 550,996 of record NZ_JBIAFV010000002.1, on the reverse strand, counting down.
GGTGTTCCGGGTCGGCGGCGATTGGAAGTTGCAGGCACTCGGCGAAGGCTTCCAGGCCAAACATCCCGGCGAAGCGGTGCCACAGCTGGGCCGGTTCCTGGGTAATTGATACTGCACGAAATAACGGGGCGGACAACGTGATTCAGCTGAAGGCCGGTCAGAATATGGTGCTGACCGGCGATATCGTTCGATTCAGCGCGAAAGCCGGGGCTGCCCTGGATGTTTCGGCGCTGGTTGTGGCGGAGAACCTGCGGGTCTTCGATACCGGCGATTTCGTGTTCTACAACCAGGCCGAGACCGCGGGGGTGACGCTGTCCGAGGATGGCGTCACCATCCGGCTCGCCGAGGTGCGCGCCGACGCCAAGGCGGTGCTGCTGGTGGTCAGCGCCGATCCGGCCGCGCCCGAGCAGGCGCACGGGCTCGGTGCGGTCACCGCCGAACTCGCCGTGCATGACAGCGCTACAGCGGAATTCGCGATCAATCCGTCCGCGGGGGAGACCGCGCTGATCTGCCTCGAGGTGTATCGGCGCGGAACCGACTGGAAGTTGCGCGCGGTGGGTCAGGGCTATGCGGGTGGGCTCGCCGTGCTGCTCACCGCGCACGGCGTCGAGGTCGACGAACCGGCGACGCCGCAGTCCGGGCAACACAGCGCGGCCGATCTGCGGGAAGCCGAACCGGTCGGCAGTGCGGGCCGGGCCGGCGGTCAGGACACCATCACCGGTCCCGGCGACTCCCGTGCCACCGGCCCGGCGCCGCTCGAGGTCGCGCACGGACTCGAACGCCTGTGGATGATCTTCGAGGATGCCGCGCGCTCGGCCGCCGCGCTCATCTCCGCGCGTGATTACGCCATGCAGCGGCTGGATCAGGAACTGTCCGCGGCGGTTTCGGATCCGGCGACCAGGAACACCCCGGCCGCCGAGGAGGCCAGGCAGGCCGCACAGCGTCGCTGTGACGATCTGATCGCCACTGCGGAGGGTAATCACCTGCGCGACAGCGAGGCGCTCATGCGCGAACTCGCCGACGCCGATCGGCAACTGCCTCCGTCACTGGCGTCCTGGGATTCCCCCGCATGGGACGGTGCGCCGACGCCGAGCGACGGCATTCGACTCGGCGAGCTCTACGCGAACGAGCGTGGGCCGCTGCGCATTCCGTACTGCGTGCCGGTGCCGCTGACGCGTCCGCTGTGGATCGATACCGAATCTACCGCTGCGGCGACCCCGGTCGTCGGCGCGGTGCTCGCGCGGCTGCTCGCTGCCGATCCCGGTCGGCGCACCCTGGTCGACATGATCGATCTGACCGGTGCGTTCAGCCAACTCGTCGGTCCGCTGACCCCGGTGCTGAACGGGCCGCCGATCACCGATTTCGGCGATATCTCGGCGCGGCTGCAGACCCTGGTCGAGGCCGCCGACCTGGCCGAATTGGCTTATTCCAGTGGGAATTTCACGCCGCCGACCGAGCACCGGGTATTGCTCGCCGCGGACTTCCCGCACGGGTACCAGACCGCGGACGCGCAGCGCATCGCGACGCTGCTGGTGCGCGGCGATCTGATCGGGCTGTCCACGGTGATCGTCGGCACCGACGAATCCGAGTCCAGCGACGGCACGGTGGCGATGCTGTCCCAGGCCTGCCGTCATCTGCCGACGGTGGACGGCACCCCGCTGTTCGATCCGTGGACCGGCAGCGCGTGGCAGCTGGATCTGGACCTGCTGCCACGGGAACCGGCCAGGCAGGCGCGCTTCCTGCGCACCAGCTGACCCTTTCGAGCGACTCGACTAGCGCCGCGTCCCGATTGTCGCGCTATCCGGCTCCGACAGCTCGCCGAGCGTAGCGATGTGGCGGTCGAATTCGGCGTGGACGACCACCATTCGACTACGTTCGGCGGAATCTCGGGCCCGAGCAGCGATACGGCAGAAGCTATCTGGACACGGTTAGCGGGCGAGGGCCGCCCTGGGCCGCAGCGGCTCGGGTAGCCAGGGCAGCAGCGGGTCCGGTGCTCGATCGATCACGCCGCCGACCGGATCGTCGACGAAATCGCGCCGGACCAGGTCCTCCTCCGGCCGGTAGATCTGCCGAACGATCAAGGCGCACAGTGCGAGTACCGCGATATCGCGCAGCAGTACGGTGCCGGTGAACCACTGCTCGGGCAGACCCTTGCGGTCCAGGCCGAGGTAGTAGAACATCCGCGGTACCCAGACCAGCGCGTCGATGGTCATCCAGGCCAGCAGAATTCGGCGATGCGGCAGCGCGAGTACGGCCAGCGGCACCAGCCACAGCGAATACTGCGGGCTCCACACCTTATTGGTGATCAGGAAGGCGGCGACCACCAGGAAGCACAGCTGGGCCAGGCGCGGTCGGCGCGGGGCCGTGAGCGCGATATAGGCGATCGCCGCACATGCCGCGATGAATACCAGCAGCGACACCAGATTCAGGATGGTCGGCTGTTCGGCATGTCCGATCTCGCCGTCGAATCCGGCCCAGCCGGTGAACGAGGTGATGACGTTGTAGATGGAATCCGGGTCGGCGTGCCGAGTGGTGTTGAGCCGGAAGAACTCCCGCCAGCCATTCGGGTACAGCAGCGCGATCGGCAGATTCACCATCAGCCAGGTGCCCGCAGCGGCCGCGACGGTCAACGCTGCCGCGCCCAGCGGTCGGGCGCTGAGGAACTGAATGCGATACGGGGTTTCGCGCAGCCAGGTCAGCGCGGCGCGCCCGCTGTCGATATCGCTCAACCGGAGTCCGAGCCGTGCGCTCGGCACCCGCTGCCGTGGGTCGGCGCGCAGACACAACACCACGATCGGCCCGAGCAGCAGCAGCGGATAGAGCTTGGCCGCGCCGCCCAGTCCGAGCAGCAGGCCCGCGAGCAGCGGTCGTCGGCGGGCCCAGGCGAGCAGACCGGTGGCCGCGAAAGCCGTTGCGAGCGCATCGAAATTGGTGAACGCGTGCACGATCACCAGTGGCGAACAGGCGACCAGCGCGGCATCCCAGATCCGCCGCCCCGCCAGTTGCGCCGAGGCCCACACCGTGACCAGCCAGGCGAAGGCCAGACCGACCGCGACCACATTGAAGTAGATGACCACCTGCAGCGCACCGGGCAGCGGGGAGGCATCCCAGGTCTTGGCGACCTGCATAGACGCGTACTGGTAGAGCCCGGAGAGCACCGGATACTCCATGTACCTGCTCTCGCGGCCGCCGTCCGGGGTCTGCTCGGTCCATTCCTTCTTGTACGGGAAGGCGCCCTCGTTCAAACGCTCCGCGCCGTAGAGCGGCACGGTATCCGAGTAGCACATGGCGATGTACTGGCGGCCGTTGTTCCAGTCGAGGGTGAGCGAACCGTCGGACGTGGTCGTCTGCTGGATACAGCCCGCCTTGCTCGCCCAGCCGAGTGCGAGGAAGACCAGTGCGAAGGCGAGCAGCACCCGCATCGGGGTCCAGAACCGGACCCGGCCGATGAGCGCGTGGTCACCGACCGGGCCGCCGACGACCGTGCTCAGCTGCGCGGTCAGGGAATCGTTGCGGCTGGGCCGATCTCGGCCGTCGGCCGAACGCAGATCCGGCGCCAGCGGCGCGGGCGCGACATAGTGCGTCGCGCCGTCGACGGATTGCGTTGCACCGGACCGCATCCCATCGGGCTGCGGCGCGCTTGCGTTCGTCCGCTCGTCCACGAGTTGCGGTTCGGTCACGGCACCCGAGGCTACCGGGTGCGGGTCGGTTGACTGCCGTTGCCGTTACCGGTGCCGCCGGATTGGGGAGATCCGGTGGTCGTCGGCATCGAACCGTCGGAGTTCGCCGTCGGCTGTCCGGGCAGCGGCGTCGACTCCGGCTGCTGCTGCTGTTGTTGCGGCTGGCGCTGCTGCGTCTGCGGTTGCACGCCGGGTACCTGGATCGGTCCGAAGGGGGTGTCGATCGTATTCGGGACGATCTGGATCGGCGGCAGTAGCGGCGCCTCCGTGGTCGAGGGCGGGGTGAACGGTGCGGACCATGCGGGCACACCGGCCTGGCCCTTGATCGGGGCCGGCTTCGGGAAGGTTTCCTTGGGGGTGCCGTCCAGGGCGCCGTCCATGGTGGCCTTCCAGATATCCGAGGGCAGACCGGAGCCGTAGACCATGCCGCCGCTGTAGTTGCGCAGCGCCGAGTTATCGATGGAGCCGACCCACACCGCGGTGGACAGCGACGGGGTGTAGCCGACCATCCAGGCGTCCTTGTTCTCGCCGGTGTCGCCGAGCTGGGCGGTACCGGTCTTGGTCGCCGACTCGCGGCCGTTGGCCAGGTTGTGATTGCGCGACCACGCTGCGATCGGCTTCATCGCGTCGGTGACGTTGTCCGCGACCGCCGAAGAGACCCGCTGTTCACCGGCCACATCACCGCGGTCGAGCAGCACCTGCCCGTCGGCGCTCACCACCTTGGTGACGAAGTGCGGTGCGTGGTAGACGCCGGAGGCGGCCAGCGTCGCGTAGGCCGAGGCCATATCGAGCACCCTGGCCTGGTACTGACCGAGCACGATGCCGTTGTTGGGCGGGGAGCCGTCCGGCTCGACCAGGCTCTTGCCGACGCCCGGAATTGTCTCCGGAATGCCGAGCTTGTGTGCCATATCGGCGATCTTCTGCGGACCGTTCTGCATATCCAGCTCCATGCGGTAGAAGCTGGTGTTCAGCGAGCGCTTGAGCGCCTCGGCGATGGTGCAGGTGCCGCACCCTTCGCCTTCGACGTTGGTGATCTTGATGCCGTTCACGGTGATCGGTGCACTGTCGTACATCTCCGACAGCGGTTTGCCCAATTCCAGGTTCTCCGCGAGACCGAAGACCTTGAACGAGGATCCCGGCTGCAGACCGGCATTGGCGAAGTCGTAGCCCTGACCGTCGTCGCCGCCGTAGTAGGCGCGCACCGCACCGGTCTTCGGATCCACCGAAACCACTGCGGCGCGCAGCTTTTCCGGTTCGCCCTGCATCTTCTTCTGCGCGGCGTCGACGGCGGCCTGCTGTGCCTTCGGATCGATCGTGGTGGTGATCGACAGACCAGCGGTGTTGAGCTGCTGTTCGCTGATGCCCGCGGCCGCCAACTCCTTGAGCACCTGGGTCTTGATCAGGCCCTCGGGTCCAGCGTCCAGGCCCTTGTCCTTGGTGGTGGACACCGGGACCACCTGCGGGTACTGCTGGCCCTGGCGCTCTTCGGCCTTCAGATTGCCGCCGGAGACCATGCCGTCGAGCACATAGTTCCAGCGGAACTTCGCGCCCTCGGGATTCTTCTCCGGATCCAGGCCGGAGGGCTGCTGGATGGTGGCGGCGAGTACCGCACCCTCGGCCACGGTGAGCTCCGAGACCGGCTTGGCGAAGTAGGCCTTGGCGGCGGCATCGATGCCGTACGCACCACGACCGAAGTAGATGGTGTTGAGGTAGGCGGCGAGGATTTCGTCCTTGCTCCACTGGCGCGCCATCTTCGCCGAGATGACCAGCTCGTGCAGCTTGCGAGACAGCGAGTGTTCGTCGCCGACGAGCGCGTTCTTCACGTACTGCTGGGTAATGGTCGAGCCACCACCCGCGCTCTCCCTGTTGAGGGCTTGGTCCCGGGCGGCGCGCATGAAGCCGGAAACCGAGAAGCCCGGGTTGGTATAGAAGTCCCGGTCCTCGGCCGCGATCACGGCATTGCGCACATGCGGCGGAATCTGGTCGATGGTGACGTCGGTGCGGTTGCCCTCCGGCGGCACGACCTTGCTGATCACCGTGGTGCCGTCGCTGGCGAGGATATTCGCGACCTGGTTGGTTTTGAGGTCACCCGGCTGGGGTACCGAAACCGTGGTATAGGCGATCAGGAAGACCGTGCTCGGCAAAATGATCGACAAGGCTAGCAGGACGTAGATGACCCGCCGCACGATCCGCCACGGCGACTTCTTCTTCGCACCGGGACGACGACCACCCGGTCCGCCCGGACCACCATTACCGCCATTGCGGCGCGGCGGCGGTCCCGAGGGCGGCGCGCCCGCGGTCGCGCGGCGCTCACCGGTGGTGGGTCCGGCGCCGTTGGGCCGACGGGCGCCGGGGCGATCCTGACCGGGTCGATCTTGGCCGGGCCGCGGGCTGGCCGGTCGGGGACCGGTGGGCGGGGCCGTGCGGCGGTTGCGTTCGGCGACGGCGTCGGTCAGCGAACCGGGTTGCCGATTCGGGCGCTCGATCTTCTGCGTGGACTGCGCGCCGGGCGGGGCGTTATCGGGTAGTGGCCTGCCCTGCGGCGGACGGCCCTGCGGCGGCGGACCCGGTCGACGCGGCGGCTGCGGGCCGCGCGGCTCACCGGGATACCCACCCTGCGGCGGCCGCGGACCACCGGGACCGGGCCGACCGGGTGGGGGACCGGCCGGTCGCTGACCGGGATACGGGTTCGGAGGCTGAGGTGAACTTCGCTGAGTGCGGCCGCCGTGCGGTTCATCGCCGTAGGGGGAAGTCTCGTAGGGCGAATTCACTGACAAGATCTCCATAACTCGTAAGGGTCTGCGGGGCGCGGTGCGGCGATTATCGCCGCGGCGGACACGTCGAGGCTCCGCGTGTCACCCGACGGGCAGATGACCTGGCACATCATTCGGCTGCGGTGCGCCGGTTGGCCCTGGTGCCCGTGCGCCGCCGCGTGGGCGACGGAGCGGTACCGAGCACATAGGACTGCACCAGATGATTCCAGCTGCAGCTCCGGCATACCTCGACGACATGGACCGAGAACTCCTCGCGAGTCTCGGCGAGGCGTATCAATTCCTCCGGTGTGCGAGCCGATCCCGCCATCGGGCCGACGCCGTCGCCGTAGACCCAGGATACGAGCGTCAATTGCTCTTTCCGGCAGATCGGGCATGTGACCTCACTCCCCCGACCGTGGAACTTCGCCGCACGTAAAAGGTAGGGATTTGCATCGCAAACCTCGGCAACATCGACACGGCCCGCATAGACGTCAGCGAGCAGCGACCGACGCTTGAGAGCGTAGTCGACCACCTGTCGCTGAATTCGCACGAGAACCAGAGTAGCGGGGCCGCGCGCGGGCCGCGCTGGGCTGTGCGGGATCGACCGACCGGTATTCATTGTTGAACTGGGGCGTTACCGGCGTCGGCGGATTACGATTCTCCCGTGTCCCCCGCTACATCCGGGCGGTCGACCGCAGCATCCGGACGTATGCGAGCGCGTGACCTCGACCGTGCCAACGCGTGCAGTGTGCTGGATGCCGCCTACGCCGAAGGCCAGCTCGGCGCAGATGAATATCGCGACCGTACCGCGCGGGCCGAGACCGCCAAGACCATCGCCGATCTCGACCGGCTCACCCGCGATCTCCAGGTCCCTTCGGCGGTGCGCGATCTGGTACCGGGTGCGCCGACACCGATGCGAAACCCCTTGCGCCGCCCGGGTTCCACGGGCCGTTATCCCGATCACACCCGAGCCCGCGATGCCGATCGTGACGCAACCGGGCAGGTACTCGACAGCGCCCGCCGGGACGGTCAGCTCACCGAAGAGGAGCATCAGACCCTCAGCGAATTGGCGCAGGGGGCCAAGACACTCGGCGATTTGGCCGATCTGGTCGACGACTTGCAACGGCCGACCGATACGCCGTTGCCGCCTGCGCCACCACGATCGAATCGCCGCCGCTGGTATGTGATCGGGGTGACCGCCGCGTCGGTCGGTGCCGCCGTCACCGCTTTCGCGCTGACCAGCGGTGCCACGACATCGGAGGCACCACCCGTCGCACATGTCGGCGCCGCGGTGCCCGATCTCGGTGCGGTGCAACCGGTGGTGGTCGCAACGCCGAATCTGCTCACCCGCGAAGGGCTTACGCACTTCCTGACGAAGTACCGGGAGAAGTTCGGTGATCTGCAGGCCGATCAACTGACCCTGTTCGGCGATTACGCCACGGTGACGCGCGCGGTACCCGGCCAGCCGAATCGGCAGATCCGCTACGACTACCGCGGCGGATTCGCGCAGAGCGGTGCCCCCGTCAGTCGCAAGACCGATACGCCCGCCGCCGATCTGGCGCAGCTGAACGTCGCCGCTGTGTCCGACTTGATGGCAACCGCGCCAACCGCCTTGAAGGTGCCGAACGGAGTTGTCACGCATATGGGTGTGGAAGTCGACGCCACCGGTACCTATAGCTCTTTCGGCAGCGCGAGGGGTGCGACCGTCGTGCAGATCTTCGCGGGCAACCAATTCAACGAATCCGGGTACTACGTGCTGACTCCGGCGGGGCAGGTTGTTCGCGCCTGGCCGTTCCAAGGGTGATGGTCGATGGCGACGACGCGCTATGGCGGAATCCGGGCCCGCGATACTGATCGGGCCGATGTCTGCGGACTGCTCGACGCGGCGCTGGCCGACGGTCAGCTCACCGATGCCGAACACGCCGAACGCACCGCGCAGGCCATGCGCGCCAAGGCATTCGGTGAGCTGGACGAGCTGATCGGCGATCTGCAGATTCCGCGGAATCTGGTGGACGCTCCGGTGATTCGAGTCGATCGTCGTCGACCGCGGCGCTGGCTCGCGCCGGTGGCGTTCATCGCCGGTGCTGCGGTCATCGGTGCGGCGGTGGGCGGCATCACGAGCTGCGCTTCGGGCGAGTCCGGACTGTTCGGGTCGTCCGAACATGTGCCGGTGCTCACCACGGGTAGCGGCCTCGCGTACTTCATCGATGAATATCGCGCCGAGTTCGGCGATACGAAGGTCGACGAGGTCACCCTGTATCCCGACTACGCGCTCTTCGAGCGGCAGGCGGCAGGCGATCCGACCGAGACCGTGCGATATCGCTACGACGGCAGATTCCACGACTACACCACCAGCAATGGGCGCAAGGCCGATGTGCGCACCTTCGATCTCGCGAGCATCGATCTGCGTGCCATCGCTGGGCTGCTGGCCGGTGCGCCGCAATCGATCAAGACGCCGGGCGGTGTCATCATGCACGCCTCGATCGAATTTCCGGCGGGCCGCAGTGATTCGGACCCCACTGTCGCGATCTACGCGAAGAACCAAGCGGGTGCGACGGGTTATCTGACAGCGACGGTAACGGGGGAGCCATTGCAAGTCTTCCCGCCCAGTCGCTGACGAGGAGTCGGGGCGATCCGCAGCGGCCGTGCCGACCCGCTGCCACGTCGACAGCACGCCCGCGCGGTGTCTCGGACCGTGTGCGGTGCTGCCCGAATATCAGAAGTCCGGCGCCGGTGCCACGGCAATCCGGGTCGGTCTACCTGCGCAAAGAGTGCTTTATATCGCCGACGACTATGCACGTTTATATCGCTCCGATATAGTGGGAAGTCGCATCCATCGGTTAGGTCTGCACACACAGTCAGGGGGTGAAGCCCGATGCTCGAGCTGGCAATCCTCGGGCTGCTCCTCGAAGCGCCCATGCACGGTTACGAGCTGCGCAAGCGGCTGACCGGATTGCTCGGGCCGTTTCGGGCCTTCTCCTACGGATCGCTCTATCCGACGCTGCGTCGCATGCAGACCGATGGGCTGATCGCCGAGGAGAACGTCGCGGGCGTCACCCGTCGTGCGCGACGGGTCTATCAACTGACTCCGGCCGGGCGGGAGCGGTTCACCGAACTGCTCGCCGATACCGGACCGCAGAACTACACCGACGACGGCTTCGGCGTCCACCTGGCGTTTTTCAGCCGCACCCCCGCAGAAGCGCGGATGCGGATTCTGGAGGGCAGGCGACGGCAGGTCGAGGAGCGCCGAGAGGGTCTGCGGGAGGCGATCAAGAAGGCCAGTGGCTCGCTGGATCGCTACACCCGCCAGCTCCACCAGCTCGGTCTGGAATCAAGCGAGCGCGAAGTGCGCTGGCTCAACGAGTTGATTGCGGCGGAGCAATCGACGAAGGCGGCACCACAGAAAGAGGGAAATATCGGCCATGAGTGAAGACAACAAGGCGGACAACGCCACCGAAGTCCGCGTCGCCATCGTCGGCGTGGGTAACTGCGCTTCCTCGCTGGTCCAGGGCGTGCAGTACTACAAGGACGCGGACGAGACCTCCACCGTCCCCGGCCTGATGCACGTCAAGTTCGGCCGGTACCACGTGCGCGATGTGAAATTCGTCGCCGCGTTCGACGTCGACGCCAAGAAGGTCGGCTTCGACCTGGCCGAGGCGATCTTCGCCAGCGAGAACAACACCATCAAGATCTCCGACGTGCCGCCGAGCGACGTTGTCGTGCAGCGCGGTCCGACGCTGGACGGTATCGGCAAGTACTACGCCGAGACCATCGAGCTGTCCGAGGCGCAGCCGGTCGACGTCGTGAAGGTGCTGAAGGACAACAAGGTCGACGTCCTGGTGTCCTACCTGCCCGTCGGCTCGGAAGAGGCGGACAAGTTCTACGCCCAGTGCGCCATCGACGCCGGCGTCGCATTCGTCAACGCGCTGCCGGTGTTCATCGCCTCCGATCCGGTGTGGGCGGAAAAGTTCACCAAGGCAGGCGTTCCCATCGTCGGTGACGACATCAAGAGCCAGGTCGGTGCCACCATCACCCACCGAGTGATGGCCAAGCTGTTCGAGGACCGTGGCGTGCAGCTCGACCGCACCATGCAGCTGAACGTCGGCGGCAATATGGACTTCAAGAACATGCTCGAGCGCGAGCGCCTGGAGTCGAAGAAGATCTCCAAGACCCAGGCCGTCACCAGCAACCTGAAGAAGGAACTGGGCGCCAACGATGTGCACATCGGCCCGTCCGATCACGTCGGCTGGCTCGACGACCGCAAGTGGGCCTACGTGCGTCTCGAGGGGCGCGCCTTCGGTGATGTACCGCTGAACCTGGAGTACAAGCTCGAGGTGTGGGATTCGCCGAACTCGGCGGGCATCATCATCGACGCGGTGCGCGCCGCGAAGATCGCCAAGGACCGCGGCATCGGCGGCCCCGTCCTCCCGGCCTCGGCGTACCTGATGAAGTCCCCGCCGAAGCAGCTGGCCGACGACATCGCGCGCACTCAGCTGGAAGCGTTCATCATCGGCGCGGAGTAATCAGGCGCACCGACAAGTAAAGCCGGGCCGGGTACAAATCTCCGGCCCGGCTTCGCGTATCGAATCGTTGGTGCCCGCCGTGCTCGAGCTTTGTCGAGGGTAGTCAAATGGTGGTGGTGGCCGGGGTTGCCAGCCACCATTTGACTACCCTCGATGGGGTGAGCGGTCAGTCGAGCGAGACGTAGACCTCGACGGAGGTGGGGCCTGTGTAGCGCTCTAGTTCCGCGGTGTGCGAGCGGGTGATGGTGCCCGCGCTCTCGGCCTTGCGGACCTGCGCCCATGCGGTGCGCAGCAGATCGTAGGGCTTATCGGAGACAACGAATTTCGCGTAGCGTCCGGTCGGGACCCGGGTCAGCACATCACCGGCATCCATATCGTCCATCTCGGCGACCTCGTAGCCCAGAATCGCGACGGCGTGATCGTTCTGGCCGATATAGGCCGCGACCCGCGGCACGTTCTTCTCCCGCGCCAGGTACCGGTCCCAGGTGAAGTTCACCAGGTCCAGGTCGCGGGCGGTCACCTCGCGTCCGGCCAGCGGGACGGTGAGTCCAGCGACCAGGCTTTCGTCCAATGTGACAATTTCGAAGTCCACAGCTGTTCCTAACCGTCGACCGGTTCGTCTGCCAGCGCCACGAATACTTCGGCCGTGCGCGCGTCCGGATAATGTTCCACGTCACCGGTATAGGCGCGCAGCAATCGTCCAGCGGCCTCGGCATCCCATACCGCCCGCCAGATGGTCACGATGGTGTCGCCGAGATTGTCGCCGCTGAGCGTGAATCGGGCGAACCGTCCCGCGGGTACTCGGGCGAGCACATCGCCCGGTAGCAGATCCGCGAGGGTGTGGCAGCGGTAGCCGACGATATGCGTCAGGTAGGAGTTGATCTCCGGCGCGTGGTCCACGTACGCGGTCGTCGGCGGGCCGGGCAGCTTGCGGGCCAGATTGCGTTTCCACGCCTCCTCGACCTTGGCGCGGCGCGGTCCCTCGACCGCGAGCGCCGGGCTGCGCAGCACTGTGCCCGCCACGAGCGTCTCGGGACGGTCAACGACATTGAAATCCACCGGCGTGCCCCTATGTCTAGTCTGTCTCCAATTGGCGGCGCTCCCGGGCCCCCGGTGGCCACGGAAACTACTTCCGGGCCCGACGCTCGCGCCGCGTGTCGTCGCTCGAGCGCATATCCTTCCTCATCGATCTCGCGACATCGGCGTCGGCCTGGTTTCGGTTCCGGCGCGCGCTCACTTCACTCTGGCAAACGATGCTGCCACGTCATCCGTTCCCATGGCCCCGGTCGACGCACATTCATAGCGAACCAAATATGAGCAAGTTGGAAGCTGCGGCCAACCCGGACGGAGCGAGTCTTACGAGCGACCGTTCGCGGCCGCCTCGCGTCCGAACCGCCAAAGCGCATGCCCCGCAGGCGCGGCATCCGGCAGGCGTACACCAGGTGCCGAACGTCCCGCCCCGTCAACCACCACGGAGCGAGTCTTACGAGCGAGGAGTTCGCGGCCCGTCTCGCGTCCGAGTCGTCGAAGCGCATGCGACGTAGTCGCGAGTCTCGACGGCGCCGCTAGCGACTGCTTGCAGGTCGCTCGAAAGGGTCAGCCGCGAGACACCAGGGGGCCGCGAACACGCAGCGCCGTAGGCGCTGCCATAGATTCAGCCCGGCACCGGAATGCTGAATCCGGGGAAGATTTCGACTTCCTTCGTGGGCTCCGGGGCGGGAGGAATGATGATCATCGGTGCGGAGGAGGTGCTGGTCGGCGGGTTCAGGATGTCGTAGCTGCCGCCGGAGGGTTTGCTCGCGGTCGGCGGGCTGCCCGGCGATCCGGCCGCCGGGAACTGCTCGATCGGGGTGCCGTCGAGCGCGCCGTCCATCACCTGCTTCCAGATATCGGCGGGCAGGCCGGAGCCGTAGATGTTGGTGCCGCGCGCGGTTTCGATGGGCTGGGACTGTTCGGTGCCGACCCAGACCGCCGTGGACAGCGACGGGGTGAAGCCGATCATCCACGCGTCCTTGTTCTCTTTCGACTCACCGAGCTGGGTGGTGCCGGTCTTGGCGGCCGAGGGGCGTCCGCCGGACAGGCCGTGCCCGTTGGAATATGCGGCGATCGGGATCATCGCCCCGGCGGTACTGTCGGCGACGCCGCGCGGTATGCGCTGCTGGCCGGGCGGGAGTTGCTTGCCGGCCTGTTTGTCGGGTTCGCCCCGATCCAGCAGCACGCGGCCGTCGCCCGCGACCACTCGCTGCACGAAGTAGGGCTGGTGGTAGACACCGGAATTGGCGATCGTCGCGTAGGCCGATGCCATATCGATGGGGCGAACCAGATACTGGCCCAACACGATTCCGTTCAGCGGGTGCCCGCCGTCCTCGGTGAGGGTCTTACCGGCCACGCCCGGAATCTCTTCGGGGATACCGGCCTGATGGGCGGCATCGGCAATTGCCTCGGGGCCGTCGGACATCGACATCGTCAGTCGATAGAAACTGGTGTTCAGTGAGCGCTTCAGCGCCTCGGCCATGGTGCATTTGCCGCACGATTCGCCGTCCACATTGGTGATCGTGGTACCACGATCGGTCACCGGTGAACTGTCGAGCATCCGGGTGAGCGGAATGCTCTGCCGCAGTGCCGCGATCACCGCGAAGACCTTGAATGCCGAGCCGGTCTGCAGTGGCGCCTGTGCGAAATCGAAGCCGAAACCGTCGGCACCGCCGTAGTAGGCGCGCACCGCGCCGGAATGTGGGTCGATCGAAACCACCGCGCCACGCAGTTCCGGCGGCTGCGGGTCGAGTCGATCGTGGATCGCGTCGAGTGCGGCCTGCTGTGCCTTGGTATCGATGGTGGTGGTGATCTGCAATGCCCCGGTATTCAGTTCCCGCTCGCTGATGCCCGCGCTGCGCAGTTCCCGCAGCACCTGGCTGCGGATCAGGCCCTCCGGGCCGCGGGCCGCGTTGACGTCCGGGATTTCGGTGATCGGGACGATCTGCGGGAATACCGTCGCATCACGGTCGCCCGGCGCGAGCGCACCCATCTCGACCATGCCGTTGAGCACGTACTTCCAGCGCGCGGTCAGATCGGCGAGATGGGTTTCCGGATCCAGGATCGATGGGGTGCGGATGACCGCGGCCAGTACCGTGCCTTCGGCGAGCGTCAGCTCCGGCACCGACTTGTTGAAGTAGGCCTTCGCGGCCGCCGAGATCCCGTACGCGCCGCGCCCGTAATAGATGGTGTTGAGGTAGGCGGCGAGGATGTCGTCCTTACTCCATTGCCGCGCCATTTTGGCCGCGATGATCAGCTCGCGCATCTTCCTCGTCAGGGTGCGTTCGGAGCCGAGGAAGGCATTCTTCACATACTGCTGAGTGATGGTGGAACCGCCGCCCGCATCCTCTTTGCCGAGGATATTGTCCCGTGCGGCGCGCAGGAATCCGCTGGTCGAGTAGCCGGGGTTGGTATAGAAGTTGCGGTCCTCGGCCGAAAGCACCGCATCGCGCACCGGTTTCGGCACCTCCGACAGCGGTACCGGAATCCGATTGCCATCGGGCGGAACAACTTTCGCGATCACTGTGGTCCCGTCGGCGGCCAGGATGGTGGCGATCTGATTGGTCTGCACCGAATCGGGATCCGGGATTTCGGCGCTCCAGTAGACCAGCACGAACAGCAGCGACGGCACCGCGACGAAGGTGATGAACAGGGCGAGCAGTAGCCGTCGGAAGCGTTCGCCCCTGGTGCGCTGTGGTCGATTCGCCGGGGTCGGTTGCGGCCGGGGCGGTTTCGAAGAGCCGGGCGGTCGGGGCTTGTCCTTGCGTCGTGACGTCCCGAAATTGTGCTCGCTGAATCCCGCGACCGAGGCATAGGGTGCCGGCGTCGGTTTGCCCCTGCGACTGCCGCCGCGTCGCCGCTTGCCGAACGAGCTCACGATCATCTCCTCCCGGAGCGTCGGTAAAACTCACCTGCACAGGACACGATCGGAAATGACCAGAGATCGTATACACCGAGTATTACCGCCGCAACGGGATTCAACCCATGCGACAGGCGTACTAGCTCTTCACGCCACCCGCCGTGAGACCGGAGATGATCCGGCGCTGGAACAGCAGCACCATGATGACCAGCGGAATCGTGACCATCGTGCCCGCGGCCATGATTGCGGCGTAGGGCTGCACGAGCGGGTTGTTACCGGAGAAGCGCGCGATCGCGACGGTCACCGGTTCGGTCTTATCGCTGGAGAGCAGTCGGGCCAGCAGATATTCGTTGACCGAGGCGATGAACGCCAGGATCGCGGTGGTGAATACCGCGGGCGCCGCCAACGGCAGCATGACCAGACGGAACGCCTGCATCTTGGTCGCGCCATCGATGCGGGCGGCCTCCTCGAGTTCCCACGGCAGTTCGGCGAAGAACGAGGCCAGGATGTAGACGGTCATCGGCAGCACGAACGAGATGTTCGGGATGATCATCGCCTGGTATTCGCCGATCCAGCCGAGGTTGGTGAACAGCTGGAACAGCGGAGTGACCAGCACGACCACCGGGAACATAGACGCGGACAGGATGAGCCCGGAGACCAGGTACTTGCCCTTGAAGGTGAGCCGCGCCAGCGCGTAGGCGGCGAGCACGCCGAGTACCAGCGCGACGGCCGTGGTCACCGCGCCGATGATGACGCTGTTGAGCAGCGCCTTGCCGAAGTCGTTGCCGCGGCTGGTGTCGAAGGCGTTGCGGAAGTTCTCCAGGGTGACGTGGGTGGGCCACGGGGTGTTGTCGAAAGTGTAGTCCGGATCGCGGAATGCGGTGACGGCCATCCAGTAGAACGGGGCCAGACCCCACACCAGCACGATCAGCGCACCCAGATACAGCCGCACCGGACCCAGGCGCTTGGCCCAAGGTGTCTGTGCTGCGGGCTTTTTGGTGGTCACGGTGGTCATCAGTGCGCCTCCCGCTGTTCTTCCTGGGTCCGAACGGCATTGGCGCCCAAGACCTTTACCAGCAGGAACGCCACCGCGAAGATCAGCAGGAAGGTGATCGTCGACAGTGCCGCCGCGCTGTTGGGACCCTGGCGGACCTGTTCGACCACCAGCGCCGAAATCGGGCGGGTGGACGGGTTGCCGAGCGTCATGATCGCGGGCAGGTCGTACAGGCGCAGTCCGTCCATGGTGCGGAACAGCACCGCCACCAGCAGCGCGGGCTTCAGCAGCGGCAGCGTGATCTGGGTGAAGCGCTGCCAGGCCGACGCACCGTCGACCTTGGCGGCCTCGTACACATCGGCTGGAATGACCTGCAGACCGGCCAGCAGCAGCAATGCCATGAACGGCGTGGTCTTCCAGACATCGGCGGCGATGACCGCGAACCGTGCGGGCCAGGCCTCCGAGGTCCACAGCACGTGGGTGCCGAAGACCCGGTTGACCACGCCGTCGTACTGGAACATGAACTCCCACAACCGGGCAGTGACCGCGGTCGGAATCGCCCACGGCACCAGCACCGCCGCCCGCAGCAGGGCGCGGCCCTTGAAGGTCTTGCCCATCACCATGGCCATGCCGAGGCCGAGGGTGGCCTCCAGGGTCACCGTGATCACCGTGAAGAACAGCGTCACGCCGATGGCCAGCCAGAACTGCGAGCCGAGGTTGCCGGTCGGGCAGGAGACCGTCTCGCCGGCCGCCTGACACTGCTGCAGCAGCCAGTGCGTGTAGTTCGAGAAGCCTGCGCTACCGCCCTCGACGAACATGCCGGTCGCCGGGTCGAGTCCAGGATCCTTCTGGAACGACATGTACAACGCGCGGAAGACCGGATAGCCGACGACCACCGCCAGGGTGATGAGCACGGGCGTGACGAACAACCACGCCTTACCGGAACGCCGCAACTCCAACGCCAAGGTGCCACCGAATCCGCGCTTTGTCGGCTGATCGCCGTCGCTCGGCACGCGAGTGGCCGTTCCCGAAGGATCCGACACCGTTTCTCTCTCCTACGGGGTGGTCGGGTCCGCTCTTGTACTCGCTACGACCCGGCTGTCTCGATGCCCTTTTGCATACCGGTGATCGCGTCGTCGACGGACTTGGTTCCGTTCAACGCAGCATAAGCGTTGTCCTGGATGGCCTTCGACACCGCGGGGTAGAACGGGGTGACCGGACGCGGCACCGCGTTGGCGATCGAATCCTTCAGTGCCGGGAGGTACGGCATCTTCGCGATCAGCGCCGGATCGTCGTACATCGACGCGCGCACCGAGGGCAGCGCACCCGCCGCGACGATGTGCTGAGCGTCCTCGCTGATCAGGTAGCGCAGGAAGTCGAGCGCGGTGGCCTTGTTCTTGGAGAACGCACTGATCGCCGCGTTGTAGCCGCCGAGGGTCGATGCGCCGACGCCGTTCTCGCCGGGCAGCGGCGCGACGCCGAACTTGTCCTTGACCGCGGAGGATTCCGCGCCCGCGTCACCGAAGGTGGACGGCCAGTTGCGCATGAAGAGCAGCTTGCCGGTGTTGAAGGCGTTGGCGCTCTCCGGCTCCTTGAAGGTGATGGCTTCCTTCGGGATATCGCCGCTCTTGTACGCGTCGACGAGCACCTTGAGCCCGGCGCGCGCCTGCGGGGTGTTCACGGTCGGGGTCTTGCCGTCCGCGCCGACGAAGGTGCCGCCGTAGGCGTTGATCGCCTCGGCCGCGTTCACCGTCAGGCCCTCGTACGGTGCGAGCTGGCCCGCGTAGCAACCCATATTGTTCTGCTTGGCGATCGGGCACTGCGCCAGCATCTCGCTCCAGGTCTTGGGCGGATTCGGCACCAGATCCTTGCGGTAGAACAGCAAGCCGCCGTTGGTGTTTCGCGGCGCGGCATAGAGCGTGTTGTTGTAGGTGGCGCTGGCGACCGTCGGGGACAGCAGTGCCGAGGTGTCGATCTTGAAGGTGTCCTTCAGCGGCTGGATCCAGCCCTTCGCGGCGAATTCCGCGGTCCACGGCACGTCAAGGGCGACCACGTCATAGGTGGACTGCTTGGAGCGCATGTGCTCGACCAGGTCGTCGTACTGCTGCGAGGCGTCGTTGGACTGCTCTTTGAAGGTGACCTGCTCGTCCGGGTGCGAGGCATTCCAGCGCTCGATCAGCTGCTTGACCGCGCCGGTTTCGGTGGTGTCCTTGCCCTCGACGTAGGTGATCGGGCCGCGGCCGGTGAGGTTCTGGCTGGATGGATTGCCGCCGTTGTCGCTGGAGCAGGCACTGGTGAACGTCGCCGTCAGCAGCGCAACAGAGGCGGCTGCCAACGCCGCTCGTGGTACGAGCGACGAACGTAGGGACATCACCTTTTTCAAAGCCATCGCGAACACTCCAAGGGGTCGAGACGTGAGCAGCAGCACACCCTGCCGGTGCACAAGGCAAGATACATGGTTGTTATATGCGACGCAGCGATTGCGCCCGTAACAGGGGCACTTTCCAGCCGGGGCGGACGCCGGCGCTGCAATGTCATAGTCGCTCGTAGCCTCGATATTTTGCCGGGCAGACGGCCCGGGCGATCGGCTGACCGGATATGCCCGCGGACAGCAGCATCTGTGGCAGCTGCATCCCAGCCTGCATCCGCGGCAGCAACTCTTCACCTCGGCGGACGCCTCAGCGCTGCTCGGTGACGCCCGTCGGTTCGTCGCGTCGGCCTACAGTGGCTGGCCGCACGACCCGTCGCGGCACCGGACCTCCTGCGCACCATCGAGGGGTTCTCCCACGCATGATCAGTTCGGATCAGGTGGGTGTGGTCGACGGGTCGGCTGCCGGGTTCCGCGGGCCCGGGGATGGTCGCTCGCGATGCGGTTAGGCTGACTGGCGATGACTTCGCCGAATGCGGTCCCGGACCGGATGCTCACCCGGATCGGTGGATTGCTGCGCCAAGCCGAATCGACCGATAACGAGCACGAGGCCGAGGCATTTCTGGCCGCGGCCCAGCGGTTGGCGACCAGGTCCTCGATCGACCTCGCGGTCGCCCGCGCGCATATCGCCGGGCGTGAGCGCAGGCCGACGCCGATGCAGCGGATGATTCCGATCGGCGAACCGGGCAAGAAGGGATTGCGCACCTACGTTCAGTTGTTCGTGGCGATCGCCGCGGCCAATGATGTGCGCTGCGATGTTGCGCGCACTTCCACGCAGGTTTACGCCTACGGCTTCGAGTCCGATATCGATACGTGTGAAGCCCTCTACACAAGTCTGCTGGTGCAGATGGTGCGTGCGTCGGATCAGTACATCAAATCGGGGCAGTATCGTTCGGCCACCGTCGACAAGATCGTCACGGAGAAACGCTGGGGCCGAAAGGTGCAACGACGCATACAAGCGCCGGTCGCGGCGGTTACCGCGCGGCTGAACTTTCAGATGGCATTCGCCGCACGGATCGGCCGCCGCCTGGCCGAGGTGAAGGCGGAGGTCGTGGCCGAGGTGGTGCCCGAAACCGTGGCGGCGGGTACGGCATTGGCCCTGCGCAATAAGGAAATCGAGCTCACCGACTTCTATAAGAAGACCTCCGATGCCCGCGGCAACTGGCGCGGCCCACAAGCGTCGGCCGGGCATAGCGCTGCGGCCCGGCGTGCAGGTGACCGGGCCGGGAAGGCGGCGCGGCTAGGGACATCTCCCGAACTCAGTGCTGCGCGTGGGCAATTGCCGGGTGGGTCGAAATGAGCGAATTCATTGCGCGACATGCCAATTGCCCGACTCGGCGTGAGCGACGATGGGTGTGAACCGTGAGCGGGGCCAATGAGTGCACGAGATGCCCAGCGCGCCAAGGTGTATGACGCCGAGCAGTTGGTGCGGAGTGTATTCGATCGAGCCGATGAAAACGGTGTCCGCACGGTGGAGCTCTACGGTTCACACCTCACGCTGCCGATCGAGCGCCGCTTCGCCTCGGTCGAATCGGTGCAGGTCTACACCGACAAGGTGCTGAGTCTCAATTGGATTCGGGCGCAATGGGACCGTGCCGCGACGCCCGTCCGGGTCCGCTCTCGCGCCGGAACCGCCGCCGCGCACTACGAGGCCGCCGATGCGGTGCTGGCTGTTCCGCTGTACACCGGTGCGACCGCATGGGCACTGCGCGAATTGGTGATCCTGCACGAACTGGCCCATCACCTCGAGCCCGCCGCCGGATCGGTGGCCCCGCACGGGCCCGAGTTCTGTAGCCGCTACTTGGAACTCGTCGATGGCATTATCGGGCCGGAAGCCGGGCTGGTTTTGCGGTCGAGCATGCTCGGGTGCGGTGTCCGCATAACCTGAGGCCGCTGCTGCTTTTGGTCGCGTCGTGTCTGCGGCCGCCGGTAGCTGATTGACGGGATAGGCATGCGAACTCGCGATGCTCGGCTGTGGTGTCCGCCTCCGCGTGTCCAACGCGATCGAAATCGCGCGACCGCGGTTGCGCAACGCCGACCTTGGGGAGGTGTGGGGTTCGGTGGTCCACTGCTCGCCGTTGCCTACTACCGTCGCGACACGGTCACTTGGGCGGCCCCAGTGCACGGACCCGGGTAAGTCGGTCCTCCCACCAGCGGGTTCGTGCTGGGTCGGGGTGGCGGTAGCGCTCCAGTAGGGCCGGGTCGGGTGTGGGGGGTGACTTCGGGACCGGCATGAAGCCGTCGACCGGGCGGAGTGATTCCTGCACGAGGTCGCCTTCGAGGAGTGACAAAGTGCCCAGGCCGCAGGCGAATTCGAGTTCGGGCAGGGCGGCGGCGAGGGCGAGTTGGGCGGCTAGGCCGACGCTGGTTTCCAGGGCGGAGGAGACCACGCACGGCAGTCCAGCGGCCTCGGCGACCTGGAGTGCGCGGCCGACACCGCCCAGCGGGGTGCATTTGAGGACCGCGATATCCGCGGCGCCCGCTACCGCGACGTGCAGGGGATCCTCGGCGCGGCGGATGGATTCGTCGGCGGCGATTCGGACGTCGACACGGCGACGCACCGCGGCCAGCTCCTCGATGGTGCGGCACGGTTGCTCGACGTACTCCAAACCGCCGGCAGCACGGTCGATCTGCTCGATATGCGTGACGGCCGTCTCGACATCCCAGACCGCATTGGCATCCACCCGAACCGAGCCATCGGGCCCGAGCGCATCCCGGACCGCCTCGACCCGCGCCAGATCCTCACTCAGCGAATCCGGGTGATCTGCGATCTTCACCTTCGCGGTGCGGCATCCGGACCCGGCCACGATCGCGTGCGCCCGCTCCGGATCGACCGCGGGCACTGTGCAATTGATCGGAATCAGTTCCCGCACCGGTTCCGGCCAACCAACCGTCACCTGTTCCATCGCGGTCGCCAACCAGCCGGCGGCCTCCCGATCGTCGTACTCGGGAAATGGACAGAACTCGCCCCACCCGAGCGGCCCGCTGATCAACATCCCCTCGCGCACCGTGATGCCGCGGAACCGGGTCCGCATCGGAATGGCGTAGACGAAGGTTTCGGTCATCACCGTGCAGCCTAGCGAGCCCGGTGCCCCCGCCCGCGCTGTGCGTCCGCCGCCGCTGGCAGGGCTGCGCGGATTGACGAATCATTCGCGCACCGGGTTGGACCGCTGCCGAATTCTCGTCGGGTGCGCCTGCTGCGGCTGGCAGGGCCGCGGGGATCGGCGAATTGTTCGTGCACCGGGTTGGACTGCCGCCGGGTTGTCGTCGGGTGCGCCTGCTGCGGCTGGTATGGCCGCGGGATCGGCGAATTGTTCGCGCGGAGTTGGACTGCTGCGCGGCTGGCTTCTCGTCGGCCGCGTTCAGTGCCCCTGCTGCCGCTGTGGACTGTGCGCTGGTGCGGGTGGTTGGTGCTGGAGCGGAGTGGCACCGGGATGTGCGAGTCCGATCTAGCGGTCATGCTGGAGTATGGGGTCGAGTCGGTTCGAGCCGCGGTTGGCGAATGCGGTTCGGGTGGTGCTCGGGTCGGTATTCGCGGTCGGGTTCGGGTGGGTGGTCGCCTCTTCCGTGCCGCTGTACGAACTCCTCGGGCGTGATGCCGATCCCGATGGGGGTGTGCGCTATCTGGCGGTCGCGTATTGCGTTGCCTGGGTCGGGATTGCCCTTTCCGTGGTTGCGGTGGGCATCAGGGTGGTGGAGAAGATCCGCTACCGACGCCGCATCGCGTGGACTCCGTTGGTGGCGGTGCCATTGATTGCCGAGTCGTGGTTGCTCGGTTTCTTGATTGCGGTGGTGCTGGTTTCGATCTGAGCCCGCGGCACCGATACGGGACCGGTGCCGCGGTACTCGGCGACTCAGAGCCGTTCGATAATGGTGGCGTTGGCCAAACCGCCTGCCTCACACATGGTTTGCAGACCGTAGCGCGCGCCGCGCTCCTGCATGGCGTGCACCAGCGTGGTCATCAGGCGCGCGCCGGAAGCGCCGAGGGGATGTCCGATGGCGATGGCGCCGCCGTTCACATTGACCTTCGACATGTCCGCACCGGTGTCGTGCGCCCAGGCCAGCACCACCGGCGAGAAGGCCTCGTTGATCTCGACCAGATCGATATCGGAGAGCTGAAGTCCGGCGCGCTGCAACACCTTCTGCGTCGCCGGGATCACGGCGGTCAGCATGAGCAGCGGATCGTCACCGGCCACCGCGAAGCTGTGCAGCCGGGCCAGCGGCTTCAGACCGAGTTCCTCGGCGCGTTCGCTGGTCATGATCAGCACCGCGGCGCTGCCGTCGCTGACCTGGCTCGCCGTCGCGGCGGTGATCTGCCAGCCGATTTCCGGGAAACGCGCGGCCATGGCCTCGTCGTAGTAGGCGGGACGCAGTTTGCCGAGGGTTTCCAGGGTGCTGCCGACCCGGATGCCCTCATCGGTTTCCAGTCCGGCGATGGGGGCGAGCTGAGCGGCGAACGAGCCGTTCTTCGTTGCCAGCGCCGCCTTTTCGTGGCTGCCGAGGGCGAATTCGTCGAGCTGGTTGCGGGTCAGTCCCCAGCGGGCCGCGATCAGTTCGGCGCTGATGCCCTGGGATACCAGACCCTCCGGATAACGCTCGGCGAAGCCGACACCGGAGAAGTCGTCGGATCCGATCATGTTTGCGCCCATGGGAACTCGTCCCATCGACTCGACACCCGCCGCGACCACGATGTCGTACGCACCGGCGATCACGCCCTGTGCGGCGAAATGAATGGCCTGCTGGCTGCTGCCGCACTGGCGATCGACCGTCGTCGCCGGTACCGATTCCGGATAGCCCGCTGCCAGCGCCGCACGCCGGGTCATATTGGCGCCCTGTTCGCCGATCTGGGTGACGATGCCGCCGATCACATCGTCGATGAGCGCCGGATCGATGCCGCTGCGGTCGACTACCGCGCGCAGGCTGTGTGCGAGCAGGTCCACCGCGTTGACATTGTGCAGTGCCCCGTTCGGCTTCCCCTTGCCGATCGGCGTGCGTACCGCTTCGACAATCACCGCGTCTCTCATGGTGGTTCCTTTCGAACCGTGAGCCGAGCTCCTCCGCCTGGCTCTATTGGCTTATAGTCAGGGTAACGCCTGGGTATAGGCAACTCAAGTCAGATAACGCTATGATGTTCGTCATGGCAGCCGTGATGGAAGGACCGTTGGCAGATCTGAGCGCGTGGAAACCCACGGAATGCTCGATCGCGAAGGCGATGGACCTCATCGGCACCCGCTCGGCGATCCTGATCCTGCGCGAGGCCTACTACGGCACCACCCGCTTCGACGGTTTCGCCGCCCGGGTCGGCATCACCGACGCCGCGGCCTCCGGCCAGCTCCGCAAGCTCACCGAGGCGGGTCTGCTCGCCAAGCGGCCGTATCAAGAGGCGGGCAGGCGGACTCGCCACGAGTACGTGCTGACGGATATGGGTCGCGATCTACTGCCCGCGGTGCTCGCACTCATGCAGTGGGGCGATGCGTACCTGCAGCCGGGACCCGCGCCGCTGCTGCTGGTCGAGGAATCCAGCGGTGCGCCGGTCCGGGTGGAGGTGCGCAGCGAAACGGGTCGCGAGATCGACCTCGAAGAGCTCGGCGTCCGGCTCAACCCCGAATATTCGCGTGCCGTCCGTTCGGCGAAGTAATCCGCTCAGGCGGTGACCACCGCGTAGTTGATGTCCTCGGTGCCGAACTTGTTGTAGAGGTGAACCCACAGCAGCACAAGGGGTTCGGTACTCCGCGCGGTCACCACGCCGCCCAGATCGATGATCTGCGCATCGGACCAGCCGAAGGATTTCAGCAGCGCCGCCACCTCGACCTTGGCCGATTCGTCGTCGCCGCTCAGAAAGACATTGTGCCGCCCCGGAATTCGGGACGGGTCAACCATGAGCTGGTTGTTCATGGTGTTGAGGGTCTTGACCACCCGTGCGTCCGGGAAGGCCTGCTGGATCGCCTCGGCGACACTGCCCGCCTCCGGGGTGGCCAATTTCGGTGGGAATCCACCGGAGAAATCCAGTGCATTCGACACGTCCACCAGCACTTTCCCGCTCAGATTCGCCGCGCCCGCCGCGGTGAGCGCGGCCAACGAGACGGTGCCGGAGGTCGCGTTGAGCACCAGCTCGGCATCGGCCGCGGCGTCGGCGAAAGTGCCGTGGCCGCCCCCCGTTTCGTTCGCCCACTCGGTTGCCGCCGCATTGTCGGCCGTCCGGGATCCGAGCGTCACCGCGTGCCCGAGCTCGACCAGCTTGCTCGCGAGCCTGCGTCCGACCTGCCCGGTACCGAGCACCGCTATCTTCAACGTCCACTCCTCACGCAGATCCCGTTCGAGCGTCGAGTTTATGAGTGCGGCGTCGTCTCCGCGTGGCCTTCCGCCTTGGGCGAACGCCAATGGCATCGACTCGGCGCGGGCGTGAATCCGCGCGCAGCGCGCTCGCCGGACTGTTCCACGCTGCGAGCGGTCTCGGGGACGCGGCCTGCGCTGCCTTCAACGACGAGGGCAAGGACGGCACCTTCGTTTCTGCGCGTGCACTTTCGCTGGTATCCGGTAGGAAGTTTCGGATTGGCGAAAGTGCACGCGCAGCGGTCTCAGGACAAGCGGCGACCGTCGACGGCGGAGAAGAAGTAAGTGTGTTCCGGTGTGGGCGTCAACTGCACCCGGGTGCCCTTCTCCGGTGGGTTGCGCCAATCCGCCCGCGCCACAATGGTTTCGCCAGCGCCGTTCGTCGCGCCCTCGGCAACCGTACGGCCGTAGATGTAGGCGTCCGAGCCCAGCTCCTCGACGACGTCGACTTCCATCTGGATGCCCGACTTGTCCACCGCCCCACCGATTTCCAGATGCTCGGGCCGTACCCCGACCACTACCGAACCCTCTGCGGCATCCGCGACCGACCGCGGCACCGCCAGCTCGGCGCCGCCGAGCTCCACCGCGCCGTCGGCGACCGGCAGCGTGAACAGATTCATCGCGGGCGAACCCATGAATCCGGCGACGAACACATTCGCCGGATCCCGGTACAGATCGCGCGGCGTCGCGCACTGCTGCAGCAGTCCGTCCTTGAGTACCGCAACCCGATCGCCCATGGTCATCGCCTCGACCTGGTCGTGCGTGACGTACACGGTGGTGGTGCCGAGGCGACGCTGCAGCTGGGCGATCTGCGTGCGGGTCTGCACGCGCAGCTTGGCGTCCAGATTCGACAGCGGTTCGTCCATCAGGAAAACCTGCGGCTGGCGCACGATCGCCCGGCCCATCGCGACGCGCTGACGCTGACCGCCGGACAGCGCCTTCGGCTTGCGTTCCAGATACGGCTCGAGGTCGAGCAGTTTGGCCGCCTCCAGCACCCGGCGCTCCTTCTCCGCCTTGGCGACCTTGGCGAGTTTGAGCGCGAAGCCCATGTTCTCCGCGACGGTCATATGCGGGTAGAGCGCGTAGTTCTGGAACACCATGGCGATATCGCGTTCCTTGGGTTCGGCGTGCGTGACGTCGTTGTCGCCGATCAGAATGCGCCCGTCGTCGACATCCTCGAGCCCGGCGAGCATCCGCAGCGAGGTCGATTTACCGCAGCCGGACGGACCGACCAGCACGAGGAATTCCCCGTCGGCGATCTCCAGATTCAGCTTGTCGACGGCGGGTTTGGACGAGCCGGGGTAGAGCCGGGTCGCGCTATCGAAGGTCACGGTGGCCATGACAAATCACATCCCATCACCGGCAGGAACGTGCCGGACGATCCGAGTAAGGGTTGACCGGCGATATTACTGGATGTGCTCGATTCGCACACGATGTGCTCGAGTTCGCGCGCACGCCTAGCTGAATATCGGATCGGCGCGGTTGGCCACCACTGGGTCGTGCAGCTGCTGAGGCGGACGTACGGCGTGCGTTCACGATATCGCGCCGACCGGTGGCCGCCCACGCCGAACAACAATGCGGCGGCGAGGACTGCCGGATGTGGCACGAGTTCGTCGCCATCTGGTGCCACCGGCACTTCCGTTCCCGTGCCGAGCACCGCATCGGCCGGTACGTCTGCTCCGAAACTCGCTGCCACGCAGGACGTTTCGGCTCCCGAGCCCGCGGCGAGCGGCCAGTTCCCGCCGGACAACCGAGCCGGAGCAACCAGGGATGGGAAATGCAGAACCGACGGTGTGCGCGCAACTCCTAGCATCAATCTGTGAAATTTGGAATGCTCTCCACCATAGGTGCTCTCACCCTCGCCGCGGTGTCCGTGGCAGCTCCCTCCGCCTCCGCCTTTCCTACCGGCTCAGCCGGGAATGGGGACGGCCGAGAAGTGGTGATCATCGACGGCACTCTGGAGCTGAGCAACTTGGACTCGTGCTGGGCTAGTGGCTTCGCGCGCGACATTCGCTTCGAGAACCGCAGCACCCGCAATTTCCTGGTGTATGCATCCAAAGACTGCACAGGTGACCCCACCGCGACCGTGACTCCGGGCGGATCCGCGACGTATTACGGCTGGTCGGCCATGGCGGCCCAATAGCTGGCGTCGACCTGGGACCCCGGTAATAGCTGCGCCGAAGATCTTGAGGCCGGTAGCCTCGATCGGGGAACCAGATCCAGCGACGAGGAGCAGGCTAATGACGCGACCGGTTCGAATCGGTGTACAGCTACAGCCCCAGCACGCCTCCGACTACGGACTCCTGCGCGACGCCGTGCTGCGCGCGGAGGACGCGGGCGTCGATATCGCCTTCAACTGGGATCACTTCTATCCGCTGACCGGCGACCACAACGGCGCGCATTTCGAATGCTGGACCATGCTCGGCGCCTGGGCCGAGCAGACCGAACGGATCGAGATCGGTGCGCTGGTCACCGGCGGCGGTTACCGCAATCCCGATCTGCTCGCCGATATGGCGCGCACGGTGGACCACATCAGCAATGGCCGGCTCATTCTCGGCATCGGCGCGGGGTGGTTCCAGAAGGACTACGACGAGTACGGCTATGAATTCGGTACGCCGGGAACCAGGCTCGCGCTGCTGAAGGCGAATATGGCCCGGCTCACCGCCCGGCTGAAGAAGCTGAATCCGCAGCCGACCCGCGATATCCCGATCCTGATCGGCGGCGGTGGCGAGAAGAAGACGCTGCGGCTGGTCGCTCAGTACGCCGATATATGGCACACCTTCGCCGACCTCGACGCGATCGCGCACAAGAACAAAGTGCTCACCGACCACTGCGCGGACGTCGGCACCGATCAGGCAAAGATCGAGCGCTCGGTGCAATGGCCGGGTGCGGAGCGGGCGGCGACATTCGTCGACGCCGGGGTGAATCTGTTCACCATCGGTGTGAGCGGGCCGAAGTTCGACCTGAGTGAGGTCGAGCGGGCGGTCCGTTGGCGTGACGAAGTGAATCCGGAGCCGGTCAGAGGTCTGGCCTAGCCCCGGGGCGCAGCGCCGGTCGGAGGTCGGGTTCGAATCACCGTGATTCGAATTCCCGGATCGGACCATGGTGCCGCGTTCGCGCACGCCCGGCGGCCGCAAGCCTTGACGGCGAGGTGTGGCCGACCGCACGCGCCACGGGGTAGCTGCCTTTCAGCCCTGAATCGGACGTTAGGGTTCCTCACCATGGCTGGTCTGCCCGCTGTGCGGTCTCGTGCGTTGATCGCCGTGCTATTGCTTGCCGTCGGCCTCGCCGCCACGGCCTGCGGTTCCGGCGACGATTCCTCCGATCGAGACCAATGCAGCCCGCCCGGACTCAGCGCGGCATCGGCCGCACCGACGAACCTCGGCTCGGCGGCCGCGGCGGGTGCGGACAAATACACCACCGCGAGCACGTTGCCGGTGTCGGCGATCGATACCAGCAAGCTGCGTTTGATCACGCCGGGCAAACTCACGGTGGGCACGCTCTCGGATGCGCCGCCGAGCATCTGCCTGAACTCGGCGGGCTCGTTCACCGGCTTCGACAACGAGCTGCTGCGGGCGATCGGTGCGAAACTCGGCCTCCAGGTGGAGTTCTCGGGCACCGAATTCGCACCGCTGCTCTCGCAGGTTTCCGGCGGTCGCTTCGATATCGGTTCGTCGAATATCACTACCACCGCGGAGCGACGCGAACGCGTCGGATTCACCAACGGTTACGACTTCGGCTACTTCTCGCTCGTTGTCCCCAACGGCAGTGCCGTCAAGGGCTTTTCGGATCTGGGGCGCGGTAACCGGATCGCCGTCGTGCAGGGCACGGTGCAGGACGATTACGTGGTCAACCAGCTGCATCTGGATCCGGTGAAGTTCCCGGATTACGCCACCGCCTACGCGAATCTGAAGTCGGGTCAGGTCGATGCCTGGGTCGCGCCGTCGGCGCAGGCCGAGGGGCAGGTGAAGTCGGGTGACGGAACCACGATCATCCAGAACACCTTCAGCCTGGACAATTTCGTCGGCTATGCGGTCGCCAAGAACAACCAGCCGCTGATCGATGCGCTGAACAGCGGTCTCGATGCCGTGATCGCCGATGGCACCTACGCCAAGCTCTACGCCGACTGGGTGCCGAGGCAGTTGCCGCCCGGTTGGAAGCCGGGCTCGAAAGCCGCACCCGCACCACAACTCCCGGACTTCGCCGCCATCGCCGCGCAGAAGAAGACCACCGACAGCGGACAGACTGCGCCGAAATCGACATTGCAGCAGTTGCGGGAGACGTTCTTCGACTGGTCGCTGTACCGCAAGGCATTTCCCGATCTGTTCAAGACCGGTCTGCCGAATACCCTGATCCTGGCGCTGGTTTCGGGTGTGCTCGGCACCATCATCGGCATGCTGCTCGCGGTCGCCGGCATTTCCCGGACGCGCTGGTTGCGCTGGCCCGCAAGGGTTTACACCGATATCTTCCGCGGTCTGCCCGCCGTCGTGATCATCCTGATCATCGGACTCGGCATCGGCCCGGTCGTGCGCAATATCACCGGCAACAACCCGTATTGGCTCGGTGCGATCGCGCTGGCATTGCTTGCCTCGGCCTATATCGGTGAAATCTTCCGCTCCGGCATCCAATCCGTGGAAGCGGGTCAGCTGGAGGCCGCGCGGGCCATCGGCTTCGGCTACCGCCAGGCCATGACGCTGGTGGTGATTCCGCAGGGTGTGCGCCGGGTACTGCCCGCGCTGATGAACCAGTTCATCGCGCTGATCAAGGATTCCTCGCTGATCTACTTCCTCGGACTGCTCGCGACCCAGCGCGAACTGTTCGCGGTCGGGCGAGATCTCAACGCGCAGACCGGAAATCTCTCCCCGCTGGTCGCCGCCGGCCTGGTCTACCTGCTGCTGACCATCCCGCTGACGCACCTGGTGAACTACATCGACCACCGGATGCGCACCGGCCGACCCGACCAGCCCATCGACCAGGTCGAGGCGGCCACGATCACGGAAGGGCGCGGGTAATGAGTGCATCTCTCACCGGAACCGGTCTGCATCTGACGCTGGGCCACAACCATGTGCTGCGCGGCGTCGATATCCATGTCGACGCGGGAAAGACCACGACCGTCATCGGGCCGTCCGGCTCCGGCAAGTCGACGCTGCTGCGGGTGCTGAACCGCCTGCACGAACCCGATCAGGGTGATGTGCTGCTGGACGGCGAGTCGGTGCTCACCGAGGATCCGGATCAGCTGCGCCAGCGCATCGGCATGGTGTTCCAGCACTTCAACCTGTTCCCGCACAAGACGGTCGCGGAGAATGTGGCGCTCGGGCCGCGCAAGCTGCGCGGGCTGTCCAAGGATGCCGCTCGCGCGCTGGCCGTCGAGCAGCTGGAGGTGGTCGGGCTGGCCGAGAAGGCCGATTCGCGCCCGGCGAATCTGTCCGGTGGGCAGCAGCAGCGGGTGGCGATCGCCCGAGCGCTGGCCATGCAGCCGGAGATCATGTTCTTCGACGAGGCCACCTCGGCGCTGGATCCGGAGTTGGTGAAGGGCATTCTCGCGCTCATGGCCGATCTGGCTACCCAGGGGATGTCGATGATCGTGGTGACCCACGAAATGGGTTTCGCGCGCAGCGTCTCCGACAGCGTGCTGTTCATGGACGCTGGTCAGGTCGTCGAAACCGGCGTACCCGACGCTCTGTTCGACAACCCGAAGACCCCGCGACTGCAGCGCTTCCTCGCTCAGGTTTTGTGACCCTCAGCACACATCTAGTAAACTCGATAGATGCGCACCTGTTAATGTGTCGCCACGCTCGGCGCCACATGTCCAGCAGTGGGAACGAGGAGGTCCGATGACCACAGCGCATCACGAGCACACCGACCACCAGCACGTCCACGGGCCCGACTGCGGCCACGCCGAAGTCCCGCACGGCGACCACACCGACTACGCCCACGGCGGCCACCTGCACCGCGAGCACAACGGCCACTGGGACGAATGCGAACCCGCAGGCCACACCGAACATGTCGGCCACGACCACATCCACGGCCCCAATTGCGGCCACGAAGCCGTCCAGCACGGCGACCACGTCGATTACCTGCACGACGGCCACCACCACGCCGCGCACAACGGCCACTACGACGACCACTGAGCTCGCCGCGCCGAGTTGCTGCCCGACTCGGCCGCAGCTCGGCGACTCCGAATCGACTCGCCGCGTGACTCGGATTCGAGTAGAGATGGCGGGATGGGGATTGTCGATCCACGGGTTCGGCGGCTGACGCCCGAGGACTGGGCGGCTTTTCGGAGCATTCGCCTGCGCGCCCTGGCCGATGCGCCGCACGCCTTCGGCTCGACGCTGGAGCAGGCGCGGCGCAGGTCCGATCAGGATTGGTCGGATCTACTGACGCATCGGGCGCAGTTCGTGGCGAGCGTCGACGGCATCGACGTCGGGACGGCAGCTGGGCTGGACGATCCCGAACGGCCTGGGGCACACCTGATTTCGATGTGGGTTGCGGAAAAGTCCCGTGGGACCGGTATTTCGGATCGTCTCGTGCGATCGGTGATCGACTGGGCGGTCGATGTGGGGCATCGCAAGGTGTGGTTGGAGGTCGCCGCGGGCAACACGGCGGCCGAGCGGTTGTATCTGCGGCACGGGTTCGTGCGGACCGGGGTGCGGGGGACGATCGCGCCCGACGATCCGCGGCCGGAATTCGAGATGCTCTTGAACCTGTGAACCCGGCACACTGACCGCATACGTATAGGTCGGCGAAAAGTACTTATGGATGACTGATTCGGCACCCATGGCTCTGCTCATAACGTAGTTCCTGTCAGCACGAACGACAGTGAAACCGCAGATCAGAAGCCTTGGAGGCCAACATGAACGAGCTCGTCGCGCAGTACCTGGAAGTCTGGAACACCACCGATGCCGCCGCCCGCAAGGCCGGAATCGAAGCCGTGTTCACCCCCGAGGCCGGTTACATCGACCCGCTGGCCGCGGTCGCCGGACACGACCAACTGGATGCGGCCATCGCCGGTGTCCAGGCGCAGTTCCCGGGGTGGGTGTTCACCCTCGCCGGACCGGTCGATGCCCACCACAACCAGGTGCGTTTCACCTGGGAGCTGGGCCCCGTCGATGCCCCCGCCGTGGTCGTCGGCTTCGATGTCGCGGTCATCGAGGACGGACGTATCGCCAACGTCTACGGCTTCCTCGACAAAGTTCCCGCCGCAGCCTGATCCGAACTCGTTATCCCAGAAGGAAATACCAGTCATGACCACCTCTGCCCCCACTTACATGTCCACCTTGCTCGCCCCCGGTCAGAACCTGCTGCGCACCTCGCTGCGGCTCGACTCGGTGGTCACCACCGTCAACGGCCTTGCCTACCTGGCACTTTCGGGCCCACTGGAATCACTGCTCGGCTTGGACAGCAAGATCGGCATCCCGATCGGAATCTTCCTGACCCTCTACGGCATCGGTGTCGCACTGGTCGGCATGGCCAAGACCATCAATACCAAGGCCGCCGCCGTGGTCGCGGCGGGTAATGCCGCCTGGGTCGTGGTGAGCCTGGCCGCCCTCGTCGAGGGCGCACTCGAGCTGAACCTGGTCGGCTCGATCTGGACCGTCATGCAGGCAGTCACCGTCGGCGGCTTCGCGGCCCTGCAATACCTCGGCATCCGCAAGGCCCGCTGAATATTGGATCCACTCGACCAACCCGCGAAACGCGGCATCGGCAGCGCTTACCGACCCCGCCGGCTCCGCCGGCTGCCGTCCCCACTGTCCGATGCCGCGTTCGGCGTTTGTGGTCGGTGGCTGCCTCTAGAGTCGAGCCCGTGCTCGAGGCAACCAAGATCCCGACCGAGTTCGGTACTTTCGACGCCCTGACCAGCGGTGCACCCGGTGGGCGCGAAGTTCTGCTGTTGCACGGTTTTCCGGAGTCGGCCACCGCATGGCAGTTCCAGCTGACCGCCCTCGGTGGCGGCGGCTGCCATGTCATCGCGCCCGATCAGCGCGGTTATTCGTCAGGGGTGCGTCCCGACAAGGTCGCCGATTATCGCGTCGAGGAGTTGGTCGCCGATGTCATCGCCATCGCCGACCAATTGGGTTGGCAGCGGTTCGATCTCATCGGTCACGACCTGGGCGCGCACGTCGCCTGGGCAGCGGCGGCCGACCACCCGGCACGAATCCGAACTCTGACCGCCGTTTCGCAACCGCACCCAACCGCGTTCTTGCAGGCCATGACCGAGGACGAAGACCAGGCACAACGAGCCCAACACTTCACCTACTTCCGCCAGCCCCGGACCCCCGAGCGCGCGCTCGTCGCCGATGATGCCGCCGCCCTCCGCAAGATCTTCGACTGGAAGATCCCCGAGGACCGCATCGACGACTACATCCACCGCCTCACCCGACCCGATGCCCTCACCGCGGCCCTCAACTGGTACCGAGCCTTCCCACTCGCCGGTCCGACCGCCTCGATCACCGTCCCGACCCTCTACGTCTGGGGCACCGAAGACCCCACCGTCGGCTCCACCGCCGCCCTGGCCACCGCCGCCCACGTCACCGCCCCCTACCGCTTCGAAATGCTCGAGGACACCGCCCACTGGATCCCCGAAGAAGCCCCCGAATCCCTCACCCGCCTCATCATGGAACACCTCCTCGCCCATCGGACATAGTCGCTCAGGTGCGGACGGTGGCGAAGGCGGACCAGAGCAGGGGGGAGTGTTCGATGGCGTGGGTGGTGCGCCAGGCGGTAAGGCGGGATCGCTGCCAGGTGGCGAGGGCGGTCACCGGGTCCGGGTGTTCGTGGGCGGCGTCGATGGCGCAGATGGCGTCTTGCAGGGGGTGGGCTTCGGGGGGTGCGCCGGCGAGGCGCTGGAAGGCGAAGTCGGTGGGGAGCGGCCAGCGGCTGGCGGTGACCAGTTCGGCGCCGCCGTTGATCATGGCGGCGACCAGGCCGAGGGCCTCGCTGAAGCGCATATCGCCGCCGCTTTCGCAGGCGATCAGCGCGACTCGGCTCGGAATGGGCCAGAGTTGTGGTCCGGCTACGGGATCGGTGGTCAGGGTGTGGGTGCCGAGCAGTAGGTCCTTGGCCGAGAGTGGGCGGTGCGCTCGGAGCGGGGTGGCGAAGCCGACGGATTCGGCGTCGCAGGCCAGGTGTAGTTCGGAGGCTTCGCTCTGGCCGGATTCGGGGGCTGCGGCGGTTACGTGCCCCACATAGGTCAGGCGGCTGGCACCGCCGCGTAGTGCTTCGCTCAACCAGCTGCGATCGATATCCGTGCGGCGGAATGCGTCGATCGGATCGTCGACCGCGGGCAGTAGTCGCCCCTCGGCCGAATATTCGGCAACCCGTTGGGCGAGTGGAGCTTTGGGGTCCATCCGTCCGAGGACGGAGCCGAGTGCGGAATCGGCGCGAAAGCCCGGGACGCGCGGGTCGAGTACGGCAACCACTGGAAGGGTGCTCGTCTCGGACCAGGCACGCGCCGTGCGGTCCTGACCGTGCACAATACTGGCGGGAGCGAGCAGACTGATATCGGCGATATCCACCAGACGCAGCTCCGGGCTGGGAGCGATGATCTCCCACGGGATCTGAGCCACCCGGGGCGAGGGTTGCAGCCGAATATGTGGACGCACACCGCGCATGTGCAGGTCGTACAACTGTGCCGCCAGTCCATAGGGCAGCAGTGCGCGGGAAAGTGACTGCGCAACAAGATATTCCGTGTCGTACGAGGCGAAAGCGCCACTGGTCATGGCACGTTCGAGTCCGCCGGGCAGCGCCGGATTCGGCAGCGCCTGCGCGAACTGCTCGACGGCATCGGTGATCGCATCCCCGGGCAGCATGCTCGCACCCTCGGCGTATTCGTTGCGCAACCAGCGCCACGACATGTACAGATCGCCAGCATCCGCCATCCGCACCATGACGGTCGGTTGTTCCGAGAGGGTCATGCGGGCAGCACCCGGCTGTCCCGCACCGGATGCCCGTACCGCAGCTCGGCGGCCTCGATATACCCGGCCAATGCGATATGTCCGTCCGGTGCGACGGCCACCCGCGGCGGTGGCACCACCGGCAGTCCGGCGCTCGCCGCGACCGAGGCCAGCGCCGTGCCCAACTGCGGCGCCGACCCACTCTGCGGCCCGGTCCCGACCTGCACCGTGGGTCGCGCCGGCTCAGCTGGTGGTTCGAATAGTTCGAGCGGCAGCCGCGGCGGTGCGCTGGCGGCTGATCTGGCGATATCCAATGTCGTACCCGCGCACTGTGTTTCGATGAGATCCACGATCAGCGGACCATTTCCGGACAGATAGGCGAACCGGAATGCCATCCGCATTGCCGGATCGGCGATCTGGCGGTTCCATTTCTCGCGTTGATTGCCATTGGGCAGGGTGTAGCGCACGGCATCGATGGCCAGCGCCGACGGTACCGCGAGACCGATTGCCCGCCCCAGTAACTCGGCATCCGGGGATTCGGCCGCCTCGATGACCGACTCCAATAGCGCCGCATGCCAGAAATCGATTTGGGCACAGTGCAATCCGAGACCGCGCTCGGCATACGCGGCGAAGGCCTCGCCGATGAGGGTCTCGCCCTCGCCGTATTGTCCGTTCGAGTACGCCACGGTCGCCAGGCGCACTCGCACATCGGCGGCATCGAGCACCGCACCGGATTCTCGAAAATAGTCGAGGCTGCGGCGATAGAGCTGATGCGCCGCATCGGTATCGCCACGGCCCTCGGCGAGAAACCCCATGGTCTCGAGCCCGACGCCCGCACGATATCCGAGTTCGGCGCGCTCGAAATACTCCTGGCTGGACCGCAGCGGCGGTTCCGCCTCGTCGAACCGATCCAACCTGACGTACATGACGGCCAGATTCTGTTCCGTCTCGGCGACGGCATTGCGATCACCGGCCGCATCGAAGGCCGCCAGCGCCTGACCCATGAAGTCGACGGCGAGATCGCGCCGTCCGGTCTCGAAGTAGATCCCGCCGAGCGTCGAGAGCGGATGTCCGGCCAGGTGCGGCGCGAAACGCACTGCCGCATCCAATGATTCGGTGGCGAGTTCGATGGCGTAGGCCCAGCTCTGGCGATGGAATGCCACCGCGGTCAGCGATAGCAGACAGGCCACCCGCTGCATGCTCTCGTCATTGTGTTCGGTCAGCAGTGCGCGCGCCTGCTCCAGTGCCTCCTGCGCACCATCGAGATCGCCGACGTGCTGCAATGCCTGGGAGAGGTTGATCAGTGCGGCGGGCCGCTTTTCGATCGCGTCCGCGGGCATTTCCGCGAGCGCCTCGCGGAACATGACGATGGCCCCGGCATGATCGCCGAGTTCATCTGACATGCTCGCGGCATTGACCAGCGCGCTGACCCGCACGCCATCCGTGCTGGTCCTGGCGATTTCCTCGAACAGTCGCCTGGCCTCGGCGACATCGCCGCGCTGATAGGCGGCCGCTCCTTCGGCGAGTCGCTCGCGACCGTCATCGGCCGGCATCAGAAGTCCGAATCCGATGCGGCGGCGGCGATTTCGGCAAGAAGGGGTGCATCGACCGCATCGTCCGCTGCGGTAGCCCGACGCAGCCGTGCGGCCGCGAGCTCACGAATCTGTCGCCGGATCTCGGGATCACCCAGCTCGGATGCGCCAGGCGCACCGACGCCGGGCACGTAGACATCCACCGTCGAAACGGAATCCGAAGGCGTGGTGGCCGCGCCGGTCCACAGATCGCCGACCAGATCCAGCTCGGCCTCGGCGGTGCCGACGGGTGTGGTGATGAGGGCGCGCGGGTGCAGGTGTGCCGGTGCGTCCGAGCCCAATTGGGGCGCGGCTACCGCGGTGACGCGGACCGTCGTAGTGCCCGAACTTCGGGTCGATTCCCAGGACACCGCCCGTTCGGACGCGTCGATGAGGCCGGGCGGGCAGCGCCGCCAGTCCCATCCGCCCGTGCCGTGACCGAGCGAC
The DNA here is from genome assembly GCF_042869435.1 of Nocardia sp. NPDC006982. Taxonomy (NCBI): domain Bacteria; kingdom Bacillati; phylum Actinomycetota; class Actinomycetes; order Mycobacteriales; family Nocardiaceae; genus Nocardia; species Nocardia sp. NPDC006982. The sequence goes on along the minus strand of NZ_JBIAFV010000002.1, from coordinate 514,479 downwards.
AGCGCCCCGGCCGGCCGATCGGCCGCGCCACCGGCGGCGAGCGCATAATCCTCTGCACGAGTCGGTATTTCGACAGAAGTAGGCAACTCATCGTCTGAGTCCGGCTCGTCATCACCGAGGAGCGGTTCGCACTTCGTGCGCAGTGTCGCTATCTCCTGGTCCAGCAGCCGATCGTCGAGCGCAGTGATGCCATCGATCGTCGAGGCCGGCCACCAGCGCGCGGCCCAATACGCGAACCCGAGCCGCCAGGCAGCGGCCACCAGATTCGGCACCGCGGGGTCGGCTACGTCGGTGAATTCGGTGCCACCGCTCTCGGTGTCGGTGATGGCAATGGCGATCCGTTCGCCGTACACCGCCCACAACCAGTCTTGAGCGAGCTCGACATCATCGATCACCGCCGCCGGAATCGTCTGTCCGGCAAGCAGACTCCACGACAGATGACCGCCGACCACCTCGAGGACCATCGCGTCGATCGCCGCGGCACCGTCCAATACCGTCGGCGCTCCGTCGGGCGCGATGATCCAGATTCCTTCTCCGGCCGGTTCGATCCGCACGATCCCGCTCATCAGCTCGCCCTCGATTCCGCCGGATCCGACTCGGTGACCAGGGAACTCACACTCAGCGCCTGTTTGACCCGCATGCGATGGTCCAGCATGACCGAGCGCGCCACACCGTCGAGCAGATCCCATAGCTCGTCCGGCTCGTAGACGCCGAATTCCCGGACATCGCGTCCGTGCAGGCGGACCCACAGCCGCCGCAAATATGGCCGCCACGGTGTGCGCAGCTCGGTCGCGATGGCCGCCAGTGGGCCACTCGGCATTTCGATATCGGTGCGCACCGCGAGCCGCCGGGCCTGCAGGACGTATGCCTCCCGCTGCCAGCGGCTATTGATCACCCGATGCGCCGCGGTTTCGGCCGCTGCCGACTCCGCGCCATGCAGTGCGATCGGCCGCAACCCGAGCGCGAGCGCGGTCCCGGCCGTCGCGGCGACCCGTAGTGATTCATCCAAAAGCGCCCAGGGCGAACAACTTCGGGCGATCTCCATGGTCACCAATTCCGGAATGGGCGGCAGTTCGGCCCGTTCACTCGACGCCTGCAGCACGGTGAATACGCGCTCGTAGATGGTGCGATCGAACGGCAGTCCGAGACTGGCCTTCGAGGCCGACGAACCGAGCGCAGGTGGCTGCGGAACCGGTACCGCTGTGAGCCCAAGATGATGTGCTGTCGGCTCGAAGCTGTTGCCCCATAGTCGGATTCCCCCGTGTGTCCCGGCATGGGTGGCGACGAGCTCATCGAATGTCCGCTGCCCGTCGGCGCTGCGACCGTCGCGCGCCGCGGCCGCATCGAGCAGCGCCGCGAGCAGTTCGGCGTGCTCTCCGGTCGGCCCGCCTACCGGACGTCGTCCCCACGCGATATCGATCAACGAGTCGAGTTCGGCAGTCCGCGCACCCGCGGTGATGTACTCCTTGAGCGCCTGTGTGGTGCGCCCCGCCGCGAATTCGTGGACATCGCGCAGTGTCGCCTCGGCGGTTGCCCGGTCACGGGACGGATCCGGCATGCCCGATGTGGTGGCGAGTTCGAAGGCGCGCTGGAAATACAGATCCTGTGGATTGCCCTCGGTGATCCGCAGCGCCCGCCGGACCTGTTTGAGCAGGGAAAACCAGGCCGCCGTCGCGCGCAGCACGTCGGCGGCGGCATGGATTCGAGTGGCGAGCAGCACCGCGCCGTCGGCGGTGAGGATGGGGCCCGCGCACAGCGGATGCTGCACGGGGCGGATGACCAGTGGATCCAGGATGAGTTTCACGGTCCGCCGCAGCGGCCCCCCGTGGGGTCCACTGAGCGGTTCGACGCCCTCGAGTCGGCGCCAAACCTCGTCCAGCACCATCGCGCGCGGCCGTCGCATTCGACCAGGTTAACGGAACTTCCTCTGTTTCAGACTCCGGAAAACCTGGGATCGGTAGGGCGCGTTCGATTCCTACCTTTCTCGTATCGGCCCAACACCGGAGCCGAACGAAGCAAAAGGAACAGATCATGAACACCAAGCCGGTCCGCATCTCCGCCGCCCTCGCCGCCTCGGCCGCCGCTTTCGCACTCTTCGTCACCGGATGCAGTAACGATTCGGGCAGCTCGCCGACCACCTCGGCCAAGCCGGGCACCTCGGCCGCCCCGGCACCGGCGTCGGGCAAGTCGACCGCCTCGGTCGACGGCAAGGCGCTCGACGGCAAGTTCGAGACCACCTGCGCCAAGCAGGGCGGCACCCTCGCCCTCGCGCTCAGCGACACCAACAACGCCACCTACGGCACCCTGAGCGTGAGCGCCTCCATCACCGGCACCGACAACGTCCAGGCGGTTGCGGTCGCGGGCAGCAAGGGCGGCGCGAACGGCCTGCCCTACGCCCTCGGCTTCGGCAACGGCATGCCCGGCGGTTCGGCCAAGGTCGTCAAGGACGGCAACACCTACAAGGTCACCGGTGAGGGCGTCGGCGCGCCCGACCTCACCAATCCGACCGCAAGCCCGAAGAGCTCGAAATTCGACATCACCTTCGCCTGCTCCACCGTGGTCGGCGGCTGACCCGTGCCATGACAAACCCGTTCACGCCCCTTGATACAAGAGGCGTGAACGGGCCAAATCACTTCATACACAGGGGAAACCATGAAAAACATCGCCCGCTCGCTCGCCGCCGCCTTCTTCGTCCTCTCGATCGGCTACTACCTCTGGCACGGCTTCACCTACACCAGCTCCGGACCCTTCGACGACAGCATGCTGGCCTGGGTCGGGCCGCAGATGGCGCTGCCGATCATCGCCCTGACCATCGTCCCGATCGTCTTCGCCTTCACCGGCGAGGGCATTATGGCGGCCTTCACCGGCAACAACAGCTCGGCGTTCCGTGATGGTCTGGTCGGCATCGGAACCATCAGGTCCTTCCGCCAGACCGGGCTGACCGTCAATGACCAGCCGCAGATCCGCATCGATTTCAGCGTCGAGGGCGTCGACGGCAAGATCTTCCACTCGCACGCCAAAATGATCGTTCCGCTCACCGAGCTCGCCCTGCTGCAGCCCGGTGTCGTGCTGCCGGTGCGCTATCTGCCCGACCGCACCGACAAGGTCGAGGTCGACCGCTCCGGCGATATGTCGGCAGCCCAGCGCGCCATGAACGAATCCATGATCCGAAAGGGCTTCACCACCAAGGCCAAACTCGATATCGCCGAGCGCGGCATTACCGCTCAGGCCGTCGTGCAATCGCTTGCGGTGCCCGGCGAAATTCGTAACGGGTATTCCAAGATCGAGCTCGGCCTGGTGGTGACCCGGCCCGACGGAACGACTTTCACCGCGAGCGTGGAGAAGTTCCTGCCGCCCGCCAGCGTGGCCCAGGTGCAGGTCGGTCGGATCATCCAGGTGCACTATCTGCCGGAGAACGAACAAGAGGTCGTGATCGCACTGCAAGTCAATGCGTAGCCCCGGCACAGAATGTTGCTCTCGTTCATCATCGAACGGGAGCAATATTTGTTTGTGCGTCAGAAGACGCGGTGGCTGAAGAAGCTGTGCTGGCAGGTGGGGCGCTTGCAGACCGCACCACCGCCCGGGATGAACCCGACACAGGTGGGGTGGGTACATCTGTTGCAGCCACCGTCGCCGTCTTCGCCCATATGGTCGTGATCGACGAGTACGACGCGGGCCTCGGCCACCGCGCCCGCGAGAATCGAATCGAGATAGTCCAGCGCCTTCGAGGTGAGCGGGGGTTTTCCTCCGGACAAGGTCATCGCACCACTCCTCACTATGTACTCATGTCCTTGATCCCGATCTTCCTCCTGCGAGGGGAGTCGCACACGAGTACGACGCTACGCAAATTGAGGGTGACCTAATTGGTCGCCCGTTCATCTGACTGTTTCCTGTGGATTGCCTGAGCGGCTTACGGTGCGCCGGTCAGCACTATGTCAGGAGTTCATCGTGAGCGAGCGAAGCGAGCGAACCATAAGCAGAGGCCACCTCGATGGCACGACGGAGCCGAGCGCTAGCGAGGCGCAGTCGTGACACCGAAGCCCCTCGCCCTGTTCGTGAAGCGGGACGGCCAGCCGAAGCGCTCGGCCATCACCTGTCAGTACAAATGCGGCAACGCCTGCTTCCACGAGGTTCCGAACACTTCCGAGAACGAATACTTCGGCGATATGGTGCGCGCGGCGCTGACGCGGCGCGGCATGTTGAAGGGCAGTGCGGGGGTCGTGGTCGCGGTCGGCGCGGCCGGTGTGCTCGCGGCCTGCGGAGACGACAAGGTCGAATTGGCGGCGGGCGGCTCGCTGGTCGACGGTGTGCCGGTCGGCACGAACTTCGCACCCGTCGCGGCGAATTCCGATGACGCACTGGTCATTCCGGAAGGCTACGAGCACAATGTCGTGATCCGCTGGGGCGACCCGCTGTTCGCCGACGCGCCGAAGTTCGATGCGAATGCCCAGTCCGCCGCCGCGCAGGCCAAACAGTTCGGCTTCAACAACGACTTCGCTGCGCTACTGCCCATCGAAGGGCAGGCGAATACCTACCTGCTGGTGGTGAATCACGAGTACACCACCGAACCACAGATGTTCAAGGGCTACAACAAGGAAGAGCCCGCACTCGAGCACTACCAGACCGCCATTGCCGCGCACGGTCTTTCGGTTGTCCAGGTAAAGGGCGAGTCCGGAATCGGCAAGCTGACGCCGGAATTCGGCAAATACAACCGTCGCATTACCGGCACCACCGAATTCACGGTCACCGGACCCGCCGCGGGCAGCGCCTTTTTGAAGACGAGCGCGGACCCGTCCGGCGCCAAGGTGCTCGGCACCCTCAACAACTGCTCCGGCGGCCTGACCCCTTGGGGCACAGTCCTTTCCGGTGAAGAGAACATCAACCAGTATTTCGCCAACGGCGATAAGGTCACCGACGAGGCCGCCAAGGCCAGGCTCAAGCGCTACGGCTTCCCGAACGGCGCCTCCGAGCGCAAATGGGAGCGGCACGAATCGCGCTTCGATCTGGCGAAGGAACCCAACGAGGCGAACCGATTCGGCTGGGTCATCGAGGTGAATCCGTGGGATGCCGCGGCCGCGCCGATCAAGCACACCGCGCTCGGCCGGTTCAAGCACGAGGCCGCGACCATTCATGTCGCCAAGGACGGCACCGTGGTCGCGTATATGGGCGATGACGAGCGCTTCGATTACATGTACAAGTTCGTCTCGTCGCGAAAGGTGCAGTCCGGCAACGGCCAAGCCAGCATGCGGCACAACCTGACGATTCTGGACGCGGGCACGCTGTACGTCGCCAAATTCACCGGCGATCACCCGGACAAGATCGACGGCAATGGCACGGTGCCCTCGGATAAGGGCTTCACCGGTACCGGCCGGTGGATTCCGCTACTGGTCACCGGCGAGGACGGCAAGGCCACCTCGAAGGTGGACGGCTTCACCGCCGAAGAGGTTTCGGTATTCACCCGGTTGGCCGCCGATAAGGTCGGCGCGACCAAGATGGACCGTCCCGAGGATTTCGAGGCGAATCCCAAGTCCGGCAAGGTCTATGTCGCGCTGACCTACAACGAGCAGCGGGGCGCGCAGGGCAAGCCCGCCATCGACGAGGCGAATCCGCGCAACATCAATAAATTCGGGCAGGTGCTCGAACTCGACGACGATCACGCGGGCACCACGTTCACCTGGAATATCCTGATGCTGTGCGGTGATCCGAAGACCACCGACACCTACTTCGCCGGTTTCGACAAGGCCAAGGTCAGCCCGATCGCGGCACCGGACAATCTCGCCTTCGACGATTACGGCAATCTGTGGATCTCCACCGATGCCTCACGCGCCAACGGCGCCAACGACGGCCTCTTCTCGGTGGTGCTCGACGGGCCGAATCGCGGAGAGACCAAACAATTCCTGACCGTCCCGTTCGGCGCGGAGACCTGCGGTCCGACGGTGTCGGAGCAGCGGGTGACCGTATGCGTCCAGCATCCGGGCGAGCGTGATGACGCGACCGCGGAAAAGCCCGCCTCGCATTGGCCCGATGGTGGCGATAGTCTGCCCAGGCCCGCCGTTGTCTCGGTGTGGAAGAAGGGCGGCGGGCGAATCGGCGCTTAGTCGATTTCCCGCGCAACACACGAAACCGCTACTCGAACCTGCAGGGAGTAGCGGTTTCGTGCTGTTCAGCCCATATTGGCGTAGCGCGCGAAATCGCCTTGGGCGCCGCTGTATACGTTGACATCGGTACCGCCCGCGATACCGGGAATGCGGCCGCTGTCGGTGGTCTGCCAGAACGTCCACGCTGCCCAGCCACCCGGGACTTCGGGTTGTTCGTTGCCCCGGTAGTCGGCGATCCAGAGCGGATACCTGGTGAATTCATTGGTATTCGCCATGGCCGACTTCCAGAAATTCGGATAGGTGTAGACGATCGGCACCCGTCCGGTCAGGGCCTGCACGGTATTGAGATACCGATGCGTCCAGTCGATCAGTGCGGCCGGACCGAGTCCGCCCGTATTCTCCAGATCGAGCACCGGCGGCAGATCCAGCGGCCCGTTCTGTCCGAGCACGACCGTCGCGTACAGCGCCGCCTGCGGCTCCGGCGGCAGATTCGGTCGCGCGTAGTGATACGTCCCGCGCGCGACCCCCGCCGCCCGCATCAGCAAGCTGTCCGGCACGAAATACGGGTTGACGTAGTTCACGCCCTCCGTCGCCTTCAGCATGGCGAAAGCGTGCCCCGCGCTACGCACCGCGAACCAGTCGATGAACCGGCCGTCGACATGCTGCCACGACGACACATCGGGCCCGCTCGGTTCGGCCACCGCCGTGCCCGCCGAAGTAGCCATCAGGATGCTGCCCACTGTGATCGCGGACAGCGCCACAGCGCGGGTGGATCTCCAACGAGTACTATCCATGCTGTTCGACGATAGCGACCATCACTTGATGTGACCAGAGTTACATCTGAGGTATTTGCGCAGCATTCACTCGCCCCCGTTGGGGCCGCTTGCATCAACAGCCGCCACCATTGCCGCGACCGGCCCGGATGCGTCAGCCGAGCCAGTCCAGGACCGAGGCCGCGGTCCAGGACTGCTGCATGCTGCCGAGGGGTTCGCCGGTGAAGGGTTCGTAGTATTCGGCGAAGCTGCCGTCGCTGGCTTGGCGCAGACCCTCGGCGCGGAGCATGAAGGAGCGTTCGGCCCAGCCGCGGCGGGCGAAGACCCAGGAGAACAACCAGCTCATTACCGGCCAGACCGGGCCACGCCAGTATTCGCGGGAGCGGAAGTCCTTGGAGACCGGCGAGGTGGACGGCGGCAAGGCGTAGCGCAGGTCCGGATGGCCGCAGAAGCGCGGGCCCTCGAACAGGCGCAGCAGACTGCGTTCAGTGTCCCGGGGCAGGCCGCCGCACAGCAGCGGGGCGAACATCGAGAGGGTTTCGGTGTTGATCCAGCGCTTGAGTCGCACATCGAAATCCCGGGCCGCGCCGGTGCGTGCGTCGGTAGTCGCGACCACACCCGCGCGGAAACGCTCCGCCCACGAATACAGTTCGCGGACATCGGCATGGGGCTGCTTGTACTCCTCGCCGATATTGGCGAGAACCTCACACGCCAGCGCGAAGATCGCGGTGACGAAGACATCCTCCACCGCGAAGCTCATCGTCGAGGCGAGCTGGTAGTCGTCGTATCCGGCGCGGCGCATCTGCTCGACCAGCCACAGATAGCGGTCGTATTCGCGATCGCTGGGCCGCTGCGATGTGTCCGAGACCACCAGCAGATCCTCACGCTGATACGGCGGCAGATCGCCGGGCGTCACATTCGCATAGGCCCGATCCCAGCGCGGCGAATTGTCCATCCCGGATTCCCAGCCGTGATACAGCGTGATCCGGCCGCTCTCCTTGGGGTCGCGGGCATGGGCCAGCCAGCGATGCCAGCGCACCAGATCCGGCCAGCGCCGATTCAGGAATTCCTCGGCCACCGCCCTGGTGCTGCGGCCGTGGCGGCGGGAATGGTCGAGGATGCGCTGCACTGCGATGGCGTGCACCGGCGGCTGGGTGATGCCGGAGGTGTCCGGACCGTCCGGGGCGTTGGCGGCCAGCTTCTTGCACTCCCAGCGGGCCGGGCCGGGGAAGTAGCCGTCCACACCATTGGCGAAGACGATGTGCGGGATCATCCCGTTCTTCCACTGCGCCGAAAGCAGGGTGTCCAGTTCGATGACCGCGCGCTCGACACTCAGCGGGGCGAGGCCGACCGCGACGAAGGCGGCATCCCAGCTCCACATGTGCGGATACAACCGGGGCGCGGCACTGGTCATGGTGCCCAGATCATTGCCCCGTAGCAGATAGGCGGCGCGGGCCGCGAGCTGTGTTGGGGTGAAACCCGGGTGTGCCATCCCCCTATTTTGCGATGACACCCGCAAGTACGCCCGCTCAGTGACTCGTATCTCGTTCTGGTGCGCCCTGGTGGCCAGCTGTTGTGCGCCGGATCTCACTCTGCATGCCCCGTCCGTGAATTCCACTTATTCGCTTTATGCATCCATCGCCGCGCGTGCGGGTAGTGCTACCGCCCGCTTCGGTGACCGATACGGTGACTCCATGACCGCCGCCGTGACCAGCACACCGAAGCCGACCGCGCTGATCACCGGCGCCAGCCGCGGGCTCGGCGCCGCGATCGCTCGCGAACTCGCACCGACCCACGATCTGTTGCTCGGCGCCCGCTCGGCCGAGGCGCTGCGCGCGATATTAGGCGAACTGCCCGGCGCCACCGGATGGCCGGTCGAGTTGACCGACTATTCCGCAGTGGCGGAAGCTGTTTCGCCGATTCAACGCCTGGATGTGTTGGTACACAACGCCGGTATCGCCGACCTGGGTTCGATCGCCGAATCCTCGGTGCAGCAGTGGCGAAATACCCTGGAAGCCAACGTAATTGCCATCGCCGAATTGACTCGGCTACTGCTGCCCGCATTGCGCGCGGCCAACGGTCATGTGGTGCTGATCAATTCGGGTGCCGGATTGCGGGCGAATGCGGGGTGGGCGTCCTACGCGGCGAGCAAGTTCGGTCTGCGCGCGTTCGGTGACGCGCTGCGGTTGGAGGAGCCGACGCTGCGGGTGACCTCGATCCATCCCGGCCGCATCGATACCGATATGCAGCGGGAGATCATCGCGGGTGAGGGTCGCGAGTATCGCGCGGAGGAATTTCTGAGCCCGGAGACGGTTGCGGGGACCGTGCGTGCCGCGATCGACACACCGCGCGACGGCCATCCGACCGAGATCGTGCTGCGCCCCTACTGATTCGGCTCACTGTGATTTCGTCCGAATGTGCGGCCGCGATGGTGTCGTTTTCTTGACATGTTGTTCCGAGGTTCAGCTCGGAGACAGTTTCGCTCGGTAGCCTCGCGTCTGTTACCTGCGCGTTTGCGTCGACGGGGCGGCGGTGCGCTGATAGAGCGAAGCTAGAGGGTTCGGATCGTGGATAGACGTCGGTTGCTGACAATGCTTGCAACAGGCACCGCGCTGGCATTGACCGGCTGTGTGCGGGCCGAGGGGGAGCCGTTCAACAGTGGTTCGGCGGGTAGCGGGCCGATACTGCCCGCGCCGCTGCTGCCCCCGCCGCCGATCGGACCGAAGACGCCGATTCCGGCGCAGACCATCACCGCACTGCCGGGCGGTGGCACCAATATGGCGCTAACGATCGATGACGGTGCGAGTCCGGAAGTCGTCGGGGCCTACATCAAATTCGCCAGGGATACCGGCGCGCGGTTCACCTTCTTCGTGACCGCCTACTACGACTCGTGGGCGATCCACCGAGATGCTTTGCGGCCCCTGGTCGATTCCGGTCAGATCCAGCTCGGCAATCACACCTGGGACCACGCCGATCTGACCAAGCTGTCCGCGTCGGGCATCTCCTCGCAGTTTGCGCGGGCGAAGTCCTTCCTATGGAACAACTTCGGTGTGGACGGCACGCCCTACTACCGCCCGCCGTTCGGTCGCCACAACGGCACGGTCGATCGGGTCGCCGCGGATCTCGGCTACACCGTGCCGACCATGTGGTACGGCTCGCTGTCGGATTCCGGCGTGATCACCGAGGATTACTTGTTGGAGTGCGCGCGTAAGTACTTCAAACCGCAGACGATCATTATTGGGCACGCGAACGCGCCCGCGGTTACGCATGTCTACGGGCAGCTCGTGGACATCATCAAGGAGCGCAATCTGTCCATGGTTACCCTCAACGACGTTTTGCTGCCCCCGCGCTGACCTGGGTTGGGCTGCGCATATCTTGCCCGCCGCACACGAAGTGACCGGCAAATCCGTGTGCGGCACGCAAGTCCGCGGGCGGGGCGGATGGCGCCTACGCGACGATATTGATGAGCCGTCCCGGCACCACGATCAGCTTGCGCGGCGCATTCCCGCCGAGCAGTGCCGCGATCTTCTCATCGGCCAGCGCGGTCGCCTCGATGGTCGCGTTATCGGCATCGGCGGGCACCTGAATTCGGCTGCGCACCTTGCCGTTCACCTGAATCGGGTACTCCACCGACTCCTCGACCAGCAGCGCCGGATCCGCCACCGGGAACGGGCCGTGGGCCAGGGATTCCTTGTGCCCCAGCCGTTCCCACAGTTCCTCGGCGATATGCGGTGCCATCGGCGCCAGCATCAGCACCACCGGCTCCACCACCTCGCGCGGCGCGCCCGCGGGGTAGCTCTTGGTCAGATGGTTGGTCAGCTCGATCAGCTTGGCACCGGCGGTGTTATCGCGCAGTGCGGCGTAATCTTCGTCCACACCCGCGATCGTCTTGTGCAGCAGGCGCCGCGTCTCCTCCGACGGCGCCGCGTCGGTGACCCGGATCGCGCCGGACTCCTCGTCGACGACCAGTCGCCACACCCGCTGCAGGAACCGGTGCGCACCGACGACATCCTTGGTCGCCCACGGCCGCGAGGTATCCAGCGGACCCATCGACATCTCGTAGAGGCGGAAGGTGTCGGCGCCGTAGGTATCGCACATCTCGTCCGGCGAGATGGCGTTCTTCAGCGACTTTCCGATCTTGCCGTACTCCTGGAACGCCTCGATCTCGATGCCGGTGGTCGGATCCGGGAAGTAGTGCTTGCCGTCGCGCTCGATGATCTCGGCGGCGGGCAGATACGCACCGCGCGCGTCGGTGTAGGCGTGCGCCTGGATGTAGCCCTGGTTGAACAGGCGGCGGTACGGCTCGTAACCGCTCACATCACCCAGATCGAACAGCACCTTCTGCCAGAACCGCGCGTACAGCAGGTGCAGCACCGCATGTTCGACACCGCCGACGTACAGATCGACGCCACCCGGATCGTTCGGGCCGTGCTCCGCGGAGCGTGGGCCCAGCCAATACTGCTCGTTTTCTTTGGCGCAGAACGCATCCGGGTTCGTCGGGTCCGCGTAGCGCAGCTGATACCAGGAGCTGCCCGCCCAGTTCGGCATGACATTGGTGTCGCGGCGGTACTGCTTGGGTCCGTCGCCCAGATCCAGTTCGACATTCACCCAGTCGGTGGCCTTGGCCAGCGGCGGCGACGGTTCGGAGTCGGCGTCGTTGGGATCGAAGGTGACCGGTGCGAAATCGTCCAGCTCCGGAAGTTCGACCGGCAGCATGGATTCCGGCAGTGCGTGCGGTGCGCCGTCCTCGTCGTACACGATCGGGAACGGCTCACCCCAGTAGCGCTGGCGGGCGAACAGCCAGTCGCGCAGCTTGTACTGGACGGTGCCCTTGCCGTGGCCGTCGGCCTCGAGCCGGGCGATGACGGTGGCCTTGGCCTCCTCGACGGCCAGGCCGTTCAGGTAATCGGAGTTCACCAGCGCGCCGTCACCGGAGTAGGCCGCGGCCGAAATATCCCCGCCGGAAATGACTTCCACGATCGGCAGGCCGAATACCGAGGCGAATTCCCAGTCGCGCTGATCGTGCCCGGGCACGGCCATGATCGCGCCGGTGCCGTAACCGGCCAGCACGTAGTCGGCGATGAAGATCGGCACCTGGGCGCCGTTCACCGGGTTCGTCGCATAGGAACCCAGGAAGACGCCGGACTTCTCCTTGTTCTCCTGCCGCTCCAGATCCGATTTGGCCGCGATCGCCTTGCGGTATCCGGCAACGGCTTCCCGAGGGTCACCGGCGTCCTCGAAGGTCCAGCGCGGATCGACACCAGCGGGCCAAGCCTCCGCGGTCAGCCTGTCGACCAGTTCGTGCTCGGGCGCCAGCACCACGTAGGTAGAACCGAACAGGGTGTCGGGCCGGGTGGTGAAGACCTCGATCTGCTGACCGTCGGCATCGAATTTCACCTGCGCGCCACGGGATCGCCCGATCCAGTTGCGCTGCATGGCCTTTACATTCTCCGGCCAGTCCAGGCGGTCCAGATCGTTGACCAGCCGGTCGGAGTAGGCGGTGATGCGCATCATCCACTGCCACAGCCGCTTCCGGAATACCGGGAAGTTGCCGCGCTCACTGCGGCCGTCGGCGGTGACCTCTTCATTGGACAGCACCGTGCCCAGACCGGGACACCAGTTGACCACCGAATCCGTTTGGTACACCAGGCGATACGAGTCCAGCACCTCGGCGCGTTCGGCGGCGGTCAGATCGTTCCAGGCGCGGCCGTCGGGGGTCGGCCGGGCACCCGAATCGAACTGTGCCTGCAGTTCCGCGATCGGGCGGGCGCGGTCCAGATCCTGGTCGTACCAAGCGTTGTAAATGCGCAGGAAGATCCACTGCGTCCACTTGTAGTACTCCGGATCGGTGGTCGCGAACGAGCGCCGACGGTCGTGCCCCAGGCCGAGCCGGTCCAGCTGACGCTGCATGGTGGCGATATTCGACTCGGTGGTCTGGCGCGGATGCGCACCGGTCTGCACCGCGTACTGCTCGGCGGGCAGACCGAATGCGTCATAGCCCAGCGCATGCAGCACATTGCGGCCGTGCATCCGGTGATAGCGCGCGAAGACATCGGTGGCGATGTAGCCGAGCGGATGCCCGACATGCAGTCCCGCGCCGGACGGGTACGGGAACATGTCCTGGACGAACAGCTTGTCCGTCGGCGTCGCACCCGCGAGCGGGCCTACCGGGTTCGGCGCGTGGAAGGTCCCGCGCTCATCCCAGGTCCGCTGCCACCGGCGCTCGATGCGGCCGGCGAGGCCGGCGCTGTACCTGTGCTCCGGTACATCGCTTTCGGTTGCACGAGTGTCCGCCACGGTCCTGCCTTCTTGTTCTCGCCGATCCCCGTCATAGATGTGTCTATCAGGGTAGAACGTCCGGGCTTATACACCGAAAATCGGGCCGGGCTGGATCCGGCGTGGCGGCGGTGCGCTAGCCTCTTCAGGTGTTCGTCGTCGCTCTCACCCTGTTCGTGCTGGCCATGGTCGCCATCGCAACCGGCGTGCTCGGACTGACCGGCCGGCTGCCACGCAACCGCTTCGTCGGGGTGCACACCGAGGCGGCACTGCACGACGAGGAGACCTTCCGCATCGCCAACCGCGTCGCCGCCCCAACCTCCGTGGCCGCGGGCGCGCTGCTCTTCGCGGGCGGCCTCGTCGCCCTGGCCGCAGGCGGTTTCCCGGCGCTGATCGTTGCGGTGATCACAGCCACGGTGGCGCTGTTCACCCTCGGTGCGGGCGCGAATGCCGCAGCTCGTGCGGCCGAGGAGCTTGTTCCCGCCCAAGAGATCGGTGGCTGCGGTTCCTCCTGCGGCGCGTGCTCGTTGCGCGACGCCTGCGCCCCCACCAACTGAACCCGGGGTCGGCGCCAGTACAGGTCTGATCGCGACGTCGTGCGGACGGCTATTCGCTCCATTTCCGCAGGTGCTCAGCGATCTCGGGCACGTCCATGTCCCCAACGGCGACGGCAATCATGATCGGTTCCTGTTCGTCGGGGAGCACCGGCAGCACTACGCCGTTACGTTCGAGCATGAGCGCCGCCGCAAGGAACGCAGTGCGTTTGTTGCCGTCGATCAGGGCACGATTGCGAGCAAGCGAATGAAGTAGCGCGGCAGCCTTTTCGAACAACTCCGGATATGGATCCGTGCCGAACACCCTGGCGGACGGACGCGCGGCGGCGGAGGCGAGTAATCCGTAATCCCGGACCGCGTCGGTACCGCGGTTCACAGCCCGGGCGATCAGGAGAAGTTCGTGGACCGTCAGGTATCGGGTCACGCGAGCCGTTCCAGCAATTCAGCGTGCCGTTCCATGGTGCGTGCCAGCATCGCCTCGAATACTTCCCGGTTCGCGGTGAGATGCAGATGGATCGCTTCCTTCGCGATCTCTTGTTTGGAGCGGCCGGTGCGCGCGGCTTCCTCGGACAGCATCCGGTCGTCGTCATCATCGAGTCGCAAGGTCATCGCCATAATCCGCATGATACCTGCCAGATACCATGCTGGGCAGGCATGGCAGTGCTGGGGCGGGGCCGGCGAGATAACCATCGGACGGATTCGATTTCTCCGCAGCGGTCCGCTGCGCGCGGGTTGCGCTACTGTTCGGCGCACTCCGGCGGATCGACGTGACGCGATAGCGGGCTACCAGCCGGGTTCAGGTACAGCACGAACAGCGTCACCGGTGTCGTCCCGAGATTGCGCGCCACATGGGGATAGGACGGGCCACTGGGTTCCCGGAAGATTCGGCCGCGCCGGTAGGTGACCGGGGCACAGTCCGCGCCCGGATGGTCGAGGGTGCCGTGGGCGACCAGTACCAGCAGCGTCCCATCGTGATAGTGCCAACCACTGGTCCCACCCGGTTCGATGACAGTCTGGCGACCGATGACCGCACGCCGCCCCAGCGTGAAACGGAACAGCACCCGACTCGCCGTCCCGCGCGCCGGCGCCGCATTCACCTGGAACTCCCGCCACCGCATCATCACCCCATCGAACCACCGGGTGAACACAAGAAGTTCGTGAACCGGCAGGTATCGGATCATCCGAGCCGATCCAGCAATTCGGCGTGCCGTTCGATGGTGCGCGCCGGCATCGCATCGAAACCTTCCTGTTTCGCGGGTGGATGCGCCGCTTCCTTCGCGATCCCTTGCTCGGATCGCGCGGCTTCCTAGTTCAGCTTGCGGTCGTCGCCGTCATCGAGTCGCAAGGTCATCGCCATAATCTGCATGATGCCCGTTGGAGGCGGCGGCGCGGTGGAAACCACACTGGTTCCGCGAACGCCGCCGCTCCAACACCACCTACCGCAGTGATTCCAGCGCCTTCAGCACCGCGTTGTCGGCCTCGGTGTCCCCGACAGCTATGCGCGCGCTGCCGTCGGGGTACACCTTGGCCGCGATGCCGGCCCGGCGCAGCGCCGTTGCTACGCCGGGGCCCGGCAGGTACAGGAAGTTGGCGTAGCTGCGCGGCACGGCGATGTGTCGGTGCAGCAACGCACTGCGCAGGGTCTCGCGTGCGGTGGTGATGCGCAGGATGCGCGCGGCCAATTCGGGTTCGGCGGCGTAGGACGCGGCGACCGCGGCCACCGCCGCCGAACTCACCCCGAACGGCAGCTGCAGCCTGCGGACGCGGCTGATCAACTCGCTGCTGCCGAAGGTGTAGCCGATGCGCAGACCGGCCAGTCCGTATGCCTTCGAAAAGGTGCGCAGGACAAGCAGATTCGGATGCCGATTGAGCAGTTCGAGGGTATCGACCCGATCGGCGGGACCGAGGAATTCGGCATACGCCTCGTCCAGGATGACCGGCACCCGGCGCGGCACCGAGCACAAGAACGCCTCGAGTTCGGCGGCCGAGATCACGGTGCCGGTCGGATTGTGCGGACGGCAGACAACCACCAAACCGGTCCGCTTGTCGATGGCCTTAGCCATCGCCCAGAGATCCTGATTGCCCGCGCCATCCAGTGGCACCGGAACGACCTCGAGATCGGCCATCTCCGCCATGATCGGATAGCCGTCGAAAGTCGGTGCCCCGTAGACGATTCCGTCACCCGGCTTGGTCAATGCCTGGATGATCTGCATGGCCACCCCGGTCGCGCCGGAACCGACGACCACCTGATCCGAATGCACCCCGACGCGCCCCGCGATCAACCTCGGCAGCCGACGCGGCAGGAACTCGGGATAGCGATTGGCCTGCGCCAGTACGCTGTTCACCGCGATGAGCACCGAAGGCAGTGGGGGGAAGGGATTTTCGCTCAGGCTGAGATCGAACCGAGCCTGCGTCCGCTGACTTCGGTGCTGTTGCGAGGGCCGAGATTCATCGGCCACCCGCACGCTCATCCGGCCGCACCCCAGCGCACCGCCGCGGCGCCTGCGAAATCACCGGCGTGCGCGAATGCCGACAACAGCACCACCGAGCCGTTGCGCAGCCGACCCGCTCGATTCTCGGTATCGAGGGTGACCGGAATGCCTGCGGCGAACAGGTTTCCGCACTGGTCGAAGGTGTCCGGATGCCGCTCCGGCGGCAGTTCCAGCGCATCGTGCCAGTTGCGCAGGAACAGCCGGTTCGGCTGATTGGTGACGAAGGTGTCGATATCGCGGCCCTTCACCCCGATCCGATCGCACACCGCCAATGCCACTTCCGGCACCAGCCGATTGCCGCGTGCGAACACCTTGGTGATCTTCGATTCGGTGAAACTGACGCAGCCCTGCCCCTCGCCCGGCTCCCAGTACTTGCGCTGGCCGTTGGTCGAGAACTCCATGTCCCCGGCGAATTCGGGATAGGTGCGGCATTCGATATCCAGGATCGGCGCGGAATCGTCCTTGACGAGCAGTCCGACACCGCAGGCGTCGCCGGGCACCGGCGCCTGGGCGAGCTTGCGGATCTCGGTCTGGGTGAACACCGGGCCCGCGCAGTTCTGGGTCGCCGCGATGAGCGCGGAGCGGGCGTCGGTTGTCTGCAGGATCATCCTTGCCATGGCCATCATGTGCACGAAGGCCGCGCAGCCGCCGTTGTGCACGTCGTAGACGAAGCGGGGCTTCATCCCGAGGCGGCGGGCCGCCTCGGGTCCGCAGCCCATCACCGGATTGTCCGGCAGCTGGGTGTGCGTGATCAGCACATCGATATCCGAGATCGCCTGTGCACCATGGCGTTCGATCAGCGGTGCGACGGCATGCTCGACCATATCCACCGCGGTCTCGTCCCTGCCCACATGGTGGCGCGCCTTGGGCGAGCGGAACATGACGTTCTTGGCCATCCGATCGGATCGGCTGTACTGCGTGAAGTATTCGGTGCCGACCGGCTCACCCGGCAGATAGCTCGATACATCGACAAGGCTGACGGCCGGCAGTCCAGGGCCGTTCGGATCAGAGGAGTTCATGGCGCTGCCTCACTTCATCCAGTCGGGCTTGATCGGAAGACCGTTTGCCGCACGGTATTCGCAGATCGCCTTGAGGTTGTCCATCTCGAGCTGGTGCCCGGCGGAGAACATCTCCCAGAAGTCGCCCACCCATACCGGCCGCTTCTCGGGAGCCGTTTCGGGATAGGGGTTTTCGTCGTAGAACGGGTGACGGCAGTTCACCCACAGCACCACCGAACCCGGCTTGTTGAACACCACCTGGGCATCGATCACCCGCAGCAGGTAGATCATCCAAAGGTGCTGACTCTGATCCCAGGCGCAGTGGTAGTCGACGGTCATGCCCTCGCGGTGCGCCACGGTGCGGGTGAAGATCTTGGTCGCCGGTCCGAGCCGGTCCCAGGCCAGCCACAGACCCGGTTCCTCGGTCTCGACGAAGCCGCGCAGGCTATAGGTCCACTCCTCCAGGCTGCGGGTATCGGCCAGGTATTCCCACACCTCATCCGGCGGCGCGGCGATATACGCCTGCACCGGACAATATTCGCCGAAGATCTGGTCGTGCGGATACACCGACCGCAGCATGTCCATGATGATCGGAGTGGTTGCGTCCTTATCTGAGTTCTCGATCCGCAGCACGCCGGGGACTACGTCTTCCGGGATATCGCTGAGGGCGGGGAGGGCGCTTGTTGTCACGGCTTCTTCTCCAATGTCGCGAGAAACGGGATGAAGGGTGGAACTTCGTCGGGGTCGACGTCGATCGAGATGAACGCCGGCCCTTCGGATTCGACGCATCGCCCCAGTGCGATGGCCAGCTCTGCGGTAGTACGGACGGAGTACGCGCGAAGTTCAGGGAACATGGCGTCGATGCCCGCTCCCAGTTGTGTGGGCCGAAATCGGTTGAAGCTGTAGCGATCTTGGTAATAGAGCTGTTCGCGAGTGACGCACATCGCGTGCGCGTTGTTGTTCAGCACGATGAAGACGACCGGCAGTTGGTGTTCGATCGCGGTGTGCAATTCCATGCCGTGCATGTAGAACGCGCCGTCACCTGCGACGACGATGGTGCTTCTGGTTCCGGTCGGTCCGCGATGGCGTGCGAATGCCGAACCTATCGCGGCGCCGAACGCATAGCCCATCCCGCCCATGCCGAGCGCGACCACGAATCGGCCGCCGCGCGGCACCCTCAAATGGTGCACCACCGCGGCCCCGGTATTGCCCGCATCCGCGAAAACGTCCGTGCCCTCGGGCAATAACGCCTCGATCGTCTCGACCAATTCGCGGTAGCGCACACCGGGTCCGGTCGACTCGGGCACTCGCAACGGCGTCAGAGCATGCGGTGGATACGGATGACTCTCTTCGATGCCGTCGGTGAATTCGTCCGCGAGTTCGGCCAGATCCCGCGCGAGATCCGTGCTGGTGGCGTGGATCGCGGACAGATACGGCGCGGCGACACCGATATGTGCGACGGTGCGGTCGGCCAACAGCTCGTCCAACCCGGTGCGGGCGGTGATCGGCATCGGTGTGCCGACGATCAGGCACAGGGCCGCCGAGCGCAATGCCGCCGACAACTCCGGATGTCCCATACTCCCGGCGACACCGCAGAACGCCGGGTCGGCATTGTCATAGGTGTCCTTCGCATCGGGGGCGACTCCCACCGACGCATCCAGTGTGCGTGCCAGCCGAGCGAGTTCGGCGCGGGCGTCGTCGCGCGCGATTTGGTCGCCCACGATGATCACGATCTTGCCGATCTTGCGTGCCGCGGTCAGCGCGGCGCGCACCCGAGCCAGGCCGCTTTCGTCGCGCCGATGCGTCGGCGATGTCGGCTGGAACGGCGGGGTATCCCCGATATCGCTCTGCTGTACGTCCTTGGGCAGCAATAGGACCGAGGGTCCGCCGCGCCGGGCGGCGGCGACCGCCCTGGACAACTTGTCGGGCAGGTCGGCGGCGGTCTCCACCCGTGCGCAGTACTGGGTGATCTCGCCGAACATCCGGGCCGCGTCGATGGTGCCCGCGAGCCCGCTGGAGTCCTGGAACGCGCCGTTGCCCTCCAGGGCGGTCGGCGGCTGTCCGACCAGCGCCAATACCGGCACCCGGGACGCGAACGATTCGGCAAGTCCGGCAACGAGATTCATTGCGCCGCCGCCGGAGGTGGCGGCGACGACGCCGAGTCCGCCGGTCGAGCGGGCATAGCCGTCGGCCATGGTCGCGGCCGAAAACTCGTGCTTGGCAACGATTCCCGCGACGTCGTAGGGCGCATCGAATAGGGCGTCGTACAGATCTTCGATATTCGCGCCGTCGACACCGAAGATGTGGCGGACCCCCAGGGTTGAAACCGCTCGAACCAGATAATCTACGACCCTGCTCGGCATCGGCCCTCCTCTCGCAGTTACCTGCCGTGCCGCCGAAGGCGAGCACAGGCGCGGTCACGCATCGCGTACACGTGAACTACGAGTTGGACTGCTGAGCGGTTCAATCCCTCGTGCAAGATGTACTCCGCGCATGAGGTGGTCGGGAGATTCTTGTGACCCGTCACCGCTTGCGTGTACGTATACATCTACGTATAGTGAGTTCATGCCCAACAAAACGATCTACGTTGCCGACGACGACCTGCCACTGTTCCAGCGGGCGCAGGAGCTCGTCGGCGGCAACCTTTCGGGGGCGGTGACCACCGCACTGCGGCGGTTCATCGAGCTGGAAGAGGGCAGGCTGGAGGGCTACGACGAGGTAGTGCTGCGGGTCGGCCACAATGGCGTGCGTCAGGTCCGCTTCTCCGGCGCCCTGCTCGGCGAGCATCGTGACGTGAACGAAGAGCGCATGGAACACGTCCGGGTGTATCGCAGTCGGAAGGGCAAATTCGTCATGCATGCCCAGTACTCGAACTGGGACGAATACCCGCAGAGCACGAACTGGGTCAAGGATCTGACGAACTGGCGTCGCATGCTCGGCGTCGGTGATCAGGACTGGGGCGACTTCATTTTCGAGATCGTCGATTCGCTCGGCGAATTGAAGGGAAAGATTCCGGACAAGCTCTACGAGCGAGTGGCCCAGATCGCCGACCGTCCGCCGGTCGAGGAGCTCGACATCTAGGGGGATGGCAGTCGGCGGAGCCGACGGGGTGGGTAAGAACAGTCGAACTCGATAGCAACCGAATACCACCTCGCATAACGCCGCACCGGACTCCGGGCGCGGTGCGGCCGAATCATGCTGTCATTCGCATTGATTTATGAAAATTCCTCGAAAGGAAGACCATGTCCAACGGTCATCGCGCCCCTGCCATTTCGGCGCTGGGCCTGTGTAAATCGTTCGGTGAGCACGTGGTGCTCGACGGCATCGACATCACGGTTCAGGCAGGCACGATCTACTCCCTCCTCGGCCCGAACGGCGCGGGCAAGACCACCACCGTGCAGATCCTCACCACCCTGCTGCGCCCCGATGCGGGTGAAATCCGCGTCGACGGCCACGATCTGGCCACCGAACCCGATGCCGTGCGCACCGCGATCGGCGTCACCGGCCAGTTCTCGGCGGTCGACGAATTGCTGACCGGCCGCGAAAACCTGGTCCTGATGGGTGATCTGCACCATTTGCCGCGCCGCGAGAGCAAGCGCCTCGCCGCTGAGCTGCTGGAGCGTTTCGACCTGGTCGAGGCCGGTGACAAGACCGCGGCCACCTACTCCGGCGGCATGGTGCGACGGCTGGATCTGGCCATGACGCTGGTCGGCGATCCGCGCATCATCTTCCTGGACGAGCCGACCACCGGCCTGGATCCGCGCAGCAGGCGAGCGATCTGGGAAATGATCCGCACACTGGTCGACGACTACAGCGTGACCGTCTTCCTCACCACGCAGTATCTGGAGGAGGCCGATCAACTGGCCGACCGGATCGCGGTGCTCGACCACGGCCGGATCGTCGCCGAGGGCACGGCCGCCGAATTGAAGCGGCGGATACCCGGCGGACATATCCGCCTGGAATTCGCCGACCAGCTCGGATTAGCCGCCGCGGCAACGGCATTGGGGCCGGATGCGCACGTCGTCGATGACGCGGCCGAGGAGGAATTCACCCTCGCGGTCCCCAGCGACGGCGGCGTCAAATCGCTGCGCGCGGTGCTCGACCGGCTCGACTACGAGCAGATCGAGGTCGACGGCCTCTCCGTGCACACCCCCACCCTCGACGACGTATTCCTCATCCTCACCGGACATCCCACCGCCGAAAAGGAGACCGTGCGATGGATGAGCGAGCGCAGCGAGCGAATAATAGACACAGCCACGTTTCGTGGTCATGACGGAGCCGAGCGAAGCGAGGCGCAGTCATGAGCACGATGGCCTACGCACTCGCCGACTCGAAGACGATGTTGCGGCGCAGCATGCTTCATGCGAAGCGGTACCCGAGCATGACCTTCAGCATCATCCTCATGCCGATCATCCTGCTGCTCACCTTCAATTTTGTTTTCGGTGGCGCACTGGAGAAGTCGTCCGGCGGTAACTACATCGACTACTTGACTCCGGGCATGCTGTTGATGATCCCGGCGTACATGACCGCGGGTGTGGCGGTCTCGGTGTGCACCGATACCACCAAGGGCATCGTGAATCGCTTTCGCACCATGGCGATTTCGCAGTCTTCGATACTCGCCGGACATGTCGTCGGCGCATTGATTCAGGCTCTGCTCGGCATCGCCGCCATGGTCGGTGTCGCGTTGCTCGCCGGTTTCCGGCCGTCGGCGAATGTTGTCGAGTGGATCGCCGCATTCGGACTGCTCGGCATGCTCGTCTTCGCACTCACCTGGCTCGCGGTCGGCATGGGGCTGGTCGCGCAGACTCCGGAGAGCGCGAGCAATATGCCCTTCCCGCTGATCATGCTGCCGTTCCTCGGCAGCGGCTTGGTCGGCACCGACACCATGCCGGTCGGATTGCGTCAGTTCGCCGAGTACCAGCCGTTCACCCCGCTCACCGAAACCATCCGCGGTCTGCTCATGGGCACGGAGATCGGCAATAACGGCATCGTCTCCATCGCCTGGTGCGTCGGCCTCACGCTGGTCGGATACTTCTGGTCGACTTCGGTCTTCCGCAAGCAGGGCCAGCGCTGAATCACCGAAACCTTCGATCCCCCCGTCGAGTTCGGCGGGGGGATCGAAGCGTGTCAGACCGTGCCGGACAGCAGCGTCTCGCCCGTCGACGCCTTCCGGATCTGCACCGCCTGGATCTGATCCGGCGTCTTGTCGACGGTCCGGTCGATCGTCAGCTCGGTGCCGGGTCCGGCGGGCCACCGGTCGAGTTTGGCCTGGCTGCCGTCGGTGCCGATGACGTACAGGTCGAGATCCCAGTTGTACTTCTGGTCGCTCGGCCCATAGCTGCAGGTCATCACGATCCGGGTCTTGCCATCGGCCTGCACGACCTTGAAGCTGGCCGTCACCGGATTCGGTGTGATCGCTTCCATACTGCGTTCGGCCACAACCTGTTCGGAGCTCGGCCTTTCCACTGCGGTGACCGAGGTGACCACCGGAACCGCGATGGCCACCGCCGCGGCAGCCGCAGCGACCGCAGCCCCGACGGCCGCCCACCGACTGCGCCGCCTACGCCGCTCGGCCGCATCGGCGAGCCGGGGCAGCAGCTGTGCAGGGGGATCCGCCTCGGCCGCAGTCTTTTCCGGCGGCTCGATCATGGCCAACGCGGTGTCGGGATCGACCATCGAGAGCAAACCCGGGAGTCCGGCGAGATCGGCAACCGCCGCCCGGCAGACCGGGCAGCCGTCCAGATGCTCCTCGTACTCCCGCCGTTCGGTGCGGGACAGGGAGCCGAGGATGTACGGTGCATCCCACGTCGAGTAGTCGTCGGCGATGTCCGTCATTGATTCGTCACCCCCATCTCCTGTAGTGCCAGCCGTAGCGCCCGCATGCCGTAGTGCATGCGAGATTTCACCGTGCCCGCCGGGATATCGAGTTCCTCGGCGATCTGGTGGGTGGAAAGTCCTCGATAGTAGGCCCGCACGATCACCTCGCGATGATCGCCGCTGAGTCTGCTCAATGCGTCCGCGACCAGCCAACCGTCCAAGGCCCGGTCGGCCTGATCCGGTGTGGCCTGCTCCGGCGGCTTGTCGGTGCGGAATTCGCGCCGATTACGGGCGCTGCGGTGCTCATCCACGGCGAGATTGCGCGCGACCGTGAACAACCACGCCCGCGCCGATGTCGTCGATTGATCGAGCACGTTGGGGCGCTGCCACGCCCGCAACAACGTCTCTTGCACGATGTCCTCGGCCCGACCTGGATCGCGAACCAAACCGAGCGTGTACCGCCATAGCGCCGAAGCGTGTTCCTGATACAGAACCCGCATCAGCTCGGCTTGTTCTTCGGGCATTCGTCACCTGCTCCCCCGCCTCTCCGCGTCTTTTGCCGGTCGTCGGGCGGTCCCTCGGATTCGTCGCGGGCCGGCGGTAGTCGGGGTGATCGGCTTCTGGGCGTACCCGGCGAGTTACCCATGTTCTCGCCAGATCACTTGTCTCGTTGCATGTAGGTACTTCCTCCTTCATGCAGACCACGTCCCTAGTTGCGTTCCAGTTCAATCGGATGCGTGGCGAGTAGGGATAGGGGCAGTGGCTGGCGGCGCAGCACGTGGGCCCACAGGTCGGGGCGGCCGGTGCTGATCGGATCCGACGGCAGCGCCGAAAGGACGATCCAGTCGTCGTTCTGCAGTTCGCCCTCGAGTTGGCCGAAGGTCCAGCCCGCATAGCCCGCGAAGATCCGCAGACCCTCGATCAGCGGCGTGATCTCCTCCGGGTCGGCGTCCAGATCGACGAGCACCACGCGGCCATCGATGCGACGCAGTCCACGGACGCCCGCGATCGATGCGCCGACCCGGATGGTGCCCAGACACAGTGCCGCGTCCCGCTTGACCGGGCCGCCGATGAAGAGCGTGCGCGGCGCGGCTGCCGCCTCGGACCAGCGTGGCAGCACGTCGTGCACCGCGGTATCGCTCGGACGGTTGAGTACGACGCCGAGGCTGCCCGCCTCGTTGTGTTCGATGATGTACACGACGGTGCGCCGGAAGGTCGGTTCGACCAGTTCGGTCGCCGACACCAGCAGGGTGCCTGCGCGAACCACCTGCTCGCCCTGCCGGAAATCGCGTCGCCTGCGGTCACCGTGTCCGCCGCGAGTTTTCCGATCGTCCGGGTCATCTCCGCGTGCCACTCCGACATCATCGCACTGGCGCGGGCGGTTCGTCGGTCAAGCGGCGCGGCGGATTCCCGGATCGGCGGCCAGCGGCACCTGGATCACGCCGAAAACAGACCGGTTAGGGTGTGGCCATGGAACGGCCCGAGGTCCTCCTCGACAACGCTGACACTGTGTACGACTTCTATCGCGAACACCGGCAGAACCGGCTGAAGGCATGGGGGGCCTACGCCATTCTCGGACGTCGATACCATCCGCGCGTCACCTATGCCGAAGGTGCGCAAAAGCTGCTGCACCAGGTGATTCGCCAGCGCAGGCCGTTGCTCGTCGCGCTCAACCACCTCTCCGAATCCGACCCGTACACCGTCGCCGCCGCGGCGTGGCGCAGCGAATTGCGTTCGGTGATCGGGCGGGTGCGTGTACTGGCCAAGGACGAGCTGTTCATCGATCCCGACCAGCGCCGCAAGATCGACATGATGGGCGGGATCCCGGTATTCCGCGGTAAAGACCACGGCCTGCGGGCGGTGAATGCGGCCGGTCAACGGATGATGGATATCTGCGCGGAGCGGATGGCGAACGGTGACGGCATAGCGGTCTTTCCGGAGGGCACCTGCAACGATGTCGACCACACCGAGGTGCAGCCGGTGGGCAGCGGGATCGGCCACATCGCATTCCGCGCGATGAAGTTGGGTGCGCAGCCGGTGCTGCTCAGCCTGGGTTTGAGCTATGGGCCCCGACCCGATCCGAGCGTGCCGGTCACCAAGGAGGAGGCCAAGTCGGCCAGCTTCCATTTCGGGGTGCCGATCACCGAACTGCCGACCAAACCCGCGGAAATCGCCCGGCTGGTGCGCACCGATTTGCAGCAGGCGCTCGACGGAGCCGTCGCCGCGTACTGATCTACAGGGGCAGGCCGAACTTCTGGCGTGCCCACTGCGGAACCGTCGCGATGTACTCCGGTTCCGTTTGGACGAATTGCCGCACCAGCGGACACATCGGCAGAATGCCGAAACCTTCCTGACGTGAGGCGTTCAATGCCGCCTGCACCAGCACCCGGCCGTATGCCCGGCCCGCGTGCCTGGGATCGAACTCGGTGTGGATAAAGGCCCGCTCGGCGCCGGTGTCCTGATATTCGGCGTAGCCGGCGATGGCACCGTCGACGTAGATCTCGAAACGTTCCAGCGCGAAGTTGTTGCGGACCTCAGTCGACATGGCTCGACGCTACTCCGGTGGGTGTGGATCGCTGTGCACCGCAATACCAATCGCATCCGATCGCCCGCTCGACTTGTCTACCGGTGCCAGGCTGACCAGAATGCTGTTGGTCGCGCCGAATCGGCGACGGGCCCGGCGGAGGTACGAAACATGATGAGGACGCCAGGTTTTCCACGAGCACTGGTCGCTGTCGCCGCCGCGAGCCTGATCAGCGGATCGATCGTGACGGGTTGGGCCGAGGCCGCACCCGCGGCGTCCTTCGGCGCCTGCCCGGACTCGTCGGTCACCGAGGGGCGCGGCGTGCAGTGCGCGGTGATCTCCGTCCCGATGAATTACGCCGACCCCGGCGGAGCGCGTATCGAACTCACCGTCAGCCGGATCGCCGCTACCGGCGAGCGTCGCGGCGTCATTGCCGCGAATCCGGGCGGACCGGGCGCGGATGGCCTCGACTACTGGGCGCGTCGGATCGATTCGATGCCTGCCGAACTCAACGAGCACTACGACCGGATCGCGGTGCAGCCGCGCGGGCTGCGCTGGGCCACCCCGCTGCGCTGCGATTCCCAGACCGTCAGTGCGGCATCGAAACCGGCTGAGGGCGAACAAGTTTCACTGGGCGGCGGTAACCGCGACGATATCAAGAAGGCCTGTGACGCGGCGCTGCCCGGGTACCTCGACACAATCACCACCGAGAGCACCGCCCGCGATCTGGACGAGGTGCGCGCCGCGCTCGGCGTGGATCGGATCAGTTACCTCGGTACGTCCTACGGCACCTATCTCGGCGCGGTGTACGCGTCGATGTTCCCGAGCCGGGTGGATCGAATGGTGTTGGACTCCAACGTCAATCCCGATTGGGTGTGGACCGAGGAATTCGCGCAACAGCAGGTCGCCGGTAAGCAGCGGCTCGACGATCTGTTCGCCTGGATCGCCGATCACAGCGGCGACTACGGGCTCGGTGATACCGCGCTGCAGGTCTACCAGAACTGGGTGCGGCTGGTCGCCGACCAGGGCGGCGGCTGGTACGCCAACCTGACCCCGCCACCCGCGAGCGTCGCCGACCTGCCCGGCGCGCTACCCGAACCGCTCGCCGAAATCGGCCGCGACGGTTTCAACGACAGTGTGGAACAAGCGGGCAAGGTGCAGAATCTGGTGCGCCTGCTGGTCACCGGCGGCGCGTCCGCGCAGGTGCCGCTGGTCGGTGCGACCGCGGTCGCCACCTACACCCGCACCTTCTGGCCGACCTTCGCCAGGGCGATGGCCGACGCCAATATCGATCCGAAGAACGTCCGCCAGCTACTCGCCATCGAGGGCGCGACCAGCACCGATCCCACCGGACGCTTCGTCTTCTCGGCCATCACCTGCAACGAGAACAATGTGCCCGGCCGCTCCGAGCTGATCGGTTCGGCCATCGCCACCATCGCCACCGGCGGCAATGCCATGGACGCCCGCGCCGACCTGGTCCGCTCCGGAACCGCCTGCGGCAGTTGGAAACCGGTGACCAAGCCGGTGCCGATCACTGGAAAGGATCTGCACACCCGACCGCTACTGCTACAGAGCCGCTGGGATGCACTGACCGCCTACGCGGGCGGCCCGGCCATGGCACAGGCGCTCGGCGGATCGCTGATCACGGTCGAGGGCGGCGACCACGGCGCATTCGGCCGCGGCAACAACGCCGTCGACGACGCCGTGATGACGTATCTGCGCACCGGTCAGGTCACCATCGACCACGCCGACCAGGCGCCGTTGCAGTAGGCAGTATCGGCGTGCGCGGACGGTCGCAGGGATGGGTCGTGAGCTCACACCGATATCGAAGTCGAGCAGTCCGCCGGCGACGTTATCGACGGTCGCGGCGATCTTGGCCAGCATCGTGGGCGGCCGGAAGCCGGGTCTGTGCGGCGAGGGCCGAGAGCAACGTCCAGCCTTCGTGTATGGGTCCGTTCGGGTCGCCGCCGATGGGCATGAGGTGGTCGAACAGCCACGCGTGTTCGATCTGCGGGATAGTGTCCGCCTCGCGCCAGACCCGCAGGATGTCTTGGTAGTCGACCTGCATCGGAGCGGTCATAATTCCGAAACTGGGCATGGCTACCGGCCACCTACCGGCGATGAGCGGCGTCGTAGTGCCGCGTGGAGCAGGGCGGGTGGGGTGTCGTGCTTCTCGTCCGGGGCGAGGTCGACGCCGGGCGCGACGATCGCGTCGATCGCATCGAGCACGTCGTCGGAGAGCACGGTGTCCGCGGCGGCGAGCTGCGAGTGCAGGTGGTCCATCGTGCGTGGCCCGATGATGGCGCTGGTCACGCCGGGGTGCGCGGTCACGAAACCGAGCGCGAGCTGGATCATCGTCAAACCGGCCTGATCGGCGACCTTGGCCAGCTGCTCGACAGCATCCATTTTGGCCCGGTTGGCTGGGATGGTGGTGTCGAAGCGTTGCGGCATGAGCGTCGAGCGGCTGGTGGTGATGTCTCGACCCGCGCGGATCGCACCCGACAGCCAGCCCGAGGCCAACGGACTCCAGACCAGCACGCCGAGTCCGTACTGTTCGGTCACGGGCAGCACGTGGGATTCGATGGCGCGCTGCAGGATCGAGTAGCCGGGCTGTTCGGTGACGTAAGGGCGCAGATGGTTTTCACGAGCGGCCCACTGGGCCTGCACGATCCGATACGCGGGGAAGGTCGACGAACCGAAGTAGCGAATCTTTCCGGCGCGCTGCAGGTCGGTCAGGGCCGACAGTGTTTCCTCGTCGCTGGTGCTCGGGTCCCACCGGTGAATCTGGTACAGATCGACGTGGTCGACGCCCAGCCGACGCAGACTGTTGTCCAACTCGGTGATCAACCAGCGGCGCGAGCTGCCCTGATGGTTGCGCTCCGTACCCATTGGCATGCTCACCTTCGTGGCCAGCACGATATCGTCGCGGCGGTCCGCGATTGCCTTGCCGACTATCTCCTCTGACTCGCCGTCGCCGTATCTGTCGGCCGTGTCGATGAGGTTGATCCCCGCCTCCAGGGCAGCGTCGACGATAGCCGCGGCCTCGTCCTGGGGTGTGCGTCCGATCCGGCCGAAGTTCATCGCGCCGAGCGCGAGGGTGCTGACCTGCACGCCGGTGCGGCCCAAAGTGCGGTACTGCATGAGGTGTTCCTCCATGAGAGGTGTGAATTGCTTTCGGCTCGGCTGTTCTGTCATCCTGAACAAACGGAACCCTGTTCCGAAACAAACATACGGAACGCTGTTCCGCTTGGCAAGCGCCGGAGGTGGTCGATATCGACAGCGAATCGGGGTCGTCGGCCCCGCGAAAACGGGCCGATGCCCTGCGTAACAAGAAGACGTTGCTGGAGGCGACCGCCACCGCTTTCGTCGAGTCCGGCGTCGACGTGCCCGTGCGCGATATAGCCGCAAGGGCCGGTGTCGGCATCGGCACGATCTACCGCCACTTCCCGACGCGGGCCGATCTGATCGTCGCCGTGTACCGACACCAGGCCGAGGCATGCGCCGAAGCGGGTCCGAAACTGCTGGCGGACAGCACCACACCGTATGCCGCACTGAGACAATGGATCAATCTCTTCGTCGACTTCGTTGCGACCAAGCACGGCCTCGCCGAGGCGCTACAGTCCGACGATCCCACCTTCGAGACACTGCACACCTACTTCCTGGACCGCCTCGTCCCGGCATGCGCCCAACTCCTCGACGCCGCCGCGGCAGCAGGCGAGATCCGCCCCGGCATGGACCCCTACGAGCTGCTACGCGGCGTCGGGAACCTGTGCGTCGGCGCAGGTAAAACCCCCCGCTACGACGCCCGCCGCATGGTCGACCTCCTCGTCGCAGGCCTGCGTAACCAGTAGGGAGTTCCCTCGAGTAGGCGCGACCCTCAGGCGACGATCCGGCTGGGCCCCGGCTGTAATCGAGCAGTTCAGCGATCTGATCCGGCTGGAACTACGCCACCGGCTCCGGCAGGGACTCGCCCGTCTCCAGCAGGGTCTTGAGGCTCGACAAGATGCTCGGCCAACCGCCGCTGATTCCGGCCAGGACCGCGCTGCCGGGCTCGAAACCGTCGTGGATGACAGTCAGTTTCACGGTTTCGCCCTGTGGTTCGATTTCGAACGTCACCTTCGAGCGGGGCTCGCGTGCCCAGGCCGCCACATCTTCCGGGTTCATTTCGAAGGTGGTGGCAAAGGCGGCGTCGAAGGTGTGCCAGGTGTAGGAGAGCCGGGTGTACGGATCCGACTCCAGGACAACCTGTTCTGCATCCTTGCTGGTCCAATCCCGTTGGTGCCACACCATTTCCGAGCCGGGTTGCCAATCGGTGTCGAAGCTCGCGCCCCAGTAGCGGTTGGTGAAGGCCGGGTCGGTAAGGGCGTGCCAGAGTCGCTCCGGCGTCGTCTTGATGTAGGTGGTGTAGACGAACGCGTTGTCACTCATGGGGTTTTCCTCCAATGCTTGTTTCAGGTCGGCCAGCGCGTGGACGCGGGCGCGGTGGTAGCGGGTGATCCAGCGGTCGGCGATGGCGTTGATGGGTTCGGCATTGAGGTAGTGCAGTTTTTCGCGGCCGCTGCGACGAGTGGTGATCAAGTTGGCGGACTCGAGGACCGCCAGGTGCTTGCTTACCGATTGGCGGGCCATATCCAGTTCGGCGCACAGTTCGCGCAGGGTTTGGCCATTGCGCGCGTTGAGGCTGTCGAGCAGCCTTCTGCGGCTCGGATCGGCGAGCGCTCGGAATACCTCGTCCATGTCACCTTCTTCGTGATGTGCAGCCATTCGGCTGCACATTCTCACGATAGGCAGCCATTTGGCTGCATGTCAACCACGAAGCAGGCAAGAAATAGCATTGTCGCGGTGTGATGTAGTAGATATGCTACGAACCATCCCGATCTCGCAACGGGAGGATGAGATGACCATGGGTGACGGCGTCGCGCTCGACGTCGAAAAATTGCGGATGCGGTATGGCACGACCGACGTCCTGCACGACGTGACATTCCAAGCCCGGCCGGGCGAAGTGCTGGTTCTCCTCGGCCCGAACGGCGCGGGCAAGACCACGACCATCGAAATTCTGGAGGGCTTCCGCATGCGCTCCGCGGGCCGCGTCGAGGTGCTCGGCATGGATCCGGCGCACGGGAACGAAGCCTGGCGGGCGCGACTGGGTGTCGTCCTGCAGTCGTGGCGCGACCACGCCAAATGGCGTGTGCACGAACTACTTTCGCATCTGGGCTCCTATTACTCGCCGTACGGCACGGATAGGATCCACAGGCCTTGGGACACAGACGAACTCATTGCCGCCGTCGGACTGACCGAGCAGGCCAACAGCAAGATCGGATCGCTGTCCGGCGGTCAGCGCCGTCGCATGGATGTCGCGATCGGCATTGTCGGCCGCCCCGAACTGCTGTTCCTCGACGAACCGACCGCGGGCTTCGACCCGCAGGCCCGCCGCGAATTCCATGATCTGGTCCATCAGCTCGCCGACGACCGGACCACCATCCTGCTCACCACCCACGATCTCGACGAGGCCGAGAAGCTCGCCGACCGCATCATGATCCTGGCCGGTGGCCGAATCATCGCCGACGGCTCGGCCGACGAACTATCGCGTCGTATCGCGGGGGAGGCCGAAATCCGTTGGACCCACGATGGACAACGGTTCGTGCACACCACCGCCGAGTCGACCGAATTCGTCTACGAACTGTTCAAGCAGCACGGCGACGAGATCGGCGAGCTCGAGGTGCGCCGCGCCTCGCTGGAGGACACGTATATGGCGCTGGTCCGGCAGTACGAATCCGGCCGGCTCGAAACCGAGGTCCATTCCCTGGAGGAGGTCGCGCGATGAATCCGATCGATGCCGCCGTGCGGGCCGGAACCCGGCGTGGACTGATCGAAATACGGCAATCGCTCACCAATGTGCAGGACCTGTGGGGCATGCTCTTCTGGCCGGTCGTCATGGTCATCGTGCTGTTCTTCATGCGCAACGCGACCTTCGAGGCGAGCGGCTTCGCACTCGGTTCACTGGCCCTGCCGAGCATCCTCGGCATGCTCGTCGCCTTCAACGGCATGTTCGGCATTGCCCAGATGCTGACCCTGGAACGCGAAGACGGAACGCTGTTGCGCGCCAAGGCAACTCCTAACGGCATGATCGGCTACCTGATCGGCAAGATCGTCACGACCTCGGGCTGGGTGGTCATTCCGTTCCTGATCGTGCTGATTCCTGGGCTGTTCCTGGTCGACGGCACGGCAATGGGCAGCATCGGTTCCTGGCTGGGCCTCATCGGCGTCGTCGCAATCGGCATGCTCGCGACCATGCCGATCGGCGCGGTGCTCGGATCGCTGTTCAGCAACCCGCGCAATATCGGCTTCGTCTCGCTGCCGATCATGGGCATCGTCGCGATCTCCGGCGTCTTCTACCCGATCACCTCGATGCCCGGCTGGCTGCAGGGCGTCGCGCAGGTGTTCCCCGTCTACTGGGTCGGGCTCGGCATGCGTTCGGCGATGTTGCCGGGCGATGCGGTCGCCATCGAACTCGGCCATTCCTGGCGGCATCTGGAAACCATTGCCGTGCTGAGTGTCTGGGCGGTCGCCGGGCTGCTGCTCGCGCCGATCGTGCTGCGTAGGATGGCACGTCGCGAGTCCGGGTCGAACGTGGCGGCGCGCCGCGAGAAGGCGATTCAGCGTGCCTACTGAGGTCATCTACAACCGCATCGCCATGTTGCGGGCCGAGCGCGGCATCTCCCGGCGGGAGCTTGCCGAAGCGCTCGGCGTGCACTATCAGACGATCGGTTACCTCGAACGCGGCGAATACAGTCCGAGCCTGCATCTGGCATTGCGGATCGCGGCCCATTTCGAGGTCGCGGTGGAGGTGATCTTCTCGACCACCCCGTTCCCGCGCCTCGGCTCCGTCGATTCGGCGCGTGCCGCCGGGGGCTGAGGCTTACCGCCGCCCGGCGAACAGTTGGTACACCGGAACCGGCTGCCCCGCCTCCGCACTGGCCGCGATCGCACGCCGCCACAGGCCCTGCGCCGCATGTGACAGCGTCGCGTCGACGCCGACCTCCTCGCTGGCATCGATGATGTGCTGCGCTCCGGCGTCCATCATCTTCAGACTCGCCAAGGTGCCCCAGCCACCCGCCTTCGCGGCGGCCGCGAAATCCTCGATGAAATACGGGTACGCGCCGGTCGCACGCAGCGCGAAGGGCAGGAACTGGTCGATGCTGTGACCGGACTTCTCGATCACCGCGAGCGCCTGATCGAAGGCGAGCATCCACGGATGGAAAATGATCAGACCGGCCTGGTAGAAGACCTGCGCGAGACCGTCGTCCGCACCGAGGTATTCCTGCGGGCTCAGCGGACGCAGCAGTTCGGCGTGTGCGTCGAAGACCTCTTTCGGGCCGCTGTAGAAGATGAACGATGACGGATGAGTGATGTTGTCGCCCGCCGACATGACGCCGCCGGAAATGAATTCCGCCCCATGCGAACGCACCCACTCGGCACCCTTGCGCGCCTTCTCCGGTGAATCCGAGGAGAGATTGGCGATCACCTTGCCCGGCAAATGGTCGATGGCCTGGCCCAGTACGTCGTACATGGCGGCGTAGTGGGTGAGGCTGAGCACGGTCACCGCATTGGCGTTCAACGCTTCGGCGACCGTGGCGGCCCGCTTCGCACCGAGTTCGACCATGGCGTCGACCTTTTCGGTGCTGCGATTCCAGACCGTCACCTCGATACCCGCGTCCAGGAAGGCCCGGACCATGGCCTGGCCCATTGGACCGAGGCCGACTACGGAGACAGAGCCAGCGGTGGTCTGCTCGGACATATTGTGTCCCTTCAGTTCTCGTGTCGATTGATGGTCGGCTGACCTTTCGAGCGACCTGCAAGCAGTCGCTACGGCCGACATCCATGGTCGTAGTCGCAGGTAGCGTCGGGAAGACCGAACGTTCGGGTGTGGTTGCTTACCTCGAGGTTCGAATCCAGTTCAGAAGGAGTGCGGTGGGCATGAGCAGTGACGCGGATCACGATGTGTGCGGCATGTCGGTGGCGATCGATGTCGTCGGCGGCAAATGGAAGCTGCACCTGATGTGGGTGCTCGCCGCGGGTCCGCAGCGCTTCGGTCGGATACGCAAGCTGCTCACCGGCGTCAGCGAGAAGGTGCTCGCGGAAAATCTGCGTCACCTGGAGGCCAGCGGTGTGGTGCATCGTGAGGTCTTCCCCGAAGTCCCGCCGCGCGTCGAATACTCACTCACGCCGCTGGGCGAAGAACTCGAAGTCGCCCTGCGCCCGCTCGAAGCCTGGGGTGATAAGCACCGCGACGAACTGCTCGGCAATCTGCTCGCCACGGCGGGCTAGGCACTCACAGGTTGTCGACGCCTATTTGTTCGCCGACGCGAGCGAGGAGCCGTGCCGCATCGGCGATCGAGCGGGCCGGGTCCGGTTCCAGATCGGCCAAGGCGTAGCACGCGGTGAAGCCCGCCGCTCGGATCTCATTGCGCGTCAATTGCGTTCGGCCGACCGCGGCAACTACCTGGAGGTCCATCTTGCGCGCCGCGTGGCAGACGCCGATCGGGGCCTTGCCGTGCAGGCTCTGGGTATCGAGGGCGCCCTCGCCGGTGACAACCAGGGTGGCTCCGTCGAGAAGTGTTGGGAAATCGAGGAGTTCGAGCACGACCTCGATGCCGCTGCGCACCTGTGCGCCGAGCACCGCGAGCGCGCCGAATCCGGTGCCGCCGGCCGCACCCGCACCTGGAACCTCCGCGAATTCCGGTGCGACGACGGTGGCCCAATTCGTCAGTGCCGCTTCGAGAATCGACAGATCCGACGGTGTCGCACCCTTTTGTGGCGCATATACCGCGACCGCCCCGGCCGGGCCGAGTAGTGGGTTGTCCACATCACAGGCCAGGGTGAAGGTCGCCGTCGCGATCCCTGGATGCAATCCGGTGCGGTCCAGTCGCGCGGCACGCACCAGAGCCGCTCCGCCTGTGGATAATTCAGCGCCCTCGGCATCCAGGATTCGGGCACCGAGGGCCCGCAGCATGCCCGCTCCGCCATCGGTGGAGGCGCTGCCGCCCAAGCCGAGGACGATATCGGTTGCCCCTCGATTCAGCGCATGCGCGATGACGACACCGAGTCCGTAGGTGTCGGCTCCGAGCGGATCTGGTTGTCCCCCTGGTAGTTTCGTCAGTCCGACGGCTGCGGCCAATTCGATCACGGCCGTGGTTCCGTGTACCGCATAGGCGGCGGTGTCGGGTGCGCCGGTTGGTCCGGGCGCATCGACCTCGATCCGTTCCCAGCCCGCTGCCACGAATGCGTCGACGGTTCCGTCACCGCCGTCCGCGACCGGCACCTGCCGGATCTCGGCATCCGGACGGGCGCGTGTGATGCCCGCGGCCAGGGCGGCCGCGACCGCGGGGGCGGTCAGCGAGCCCTTGAATTTGTCCGGGGCGAGCACTACCCGGGGAGCGGATGTCATCTCCACATTCTCGGCGGTGGTGCCGAAGGGCGCACGTGGTGCGCTTCGGGGCGGCTCCATTCGCGCACCACTCGCCGATCAACCTTGATCACGACATCTGCGACAGTTATCGTAATTTTGTCGCACCAAAGTCGAGGAGGGGTCGCCGATGACCGCACACCTGAATGCCGCTACCAACCTGTCCGCGCCGCAGGACGCCCCGATCGGGCCGGACACGCTGCTGTGGCGTTATGCCGGTGACCTGCGGTTATTCCTGGTGGCAGCGCCGTATGGCCTTTTGGAATTGATGCATCCCGGCCTCGGCGCGGGGGTGACCGATCATTCGGATTTCTTCGGCGATCCGTGGGATCGTGTGCTGCGTTCGATTCCGGAAATCCTTGGTACCGTCTACGACCCAGTCGGGCAGGGCACCGGCGCGCGGGTGCGCGACTACCACCGCGATATCGGCGGCGCCGACGAGCACGGCCACCGCTACCACGCCCTCAACCCCGACATCTACTACTGGGCCCACGCCACCATGGTCCGAGCCGTCATCGACGTGGCCGACGTCTTCGGCGAGGGCCTGACCGACACCGAACGCGAACTGCTCTACCAGCAGACCAAGACGTGGTACCGCCGCTACGGGGTCAGCGACCGCCCGATGCCCGACGACTACGCCGCCTTCCAGCGGTATTTCCACACCACCTGCCGCGAAGTACTGGAAAACACTCCCGCCGCCGCCTGGCTCACCCGGCAACTCAGCCTCACCAGCGGCATGCGGCTGCCGTACCTACCGCAACCGGTCGAACGGCTGCTGCGGCCGCTGATCATGTCCGAATATCGGGTCATCACAACCGCATTGCTGCCCGAACCGGCCCGTGCGACCCTAGGCCTGCGCTACACCAAGGCTGACCAGGCTCGGTTCCGTGCGACTGCCGCCCTGGTGCGCAACACCTGGTCGTTGATTCCCGAGCCCCTGCGCTATCACCCACGCGCCCGCGCGGGTATGCGCCATGCGCGCGCTCTCGGGCAGGATTGACCCCATGCGCAGTGCTCGGCAGACCGCCGCCTTCGGTATCGACGCACTCGCTGTCGATACCGAAGGCGACCCGCAGGCCACCCGGATCATCGACGCGGCCCTGGCCGAGTTCCGCGACCACGGCATCGACCGGGTGCGCATGGAACACATCGCCCGCCGCGCCGGCCTGCACCGCGCCACCGTCTACCGAGCATTCCCCAGCAAGGACGCCCTGCTCACCACCGCATTGACCACTTGGCTACAGCGCGTGCTCTCGGATATCACCACCGCGGTCGCCGACCACACCGATATCCGCGACCGCGCCACCGAAGGCTTCGCCATCGCCTTGCGCACCCTGCGCGACGACCCGCTCACCAACCGCATCCTGCTCGCCGACGAAGGCGGCAAACCCTTCGTAATCACCTACGGCGCAACACTTCTGGAAACCGCGCGCACCTTTTTCGCTCAACAACTCCGCGCCGCCGACGACACCGGCGACATCGACCCCGACGCCGCCGCCGAAATCGCCGCCCGCCTCTCCCTGACCCTGCTCCTCATCCCCGACAGCATCTTCCCCCTCGAAACCGACGACGACGCCCGCACCTTCGCCCGCAACCACCTCATCCCCACCGCCACCGGGTAACGAGAACCGGCGGCGTAGTTGTATGTGCCTATGACCGGGCGGGGATGCCGAGTTCGTCGAGTAGACCGCGGACGCGGTTTTCGATGGCGTCGCGGATGGGGCGAACAGCGTCGATGCCTCGGCCTGCGGGGTCGTCGAGTTTCCAGTCCAGGTACTGCTTGCCGGGGAAGTAGGGGCAGGCGTCGCCGCAGCCCATGGTGATGACGACGTCGGATCCCTGCACGGCGTCGACGGTGAGGGCTTTGGGGATCTCGGTGGAGATATCGATCCCGATCTCGCGCATGGCCGCAATGGCGGCAGGGTTGACCTGGTCGGCGGGCGCGGATCCGGCAGAGCGGACTTCGACCAGGTCACCGGCGAGGTGGGTGAGGAATGCTGCGGCCATCTGAGAGCGTCCGGCGTTGTGGACGCAGACGAACAGCACACTGGGTTTGGATGTCATCGTAGGAGTGCGTCTTTCAAGCGGGACCGGTCACGGGGCGCGGTGCGACGATGTTTTCGGCTGGTGCCGGGTCGGGGTAGAGCAGTCCGATGAGGGCGAATCCGATACCGGCGCCGACGATTTGGGCGGCGATGAACGCGGGTACCGAGGTAGGGGCGATACCGGCGAAGGTGTCGGAGAAGATCCGGCCGACCGTGACAGCTGGGTTGGCGAAGGAAGTGGAACTGGTGAACCAATAGGCCGCACCGATGTAGGCGGCCACCGCGGCAGCCGACATCGCGGCGCGGCCGGTGCGGGAGAGGGCGAAGATGACCGCGATCAGCCCGGCCGTGGCCACCACCTCTGCGACCAAGTGCCCGGTGGTGACTCGGTGGTGGGTGGCGATCTGGACGGCACGCTGGTCGAACATGATGTTGGCCAGTACCGCTCCGACCATCCCGCCGAGGACCTGCGCGCCGATGTAAGCGGAGAGGTCGGTAGCGGTGAGTCCGGTACCGCGGCGGCGTCCGGCCAACCAATCCGCGACCGAGACAACGGGATTGAAGTGCGCGCCGGATACCGGGCCGAGCATCAGGATCAAAACACCGAGCGCGAAAACGGTCGCGGTCGAGTTCTCCAGCAACTGCACGCCGCTGTCTCGCGGTGAGAGCTGTTGGGCGGCGATGCCGGAACCGACGACCGCGCAGACCAGCAGCGCGGTCCCGACGAACTCGGCGAGCAGCCGCCGCGACAGCGCACTCATCGCGCGATCGCCTCGGGCAGCGCGATGTCCAGAAACTGCGAAAGCTGGTGCAGAGCGGCGGGTTCGACGCGGTAGTACACCCACGACCCGCGCCGTTCGCTCGACAACAGCCCCGCCGCTCGCAGCACCTTCAGGTGGTGGGAGATGGTGGGCTGGGAGACGTCGAATCCCGCGGAGATATCGCATACGCAGGCTTCCTGGCCGGTGTGGCCGGCCACCACCGATAGCAGGCGCAGCCGGACCGGGTCCGACAACGCCTTGAACACCGCCGCCAGATCAGCGGCGGCCTGCGCGGTCAACGGTTGCCGAGCCAGGGGCGTGACCTCACACGCGGGTGAGGTCACGTCGGTCAGCGAAAGCTCTCGATTCGACACGCATCGATATTGATGGTTATCGAATCCAAGAGCAAACGAACAGCGGATTAACGAACCAACGAAGGGGTCAGCGGCAGCAGGATGCGCCGGAGGCGACGGCATCCTTCTTGGCATCACTGGCGCAGCACGCCCCCTCGGCGGCGGCATCCGCGGCGGTGCCGCAGCACACCGCCACCGCATGCTCGTCATCGACCGTCTCGCCGGTGGCGAGTTGCGGTGCGGTGCCGAAGGTTTCGCTGTCGGCGAGCACGGTGTAGACCTCCCAGTGTTCAGTATCCGGGCCGGTGACCCACACCTTGTCCTGGGTGGCGAAGCAACACGTGGTCGCGATCTGCTCCTCGGTGAACAGCCCGGCCGTCGACAGGCGCGCAAGCTCGGCGTGTACCTGATCGCTGGATTCCACCTCGACACCGAGGTGATTGAGGCTGCCGCCCTGGCCGGGGTTCTCGATCAACACGAGCTTGACCGGCGGCTCGGCGATGGCGAAGTTCGCGTAACCCGGCTTGCGCTTGGCGGGTTCGGCATTGAACAGGGTCGAGTAGAACTGCACCGCCTGATCGAGATCGTCGACATTGAGGGCGAGTTGGATGCGGGACATGAGAACCTCCAGTTGTGAGACATATGTCGAAATACTGGCATGGTCGAGTCTGCCCCACCTTTTCGACATATGTCAACAAGGTGGCTAGAGTTGATTGCATGCCCAAGGCACTGCCTGTGATCGACATGTCCGCCCCTGTCTGCTGCGCCCCCGTCGCGGCCGCACCGATCGACGACACCGCCGCGTTGGAAATAGCGCTGCGGCTGAAAGCAATCGCCGAACCCGTCCGCGTAAAACTGCTGTCCCTGCTGCTCACCAGCCCCGCCGGTGCGGAGAACACCGGCGATCTCGCCCAGGCGATCGGACTGGCCGAATCCACCACCAGCCACCACCTGGGCCAGCTACGAAAAGCGGGCCTGGTCGAGACGGAACGCCGGGGCATGAACACCTACCACCGCGCACTGCGCGACGCCCTCGCAGCGCTGTGCCTGGTCCTGGACCCCAACTGCTGCCGCTGAACCGGCATTCCTGGGAGGTCACCGGCGATGCTATGGCCAGGCCGGATCGCCGTGACTTCGTCATGCGCCTTGTTCTTCACAGCAGCCCGTCGCAACGGTGCGACGAGGACGAACCCGCGCGGCGCCCATCAGGCCATTACGACGAGATCGGCTCGCGCGGCGGTCACGTCGTCGATCGCGAAGTCATGGCCGGTGTGCAGGTGCTGAGTGGACGACAAGGAAAAGAGAGCAGTGCTCTTGACTTGATGCGAAGGGCTGTGGAACACTGATCTCAACAGAGAGCAGTGCTCACAAAGGAGTAGGAAATGAACGCCAGCACCCGCTACCTCGCCCCGACCGGCATGGACCCGATCATGAACAAGATTGCCAACTGGCTGCCTCGCCTCGGCATCAGCGTTATGGGGTCGCGGCTGTTGGCTGTGCGCGGACGTAAGAGTGGCGAATGGCGCACCACCATGGTCAATCTGATGACCGATACCGATGGCACGCGCTACCTGGTCGCGCCGCGCGGTCACACCCAGTGGGTGCGGAACCTGCGCGCCGCGGGCGATGGTGAACTGCGGCTGGGTCGCAAGGTCGAGGTGTTCACCGCGACCGAAGTGGCCGACGAGGACAAAGTGCCGCTGCTGCGCCTCTACCTGCAGAAGTGGGGCTGGGAGGTCGGCAAATTCTTCGAGGGTGTCACCAAGGACGCCACCGACGCGGAGCTGGCCGAGATCGCCCCGGGCTTCCCGGTCTTCCGACTCGCCTAGTGCGACAAGCCGATCCGGTCAGCTGACCCTTTCGAGCGACCTGCAAGCAGTCGCTAGCTGACCCTTTCGAGCGACCTGCAAGCAGTCGCTAGCGGTGGACCAGGAATTCGATGGCCGCGGCATAACCCTGAATCCCCATCCCGGCCACCACCGCGGTGGCGATGGGGGAGATGTAGGAATGATGCCGGAACTCCTCGCGCGCATGCACATTGCTGATGTGCACCTCGACGATCGGGAGCTCCGGAATCACCAGCGCATCACGCAGTGCGACCGAAGTATGCGTGAGCCCACCGGGATTTATGACAATCCCGGACTCGACGCCGCGCGCCCGGTGGATCCGATCGATCAGCGCTCCTTCGGAATTCGACTGGAACGCATCGATCTCGCGGCCGTACCGGGTGGCGGTCTGTCGGCACAAAAGGACGACATCATCGAGCGTGGCCGACCCGTAGACCTCCGGCTGGCGGGTGCCGAGCATATTGAGGTTCGGGCCGTTGAGAACCAGGATCGGGCCAGGTGTCGACATGGCTTAGACACTAGCCCGCCCTGTTCAGAGTCCCTGCGGACCTTCCGACCGCAGGTCGTCCACTTTCCGCATGGCGGTGCGCAACTCCTCGAGCCAGGCCTCGGCATGCTTGCCCGCCAATTTCACCGTCCACGCCAGCGCGTCCGCGCGCGAGCGTGCCACACCGGAATCGACGAGCGTGTCGAGCACCTTGCGCTCCGGCTGCCGCAGTCGCGTCATCACCGGAACCGCCAAGTGCGTGAACATGATTCGTTCGCCGTCCACGGAGACGCCCCACGCGACGCTGCGTCCGTAGCGGCGCTGGGCCTCGTTCGCGATCCGCATGCGGGCCGGGCGGGTGGTCTCGCGGAAGCGGGCGACGGCGCCCTCCTTCGTCGCGGCCGGAACCTCCTCGGCGGGAGTGTCTTCCTTTTCCGATACCGGGGCCGGGAGCTCACCGATAACCACGATCTCGTCCCGGTCGATTTCGATGACGGGCGGACCGGCGAACCAGTCGCTCGGCAACCTTCCGGCGAACCAGTCCGGGGCGTCCGCGGGATCCGGTAGATCGGCCTGCTGCCAGCCGCCCGGTCGTCCGAAGCCCCGTCCCCGATGCTCATGCCTCATTGGGATTCACCTACTTACTGTGGTGCCTGTATTTCATTGATTACAAGATTACGTCGCAATGCGCGCGCGTGGTTCCGCTCTGTGCGAACGTTTCGCCCACCGGCCGTGCGGGTACGCCGGATAAAGGTGTGTGCTGGTCAACGAGGCCCTGCGCGATCGAAACGGCAACGCGGGCGGCCGAAACGCCGACGTGGGCCGTTTTCTGACAAGTTCGTGTTCCGGCCGGTACGGTTGCGGCGCCGGGTGTCGCAACGGGACCGGGGAACGTCCATGATCGACCAGCCGAAGCACGGGCTTCGGGAACAATCGGAGATACTGAGCATGGGTAACGTCCGGTTGCCGCGGCACGGCGGGCAGCTAATTTCAGGTACGGTGGTCTTGTTACTGAAGTGACAAGAGTAAAGAGTGGGCGACATGGATGTGTGGGGATCCCGCCGCTATCGCGTCCGGGGCGCAATCGCACTCTCGGGGGTGGTGGCGCTGGCTATCGCGATCGGGGCATGTGGTTCCGAGGCGAAGCGCAATGAAGCCGAGTACGTCGTCGATCGCTTCACCGCACTGCTCGACGAGCAGAACTATGCAAAGGCCGCAGAGCTCACCTCTTATCCCACGGCCGCATCCGCAACACTGAAGCAGATGTTCGCCGGATTGCAGCCGGGCAAGGTCGACTACCAGAAAACCCAATTCATCGACCTGGACCGCGAGGCGGGCCTGTTCAGCATGGACGTCGCCTGGAACTTCGGCGAGAACAAAACCTGGCGATACAGCCTGCAGGGCAACGTGCGGAAGTTGGCGATCGGCTGGCGCATCTCCTGGGATCCCGCCGTCGTCATGCCGCAGCTGGACCACAACCGCACGGTCCGGCTCGTGCGCACCATGCCCACTCCGCCGCCGCGGGTCAAGGACATCGTCGGCGACGCGCTGATGACCGAGCAGGTCATCAATGTGGTCAAACTCGATCCCGCCAAGACGACCGACCCGGT
Source organism: Nocardia sp. NPDC006982 (assembly GCF_042869435.1). NCBI lineage: Bacteria > Bacillati > Actinomycetota > Actinomycetes > Mycobacteriales > Nocardiaceae > Nocardia > Nocardia sp. NPDC006982. The sequence goes on along the minus strand of NZ_JBIAFV010000002.1, from coordinate 472,378 downwards.
GGCCTCGACCGACGCGCTGGCCAAGGCCATCGCACCGGTCGCGCCGCTGATCACCGGAGCGTCGCTGATGCAGCAGCTGTCGACCTCACAGGGCAAGCCGATCATCGCGGTGAATCTGCGCGAACCCGATTTCGCGATCCTGGAATCCGCGCTGGCCCGGGTGCCCGGCGTGGTCATGGAGAAGCAGCCGCGGCTGATCTCCGCCGACCGCCGGACCTGGTCGCCGATGCTGGACGCGCTGCGCAAGGTGTGGCAGGACAGCCAGGATCTGCACTCCGGTTGGGGTGTGCAGATTTTCGAACAGGACGGACGTTACGTCGGCCAGATCGCCGGTTACCAGGGCCCGCCCGGTCCGGATATCGCGGCCACCATGGATCAGCGCCTGCAGCGTGCCGCCGAGGATGCGGTGGTGAGCGTTGGGACGCCCGCCTCGATCGTGGCGATCCAGCCGTCCAGCGGCGCGGTCGTGGCGGTGGCGCAGAATACGCAGGCCAGTGAGCACGGTTCGGTCGCGTTCACCGGGCTCTATCCGGTCGGCACCAATATCGATCTGTTCCGCAATGTCGCCGCGGTGCTGAAGAACAAGGCGCCGCAGGATGTCTCGGTGCAGGATGCGGCCGAATCCGCGCCGAATCTCGGCGTCGGTGTCGATTACAAGGTGCCGGGACTGGACGAGGTGACCGGCCGGGTCGCGATCGCGGGTCGCAGTGCCGAGCAGGTGCGCCAGGGCGGTGGTACGGATGCGGTGCTGGCCAGCCCATTCGGTATGGCGATCGCCGCGGCCGCCATCGCACGCGGGCAGGTGCCGCCACCGATGATCGAGGCCGGACACCCGAGCGCCACGGATGCACAGGTACCCGAGATGTCACCGGAGCTCACCGATCGGCTGCGCGCGATGTTGCGCGACGGCGCGGGCCGACCGGAGTTCGCGCCGCTGCGGCCCTACCGCGATGTCATCGGATTCATGGCCACCGCGGGCAATGACGCATGGCTCATCGCGAACGCGGGGGATCTGGCGCTGGCGATCCACATCAACGACGCCGACAGCGGCGATGCGACCGCGCGGATGGCGGCCAGGCTGTTCCAATCGCTGGCCCACCCGGAACCGTGATCAGTTGATGGCCCGGAAGGCCGCGCGCCAGCCGAGCAGGAACAGCGCGAGCACACACGCCGCGACGATGATGAAACTGAATGCCGTGCCCTGACCGCTGATCACGCGCAGCAGCATGCCGCCGCACAGTGTGCCGAGCCAGACCAGAACCCCGGTGGGCCACAAGGCGGTTCCGTCGACGTCCCCCTTTACCCGGCCGGCTACGGCGACCGCGACCACCCAGCCGATCGCGAGTCCGATGGCGAACGGCCACACCGTCTTCAGCAGTCCGGTGAGTACCGCCTCTTCATGGCTGCGCCGCCCGATCGCGCAGAACAAGATCACCAGCAGTGCGTCCACCACCAACGGCACCAGTTTTCTCACGCTGGCCAGCGTAGTAGTGCCCGCATCCGTCGTTGCGACGCGACCACTGCGGCACTTCTAGCTAACCGACCAATCTTGTCCGGCGTACGTCGGTTTCTGAACCATGCGCACATTGCCGACCACGACGGAGCGAGTCTTACGAGCGACGTTCGCGGCCCGTCTCGCGTCCGAGTCGTCGAAGCGCATGCGACGTAGTCGCGAGTCTCGACGGCGCCGCTAGCGACTGCTTGCAGGTCGCTCGCAAGGGGTCGGACGCGAGACACCAGGGGGCCGCGAACACGCAGCGCCGCAGGCGCTGCCAAATGTCACAGGCGGCGCTGTTCGAACTCCTTCTCGAATTCGGCATCATCTGCCTGCGGAGTGCGGAACAGGAAGGCGAAGACGATCCAGCCGATGATCGCGACCAGGACGAAGCTCACCAGGCGGTAGACGAAGGCGGCGGCGACGGCCTGGGAGGCGGGCAGGGTCGCGCCCGCGGTCAGGCCGTAGATGAGGGTCGCGTCGACGTAGACGATGCCGCCGGGTGCGAACGGGATCGAGCCGACGGCCTTGCCCACGGTGAATGCGATCAGCAGTCCGGCCAGCTTCGGATCGGCACCGATCGCGTAGCAGGCGGCGCCGAGACAGGCCACATCGGCGAAGCGGTGCACCAGTGCCCAACCCGCGACCATTGCCCCGTCGCGCTTGCCGAGATCCACCGATTCCAGCTGCGAGAGCACATCGGCGATCTTGTTCATGCCCTGCTTGGCGGGGCGTTTGCGGATCCGGTTGAGCAGCGCTAGCCCGCGGCGTAGCACGGCTTCCAGCGCGCCCGGATTCTTCGACAGGTGGTTGCCCGCCCACACCAGCGCGATCACACCGGCCAGCGACAATATGAGCTTGAAAGGCCCGACCCGGTCGCCCACCAGCAGCGCACCACCGACGCCGAGCAGTGCCAGTCCGGCGGTCGCGATCACACCGGACATCACCAGCTGCCAGGAGGCGACGATCGGATTCGCACCCCACCGGCGGGTCTGGCGATAAGTGAAGGTGGTGGAGAACACCTGTCCGGCAGGCAGCGTCACCGACATGGCGGTTGCGCCGTAGACGACGGCGACGGATTTGTGCTGACGGACCTCGACGCCGCCCGCATGCAGCAGTTGCTTCTGCACCCGGCTGAATCCGCTCATCGACAGTGCCTGCAACCAGATACAGGCGGCGACCCAGCCCCAATGAATTTCGGTGAGGTTATTCCAGGAATCGTGTAAGCGTGGCCAGAGGTAGTAGCCCTCGCCGATCAGCAACGCCAGTAGGGCGATGCCTGCGACCCATTTGACCCACCAGAATTTGCTCCGGCGACCACGTTTCGCCGGTCTATCGGGGTCGTCGGACGGCTGCGGCGCAGGCTCGCCGGCTAGTTCCCCATTGGCCGTCACGCGGTCAGCCTAACGAACCGACTGTTTCGCTGTCTGCATCGACGTGCGGATCCGTCCCATCCTTCGGCCAGGCCAACCTGGTCTTTCGTCGCCGCCCGCGCAGCTGGACTTCCTCGCCCGTCAGCCAAGAGTCCTGCTCACTTTCATCGGCGAAATACAGCGCGCTGCCCGAGGCGAGTACGCGGCCGGGTTGATCCTTGGCCAGTTCGGTCAGGCGTGATGCCTCGTTCACCGGATCGCCGATCACGGTGTATTCGAAACGGTTTGCGGCGCCGATATTCCCGGCGACGGCCAAGCCCGCCGAAACTCCGATACCGATATCGAGTCCGGGCACCTCGCGCAGGACTTCGCGCAGTTCACGGGCGGCGGCCAGGGCGGCGGTCGGCGCGTCCGGGCGGTCCAGCGGGGCGCCGAAGATCGCCAGTGCGGCGTCGCCGACGAATTTGTTGACGAAGCCGTGGTGCCGGTCGATCACGTCGACCACGATGCGGAAGAACTCGTTGAGCAGGCTGACCACTTCGGTCGGCGGTCGCTCCGCGGCGGTCGCGGTGGACCCGACCATATCGACGAACAGCACGGCGACGAATCGGGTCTCGCCGCCGAGTTCGGTGCCGTAGTCGAGTGCGCGCTGCGCCACTTCCTCGCCGACATGCTGGCCGAAGAGTTCCTGCAGCTGGCGGCGTTTGGCGGCCTCTTCCATCATGCGGTTGAAGCCGACCTGCAGCAGTCCGATCTCGCTGCCGTCGAACACCTCGACCTGTACGTCGCGAGCGCCCTCCTGCACCCGGTCGATGGCCTGGCTGAGCTGGCGCACCGGGTCGGAGATGCTGGATCCGGTCAGCATCGACAGCGCCAGCGCCTGCATGATCACCACGCCGCACAGCAGCAGAATGGAGATGGCCAGCGACTGCGCGGAGAATTTCACGTCCGAGGAGATCTGGGTGACGCACAGCAGCACGATGGCGATGGTGGGCGCGAAGGTGCCCATACCCCAGGTCATCCCCATCCTGGTGCCGACGCCCGGGGTCAGCGTGTGGTCGAACGAGCCCTCGGTGAGGGCCTGCGCGGCGACTGGGCGCAGAATCCGTTCGCCGAGCATGTAGGTGAAACCGAAGACGATTGTCGCGGCCATACACTCGGTGACGATGACGGCACCCGCCAGCTCCGGCGCGTCCACGATGATGGTGGCCGCCAGGATGGCGCCGCCGATCAACCACAGCACCAGATGCAGGATCGCCTGGCGCAGCGGCGCGTGCAGTGCGGCCATCTGCTCTTGGTGGCTGGGCGGCCCACCGCGCATCTGCCAGCGCATGACCGGACGCAGCATCAGCGCCGAAGCGGCCAGGCTCAGCAAACCACCGGTGGTGAAAACCAGGCCGGGAATCACCAGGCCGGTGCGTCGCGCACTGGCCGCCTCACCTTCGGGAACCGGGAGTCCATATTGGATGAACGCCCACACCAGGACCGCGCCGAAGGCATTGGCCAACAGCATCGATGTCAGGTACAGCGGCCAGCGCGTTCGCATGGTCTGTTTGACCGCTTCCAAGGGCGCTGACACGATGACCAATCTAGCGTTCAGCTCATCCGAGCATGTCTGCGGCGCTCTGCGGCCATTAGGCTCGCGGAGGTGACCGACCAGAAGGTTAGTGCTCTCGAAAAAGCCACTGCTGCGCGGTCGGCTGCTGATTCTGTACATCCGTTCGTCCGAGTTTCCGCCGAGTGGGCGTGGCGGCTGCTGGTGATGTTCGCCGCGCTGATCGCGATCACGATGGTCGTGCAGAAGTTGGCAACGGTGGTGATACCGCTCGCCATCGGCCTATTGGCGGCCGCAATGCTGGCGCCGCTGGTGGATTGGATGCAGCGGCTCGGGGTGCCCAGGTCGGTGGGGGTCCTCGTCGCGCTGGTCGGATCGCTCGGGGTGGTCGCGGGGATCATGACCTTCGTCGTCGAGCAGTTCATCGAGGGCGTACCGCAGCTGTCCGACGAAATCACCCACAGCGTCCACGAGATTCAGGACTGGCTGATCAACGGTCCGCTGCATCTGAGCAATGAGCAGATTCGGAATGCGGGCGACACGATCGTCAAAACGATCCAATCGAACAGGGAAGGTCTCACCAGCGGGGCATTGACCACCGCGACGGTGATCGGGCACGTGCTCACCGGCGCGTTCCTGACGCTGTTCATTCTCATCTTCTTCCTTTACGGCGGCGATCAAATCTGGCACTTCGTCACCCGGATCGTGCCGACCCCGCATCGGGAAAAGGTGCGCACCGCAGGGCAACTCGGCTTCGGCACGCTGGTCGGATTCGTCCGCGCGACCGTGGTGGTGGCGCTCGTCGATGCCATCGGCATCGGTGCCGGTCTGGCGATTCTCGGGGTGCCGCTGGCATTGCCGTTGGCATCGCTGGTGTTCATCAGCGCGTTCATCCCGATAGTCGGTGCATTCCTGGCCGGGACCATCGCGGTATTCATCGCATTGGTGACCAAGGGCTGGGTGACCGCGGTGATCGTGCTCGGCATCATTATCGCGGTGATGCAGCTGGAAAGCCATGTGCTGCAACCATTGCTGCTCGGGCGGGCGGTGAGCATCCATCCGCTCGCGGTGGTGCTGGCCATTGCCGCGGGCCTCGTGCTCGGCGGCATCGCGGGCGCTCTGTTGGCGGTGCCGTTCGTCGCGGTGATGAATACCGCCATTCGGTCGCTGCTTTCGGAGAGTCCGGAGGAGGCGTTCGAGGAACTACACACCGGCGACGGGGGGCGATTCGCGGTGGAGCCGGATGAACCGGAGCCCGGCCGGTTCGATGTGGATGCGGTGCTGACCAAGGAGATGCACCGGCAGGACCGGTCGGATGACTCGGCCGGGCCCGACTGAGGCCGGCGCGGCCGAGCTGAGCGCGGACGATGCGGCGACCGCGCCGCTGTGGCGTGCCGTGCAGGCATTGCGGCTGGTCACGCTGCTCTATGCGGTCGGTCAGCAGATCGCCTCGGTGCGGTACTACGAGCATCAGCAGCTGAGCTGGGTGCTGATCGCGGTGATGGCGGTGTGGTCCGGTGCGTCGGCATTCATGTTGTCGCAGTGGCACTTTCCCGATGTGGCGCGGCTGCGGTCGTGGGTGGTGAGCGGGGATCACGTGGTGGTGATCGCGCTGATCGCCTCGACCCGGTTGGTCGCCGATTACGGCTGGTACCACGGTCATCAGACGCTGCCGACCACGCTGTGGGTCGCCAATGCCGTTGTCTCCGCAGCGATTCTGCGCGGGCCGCTCGCCGGTGTGCTCTCCGGGCTGCTGATAGCGGCGGTCATCGTGACGGTGCGCGAGCAGTGGGGCCAGGATGTGTGGGCCGATGCGACCGCGCCGGTGCTCGTCTCCATCGGGCTGGCGCTCGGACTGGCGGCCAATACCGCGCGCCGGGCGCAGGGGCAGCTGGAACGGGCCGTTCGGTTGACCGCGGCGGCCGAGGAACGGGAGCGGCTGGCGCGTGAGGTGCACGACGGCGTACTGCAGGTGCTCAGCTACATCAAGCGTCGTGGCAACGAGATCGGCGGTTCCACCGAGGAATTGGCGCAGCGGGCGGCGGAACAGGAAGTGGCGCTGCGGGTTTTGATCTCCGAACAAGGTAGGCACGGGGATACCGGTGGTGTGGATGTCGATCTGCGGCCGCTGCTGACGGTGCACGCGACGCCGTCGGTGTTCGTTTCGACGCCGGGAGAGCCGGTGCGGGTCGGGCGTTGGGCCGCGGGGGAGATCGCGGCGGCGGTGGCGAACGCGCTGTCCAATGTCGCGCTGCATGCGGGGCCGGATGCGAAAGCTTATGTGCTGCTGGAGGATACCGGTGACGAGCTGATCATCAGTGTGCGCGATGACGGTGTCGGGATTGCGCCGGGACGCTTGGAAGAGGCGGAAGCCGAGGGGCGAATGGGGGTTTCGCGATCCATTATCGGTCGCATCGAGACGTTGGGGGGAACGGCGGTGTTGCTGACCGAGGAGGCTGGTGGGGTCGGGTTCGGTACCGAGTGGGAGTTTCGGGTGCCGCGTGCGGGAGGTGTGGCGTGAGTGCTTGCGCGACGACATCTCGGCGCAGGTATTCGTCGTGAATGACGACCGGTGTGTGGAAGCTGCCGCATGAACGCACCGCAGCCGTGCCGGAAGTCGGTGTCTCCGGGCGATCGAGCGCGGAGGAGGACACTGTGACCTGGTGATGCGGCCGAAGCGATTCTTGCCCTGGCTGACGCGAGCGTGCAGAGGAGGACCTGGTGACCAGTGGTGGCGCGGCCGAGGTGGGTTCGGTCATCGATGGCCCTTGGTTGCCCGGGTGTCTGAGCGCGCGGAGGAGCACGTGGTGACCAGTGGTGATGCGGTCGAGGTGGGTTCGGTCATCGATTGCCCCGAGCTGCCCAGGAGCCCGAGCACGTAGGAGGACGATGTGACCAGCGATGATGTGGCTGAGGCGGTTCGGTCATCGATTGCCCCAAGCTGCCCAGGTGCTCGAGCGCGCGGAGGAGGACCTCGTGGCTGGTGGTGATGCGGTCGATGCGGTTCCATCATCGATTGCCCCGGAGCTGCCCAGGAGCCCGAGCACGTAGGAGGACGATGTGACCAGTGGTGATGCGGTCGAGGCGATTTCGGTGATGGTGGTGGACGACCATCCGATGTGGCGGGATGGGGTTTCCCGTGATCTGGCCGAGGCGGGATTCGTGGTCGCCGCGACGGCGGATGGGGTGGGGTCGGCTACTCGGCGGGCGGCGGCGGTACGGCCTGCGGTGGTGTTGATGGATATGCAGTTGCCCGATGGGAATGGGGCCCAGGCGACTGCGGAGGTACTGCGGGTGTCGCCGGAGAGCCGGGTGCTCGTGTTGTCGGCGTCGGCCGAGCGCGCCGATGTGCTGGATGCGATCAAGGCGGGGGCCTCGGGTTATCTGGTCAAGAGTGCGTCGGCGAGCGAGTTGATCGAGGCGGTGCGGGCCACCGCGGCTGGGCAACCGGTGTTCACACCGGGGCTGGCAGGGCTAGTGCTCGGTGAGTATCGGCGGATGGCGACCGCGCCGGTCGAACCGGATGAACCGCATCGGCCCGCACTCACCGAGCGGGAGACCGAAGTCTTGCGGATGGTGGCGAAAGGCTTGTCCGCCAAGCAGATTGCGTCGCGGCTCGGGCTCAGCCATCGAACCGTGGAGAACCACGTGCAGGCGACATTGCGGAAGTTGCACTTGGCCAACCGGGTTGAACTGACCCGCTATGCGATCGAACAGGGGCTGGAGTAGGTGCGCATGAGTTCTCGAGCAGGTGCGCATCGGTTCTCGAATACGTCGCAGGAACTGGTTTCTCGAATACGTGCCGCAACGGGTTTCTCGAGCAGGTGGCCGCAACGGTTTCTCGAGCAGGCGCGCGCAGTGGTTCTCGATTAGCGCAATAGTTCTCGTTCAGGTGGCGCAACGGTTCTCGGGCTCTTGCACGGCGGTTTCGGTCCTCAGAGGCTCCATCTGCGCCCCGATCATCCTGTGGGGGTCCGGGCAGTAGGAGACACTCGCCGTCCTACCCCGGCACTCCGTCTCGCTAGTGGGTGCCTTGTACACGAGGCGCGGTGCCCGGTGTGCGGGTTCGTCCTCCACCGCGTGTTCGTCGCGGTGGTGCAATGGAGCGCCTCTGGGCTCCGGGTGATGTGTGGGCTTGGTTCGCCGACGCGTCTGTGTGGTGAGGGCGGAGATGGTCCGGGTTTGTGCGGAAATCGGTGGGAGCGCGGGTGGGGTGCCTCGTGGCTCGGGGTGGTGTGTGGGCACAGCTCGTCTGTGCGTCTGTGTGGTGAGTGCGGAGATGGTCCGGGTTTGTGCGGAAATCGGTGGGAGTGGAGCGGGGTGCTCCGTGGCCCCAGGTGATGTGCGGGCACAGCTCGCCTGTGCGTCTGTGTGGTGGGGGCGGAGATGGTCCGGGTCTGTGCGGAAATCGGCGGGAGTGGGGCCGAGGGGACGGGGGACTCGGGGATTGCCCTGATGCGGCGGGGCTGCTGGGCTCGGTAATCTCGGATTCATGGGTGGCCCCGAATCGGTATCCAACGGTGTCGGCTCCGGTGACATGGTCGGCGATCGTGAGTTGCGTGTTTCCGATGCCGAACGCGAACATGTCGGTCAACTGCTCCAGCGCGCCGTCGGGCTCGGCATGCTCTCCCTCGGGGAGTTCACCGAGCGGATGGATACCGCGCTGGCCGCCAAGACCCGCGGTGAACTGAATGCCGTGCTGGTCGACCTGCCCGGTGTGCGACTCGTCGGCCGGCCCGCCGCACCGCCCTCGACATTCGTGAACTCCTCGCCCGCCTTCACGAAGCGGGTCTCCCCGCCGCCCTCGGTCCCGTCACAGGTCACGCCGGGGAATGTGATCCGCAGCCGACTGTCCGGGGTCAATCGCCGCGGTCCCTGGCAGGTGGCGCCCGCGCTGCATCTGAACAACTGGCTTTCCGGCGTCACCCTCGATTTCACCGAGGCGATCATGTCGACCCAGGTCGTCGAGGTGCACGTCGACGACTATCTCAGCTCACTCACCCTGATCGTCCCCGCCGAGGCCACCGTCGACCTCAACGCCGTCGACCTGATCGGCTCCAGCGTCAACAACAAGGTCCGCACCGGCCCACCCTTCGGTCCCCTGCACGTCGTGGTGCACGGCCGAATCCGTTTCGGCTCGATAACCGCCAAACACTCCCTGCGCGCCCAATGGCGCAAGTTGATGGGAAGCTGACTCGAACCGACTCGGTACGGTCGGTCGCCGGACAACTCGGGGGGCGCAATTGCGTGCAGCTGGGGCGGGCAGGCAGATTCGGTGCGCTTGGCCGTCGAGTAGCGCGGATCGCGCAAGTCCGATGAGTGAGGCGCAATTGCTCTTACAGCGGCAAGGTCTCCACTGCACTTGTCAGCAGTGGCCGCTGTGGCACAACTCGCCGATAGCGGATACGGCAAAGCACCTGCGGCTGACGCTGAACTGCTGTGGACGAGCGGATCTCGACGCCGATCAGGTATTGACGCCGATGCGGCGGGCGAAGGCGCGCAACGGGACTCGGCGATCGTGGTCCAGTAATTCGGAGACGATGTGGCGGGGCAGGGACTGGTATTTGATCCAGTCGGCGCCGCCGACGCGTTCGGCGTCGAGCAGGGCGGCGAGGGCGCGCTTGTGCTGGCCGGTGCGGGTCAGGGCGACGGCTGTATCGGTGAGGTGGCGGGCGCGGGAGGCCTGGGGCAGACCGCAATTCGCGGGCATATCCTGCGCGGCGGTCAGAGCCTCCGGATAGCGTTCGGAGCTGATATTCACATCGACCGTCTGCATGACGACTTGTGAAGGGCCGAAATAGGTTTCGTAATCGCGACGATCGACGCCGATGCGCAGCGCGACCTCACCCGCCGCTTGGACCAGCGACAACGCTTCGGGAACGTCCTGCGATCGACCAGCCGCGGTTGCGCCTTGCAGGACCAGCGATCCGTACGCGGACAAGTGTGCCGGGGCTTCGTCACCCTCGGGCTCCAGCTCCGCCGCCGCACGAAGCGCGACCTTGCGCGATTCCGCATAACGGCCCTGGACCAGCAGTTGCCAGGCGACCGAGCCGCGAATGGTGGCCAGCAGCAGCGGATCATTGCCGAGTTCGGCGGCGGCAAGTCCTTGCCGGATAGCGAGGAACGCCGGATCGGTCTGCCCGAGATGGACCAGGGTGCAGCCGGTGACCCAATACATCCGTGCGAGTAATTCATTCGCGGATGCGACCGCGCCGTTGCGGGCGGCGTGCACCGTAGCCCGCAGTTGGGTGAGTCCGGTCGGCAGGATCGAGGTCAGCAGTTCGTAGTGGCCGGTCCAGTAGGCGCCCCAGGCGTAATCGACTGCGCGACTGCCCTCGTCGAGGCCGATCGCATCCTCATCCGGGATCTCGCCGAGCAGATCGTCGACCGGGGTCAGTGCGCGCCGGATCGCGACGATACCGGCATCGGGATTGCCGGAGGGGATGCCGTGTCGCTTGCCCACCAGGTCGGAGATGTCGACATCCAGTGCGCGCGCGAGTTTTTGCAGACTGGCGATCGACGCGGTCTGGCGGCCGCCCTGTTCCAGTTTGCGCACCAGATCCACGCTGACACCGGCTTGGTCGGCGAGTTGGCGCTGCGTGAGCGCTTTTCCGCGGAAGAGCCTTATCCGCACGCCGATCGACGAATCGTCCATTTAGCCAAGTCCTTTGTTACATCCTTGTTTCAGCGTACGACGTTAAGTGATCGCGCTCACTAGAAGTGGGACATTACGTACGACTCGTTCCCGCTCGGTTGGAATACCGTTGCCTTTCTGCAACTTTGAGAATGCAAAGGGCGGCGGCAATGATCACCATGCCGAATACCACCGTGCGAGCTCTCCGCGCCGATCGCGCGTTCGAGCCAGGTGTCCAGACCAGTCGATCCGCGCGGCACACCCAGCGCGTGCGCGAACAGCACGGTCCGCTACGCAGAGGGGGCTGCCGGGTCTGCGGACGGGGTGAGGAGTAGGCCATGTTCGAGCGCTGTCACTCGCCCCACGAAATCGCGCATATGCTGCGACATCGGTACGGACTGCCGGTCCAACTGCTGGCGGGTCGCCCGATGATCACCACCGGCTCCATCCTCGGCGCCCTGGTGATGCCACCGGATCTCGGCCGCAAAGTCCTGGGCACCCTCGACCGGACCTACACGGCCCCGGTAGTCGCCGAACCCGGCGAACGCACCTGGACCTTCCTCGTCGCACCACCGAGCCCGGCCACCCCGGTCGAGATCAGCGTGCGCCGCTGCCTGGCCGGACATCACGTGACCGTCATCCCCCCTGGCCGCCACGTCCTGCTCCCCACCACCGATTCCCAACTCGGCTGGCACTGGGCAGGCGAACCGACCCCCGGCGTCCTGCGCATGCCACCCCGGTCCGCGGTGATCAATGCGGTCTACCAGGTCACCAACATGCGCTCCCACACCCTGCAGTAAGCGCCGACCCCCGCCTGCCACGACCGGGCGGGGGATCCGGTGTAGCACTGCGGCGGTGGGCCTGGGTGACTCGGCCGCGCAGATGGAAGTCGAGTAGATCCCGGATGAGTACCAGTGGTTTCTACTCATGTTCCGGTGCAATCGAAAAATCAGCATTGGAGACATGACTACGTCTATCGATCCCGCGCTGATTTCGCGGTTGTCCGGTGAGTTCGCCGCGTTGGGAACGCAGATGGGCGTCCTCGGCCGAGATCTGGATTTGTTACGAGCGCAGGTCGTCGCCGATTCGGTTGCGGCATCTGCGGTTTCGCGGGAGTCGACCGGCTTCTCGGTTCGCGGAGAGTATCCGCTCGGTCCGATCCCGGTGCCGCTCGGTGCAGGCGGTGAGCCTGCGTCGGGAGCCGCAGGGGCGGTCGGTGGCCAGACGGTTTTACCGGACGCTCCCGTAGCTCCCTCAGCTGAGCCGACGTGCGGCGCTGGGCAGGATGCAAACGCCACATCGGCAGTCTCGGGGGAGTCGGCTGCCGACCGGAGATCGACGGCGCGGTCCGACGCTGCGAGTGCCCCGACACCCGAAGCGATCTCTGGTGCTTCCGGTGTGCCTGTCGCGGGCGCGTCGCTGGATGCTCGGACCATGCCCGCGGGGAGTAGGTCGGATGCAGCGGCCGCGGGTACTGCCGCCTTGTTTGCAGGGGACGCGGTGTCAGCTGTGCCTACAGCAGGAGAGACTTCCGGTGTTCCGGTTGTGCCTGCAGGGGGCGCGGTGCCGCAGCAGTCACCTTCTGCTGATGTTGCGGGTGCTCCAGTCGTGCCTGCGGCTGGTGCGGCCCCGGGTGTTGCGGCCATGCCAGCGGAGGGTGCGTCGGCGGTCGCGGGCGCGGCCTCGGGTGCTCATTGTGTGTCTGCGGAGGCTGCGGTGTCGGGTATGGGTTCGGCAGGTGCGAGGCCTGGTGTTCCGGTTGTGCCTGCAGGGGGCGCGGTGCCGCAGCAGTCAGCTCCTGCCGGTATTCCGGGCGCTCCCGCCATGCCTGCGGCAGGTGCGGTGCCGGGGGTGCCCGCCGCTTGGGCGGTGCCTGGTGCGGGTCCGTCGGCACCAGTTCCTGGTGGGGTGGGGCGGATTCCAATGCCGCCGACCGGCCCTTCGGGGTGGGCGCGGCCGCTGCCTGGGTATGGCGTGCCGGGCGGTGTCGGGATGTCCGGGTGGGCTGCGGGGTCGGGTGGAGTGCCGGGGGCTTCGGGTACGCCCGGCGGGTTTGTGCCGCCAGGACCGCGTGGGGCGGTTCCGCCGCGGCCGCCGGGGTGGGGTGGGGCGCGTGCGGCGAAGACGCCGTGGTGGCAGCAGGAGGGGATGATCAGTCGGGTGCTGGCGGTGGCGGGGGTGGGGGTGACACTGATCGGGGTGGTGATGCTGTTGGTGCTCGCCGCGCAGGCCGGGTTCTTCGGACCGGTACCGAGAGTTGTTGCCGGGGCGGTGTTCTCGGCGGCGCTGGTGGGCGCGGGGACGCGGGTGTTCGGGCGGGTCGGTGGTCGGGTCGGTGGAATTTCCTTGGCTGCCACCGGCATTGCCGGGGCGTATCTGGATGTGGTCGCGGTGACGGCGATCTACGAGTGGTTGCATCCGGTGGTCGGACTCGCCGTGGCGCTCGGTGTTGCGGCGGGTGGGGTCGGTTTGGCGATGCGGTGGCAGTCGCAGCCGCTCGCGGTGCTCGTGGTCGCGGGTGCGGCGTTGTTGTCACCGTTCGTCACTTCGGAACTGGTGCTGCTCGCATTCCTGATCGTGTTGCAGTTGACCTGTGTGCCGGTGCAATTGGTCCGCGACTGGCCGTTCCTGCATGTGGTGCGCACGGTACCGGCGACTTTGACGACCTTGCTCGCCATTGCCGTCGCCGTCGTCGACGATCCGGCGCAGGGCCGGGTGTACTGGCTGCTCACCGCTGCGGTGGCGATGGTGGCGATCGGGTTGGTCGGCGGTGTTCTGGTGGTGCGCAGGCGATCCGGCGATATCGTCGCCGCGCTGAGCTTCGCGCTCTCGACGGTTCCGCTCCTGGCCGCCCCCGCAATGTTCGAGCGGCACTCGGCCGCCTTGGTCGCGGCCGTTTATGCGGCGGTCCTGTTGGCCGTGGCGGCGTTGCATATGGTGCCGAACTTGCGTGAGCTGGTGCGGATTCCGGGTTCGATCGCATTCGTCTCCGCGATCGCCGGTTCGTTCGCGCTGCTCGAAGCGTGTGTCGGCGTGACGCGAGTACAGACCCTGCCCATCGCACTGTTCCTGGTGGCGCTGTGCTACCTCGGGTTGGCCGGACAGCGGCGCTCCCGTATTACCGCCGCCGTCGGCGCGGCATTCACGTTGGTCGGCTCGGTAGCATACTTCACCACCGTGACTCCGGAAGTGCTTGCAGCACAACGGCTTGCACAACTGCGTCTGAATCTCGCCACCGCTCTGGGCGCCGTCCTCGCACTCGCGGTCATCGTTGTGGGCGTCTGGTGTGCCCGGAGACTCCCCGGCATGACGAAGGGCGGAACCGACGAGTCGACGCTGTTCGTCGTAGCGAGCATCGCGGGCCTGTATGCGGTAACCGCCGCAGCGGTCTCGATCGGAATCGCGACCGGCAGCGCCGACGGTTTCATCTTCGGCCACAGCGCCGCCACCATCCTGTGGATGGCCGCCGCGACGGCCACGCTGTTCTTCGGTCTGCGCAACCTGTCCCGCTCGGCCGCCGTCGCCAAACTGGCACTCGGCTCCGGACTGCTCGTCACCGCAGCCGCCCTGGTCAAACTGTTCCTCTTCGATCTCGCCACCCTCGACGGCCTGGTCCGAGTAGCAGCCTTCCTGGTGGTCGGCGTCCTCCTGCTCCTGGCAGGGACCCGCTACGCTCGAGCTTTCGCCGAAGCCGGTGCCACCAACCCGGATTCAGCAGAACGCTGACAACTGCGCCGAAACTCGAGCCACCGGCGAAGACCCAGCGGAAGCGCCCGCGCCACCTCCTCGTCGGTACCAACGATGCGTGCCTTCGCCGAAGCCTGTGTTGCATAACAAGATTCAGTGGAAGCGACCCGGCTGAACCGTTCCGATCGTCGGCGGGCACACGGATACCCAGCATCCGTTGGACTCGAGGCGATCTCGTTGGATCGACTCGGCGTGTGTCATGCACCTGGTTGTTCGAGCCCGGCGCAGATCAGGTCGACGATGCGTTCGGGTAGCGTCTCGTCGATCGGCTCGTGGGTGAGTAGGACTCGCATGTGGAACGGGGCGATGATGGTCTCGAGCACCAGGCTGGCATCGGTGGTCTGCGGCAATTCGCCTCGCTGAATACCACGTTCGATGATGACCGAAGCCAGGCTGCGGCGCGATTCCCAGAACCTGCGGCGCGCTGCTGCGACGGACTCGTCGTCGACATGCACGGCGGCCGCGCGGGTGAAGGTCGCGCCGGCGGGCTGGGACAGGAATGCCGCTACCGATCGGGTCAGCGCGAGGAGGTCGCCGCGCACCGAGCCGGTGTCGGGCACTGGGATGTCCTCGCCGCTGGTGGCCAGCATCGCATCGACGATGAGGTTCTCTCGGGTGCGCCACCGGCGGTAAATCGAGGTCTCGTGGACACCGGCACGGGCCGCGACCTCGCCGACACTGAAATTATTCAGACCATGTTCGAGCAGCACGCTGACCGCGGCCTCGACAACCGCTCCACGTACGCGTGCGCTGCGGCCGCCGGTACGCCGCGGCCGATCTGCTGACTCGGTCACCCACTCACCTTAACGCAAGAATCCTTGCGTTCTAGTTCGGTGCGCGTTAGCGTACTTATCGCATTATTACTTGCGTTAAGGAGTGGATATGGTCAACTGGGATGCGCCGACCATCGACATCGCGCCCACTGCGGACCCAGTCGGCTACCACAGACTGCATCCGGACCGGGGCATGGAATTCCAGCTCAACCGATTCCTGCAGTGGATCGGACCCGATGCCCTTGCCGAGGTCGGCGCGGCCGCCGAGCGGATCAGCTCCTACTCCGAGTGGATCACGGTGTTCCTCGAGCTGGCGCAGCAGGCACGGGCCGACGGTCGCGTGCTGCCTGCCGCATACTACGACCGGGCGGCAGAATTCTTCATGCCCGTCGACGACCCGCGCCGCGTCCCCGCTCGCGATCGATTCGTCGGCGCGATGCGCGATCTTTACCAGCTGTCTCCGGTCGACGTGTCCTACGGTGCGGCCGCATTGCCGACATACGAGGTGCTGCCCGAGGGCCCTTCGCAAGGCGTCCTCGTCGTCTGTGGTGGATTCGACGAGTACACCGAGGAAATCTTCCCCCTGCTACTGACCGGAGCCCGCGCCGGATACCGCGTCATCGCCTTCGACGGCCCCGGCCAGGGCGGCGCTCTCGAAGACCACGGACTGCCCCTCACGGCAACCTGGGAACACCCGGTCGCAGCCGTGCTCGATCACTACGACCTCGATGACGTCACCTTGATCGGCATCTCACTCGGCGGCGGACTCGCCATCCGCGCCGCCGCCTTCGAGCCCCGCATCCGTCGCGTCGTCGCGCTCGACGTTCTCGATGACTTCCTCGAATGCGTTGGCGGACAAGCCTTTCCCGGCGCAACCCCGGCACTGCGCCTCGCCGACGCCGCCCGCGCTCGCCCCATCGTCAACCTCACCGCACGCCTGGCCGCCGCCCGCAAACCGATCGCCGCCTGGGGCCTGCGCCAGGGCATGCATGTCACCGGCACCGCCGACGCCTACACCTTCTTCCGCGTCGCCCGCACCCTGTCCACCCGCACCATCTCCGACCGCGTCACCGCCGACGTCCTCCTGCTCGCCGGAGCCGACGACCACTACGTGCCCGCACACCAACTCCACCGCCAAGCCGCCGCGCTGACCCACGCCCGCTCCATCACCACGCGCTTGTTCACCGCCGCCGAACAGGCTCAAAACCACTGCCAAATCGGCAATATCGGCATCTGCCTGCACACCATCCTCGCCTGGCTCGACGATCATCAGCCCGCCGCGGAGGACAACCTGAGCCCGACGCCGATCCGGTGAGTCATAGGGTTCGCGCCGAGCGGCCCGCAAAAACCGCTGGCATCGAAGCTGCTCAGTGTCGTTCAGCCGTCACCGACAAATCCGCTTCCGGCACCCGGGTAGGAACTGATGTGGCTCGTGCTGAAACGAAAGCCGCAGCCGCACAACGCGTTACTCGCGATCCCGCCGCCGCAGCAACTCGTTCACGCTGACTGTCCGCCCGTCCGCGCTGTGATGCCGACCTTCGTCGGGCTGGCCGATGCGGCGACGGTTGGACCGCAACTCGGCCATCCAGTTTTCGATGCTGCTCCGGTTGTCGTCCGAGGCATCGTCATTCGACGGGGCGGGGCGTTCCGATGGCGCGTGGTGGGTCGGATGGTCCGAAGCCGGGACCGGCGTCTGCTGAAGCGGTGGCGGGGGAGGCGTCGGTGTGGGCGTAGGCGGAATCGGACGAGTCGGTTCCGAAGCTCCCGAAATCGTCGGAATCGGCCGCGGCCGAATGGGCTCGGGTGCGGGCGGCGCCGACTGGCCGAGCGGCGCAGGCGGCAACCCCGGCGCAGCCGATGCCTGTCCGGATGGCGGCACGGGCGGCCCAGGCGGTGGCGTATGCAGCGGCGAATTCGCCCGCGGCCGAGTCGGATCGTGTGGCGCGACAACCGGCCGCGGCGGCACCGGTGGTTCGGGCGGGAGCTTCGCGAAATGCTGCGTCGGCGCCTCCGCCTCGATCTCCTCGACCGTGCGCCGCCGCCGCGGTGACCGCGACCGAGTACTGACGTTATCGGTGAGCGCGGGCATCTGCATCGTCACCGGATCGGTGATCGGCGTGGTCTTCACCAGGTCGACGACCTCGCCCCCGCCGGGACGTTCGTCGTCCAGAATCGGCTCGCCGAGCCCGATCTTCTGCTGCACCTTCTTCATCCACGCCGGCGCCCACCAGCAGTCGTCGCCGAGCAGCTTCATGGTGGCCGGGACGAGCAGCATGCGCAGAATCGTCGCGTCGATGAACAGCGCCGCGATCATGCCGTAGGCCAGATACTGCATCATGACCAGATCGGAGAATGCGAACGCACCGGTCACCACGAGCAGGATGAGCGCGGCCGCGGTGATGATGCGCCCGGTCTGCGCGGTACCGATGCGCACCGCCTCGGTCGTCGAAGCCCCCTGCGTGCGCGCTTCGACCATGCGCGACAACAGGAATACCTCGTAGTCGGTCGAAAGACCGTAGATAACCGCGATGATCAGCACCAATACCGGTGACATGATCGGCTGCGGCGTGAAGTTCAGCAGGCCCGCGGCGTGCCCGTCGACGAAGATCCACGTCAAAATGCCGAGCGTGGAACCCAATCCGAGTGCGCTCATCAACGCGGCCTTGATGGGCAGCACCAGTGAGCCGAAGGTGAGGAACATCAGCAGCGTGGTCACGAACAGGACCAGCGCGATCATCCACGGCATCCGGTGCAGCAGCGCGTCGATGCTGTCCTTCTGGATCGCGGGCTGTCCGCCGACATACATCTGCACGTCGTCCGGGATTTCGAGGGAGCGCAGATAGTCGATGGTCGGATCCGGATTCTCCGAATCCGCCAGTGTCGCGCTGGTGCGGAACACTTCCTTGTCCGTGTTGGACTGAGCGGGCACGTCGAAGGTGCCGTTCAAGCCGGGCGCCTGCTTGGCCGCGGTCCACACCTTGCCGACGTCACTGCTGTTACCGGAGACGAAAACCAGTTGGATCGGATCGGACTTGCGTAGCGGGAAGATCGAGTCGAACTTCGCCTGCGCGAGCCGGGTCGCGTTATCCGGCGGCAGATACCGCTCGTTGATACCGCCGAAGGCCAGATTCCTGACCGGAATGATCAGCAGCAGCAACAGGATGCAGATCGGGATCGCGATCTTGAGCGGATGCTTCATCACCCAGCGGGTCGACTTGCCCCAGAAGCCGTTCTCGACTTCCTCCGCGGTCTTGGTCTTGCGGAATCGCTTGAGCCCGAGCAAATCCACCCGCGACCCGAGAATGCTGAGCATCGCGGGCAGGATGGTGATGGCGGTCAGTGCCGCCAGCGAGACGGTCGCGATGGAGCCGTAGGCGATCGATTTCAGGAAGCCCTGCGGGAACAGCAGCATGCCGCCGAGGCTGGCGATGATCATGGTCGCGGAGAACACGACAGTGCGACCTGAGGTCATCACCGAACGGCGCACGGCCGCCCGGGTGTCGTAGCCCTCGGCGAGTTCCTCACGGAATCGACTCACGATGAACAGGCCGTAGTCGATGGCCAGACCGAGACCGATCATCGAAACGACCGGCGAGACAAACGAGTTGACCTCGGTGAACTGGGTGACGAAACGCACGATGCCCCAGGCACCGATCACCGTCAGACCACCGACGATCAGTGGCAGTGCCGCCGCGACCACACCGCCGAAGATGAAGAACAGCAGCACCGCGACCGCGGGGATGGCCAGGATCTCCATCCGCTTCTGGTCGGCTGCCATGGTGTCGTTCAGCGTGCCCGCCACCGCCTGCAGGCCCGCGACCTGCACATCGACGCCCGGAATGGCGAAGGCATCCTTCACTTTCCGGAAGTTGCGCACCATATCGGTGTCGTTATTGCCCTGGATGGCGACCGAGGCGAAGGTGTACTTCTTATCCTTCGAACCGAATGTCAACGGTGACGCCGGACCGGTTTCGGTCTGCCAGTAGGCGCCGTTGATCTTGGAGATCTCATCCGGATGTTCGCGCGGCAGCGAATTGAGGCTGTCGACGATCTTCTGCCGGAATTCGGGATCATCGATCGTCTTACCGTCCGGTGCGGTGTAGAGCACGATCACATCGCTGTTGTGATCACGTCCGAACGCCTCGTCGGACAACTTGGCCGCCTTGGCCGATTGCGACGTGGGATCGTCCCACCCGCTGGAGCTGAGATGGTCTTCCAGGCCCAGGCCGTAACCGCCGAGTGCCAAGAGTGCGGCCGCGACCATGCCGATGACGGCGAAGCGCAGCCGATAGACCAGATCGCCCCAGCGTGTGAACACTAAGCGACTCCTTGGGCAGGGCGAGAGGTGAGCAGCGCCGACAGCGGCCGGAACGGCTGCAGCCAAGCTCCCTCGTCGGGCAGCGAGTCGAGGCTGACCCTGGGCAGCGGTTCACGGAACACGCCCGGGATGTCCTCGAGATCTACGAACTCGAGGGTATCGGATGTTACGGCCCAACTCGCATGCTCACGGAAGCCGAGTATCTGAACGGGGATTCCGTTGGCGGCCAATCGTTCGAGCGGTTCGCGAAATGCCTGGCCATCGGCGGAGGCGACCATGATGCCCGCCAGCCCGGCACCGCGGCTGCGTAGCTCGATGTGCGCGAGCATATCCGCGTCGACATCGGAGTCCTCATCGATCTTGGGCTTGGCGAAGACCGCGTAGCCGACATTGCGCAGCGCCTCCACCCACGGCCGCACCACATCGGCGGTGCCCGGCGCGATATTGGTGAAGACGGTCGCCTCCGGTTCGACCCGGGTCACGCTGCCGACCGATAGTTCGGCGGTGCGCGCGAGCAGCCAGCGGCCGAGCGCGTCGAAGCGCGGTCGATAGGCGGCGGTCGGGCGGCCGCCGAGGATCGCGCCCAGTCCCATATCGAGGTTCGGGGCGTCCCAGACCAATAGCACCCGACGCACATCGGGCGTAACCGCGCCGATCACCTCGGATCCGGTTCCGTGCACCTCCCCGGCAACATCTACGACCTCGTGGGCCATCTCACCGACACTCATCATCCGATCTTCCCCCATATGAACTCGTTGATGGCGCTTCCGGCGCGATGTGCCTTGCCTTCGAATTTCGTGACGGGCCTTTCGAAGCCGATCGGTGCGGTGTCGCGATGCTCGGCGCTGACCCCGCCCGTGGTCTCGTTCAAGCCGATGAGCTGCGGTTCTGCGGCGCCGACCGCGGCGATGAATTCGGCGTAATCGGCGTGGTCGGTCGCGACGTGCAACACACCGCCGGGCCGCAGGCGATTGGCGATCAATGCGAATGTGGCGGGCTGCAACAGCCGGCGTTTATGGTGTCGCGCCTTCGGCCACGGGTCGGGAAAGAAGACTCGAACGCCCGTGAGCGACTGCTCAGCAATCATATTTTCCAACACATCCACAGCGTCACCGCGCAGCAGCCGAATGTTGTCGATCTGCTCGCGCTCGATGCGCTGCACCAGTTGCGCCAGACCGGGCTGATAGACCTCGATGCCGATGAGATTCAGATGCGGTTCCGCCTGTGCCATCGCGGCGGTGGCGGTGCCAGTCCCACAACCGATCTCGATGACGAGCGGGGCCTCGCGGCCGAACCAGGCGGTGGCGTCGAGTGGTTCGTCGGCCACATCGCGACCGATCTTGGGCCAGGTGCGATCCCAGGATTGCTGTTGGGTCGCGGTGAGTGCGCCCCGGCGCGAGCGGAAGCTCGTCACGCGGGGGTACAGACGAGAGCTCGAGCCCTTTCGGGATCCACCGTCCGCCGGAGCCGGAGCTGTGGACGGCGGTCCGGGAACTGACTCGGCAGTATGGTTCGCGGCGTCGTTCACGCGCTCCATTGTCCAGCATCGCAGGATGCGGGCAGCAAGCGGTCGTAGCGGATCGCTTGCGGGTCACCCGAGGCGAACGGTTATGCGGCGCGTACGCGGGGGATTCGAGCGGCGGGCTCGGTCTCCTGACGCAGCGGCTTGCCCAGCGCCACCTTGACCGCGGTGCCGAGCATTTCCCACAGTCCACGCACACCCGTGGGCGAGGCGGCGACCGACCACACCGTGCTGTCGCCGACTTCGCGCACCGGTTTTCCCGCGAGCCGATCGCTCAGCCAATCCAGGCTGATCGGCGTGGCCAGCGGAAGCAGCGAGAAGTGCTCGCTGAGCCGGTCGCGCACATAGGTGACCTGTGCACCGCCGCGGCGATACCGCTCGACCTGGCCGTCGACGCCGTCCATGTGGATGATCTGGTCGTGCACCGGCTGCAACACCAGCAGCGGGCAGGTCGGGATGGAGTGACCGAGCCGCAGGTCGTCGAGCATGGCCTGCATATCGGGCGCGGCGAGCACCTCGGCGAGCGGACGGCTCAGATGGTGGCCGACATCTCTTTTGACGAGCCCGAGAACCGCCGCGAACGGTGTCGACCGTTCCGCGCGTTCGATGAGTCGCAGACCCTCGGCATCGCAATCGCTGTCGAATACCTCGGCCAGTGCCGGGTAGAGCCTGCGTAGCGCGGCGATCACGATCGCGGGCAGCCCGGCGTAATGCCCGCCGTTGAGTCTGGTGAATACCTGGCCGGGATCGCCGACCGGCGCGCCGAGTACCGCGCCGACGATATCGAGCTCCGGAGCGTAGGTCGGCGCCATCTCGACCAACCACGAACTGGCCATACCGCCGCCGGAGTAACCCCAGACCGCGATCCGGGTATCGGGGCGCAGACCCAGCGGCGCGAAGCGCAGCGCCGCGCGGATCCCGTCGAGCCCGCGGTAACCGGGTTCGCGCGGCGCGCCGAAATTCCCGTGCGGGCCCTCGTGATCGGCGATGCTCACCGCCCAACCCCGGCGCAGCGCGTTGGCCACCAGCATCCATTCGAATTGGGTGACCGAGCCGAGTGCGTGGGCACCGCGACGCAGTGCGTAGGAGGGGGAACATCGCTCGGCGACCGCGTCCATGGCGGTCTGGAAGGCCAGCAGCGGGCGGTCTTCGTTCGGGTCGGCGTCGAGCGGCAGCAGCACCGTGGTGACCGCCGCTTCCGGGGTGCCGTGCATGTCACAGCTGCGGTAGAGCAGCTGCCAGGCCGAGACCTGCTGCGGTACAAGACCGAACAGTGCGAGTTCGACGCGACGGCTGCGCAGGATGGTTCCGGCCGGCCGGGCCGCGAAACCCTTCGGTGGACGGAGGAATGGATCGCTACTGGGTAGCAGCGGCTTCCGATCGCCGGACGCGTCCGGCTCGACACCGATGACATCGACGGTCACGGCAACCTCCTCATCGAGACCAGCGGAACGGATTCCGCCTGGTCGGCTGCCGCGTTCGAAAAGCGAAGCTGCGCACCGACGATGGTGCCGACCATCCCGCCAGATTAAGTGACCATGGCATCTGTGGGAACCCCGAGGTAGGGGGCTTGCCGCCGCACTAGACTGCGCGCATGAGCAGACCGACTGTGTTCATCACCGGTGCGGCGGCGGGTATCGGCCGGGCCACGGCCCTACTTTTCGCAGCACAGGGGTATCACGTCGGTGCATACGATATCGATGAGGTTGGGCTGACCAGGCTCGCGGCCGATATCCACGCCGCCGAAGGCAGTGTGCGCACCGGGGTGCTGGATGTGACGAACGACACTCACTGGACCGAGCGTCTCGCCGAGTTCAACGGTGACGAGAACCGGCTCGACATCCTCGTCAACAATGCGGGCATCCTGCGCGCGGGTTCGTTCGAATCGATCGATCTGGCCACCCACCAGACAATCATCGACGTCAATCTCGGCGGGGTCATAGCGGGAACGCATGCCGCGTTCAGCTATCTGCGCGATACGCCCGGTGCTCAGGTGGTGAATCTGTGCTCGGCGTCGGCGATCTACGGTCAACCCGAACTCGCCAGCTACGGTGCGACCAAGTCCGCGGTCAAAAACCTCACCGAGGCACTGGATCTCGAATGGGAGCACCACGATATCCGAGTGATCGCGGTGTGGCCGCTGTTCGTGGCCACCGCCATGGTGGACGGAGTGGAAACCGGTACGACCAAATCGCTCGGCGTGCGTCTGACCGCCGAGGATGTCGCGCAAGGGATCTGGGACGCGACCCGCAAGCGCGGACGGCTGCCGCGGGTGCACTACGAAATCGGCGCGCAGGCAAAGGTACTGGCGGCCGCCGCGAAATACGCGCCGAACTGGGCCGTGCGGACCGCGAACAAATACTTCAGCGGCAGCTGATCCGTTCGAGCGACCTGCAAGCAGGCGCTACGGCCCGTCCGCCCGGTATGTCTGCAAGAATGGCGCACCGAAAAGGGGGTGCGAAGCTTTGCCGACAGCCACCGAATCCGACGGGCCCCGGATCCGATCGGGCGGACCCGCACGGGAACTGGACCAACTCGACCACCTGCTCGCGACGCTGCGCTCGGGTGCCGATCCGCGGATCGTGGGCCAGGTGGGGACCGCCATCGCGCGCTGGCGTCGGCCGCCGCGCATTCAGGTGACCGGGCGGGCGCATACCGGGCGGACCACCGTGCTGCACGCGCTGGCATTGATGTCGGCGGTGGAGACGGCGCCGATCGACGAACCGGGCGTGGCCGATCCCGAACTCGACGCCGACATCATCGTCTACGTGCTCTCCGGTGCGCCACAGCCCGCGGACCGGCGGATTCTGTCGGAACTGCCGCCGGAGCGCACGGTCGCGGTGCTGAACAAGGCCGACGCCATCGGATCCCGCTGGGGTGATGCGGTCGCCGCCGCCGAGCAGTACAGCGGCGGACTCGGGACGGTCACGCTGCCGGTGGTCGCCTCGCTGGCCGTGCGCACCAGGGCCGGTGCGGTGAGCGAGGCCGATATGGCCACGCTGCGCCGCCTGGCCGAAACCGCGGATCCGGCGCTCACGCTTTCGCCCGACCTGTTCGTCGCGGCATCGGCCGGACCGGATGTCGCCGAGCGCGAAGAACTGCTGCAGCATTGGGATCTGTACGGCGTGACCTGCGCGCTGTCGGCATTGCGGCAAGACCCCGAACTGGGCCCGCACGCACTGCTGCAGATCATGCACGCGGCCAGCGGTATCGATCCGCTGCACCGCTTACTGCACCGCCGCTACGAACAGGTCTCCGCGCTGCGCGGCGGCGAACTCCTCGACGAACTGGCCCGTCTCGCCGCCCGCGCCGTCCCGGCCGACGGCGCGAACGCACGGGACATGCTGGAGGACTACCTCTTCGGCGACGACGCCCTCTGGCTCGGCCTCTGCGCGGGCCTCGCCTACCCGCAGGTCGCCCACCTGGCCGCCGGGTATCGTGCACCCGCGCCCTCCGATGCCGACGACGCCCTCGCCCGCGCCGCCCGCTGGCGCGCGGTGGTCTCCAGCGATATGTCCCCTGCGGCTCGCCGCGCCGCCCTTCGCGTGCACAACGGCTACATCCGGCTATGGGAACGGATGAGCAGTGCCGGACTCTGAGCAGCCGGATTCCGCACGCATGGAGCCGTCAGGCTCGGGTGCACCTGAGCGCGACGAATCTGCTACCGCTGCACGCCAGTCCGCGAGTGGTCCGGCGGCACAGGCATCGCCGACGAGTGGGGACGAATCGGCTGGACCAGCGGTTGCGTCACGCGGATCGACTCCTGTTCCGAACGGCGGGGACCCTGATGGATCGCCCGCTCCTGGGAAGCCGTCGCTGACTCCTGAGGTCGAGGCGGTCATCGCACGGTGGAACCCGCAGGGAACGGCGCTCCTACGAGCGGTGCAGGGCACGGGGGTGGCGTCGGCGGTGTCGTTGATCGGGCCCGATGACGCCAATACGAGCCTGTTGCGCACCGAACTGGCTCGGTTCGAGCCGCGGATACCGCTCTCGGATCCGGTGTCCGATGCGAGCGCGGCGGTGGAGACCACGTCGCCGTCGGGTAATGCGCCGTCGGCGGTCGCGCTAATGCTGTTGGACGCGGGTAGCGCCCTCGGCGCGGACACTGTGCACATGGTGCAGCGCCTGCGCGCCGACGGCACCCGGGTCCTGCTCGCCATGAACGGCATCCACGCCTATCAGGACTGGCGCGCGGTGCAGGCGCACAACCTCGAACTGCTTGCCGCCCAGGGCATCGACGATCTGGAGATCGTGCCGGTATCGGCGCGGCTCGCGGTGGCGGGCCGATCGGCTGGAGATGCGGGTCTGCTCGATCGCTCCGGCCTCGGTGCGCTGCACGCGGAGCTCGCGGCGGCCACGGCCGGCGCCGAATCCGAGGACCGGGTCGCCGCGGTCACCGCGCGCGTGTTGACCGATACCCGCCGACGGGTCGCCGAACAGGTCGCGGTGCTGCGTTCCGGCGCGGAACCGATCCAGTGGCGCGAAGAACGCGCCGTACTGCTCGCCGGACGTGACGGCGGCCGCGCCACCGCCATGTCCACCCTGCGCAGCCAACTGCATCTGGCCAGGGTCGATCTGATGACCGATGTCGGGGCCCGGGTCCGCGCGCTGCACGCCGCCGCCCGGGGTGAGCTCGACCGTTTGCGCCGCGCCGAATTCGACGGCTATCCCGAACGCCTACAGCAGGCGGTCAACGAACTGACCAACGTCGTGGACGGAACCGTCGACCAGCGGCTGTCCGAGCTCGCCGACCGCCTCGGCGCAGCACCGGAACACGACCGCGACATGCCACCGCGTTGGCGCGATCCGGCCCCGCGTGTCGGTCCGGATCCGGAGCCGCGGCACCGAGGTGTCGAAGATCACCTCATGATCGCGCTGGGTGCGTCCGCTGGGGTCGGCATCGGCCGCCTACTGGTCGCCCCGTTCTCCCTCGTGCAAGCCCTCAATTTCGCGGTCCTACCCGTGACGCTGCTGCTCGGCGCGGGTGCGGCGGCCTGGGTGGTGCGGGCCCGCGGCCAGGTCGCCGACCGTGCGCACCTCCGTCAATGGGTCTCCGACGCGCTGGTCAATGCGAAGGCCCATTTGGAGCAGCGGGTCGCTACCGCGCTGGTGGAATCGGAGACCGCGCTATCGGACCGCGTCATGCGCGCGAGCACCGAGCGAATCGTCGAAATCGACCGTCAGGTGGCCGAATTGGAGGCCAGACTGCGCCGTGCCGCGGCCGAGCAACCAGGACAGCTCGCCGCCTGCGAACGCGATATCGCCATACTCGACCGATATCGGACTTCTTTTGACTAGGTAACTTAGTGGGTAGTCCTGGGGAACCCGATTCCGTACTGGTCGTCACATCGCGTTAACCTCTTAAGCAGGAACCTGGGCGTCCGCTTCGTCCTTGTACGCGGTCCAGCCATGACGCGCTTTCGACTGGTCGTAGCGGGTGCCTTCCCGCCAACGGTGGCGCTCGGTGTGTTCGCGCTGGTCATGGGCTTTGCCGTAGCGACTGCTCGCAGGTCGCTCGAAATGGTCAGGCCAGGCGGAAACACCTTGAACCGCCCATCTCAGGAGAGTTTTCATGACCTCAGCGACCATTCCTGGTCTTCGCGATTCCGACGGCAAGCAGCCGACCGAGCACAGCGAACTACTCGCCTGGGTACAGGACGTCGCAGAACTCACTCAGCCAGAGCGAGTGGTCTGGGCGGACGGTTCCGACGAAGAGTGGGATCGGCTGACCGCTCAGCTCGTTGCGGCGGGCACCTTCCGGAAGCTCAACGAGGACAAGAAGCCGAACTCGTTCCTCGCCCTCTCCGACCCCTCCGATGTGGCGCGGGTCGAATCCCGCACCTACATCTGTTCGAAGACCGAGGCCGACGCGGGCCCCACCAACAACTGGGTCGACCCCACCGAGATGCGCGCCACCATGACCGAGCTGTACCGCGGCTCGATGAAGGGCCGCACCATGTACGTGGTGCCGTTCTGCATGGGCCCGCTCGGCGCCGAGGACCCCAAGCTGGGCGTGGAGCTCACCGACTCCGAATACGTCGTGGTCTCGATGCGCGTGATGACCCGCATGGGCACCGCCGCGCTGGAGAAGCTCGGCACCGACAAGCCGTTCGTGAAGGCCCTGCACTCTGTCGGCGCCCCGCTGGCCGAGGGCCAGGCCGATGTGCCGTGGCCGTGCAACGACACCAAGTACATCACCCATTTCCCCGAGGACCGCGAGATCTGGAGCTACGGCTCCGGCTACGGCGGCAATGCGCTGCTCGGCAAGAAGTGCTACTCGCTACGCATCGCCTCGGCCATGGCCCACGACGAGGGCTGGCTGGCCGAGCACATGCTGATCCTCAAGCTGATCTCCCCCGAGGACAAGGCGTACTACATCGCCGCGGCCTTCCCGAGCGCCTGCGGTAAGACCAACCTCGCGATGATCCAGCCGACGGTTCCCGGCTGGCGCGCGGAGACCCTGGGCGACGACATCGCCTGGATGCGTTTCGGCAAGGACGGCCGCCTGTACGCGGTGAATCCGGAGTTCGGATTCTTCGGTGTCGCGCCGGGCACCAACCACAGCTCGAACCCGAACGCCATGGCGACCGTCGAGGCGGGCAACACGGTCTACACCAATGTCGCGCTCACCGATCACGGCGACGTCTGGTGGGAAGGCCTGGAGGGCGAGCCCGATCACCTGATCGACTGGAAGGGCAACGACTGGTACCTGCGGGAGACCGAGACCCTTGCCGCGCACCCGAACTCGCGGTACTGCACGCCGATGTCGCAGTGCCCGATCCTGGCTCCGGAATGGGACGACCCGCAGGGTGTGCCGATCTCGGCCATTCTGTTCGGCGGCCGCCGCAAGACCACGGTCCCGCTGGTGACCGAATCCTTCGACTGGCAGCACGGCGTCTTCATGGGCGCGACCCTGTCGTCCGAGCAGACCGCAGCCGCCGAGGGCAAGGTCGGCACCGTGCGCCGCGACCCGATGGCGATGCTGCCGTTCATGGGCTACCACGTCGGTGACTACCTGAACCACTGGATCAATGTCGGCAAGAACGCCGATGCGAACAAGCTGCCGAAGATCTTCTACGTGAACTGGTTCCGTCGCGGTGGCGACGGCCGCTTCCTGTGGCCCGGATTCGGTGAGAACTCCCGCGTGCTGGAGTGGATCGTCGGCCGCATCGAGGGTTCGGCGCAGGCCGAGCCGACCGCGATCGGCAATGTGCCCACCGCCGCCCAGATGGACCTCGAGGGTCTGAATGTCGACCCGGTCGATGTCGATGAGGCACTCGCCGTCGATGCCGACGAATGGCGCAAGGAGATCCCGCTCATCGAGGAGTGGTTCGAATTCGTCGGCGACAAGCTGCCCTCCGGCGTGCGCGACGAGTTCGAGGCGCTGAAGGAGCGCCTGGGCTCTGTCTAATTTGCAGCGCCTTCGGCGCTGCGTGTTCGCGGCCCCCTGGTGTCTCGCGGCCGAGCAGCCGAGACTCGCGCCTGCGGCGCATGCGCTTCGGCCACTCGGCCGCGAGACGGGCCGCGAACGTCGCTCGTAAGACTCGCTCCGTGGTGGCTGAGTAATCGCCGAAACCTGTGGCGCCGGTCTAATTTGCAGCGCCTTCGGCGCTGCGTGTTCGCGGCCCCCTGGTGTCTCGCGGCCGAGCAGCCGAGACTCGCGCCTGCGGCGCATGCGCTTCGGCCACTCGGCCGCGAGACGGGCCGCGAACGTCGCTCGTAAGACTCGCTCCGTGGTGGCTGAGTAATCGCCGAAACCTGTGGCGCCGCCCGCCCCATCTTTCGCGATGGTGCGGGTGGATTCGGCTGTGGCGGGGATTTATTCGGAGAACGGCGCGAACCGGATCACTTGACGGAAGCCCGCAGTCCGGAAGAGCCATCGGATCCGTCCGTCCGGCATTGCGGCCGCCTCATTCGTCAGCGCTTGCGTCACATGCTGTTTGAAGTTGTGCCGCGGATGGCGGCGCAGCAGTTCCTCGACCCAGCTCGGATCGAGGTCGGACATCCGTGCCCCGAAGACGTCCACCGACGCGCCGGCGGAAACGAAGCCGAGATCGTCGACCTCATCGGCGACTCCGACGGTGAGGTGCGCGGCGATCGCGGCACCGACGGTGTGTGCCTGTTGCGCTGTCGCACCCGCACCGGTGACGAATTCGACGGCCCGCTCCGCCCCGGTCACCGCGAAACACCTTCCTGGCGTTGGGTGTTCGAGATGCAAATCATGCAGCAGGCAGGAAACGTAGGCCAACTCGTCGTCGTATCGCGTGCCATCGACTTCAGCGAGCGCACGCCCGAAGAAGTAACTCCGATACGAGTGCTCCAACATGTGCACCGAAAGACATTCCCGCGCTTCTTCTTCGGTGGCCTTGGCCAGCTTCGAATCGGGCAGTTTCAGTTCCGCGAAATCCACCCGACCGTTCCCGCGTCGACCGAGCGCCATCGCAATCTGTCCCGCAACGAGCCGGGGCAATCCCGCAACGAGCTTGGCAGTCAGCTGCCTGCGCTGACGACCGGAAAGCGCCCCTCCCGTACGCGTCGCCCATTCCCAATCCATCCCCACAGGCGCACCCACGTCGATCTCCTTCTCCTCGAACATGTCTCGTTCTCAGTGAAGCCCTCGAGTCGGCTGCCGACGAGTGGCGGAAATGTCAGTAACCCTCGGATTCCCGCCAATCGTACGCCCGCCGACCAAGAGTTGGGGCTGGACAGGCGATAGGTCAGCGGAAGTCGAGAGCGTGATCTTGTGCCCACTGGGCGAAGGTGTGGGCGGGGCGGCCGGTGATGTCTTCGACGATCGTCGATACCTGCGGTGGTTCGGTGACGCCTGCCTTCCATCCGGCCAGGATGGCCTCGACACCGATCTCCGGCATGGTCTTGCCCAGCTCCACACGGGCCTGGTCATCGGAAATCACTTCGAAAGCGATCTCGCGATCGATGGCCGCACCGATCTGCCGCACCTGCTCGCGCAGGGTCAGTGACTCGGAGCCCCATACGGTGTAGGCCTGGCCTTGGTGACCGGGCTCGGTCAGCGCGGTCACCGCGAGTGCTGCCAGATCCTTCTCGTGGATGGGTGCGGTCCTGGCGTCGGGATACGGCATTCGAACGATGCCCTCGTCCCGGATGGAATGCTGCCACCACCAGAGGGCGTTCGTGGCGAACATGCCGGGGCGGATGAAGGTCCAGTTCAGACCGGACTTCTCGATGGCCGACTCGATGACGCTGTGCATCAAGGCAATTGGATTGCTCGACGCATTGCTCTGCAGCACAGCGCCCGACGACAGGAACACCACGTGCCTTACCTCGGCGGCTTCGGCGGCAGCCACGAAACCGTCGATCCCCTCGGGCTTGGCGTAGAGGAAGACGCGCTGCGCGCCCTCGAGGGCGGCGGGCAGCGTTTCGGGCTGCTCGAGATCGGCTGCGACGACCTCCGCGCCCGGCGGGAAGCCTGCGGTGGCGGGTTCCCTGCTCGTCGAACGGACCTGTTCCCCTCTCGAAATCAGGCCCTCCACCACGTGGCGACCGACATTGCCTCTGGCTCCGAAAACAACTGTGACCATGGCGGCAGCGTAGGCCGCCGGGCTTACCGATGGTAAGGACATACCTTCAGGTAAGCTCCAGAAATGGCGGTACGTTCGCAGGTCGAGCCCACTACCTGGCAGGGCATGAGTGACGCATTCAACAGTGAGTGTCCGGCACGCGAGGTGCTCGACCACATCACGAGCCGCTGGGGCATGCTGATCCTGACCGCGCTGACCGACGGGCCGCTACGGTTCTCCGAGTTGCACGCCAAAATCGGTGGTATCAGCGAGAAAATGCTGTCGCAGACGTTGCGCACGCTCGGTCGCGACGGGCTGATCGCGCGCACCGTCGAGCCCACCACGCCACCGCGGGTCAGCTACGAACTCACCGAACTCGGCCATGGACTCACCGAATCGCTGCACCAGTTCCTTGGTTGGATCCGTCAGCACACGGTCGAGGTCATGGCCGCCCAGCGCCGCCACGACCGCCAGCGCCAGTAACCTCTCGGTGCTGTCCAAATACCATGCATCGCATAGTGTTCGGCTTTTGCACGCAGGGTACGCGCTGTGCGCGAAAGCCAGCGCCTGTTGCGTCGGCCGAGGCGCCGGGGCATCTGATCAACAAGTGCACGAGGCGGGTGCCTCACCCTCGCGGTGCGCAGCTGATGGCAGGGATTCCGGTGACGCTCGGATTCATGCCACACTGAGGATGTGCTGCAGGTAGTCGCGCTGGCGCTGGACGGCGTCATGACCTACGACCTGGCCTGCGCGGTCCAGGCATTCCGCCACGGGCCGGGCAAGACCGGGGAACCGGTGGGGTTCGAGATGCGGACCTGTGGTGTGCGGCCGGGTCCGGTGTGGACCCCGAACGGTTTTGAACTCCGGGTCGAGCAGGGACTCGAGGCGTTGACGAGCGCCGACATCGTGGTGGTTCCGGGAACCGGGTTGCCCACGCTGCCGCCGGCCGAGGCGGTGCTCGATGCGCTGCGAGCCGCGTCGGAGCGCGGCGCGACCATGGTGAGCATTTGCGTCGGCGCGTTCATCCTGGCGCGGGCCGGACTCCTGGACGGGCGGCCCGCCACCACCCACTGGGCGTATTGCGATGAATTCGCCGCACTGTTCCCAGCGGTAAAGCTCGACCCCGCCGCGCTTTACGTGGACGACGGTGATGTGCTCACCTCGGCGGGGTTGTCCGCGGGACTGGACCTGTGTCTGCATATCGTGCGTCGAGAGCTGGGTGCGGGTGTAGCGGCCGATCTGGCCCGCTGGAATGTGACACCACCGCACCGCGAGGGCGGTCAGGCGCAATACATTCCGGATGCCTTGGGCGGCAATGACTTCCCTGGCGCGCTGGCCGCGACCATGGCCTGGGCGGCGGCGAATCCGGCTGCAGCGCCGGATGTTTCGGCGCTTGCCGGACATGCGCTGATGAGCGAACGCACATTCATCCGCCGATTCAAAGCCGAGGTGGGCACCACGCCGCGGCGCTGGTTGGAGGCGCAGCGCACTGTGCGTGCCAGGGAGTTGCTGGAGACTACCGAACTGCCCGTCGAAGTTATTGCGGCACAGTCCGGATTCGGTAGTGTCACCGCGATGCGGGTGCACCTGCGCGCGGCCACCGGTACGACGCCCGCCGGTTATCGGCGGTCGCTGCGTCGCTAGCAAATCTCGTCGGCGAATGCGCGTACCAGGCGGTATCGATCTGTCGATGTTCTCGGATTGTCGGATCTGAAGCCGTCGGTGCGCTACGGTTGATTTGCCCGGACGTGCTTCGTATTAACAAGAAGCCGGTCCGGGAGGGGCTTATGCTACGCGTGGTTTCCGTCTCATGACCCGCCAGATCGATTGCCAATCGTTAACTCTATGACTTAGATCGACTGAACTACTTCCCTTTCGACTCGCGAATCCGAACCTTGCGGCCAGCGATGAGATCAACGCATGAGAGGTGGTTGGAACATGACCGATCTGGAAATCGGCCCGCTGGCGGTGCCGCAGATCGAGCCGGCGACCGCGAGCACACCGCTGCGGCGCGCTGCCGGACGTTTGCAGGATGCGCTGCCGTCGGGTTGGCAGGTCGAAATCGTCGACGCCGGTGCGCCGAAAATCGTCGACGCACCGGATCGTCAGCCGGTAGTCCGGGTGGTTATGCCGGGGGCTTGACTACCCCGTCCATCCCATCGGCATCAGCAGGGACTTCTGCTCGCAGAATGCGTCCAGACCCTCTGGTCCGTTCTCCCGGCCGAGGCCGGAGTTCTTGTAACCACCGAACGGCGAGCTCGGGTCGAATGCGTACCAATTGATCGCGTAGGTTCCGGTGCGCACCCGCGCCGCGATTTCCGCGCCGTGCTCGATATCGGCGGTCCAGACCGAGCCGGCCAGGCCGTATACGGAATCGTTCGCGATGGCAACCGCTTCATCCTCGGTCTCGTATGGGATGACCGACAGGACCGGGCCGAAAATCTCCTCCTGCGCGATCGTCGACTTGTTGTCGACATCGGCGAAGATGGTCGGCTCGACGAACCAGCCGCGCTCCACATTTGCCGGGCGGCTGCCGCCGAGCACCAGTCGCGCGCCCTCCTCCGTGCCCTTGGCTATATAGCCCTCGACACGGTCGCGCTGACGTTCGGAGATCAGTGGGCCGAAGGTCGTCGCGGGATCGGTGGGATCGCCGGTCTTCAGCGTCCGCACGTGCTCGACCAGCGCGTCCAGGATCTCGTCGTAGCGGCTGCGCGGCGCGAGAATGCGAGTCTGCGCGACGCAACCCTGGCCGCTGTTCATCAGACCGGAGAAGGCGAGCACCGGGATATTGGCGATATCCATATCCGGCAACAGGATTGCCGCCGATTTGCCGCCGAGCTCGAGCGAGACGCTCTTGAGCTGGCCGGTCGCAATGGCGCCGATCTTGCGACCGACCGCGGTGCTGCCGGTGAAGGTGACCTTGTCGACGCCCGGATGCGAAACCAGATACTCCGCGGCATCCGCCTCGGCGGGCAGGATCGACAGCACGCCCTCGGGCAGGCCCGCCTCGGTGAAGATTTCCCCGATCTTGTTGGCGGTCAACGGAGTCAGCGGCGCGGGCTTGAGCACCACCGTGCATCCGGCGAGCAATGCGGGTGCGAGCTTATTGGCCGCGAGGAACAGCGGGACATTCCAGGCCGTGACGGCCGCGACCACACCGCGCGGCTCCCGCGAGACCCGCGCGGTGCCGAACAGGCCGGTGCGGGTTTCGTTCCAGGGGAAGGACTCGGCCAGTCCGGCGTACGCGTCGAGCGCGGCCACGGCCGGAATCTGGTTGAGCGTCATGGCGATCATCTGCGGTGCGCCCATTTCCGCGGTGAGCGTGGCGAGCAGATCCGCCGAACGCTCCTCGATCAGGCGCGCGGCGCGGGTGAGTACCTGGGCGCGCTCCGCGGGCGGTGTGGACGGCCATGGACCGTTGTCGAAGGCGTGCCGGGCGGCGGCTACCGCGGCGTCGACGTCGGCGCGACCGACCACCGGGACGCTGCCCACCGGCTCGACCGTCGCGGGCGAGATGACCTGGAGGCGCTCGGTGGCGGCGGGCGCGGTCCAGCGGCCGCCGATGAACAGGCTGTCGTAATGCATGAGAACACGTTACAGTTTTGTGGCCCGATTGTCTGTAACGTGTTCCAGTTTGCTGCCTGGCCGACGGTCTGAACTGCGCGAATTCCAACCTGTCGGTTCGCTTTTCAGAGAACGCACTATTGCGTTCTGTTACTGCACCGGTCATGCTGTAGCTACTGATCAGCTCGCTCGATTCATGAACCGATTACGCAATTGGGGAGTCAGAGTCATGGCGGTGCAAGTGATCGGTCGGTCGTTGATGACCAGCGACCAGACCGAGCATCAAGCTAAAAGTGTCGGCGCAGGTGGGTGGGTGGTTTCCTTCCTACCGGGCCGGACGCTGACCATCGAGCAGGCAACCGCCGCGATGCAGGCCGCCGAGGCGGTGGCCGTTGTCGGAATGCTGGCTGTTCAGGTCGGTCTGACCACCCTGGAGACGGTCGGTTTGGCCATTCAGGAATCGCCATGGGCGGCCACGATCAACGCATGCGGGCGCAGGAGCTGGCGCCGGGGCTGGCTGGAGAAGTAGCGCTACGGCTTGCTGGCCACTACCACCAGATTGCTCACCAGTAACTCTCGCAACACCGGTACGCGAACCACCCACCAGGCCCAACGCGGGTGGTAGCGGGGGAAAATGACGCGCACATCTGCGGAAGTGCCTGCCGCCCAACGCAACCCGTCGACGGCGCCGACCGCGAACAGCGACTTGCCGAAGCGGTTCTTCGGTTCCCGGCCGGTCTTGCGACGGTATCGGCGCGCTGCGTACTCACCACCGAGGTAGTGCCACGGCCCTGTTTCGTGGCCGCCGAACGGGCCGTGCCAGACCGTGTACGAGAGCACGATCAAGCCGCCCGGACGGGTCACGCGGACCATTTCGTCGGCCATGACCCACGGCTGCGGCACATGCTCGGCGACATTCGAGGAGAAGCAGATGTCGACCGCGTTGTCCCGGAACGGCAGTGCCATCCCGGACCCGCGGACCGCGCCCGCTACCGAGAGTCCGGCGGCGTGCATCTCCGACGGGTCGGGCTCGACGGGGATGTAGCGCGCACCGGTCTTGACGAATTCGTCGGCGAAGTAGCCGGGGCCGCCGCCGACATCCAGGATGGTCGCGCCATCGAGGCCGTGTCCGGTGACATCTGTGTAGAAATCGCCGAGCATCGCCGCGCTGTCAGCGGCAAGACCGCCGTAGAACAGTGCGGGATCGGTCTGCTCGAATCGGAAACTGCCGAGCAGCCGCAGCGACCGGCGCAAGGTCGCCCGCCGCGCGAACCGGGACACGGCTCGTCCGCGCCGTGGGGCATGCGTCGCCACGGCCTCGGCTGGCTCGGTTTCAGCAGTCGGCACGGCGCAGAGTCTCGCATAGTGCGGGCAACCCACCGCAGTGCCGCCCACCTGGGCTGGGAATTCTCGCTGGCGTCGGTTGCTGTTCATGCGGAGCGCGATTGCTGGTAAGGGCGCGGTGGAGGCTGGTCGGGCAGGTGCGCGGGTTAGGGTGTACGGCGATATCCGTGACCTGCTGACCGAGAGAAGCTCCACCGTGCGCGAAGTCCTCCTGCTGTGCTGGCGTGACACCGGGCACCCGCAGGGCGGCGGCAGCGAACGATACCTGGAACAGGTAGGCGCGCAGCTCGCCGCGCGCGGGGTCAAGGTAACCCTGCGCACCGCGCGTTATCCGGGCGCACCGAAGCGGGAGCGGATCGACGGCATCGATATCAGCCGGGCGGGCGGGCGGTTCTCCGTCTATCCGCGGGCACTGGCCGCGATCGCGTTCGGACGGCTCGGCATCGGGCCGCTGCGGGGTCTGCGGCCCGATGCGGTGATCGATACGCAGAACGGGATCCCGTTCTTCGCGGGTGCCGCGACCAAGGCGCCGTCGGTGGTGCTGGTGCATCACGGGCACCGGGAGCAGTGGCCGGTCGCCGGACGGTTCGTCGGGCGGATCGGCTGGTGGATCGAATCGCGGCTCTCGCCGCGGGTGCATCGGCACAACCAATACCTGACCGTTTCGCTGCCCTCGGCCGAGGAACTGGCCACGCTGGGGGTGGACGGCTCCCGGATCGCGGTGGTGCGCAACGGCGCCGAACCCGTTCCAGTGGACGCGCCGACCGGCTGCGCGGAGACGCGCACCGAAGAGCCGCGCATCGTGGTGCTCTCGCGGTTGGTGCCGCACAAGCAGATCGAAGACGCGCTCGCGGTTGTCGCGCGACTGCGGAGTCGGATTCCCGGCCTGCGGCTCGATGTGATCGGCGACGGCTGGTGGGCGGACAACCTGAAGGCCGACGCCCGCCACCTCGGCATCGCCGACGCGGTCACCTTCCACGGCCACGTCGACGAGCGGCGCAAACATGAATTGCTCGCGCGCGCTTGGGTACACGTGCTGCCCTCCCGCAAGGAGGGCTGGGGCCTCGCGGTCATCGAGGCGGCGCAACACGGCGTCCCGACGATCGGCTACCGCAGTTCACGCGGACTCACCGATTCCATTGTCGACGGGGTGACCGGGGTGCTCGTCGACGATGTGAGCCAGCTCGCCGAGTCCGTCGGTGAACTCGTCGACGACACCGAGGCGCGCGCTGTCATGGGGGAGAAGGCGCGTGCCCGCGCGCGTGAATTCTCTTGGGAGCAAACCGGTAACGGTGTGTACGAGGTGCTCGCGGCCGCGGCTCGAGGTGAGCACAGCTCGGGGCTTATCCCGCCGGGACCCTGATCGGTAGTGGGTCGCGGTCATGCGACGAACTCGTCGTTGACCGGCAGTGCGCGTGCGGGCGTTCGGATGTCGTGGCCCGAATCGATCTCCGAAGTCGGTGCGCAGTGCGGTCTGTTGCTCCTGTTCGGCTAACCGCGCGCGGCGTGCTCCCGTCGGGCGCCGGCTGGGGAGGTCGCCGATGTCGAATGTCATAGGCGTTGTCGGCCTGCCGATCCGCGCCCCCGAGCGTGCATGGTGGTCCTATTTGCGTGCGTGCGCTGCCGCTCGAGTCAACGGCGTGGGGCGCAATATCGCCGCGAGCAGCAGACCGCCGACCAGCAGGGCGGCCCAGAGGATGTGGGCGGCGTAGGCGATCACGCGGTGCGCGGACTGTGATTCTTCGAAATGGTCGGTGGCGTCGGGGACTCGGTACAGCGCCAGTTGGGAGTCGGCGTAGACCGAGTCCAGCTGGGCGAGTGTTGTTTTCGACTCGCCGAGTGGCCCGGGCGTGGTGCGTTCGACGAGGACCCAGCCGACCCCGAGCTCACCCAACCGCCGCGCCGAATCACCGTGCAGCAGTGCGATTTCCACCTCCCGGGCCCGGGTGCCCTCACCGGCCACGGTGCGCCCGTGCACCGGAAGCTCACCGGTCTGCAACACATCGCGCGGCAACATTCGTGGCGCCGGATCCAATACCGCCACTTTGCCGCTGTACGGGAACTTCCGAAACATCCCGCCGGGCAACACGGCAACATCCCCAGGACCACCGATCCGCTCAGCAACCCGCTGCCAGCCGACCGGATAATGCACCGGCTTCAGCGCCCCACCCACACCCCAGGCCAAATCGAACAGCGGCAGCACCAGCATCGCGATGAATACCGTTGCGGTCAAGGCCATCCCGAGTGAGCCGGCGGACTCCTTCGTCGCTGCTGCGAGGCGCAGTGCGACCGCTCGACACCCAGCGGCGGCGCACAGCACGTACGCAGGCATGGCAAGCGCCACATACTTCTGCGTATCCCGCAACAACCCCGCGCCGGGCACATGACCGACAAGCCACTCCAAGCCGCTCATGCCCCAGGACGTCGCCCCCAATGCGGGCAGTAGGACTGCGAGAGCCGCAAGTACCAGCAATGCGCGACGGACTCGCAAGCTCTCCCGATCGACGCCGGCGGCTGTGTCGGCCTCGGTGGCCGCGGCCTCGGGGTGCGTCGAATTTGTGGCGTCGCCTGCGGGAGTTGCGCCGGCGCTGGATGTCTCGGCCGCCCCGCGATTCGAACCCGCGTCGCCTGTGTCGGATTCGATGTCACCGGCATCGAGGCGGCGGGTTGCGGTATCGCCGGGCATTTCGGCAGCAGAGGCCGGCGAACGGGTTGTGGCGGTGTCGGATTCATCGGCATGTGCGGGGCTGGTCGAGGGTGTGGGCCGATCAGCGGTATGGCGGTTCGTAACGCGTGCCTTGATCCCCGCGGTAGTGCGGATGCCGATGGCGACGAGAGTCAGCAGCAGTGCGGTGGCGATCAGGGCGAGGGGGGTGGTGCGGGAGTCGGGGACCGAGTCGGCGTTCCAGATTCCGCCGAGTCCGGCCAGGGAGCCGAGGGTGCCGAGGGCTGGTTCGGCGCGGGCGGCGAAGGCGGCGATTCCCGCGGGGTCGGAGGGTTCAGAGCCTGCGCCGGACAGTACCGTCGCGGTCGACCACGGTGCGGACGTGGCCAGCAGCAGCGCAAGCGCGCCGAGTAGATTTCGCCGTCCGACCAGGACCATGGCGGTGCAGCCCGCCAGCAGCGCACCCGTCGGGGTCAGTCCCGCGGCCGCGAAGCATCCAGCCAGAGCCGCCCACGAACTCACGGCACTCCTGCGCGAAGCGGACTTTCCGCTTCGGCTGGGCGCCGCCTCGGCGTTCGGCTCGAGTGGCGGCTGCCCGGGGTCCGGGGTGATCGAACAGCGGATTCGGTACGCGGCCAATGCGGTCCAGGGCAGAGCCGCATAGCCGGTCAGGAGGCTCCAGTGGCCTTGTAGGAGACGTTCGGCGACGTAGGGGTTCCACATCGCGACCGTGACGGCGACCAGTTGGGGGCCGGTCGATACCCGGAGCAATTCGCGGGACAGGACTGCGGCGCCGAATCCGGCTGCCCACAATGCGACGAGCAGTATTGCCTTGACGATCGAACCGCCGTCGATGAGCGGTGAGACCGCTGCCAGCAGTGCATCCTGAGGGACTGCGCGTGGGGCCGCGTCGCCGAGACCGAGCGCGGAGTCCGTCAGGTAGGAACGCGGTGTGCTCACTGCGTCGCGCAGCAGAAGATAGCCCGGCCCGAGCAGTGGGCCTGCGATGAGCAGCGCCAGCAGGCCGCTGTAACCGGCGGGGACGAACCTTGCCCACCGGGTGTGTCGAGCCGGGCCGCTGCCACTCACGCCTGTGCACCTTACGTACCGTCGAGCAAACCGCCACCTTCCGGTACCGAGCGCCTGTTATGGGCATCACCCGTCGGGCGACTCGATCCTGCCCTTGCAGACGCACGACGCTCGACCACACCACGGGAAAGTCGGCGGCGAAGGCGCAACAGTTGCAGTGTCTTGTCGCCAGGTCGACCCGTGGTCACTGTGCCGCATGTGTAGTCGGCCTCGAGCGCCCTCGCCGCGGCGCTGCCCGTCCGGACCATTACAGCCAGCGCGAGAATCCCGATCGGGTCGCCGATCGCGCCGAGCAGTGTTGCCAGGCGTTGGAGTTGGGCACCGGCCTCGGCGGTGAGTTGCGCGTCGAGCAGGCGCGGCGCCGAAGGTTTGGGCGTGGGTGTTGTCCAGGAACAGGTTCCAGCTGTCGGCCCTGCTCCACGGGATCTGCCCCCTCGTGATCATGCGGCGAGGTCAGATTGTGGGCGTGAGCGCGGCTTCGGGGAGCCGCATTGTGCGCATGGGATGGGCGGCCGGCGGGGTGAGTTGCTCGATATCCCACGGGGTGCCGGAGAAGCAGGGAGCAGGGACGAGAGTCGGTCCGGTCATGGTGGGCGCGTGCGGGGCGCGGGGTGGTGGGGTGGGACGATTGCCGCGTGCCCGCTGTCCGTCGTCTCCCCGTCGTGGCGGATCTGACGTTGGTCACGGCAGGGGCGATGACGGCCAATGTGGCGGGATATCTGCTGCAGATGCTGGCCAGCCGTTGGTTGGGGGTCACCGGATACAGCGAATTCGCCAGCCTGCTCGCGGTGCAGCTGTTGTGCGCGGTACCCGCCCTCGCGCTCCAGAACGTGGTTGCCAGGGAACTGGTGCGCGGGTCGAGTGTGGCGGCACTGCGCGGGTTGCAGTGGCGGTGTGCGGTGATCGTCGCTGTAGTCGCCGCGGTGCTGGTGCCGGTTGTGACGGCCGTACTGTACGTCGGTGTACTCGCCGGTGCCGCCGCCCTCGGCGCGGCCCCCGCCTTGGTCCTGCTATCCGGTGAACAGGGAATCCTGCAGGGCAGCAGACGCTTCCGAGCCCTGGCCGTAGTCCTGGGCGCGGCCGGGGTAGCGCGAGTGCTCCCGGCATTGTTGGTCCTCGCGGCGGGTGGCGGCACGGCTCCCGCATTGTGTGCCGCCGCCGCGGGAATCGTTGTCGCCGCCGCGTTCGCCCGCTCCACCGCAGGCTCCCCCTCAGCGCGCATTCGCCCCGCTATCGCCCCTGCGACGGAAGGGTCGCCGGACGTTGCCGCCGAAGGACCGATGCCCGGATTCGCAGTCGGCGAAGCGGGAACTCGAGATGACGTTCGGCCCGCCGGCGACCGGCCGCCGGCTCAGGGTGTGCGTTCCGTCGGAGTGTTGCCGGTATTGCGAGCGGCGCAGGTGCAGGCGGCGTTGATGGCATTGTCGTCGGCGGATTTGATCATTGCGCGAATAGTTTTGGACGAGGCGGATGCGAGCCGGTACGCGCTGGGGGCGATCGCGGCGAAGATCGCGTTCTGGCTGCCGCAGGCCGTGGGAGTCGTGCTGTATCCGCGGATGGCGCAGCCTACGCATTCGGCGCGTGCGATCCGGGATGCACTGGCAGTGCTGTCGGGCATCGGAATCGTGGCGGTTTCGGGCGCAGCCTTGGCGGCACCGGTCGCGCCATTGTTCGCGGGACAGGATTACGCGCCGATCCAAGGCTTGCTGTGGTTGTTCGCCCTGCAAGGAGCCATACTCGCGGTGCTACAGGGCGCACTGCTTTCGGCGATCGCGGTGGACCGCACAGCCCTCGCCGCGGTGACCTGGCTCGGCCTGGTGGTCGAGGTGGTCCTCATGGCCTGTTTCGCCCGCTCGGTACCGACGCTGATCACTACCGCGGTCGGTGTCGCGGCCGCTACCACGACGCTCGTGGCGGTGATCGTGTTGCGTACCGCCGACCACTCCGGGATCGCCGAACCGCCGGGCGCACCCAGCTGATCACGGGCTATCCGAGCACAGCCGAGCGCCGGGCCGTCAAGACACGCGTCGTAGAGCCGTCGACTCGCCTAGCATCACCAGCATGATCACCGCTGTGCACACACTGGTCTATGCGCAGGATCCGGACGCGGCACGCGCCTTCTTCCGTGACGTTCTCGGCTGGCCGAATGTGGATGCGCATGGGGGGTGGCTCATATTCGGAACTGGGCCGAGTGAGCTCGGGGTGCATCCGGCGGATGGGTCGCCGCGTCACGAGATTTCGTTGATGTGCGATGACATCGAGCAGACGATGGCGGAATTGGGCGGGCGTGGGGCGGAATTCGCGGGTGAGATCGCCGAGCGGGGTTTCGGGCGCTGCATCGATATGAAGATTCCCGGCGCGGGAGTGATGCTGCTGTATCAGCCGTCGCATCCCGTTGCCTACCCGCTGGGTCCGTCCGCGCCCTGAATCGACCTACGCGAAAACGAACTCGGCTCCCCGGCATAAGGCCGGGGAGCCGAGTAGTCGAACTAACCGTCAGAGATTCTTCTGGATCCTGATCTGCTCGGTCGGAGCATCATCCCCACCGCGACCCGGCCCACGCCGACCCGCACCGGCCGGAGCGGCCCCGCCGCGGATCCCGAGGAACACACCGCCGACCACGGCGGCGACACCGAGCACACCGAGCACGATCGGCATGATCCGGCCGTACAGCGACAGCTTGTCGATGTTCTCCTTGGCCACCGAGATCTGCGATTCGATGGTGTTCTCGTCGAAGACCAGGTGCGACTTCAGCGCGGTGACGTCCGGGTGGTCGCCGCTGCGCGCGTAGTACAGGTGGATCTGCTCGCCACCCTTGACCACGGTGCCGGTCTGCGGCTCGACCCACAGGTCGCGGGTGTCGGTGTAGAAGCGGGTCATGGTGACCGGGTCGTCGCCCTCGAGGCCCCACTTCGAGGCGGGCAGGCTCAGCTTGTTGGACGGTGACTGGATCACCTCCCACAGGTTGGTCACCGGGACCGACATCTGGAAGTGGTAGACCTTCATGTCGTTGATCTCGGACTCTTCGATGAACTTCGCGTCGTAGGACTTACGCGCATTGACATCGAAGTACGGGTAGCTCTTCTTCTCGGTGCCGATCGGGAAGCGGTACTGCAGACCGGTGTGCTGGACCGGGTCGGCGATGCTCTGCATGTCCTTGTTCACCGTGACGGCGATGGAGCCGTTGGGGTCCTTGGCCACCGGCTCGCCGGTCTTGCGGTCGATGGTGACCCGGTCGACGGTCGCGGTGAGCAGGCCGGTGTCGCCCTGCTTATCGATGCGCCGCAGGGTCTGACCGGCCTGGACGGTCATCTCGGTGGCGTCGGAGGGCTCTTCGACGGTGAGGAACCGCTGTGAGATCAGTGGCACATTCGTGTCGATCTTGGCCGCGCCCTCCGGTGCGGTGAGCGACTTGGAGTCCAGGACCAGGCTGTCCTCGCCCGGCTGGTTCGTCGCGATGGTGGTGATCTCGAGATCGAGTGGAGTTTTCGCCAGTTTGCTGACGGTGTAGGTCGGGATCATCACCGCGGCGACGATCAGCAACGCACCCAGACCCACGAGCAGGCAGGCCACCGTCCTTCTGGTTCCGGCACTCAGTGCCATGCAAACTCTCCTCGTCGTAGAACACAGGTCTGTACGGCGAGTACTGCGGGCACGCCGCGGCACTCGTGAGCCCCGACACTAACAGCCCGATGTCGTACCATGCGGTGCCGAGGCCGGATTCGACCCAGAAATCGCCCGAGTTTAGCGCGAAATCTGAAACGTGGGGTTACCACCTGGTAGGACATCCTGCAGACTGGAGTTCGATGACCGCCACCCTATCCGCGCCGACCACCACCGCACCCGCGCGTACACGCGGTTTCGTGCCCGCCTTGGAAGGTATGCGCGGCATGGCCGCACTCGGTGTGCTGCTGACGCACGTCGCATTCCAGACCGGCGCCGCGAATACGCCCGCGTTCGGACGGGTTTTGGAACGGTTCGATATGGCGGTCGCGGTCTTCTTCGCACTGTCCGGATTCCTGCTGTGGCGCCCGCATGCGGCGGTCGCGCGCGGACTGGGCACCGCGCCGTCGGTCGGCCATTACTTGCGGCATCGCGCGGCGCGCATTCTGCCCGCGTACTGGGTTGTGGTCGCCGCGGTGCTGATCCTGGTGCCGAGTGCGGCCGATACCGCCGGCCTGCGGGTATGGGCTTCGAATCTGGCGTTGACGCAGGTATTCGTGCCGCTCACGCTCACCGATGGACTCACCCAGATGTGGAGTCTGTCCGTCGAAGTGGCCTTCTATGTCGCGCTGCCGCTGCTGGCATTCGCGGCGGTGCGGTTGCGTGGCGATGCCGCGCGCTGGCGCATCCCCGCGATCCTCGCGCTCGCGGCGGTGAGCCTGGGCTGGAACTTCATTCCGGTGCCGACCCCCGATGCCATTCACGCCGACAATTGGCTGCCCGGATATCTGCCGTGGTTCGCGGGCGGCATGTTGCTCGCCGAGCTCGTCGACAATAGAGATCAGCTATCACCGCGGCTTCGGCTGCTCGCCAATCAGCCGGTGATGTGGAGCATCGCGCTGGTCGCATTCCTGATCTCCGCCACCGACCTGGGCGGTCCCGCCGGGCTGACGCGGGCCGAGCCCTGGCAGTACGCGGCGAAGATGGGTTTCGGCGCGATCATCGGTTTCGCGCTGCTCGCTCCGCTGGTGCTGCGCCCGCCCGGCGCGCGTCCACATCGCTGGTTGGAATCCGGGGTCGCCGCGATGATCGGGCGCTGGTCCTACGGCATCTTCCTCTGGCATCTCGCGGTGCTCTCGGTGGTGTTCCCGATTTTCGGAATCCTGCCGTTCGGCGGCAACTTCGGCAAGGTGCTCATCCTGACGATCGCGATCACCCTCCCGATCGCCGCGGCCAGCTATGCACTCATCGAGGAACCGGCGCGCCGGTTCGCGCGTGATCGCGATCGTGCGAAGGCCGCGCGCTCGGCTGCGACCGCGACGGCAGCGCGCGACGAGACGGTTGGCTGACCGGATTCGGGCCTAAGGCGCGTGAATGACCGTGAGCTGATGGCCGCGGGACACGGCGTCGCGAGATCGGGCGGTTGTGATCAGCTGTCGAGCTGGCGGCGGATGTCGAGCAGATGGTGC
This sequence comes from Nocardia sp. NPDC006982, assembly GCF_042869435.1. Classification (NCBI taxonomy): domain Bacteria; kingdom Bacillati; phylum Actinomycetota; class Actinomycetes; order Mycobacteriales; family Nocardiaceae; genus Nocardia; species Nocardia sp. NPDC006982. The sequence goes on along the minus strand of NZ_JBIAFV010000002.1, from coordinate 427,631 downwards.
CGGAGTTCGTGCAGCGTATGCAGGGCGAGCCAACGCAGCGGACGTTCCTGGCGCTCGGGATAGGTGAAAATGAGCTTGCGGTCCCAGTCCGCAGGTGCCAACCGGTCGAGGACATTGCCGAAGAGCAGCGCCGCATCCTCGAGTTGCCTGGCGACATCCGAGGGTCGTTGATCGGCATATCCGTCGTGTTCGACGCGTTCGTCGCGACCCATCGGCTCCGGTGCCGGTGTATCGACCCGGCGGGCGAGCAGTACCCGTTCTCGTTGTGCGAACAGCACATCCCGCACATGGCACGCATATTCCAACGGTGACCACACATCCGGCGCGGTGCGCTGCCGGAGCACCCGGCCGTCACCGGCGAGCAGTGCCGCGTATTCCGCTGCGTGGCCCCTGGTCAGCGCCGACACCTCCGGAACCAAGGCCGGGTCGTATTCGAATCCGCACTCCGCGCAGTCCATCACCTGTTCGAGGCTATTCCCTCAACGATGTGCACGTCGGGCGGGCAGCGCGGCGATGCCGACGGCGATCACGGCGAGCAGTGCGGGTACTTGCACCCACAGCGAGCCGCCCATGTATCCGCCTGCGGCGCGCCATGGTCCGGTGGAAAGGGCTGCCGCCGCGGCGGCGGTGCCGAGGCCCGCGACGGCGGTGAGGACTTTCGACGTCACCCGTGCGGAGAACCGAGTGGCGGCGAGCGCGACCACGGTCAGTGTGGTGCCGACGGGTCCGGCGACGACTGTTGCGACAGCGGCGATTCCGAGCGCGCCGAGAACGCGATTACCCCAGGTGGTCGGGGGCGACGCGCCCTCGGCGGTTTGCTCGGCTGGGTGCACGTCGGAGTCGGCACGGCTGCGCTTACCAGGCGGATTTCGGGTGGCGTCTGTGCCCGCGGGCGAATTCGGCTCCGGGCCAACGGTTGCCGGGCTCCGGCGCTTGCGGGGGATGGCGATCAGGATGAGCGGGATGAGCAGCAGTAGGCCGCCGAAGATACTGAGGCGGTACCAGCGGTCGATGGGGAATGAGACGGTGATGGGATTCGAGTAGTTGTCCGGGAGCAGCCAGCCTTGCTGCCAGCCATTGACCACGACCGGCTCGAGTTCTTTGCCGTCGGCGGTGCGCGCCTGCCAACCGACATTGGTACTGAGCGGCAGGACGAGGAGCTGTCCCGATGTCGTAGTGGGCGCAGCGGCAGGGGTGAAATCGGTGCGGTTCAGGCGAAGTCGGTCTACGAAGAACAGATCCGTCGGTGCGACCGTCACATCCGCACGCCCCGCAGCCACCGGGATCGTGTCGGTGGATCCGCTGTCGGCCACCTCCGGTGTGCGGGCTGTACTTGGGCCATTACCGAGTGCGGTGTTGGTTGAAACGGGGCGGGCATTCCCGGTGTCCGCCAACTCGGGCGGAAGTTCCGAATCCGCACACACGCGAGCGGGAACCGGTGCACCAGAGCGCAATTCATCAGCGGTCGCGGTGACGGACGTATGCACGAATCGTCCACCGAGCGCAATCGTCGGCCCCTGCGCACACGGGACGGTAATCAGCCGATCCCCCGAGGCGGGTGCAGGGTAATCGGGACCGAGTACCGCTACCTCGGCGAGACCGGGCGGCTGCGTCTGGGCGAACCCGAGGGCGGTGCGGTCCAGGACCGGCTTCCAGGTCTGGATGCTCAGTTCGATGCGGTCGGTCACGGTGGGCTGCAATGAGACTCGGGTCGATTCGCCCGGTTCGATCTCGCGAACCTGTGGGCCGTTGCCGAGATTTACGACTATCGAAACAGGTGCGGCGGGCAACTCGCCGAGCGACGGTGTCACGTCCAGCCCTGTCACCAGCGCAGGTTCGGGCAATTCCAGTGTGAGTGTCGGTTTGCCGCCCGCCAGATTCCGCACCGAATCCTCCGGCGCGGTCCAGCTCGTGCGCGGATCCCCATCGGTGGCCGCGAAGGCGGAACCACGCAGGTCGCCGACGTCTGCCTTACCTCGGGCGACGGGGTGCGTGTTGTCGGTGAGCAGCGCCTCGAGCGCCGGACCCTGTCGAGTCCGCACGGTCAGCTGCGGCGTCACATTCACCGGTTCCGGCACCGACAGCGTGCGTTCGAACGTGCCGGGTTCCTCCGGTGCCAGGGCAAGTCCCTTGCTGCACCGCACCCGGTCCGGCGCATCGAAGCACGCACTACGCCCGGGAAATTCCTGACCCAGATCCCAGGCCCGCACCTGCGCGCCCGCGGGTGTGGGCGGCAGCACGGTCCGATGCCGAATATCGACCCGCACCGGCGCACTCCGGTCGGTGTAGTCGTCCAGAGTCAGCTCGCTGATTCCGAATTGCCCACCGCGCGTACCGTCCTCGGTGCGGATGGCGGTAATGGTGAGCCAGTCGGTCTTGCCCGCAGGCAGCGAAATCGACACCGGCATACCAGGTTCGGGAATCCGCGCGGACACACTTCCGTTCGCGGTCCGCACCTCGACCCACTTCACCGGATCGCCGATCGCGGCCGCGCTGGTGGTCACCTGCAGCAGCCCGGAGCTGATCGGATGGTCGAGATCGAGCCGAAGCCATTGTCCCAGTGCGTGTTCGGCGCCATTGCTGATCCACGCGGTCGACGGATCGCCATCGACAACCGCGGCCGTCGAACTGCCGGGCGCGGAGCCGCCCAACTGCGTGGCGTCGGCGGCGGAACTCGATGCGGTGACCGTCGCGCCCGACCATTCCCCACGCACCAATTCCGCACCGGGAACCCGATAGTCGGGCACGAGGTTGTGCGTTCGGCGCGCATCGTCGGGCGCGCGCAGCGCCGAATTGTGATTGTCCACCCGACCGAAGTCGGCCTCCCGGTCCATCGGCGTATCGGTCACCGTCAACGGCCCGATCGGCAAACCGGACGCCGCCGCATCGGATGCGAGAAGTGTCGGCGCGGTACCGGGATCGCGGCGCAACCGTTCGAGCACTTCTGGCCCGCCCTGAACCGTGCCGACCGAGGTCATGGGCACCGTGTAGGCACCAGGGAATGATGTCGGCGCGCCTGTGCCGCTATGGATCTCGATCGGAGTGCCCGCAGGCGATGCCTCGACGCGATAGATCTCGACCGCCCGATACGCGGGGCGCAGATCACCATCGGCGACCAGACCATCGGGTCGGACAGTCTCGATCGGGTGGCCGAATTCGGCCACCTTGTGCAATCCCGGCGACCCGTCGATCGCCTGATGCGCCAGCATCGGCCGGGTCGAACGCGACGTCTCCGGGTCGAGATCGTTACGCAGTACCAGAATTCCGATGCCTTGCTCGGCCAGCGTCGCGGCGAGTCCGGTCGACGGCCTGCCGTCGGCGATCAACCGCTGCACCGAATCCATGGCCCGGATGGTGCCCGGCGGGTTCAGCGGCACTGCATCCCGGATTGCCCACGGCGTACTCGCGAGCGCCTGCAGCGGTTCGTCGCGGGTGAGGCCCCAAATCTGACTGCCGAAGGGTGCGCCGGGCACGACCAGCGCTCGGGTATCGGAGGCATTGTGGGACAACCACTGTGCGGTCTGCTTCCAGTATCCGGGCACTTCGTCGTAGGCGCCGCGCGGTGCGAGCTTCGCGGTCCAGGCCAATGAGGTGGACAGCGCGAGCGCGGTGAGGATCAAGGCGGCGACGGCGACGGATCTATCGCGTTCGGGATGGGCGAAGGCGCTGCGCCACACCGGCATCGGGACGGATGCGGGCAACGGCACCTTGCTCAACATATGAGCGAGACCGAGCACCAACGGAATTCGGATCAGCGGTTCCAGCTTGTGCACGTTGCGCAGCGGCGCGCCCCCGGTATCCAGGAATACCCGCACCGAATCCGCGAACGGCCCGCTCAGTTCACCGACAAATCCGGCACAGATCCCGACCAGCCCGACCAGCAGAATCAGCGCGAGCCGCCCGCGATACGGCATGGACCGCATCGCCAATCCGGCCATACCTGCCGCCGCGAGCAGTCCGGTGGCCAGCACCGCGGCGGGCTGGGTCACCAGCACCGCGCCCGCGATCCGCTCCGGCGAGACGAACGGCGTCCAACTGTCGGTGCCGCGCAGCACTTCACCGAGCGAGGCCCACTGCGTGGTCACCCCTGACGATTCGATGTAGTCCAGGAACGGCGGACTCACCTTGCCGAGCAACAGCAACGGCACCGCCCACCAGAATGTGGCCAGCACCAGCAGCGGAATCCAGGCCCGGGTGAACCGCCACCACTTCCGGTTCGGTCGATACGACGCCCACCACAGCAGTGCGGGCAGAAATGCGGCGACCGTCGCCACCGCATTGACCGCACCCATCAATGCCAAGGCCAGCGCACTACCTGCGGGCGAGGCCGCACCGCCGCGCCGGTTCCGGTAGGCGGTGCCCAGCGCGGCGGGCGCGAGCAGCACCCACGGCGCGAGCACCATCGGCAGCGTCTCCGAGGAGATCGAACCGAGCGTGGTCAGCACCCGCGGTGACAGTGCGAATGCGGCCGCCGCCACGATCCGCGATCCGCGTGCGCCGATGCCGAGTGCTTCGCAGAGCCGCACGATGCCCCAGAACCCGGCGAGCAGCAGCAATGCCCACCAGATCCGCTGCGTTACCCAGGCGGGCAGACCGAGTAGATGTCCGGCGGAGAAGAATGCGCCGTGGGGGAAGAAATATCCGTAGGCCTGGTTCTGCACCTGCCCCATCGGGGCCTGACTGCTCCACAGGTGGGCGGCGCGTTCGAGGAAACCCAGCGGATTCTGCGCCAGGTCGTATTTGGTGTCGGCGACCGTCAGGCCGGGCGCCTGGAGAAAGGTGAGCAGGAACGCCGCGACCACGGTCCCGACGAACCAGCCTCTGCCCAGCGGGGCGCTGTCATACTGACGCGCCGCGCCCGAGGAACCGAACGAGTCGGTAGCCGAAGCAGAAGGCTGTGCTGAATCCGCGGCGCTCACCGGCCCTCCGTGGTTACGCAGGCTGCCGCCTACGGGCCTATCGTTCGCGCCGCGCGGGATCAGCGGCTGCCGTACTCAACGTTGTTGAGTAGTGAGGAGGTGGAGTCGGAACGCTCGATATCGGGCCGCGTGTTCTGCTGCACTGCCATCGTGATGACGAACACCGCGATCACGCCCAACACGGCGCCCGCGACCGCACTCGCAACACCAGGGACAGCAAACTTCATCGCGGCACTCCAATACATCGATGCAGGCATATTCTGGGCCAACCTAGCAGGGCCGAGCGTGATCACCTACGTTCAGGCCACCGATAGCGGAATCGAATAGCGGGCGCGGGTCGCTCAGCTCGGGATGGCGCAGTGCAAACTGCCGAGCAGTGTGCGCAGTTTGGCGGTGGTCTCGTCCAACTCGGCATGCGGATCCGAAGCGGCCACGATGCCGCCGCCCGCGAAGGCACGGATCGAGCGCCCGTCGGCGGCGATTTCCGCGCTACGAATCGCGACCACCCATTCGCCGTCGCCGTACGCGTCGCACCATCCGACCGCGCCGCCGTAGAAGCCGCGTTCCTCTTCTATGTGCGCGATCGTGTCGAGGGCGAGATCGGTCGGCGTGCCGCAGACCGCTGGGGTGGGATGCAAGCGGATCGCCAGGTCGAGCGCGGTCGTCGCGGGATCGCGTAAGCGACCGGTGATCGGGGTGGCCAGATGCCAGACCTCGTGGGTATTGATCAGCTGCGGGCCGTCCGGAATGGTGAGTTCCGCGCAGACCGGCGCGAGCACCTCCCGAATCCACTCGATGACGAACGCATGCTCATCACGATTCTTGGTGCTGGCCAACAACTCTCGCGCCTGCGCGGCATCGTCGTCCGGATCGGCGAGGCGCGGCAATGTCCCCGCGAGCGGATGCAGCGTGACGGTCGTGCCGTGCCGTGCGACCAGTACCTCCGGGGTGGCGCCGACCAGCGTCGCACCCGGCCGGCCCGCGGCCGTAAGGTCGACCGCGAAAACATTCGCATGCGGATGCCTGGTCAGCAGATGTCCCGCGACCAGCTCCGGTTCCAGCGCGCTATCGGCTTCGGCCAGCACCGATCGAGCGGCCACGACCTTGCGCAACGGCTGCGCCGGATCGTTCAGCTGCTCGACCAGTTTCGTCACCCGCGCGACATGCTCTGCCGGACTCGGTATTTCGGTGATGACCCGAACGGCGGGCAGGTCCGGCAGCGCCGCTGGCCGCCATGGCCCGACCGTGCGCTGCGCCTGCTCGGGCACGCAAAGCGCGGCCGAACTCCGGGGATCGAACGGCAGGGCGCCGACGATCAACTCGGCGGTCCCGTCCCGCAGCGCCGCCACCGCCCGCGCCGCCTCGTCGAAGGTGACCCGGGTCCCCGACGCGCGGATCACCCCACCGGGCTGAGCGAGCAAGAAACCGTTCATGATCCCTCGACCCTAACCCCGCAAACCCGGAGCAGAGCCACCCGAGCGACCCAAATCTCAGCGACGCGGTTCCCTACCCGGCGGCACCATGAGCACCGGACGGTGGCAATGCTTGAGTACGGCGTCGGCGACGCTGCTGTGCATCAGCGCTCGAATACCGGTGGCGCCGCGCGTCCCTGCCACGATGATGTCGACGTCGAGGTCGTCGGCGGTTTCGACGATGGCATTCCAGATCGTCGACGTGCACTCCGCGGTGCGTGCCTCGGCATTGAGACCGGCGAGTTTGGCCAAGCGGACGCCCTCGATATTGATATTGCGGGCGTCGACATAGGCGACGTCCTCGATCTCCTCGTCGGGCACCCATTCCGGCTGCATCACACCGGAGAGTCCGGACAGCCGAGCGGCCTGGCGCACCATCGGTTCCCAGGCGGTGAGCACCACCGCTCTGTTCGCCGCGAGGAACCGGCCGGCGTATTCGATGGCCCGCTTGGCATTTTCGGAACCGTCATAGGCAATGAGCATGAGATCGCACGGCACGATGACCTCCAGGTTGGAGTCATTTGGCTACGCCACAACATTACTCCCGACAACCCCGTCACGAGGTATTGCGGCGCGCGGATAATCTGCTGCGGGAACGGATTGAACGGCGAAAAAACCGACTGGGCGACACGGACCAGGAGCGGATATGCCCGATGCGAACGAACTGGTGTTCTTCGGCAGGCACGAGATCGACCCGCGGACCCTGCTGTTCTACGAATGGCGGCAGCGGCTCGAATCGGGCTATCCGGTGGCCGAGTTCGAGTCCGAGGTGCGCGCGCTCGTCGCCGTCGATCATGTCGAACCGGCCGAATGCTGGGCGATTTTCGATCGACTCGAGAGCACCGAACGCGATCCCGACTGGGGTTATGACGAATCCGGAACTGCGGCACCGCAGTCGGCAATCCGGCCGGTCGCGCCGATACCCGAGCTGTTCGAGCGGATCCACGGCGGTTGGCTCGGGCGCTGCGTCGGCTGCACGCTCGGCAAGCCGCTGGAAAACGGATTCGTCTGGACGCCCGCGCGAATCCGCGCCTATCTCGAGCGGGCCGACGCCTATCCGCTGACCGACTATGTGCCCGCATTATTGCCGCCGTCGCCGGAATATCCGTTGAATCCGACATGGCCGGTATCGGCGAAAGGCCGCATCGACGGTGCGCCGCGCGATGACGATGTCGATTACACCGTGCTGGGATTGCACCTATTGGAAACATGCGGAACGAATTTCACGCAATCCGATGTCGCGGATGCCTGGTTGGAACTTCTGCCATTTCTGCAGATCTACACCGCGGAGCGGGTCGCTTACCGAAATCTGATTGCTGGTCGGAAACCACCGGAGGTGGCCGGGTATCGAAATCCGTATCGCGAGTGGATAGGTGCGATGATCCGCGCGGATATTTACGGTTACGTCAACCCGGGTAAACCGGCGCCCGCCGCCGAACTGGCCGCGCGCGATGCCGGGCTTTCACATACCGGCAACGGTGTGTACGCGGCGATGTGGGCCGCCGCGCTGGTGGCCGCGGCCTTCACCGCCGACACCATATCGGATGCGCTTTCCGTTGCCCAGCAATGCATTCCGGCACGTTCGAGGTTGCACGTCGCGGTCGCCGAAGTGATCGTGGACCATCACAGTGGCATGTCATGGGAGCAGGCTCTCGGGGCCATTCACCGCCGCCACGACCACTACAACTGGGTGCACGCCATTCCGAACGCCTGCCTCGTCACCGCCGGTTTACTCTGGGGTGCAGGCGATTTCACCCGCACGATCGCGCTGACGGTGCAGGGCGGTTGCGATACCGACTCCAACGGCGCGACGGCGGGTTCGGTCGCTGGAATCCGCGCCGGTGCCCGCGGAATCCCGACCCACTGGACCGATCCGTTCCACGACCGACTGCACAGCGCGGTCTTCGGCCACGACGGCAGCCGAATTTCCGACCTGGCCCGCCGGACGCTACGACTGGCCGCTAGCCATACCTGAGTCGAACCGCCCGGAGCACGCCGATTACCGTGGACTTATGCGGAAGACGCCGATCGTCCTGCTCGCAATCCTCGCCGCCGTCGCGACGGCGTGCTCGAACGGCGACTCCAGCCCCGCGCCGTCGAAATCCGCGATTCCCGCCGTGACGGCCGGTTCCGCGGCTCCCGCCACCACCACCGCCAAAGCTGACTGCGGTGCCGACTTCCTCGCGAAACTCACCCTGCGCGAGAAACTGGGGCAACTGCTGACAGTCGGTGCCACCGGTGCTGACGACGCCACGAATGTGGTGCGCAATTCGCAGGTCGGCGGCATTTTCGTCGGCGGCTGGACCGATAAGTCGCTGCTGGCCGACGGCCTGATCAAACAGGTCAAAGCCGCCGCCAAGGTGCCGCTGATGGTGACCATCGATGAGGAGGGCGGCCGGGTCTCCCGGGCCAAGGATCTGATCGGCGCCGCCCCATCGGCCCGGGTGACCGCCCAGACCATGACAGTGGATCAGTTCCACGACGCCACCGTGACCCGCGGCCGCGCACTGAAGGATCTGGGCGTCACCGTGGACTTCGCCCCGGACGTCGATGTGAGCAGTCAGCCGGACGACTCCGTCATCGGTGACCGGTCCTTCTCCGACGATCCCGCGGTGGTCACCGAATACGCCGGCGCCTACATCCGCGCCATGAACGAGGTCGGGGTCGGCACGGTGATGAAGCACTTCCCGGGCCACGGCTCCGGATCGGGCGATTCGCACACCGGCGCCGTCCGCACCCCGCCGCTGACGCAGTTGCAGAGTGTCGACCTCGTGCCGTTCCGCAATCTGGTCGACTCCGGCGCTGCCGCCATGGTCGGTCACCTCGACGTACCCGGCCTGACCACCCCCGACGTCCCCGCCAGCATCAGCCCGGAGGCCATGGCGCTGCTGCGCGACGGCACCGGCTACGGCGCGGCACCGTTCCAGGGTCCGATCTTCACCGACGACCTCGGCGGCATGGCCGCCATCACGAGCCGGATGAGCATCGAGGACGCGGTCGAGGCGGCGCTGATCGCCGGTGCCGACAATGCCCTGTGGATCACCACCGATGCGGTGCCGCAGGTGCTGGACCGTCTCGAGCAGGCGGTATCGAGTGGGCGCCTGTCCGCCGAGCGGGTCGACGCATCGGTGCTGCGGATGGCTCGATTCAAGGGCGCGCTGCAGTCCTGCTGACGGTTGGCCTTTCCAGCGACCTGCGAGCAGTCGCTAGTGGCTCTCGTATGTTGTACAGCCGCCTTGTCGCCGTACACCCGTAGTATTCCTCTGCTGGACAGCTGAACAGCTGTGCCCGCGAATCCAAGGACATCGCGGTCCGAAGGATGGGAGCCGAGTGCCGATAGTTCGCCGAACTTACGAACACGCAATCCGACCCGCCGAACTTACCTTGGAGTAATATAAGAGTTTCACCATGTGGTAGGAGAGTGATGGCGGGCGGAACGAAGCGACTTCCTCGAGCGGTTCGTGAGCAGCAGATGCTCGACGCCGCGGTCGAGGTTTTCTCGCGTAAGGGGTTCCACGACACCTCGATGGATGCGATCGCCGCCGAGGCGAAAATCTCCAAGCCGATGCTGTACCTCTACTACGGCTCCAAGGATGAATTGTTCCGCGCCTGCATCCAGCGCGAGGGGTTGCGCTTCATCGAATCGGTGGCACCGGCGGGAAATCCGCAACTGTCCCCACATGAACAAGTGCGTACGGCGCTCGAGGGTTTCCTCGGCTTCGTCGACCGAAACCGCAACTCCTGGCAGGTGCTCTACCGCCAGGCGATCGGCCAGCAAGCCTTCGCCTCGGAAATCGAAAACGCCCGCGAACGCGTCATCGAACTGACCGCCAAACTGCTCGAATCCAGTGCCAAGCACGCCGAACCAGGCACCAACTTCGATGTCGTCGCCGTGGCCGTCATCGGCGCGGGCGAGGCCATAGCCGACCGCGTAGCCAGCGGCCGCATCGAAGTCTCCGAAGCGGTCGACCTCTTGGACGACCTCGCCTGGCGCGGCCTAGCAGGCCGCAAAAAGGCGGAATAGCCCCTCCTGCTCGCCAGCCGCGTCGAGGGTAGTCGAATGGTTGCTCAACGCACCGAACCCAACCACCATCTGACTACCCTCGGCAATGAACGCTCGAGCAGGTAACCACAGCGGTAGGTCGGGTACGGCACACGAGGTGCCCAGCACGGCCCGGTGAACCACGGGACGGCAAACCGTCCAGGACAGCCCGACCCCGGGATGTCGGTGCAGGACAACAGGACCCACCGCGGCAACCCGGATCAGACTGCGGCAGCTGACAAGCACCGCCCGGCTTGCGGCGGCGTTTGCGGGCTGCCAGAGTGCGGGAGATCAAGAGAGTGGACCGGCGCAGTGGTCGGGGAACGGGGCGGAATTGTTCGGGATGTTGCGGCCGTGTTCGCATGGGGCCGAGAAGTACGGGATCGATGCGAGCACGTGGCGTGCACATATGTGTGGGCTGTGTTTGGGGCTGCGGGATGGGCACGGGCAGTTGGCGCGGGCGGCGACCAATACCGATGCGATCGTCCTGAGCGTGCTGACCGAGGCACAGATGTCCGGCTCGATCGAGCGGACCACGGCGGGGCCGTGCGCGCTGCGGGGGATGCGTCGCGCCGAGGTGGCGCGTGCGAATTCGCCGGGCGTACTGCTGGCTGCCACCGCATCACTGTTGCTGGGATCGGCCAAGATTCGCGATCACGTCGACGATGGTGACGGTCCGGTCCTCACCCGGCGTCCCATGACGAAGGTGTCGAGTCACTGGGCCGACCGCGCGCGATCGCAGGCATCCCTGATCGGCCTCGATGTGGAACCGCTTGTCGCCGCGATCAATTCGCAGTCGCACCTGGAAGCTCTCGCCGCGGTGGGTGCCCGCCCCGCAGCGGGCACGTCGGAAAATGCGTCTCGCACAATCTCTCTCGACGAATTGACCGCACCGACGCAGATCTGCGCAGCGGAATTCTTCGCGCACACTGCGGTGCTGGCCGATCGCCCCGACAACGTTGCCGCTTTGCGTGCGGCGGGCAGGAATTTCGGACGGATAGCCCATCTCGCCGATGCCGTCGCGGACTTCGACGACGACCGGACCCGCGGCCGCTTCAACCCGCTCGCCGCCACCGGGACCACCATGCCCGAGGCATACGACCTGCTGCGGCAATCGGATTCCCACCTGCGCAAGGCCGTCGCGGAGGCGAAACTGGACCAGGTCCCGACAATCCGCTGGATGCTGCTCGACCCGCTGCACGCCTTGGTGCGCAGGGTCGGCCGCGGCCTGGGCGTAACCGCCCACGCCTGCAGCACATCTCGGCGCACCGCGACGATGCAGTACCCGATGCCGCCGGGAACGGGATTCGAGAAGCCGCCGCGTCGCCCCGGGATCGGCGAGGCGCTGGCATTGGTCCTCGGCGTCTACTGCACCGGCTACGCCTGCTGCGCCGACCACACCAACCCGTGCAACGGCAAGCGCAAGGACGCCTGGATCAAGAACTGCGACTGCGGCGATTGCTGTGACTGCGGGGATTGCAGCTGTAACTGCTGTGACTGTGACGGCTGCTGCTGCGACGGTTGCGGCTGCGACTGCTGAAACTCGGCCCAGAAACAGCGAAGCCGCACTCCAGGAGTGCGGCTTCGCTGTCGGGTCAGCGCAGGGTGGCCGTCAGATGCGGATACCCCTTCTTCGGGTTCAGCATTGCCAGGTCCCAACCGCCCTCGACCTGATCGGCGTACACATTCACCGTGGACGGCAGCAGGATCGGCTTACCGAATTTGACCGCGTAGCCGGCCTTTTCGGGAATCCGCCCCTCGACATTCGAGAGGATGTTCGCGGCCGACCACATGCCGTGGGCGATCGCCTTCGGGAAGCCGAATGCCTTGGCGCCCAATGCCGAAGTGTGGATCGGGTTGTGGTCACCGGAGGCGGCCGCGTAGCGGGTGATCGTCTTCTGATCCACCCGAACGGTGCGCATCGGCGGCGGCGGAACCTCTTCCGGCTTCGGCTCACCCTTCGGTTCGCCCGAAAGCGAGGTGCGCTGCTGGTGCAGGAAGGTGGTGACCTGACGCCACACCAGTTCCCGGCCGACATTCACCTCGGTGATCGCATCCACCAGCAGCCCCTTCGGGTGCTCGCGCAGATTCTCGATATGCGTGGTGAAGTCCAGCGGTTCGCTCACCGAGATCTCGCGACTGCGCTCGATCAGATTCTGCGCGTGCACCGCACCCACCGCGACGAACGGAAAGTCCCGTGCCACAACCAGTTGCATCGCCAGCGGGAAACTGAGGATGAACGGGTAGGTCAGCGGCAGCGAGTCGCCGAACCGCAGTCCGGTCGCCCGGCAGTACGCGGCCAGGTGATCCGGATCCACGCGCAGGCCCTCCAGCCGGACGACGCGATCGGGCAGCGTCGCTTTGCGCCCCGAGACCAGCGGCACCGGCACCGCACCGAGCGCGGCCTTGACGAAAAGGCTGCTGTTCTTGGGAGGTTCGGTGAGCGTGATCGTCTCGGTCATCATGCTCCGATCAGGCTCTGACCGCAGACCCGAACCACATTGCCGCTCACCGCATTCGACGCCGGGCTGGCGAAGTAGGCGATGGTCTCGGCGACGTCGATGGTCTGTCCGCCCTGCAGCAGCGAGCTCATCAGCCGACCGGCCTCGCGGGTGGCCAGCGGAATGGCCGCGGTCATGGCGGTTTCGATGAAACCGGGCGCGACGGCGTTGATGGTGATGCCCTTCTCGGCCAGCTTGGGCGCCTCGGCGTTGACCATGCCGATGACACCGGCCTTGGACGCGCCGTAGTTGGTCTGACCGCGGTTACCGGCGATGCCCGCGATGGAGGACACGTCGATCACCCGGCCACCCTCCTTCAGCGCGCCACGCGCCACCAGGCCCTCGGTAATGCGGTGCGGTGCGGCGAGATTCACGTTGATGACCGACTTCCAGCGGCCTTCGTCCATATTGGCGAGCAGCTTGTCGCGGGTGATACCGGCGTTGTGCACGACGATATCGATGCCGCCGAAGCGTTCGGTGGCGAATTCGGCCAGCTTCTCGGCGGCGTCGGGTGCGGTGACATCGAGTGCGAGTGCGGTGCCGCCGACTTTGTTGGCAGTGGCCGAGAGGGCCTCACCGGCGGCCGGGATATCGACGACGATCACGGTCGCGCCGTCACGGGCGAAAACCTCGGCGATGGTCGCGCCGATGCCGCGCGCGGCGCCGGTGACCACGGCGACCTTGCCGTCGAGCGGCTTGTCCCAGGCGACCGGGGCCACCGAATCGGCCGAGCCGACCCGGATGACCTGACCGTCGACGAAGGCCGACTTGGCCGAAAGCAGGAAGCGCAGTGTGGATTCCAGGCCGGACGCGGTGGCGGATGCCTCCGGGTGCAGGTAGACCAGCTGGGCGGTGGCACCGCGCAGCAGTTCCTTGGCGACGCTGCGGGTGAAGCCCTCGAGCGCGCGCTGGGCGATCTGCTCGTCCACGCCCGCGGTCAGCTCGGGGGTGGTGCCGATGACGACGATGCGCCCGGACGCCGCGACACTGCGCATGGCGGGCTGGAAGAATTCGAACAGCTGCGAGAGATCTTCGACCGTGCCGATGCCGGTCGCGTCGAAGACCAGCGCGCCGTACTTCTGACCCGAGGCGGGCGCGTCGGCGAAGGTGTAGTCCGAGAGCAGCGTACGCACCGGTTCGGCAACGCGGCCCTTGCCGCCGAGCAGCACCGGACCGGGCAGCGGCGGTTCACCGGCCTGGTAGCGGCGCAGGTTCTGCGGCTGCGGCAGGCCCAACTTGCTCGCCAGGAATTGGCCGGGAGCCGAGTGTACGAACGATCCGTAGAGGTTGGGAGCACCCTTGCTCTTGCTGGCTGCCACTGTTTCTCCCTTTTCTCGTGTGTCGTGGTTTCGGCGCGCCGGTGGCTGCGTTGCCGAATGGTCTGCATGCCCCGGCGCGAATTTACGCAGACTTGCGGGGTACGGTATCGACAACAAACTTACTCCAGAGTAAGTTTAAAGTAAACCAACCGCGACGGGGCGCCGATCTGCGCGGACACGTCCGTGTCGACCGGCCCACCGGGCACCCGACGAGACCTTGGAGACTCGAGTGACAACCAAAGCCCGTTCAGCGAAGAGCACGGCAAAGAAGGGCCCACGCCCGGTTGCGATCGTGGGCGGCAACCGGATTCCGTTCGCCCGCTCCGACAAGGCCTACGCCCACGCCTCCAACCAGGACATGTTCACCGCCGCGCTGGACGGTCTGGTGAGCCGGTTCGGCCTGCAGGGCGAACGCCTCGGCATGGTCGTCGGCGGCGCGGTGCTCAAGCGGGTCGGCGAGCACGGCATGGTCCGCGAGAGCGTGCTCGGCAGCAAGCTCAGCCCGTACACCCCGGCCCACGACCTCCAATTGGCCTGCGGCACCGGCCTGCAGGCGATCGTCACCGTCGGTGACGCGATCGCCGCCGGTCGCATCGATGCCGGTGTCGGCGGTGGCACCGACACCACCTCCGATGCCCCGATCGGGGTCAGCGAGTCCATGCGCGAGTGGATGCTCGACGCCAACCGCGCCAAGAACAATAAGGACCGCCTCAAGCTGGTCGGGCAACTGCGCCCTGCCATGCTCGGCATCGAGATCCCGCGCAATGCCGAACCGCGCACCGGTCTGTCCATGGGTGAGCACGCCGCCATCACCGCCAAGGAATTCGGTATCGCGCGCGAGGCCCAGGACGAACTGGCCTACCTGTCGCACAAGAATATGGCCGCCGCCTACGACCGCGGCTTCTTCGACGACCTGATCACCCCGTTCCTCGGCCTGACCCGCGACGACAATCTGCGTCCGGGTTCGACCGTCGAGAAGTTGGCCACCCTGAAGCCGGTGTTCGGCAACAAACTCGGCGATGCCACCATGACCGCCGGCAACTCCACCCCGCTCACCGACGGCGCCTCCGCGGTGCTGCTGTCCAGCGACGAATGGGCCACCGAGCGCAACCTGCCGGTGCTGGCGCATCTGGTCGACTCCGAGGTCGCCGCGGTCGACTACATCCACGGCCCCGACGGCCTGCTGATGGCGCCGACCTACGCGGTGCCGCGCCTGTTGGCCCGAAATGGCCTGACCCTGCAGGACTTCGACTACTACGAGATCCACGAGGCCTTCGCCTCGGTGGTGCTGGCCACCCTGCAGGCGTGGGAGTCGGATCAGTACTGCAAGGAGCGTCTGGGCCTGGACGGCGCGCTCGGTTCGATCGATCGCAGCAAGCTGAACGTCAACGGTTCCTCGCTCGCCGCGGGTCATCCGTTCGCCGCGACCGGCGGGCGCATCGTCGCCTCCACCGCGAAGATGCTGGCGGAGAGGGGATCCGGCCGCGCGCTGATCTCCATCTGTGCCGCGGGCGGACAGGGCGTCGTCGCGATCCTGGAGCGTTGAGCTCCTCCCGCCTCCCCGGATATTCAGGCGCCGGACTCGAGTGCCATGAGGTCGGCGTCGGCGTCTGACGGGGAGGCGGTGGCTGGATCAGCCCGTACCCCGTGAGTTACTTATGTGCTGACGAAATCAGCTGTTGCCTTCGAGAAGGCTGACTTCTGGTTGGAAAGTGGTGGTATTCGGTCGATTTCTCGACCGAATACCATTTCAGTCGCGTGCCGCCGCGGTGCGGTCCTCGAGGAGGTCGCGCGAGATTTCCGCGACCCGATCCTCCGGAACCTCCACGGCGCCTTCGGCATTGATGACGACAACGGTCGGATAGATGCCCCGGGTGAGATCCGGGCCGCCGGTGGCGGTGTCGTCCTCGGCGGCATCGAAGAGCGATTCGACGGTGATCCGCAGCGCCCGATCCTCATCGATCCCGCGGCTGTAGGTCTTCTTCAGCGAGGACTTCGCGAACAGCGAACCGGAACCGACCGCGGTATAGCCGAAGCGCTCCTCGCTGCGACCGCCGACGACATCGTAGGAGAAGATCCGCCCGACCTTCTCCGGGTCGGTGGCGCTCGAGTCGTAGCCGATCAGCACCGGGACCACCGCCATATCCTGTAATGCGGCAGGCAGATTGTCGCGCACCATCTTCGACAGCTTGTTCGCCTTACCCTCGAAGGTCAGCCCCACACCCTCGATCTTCTCGTAGTGTTCGAGCTCGACCGCGAACAATCGGATCATCTCGATGGCCATGCCAACGGTGCCCGCGAAACCCGCCGCCGAGTAGGTGTCGGTGATGAACACCTTCTCCATATCCCGGCTGGCCAGCAGATTGCCCATGGTGCCTCGCCGGTCGCCGGCGAGTAGCACGCCGCCGCGGTAGGCGAGGGCCACGATCGTGGTGCCGTGCGCCGCGATATTCTGTCCGTGCACCGTGGCATTGCCGAAGTCGCTGCCGGGCAGGAGTTCCGGTGCGTATCGGCGCAGGTTCTCGGAGAAGGAAGACGTCGCGAACTCCATGACTCCACCGTAACGACTTCCCGTCGGCGGCGTCAGTGCACCGAACTTCCGCGGGCGGAAAGTCCGGTGCGCCACAGCCATTCGCTCATGCCGGTCCTGATCGCGGACTGGGTACCGGCAGCGCGAGAAAATTCGAGGTAGGCGAACGAGTCGGCCGTCAGTGCGATATTGCGCGGCGTCTGCCGTGGACAACCTTGTCCGACCAATTCTGTCTGAGGCGGTGGATTCGGACAGTCCTACTTCGGGGGCAGCTCGATGTGACCGCCGAAGGCCTTGCGCATGGCCGAGAGCATCTTGTCCGCGTAGAGCGCCTCCCCGCGCGAGGAGAATCGCGCGAACAGCGCCGCCGCGAGCACCGGCGCGGGGACGCCGGTATCGATCGCGGCGTCGAGGGTCCAGCGGCCCTCGCCGGAATCCGATACCCGGCCGTCGAAGGATTCCAGGGTCGGATCGGCGTAGAGCTCGCTCGCGGTGAGGTCCAGCAACCACGAGGCGACCACGGATCCGCGCCGCCACACCTCGGTCACTTCGGGCACGTCGATGTCGTATCGGTACCACTCGGGATGTTCGAGCGGGGTCTCCTCGGCGGAGGCCACGGCATCGTGGGTCGCGCCGATATTTGCCTTGTGCAGGATGTTCAGGCCCTCGGCGTAGGCGGCCATAGCACCGTACTCGATGCCGTTGTGCACCATCTTCACGAAATGGCCTGCTCCGGCCGGTCCGCAGTGCAGATAGCCCTGCTCGGCGGGTGACGGCTCGCCCGTGCGGCCCGGCGTCCGTTCGGCCGCCTCGACCCCCGGAGCGATGGACTTCAGCAGCGGATCCAGATGCGCCACCGGCTCGGCCTCGCCGCCGATCATCAGACAGAAACCCCGGTCCAGTCCGAAGACGCCGCCGGAGGTGCCGATGTCCACATAGTGGATGCCCTTGGGCTTCAGCGCCGCGGCGCGCGCGATGTCGTCGTGGTAGCGGCTGTTGCCGCCGTCGATGACGATGTCGCCGGGCTCGAGCAGCTCGGCGACCTGGTCGATCACCCGACCGGTCACCGCGGCCGGAATCATCACCCAGACCACGCGCGGGGTCTCCAACCGGGATACGAAGTCCTTCAGATCGGTGGAGCCCTGGAAACCATCGCTGCCCAGCTCCGCGACGAGTGTGTCGATCATCTTGGGTTTGCGTTCGTAGCCGACGGCGGTGTGCCCGTCCTTGACGATCCGGCGCACGATATTGCCGCCCATCCGGCCCAGGCCGATCATTCCCAGCTGCATTCCAGCCATCTCCCTCGTTGCGTGTGGGCCCTGGTGGTAGGAAGTTCAGCTCGATTGTCCCGCGGATGTGTAACGCGCGGTGCGGTGGACCAGATAAACGGATTGGCTCCGCGTAGTTGCCAGACCCCCGACCCGGCAACTACGCGGGGCCCTTCCATGTGTGGCGTGGTCCGTTGCACGTGATTTGCTGATGGACCGCGCTGTGCTGACGATGTCGGGGGAGACCACTATCGTTGGCGGGGCTCGCACCGTGCGGGCTCCTTAATCGAGCGGGGAGGACGGTTCGTGACGAGCGAATCGAGTACCGGCCGGCACGGTCGACACGAAGGCGGCCAGGTCGGACTACGGCAGCTCCTCGACTCGGCTCGATCCGCCACACCGCAGCAGCCACCGCCGCCGCGCACGGTTGCGCAGCAGCCACCGGGCGCGGATAAGACACCGCAGCCGCCCAGGCCGCGATCGGCGCACCAGCAACCGAGGTCGTCCGAGACGGCGGCGCCTCCCCAGTCGGCCGCTGAGCAGCCGACTCCGTCGGGACCTCGGTCACCGGAGTGGGGTGGGAATGCCATGCCGACCGAGCCGCTGCGGGCAACTCGGCGATCCAAAGCAACCGCGCCCAACGGCGGGCAGCGGGGTCGCGCACCCGAACAGCCGTCCAGATCTAGCGGGCTGAGATCGCCCATCGCTAAACGCATCGGTATCGGCGTGGGCGCACTGATAGCGGTTTGCGGTCTGGCTTACGTCGCGGACCTTGTACTTTCGTCGGATCACGTACCGCGCGGCGTCGTCGTGGCCGGTATCGATATCGGCGGTGAGGACACCGCGGCCGCGGATGCTCAGTTGCGCACCGCGGTGGATCCGCGCGTCGACCAGGAACTGCCGCTGCAGATCGGCGACGTGCAGACCAGGCTCACACCCCAAACCGCCGGCCTGGGGGTGGATTGGGATGCTACCTGGGCCCGCATCGGCGGCCAGCCGCTCAATCCGATCACCAGACTGACTTCGCTGTTCGTCACGCACACGGTGCCGGTCGCGAGCACGGTCGACGACAAAGCACTCGATGCTCAGCTCACCGCCCTGCGCGTGCACGACCGCGCGACGGTCGAGGGCACCATCGCCTTCGATGGCGCGCGCCCGGTCGCCGTGCCGCCGGTACCCGGCCGCATCCTCGATGTACCGGCCGCGCGCACCGCGCTCATCGAAAACTGGTATCTCGGTGCGCTGCTGGATCTTCCGGAGACAGCCGCACCGATCGCCGTGCGCGCGGAAGCGGTCGAGCAAGCTCTGCACACCATTGCCGAACCGGCGGTGAGTGCGCCGATTGTGTTCGCGGGCAAGAACAATGCGACGGGCAAGCTGGAGCCGGAGCAGATCGCATCCATACTGTCCTTCGCCCCCGATGGTCAGGGCGGTCTCGCCGCGTCCTTCAAACAGGACGTCGCACTCGGTGTGCTGGGTCCGCAACTCGCGCCGTCCGAGGTCGAGGCCAAGGACGCGACCTTCGCCGTGACCGGGTCGGCCGCGACGGTGGTTCCGGCCGTGGTCGGCGACAAGATCAATTGGGCGAAGACGTTCGAGCAGTTGCCGAATCTCGTCGTCGCCCCGCAGGAGCGCACCGCGCAGGCCGTCTACGAGAAGGTGGATCCCAAGCTCACCACCGAGGCCGCCAACGCACTCGGCGTCACCGAGGTGATGGGCCAATTCACCACCAGCGGCTTCAGCGGGCCGTCCGGTGTGAATATCCGCGTGGTCGCCAAGAAGGTGAACGGCGCCATCGTCAAGCCGGGAGAAACCTTCTCGCTCAACGACTTCACCGGTCCCCGCGGCACCGCCGAGGGGTACGTCGAATCCGGCATCATCGATCACGGTCGCCCGAGCACCGCCGTCGGCGGCGGCATCAGCCAATTCGCGACCACCCTCTACAACGCCGCCTATTTCGCGGGCATGGAAGATGCCGGTCACACCGAGCACAGCTACTACATTTCCCGCTATCCGGCCGCGCGCGAGGCCACCGTCTTCGACGGCGCCATCGACCTCAAATTCCGCAATAACAGCCAATCCGGTGTCTACATCGAAACATCGACCACCGACTCGGAAGTCACGGTCCGCCTCTGGGGCACCAAAACCGTCAATGTCGAATCGATCACCGGCGAGAAGACCAAGCCGACCGAGCCCACCGAGATCAAACTCCCCAAGGGCAAGGACTGCATCGCCACCGAAGGCGCACCGGGGTTCACCATTTCCGATACGCGAGTCATCACCGACCGCAAAACCGGTCGCGAAATCTCGCGCAGCACGCGGACGGTGAAGTACGACCCGGTACCTGTCGTGAAATGCGAGTAGGCAACTCCTACAGCGGGGTTCGCATCAGCAGCACGTTGTACTGGTTCCATACCGACAGCAAGAAGTACAGGTCACCGCCGGTCTGATACGGGAAGATCATCGGCGCGTAGGCGCTCGGCAGCGCGGTGCCGTCGACGAGCACCTCCGGCTCGCTCCACGGTCCCTCCGGCGCCGATGCGGTGCGCAACACCACCGCATTCCGGGAGTCCGTGGTGAGCATGATGAATTTGCCGAGATGCTCGTTCCACATGACCGACAGCTCGCTGACATCACCGACGATCGGTGCGGCGTCCTTGGCCTCGGGCTTCCACTCCTTGCCGTCCCAGTACTCGTAGCGATCGAGATCGGCGATATCGGATTCCACTGCCCGCGAGACGAATCCGGGGTTCAGCCGTCCTGCCGGAGTGCCGTAGCGATAGACGTAACCGTCATCCTTCAGGAAGGCGTTCTGCTGAAAGTTCTGATGCCCGTCCACATTCGCGCGCCGGGTCGTGGTCAGCGGGGTCCAGGTCTGCCCGCCGTCACCGGAGGCGGCGAGGGTGGAGAAGTTGGTCGACCATTTGCCGTGCTCACCCCATTCGCGCACCGACATCAGGCTCATGTACTGCACCCCGCCGACCGAAATGCCCGCTGTCGGAATGAGACTGATCTCGATGCCCGGAATCTTGGGGCTCGGCAGCGGATTGGTCACGGCGCCTTCGAAGGAAATCCCCTGCGACGGATCCTTGGTCGAGCTGTGGAAAAGTACCTGGCTGCTCCAAGCGAAGACGCTGCCTACGAGCAGGTTCGGGAAGCCGAGGCCCGCGCTGTCACCGAAGGCGGTGATCATCCGGCCGTTGCCGTCGTCCCACATGACGCCGAGGTCGGTGCCGAGCACATTGACGTTCTGGGTGCGATTGGGGCTGTCCATACCGGTCATCTGGAAGACCGCCTGGGTCAGTCCGGGTAGGCGAGGCAGTCCGCGTGGCTGTCCGTTGATGCCGGGAATGGGGTTGATGCCGGGAATGGGAAGCAGGAAGTTCGAATCTGCGGCGGCCGGTCCGGCCAGCGCGACCGATATTGCGGCGGCGAGCGCACCGGCTCTGCTGAGTGCGGACAGCGATCGGTTCATCCGGACGATCCCTTCTTGCGCGCGGTCTGCCCGGTCATTGTGCCCCGTTTCGTGATCTATGTCCGGCTCCTCGTGGTGGAGAGCGACATGTGATCATCGCTACACTGAAGATCACCAGGAGACGGGGGCTTCGACAGGGGCTGGCCTGTCACCGCTGCTTAATGGTCGCTCGAAATGGCAAAGCTGTTCGGTACATCCAGCAGGATTTCGTGAACGCTAGGCGGTGGCTCCATGGGTGACAGTCGCGCGATACTTCGCAGTTGGTGGCGCGATCCGGCGCATTATCGCTGGTTCGTGCGGACACTCGAATCGCATTCCGGGCTGCGCCTGATCAAGGCGATCATCGGCGCGGGCGGTGCGATCATGCTCGTGATCAACATTCTGATCTGGATGTCGCCCGCCGGTCCGAACGGCACGGTGAACCGAACCATCTTCGCGGCGGCCGGTGCGACGGCAGCGGTGTGGACGGTTCGCTGGTGGCTGTTCCCGTGGCCCCGCGCCATCACTTCACTGGCCATGCTGACCTGGGCGGATGTCGCGATCACGGCATCGTGCCTGGTGGACAGCGATCGGGTGTACGGCGCATTGAGCGCGATGCTGCTCGTGGTCACCGGTGCCTACATCACGTTCTTCCACAGCCCGAAGGCGCTCGCCGCGCACGCCGGATGGTCGCTGCTCACGGTGGGTGCGCTGGCCGTGTTGCTGGTGACCGATGCGCAGAGCAATGATCTCGCGCTGGCCGGTGCGATGGTCTTGATCATGGTCGCGGCCATCGTCGTGGTGCTGCCCGCGTTGCAGTTCTGCTATTGGGTGCTGCGCATCGATGTGCTCTCCGATCCGCTGACCATGCTGCTGAATCGCCGCGGGCTCGACTATTACGTGCACCGTACGCGATACCAGCGCCAACTATGCGTGATCACCCTCGACCTCGACCACTTCAAGGCGGTCAACGACACTTTCGGTCATACCATCGGTGACGAGGTGCTGGTCTCGACGGCCGCGCGGTTGCGCGCCGCGGCCGATCCCGATGCCGTGGTCGCCCGCACCGGCGGGGAGGAGTTCGCGGTGGTCGATCAGTTGGATCGTGCGGCCGCGCTGAGTCTGGGCGAGCGGTTGCGCCTGGCCGTGGCGGAGACACCCGGCATATCCGTCACCGTCACGGCCAGCGTCGGTGTCGCGGTATGCGGCGGCGGCACGGACGCGGGACGGCCGCGATGGCTGCTGCGGTGTGCCGACAACGCGATGTATCAGGCGAAACGGCTGGGCGGCAATGCCGTTGTGCTGGCGGAAGATCCGGAACAACCGGCGATCGAACTCGCCGAGCCCGCCCGAGAGATGGTGCACCGCACCAAATAACAACAGCGGCCCCGGAGACTCCCGGGGCCGCTGTGTGCGAAATCTATTGGATCAGAACGCCGCTTCGTCCAGCTCCATGATGTCGTTGTCGAGGTTGGACAGGATGGCGCGGGTCGCGGTCAGCTCTGGCAGCACATTGCGTGCGAAGAACTGTGCGACGCCGACCTTGCCCCGGTAGAACGCCTCATCGGCACCGGTCGCGCCATTGTCGAGCGCCTTGATGGCGATGTCGGCCTGACGCAGCAGCTGCCAGCCGATGAGCAGGTCACCGACCGAGAGCAGGAAGCGCACCGAACCCAGACCGACCTTGTACAGCTCGGACGGCTGCTCCTGGGCGCCCATCAGGTGCCCGGTCAGGGTGGCGGCCATGGCCTGCACATCCTCGAGCGCGGTGGCGAGCAGCTTGCGCTCGGCCTTCAGCCTGCCATTGCCCGCCTCGGACTCGATGAACTTCTGCACCTGGCCGGCCACGTGGGCCAGCGCGACGCCGCGGTCACGGGCGATCTTGCGGAAGAAGAAGTCCTGCGCCTGGATCGCGGTGGTGCCCTCGTAGAGCGAGTCGATCTTCGCGTCGCGGATGTACTGCTCGATCGGGTAGTCCTGCAGGAAGCCGGAGCCACCGAAGGTCTGCAGCGATTCGGTCAGGTACTGGTAGGCCCGCTCGGAACCGACACCCTTGACGATCGGCAGCAGCAGATCGTTGACGCGGAAGGCGACATCCTTGTCGGCACCGGAGACCAGCTCGGCGATATCGGCATCCTGGTGCGCGGCGGTGTAGAGGTAGATGGCGCGTAGACCCTCGGCGTAGGCCTTCTGCAGGGCCAGGCTGCGGCGCACGTCCGGGTGGTGGGTGATGGTGACGCGCGGGGCGGCCTTGTCGGTCATCTGGGTCAGGTCCGCACCCTGGACGCGCTGCTTGGCGTAGTCCAGCGCGTTCAGGTAACCGGTCGACAGGGTCGCGATGGCCTTGGTGCCGACCATCATGCGCGCGTTCTCGATGACGTCGAACATCTGCGCGATGCCGTTGTGCACCTCGCCGACCAGCCAGCCCTTGGCGGGCACGCCGTGGCCGCCGAAGGTGACCTCACAGGTGGCCGAGACCTTGATGCCCATCTTGTGCTCGACATTGGTGACGAAGACACCGTTGCGGTCGCCCATGGTCTGGGTCTCGAAGTCGAAGTGCCACTTCGGCACGTAGAACAGCGACAGGCCCTTGGTGCCCGGGCCTGCGCCCTCGGGGCGGGCCAGCACCAGGTGCATGATGTTCTCGAACAGGTCGTCGGAGTCACCCGAGGTGATGAAGCGCTTGACGCCCTCGATGTGCCAGGAGCCATCCTCCTGCTTGATCGCCTTGGTGCGGCCCGCGCCGACATCCGAACCGGCATCCGGCTCGGTCAGCACCATGGTGGCGCCCCAGTTGCGATCGGCGATGATCTGCGCCCACTTCTTCTGCTCGTCGGTGCCGTTGTTGTAGAACACCTGCGCGAAACCCGCACCGGCGGCGTACATCTGAGCCGGCGGGTTGGCGCCGAGGATCATCTCGCCGAGCGCCCATGAGACGGCGCTCGGGGCGCCGAGGCCACCCAGCTCCTCGCGGACGGCGACCTTGGCCCAGCCGGCGTCTTCGAGCGCGCGGTAGGACTTCTTGAACGATTCGGGGAGAGTGACCGTGTGGGTCTCGGGATCGAAGGTCGGCGGGTTGCGGTCACCGTCGACGAACGAATCGGCCAGCGGACCCTCGGCCAGGCGACGCACCTCGTTGAGCATCTCCTTGACAGTGTCGGTGTCGAGATCGCCGTAGGCGTCGCTGTCGAGGATGGCACCGAGGCCGAGTACCTCGAAGAGGTTGAACTCCAGGTCGCGGACGTTGCTCTTGTAGTGGCCCATGTCTGTTACTCACTCTCCGTTGAGTTGGTGCGGTCGGTTGGTTGCCGTTCCCGCCCGTTGTCCGTCCACCGGGTAGCCGTGCCGGTTTCTCCGCATGCTACTCGCGGGTAACTTATGTCCCATATTACCGGTCGGTAATGGGGTCGCAAAGACCCGAGCGAGCAATGTGACGCGGAAAACACTCGAAGGCGTTGCCGTTTGTCTACGGCTCGCGTAGTAGACGATCGAGCCGGGTTTGCCAGTGCTTTACCGTGCGGTCGACGCGCTGCGGTGACTGGGCGTCTTCGGATAGCTGGGGACTACCGTGGAAATGTGCGAATCGAGACGAGCGCCGGGCCCGCGGAGATCGAGCTCGACAAGCCGCGCAAAGCGGCGTTCCTACTGCTGCTCACGCACGGGTCCGGCGGCGGTGTCGACGCAAAAGACCTGCTTGCCGTGCGCGACTGCGCCTACGAGCTGGGCGGCGCGGTGGCGCGGGTGGTGCAGCCGTACCGGGTCGCCGGACGACGCGCCCCCGGTTCCGCGGTGAAGCAGGACGAAGCGTGGCTCGAGATCGTGACCGACCTGCGCAAGCGAGTGAAGAAGGTCCCGTTGATCCAAGGTGGGCGCAGCAATGGGGCCCGGGTGGCCTGCCGCACCGCCATCGCCGCCGACGCGCGCGGCGTGCTCGCGCTGTCCTTCCCGCTGCATCCGCCGGGTAAGCCGGAGCAGACGCGTCGCGAAGAACTGCTGGCTCCGGGCGATATCGAAGTCGTCGTGATCAACGGCGCGAACGACCCATTCGGCATCCCCGACCCCGCCGATGCCGCCGAGGTGCGCGTGATCCCTGGTCAGCCGCATTCCTTCCGGTCGGGATTCGACACCATCGCCGACACGGTCGCTCCCTGGTTGCAGCGTTGGTCCCAGTAGCGCAGGTTTTGGGCCGCGCGGGTGCGACGGGCCGCCGACAGCTCCGTTGCTCGCGTGCCGGGGCTGGACGTCTCGGATCCCGCCCCTGCATTTGTGCGCTACGCACAAAATATTCGGCCGCGCCATGCGTGGCGCGCCCAACCATGCGAAGCGCAGCAGAGACGTGCGCGGCAGGCTCGGCTAGCGCGCCGCCTAGATAGGTTGCCGCGTCATCCCGGTCCGGCTCGCTCGCTGAGCGCAGTCGAAATGCGGCACGACACGCCCGCAGCGCCGCCATATGGCTGCGCTCGACGGATCTCGATCACCTCAGAAGCCAGCTGGACGCGGCACTAGCTGGGCGATGCGGGTTCGACGGGCGGGTCCGCTGGGGGTTTGGTGGCGATGACCAGGGCGTCGATGGCGTCGCGTTCCTCGGTGGGGCGGTAGACGCGGTCGGCGAGGCGGACTCGGATGTGTTCGGGGTCGTTGCCGAGGTCGGCGATGATGTCGTCGGGGGTGAACAGGACCGAGGGGTCTTGCGGGCCGCCGAAGCCGTCGGTGAGATTGGTGGTGTCGTGGCCGAGGATCAGCAGCGTGCCCCCGGGGGCGAGCAGATCGGCGAGGTGGCGGACCAGCCTGCGGCGTTGTTCGGCGGGCAAGTGCAGGAAGACCATCAGCACGAGTTCGTACGGGCCGGTGATGCCCGCGGCATCCAGATCGTTGACATCGGCGCATTGCCAACTGATCCGGCTGCGGACCGAGCGGGACAGGCGGGTCGCGATGGTGCGGCCCTTATCGATGCCCACCTGTGAATAGTCGACGGCGTGCACCTGCCAGCCGTGCGTGGCCAGCCACAGCGCGTTGCGCCCTTCACCGCAGGCGAGATCGAGGGCCCGCGGCAGGCCGGGCGGCTCGCCGTCGGGAGTGTCCGGGACCAGCGGGGCGATCCGCTCCAGTCCGTAGACATGCTCCACCACAGTGCTGTTCGGCGGTGCGCCCCAAACCAGTTCACTCTGCGTATACCGCGTGTCCCAATCGGTCGCGTCCATATGCGCGAGTGTATTTGCCCCGCGTACCTCGCGACCGCTGTGCGCCCTGTGCCCGCCGCGTACCTCGCGACCGCTGTGCGTCTCGTGCCCGCCGCGCGCGTCTCGTGCCCGCTGTGCGTCTCGTGCCTACTGTGCGTCTCGTGCCCGCCGCGCGCGTCTCGTGCCCGCTGTGCGCCCCGCGACCGCTGTGCGTCTCGCGACCGCCGCGTACCTCGCGACCGCTGTGCGTCTCGCGACCGCTGTGCGTCTCGTGCCCGCTGTGCGTCTCGCGACCGCCGCGTACCTCGCGACCGCCGCGTACCCGCGACGATCGCGAACCCCGTCTGCGCGCCGGGGGAGCATCGCGGGCGGGCCCGAGTTTTAAGAAGTCGCTTGGGGCAACCAGTGCACCGGCGAGGTCTCGCGGATGTGGACGAGCACGTCGAAAGCATCCAGGAGAGATCGCACGCTCGTGTGGGCGGTGGCATCCTTGGCCGGATCGTAGATACCGCTGATCGTGCGCAGCTTCGCCGGACCGCGTAGCCACTGTTGCACCGATTCCGGTGCGTCGCTGTGCAAGTCGACGTAGAAGGCGGGCAGATTCACGTCGCCCAGGGAAGCGTCGACCAGGTCCGACCGTGGCTCCGGTGCCACCGCCATACCGAGATCACCGTGATGGAACCCGATGGCGACCGAGATGTACTGTGCACCGAAATGTTCGCGCAAATAGCTACCGGTACCGCGGAATTCGGCGGTCTCCGCCGGACCGTCGCCGAGGGTAAGGGCTGCGGTGTGGGCGATGCCGTCCCAATACGCGATCTTCGCGCCGGTATCGCGCTCCCATTCGATCAGTCGGTCTGCGGCGGGTCGCTCGTCGCGCGCGAAACCGCCCTGCCCGGCAACGCTCTTCTCGTGGAATTCGACTATGAGCCGCAGATGCGTCAGTGCGTTTTCGAATTCTGGTGTCACCGAGAGCTTTTCGAATAATGCCAAGGCATCGCGTGCGTCGTCGATGAACGGGCGGCCGGGGTGAATTCCCTGATGGCGCTGCACATGTTCATCTACCTGGTGCGCGGTGCGGATCGGAGCGAGGTGGGATTCTATGGCGGCCAACCGATCCGGTGCCTGCTGCCGAACATAATCCAGCACCACGTCGTAATCCGACGGTTCGGCACGCGGCGGTTCGACTCCGAAAATCCGCACCGGATCGTTAGGGTGCTCATTGTTGAATTCGCGAATCCATACCAGTGCCGCCGCCATTTCGCCGGTACGGTTCGGCCGCCATGCACCCGCGAGCACCGCTTCGGGATCATCCGCGCCGTTCCGTACATAGGCATCGAGTCGCTCACCGGAACGTGCACTGTCCTGCACGGCGAGCGCGCGGAAACCGTATTCCTCGACGAGCACCCGGAATACCCGCTCCCGTAGGCCGAAGGTCTGTCGAGAGAACCGGGTCGACTCACCGAGCCCGACCACGGTCGCAGATCCCAGCCGCTCGGTCAATGTCGCGATATCCGATCCCAGGCTATTCGAATGCGTATCGAAAATCGGCCGCGCATGCGAACGCAGCCATTCACGCAAATCCGAAGTGCCGGTAACTGATTCACTGGATGTGAGGGTGGTGCCCATGGTCTCTCCCGAAGCTCGACTACTCGACGCGACCCAGCTTCATACCTGAAGTGCCATTGAGGTCAAGTCGGCACACGAGCAACGGCACACGGTCACGGCCAGGTGCCGTTGCGGAGGGGCTAGAGGGTGGTATGCATCAGTAAAACGTTGTACTGACTGTGAACCGTGGTGACGAAGTACAGGTCGCGTCCGGTTTGGTAGGGGAAGATCGACGGAGCGTATGCGGACGGCAGTTCGCGGGTATCGATCAGGACCTCTGGATCGCTCCACGGACCCGCGGGTGAGGCGGCCCGCCGCATGACCACCGAATTGAACGGATCGGTGGTGAGTGAGATGAACTGGCCGAGGTACTCGTTGTACATCACCGACATCTCGCCGACGCCCCACATGATCGGCGCCGCGGCATCGACATCGCCCTTCTTGCTCCAGTGCTCGCCGTCCCAGTACTCGTACTCGCCCAGATTCTTGATATCGCCTTCGCGGACCCGCCCGATGTACGCGGCCCGGTTGCGCCCGGACTGGGTGCCGTACTCGTAGACGTACCCGCCGTTCTTGACGAATGCGTTCATCTGGAAGTTGGCGTTACCGCCCTCATTCGGGCGTCTGGTCTCGGGTAGTTCGGCCCAGGTCTCGCCGTTATCGCCGGATACGGCGAGTCCGGAGAAATTCGTGGTCCACCGGCCGATATCGTCCCAGGTCTGCACCGACATCAGGCTCATGTACTGAACGCCGCCGACCGAAATGCCCGCGGTGGGGATCCGGCTGATCTCGATGAATGGAATCTTCGGGCTCGGAATCAGATCGCGCGCCTGGCCGAAGATATCGCGCACGACGCTGTCGAAGTAGATGCCATTGGACGGATCGTGGGTGTGGCTGCGCACCAGAATATTGCTGCGCCACGCCCATGTGCTGCCCGCGAGCAGATTCGGCAGGCCGAGTCCGGCGGTATCGCCGAATGCGGTCAGCATCTCGCCGTCGCCGTTGTCCCACATGATGCCCAGATCGGTGCCCAGCACGTTATAGGCCTGGGTGTTATTCGGGCTGGCCATGCCGGTCACCTGGAATATCGCCCTGCTTCGGCCGACCAGATTGGGGAGTCCACTGGTGCCGTTCAATACCGGGATCGGATTGATCGCATTGGGGTTTGCCGAGGCTGGGGTAGTCGCAACGAGGAGCAAGGCCGAAGCTCCTGCCAGTGCCGAGAGCAAGGCGGACGCGGTCTTGTTCAAGTCTCAAAGCCCTCCGGTTCTGGCCGAAGTGGCACGATACGCGGCCCCCTACCTCGTGTGTCGTGTCACATTCGGCTGGCTGGCAAATCGTTCAAGATGCTAACAGCGAAACCGGGGAAATTGGTGGCTTGCGTGATTCGTCTGGACAGTTGTAAGCGCGGTGCTACCTGAATTGTGATCAGCGACGACGAGAAAAGGCCCGCCGCAGGATCAATGGCAGTTGGGTGGCTCGCTCGATGGCGAAGCTGCGGCGAGCCGAGGCGTGCCAGGAGCGATCGAATAGTTGTTTTGCCCCTGCGACGGCGTGCGGGGAGCGGATGGCGATTCGATCGGCGAGCTTTTCCGCCGCCGCGACCGGGTCCGCAGTCACCTCGGTGACCAGGCCGATCCGCTCGGCGTATGCGGCGTCCACGATATCGGCGGTCATGGTGAGCAGCAGTGCCTTGTCGACACCGATCAGCCGGGACAGCGTCGCCGCGCCGGTCATATCCGGGACCAGACCGTACTTGGCCTCCATCACCGAGAATTCCGCGTCGGCGCTGGCGAAGCGGACGTCGGCGGCCAGCGCGATCTGCAGCCCGCCGCCGTAGCAGTGGCCGTGTACCGCGGCGATCACCGGCACCGAGAGCCGACGCCAGGCCCAGCAGGCTTCCTGGAAGGTATTGGTGCCGCGCCAGGGCAGCGGGATGAAGCCGCGGATGACGGCCAGGGGATCGCGGCTCGTCCCCGCGATATCGAGGCCACTGCTGAAGCTCGGTCCGTTGCCGGACAGGATGACCGCGCGTACTTCCTTGTGATCTGCGACGGTATGCGCGGCCGTGACGAGATCGCGCAGCATCTCGATGGTCAGGCCATTGTGCTTATCCGGCCGGTCCAGCGTGACGTAGGCGCGGTCGTCGACGAACCGCAGCGCGATATTCGAGGCCATTCCCGAATATTACCCGCGAGTCAGTTAGTGGGCCATTGCTTGCATGTGTGCGCGTTTGTTCTAATCGAACGCAAGTTACCGTCAACATTGATGGTAAAGAGTTGAGGAACCATGCTGCCACCCGGATTGGACCCGCGCACGCCGGTACTTGTCGGTGCCGGACAGGTCGTGCACCGCAGCGGCGAGCCCGGACTGCCCGGACCGGTCGAACTCGCCGCCGAATCGCTGCGCCGTGCGGGCGCCGACAGCGGCACCGGGGATCGGCTATTGCGCTCGGCCGATCTGATCGCGGCCGCGGCCCCGGTCAGCAGGCCGTATCCGGATCTCGGTGCGTTCGTCGCGGCGGAACTGGGCGCCGCGCCGAAGCGGACGCTGCAATCCGCGCAATTCGGCGGTGACGCGCCGCAGCGCCTGGTCAATACCGTCGCGCAGGCCATTGCCGAGGGGCGGTGCGAGGTGGCGCTGATCACCGGGGCCGAATCGGTCGCATCCTGGAATGCGGCCATCCGCACCGGCGCCGCCCTCGACTGGCCCGAGCAGGGCGAGGATGTTCGGCCGACCGAGCTCATCGGCACCGAACGTGGACCCAATACCGAGATGGAGACCGCGGCGGGACTGTGGGGACCGATCTACTTCTATGCGCTGATGGAGACCGCGCTGCGCGGACGGCTCGGCCTGAGCGAGGCCGCGCATCGCGAGCGCATCGGCGGACTGTGGTCGCGGCTCTCGGCGGTGGCGGCCGTGAATCCGTATGCGTGGCAGCCCGCCGAACAGTCGATCGAGGATCTGGTGACGCCGTCGCGCGCGAATCGCATGGTGTCCTCGCCGTATCCGAAGTTGCTCGTCGCGAATCTGTCCGTGGATCAGGGCGCGGGGCTGATCCTGTGCAGTGCGGCGGCGGCCGATGCTGCCGGCGTGCCGAGGGACCGCTGGGTGTTTCCGCACGGTGGGGCGAGCGCCACCGACGAGTGGTACGTCTGCGAACGTGCGGATATGTCGAGTTCACCGGCCATTGCCGCGGCCGGGCGGGCCGCGTTGTCGAGTGCGGGTATCGGCATCGACGATGTCGCGCATATCGACCTGTACTCGTGCTTCCCGGTCGCGGTGCAGGTCGCGGCCGAGGCGCTGGGGCTGCCGATCGACGATCCGGCGCGGCCGCTGTCGGTCACCGGCGGACTCACCTTCGCGGGTGGCCCCGGCAACAACTACGCGACCCATTCGATCGCGACGCTGGCCGGTCGGCTGCGCGATGATCCATCGGCGTACGGCCTGGCGAGCGCGCTCGGCTGGTACATCACCAAGCACGCCATCGGCGTCTACTCCGCTCGCCCGCCCGCGCGACTGTTCCATGCCGACGAACCGGAAGTGCCTGTGGCACGGCGCGATACGGCGTCCGACTACACCGGACCGGCCACCGTCGAGGCCTACACCGTCGCCTATCGCAAGGGCCCCGCGCCCGAACACGTCGACGAACCCGAGGCCGTGGTGATCTCCGCATTGACTCCGGCTGGTGCCCGCATACTGGTTCGGTCGTTCGATTCGGAAACCGTCGCGGCGTTCACCGACGACGACCCGATCGGCGCGCAGGCCGATGTGATCGCCGCCGACAAGCTCACTTTGCTTACCGAGAGGACTGTCAAATGAATGCAGCGTCGCACAGCGACTCCATGAGCGGTGGTGGCCGGGAGACGGGTGGGCCTGACTTGGTGCTGGTCGAAAAGCGCGATGCGATAACGGTGTTGACCGTCAATCGTCCGGAAGCCCGCAATGCCATCAATTCGGCCACCGCGCAGGCCATCGAGGCGGCCGTCGACGAATTCGAAGCCGACGAGAGCGCACGCGTGCTCGTGCTCACCGGTGCGGGCGGAACCTTCAGTGCCGGAATGGACCTCGTCGCGGCATCGAAGGGGGAGATGCCGATAACCGCCAAGCGCGGCCCGCTGGGCATCGCCGCGAAACCGCCTGCCAAGCCGATGATTTCGGCGGTCGAGGGTTTCGCGCTGGCCGGTGGGTTCGAACTCGCGCTCTCCGGTGATCTCATTGTCGCCGCGAACAATGCCCAGTTCGGAATTCCGGAGGTCAAGCGCGGTCTGGTCGCCGCGGGCGGCGGCGTACTGCGGCTGACCCAGCGGTTGCCGCGTCCCATGGCCGCGGAGCTGGCGCTCACCGGTGGCCGCATCGATGCCGAACGGCTCTACCAGCTCGGACTGGTCAACCGGCTCACCGAACCCGGGGCGGCACTCGACGGCGCCTTGACCCTGGCGGCTGAAATTGTTGCCGCCGCACCGCTTTCGGTGGCGGCGAGTAAGCGGATCATCGACGAATCGCCGGATTGGTCCGTCGCGGAGGGGTTCGCCAAGCAGGGCGAAATCGCGCTGCCCGCGCTGTTCTCCAAGGATGCCGCCGAGGGGGCGCTGGCCTTCGCGCAGAAGCGCGAACCCCAGTGGCAGGGACGCTGATCCGATGCCCGAACGCGTCCGGGAGACGCAGGCGCAGCGGCGCTCGCGGATGCGCACGCGGCTCCTGGACGCCGCGGTGGAGAGTCTGGTCGAGGTCGGCTACGCGGGTACCACCACGCTCGAGGTGCAGAAACGGGCGGGGGTTCCGCGCGGCACATTGCAACACCACTTCCCGACCAAAGCAGACCTGCTCGCCGGTGCCGTAGAACATCTGGCCGAACGTCGATTCGCCCAGCTGACAAGGGAATTCGACGCGATCCCGGCCGATGCCGATCGCCTCGAAACGGCGGTCGAGCTGACCATGCGCATGTTCACCGGGCCGTCGTTCTGGGCGGCGCTGGAGATGTGGGTCGGCGCGCGCACCGATGCGGAATTGCTCGCGGCCTTCCTGCCGCTGGAATATCGACTGTTCGATCTGATGCACAACAGCATTCGCGACATCTTCCGTCAGGAATTCCCGGACGATCCGCGCGTGCCGACCATTACCGAATTCACCATCGAGATCATGACCGGTCTCGCCATGCGTGTGCTGCTCACCGGCGATCTGGACCGGAACCGAATCCTGCGGCACCGCTGGGGAAATGCGGTCCGCATCCTGCTCGGCGAGGCGGATCCGGCAACGCTGACGCGAGCGGTCAGGGATGTGGGCTGATGGTGTCGAGCAGGACCTGCGCGCAGCCGGCCGGATCGTCGAAGAACGGGGTGTGGCCGCTGCCGTGCAGCGTGACGTGGCGGGCATTGGGCAGCACGGCGCGTGCCTTCCTGCTCTGCGTGGCGTAGGTCAGCAGGATGTCCCGGTTGCCCCAGGCGATGGTGACCGGAATGTCGGCCAGCGCACCGATTTCGTGCAATTCCGCATCGGTGAAGGAGGCGAGGGCGGGCTCGAAGCCGGGTGCGTCGGCCGCGTCGGCGGCGGTGTCGATGGCCACCTGTGGATCCAGCGCCCACGGCTTGCCGAAGATCAACGTCAGAAATGTGGTGCGGCCTGCGGCGGTGCCCAGCACGTCGGGCAGCCACCGACGCAGCACCCGGGCGAGTTGACGGGATTTGCCGAGCGACTGTTGGCACCACACGCGGCCGGGGGTGTCCCAGAATCCGATCGGCGAAAAGGCGGTGACCGAGCGGGCCGCACCCCGTGCGCCGAGGTTCAGGCTGATGAGCCCGCCCATCGAATTGCCCGCCAGGTGCGGGCGCTCGATGCCTTGTTCGCGCAGGAA
The DNA here is from genome assembly GCF_042869435.1 of Nocardia sp. NPDC006982. Lineage (NCBI taxonomy): Bacteria > Bacillati > Actinomycetota > Actinomycetes > Mycobacteriales > Nocardiaceae > Nocardia > Nocardia sp. NPDC006982. Next base: position 393,484 of record NZ_JBIAFV010000002.1, on the reverse strand, counting down.
GTCGGCGAGCGCTTCGGTGAGGGTGTCGACGGTGGTGTGCTCGATCGGCGCGGACCCCGCGAAGCCGGGCAGATCGACGGCGATGACGTCGAAGGATTCGGCGAGGGTGCCGATGATCGGCTCCCACACCTGCCAGCGGCTGCCTACGCCGTGCACCAGGACCAGCGGTTCCCCCGCGCCCACCCGGTGGTGGTTCAACGTCGTCATATCTGTGACCGTACAGCGATTCGCAGCCGTCGGACCGAGATTTCCGGCCACGACCGGACCGGATTTCCGCTGGCAGTCGGCCGAAACGGCGGTACGATAAATGGTATGGCAACGCGTAAGGTCACCCTTTCGCTGGACGCGGCGTCCTGGGCCTTTGCCGAACAGGCGGCGGCCCGCGCGGGAATGTCGCCATCGGCGTGGATATCGAAGGCAGCGCGTCGCGAGGCAGTGCGGACCGGTGTCGGTCCGGTACCCGATGTGACGGCCCTGGCCGCGGCGGACGAAGCGGAGCTCGCCGCCGCCGAGGAGGCGATGCGTGCGCAGGGGTGAACTGTGGCTCTATCACCCACACGGTTCGCCGCGGCGCCGTACCGTCGTGCTCATCAGCAGCGATGGCATCAACGAATCACCGAGGCAGTGGCTGATCGCCGCCGAGATCCTCGACGAGGATCCGCAGGACATTCTGGCTGTGCCCGTCGAGCGGCACGGTTGGGTGCATGCCGGGAATATCGGTCGCATCTATCGCGGCTGGCTGGCCGAGCCCATCGATGAGATGGAAGCGGATGCGCTGGATCGGTTGGATACCGCATTGCGCGCGGCCATGGACCTTTAAACCACTTTTCGATTGGGAAGCCGATCGCTCGGCTACCGCTGGGCGTCGTACGGCATTATCGTTGCGGCGCCACGCGGTGGCCATAGATACAGACTGAATCGAGAAGAGGAATCAGGTGCGGACCTTCCTGATCGCCGCAGCGCTCGTCGCGCTGCCGGTACTGGCGGCGTGCGGTAACGACAAGGCCGCGGACCAGCCCGCGGTAACCCAAGCGGACCTCTCCAAGTCGCTCCAGGACAAGGGACTCAAGGACAAGAACCTGGCCGACTGCGCCGCCAAGCTCTATGTGGACCAAGGCATTTCGCAGGAGGGCCTGCGCAAGATGGTCAGCGACGAATACGACGCCAAGGCCGCCGACGCCAACAACTTCGGCATGAGCCAGTCCGATGCCGACAAGGCCCGCGAGGCCAACACCAAGATCTTTACCGAATGCCGCTCGAAATAGCGGGTTGATCAGCCTTTACGCGCCCCGGGCCCGTTGGGTTCGGGGCGCGTTCGGCCGACTGGTCAGCGTGTCGACGGTGCCGGGACGACCAGGTCGATGAGATAGCGGTCGGCTGCATTCGTCGTGCAGGGCGTGCGGTCGTAGAACCCGTGGACCAGCCGTCGTAGCCTGCGGCCCAGGCGAAATGGGCACGCGGCGTCGGGGTGGCGGCGTCTCGGATCGAGGCTGATGATGTCGAATCGCGCCCGCTGTCCCGGATCACCGCGATATCGTTCGTCGCACCATCGCGATCGGCCAATCGATCGGCACAGTGACTGTCGCGCAGTCGAATTCGGCATTGTCCTGGCAAGAGCGCCAATTCAGCGTTGGTGCCGGACTCGATGCGGAAGTACGGCCGACCAGGATGGCCGGTACCAGCGCGGTCACGATGGCGACGCTGAACATAGTGCGGCGGAAGACCTTGATGCTGCTCGTCGCCTCGCCGCGCGCCCACATCCCTCGGTCGAGCCATCCCGCACTGACACTCCGGTAGTACAGGGCTGCGGCCGAAACTGCTGGCGGGGAAGGGTTTTGGGGATAGTGGCGGATAAGAAAAGGCTCCCGGCAAGTTGCCGGGAGCCTTGTCCGAGCCGATGACGGGAATCGAACCCGCGCTGTCTGCTTGGGAAGCAGAAGTTCTACCATTGAACTACATCGGCAGACCCCGAAGGGTACGTCCGAGACTGTAGCAGAATCGTCCGGCGGCCGGTAAAAGTCCAGGTAGATGTCGCTGACCTGCTCTGATGCGGACAGGCGGTGGCGAACCGTTGGTGGCCACCGGATCGTGGCCGGCGCCGACACCTCGCCGCGATCCGCAACGCGGCGAACTCACCGCGTTCGGCATCGATGTTCGGCATCGATGTGATGAAATATCTCTGCGACACCTATTCGCCAATTTAGATAAAAGCGAAGATCGCAATGCTGCTGTCGGGTGTTAACAGTAGAATTGAATTTATATAGAATTGCATCTTGTATTGCAATTCGGTCGGTTTATACGTCAGGTACGTCATCGTGGTTTAGGGTATTTAGTCATAGGATCCGGGGGCAAAGGTCCCTGTGTTGCAACACGTTGCATTCCGCCTGCCGATGCGTCATGCCTCTCGCAGGAGAGTGTGGAGATCCGCAGGTCGCCACTGCGAATCGGGTGAAAATTTCACGGTGCAGATTCCGGAATGTGGGTATACATCGGCGAATGATTCGGCTTAGACTGGCCGTGGTCGGGGTTAGAGGAAAGTTCAATGACCGTTCTGCGACCTCAGCTTCACCCCGACCGGGGGTCGAGCGGAGTAACCGAGCCGGACGTGTCAGCAATAGCACGGATACCGTTGTCCGCTGGGCAGCGTGGGTTGTGGCTGGCGCAGAAATTGAGTCCGGATGTGCCGATATGCGAGGCACAATATATCGAGTTGCGTGGCGATCTCGATGTCGATCTACTGCGCGAAGTCTCGATACGAGCCGGCCAGGAGTTCCAGTCGGGCTACCTGCGGTTGGTAGAGGTGGACGGCGAGCCGTACCAGTTCTTCGACCCGTTGCTCCATACGACGGGGCCGTTGATCGATGTGCGCGGCGAGCCGGATCCTGTTGCGGCGGGCTTGGAGTGGATGCGTCGGGAGTACACCAGACTGCTCGACATGACACGGGACCGGTTGCTCGGGTCGGCGATTGTGCAGGTCGGGGACCATCATTACCTGCTGTACCTCAAAATCCACCACGTCGCGATGGACGGCTACGCCGGAGTGCTGATCGTGAACCGCATCGCTGCGCTGTACACGGCGGCGGTGCAGGGCCGGACACCCGAGCCGAACCGAGCGGCGGACGTACGCACGCTCTTCGAGGCCGACCGCAGCTATCGGGAGTCGAAGCGATTCGCAGACGACAAGGAATACTGGCTGAACAGACTCGCCGATGCGCCGGACGAGTCCAGTCTGGTCGCCGGGCACGCACCTGCTCGGGCGGACAGTACGGTCGCAACCGCCGAACTTTCGCCGGAGACGGTACAGCGGATCGGTGATTCCGCGAAAGCGCTGAACGCGAGCCCGGCCGCGGTGGTGATCGCCGCATTCGGCTGCTATCTGGCCCGGATGACCGGCCGCGACGAGGTCATGGTCAACATCCCCGTTTCGGGCCGCACCAACGCCGTACTGCGGCGGTCCGGCGGGATGTTCGTCAATGTCGCACCCCTTCCGCTCGCGCTGGGTCCGGGCGATACCACGGCGACATCGACGCGGCGGGTGCAGTCCGATCTGGTCGGGGCATTGCGGCACCAGCGGTGCGGCCTCACCGATATCCGTGCCGCCACCGGATACCACCGCGGACAGCGACGTTTCGCGGGCCCGGTAGTGAATGTCATGTTCTTCCACCAGGAGATCCAGTTAGGATCGATGAGCGGGGAGTTCCATATCCTCAGCTCGGGGCCGGTCGACGATTTGCTGATCGACCTGTATCAAACCGGGGACCCGCCGCGCACGATCCTGCACTTCCTGGCCAATCCCAACCTCTATACCGACGCCGAACTGTCGGCACACTGCACCAGATTCGGGGAGTTCCTCGATGCGTTCGCGGCCGATCCGGACGCCGCGCTCGAGCGGATTCACCCCGCCAGCATCCGTGATGGCGCCCTGATCAAGCGTCGACAAGAGAATCTGGCGTTCTGGCGAGCCGCGCTCGCGGACCTTCCCGATGAGCTTCGCCTGCCGTTCGACCGGCCGCGGCCAGCGGTGCGGTCGAATCGAGCCGCAACCGCACGGTACCCATTGCGTGCCGATCTGGTTCCGGCGTTGGAACGGTACGCGCGGCAGCACAACTGGTCACTGTTCACCGCGATCCATGGCGCGTTGGCGGTGCTGCTCGCCCGGCTGAGCGGTACCACCGACATTCCGATCGGCACACCGATTACCGCGCACGCTGCGGCCGCGCTCGACGATGTCGCCGATACTCCGGTGCTACGGACCGAGATCGATCTCGATGAATCGTGCAGCGACCTGCTCGGCCGCGTCGAACAAGCCGATCTGGACGCCTTCGAACATGCCGATGTTCCGTTCGAGCAGGTGCTGGCTGAACTCGGTCCGCAGCGGCATCCATTGTTCCAGGTGATGTTGGCGGTGCGGAGTGTGGAGCCGGATCCCGAACTGTCGGCCGAACTGCCAGTTGACACCTCCCGCTTCGACCTGCATTTTCTGATGTCGGCCGACCAGGACAGCGGCGCGGCGACGATAGCGGTCACCTATGCCACGGACCTGTTCGATGCCGCGACCATCGATTCTGTTGTCCATCGGTGGATTCGGATCCTGGAATCGATCGCCACCGATCCGACCATGCCTGTAGGGGCGATCGACGTTCTCGAACGCGCCGAGCGAGCTGATCTGCTGACCCGCTCCGGCGTCCCGTCGGCTCCGGCTACCACGTTGCCCGACCTGCTGACGGCGGCGGCCGCGCTCGATCCCGACGCCACCGCGATCGTGTGCGACGGACAACAGTTGAGTTACCGAGAGCTGGACCAACGTTCCAGCAGGTTGGCGCGGCAGCTCATCCGGCGCGGTATCGGACCGGAAGATGTCGTCGCGATCGGAATCCCACGTTCGGTGGACTCCGTGCTCGCGGTATGGGCGGTGACCAAATCGGGTGCCGCTTTCCTGCCGATCGATCCGACCCATCCGACTGAACGCATCACCCACATGATGACCGATTCGAAAGCAGCAATCGGTCTGACCGTGACATCTGTCCGCGCACAGCTACCCGACAGCACGGACTGGTTGATATCGAACAACCCCGACACTTCCGACGACCAGCCGACCACAGACGGTCGGCCCGTCACCAACGGCGACCGGGTCCGTCCGTTGCGGATCGACGATATCGCCTACGTCATCTACACCTCCGGATCAACCGGACTACCCAAGGGTGTCGCGGTCACCCACCGCGGACTCGCCAACTGCGCCGCAGAACACCGGGCTGCGATGGGCGTCGAGCCCGGCTCCCGGACATTGCATCTGGCGTCACCCAGCTTCGACGTGTCGGTACTGGAGATGATGCTGCCCTTGCCCGCCGGCGCGGCCATGGTCATCGCACCCAAGGACGTATTCGGCGGTGATGAACTCGCCGCGCTGCTCGATCGCGAGCATGTCAGCCACGTTCTCATCTCACCTTCGGCACTGTCCACCATCGACCACATCCGTTGGCCACTACCGGATCTGAAGTATCTGATGGTCGGCGGCGAGGACTACGGCACCGAACTGGTCGAGCGCTGGGGCGCCGACCGCGTCGTGCTCAATGAGTACGGTCCAACTGAAACCACTATCGCCGCGACACTGATCTCGCCGTTGGCGGCTGGAGAGGTGGTCACGATCGGTGGTCCGATCCGCGGGGTCTCGGTTTGGGTGCTCGATCAGCGGTTGCAGCCGGTTCCGGTCGGTGTGGCCGGTGAGTTGTATATCGCGGGTGATCTGCTTGCCCGCGGATATCACCACCGGGCAGCAACCACGGCCGGTCGTTTCGTGGCCTGCCCGTGGGCATCCGGTCGGCGTATGTATCGCACCGGTGATGTCGTGCGCTGGACTGGCAACGGAAGGATCCAGCACCTCGGCCGTTCGGATTTCCAGGTGAAGATCCGTGGCCTGCGTATCGAGCTCGGTGAGATCGATTCCGCACTCGCCGCCCACGAAACCGTTGCCTACGCGGCGACCATCGGTTATCGCAATGACGCCGGAACTCAATTGCTGGTCTCGTATGTCGTGGCCGCACCGGACCACAGCATCGATACCACGATGCTGACCGAATATGTGGCCGACCGGTTGCCGTCCTATATGGTGCCGTCCTCGATCATGGTGCTGGACCAGATTCCGTTGACCCCGGTGGGCAAGCTGGACCGAAGGGCGTTGCCGAAGCCGGTTTTCGCCGACCGCAAACCCTTCCGAGCACCACGAACACCAACCGAACACGCGATCGCCCAGGCAATCATCGACGTATTGGGCATCGACACAATCGGTCTCGATGATTCGTTCTTCGCCCTCGGCGGCGACAGCTTGGTCGCGACCCGCGTCGCGGCGCGACTCGGGGCCACATTGGATGCCGAGATTCCGGTGCGACTGTTGTTCGAGGCGTCCACAGTCGCGGAACTCGCCACTCGCATCGAGCAGCATGCCGGTACCGGGCGCAGACGCCCACCGCTCGTCGCCGGGCCGCGGCCCGATCTCGTGCCGCTCGCGCCTGCCCAACAACGGATGTGGTTCTTCAACCAGTACGACACCGCATCCGGCGCATACAACATGCCGATCGCCATTCGGCTGCGCGGCGACTTGAACATCGATGCCCTGCACGCGGCGGTTATCGACGTGCTGGGCAGGCACGAGTCGTTGCGAACGCGGTATCCGGATCACCACGGAACGCTGATCCAGCTGGTCGAGCCCGTCGAGAACGTGGACCGCGAGCTGATCGTGGTGCCGGTCGTGCCGAGCCGGTTGGTCCAGACGCTGACCGAATTCGTCGCCGACGGTTTCGATGTGACCATCCAGGCGCCCGTGCGTGCCCGGTTGTTCCGCATTGTCGGCTGCGAGGAACCCGAATACGTATTGGCCGTCGTGGTGCACCACATCGCCGCGGACGGCTTCTCCATGGCGCCGCTGGCCCGCGACGTGACAACCGCTTATGCCGCGCGGATCAGCGGCAGAGCCCCGGCTTGGACACCGCTGCCGGTCCAATACGCGGACTACGCGCTGTGGCAGCAAGCAACCCTCGGCGCACCCGACGATCCGGAATCGCTGTGCGCCGAACAGATCCGATACTGGACCGAGGCGCTGGACGGCGTTGCCGAGGAGCTTCGTCTGCCGTTCGACCGGCCGCGGCCCGTGGTGCCGTCGAATCGTGGCGCCACCATCGACTACTCGGTGTCCGCCGGTTCGGTGCGGGCATTGGAACGGTTTGCGCGGCAGCATAATTCGTCGTTGTTCATGGCGATCCACGGCACGCTGGCGGTGCTGCTCGCCCGGTTGAGCGGCAGCACCGACATTCCGATCGGCACACCGATCGCCGGACGCGGAATGGCCGCACTCGACGACATGATCGGCATGTTCGTCAATACCCTGGTGCTGCGGACCGAGATCGATCTCGACGAATCCTTCAGCGACCTGCTCGGCCGGATCAAACAATCCGACTTGGACGCCTTCGAACACGCTGACGTTCCGTTCGAGCAGGTCGTGGACAAACTGGTCGTACAGCGGTCCCAAGCGCGACACCCGCTGTTCCAGGTGCTGCTGGCGTTCCAGAATCTGGAACCGGTAACACTGCGACTTCCCGATCTAGAGCTGTCGATGGTCGAACTGCCCAACCAGGTATCCCGGTTCGACCTGCAATTCATCCTGTCGGAAAACCACGACAGCGGCGATATGAGCGTCGCGGTCACCTATGCCACCGACCTGTTCGATGCCGCGACCATCGATTCTGTTGTCCATCGGTGGATTCGGATTCTGGAATCGATCGCCACCGATCCGACCATGCCTGTAGGGGCGATCGACGTTCTCGAACCGGCTGAGCGAGTCGATCTACTGACTCGGTCCGGTGCGCCGTCGGCTCCGCCTACCACGTTGCCCGACCTGTTGGCGGCGGCCGCGTTCGATCCCGACGCCACCGCGATCGTGTGCGACGGACAACGGCTGAGTTATCGAGAGCTGGACGAACGTTCCAACCGGTTGGCGCGGCAGCTCATCCGGCGCGGTATCGGACCGGAAGATGTTGTCGCGATCGGAATTCCACGTTCGGTGGACTCCGTGCTCGCCGTGTGGGCGGTGACCAAATCGGGTGCCGCTTTCCTGCCGATCGATCCGACTTATCCCGCTGAACGCATCACCCATATGATGACCGATTCGAAAGCGGCCCTCGGCATTACGGCCGGGTCCATACCCGCGCGATTGCCAGACGACACCGAGTGGTTGACGTTCGACAACCTCGACGAGGCCGACAGCGGTCCGATCACCGACGGCGACCGGGTTCGGCCGTTGCGGATCGACGATATCGCCTACGTCATCTACACCTCCGGATCAACCGGACTACCCAAGGGTGTCGCGGTTACTCACCGCGGGCTCGGCAACTGCGCCATCGCACTCCAAGCCGTCATGTGCGTCGAATCCGGCTCCCGGACATTACATCTGGCGTCACCCAGCTTCGACGCGTCGGTACTCGAGATGCTGTTGCCCTTGTCCGAGGGGGCGGCGATGGTCATCGCGCCGTCGGATGTCTACGGCGGTGATGAACTCGCCGCGCTGCTCGATCGCGAGCATGTCAGCCACGTTCTCATCTCACCTTCGGCGCTGTCCACCATCGACCACACCCGTTGGCCACTACCGGATCTGGAATATCTGATCGTCGGCGGCGAAGACCACGGCAGTCAGTTGGTCGAACACTGGGGCGTCGACCGGAAGCTGATCAACGACTACGGCCCAACCGAAACCACCGTCACCGCGACGCGGAGCCCTTTGGCGGCTGGAGAGGTGGTCACGATCGGTGGTCCGATCCGCGGGGTCTCGGTTTGGGTGCTCGATCAGCGGTTGCAGCCGGTTCCGGTCGGTGTGGCCGGTGAGTTGTATATCGCGGGTGATCTGCTTGCCCGCGGATATCACCACCGGGCAGCAACCACGGCCGGTCGTTTCGTGGCCTGCCCGTGGGCATCCGGTCGGCGTATGTATCGCACCGGTGATGTCGTGCGCTGGACTGGCAACGGAAGGATCCAGCACCTCGGCCGTTCGGATTTCCAGGTGAAGATCCGTGGCCTGCGTATCGAGCTCGGTGAGATCGATTCCGCACTCGCCGCCCACGAAACCGTTGCCTACGCGGCGACCATCGGTTATCGCAATGACGCCGGAACTCAATTGCTGGTCTCGTATGTCGTGGCCGCACCGGACCACAGCATCGATACCACGATGCTGACCGAATATGTGGCCGACCGGTTGCCGTCCTATATGGTGCCGTCCTCGATCATGGTGCTGGACCAGATTCCGTTGACCCCGGTGGGCAAGCTGGACCGAAGGGCGTTGCCGAAGCCGGTTTTCGCCGACCGCAAACCCTTCCGAGCACCACAGACACCAACCGAACACGCGATCGCCGGAGCCTTCGCCGACATACTCGGCGCCGACACGGTCGGTCTCGATGATTCGTTCTTCGCCCTCGGCGGCGACAGCATTATGGCGATCCAGTTGGTGGCCCGAGCCAGGTCGGCCGGCGCGACGTTCACCGCACGCGACGTGTTCGAGCGGAAAACGATCGCCGGACTGGCCCAGGTCGCAACCCACGGCAGCACCGCAGCCTCCCAGTTGACGGAACTGCCCGGCGGAGGCGTCGGCCCGGTACCGCTGACGCCGATGATGCGCGGGCTGCTCGAACGGTCCGGTCCGGAGTTCGCCCGCTACTCGCAGGCGATGATGCTGAATCTGCCGATCGGAATCGACCTGGAGCGGTTGGCGCAAACGGTGCAGGCGGTCCTCGACCGGCACGACATGCTGCGCGCGCGGCTGTGTTCGGACGGCGATGGCCGCCGGGCGTGGGATGTGCTGCCGGTCGGCACGATTCGCGCCGCCGATGCCATCCACTGGGTGCCGATGCCGGCAAGTGCCGAGTTCCGGACGTTGGCGGCGGCGGAGCTGACTTCCGCTGCGGCCCGGCTCGATCCGGACGCCGGGATCGTGCTGCAGGTGGTCTGGTTCGATCCGGCGAATCCGGCCGAACCGGGCAGGGCGCTGGTGCTGGTCCATCAGTCGGTGATCGATCGGGTTTCCTGGCAGGTGCTGGAGTCGGACCTCGCGGTCGCGTGGGTGCGGATCGAGTCCGGCGAGCCACCCGAGTCGGCCCCGGTCGGGACCTCGATGCGCAGGTGGGCCTATGGGCTGGTCGAGGCGGCCCGACGGCCGGAGCGGGCAGCTGAACTCGAACTGTGGCGAGCGATGGCCGACGGGCCCGACCCGATGATCGGGTCGCGGGCCCTCGACCCCGCGGCCGACGTGGCCGCAACTGCTCGGACGCTCGAGGTCGAGCTGTCCCTCGAGGTGACCGAGTCGCTGTTGACCGACGTGCCCGCGGCATTCCACGGCGAGGTGAACGACGGGCTACTGGCCGCTCTGGCGGTTGCGCTGACGAAGTGGCGGCGCGAACGGGAGCCCGCGGCCGCGGGGCTGACGGATGTGGTGATCGGTCTCGAAGGGCACGGTCGGGAGGAAGGCGTCGTCCCCGGCGCGGACCTGACCCGGACGGTCGGCTGTTTCACCACGAGTTTTCCGGTGCGTCTGGATCTGTCGGGCATCGATATCGACGACGCATGCGCGGGCGGGCCGGCCATGGGCGCAGCGGTCAAGTCCGTCAAGGAACAGCTGCTCGCCGTCCCGGACCACGGGATCGGCTACGGCTTGCTGCGATATCTCGACGAGGACACCGGCGCGCTGCCGACGCCGCAGATCGCATTCAACTACCTCGACCCGGTCTCCAACTGGGTTCCCGAAGGGGAACCGACGGTCGGATGGCGGCCGGTGGACGGCGGCGAGTTCACCGATGCGCAGCATCCGGATATGCCGGTTTCGGCGGTACTCGACATCAATGTCCGCGCCCGGGACGACGGACAAGGGCCGCAGCTGCGGGCCATCTGGTCCTATCCCGCCGAGGTACTCACCGCCGAGGAGGTGCGTGCGGCGGCGGAGTCCTGGCGCCGGGCACTGACCGCGTTGGCGAGCCACGCCCGCCAGGCCGGCAGCGGAGGACGGACACCATCGGATCTGGATCTGGTCCGGCTCGGGCAGGCCGAAATCGAGCGACTCGAGCACAGGTACCCGACGCTGAGCGACGTCTGGCCGTTGACGCCGTTGCAGGAGGGACTGCTGTTCCACGCGTTGGTGTCCGAGCAGTCGGTGGACGCCTACCTGACCCAACTGGTCGTCGGGTTGCGCGGCCGGGTCGATCCGGCGCGGCTACGCAGAGCCGGACGAGTGCTACTGGACCGACATGCGAATCTGCGCACCGCCTTCGACACCGATGTCGGTCCCGTGCAGGTGGTCCAGGAAGATGTCGAGGCTGCCTGGTCGGAGCTCGACCTGTCCGACCTCGATGACGGTGCCCGCGATCGCGAGTGGGAGCTGCTGCTGGCCGCGGACCGGGCAACCAGGTTCGATCCGGCTCGTGCCCCGCTGCTGCGCTGGATGCTGGTCACCACCGGGCCGCAGGAGTATCGGCTGGTACTGACCAATCATCACCTGCTGCTCGACGGCTGGTCGACGCCGCTGCTCCTGAGGGACTTGCTGGTGCTCTACGCCACCGACGGCGACACCACCGTGCTGCCCGAAGTCCGTCCGTACCGGGACTTCCTGGCCTGGATCGCCCGGCAGGACTCGGCTGCGGCGCTCGACGCGTGGGCCGGCGCGTTCGACGGCGCCGAGGAGCCGACCCTGGTAGCGCAGGCCGATCCCGGCCGCCGCTACACCGAATCACGTGATGTGCTCGGCGAATTGACCGAGCAGCAGACAACGGCGCTGACGAATCTGGCCAGGTCCCGTGGCATCACCCTCAATACCGTCATCCAGCTGGCATGGGCAATCGTGTTGGGCACGTTGACTTCTCGGGACGACGTGACGTTCGGTGCCGTGGTCTCCGGACGGTCCCCGCGGATCGCGGGCATCGAAACGATGATCGGACTGTTCATCAACACAGTGCCGGTGCGCGTCCGTCTCGACACCGCCCAGAGCCTGGGACAACTGCTCGACCGAATCCAGACCGAACAGGCGGGTCTGCTCGAGCACCAGTTCGTGGGGCTCACCGAAATCGAGCGGGTGGCCGGGCCGGGGGCGGTGTTCGACACGATGACGGTGTTCGAATCGTTCCCGATCGACCGTTTCGGGCTGACGGCGCAGACCGATATCGCGGGCATGCGAGTGGTCGATGTCACGGGCACGGACGGCGCGCACTATCCGCTGGGAGTGGTCGCGCGGATCGACACCCGACTGCACCTGAAGATCAAGTACCTGCCCGAACTCTTCGACCACGACACGATGACCGCGACCCTGCAGCGCATCCTGCGTGTGCTCGGTGTCGTCGCAACCGATCCGGATCTGCCGCTGGCCCGGCTGAATCTGCTTTCATCCTCGGAGGACCGGGAGTTGACGCCGGTATCGGGCTCCCCGGCGGTGCCGGGGCGAATGCTGCCGGAGCTGTTGGCGGCGATGGTGCAGCGGGATCCGGGCGCGGTCGCGGTGGTGTACGAGGATCGGCAGTGGACCTACGGCGAGCTCGATGCGCAGTCGAATCGGTTGGCACGGTTGTTGATCGATCGGGGTGTGGGACCGGAGGCCAATGTGGCGGTGGGGCTACCGCGATCGGTCGAGTCGGTACTTGCGGTATGGGCGGTGGCGAAGTCGGGGGCGGCATTCGTACCGATAGACCCGCAGTATCCGACCGGCCGGATCGAGCACATGCTCACCGATTCCGGTGCGGCGGTGGGAATCACCTTGTCACAGTGTCGGTCTCGATTGCCCGGATCGGTGCCGTGGCTGGTCCTCGACGAGGCGGCGGTCGAAGCCGAGGCGTCGGCGGCATCGGCGGCGCCGGTGACCGATGCGGAGCGAACAGGGCCGATCCGGCTCGATAATGCGGCGTACCTGATCTATACCTCCGGTTCGACGGGTGTGCCCAAAGGCGTGGTGGTGTCGCACCAAGGGTTGGCAGACCTGGTGGCCGAGCTGTGTTCCCGGTTCGATATCGAGCCCGGCGCGCGGGTGCTGCATGTCGCGTCGCCGAGTTTCGATGCGGCCGTCCTGGAACTGCTCTGGGCGTTCACATCGGGTGGGCGGCTGGTGATCGCGCCGCCGACTGTCTACGGCGGGAACGAGCTGGCGCGGATCCTGTCGAGCGAGCGGGTCACCCATGCCGCACTGACGCCTACGGCCTTGGCGACTGTCGACCCGGCCGGGTTGGATAACCTCGAGACGGTCATGGTCGGTGGCGAAGCGCCCCCGCCCGATCTCGTGTCACGGTGGGCGCCGGGCCGGAGGTTTTTCAACACCTACGGTCCGGCGGAGGCCACGATCCAGACCGACGCCAGTGCACCGCTGGTGGCAGGTGAGCCGGTGACGGTCGGCGGACCGATCCGCGGGGTCGGGCACGTCGTGCTCGACGCCTGGTTGCGGCCGGTGCCCGTCGGAATTGTCGGCGAGCTGTATCTCACGGGTCCGGGTCTGGCTCGTGGTTACCGCAACCGAATGGGGCTGACGGCCGCGCGCTTCGTCGCCGATCCGTTCGCGGAGCAGGGCAGGCGGATGTATCGGACCGGTGACCTGGTGCGGTGGCTGCGGCTACCAGAGGGGAATCTGACGCTCGACTATGTGGGCCGCGCCGACTTCCAGGTCAAGCTGCGTGGTTTCCGCATCGAACTCGGCGAGGTCGAATCGGGCCTGCTGGCCTGTGCCGGTGTGGCGCGAGCGGCCGCGACCGTCCACCGGGGCGCCGCCACCGGTGACCGGTTGGTCGGGTACGTGGTGCCCGAGCCCGGCGTCGAGCTGGACTCGTCCGCGGTCCGCGCGTTCGCCGAACAGCGGCTGGCCCCGCACATGGTGCCCGCGACCGTGGTGGTGCTCGACACCTTGCCGGTGACAGCGAGCGGCAAGCTCGACCGCGCCGCGCTACCCGAGCCGGACTTCACCATGGGCCGGGCCGAATTCCGGGCGCCGGTCACCGAGGTGGAAAGGACGCTGGCCGGACTCTTCGCCGAGGTATTGGGCATCGACAGGGTGGGAGTCGATGATTCGTTCTTCGCCATGGGCGGCGACAGCATCATGTCGATCCAATTGGTGACCCGAGCCAGGGCAGCCGGTGTGGTGCTCTCCACGCGGGAGGTATTCGAGCGGAAGACGGTCGCGGGACTGGCCCAGGTCGCAGTCCAGGACAGCACCGCGGCCGCTCTTCCGGCGGAGCTCCCCGGCGGCGGGGTCGGCCGGGTACCGCTGACGCCGATCATGTGCTGGATGTTCGAACGCGGCGGATTCGACCATTTCTGCCAGTGGGTGATGCTCACGCTGCCCAGCGGTATCGACATCGACGGGATCGAGGCCACCGTACAAGCGGTGATCGATCAGCACGACATGCTGCGGGCCCGATTGCAGCCGGAGCCCACGCACCCGTCCGGGTGGGCATTGCAGGTGCAGCCGACCGCGACGATCGCCGGGCTGATCCGGCGCGTGCCGGTGGCAGCGGCGCCGGACAGCACCGCCTTCGCCGCGATCGCCGACGCCGAGGCGCACGCGGCCGCCGAACGACTCGACCCCGCCGCGGGCATCATGCTGCAGTTGGTCTGGTTCGACTGGGCGCAACGGCCGGGACGGCTGCTGGTTGTCGCGCACCACTTGGCCGTCGATGGGGTGTCGTGGCGGATCCTGATTCCCGACCTCGCCACGGCCTGGGCCCAGATCGGTGCCGGGCAACGGCCGCGGCTCGCGCCCGTCGGCACCTCGATGCGACGGTGGGCGCACGGCCTGCACGCCGCCGCCGAGAACCTCGATGAACTCGACTGGTGGCGATCCACGCTCGGTGCCGCCGATCCGCCGATCGGCACCCGCTCGATCGACCCCGAGCTCGACGTGCAGGCCACCGTCGCGACCATCGAGGTGACGCTGCCGACCTCGGTGACCCGCGCTGTGCTCACCACCCTGCCCCAGGCGTTCCGCGGCAATGTGGACGACGCCCTCATCGCCGGGCTCGCACTGGCACTGACTCGATGGCGGCAGCGCCACGGCGACAACGTGACCGAGACGCTGCTCACACTCGAAAGCCACGGCCGCCACGACACGGTGCTACCCGGCGCCGACCTCACCCGCACGGTCGGCTGGTTCACCACCGCTTACCCGGTGCGCCTCGACCTGTCCGGGATCGATATCGACGACGCATTCGCCGCGGGTGCCGTCGCGGCGGCGGTCATCAAATCGGTCAAGGAACAGCTGCGCGAGGTCCCCGATCATGGGATCGGCTACGGGCTGCTGCGCTACCTCGACGCCGACACCGCCCCTATCCTGCGTGCGCTGCCGACCCCGCAGGTGAGCTTCAACTATCTCGGTCGGCTGGACACCGTTCCCGAGGCGTTGCGCGAGAGCGGATGGCTGCCCGCCGATGGCGACACCGGCGGCGGAAACCAGAATCCCGACGCGGCCGCGGCGGCGGTGCTCGGCATCAACGCGGTCACCACGGATACCTCGGACGGCCCCGCCTTGACCGCGGCCTGGGACTACCCGTCCGGCGTGCTCACCTGTGCCGAAGTCACCGACCTCGCCGAACTGTGGCGCGAGGCTGTGACGGCTCTGGCTGTCCACGCGTCCCGACCTGGTGTCGGCGGGCTGACCCCCTCCGATGTCGGCCTAGTCGATCTCGACCAGGCCGCGATCGACCGTTTGGAGACCCGACACCCGGCTCTGGACGACATCTGGCCGCTCACGTCGCTACAGGCAGGACTGCTGTTCCATGCCCAGCTCGCCGACGGCGCACTCGACGCCTACATCGTGCAACTCCGTATCGAACTCGCCGGGCGCGTCGATGCGGACCGCATGCGCCGCGCCGCGCAGACTCTGCTCGGACGGCACCCGAATCTGCGGACCGCATTCGTGCGCGACGGCGCCCGCGAACCGGTCCAGGTGGTGTACCGGCACGTCGACGTACCGTTCGCCGAGTTCGACCTGGCCGAGCACGACGACACCGCGGCCGCACTCGAACAGGTCATGGCCGGCGACCGTCATTTCGACGTGACCGAGGCGCCGCTGCTACGACTGACACTGATCAGGATCGCCCCCCAGCAGTACCGGCTGGTGTTGAGCATGCATCACATCCTGATCGACGGCTGGTCCACGCCACTGCTGATCCGGGAGCTGCTGATCCTCTACGCCGGCGACGGCGACGCCGCGGCACTGCCTCCGGTGCGTCCCTACCGCGATTACCTGATGTGGCTGAACGGCCTGGACCGGACCGGTGCGGAAACCGCCTGGGCACAGGCACTCGAGGGCGTCGCGGAGCCGACTCTGCTGGCCCCCGAGGACCGCGGCCGCCGAACCACCGCTGCGGCGCGCGAAGTGCAGGTGCAGCTGAGCCAGGACCACACCGCGGCGCTGGTCGAGGTGGCCCACCAACACGAGACCACCCTCAACACCGTCGTCCAAGCGGCCTGGGCGCTCGTGCTCGCCAACGCGACCGCCCGCGACGACGTGGTCTTCGGCACCACCGTCTCCGGGCGTCCGGCACAGCTGCCCGGCATCGAATCGATGATCGGACTGTTCGTCAACACCGTGCCTGTACGGGTCCGGCTCGACCACCGCGAAAGCCTCGCCCAGCTACTGCGGCGAATCCAAACCGAACAAACCGCGCTGCTCGACCATCACCACCTCGGACTCGCCCGCATCCAGCAGGTGGCCGGTGCCCGCGCGATGTTCGACACGGTGACCGTCTTCGAGTCCTACCCGGTAGACCGGGCGGGGCTGTCCGAAGACATCGACATCGCCGGAATGCACGTCCGCGGCATCGACGGACGAGACGCCGCGCACTATCCGCTCGGCCTGGTCGTGCACCACGACACCCGGCTGCACCTGACCTTCGAATACCTGCCTGAACTGTTCACTCGACAGCAGATCGACGCCCTCGCCGACCGGGTGCTGCGCGTGCTCGACACCGTCGCCGCGCATATCGATCTCCCGCTCACCGAACTACAGCTGCTCTCGCCCGAGGAGCAGGCCGCGCTGGTGCCCGTCCGCGGTCGGCCCGGCCCAGTGGCGTCGGTATTGCCGCAGGTGTTGTCGGATGCGGTCGCGATGACGCCCGGCACGGAAGCGCTGGTCTGCGACGGCGTGCGGATGTCGTATCGCGAACTCGACGAAACCTCCAACCGCTGGGCGCGCGTATTGATCGATGTGGGAATCGGTCCGGAGGCGATGGTTGCCGTGGCGCTTCCGCGCTGCCTCGACGCTGTCATCGCCGTGTGGGCGGTCGCCAAGTCCGGCGGCGCGTTCGTCCAGATCGATCCCACCCATCCGCGCGACCGGATCACGCGCATTCTCACCGATTCCGGTGCCGCAGTCGGGCTGACCCTCGACACCTACCGAGACCAGTTACCGGACACACTCGAATGGCTCGCCCTCGACGATCCCGCCTTCGTCGCGATGACGGCGGAGACGGACCCGACGGCGATCGATGACGCCGAGCGCGCAACCCCGCTACGGCCGGAGCATCCGGCCTACCTGATCTACACCTCGGGCTCCACCGGGACTCCCAAGGGAGTTGTAGTCACCCATACCGGGATAGCGAACCTGGCCGCCGAAATCCGGGAGCGGTTCGGCCTCACCCCGGCCTCTCGGATGCTGGCCGCCGCTTCACCGACCTTCGACGTCTCGATCCTCGAATGGTTCAGCGCGACCGCCGCCGGTGCCACCTTGGTCGTGGCCCCCGCATCGGTAGTCGCCGGTGCCGCACTGGCCGAGTTGATCAATGCCGAACAGGTGACCCATGCCGCCGTCACTCCCACCGTGCTCGCATCAATGCACGCCGACGAAGTCGACACCCTGGACACGTTGATCCTGGGCGGCGAGACCTGTCCGCCCGATCTGGCAGCACAGTGGACGCCGGGCCGCACCGTGCTCAACGCCTACGGTGCTACCGAAACCACAATCGTCAGCTGCGGCCATGCTCCTTTGACCACGACCAAGGGCGGCCCGATGACGATCGGCGGGCCGGTGCTCGGATTCGCCGCCGTCGTACTCGACCGCAGATTGCGTCCCGTCCCGGCCGGAGTGGTCGGCGAACTGTACGTGTCCGGACCGGGCCTTGCCCGCGGCTACCACCGCCAACCTGCAACCACAGCAGCCCGATTCGTCCCCGACCCGTACGGACCGGCGGGGACACGCATGTATCGGACCGGCGACCTGGTCAGCTGGACCACCGATCGAACACTGCGATTCTCCGGTCGCAGCGACCTACAGCTCAAGATCAACGGCCACCGCATCGAACCCGGTGACATCGAAGCCGCGCTCCGCGCACACCCCGACATCGACCATGCCGCCGTCACGGTGCACACCGGCCCCAACGGCAGCACTCAACTCGTCGGCTACGTGGTGCCCGCTCCCGGCAGCACGACCGATACCGCCGCAGTGACCGCCCACCTCGCAAAACGGCTGTCCACGTACATGATTCCCACGGCTATCGACTCGGTCGACCGGATACCCCTCACCCCTACCGGCAAAGTCGATTACCAGGCCCTACCCACACCCGAGTGGCGACCCGCCCGGTTCCGGCCGCCGTCCACCGCACTCGAGGCCACTGTTTGTGACGCATTCACCCGAACCCTCGGCGTCGAGCGGGTCGGCCTCGACGACGGCTTCTTCACCCTCGGCGGCAACTCGCTTGCCGCGGCCGAACTGGTGGCGCGCCTCGCCGAGTCGACCGGTGTCGACGTGCCGGTTCAGTGGATCTTCACCGATCCGACGCCCGAGTCGCTGGCCCGCCGCATCGACATGCGCCGGCACGGGCTCGACGAACAGGACCCCGGCGATGCGCTGTCCGTCCTGCTCCCGCTGCGCGCCGCCGGAAGCGAGCCGCCGCTGTTCTGCGTGCACCCCGCCATCGGATTGGCTTGGGGTTTCAGCGGACTCGTGCAGCATCTCGATTCCGACCGCCCCGTGTACGGGGTGCAATCACCGGCATTCAGCGATGCCACCGCGGAGTTCGAGACGCTCGACCAACTCGCCGCCCGCTATGTCCAGGAGATCCGGGCAGTCCAGCCGCACGGGCCGTACCATCTGCTCGGCTACTCGCTCGGCGGCACCATCGCGCACGCGATCGCGGTCCGACTCCACAGCGACGGTGAGTCCGTCGCCACCCTGGCCATGATGGACACCCGCGTCGTCACCCCCGACACCGTCCGCGTGCCCACTCCTTCCATCGGGCAGCTGCTCGCCGAGTTCGCCGGACTCGACGTGCCACCGGGCGCGGCCGATCTCACCGCCGCGGCCGCGGCCGAACTGCTCCACCGGCAAGGCGGACTCTTCACCGCCGTGACCCCCGAGCACCTGGTGATCCTGCACGACGACTACACCCGGCTGGTCGACCTCACGTGGAACCACCGGCCGACTCCCTTCGACGGCGACTTGATCTACTTCAGCGCCGCCGCCCACACAGACGAAGGTCCCTCGCCTGCCCTCGCATGGCACAACCTGATCAACGGCCGGATCACCGACCATCACATTCCGGTTCGGCACGAGCGGATGATCGAACCCGAGTCGCTGCGTGCGATCGGACTCGTCCTCACCGAGCATTTCCGCTCAGCCCGGACCGCTCCGATGGAACCCGCCACCTCGACAAGGACAAGCCGATCATGAACGCGCACCGAATCGTCGGGACTCGGTCCGGCATCGAGCCGGTCAACCTCTTCGATCCCGATCCGGCGACGCATATCGACCCGCACCCCCGTGCCGGCGAATTGCGTACGTGGACTCGCGAGTACCTGTGCCGGCCGCACCCCGACCTCGGCCGGTCCGGTCCGGTCTGTCCTTACACCAGCCACGCCATCGAGAACCAGTCGCTCTGGGCCGCATTCTTCGAGGGCCCCTCCGTCGACGCCGAGCGCCTGACCGCGATCATCGACGATCTGTACGACATGTTCCCCGCCCTGTCACCACAGGATGAACCCGAGTGCAAGTTCAAGGCCGTCCTCGCGGTCTTCCCGGACCTCACCGATTACGCCGACATCGATGCGGTGCAACACGACCAGAAGTCTCGGTTCGTCGCAAAGGGTCTGATGCTCGGCCAGTTCTATCCGGGCTGCACCGTCCCGGGGCTGCGCAACCCGGCCTTCCCCGCACTCGACGCGCCCCTGCCGATGCTCGCCATTCGCCATATGGCCGCCACCGACTTCCCATTCCTCAGCTCCCGCCATGAATGGGTGGACTCCTATCTCAAAATATTCGCCCCCGCGATCCCCAAGTTCATCACCAGCGCCATGTCCGACAGACTCGTGCAGACAACCGAAGCCGCGGACGGAAATCGCTGAGATCGGGTACGGGACAAGGCAACCGAGCCATCGACAACGCGGCGGCAGTTCGTCACCATGCGGCGGCTGAGCAGCGGTATCGAGCAGGCGCTACGCTCGTCGGCGTGCTGCTTTCCGATCGTGACATCCGTGCGGAGATCGCCGCTGGGCGTCTCGGCGTCGAGCCGCTCCTGGAAAACCTGATCCAGCCGTCGAGTATCGATGTGCGGCTGGATGGGCTGTTCCGGGTATTCGACAACACGCGGTACACCCATATCGATCCGGCGCAACGTCAGGACGAGCTGACCAGTCTGGTCGAGCCCGACCCGGGTGAGCCGTTCGTGCTGCACCCCGGCGAATTCGTGCTCGGCTCCACGCTGGAGGTGTGCACGTTGCCGGACGACCTGGCCGGTCGGCTCGAAGGCAAGTCCAGTCTCGGACGGCTCGGCCTGCTGACGCACTCGACGGCGGGCTTCATCGATCCGGGCTTCAGCGGCCACATCACGCTGGAACTGTCGAATGTGGCGAATCTGCCGATCACCCTGTGGCCGGGTATGAAGATCGGTCAGCTGTGCCTGTTGCGCCTGACCAGTCCCGCCGAGAACCCGTACGGCAGCACCACCGCGGGCTCCAAATACCAGGGCCAGCGCGGACCGACCCCCTCCCGGTCATATCTGAACTTCCCACTGCCCACTTAGTCTGTGGCAGTGCGGGTTTCGGCGACCCGGAAAGAGTTGCGACCAGCGGCAGCGACCCATACGCAGCGGCGTCGATCCGAACGAGCTTCCTCGTCTCGCTCGAATCTTGCAGATGCGTACGGGTTTCGGCTCCAGGACGCAACCCCACTGCCCTTTCGCTGCCTCTTCGCCCACGTCGGATCGCGCGGATCCGGGTCGCAAAGCACCCGACCGAGCCCGCCCCTGTCGACTGCCAGTAGAGGGGCGGACTCGGTAGGCCCGGCGGCGGGGACCGACGACGCATTCAATCCCCGCCACCCGCCCCCACCGCGAGTGCCGTAGTGATGACGACGGATAACGGTGGGAGCGTGTCGCCGCGACTCGGTGGGTTGACCCAGAAGCACCCTTCCCGGGTCCATCGACCGAGCCCGGTCGGCAACATCACGGCACTGCCGATGGCCGGTATGCCTATGTCGAGACGGTTCAGCACCTCCAATACCTGCGCGCCCGGCCGACTGTCCGGCTCGGCGAGGAAGCTCCAGCGAATCTGCCTGGCCAGCATGGGGCCCCTCGTCCCCTGCTGTTCCAGTGCGGCCCTGACCTTTTCGGCCCGAATCGTCGGCAGGTGGACAACGCAGACCCGGCCGGTGATGGGCAGCATCACGAACCCGCCGCGTTCGGTGACCGGTAATCCGAACTCGTGCCGGTAATAGGCCACCCAATCGTCGACTGTTCTGAGTTTCTCCACATTCACGGCCAACTCCTTGCCTCCTCGTGTCCAAGGGTCCTGTGCCGGACGGCGATTCGGGAATTGCCCACCCGCTCGCCTTCTACTGCCATTCCGCTGCCTCTGATAGCGGACGGCTTTTGCCTGTGGCCGCACTCACAAAGCGCTCGTACCCTGGGAAGGAGTTCGTTCGGAAGGGATGACGTCGTGGTCCGGCAGTGGTCAGGTAAAGAGGCCCGTGCCCTTCGCGATGCCAGGCGGATGAGTATCCGGGAGTTCGCAGCGCATCTGGGTGTGCACGAGCGGCTCGTATCGAAGTGGGAGGCCGGCGGCGCGCGGGTCCATCCACGTCCGGTGAATCAAGCCGCCCTCGATACATCCCTGGCCAGGTCCGACGATGTTGTGCGGGCGCGGTTTGCGGCCATGATCGATCAACCCGTATTCGATCGACCGACCGCGCCCGGATTCGACAGGCGGGCCGATGTCTCGGCTCGCGCCAATTATTCGAGTGACGCGGATCTTTTGGCTCTCATAGACGCCGGTGCGATGAGAGGTGATGCGTTAGCGGCGATTTCGGAGAGGGATCTGATCATGGCGGCTGCCCACGAGGCGAGCGAGCACGCCGGCCAGGCCGAGAGCACCAATGTGGGTGCCACCACCTTGGAGCAGCTCGATGCCGATGTCACGCGCATCGCGAACGAATATGTGCACATCCCGCCGGTACCGATGATGGTGGAGATGCTGCGGGTGCGACGCCGGGTGTACCGGCTGCTGGAGGGGCATCAGCGCCCCGCCGATACCAGCCATCTGTATCTGCTGGCAGGCACGCTGTCGGGATTGCTCGCCAATGCGAGCACCGACCTCGGCTATCTCGATGCCGCGGGCGAGCAGATCAGAGCGGCCTGGGCCTATTCGGAATTGTGTGGTCACAACGGGTTGCGCGCCTGGACCCGCGGCATGCACGCGCTGATCGAATACTGGTCCGATCGACCGCGTCGGGGAGTGCTGCTGGCACAGAGCGGGCAGGACTTCGCCGAATCGGCCACGGCCAAGGTTCGACTATTGAATATCGAGGCCAGAATCTGGTCCCGGTTGGGCAGTGACGCCGACGCCGATCGCTGTATCCGGGCCGCCGACGATGCCCGCGAGGTGTCCGACACCGACTCCCTGCACGACGAGGTCGGCGGCGTCTTCGGCTTCAACGAGGCCAAGGCCCATTACTACGCGGGCGCGACCTATATCCATCTCGGTCAGGCCGAACCCGCCTTGGCCGCGACGCAACAGGCCATCGAGTTGTACGCGAACGGACCGTCCGAGCGGCGTTCCTACGGCACCGAGGCGATGGCCCGGGTCGACAGCGCCGCGGCGTATCTGATCAACGGCAGTTTGGACGGTGCGGCCGCCGCCCTGGTTCCGGTGCTCGGCCTTGCCGAGGACAAGCGCATCGCCCAACTGGAGGAACGGCTCGTCGGGCTGCGGCGGCGGATCGCCGGACCGGAGTTCCGCGATGCCGTCGAGGCGCGCTTCCTCGACGAGAAAATCGAAGAGTTCTGCGGAACCACTGCGGCCAAAGGCATCCCGCCGGGCAACTCGTCGGCCTGATTCGGCGGAGCGCACCGGATCGAACTGCGGCTACAAGCCCTGTCGACCACGACGGAGCGAGTCTTACGAGCGAGGAGTTCGCGGCCCGTCTCGCGTCCGAGTGGCCGAAGCGCATGCGACGAGGTCGCGAGTCTCGACGGCGCCGCTAGCGACTGCTTGCGGGTCGCTCGAAAGGGTCGGACGCGAGACACCAGAGGGCCGCGAACACGCAGCGCCGAAGGCGCTGCCATCAGGCGCCGATTAACCAGTTGCCGGAGATGGCACCATAGCAGGGTGAGTCCTAGCCATCTACCGCATCACCCGCCGCGCGTGCTGGAGCAATCCACGAAGCTGCAGAACGTCCTCTACGAAATTCGTGGACCGGTGGGCGCACATGCGGCACGGCTGGAGGCGGAGGGGCATCGCATCCTCAAGCTGAATATCGGCAATCCCGCGCCGTTCGGCTTCGAGGCGCCCGATGTGATCATGCGCGACATCATCGCCGCGCTGCCGTATGCCCAGGGCTACTCCGAATCAAAGGGCATCCTGTCGGCCCGGCGTGCCATCGTGACCCGCTATGAGCTGGTCCCCGGCTTTCCCGAGCTCGATGTCGACGACGTCTACCTGGGCAACGGCGTCTCCGAGCTGATCACCATCACCATGCAGGCGCTGCTCGACAACGGTGACGAGGTGCTGATCCCGGCGCCCGACTATCCGCTGTGGACCGCCATGACGAGCCTGGCCGGCGGCACTCCGGTGCACTACCTGTGTGACGAATCCAACGGCTGGCAGCCCGATATCGCCGATATCGAAGCCAAGATCACCGATAAGACCAAGGCGTTGCTGGTGATCAATCCGAACAACCCGACCGGTGCGGTGTACTCCACCGAGGTGCTGCAGCAACTGGTCGACCTCGCGCGCAAGCATCAACTGCTGCTGCTCGCCGATGAGATCTACGACAAGATCCTCTACGACGACGCCAAGCACATTTCGCTGGCGACGCTCGCGCCCGATCTGCTCTGCCTGACCTTCAACGGACTCTCCAAGGCCTACCGGGTCGCGGGATATCGCTCCGGCTGGTTGGCGATCACCGGCCCCAAGGAGCATGCGGCTGGTTTCCTCGAGGGCATCGATCTGCTCGCCTCGACCAGGCTTTGCCCGAATGTGCCTGCGCAGCACGCGATTCAGGTGGCACTCGGCGGACATCAGAGCATCGAGGATCTGATCCTGCCCGGCGGCCGACTACTCGAGCAGCGCGATGTCGCATGGGAGCGGCTGAACATGATTCCGGGCGTTTCCTGTGTGAAGCCGAAGGGTGCGCTCTATGCGTTCCCGAAGTTGGATCCGAACGTCTATGAAATCCACGATGATTCGAAGCTGATTCTGGATCTGCTGCTGCAGGAGAAGATCTTGATGGTGCAGGGCACCGGGTTCAACTGGCCGAATCATGATCATCTGCGGATCGTCACGCTGCCGTGGGCACGAGATCTCGCGGTGGCGATCGAGCGCTTCGGGAACTTCCTGTCGAGTTACCGGCAGTAGGGACTGGGCGGTCCGAACCTCCTCGTCAGCGTGCGCTGGGCTACCGGATCGCCCCGCTTCCGGGGGCAAAACATACTCGGTGTACGGATAGTTGCGAGTTTTGGTTACTAGCTAGCGCTAAACGAGACTTTTTGTGTACAGTGTCTCTTGGCACTTCGAGTGCCCGGTCAAGTTGTCTACCCCCCCTGGACAACCTGACCTCGGGTTAGGCTGCCTACCCCCCTGGGCGCCAACCTGCGGGCGGCGGAGACATCCCCCTGCTCTCCGCCGCCCCCTCCCGATTTTCCATTCGGAACCTTTTCATGACTCGTCGTCGGTCGCTGCCGGTCCGTGAATCCGATCTTGAAAATGAAATCCTTTAAGCTCGCACCCTGGACTACAGACGAAAAGGTAGGAGTCCGGTGAGCCATGAGTGATCATCACCATCACCACGACCATTCCGGCCCGATCGCGATCGGCGCGACCGCGGCCCGGGTGGTCGTCGGACTGCTCGCCGCGATCGGGGTCGTGGTCGTGATCGCCGCGATCGTGCTGTGGCCGAGCAGCCAGCACATCGACATCCCGCTGCCGATGCAGAACGCGGGCGGTGGCGCGGTGCAGACCGAGGCCGGAACCGTGGTGATGCAGGACGTCGGCGCGTGCGGCAGCAGTTCGATCGGCAAGGTGTTCGTCGATAAGCCCGAGCAGCCGCGCGCCGCGGGCTATACCTGTCAGCGCAGTCTGATCAGCATCGATTCCGGTCCGCACAAGGGCAATCACACCCTGTTCGAAATCGCACCCGGCCCAGGACAACCCGATCTGCATGCCGGTGACCACATCCGGATCGTGCGGCAGACCGATCCGAGCGGAATGCCGCTGTACTCGTTCGAGGACTACTCGCGCGGGCTGCCGCTGACCCTGATCGTGCTGGCCTTCGTGGTCGTGGTCATCGTGGTGGCGCGCTGGCGCGGGTTGCGGGCATTGCTCGGGCTGGTCTTCGCCTTCGCGGTGCTCGTGCTGTTCATGCTGCCCGCACTGCTGGACGGCAAGCCTGCTATTCCGGTCGCGCTGGTCGCGGGTGCGATGATCCTGTATGCCGTGCTGTATCTGGCGCACGGTGTGAATCTGCGCACCAGTTCGGCGCTGCTCGGCACGCTGACATCGATGATCGTCGCGGCGGTGCTGTCCTGGATCGCCATCGAGGTCACGCATCTGACCGGCCTATCCGAGGAACAGAACACCAACGTCGCCACCTACATCGAGCACGTCAGCATTACCGGTCTGCTGCTGGCTGGCTTCATCATCGGTTCGCTCGGTGTGCTCAACGATGTGACCATCACCCAGGCCTCGGCCGCCTTCGAACTCGCCGCCATCGATGAATCCGCATCGCGTCGCGAAGTTTTCGCCGCCGCCATGCGCGTCGGCCGGGACCATATCGCGAGCACGGTCTACACCCTGGTGCTGGCCTACGCCGGTGGCGCGCTTCCGTTGCTGCTGCTGTTCAGTGTCGCGGGCCGCTCCATCCGCGACGTCCTGACCGGCGATGCGGTCGCCATCGAAATCGCTCGCTCCTCCGTCGGCGGTATCGCGCTGGCTCTTTCGGTCCCGTTGACCACTGCCATCGCCGTCATGCTCGCCCGGCCCTTCGGTCACAAGCCCGAACCCGCTGCTCCCGCGCGGCACTCGCGGCATGCGAAGTCCGAGGCGTCCGCACCTTCCCGTCGCTCGCCGTCCCGCTCCTCCGCCGCGGCTCCCAGCCGCCAACGGACCTCAACCCCGACCTGGGATGACGAGCCGGGCCCGGCTGCCTGGAACGACCAACCCTCGAATTCCCGGCCATACGAACGCAGTCGGGGCTATCGCAGCGCCGATCCGCCGGACTACGAGCCCGACTACGACACCGACCCGCGCGGCTATCGCCGTCCGGATCCGCGCGGGTCCTGGGACGACGATGGCCCTGTCTCTCGGTAACCGCCGTCCGGATCCGAGAGTGCGTGGGGCGACGAGGGTCCCGCCCGTCGGCGACTTCCGCAGGGTTCAGCCCAACTGGCCACCGCCCTACACCCTCGCAAGGCGAGTGCGCACCCCCTCTAACGGGTATGCACTCGCCACAAAGGGCGTGCAATACGAGACCTACTGCCGCACAGCCTGCTTCGCTGGGGAGTGCAGGTCGCCGGTTCAGCGCGGCGCGGGTGGCGGGAAGGGGAGGATCACGGGCGGAATCGTCGGCACCACGATCGGCGGAAGTCCTGGCACGACAATGGTATTCGGGCCGGGCGTGGACGGGGGCGGCTCCGTGGTCGTCGCACGGTACGGGGGCGGGGCGGCCACCGACTCGGCGGACTCGGTGGTGCTGGCCGGTGCGACGGCGATCTGCGGGTCCAGGGTGGTGGTGCGCGGCGGGTTGGTCGGCGAGACCGAGGTCGGGTGGTCACTGCTCTGCGAATCGCGCGTGAGAACCTGTGGGCCGTAACCGAGTCCGAGTCCGATCGCCGCGACGACAGCCAGTGCACTGACGGTCAGCACCGCGCCATTGATTTCCCGCTTGCCGCGGCGCCGCTTGGGCGGTGCGGACAGCCAGGCGGGTGAGAGCTCATCGTCATCGAGCAGCGAATCCGCGGCGGGCGCGTGCTGCTGCGGGGTCTGGACGACCGTGCGCACCGGCCGCGCCATCAGGGCGGCACCGCGGGTGACCACCGTCTCCGGGCTGTCGGGCACGATGACCGGCACACCCATCCAGCGTTCGAGGACCTTGGCGATCAGCGGAATTCGCGCGCAACCGCCGATCGCGAGCACGCCGTGCACCGGACGATCCGAGCGCACGATGACATCGCGCGCCATCCGCGCCGACGATTCGATCGCCAGCATGATGAGGGCTTCGAAATTCTCCTGGGCCAGCAGCACCAGCCCTTGTTCGCTGGGCAGCGCCACGGCGGTATTCGAGGACAGTTGCTCCTTGGCCTCGCGGCACAGTGCGTCCAGGGCGGCCAGCCCCGCCGAATCCGGCGGATGCGCGATCCGGCCCGAGGCGATCTGCTGTTCGCGAATCAGCGAATCCAGGTAGTCGCCGCTGATATCGCTGGTGCGTTCGCTGTGGCGGATCTCACGGGTCTGCGTGTCGACGACGCTGACCGTCAGTCCGGAGCTGCCGAGGTCGTAGACGACGAGTGAGGAGATGCCGCGGATATCCCCGGTGGCCTGCGCGAATTCGAGCGCCGCGACGATTTCGGGCACCAGTTCGTAATTGGTGAGCTGCTGACGCGCCATGGCCGCGCGCAGCGCCTTGGCATGCTGCTCACTGCGGTAGGCGATCGCGGTGGCCGCGATACCTGGCATGGATTCCAGTGTCACGCCGATCGCCTCGGCGGCCAGCTCCTCCACCTGGTGCGCGACAACCGGAATGGTCTGCAGATCGAAGGAATGCGGGGCGATGGGGCCGTGGGGGCTCGCGGTGTGTGGTCGCGCCATACGGACGGCGCCGGCCCCCACCGAAACTCCCAGAACCGAACTCATCAGCTGCCCATCCCGTTTCACACATCACGACATGCGAGCCTGCGCCGCCCGCCGGGGGATCGGCCCGCTCTCGGGACCCTACCGTCGACATCCGACAGACCCGAAGGCAGGATCTGATCGTCCCGGCGTCGCCCCCGCGTCGCAGGCAACTCTACGGTGTGCCGAGTCCGGCGTACACCCATCCGGCGTCTCTCCAGGTGGCTCGATTGAGACAGTTGCGACCGTCGATGATCGACCGTTTGCGGACCACCGGATCGAGGTCTTGCGGACGCAATGCGACGAATTCGTCCCACTCGGTCAGCACCAGCACCACATCGGCGCGGTCGCAGGCCTCGGTGACCGAGGTCGCGTAGTTCAACGTGGGAAAGACCCGTCGCGAATTCTCCGCCGCCTTCGGGTCGTACACCGTCACCACCGCGCCGTGCAGCTGGATCATCCCGGCCACATTCAGCGCGGGTGAGTCACGCACATCGTCGGATTCGGGTTTGAAGGCCGCACCCAGCACCGCCACATTGGCGCCGAGCAGCGATCCGCCGCAGGCTCGCGCGGCCATATCGACCATCTTGGTGCGGCGGCGCATATTGATGTTGTCGACCTCGCGCAGGAAGGCCACCGCGTGATCGGCGCCGAGTTCGCCGGAGCGCGCCATGAACGCGCGGATGTCCTTGGGTAGGCAGCCGCCGCCGAAACCCAGTCCGGCATTGAGGAATCGGCGGCCGATGCGCGCGTCGTAGCCGAGTGCGTCGGCCAGCATGGTCACATCGGCGCCGGTCGCCTCGCAGACCTCGGAGACGGCGTTGATGAAGGAAATCTTGGTCGCGAGAAAGGCATTCGCGGAGACCTTGACCAATTCGGCGGTGGCCAGGTCGGTCAGCAGGAACGGCACCTCGGCCGCGATCAGGTCGGCATAGACCTCGCGCACCAATTCCTCGACCCAAGCGGCGCTTTCGCGTTCCCCATCCACGCCGAGCACCAGTCGATCGGGGCGCAGTGTGTCCTTCACTGCGAAACCCTCACGCAGGAACTCCGGATTCCACGCCACCTCGACCGCGGCGTCGGTGAGCGCACGGGCCCTGGCACCCAATGCGGCGGCGGTTCCCACGGGCACCGTCGACTTCCCGACGATCACCGACGGCCGCTCCAACAGCGGTGCGAGCGTATCGACCACGGCGTGCACATATTTCAGGTCCGCGGCGTACTCGCCCTTCTTCTGCGGTGTCCCGACCCCGAGGAAATGCACCTGGGCGTGGTCGGCGGCTTCCGCGTACGAGGTGGTGAAGCGCAGCCGACCGGCGTCCAGGTTCCGGCGCAGCACCTCCTCGAGCCCGGGTTCGTAGAACGGCACCACACCATCGGACAGCTTCGCGACCTTGCCGGGATCGATATCCACGCCGATCACATCGTGTCCGAGCTCGGCCATGCACGCCGCGTGCGTGGCCCCGAGGTACCCGGTTCCGAAGACTGTGCATCGCATGATCGATTGATAGGTCGCGCCGATGGCCACCCCACGTCAGCGAGGCAAGGGTCTCGGCAACAGCAGATGTACATGTGGCGACATGAATGACGGATAGCCTTCTGGCCTGCGTAAACTCATTCGATGACGGCCCGGTTACGATCGATCTCGTGCGACGCCAGCGCAGCATCCGGGCCCGCAGCGCCTGGGTGGTAGTCGGCGTTGCGGTGGTGGTGGTATCGGTCGCTGGTCTGTGGCCGGTTTACGTTCGGCCGCAGGTGGACGCACCCGTGAAAGCCGATGCGATTCTCGTGCTCGGCGGCGCGCACGATGGGCGCGAGAAGCTGGGACTGCGGCTGGCCCGAGAGGGTTACGCGCCCCGGGTGCTGTTCTCGGACCCGTATGAGAACAGTGCCATGGTGAATCGAATCTGCCACAGCCGCTATAGCTTTCAGGTCACCTGCTTCGATCCTTCGCCGCGCACCACGCGTGGCGAAGGTCGTGAACTCGCCGAACTCGCCGCGGCGCAGGGTTGGCGTCGAGTCATCGTCATCACCTTCACGCCGCATATTTCGCGGGCCCGCTACATCCTCGGGAAATGCTGGGACGGTGAGGTGTTGATGGTGGATCCGCAGCCACGTCTTTCGGTCGCCAGGTGGGCCTACGACTACGTCTACCAGTCCGTCGGATACGTCAAGGCGTTCTTCGAAGACTGCTAGCTTCTGGCCACCGGTACGCCAACCACCAGCCCTTCTCTCCCGCAGCAGAATCCATCGAGTCCGCCCTCGCCAGTCCCAGTAACGCCCCACGGGTACTTCGCGACAGTGAACATGGGTGTTCGTGATCCCGTGGGGCCAGGTCGCGTTCGTCACGCGGAATATGCAGCCCGACGCACCCGAAGAACCGTGTGCTGCGGCGCGGCGTCTCGGCGGTGCTCTGATCGGGTATCTGCCCTGAGCGACTCCCGTGCGGGAGGGTGCGGCAGCCGAATTCGATGACGTGCCCGCATCGTCGGGTGGACACTGAAATGTTGGGACCGGGATGGTGAGAGCTTCCCGGTCCCAACGCTGTTCCGGCTACATGCTGGGGCGACCTCGGCCTGGGTCGGCGCGCGGGCTCGCGTGCCCAATGCGGCCTTCGAAGACTGCTACCGCGCACAAGTGCAGGCAGGCGGCATCAGTTTGATTTCCGGCGTGAGACAGACGTACATTGTGTCTCGTGGGGCCGCAGAGCGACCCGATGCAATGACGCAGATCCCTCCGGGAGGGCAGATGGATTACGACTGGTCAGCGGCCGATCTGGACTTTCGCGACGAGGTTCGCGCATTTCTCGCCGAGAAGCTGACGCCGGAGCTGCGGCGCGCCGGGCGCTTGGCGACGAGCGTGTACCCGGACCACGAGGCCAGCATGCGATGGCAGCACATCCTGCACGAGCGCGGCTGGGCCGCACCGGCCTGGCCGGTGGAGCACGGTGGCTGCGATTGGAGCCTCACCCAGCACTACATATTCAATCGCGAGTCGATGCTGGCCGGTGCGCCGTCGCTCTCGCCGATGGGCATCCGGATGGTCGCGCCCGCGATCGTCGCATTCGGTACGCCGGAGCAGAAGGCCTTCTATCTACCGCGCATCCTGACCGGGGAAGTCTTCTTCTGCCAGGGCTATTCGGAACCGGAGGCCGGTTCGGACCTGGCCTCGCTGACCATGGCCGCCGTCGACGACGGCGCCGATTTCGTCTGCACCGGCAGCAAGATCTGGACCACCCATGCCACCGAGGCGAATTGGATCTTCTGCCTGGTCCGGACCTCGCGCGAGGGGAAGAAGCAGCAGGGCATCACCTTCCTGCTGATCGATATGACCACGCCGGGCATCGAGATCCGCCCGCTGGTGATGACCTCCGGCGAACAGGTGCAGAACCAGGTCTTCTTCGATAACGTCCGGGTGCCGAAGGCCAATGTGCTCGGCCGGATCGATGACGGCTGGACCGTCGCGAAATATGTGCTCGTGCACGAGCGCGGCGGTGCGGCAGCGCCGATGCTGCAGGTCATGGCCCAAGATGTGGCCACCGCGGCGGCCGAGCAGACCGGACCCGACGGCAATCCGCTGATCGATGACGCGGCATTCGCGGCGAAGTTGGCGCAGGCTCGAATTCGCACGGAGGTGCTCGAAATCCTGGAGTACCGCACGCTTTCGGCGATGGCACAGGGCAAGAATCCGGGTCCGGCGTCCTCGATGCTCAAGATCCTGGCCACCGAATTGAGTCAGCGGATCACGGAATTGGCGCTGGAGGCGGCCGGTCCGCGCGGCCGCGTTTATCAGCCGCATGCCACCGCGCCGGGCGGGCCGATCGCCGAATTCACCCCGCCCGCCGACGAATATCGCAGCGGCGCGGACTGGCAGGCGGTCGCGCCGCTGCGCTACTTCAACGACCGGGCGGGCTCGATCTATGCGGGCAGCAACGAAATTCAGCGAAATATTCTCGCCAAGGCAGCATTGGGGCTCTGATGGACTTCACCTTCACCGATGAGCAGGAATTGCTTCGCGACGCGGTGGCCGGATTCCTCGGCGCCCGTTACGAACTGGACAAAAGCCGGGGCGCGGCGAAATCCGATGCCGGTTGGCAGCCGGGCGTGTGGCGCGGATTCGCCGAGGAGCTGGGCATTCTCGGGGCAACCCTGCCCGAGCGGGTCGATGGCATGGGCGGTGGTCCGGTCGAGTTGATGATCATCACCGAGGAACTCGGCCGTGCGCTGGTCGTCGAGCCGTATGTCGACACCGTGGTGGTCGGCGCCGGTCTGCTGAATCGCGCCGGTGGCGAGCGTGCGGATTCGGTACTGCGCCAGATCGTTTCCGGTGCTGCGCGGACAGCGTTCGCGGCGCTGGAGCCGAGCTCGGGACAGACGCTGCACGATGTATCGACCACCGCGCGCCGCGATGGTGACGGGTGGGTGCTCGATGGCGTCAAGACCGTCGTGACCAGTGCACCGCTGGCGACACATCTGCTCATTACCGCGCGGACCGCTGGTAATCGGCGCGATAAGGATGGCATTTCGCTGTTCCTCACCGAATTCGATGCCGCTGATCTGCCCGCCGGTGTCGAGGTGCATTCGTATCGGACGATCGACGATCGGGTCGGCTCCGATATCACCTTCACCGGATTCCGATTGCCGGCCGATGCGCTGCTCGGTGCCGAGGGCGCGGCATGGGACGCGATCGATGCGACGGCGGACGAGGCGATCGCGGCGATCGCGTCCGAGGCCGTCGGCTGCATGCGAAAGGTGTTGGCGGACACCGTCGAATACGCGAAACAGCGGCAGCAGTTCGGCCAGCCGATCGGCAGTTTCCAGGTGCTCCAGCATCGCATGGTCGATATGTTCATCGAGCTCGAGCAGGCCATTGCCGCGGTGTATCTGGCTGTCTACTCGTTGGGTGCGGCCGCGGCGGACCGGGCGCGGGCGGTATCGGCCGCGAAGGTCACCATCGGTCGGGCCGCGCGCTTCATCGGCCAGAACGCCGTGCAGCTGCACGGTGCCATGGGCATGACCGAGGAACTCGCGATCGGCCATTACTTCAAGCGACTGACCGCGATCGAATACGAATTCGGTTCCAGCGACCAGCATCTCGCTCGATATGCGGCGCTGACGAGGCCCTAGCCGTGTCCGACGAGGCGGCGGTCGTATCGAAGCCGGCCCGTGCGGATGTGATCGACCTCGCGCACCGCTGGTTCCTCGACGGCCGCCGCATCGATATGCAGCAGCTCGCGCGCGAACTCGGCATCGGCCGCGCCACGCTCTATCGCTGGTGGGGCAGTCGGGAAGTGGTGATCGGGGAGGTGGTGTGGCGGGTGATCGCGGAGGCGATCACCCGGGTCGAGGCGCGCGGTTACGGTGCGCCGGCCGCACGTTTCGTCCGCAATTTTGGCAAGCTCGCCGATACCGTGCGCACCTTCGAACCGCTGTCACGCTTCGTCGCCGAGGATCCGGAGTACGGACTGCGCGTCTTGACCTCGCGTTACACCGTTGTACAGGCGCGCATGATCGATTGGGCCGCAGAGCGTTTGGCCGGGCTGCCCGATCTGGATCCGCGCATCGAGATCCGCGATCTCGCCTATGCGATCGTGCGCATCGGCGAAGCTTTCGTCTGGAGCGATGTCATCACCGGTGATCCGCCGCAGTCCGAAAAAGCGACCGCCATGGTCGAGTTGCTCATCTCCGCCGCATCCGGCAAGCGCTGAACCGTAGTCAGGAGCCGAATTGTCCTATAACACCATTACTTACCGCGTTGCGGATGCGATCGCCACTATCACGCTGAATCGACCCGAGGCGCGCAACGGTTTCACCACCGAAATGGCCGATGAACTCGGTGCCGCCTTCACCGCCGCCGATAACGACGATGCGGTGCGCGCTGTCGTATTCGCCGCGGCCGGAACGGATTTCTGCGTCGGCATGGACCTCACGGCGGGTGGCTCCGACGAGGATGTCACCGCGCCCGACTGGGTCGAATGGTCCACGCGTGTGGTTCGGCCGATGACCAATCTCGACAAACCTGTCATCGTCGCGATGCAAGGTGCCGCAGTCGGTGTCGGCCTGTCCATGACGCTCGCCGCCGATTTTCGCTTGGCCGCAACCGATTCCCGCTTCGGATTCGTCTTCGCCCGCCGCGGCCTCTTTCCCGAGGGCGGCTCGCTCTGGTTCCTGCCGCGCATTGTCGGCCTGGCCAAGGCCAAGGAATGGATGATCACCGGGCGCGTCTTCGGCGCCGACGAGGCACTGGCCGCCGGCCTGGTCACCAGCCTGCACGCCCCCGAAGACCTACTCCCCGCCGCTCGAGTCCTCGCCATTGAACTGGCCACGCAGGTAGCCCCCGTCTCCATCGCTGCCATCCGCCGCGGCCTGGTAGCCATGTCCGGCGACAAAACCCCCGAAGACGTCTTCACCCTCGACGCCCGCCTCATCTCCTATGCCTTCTCCAGCGCCGACCTCCGCGAAGGCATCCTCTCCTTCCTCCAGAAACGCCCACCCACCTTCACCGGAAAGGTAGCCACCGAACTCCCGTCCCTCGACGATTGGTTGGCGTAGGGCCGGGCGGTCAACGAAAACGAGCGGCCCGGATGCGCAATGCGCACCCGGGCCGCTCGTTCGTTTCCGCTTACCCGTCAGTTTTTGCGGCCGGGAGCCTTGGCGCTGGATTTGAAGCCGAGGCCGCCGGGCTTGGCGGGCGGGGGTGCCACGGCGGGGGCGCCGTTGCCGTTGGCGGGCTCGGCCGGTTCGTCGGCGGGTTCCGTTGCGGTTTCCGGGGTGGCGGAGGCCGGTTCGGCGGGAGCCGGGGTGTCCGTGCCGGGGGCCTTGGGGCCGGGGCGTTTGAAGCCGGACTTCATGGCCAGTCCCTTGGCGGGGATGGACGGCTTGGTTTCGGTCGGGGCCGAAACCGGTTCGGTGGCGGGGGTTTCCGCTGCCGGGGCCGCTTCGGCGGTGGCCGAGGCTTCTGGTGCCTTGGCTCCGGGTGCCTTTGCCGCGCCCTTCATGGCCAGCCCCTTGCCGGGTGCCTTCGCCGGACCCTTCATTGCCAGACCCTTGACCGGCGGTGCCGCCGGTGCCTCGGCGGCGGGTTCCGCGTCGGTGGCGGCGTCGGGAGTTGCCTTGGCGCCGGGCGCTTTTGCACCGCCCTTCATGCCGAGGCCCTTGCCCGGTGCCTTGGCGGGGCCCTTCATCGCGAGGCCCTTGACGGGCGCGGCCGGCGCCGCTGCCGCGGTGTCCTCGGCCGCAGCCGGGGTCGCCTTGGCTCCGGGTGCCTTCGCGGCGCCCTTCATGCCGAGACCACCACCTGGTGCCTTGGCCGCACCCTTCATACCCAGACCACCGGGTGCCTTGCCGCCGCCCTTCATCGCCAGACCGCCGCCGGCCGGAGCCGCCTTCGGTTCGGCGGGCGCTTCGGCCGCGAGTGCCGGTTCGGGTTCGGCGGCAGCCGGTTCCGGCTCGGGGGCCTGCTTCGGTTCCTGCACCACGGTCAGGTTCTCGGTGAGCTTCGACGGGTCGACCCGGTCGATGGCGTCGAGCATCAACTGCGCGACATCGACGACCTCGACGCCCTGGCCGACCTCGCCGCTGTCCTTGCGTGCGGTGACACCGTCGGTGAGCATGACGCGGCAGAACGGGCAGCCGGTCGCGATCTTGGACGGTTCGTTGCCACCGTTCAAGGTGGACAGCGCCTCGTCGACGCGATCGATATTGATCCGCTTACCGAGCTGCTCTTCCATCCACATCCGCGCGCCACCGGCGCCACAGCACATGGAACGTTCGCCGTGCCGCGGCATTTCGACGAGGGTGGAGCCGGAGGCCTCCATCAACTCGCGCGGTGCGTTGTAGACCTTGTTGTGGCGGCCCAGGTAGCACGGGTCGTGGTAGGTGACATTCTGCGATACCGAGGCGACCGGAATCAGCTGCTTGGTGCGCACCAGCCGGTTCAGCAGCTGGGTGTGGTGCACCACCTCGTAGGTGCCGCCGACTTGCGGGTACTCGTTGTTCAGCGCGTTGAAGCAGTGCGCACAGGTGACCACGATCTTCTTGCGCGACTGCTCGACACCCTCGAACACCGAGTTCAGCAGTTCGATGTTCTGCTGCGCGAGCTGCTGGAACAGGAATTCGTTGCCCGCCCGGCGCGCGGAGTCACCGGTGCAGGTCTCGTCGGCGCCGAGCACCATGAACTTCACGCCCGCGGTGGCCAACAGCTCCGCGACGGCCTTGGTGGTGCGCTTGGCGCGATCCTCGTACGCACCCGCACAGCCGACCCAGAACAGGTACTCGTACCCGTCGAAGGAGTCCGCATCCTGGCCGAACACCGGGATCTGGAAGTCGAGTTCGTTGATCCAGTTCAGCCGGTCTTTGGCGTTCTGGCCCCACGGGTTGCCCTTGTTCTCCAGGTTCTTGAACAAACCGGCCAGCTCGGAGGGGAACTCCGACTCGATCAACACCTGGTAGCGGCGCATATCGATGATGTGATCGACATGCTCGATATCGACCGGGCACTGTTCGACGCACGCACCGCAGGTGGTGCAGCTCCACAGCACCTCGGGGTCGATGATGCCGTTGACGTCCTCGCCGCCGACCAGCGGACGCTCCGCCTCGGCCTTGGCCAGTTCGGAGATCTTGGCCAGCTTCGCCTCGTTGGGCTTGCCGTCACCGTCGACCAGGCCGATCTCGTCGCCGCCCATATCCTTGCGGCCACCGGCCAGCAGGTACGGGGCCTTGGCGACACCGTGGTCGCGCAGCGACATGATCAGCAGCTTGGGCGACAACGGCTTACCGGTATTCCAGGCCGGGCACTGCGACTGGCAGCGGCCGCATTCGGTGCAGGTGGTGAAGTCCAGCCAGCCCTTCCAGGAGAAGTCCTCGACCCGGCCCGCGCCGAAGGTGTCGACATCCGGGTCGGCGGTCTCCATATCGACCGGCTTGCCCTTGGACATCATCGGCTTCGCGGCGCCCAGTGCGACGCCGCCGTCGTCCTCACGCTTGAAGTAGATATTGAAGAAGGCCGCGAACCGGTGCCAGGCCACACCCCAGTTGATATTGCGACCGACCAGCAGCAGGAAGGTGCTGCCCGAAACCATCTTGATGAACGCGAAGATGGCGACCATGGCCACGCTGGAGGGCAGCAGCTTGGCCACCTGCATGGTGAAGAAGTCGGTCCAGGCCTCGGAGTGGCCGTAGGTGGCGATCTTGCCCGCCTTCACCATGACCATGCCGATGCCCTCGAGGAACACGATTGCCTCGATGACGTACGCCGGGGCGAACCGGGAACCACTGAATCGCGACAGCCGCGCGGGCACCCGCGGGTGGTTGAGCTGGCGAATGGTGATCAGTACCAGGATGCCGATCACGGTGCCGATGCCGAGCAGTTCGTCCCACAGGTGGTAGATGCCCCAGCCGCCGATGATCGGCCAGTGGAATTCGGGATCGAAGGTCTGCCCGTACGCCTCGAAGTACAGGATGAAACCGCCGAGGAAGCCGATCATCACCAGCCAGTGCGCCCAGCCGACCGTGCGGAATTTGTTCATCCGGGTGTGGGCGAGGAATTCGACGATCATCGTCTTCAAGCGCGGGAAGAATGGTCGCCAACGATCCGGCGCGGGCTGGCCGATCATGATCGCGCGGGTCATTTTGCCGACGCCACCGACGAATGATGCCCAACCCAACAGGCTGAACGCCACACCAATCGTGCCCAGCGTCAATGTCAGGGCATTCATGTCGCGACCTTTCTTTATCTTTAGAGGCAACACGAGCGTGGGCGGCGATCTCGCCACCCGGTTGGCTCGTATCCTAACTGCAGGTAAGTTACCCACCGGTAACTTACCTGTCTATCGTACGATCGGCGGTTGGCTCTTGCCCCCTCTTCCTGGGGCTTGACCGAATTTTCACCTGTGATGGATTTCACGAAGATTGCGCGATCCGGGTGTGGTTCGGGGCGACAACCACCGTAAACAATGCGCGGTGCCCGCTCGGCGGTAAGGACAGCCTTATGTCACGCCGAGATCACAGTGGGAATAGTCGATCTCGCATCTTCATGTCGGTTCGATTACGCTCACCACGTTCTGTTTGATGTGCCTGTCTTTCACACTGCTCGGGGAGAATCCGGGGTCCGACCACCTCGGGTTGATGAGCGCTCTCGCGTGTACGGAAGCGGCGCGCGGACAACCCTGATGATGGATTGGAAACTGAATGAATCTCCGCAGCACCACCGCGGCTGCCACGATGGTCATCGGCGCGATGACCATCGGATTCGGAGTTGCTCACGCCGAGCCCGCCCCCACGGCAGCTCAACCGATCAGCTACTCCGTGAAGCTCGTGGACAAGACGGTCGTCGCCACGCTCAAGGGGGGGACCTTCGAGCTGACGAAGTCCGATGAGGAATTGAAGGAACCAGACCTCTACACGGTCAAGGACGAACTCGGCAACACCGTCGTCTCGGTTCCGCTCGACGTCGATGTCGACCAG
The DNA here is from genome assembly GCF_042869435.1 of Nocardia sp. NPDC006982. Taxonomy (NCBI): domain Bacteria; kingdom Bacillati; phylum Actinomycetota; class Actinomycetes; order Mycobacteriales; family Nocardiaceae; genus Nocardia; species Nocardia sp. NPDC006982. The sequence continues at coordinate 354,713 of NZ_JBIAFV010000002.1, read as the reverse complement.
ACCCCGGTCGACGTCAAGCCGGTTGTGAAGGACGACGGCAAGGTCCTCGAACTGACCCCGGACCAGAGCGTCAAGATCGAGCAAAAGGTGAATACGGTCAACGCCGTCGCCAAGCCGATCGCCTCCCCGGATGAAGACCAGCGGGCAATGAACGAGTTCTCCACTCAGTTCGGCATCGCCACGGCGGTCGGCGGCTTCGTCGGCACCGCCATCGGTGTCGTCGCCGGTGGTGTCATCGGCTGCATCCTCGGCCTGCCACTGCTCGGTGTCGGCTGCATTCCGGCCGCGATCGCGGGCGCGGGTATCGGTGGCATCCTCGGCACGCTCGCCGTCGGTGGCCCGATCCTGACCCTCGCGGGCATCGACCTGGTCAACACCCTGCAGGCGGCGCCCGGCACCACCAAGTTCGCCGAGAAGTCGGTGCCGGCCCAGCAGCCTGCGTCGGCTCAGCAGCCGGTGCCGGCTCAGCAGCCGAACTGATCTCGATCGAACTCGACCGGCCCGCTCCCATCAGGAGCGGGCCGTTTGGGTTTCAGGCCTGGTGCTCGCGCAAATCCAAACTGCCGCTGAAGATTTCCTCGCCCCTGTGCCGCCCGAAGCGTCCGAAGGAACGCTCGGCCATCTCGAACGAACCGTCCTCGCGCACCAGCAGGACCGTGCTCGCCCTGGTCCCGTGCAATGCGTTGGCGATGAATCTGGCCGAGAGCGTGCGCTCGCGCCGCAGCGGAACTCCGGTGTGCGGCAACAGATCATCGGGCGCCTCGGTGCGATCGGCCAGCACCTCGAAGTAGCGCGCCACATTGCCTGGATCCGATTCGACCACCGCGCGCAGATCACTGAGACCGCCGTGGACTTTGGGCCAAATGGGTTGGGGCGCTTCGAATGCCGCCCCGGGGCCGGGTACGGCGGAGGCGATGAACATGCCGTTGGATACCCCGTGGAAGCCCGGTGCCAGCTCCTGCGGCGGTAGTGCGCTGCGGTTGGAGTGCCACCACAGCGATTCGAGATCCGAGACCAGCATGTTGTAGCCGTTGTAGTCGTCGGGGGCGGCGGCCACGTCGAGCACGTACTGCTCCGGGCCCAGTAGTTCACGCCGGTCGCCGATGCCGCGCAGGAAATCCATCAGCAGCGCGCCGCGTGAGCGGGCATCGCCGCGTTCGTCTTTCGGATTGCGCACATTGGTGACGGTGGCGAATCGATTGCGGCCCTTGTCTTCCCGCGTCAACCCGAGCCAGGTACCCGGCGGATCCCCCGCAACCTTGCGCAGCGCCCCGAGATCGCGCCCGGCCAGCAGTCCGGGCACCTCGGGCCACCATCGCATCGACTCGGTCGGGCGGGAGTAGAACTCGTCGCGGTTGGCCGCGACGATCAACCGATACTCCGGATGGACCCGCCAACCGATCAACACCAAACACATGCATTCCAGGATGCCGGAAGGTCGCCGGGCCCCACAGGGCATTTACGTGGTCTCGGGCACCGCAAGTTCACTGGATCGGCCCAAGGACAGCAAAAAGGCCGACAGCGTCGTTGCTGTCGGCCTTTCGCGGGGTAGTGCTAGTTGTTGACCTTCAGGCCCGGGTTGTCCGAAAGAACCACGCTGACCGGCTGGGCGAACAGCTGCGGCGCATTGCCGGTGAGCGCACCGATCAGATTCGGGATCTCGCAGATCGGGAAGTCGGCCACCGACGACGCGCTGGAGATGCCCAGTGCCATCCGGCCGGACACGATCGCGCCGCCACTGTCACCCGGCAGGGCGCAGATGTTGGCGGAGAAGGCCTGGGTGAGCTCCCGGTCGCCGACCTGCACGGTCTGGTCGACGGCGTTCACGATGCCGCAGCTGAAGCCGGTGCGCGCACCGGACTTGCAGACCGGAGCACCGACCACCGGCACCGCAACGCCCTCGACCGCGACCGGCTGGCCGGGCTGGCGCACGAAGTTGTTGCTGAACCGGTCCTTGGCCTGATCGTTGATCCGGATGATCGAGTAGTCCTGGGAGCCGAGCACCGACTTCTGGAACGTGCCCACTTGTGCACCCGCCCGATCGCCGGCCAGCTCGTAGACGCCAGCCGCATTCCCCGAACCCGCCGACGGAATGTCCGGATTGCAGTGGCCCGCGGTGATGTTCACGACGTTGCCTGCGCGGTCCGTGCCGTTGAAGCCGAGCGAGCAGCGCAGCGAGGTCTTCCCGGCGATCGAGGCGAAGCCGTCGCCACCGGCCAGCGGACCGGTCTGCATCGCAGCCGCGACCGGGGTGGTCTGCAACTGCTCACCGGCGATCGGCGGGGCCGTCACGATGACCCGCGACGGGTCGACGAAGTTCGGCATCGGCAGGCCGGCCTGCTCGACTCGCACCGCGATGCTGTTGTTGACGGGATCGACCACCACACCGCGCACCAGCGCGGAGACCGCCTCGGGCTGCCCCTCCAGCCAGCGTTCGAACGCGCTCTTCTCGCCGCGCAGCGCCGCCTCGCTCTTGGCGACATTGCGGACCTCGAATCCGGCCGACGTGGCCGCCTGGCGCGCCTCGTCGGCACCCGGGCCCTGTGCGAGCGCCACGACCGCCTTGCCGCCGTCAGCGAGCCACGAACCCGCGAAGACCTGCGGGAACTGGCGCTGCGCTGTGGTGGCGAAGGCCGCGAGCTGCTGGGCCAGATCGGCCCGGTGCAGGTACTCCTCGGGGGAGATCTTCAGATCGCGCGCGACCGCGGCGACCAGGTCGGCGGGCAGGGCCGGCTGGTCGGGTTCTGCGTTCGCCACTGCTGCCGTCGGACCGAACAGCAGAATCGCCGCCGAGGCGGCGATAACTGTTTTTCGGACCCGGGTCTGTCGCGCAGCTGATCGGAACTGACCTATACGTGGCAGGAGCATGCCCATACCTTAAAGTGTCCGGCCGGTTATGCCTACTTATGTCGGGATGTTGTTCGGCCCACTAATGGACCGGCGGTCTGTTTGTCGGAAATACGGTGTCCGACAAGCCCTCTCACCCGGCGTTCGGACGGGTCCGCAGCGCGATGCCGGTGCCGACGCCGCCACCGGCGGACGCATCGATATCGGCCAGGATCGAGCGGATCGGGATACCGAGCGTCGCGGTGCCGCCGTATTGCGCGAGGGCGATATTGGCCTCGTTGCAGTCGGGCGCGTCGGCGGCATTGGAACCGCTGGTGATGCCGAGGGCCAGCGTACCGGTGACGATCGCGCCGCCGCTGTCGCCGCCGAGCGTGCAGGCCGAGCTGGCGAAGCCGCGCACGGTCTTGCTCACGCCCTCCGCGGTGTACAGCTGGGTTTCGACCCGATCGGCCACCACGAACCCGCAGGTGAAGGTGGAGGACTGGCCCGACTTGCAGATCGGGGCGCCGGTGACCGGCTCGGCGGTGCCGGTGATGGTCAGCGTGGTGCCATTGGAGCCGCGCACCGACGGCTGGTCCATGCCCGCATTGACCGAGCGCTCGTTGAGCTTGATGACGGAGTAGTCGAGCGCGGTCGGGCCGCCGAGGCGTGCCTTGACGAAGTTGCCGAGCTCGATGCTGTTCGGGATGTCCCTGACATTGGGCAGGTACACCGCGGCGTGCTGGTCGTCGTTTTCCAGGTTCGGGTCGCAGTGGCCCGCGCTGATATTCAGCGCGTTACCCGCCGCGTCCACGCTGTTGAAGCCGAACGAGCACACATCGACGCCGCGCAGCGAGGTGTCCTTCAGCGAGGTCGGCGCGGTGATGTAGGTGTCGCCGCCCATCGGACGGCGTTCGATCGGGCCGCCGCTATTGGGCGAGAGGATGACCTTGACGTTGGCGATCAGGGTCGGCAGGTTCAGCGCGTGGCCGACCGGCGTATTGGCGACCGACAGGACCAGCTGGCTGTTGAGGAAGTCGACCGCGACGGAGTTGATCGACTGGGAGATCTCCTTGGGCAGCGTGTTTATCCACTGATTCAGCTGCATCAGCGCGTTCTCCAGGCCGTTCGCCGAGATCGGGGCCAGATGGGTCTGGTAGCCGTCGGCCGCGGCAATCTTGGCGGCATCGACCGAGGTGACCGCCACGACCGGCTTACCGTCGGTGCCGATCCAGGCGCCCGCGTAGGTGTCGGGGCGCTCGCTGCGGAACGACTCCGCGTATTCGCTGAGCTCCTGGGCCTTGGCGGAGCGTTCCAGATACTCAGCCGGCGTCATCTTCAGGTCGCGGGAAATGGCCGCGACGAGTTCAGGCGGCAGGTTCTCGGCGGAAAGCTGCCCGGGTGCTGTCGGTTCGGCCGAAGCGGCGGTGGTGACGAGCAGGGGTGCGATGAAAACGGTCGCGGCGAATCCGATCGAGGCTGCCTTGACCGCGGCGCTGCGCGCCACCAACTTGCGCATGAAGTCCCTTCGTCGGCACGAGATGTGCCAGCCACTACACCGGTCAGCGGATCACTTTAAGGCACAAACCCCGGTAGGTCGCTGCGAAATCAACCAGGAGGCGCCAACTCGAACGGAATCGGCTGCTGCCACGGCAGCTGCGTCCACGTCGGCGGCGTCCACATCGGGAAGCCGGGACGGGTGGTCGTGGTCCGGCTCGGCCGGGTGGTTGTCGGCGGTGTCGTCGTGGTCGGTGCGGGCGTGGTGGTCGGTGGCGGCGTGGTCGGCTCGGTGGTCTCCGGTTCGCTGCTGGTGATGACGACCGGCGGTTCGGTGGTCGGCGGCGTGGTTTCCGGCACGGTCGGTAGGTCCACCGGCGACTGCGGGGTCGGGCTCGTCGAGACCTGGTCGGATTTGGCGTCGCGCACAGGCGGCACCGGGGTCGAGCCGGGATCACGGAACAGCACGGCGACACCGATGCCGCCGAGTATCAGGCCGACGCCGACCGCGACCGCGATAAGCAGCGGTGTGCCGCGGTCTTTCTTGGGGGTCGCGGCCGGCGGCGGCTCCGGGGTGGTCGCCTCGACCGCGGTCGCCGCGACCAGCGGTGCGGCCACCGGCATCGCAGCCGAATAAGCCTGCGGCTGCACCTCGGGTGTCGGCACCGCCGGGATGACATCGGTGACCACGGTCGAGTTCTCGGCATTGCTCGGATCCGGCGGGGTCGCGCCCGCCGGGGTCGCCAGCACCGCGGCCAGCGCCGCGCGCGCGGCGTCGTAGGCGTAGGCCATTTCCGGTGCGACGGCGTCGCTGCCGGGGAGGTCGCCCTCGCTGACCAGCAGTACCGACTTCAGGCCCAGATAGTCCAGTGCGTCGCGGAGCGAGAGCACGTACTCCGACGGCCAGCCCGCGGGATAGGTCGCATAGAACTCGGCGGCGCCGTTCAGATGTTCGGCGGTCAGATTGATCAGGCAGAACAGTGCGGTCGCGACCAGATCCTCGGCCCGGTATGCCTCGCCGGCGTCGACGGAGATCCCGGCCGGATCCCCGACCGAGGATGCGAAACCGGTGATCGAATGCGTATGACCGGCCGGGGCCGGTCCGCCGAGGACGGTGTCGCCGTCATCGGACATATGCAGGATCGACTCGCGGACGATGAACGTCGGTTCGCCGTTATCGGTGACGATGGCCGCTGTGCAGTTGTCCTCGGCGATGCGCAGGCCCACCCCAGTGGCCATCCTCAATACCTCGCTTCGGCGTCACGGATCGGGCCGCACCCCGATCACACCAGCAGCGAGCCGTGTCCCATGGCGCGGAGCATCGACAATAACTCCGAACGGGAACGGGCACCGATCCGGCGTCGGATCCGGGCGACATGATGCTCCACCGTCTTGGCGGAAATGTACAGGCGAGCGCCGATCTCCCGGTACGTCAGACCGAGTAGGACGAGTTCGGCGACCTCGCGTTCGCGTTCGCTGAGAATCGCCGCGTCGGCAACCGGTGGCGAGGCGGCGGCCTGACCGTCGCCCGAGGCCGAGGCCGCGGCCGTTGCGGCCGGACGAGCCGTGGGCTCCTGCGGACGGGCGTCGGCCCGGACGGTTCTGGCCAGTTTCAGCAGGGTGGTCGCGGTCGCGGAATCGGCGGCGGCGAGTGCGGCCTCGCTCGCGAGCCGGGCGGCATCCCAGGTCAGCCCGATCTCGCTGAGTCCGGCGACCGCCGCCTGCACCGGAGCCGCGGCGACCTGGCCGCGCAGCACCAGCACCCAGGTACGGCCGGCGTCGGCGAGGATCGCGGCATGCCGGTCACCGGCCTCGGCCGCGGCCTTGAGCAGCCGGGCGTGCGGGAGCAGTTCCTCCGGGCTCTCGTGTGCGATCGCGGCCTGCACGCCGTACCAGTGGAAGGCATTGGCCCAGGCGGGCGGCTGGTCGAGGCGACGCAGCAACGCGAGACTGGCATCGACCAGCGGTGCGATCCGGCGCTCGTCGCGCAGCCGGATGCCCGCGAGCCACAGTTCGCCGATCGGCAGCAGGGTGAGCAGGTCGGCGTCGACGTCGTCGAAGAGCGGATAGGCGGCCTGCCAGGCGCGGGTGAGTGCGGCATGATCGCCGCCGCGGCGGGCCAGACCGACCGCGACACCGTGCGCGAGCAGGCGGTCGCGGATATCGAGGGAATCCATTTGCAGCGCGGCGACAGTGGTCGCAGCGGCCTGTTCGTCGCCGCCGAGCATCGCCGCCCAAGCGGTCAGCACCTGCAACTGGTGACAGCGCAAGCCGCTGGGGGTGGCCCGGCGCAGCGCCTCACCGGCACGTCGCGGTTCGCCGGTGCTCAGGCACAGCAGCGTCGCGATGGAGACCGCGGTGCACGGCAGGAACCGATCGGTACCGGCATCGGCCTGCGCGGCCTGGATGAGCGCGGATACGGCTGTGGCGGTACCGGTTCCGTGTTCGACGATGGTGCGCGCGAGTGCGGTGGCGATCAGGCGGGCGTGCGCGTTGGCCTCGGTCGGCGGCCACTGCGTCGCCGATTCGGACAGCTCCGCGGCGGCGGTCACCGCACCGGCGAGATACTGCACGGTCGCGCCGACCGCCCAATCCGCACCGACCCGATGCGCGCCGAGCCAGGAATACAGTTGCGCCGCGCGCCCGACCAGACCGCGGCGGGTCAGCACCGCCGCGCAGATCCGCACGGCCGCAGCCAGTTCCGCGCCGGTGACACCGGGACGAGCCAGCACCGGTTCGGCAAGTCGCATGGCGGTATCGCCGTCGCCGGTGCATGCGGCCGCCTCGGCCCAGCGCAACGCGATGACGTCCGGATCCGCGCCGGTCGCCGCGGCGGCGGCGTAGTAGCGCACGGCCTCGCGGCCCGCCTTTTCGGCTGCGGCGCAGAGGAATTCGGCCAGACGCTGGTCGCGGACACCGGATTCAGCGAGCAGCAGCGCGGTGTGATCGCGCAGCAGGCCCGCATCCAGTCGCGCGTTGAGCAAACGACGCTGCACGGCCACGAAGCGGCGGTCGCCGAGCAGGGTGCGCAGGGGTGTGACGGCGGGTTCGAGCAACAGATCGGCATCGGTGACCAGCGCACTGGCCCTGGCCCGGTCGATGAGTTCTTGGGCCGCGGCGGTGTCCACGCCGAGGACCTCGGTGAGTTCGGAGGAGTCCAGGCCGGTGCCGGTGGTGGCGACGACCAGGGTTTCCAGCAGATCGGGCTCGAGGTCGTCCAGGAGGGCGCGGGCCCAGGCGGCGACGGCGTCGTCGACAGCGCGGATGCCGGCATCGAGGCGGGCCGAGCAGGCGGCGGTCAGCGCGGCCACTACGCCACCGCGGCTGCCCGCGGTCTGACGATGGATGTGCTGGGCGACCGGACGCGGCACCGCCATACCCAATTCGCGGGCGAACGGGGCGATATCGGAGACCCCGAGTGCGCGCAGATCCGCCACCCGCCCGCGGCGGGCCACGGTGTCGGCAAGTGTGCGCAGCTGCGGATCGTGCGGGCGCGGCTGGGTCGCGACAATGACCGTGTAGCGGCCGGATTCGATGGTCGCGCAGAGCGATTCGAGATCCGAGTCGCTCAGGGTGTGGGCGTTGTCGATGATCAGGGCCGGGCGCGGTATGCGCGGGTGTGCGCCGTCGAGGCGGTGGATCGGATGCGCTCCGTTATCGGTGCGCTGAATGATGTCGGTTTTCTCGGCGGTTCGGGTTCCGTGGCCGTTGCCGGTGGCGTGGGCCGCGCCGATGGTGTGCGAATCGTCGTGGTCGGGGTGCTGCCCGTCGGCGCGGTGGGCGTCAGCCATCGCATGCGCTCCGTTGACGGAGCCCGCTTGCGCTGCAAGGTGTTCGGGCATTACGGGGTCGTCTCGGAACGGGATGCCGTGGGCGCGCAGGCGGGCCCGGATCACCGACAGCAGAGTGGACTTGCCGGAGCCGGAGCGGCCCCTGATCAGATAGACGACCGGTTCCCGGTCCGCGGAGTCCAATTCGCGGAAGATCTCGCGTGCGCTGGGCAGCGTGTCGAAGGCGATATCACCCATCATCTGCCTCCGGGGATCTTGGGCAGTGCGGATTGGACGCCGCCGAGAGTGTCGCTCAAGGTGTCGCCCAAGTTGGTCTGCAGGGGCGGCACGGTCGGGACCTGCACCTGCGTCGATGTCTGCGGGGCAGGCTGCGGTGGCGGCGCGGGCTGGGTATGCGTCGCCGGAGCTTCCGCCGTCGGCTGCGTGGCCGGTGCGGGAGCCGGTTGGTTCTGGGTGGTCTGGCCGTCGGCGGACTCGCCTGCGACGGGTTGGCTGCTCGCCACCGCGACGGTGCTCGTCGCAGCGGAACCCGGTTGTCCCGCAGCGGGTTTCGGCTTCGGACTACCGACGGGCGAATCCTTCGCCGAGGTCGTCGCCGAGCCGGTGGGATTGCCGTCACTGGTCGCCGCGACGACGGAAGCGCCCGGCGTTGTCGTCGGATCGGAGCTCGCCGGTGAGGTCGGACCGGGCTGCGCGCCGGTGCCGATGGCGACGGTGCCGGTCGCGAGTGCGCCGAGCACCAGTGCTGCACCCGCGATGATGGCGGCGCGCCGACGGCCGCTGCGCCTGCGGCGGGGCCGGTCGCTCATGCCGGGCAGGGTCTTTTTGGGCACGGCTTCATCGTGGGAAAGACCGCCGCTTGCCACCGCACTGCTGGTCATACGGGCGCTGTTCGCGGACTTTTCGACCGGCCGCGGCACGGTGGGCAGTTCCTCGGTTTTCGTGTTGCTGCCCATGGCTGCTACCGGGGTGCGATCCACGGTGACCGACATCAAGTCCACGCCCAGTTCGGCGGCGCCGAGCGCGCTGGTGAGCCGTGGTTGCGGCGCCGCGACCACCGGGAGTGCGAATTCGGTGGAGATCAACTCGGCCACCAGCGGGATCGCACCGCCGCCGCCGGTTAGCAGCACCCGGCCGATATTGCCGATATCGAGTCCGGCGCGATGTACCGCGTCACGGATGAGATCGAGCGAGGTGAGTAAGGGGCCGCGCAGTAGGTCCTCGAGTTCGTCACGGACCAGCCGGATGTTTTCGGCGTGGTGATCGTCCGGGTTCAAACGGACCGGGACAACCGTCGCGGTATTTGTGGAAAGCTCTTCTTTCGCATATCGGCAGCGATCGCGCAATGCCGACAATTCCCGTTCCACCACCGGATCGAACGGATCGAAATCATTTCCACGCAAGGCATTAGCCAGGACATAGCGCATGGTCAACAGATCGAATTCGGCGCCGGCGACATCGGTGGTGCGCAATGGCGCGCCGAGCACGGCCGCCTGCGCGCCGGTGCGGACCACCGAGACGGTGAGGCCCGAAGCGCCGAGGTCGTATACGACAACCGTGCCGTCGCCGAGCGGGCCGTGCGCGGCCTCCAGCCAGCGCACCGACGCGGTCGGCTCCGGAACCAAGGTCACCTCGCGCAGGCCCGCGCGATCCAGCGCGGCCCGCTGCACATCGACGGTATGTCGCGACCACCACGCCGGATGGCAGGCGACCATGGAGTGCGCGGCGCCTGCTCCGATCTCATCGATCAGACAGCCGACCGCGGTGGCCACGAGATCCGCTGCGGAGTGGGCGGTTCCGTCCTCGGCGAGGATATCCACCGGATCACCGACCCGGGCGAGAAAGCCCTCGAGTACAACGTCACTGGAGTGCCTGCCGGTGGGGCGAGCGCCGCTCCCGAACGCGGGCGCCGCCTGCGGGGCGAGGCGAAGCACACTCGGATGGGTGATGACAGTGTCGCCGGAGTGACCCCTGTCATAGTCGCTGCCGTCCCCCGGGGTCGCCACGGCGACCGAATTCGACGCTCCGACAGTTATGCCGAGCGCCAGACGCTCTGTCATTCGAGAACCCCGTTCGAAAACTGTGTGGCCCGGTAGTCGCTGTTGTATAGACGGGAAGGCGCAGTGGACCTGCCAGCCGCAACACTTCTGTCGGTTGCTGGGCATCAGCCGTTACTCAGTCGGGGAAGGTGCGGGGAAATTCCCCTAATGGTTCGGGGGTCCCTAACGGGAACGTGCGGTTCGCAGTAGGGGTGCGCCCCGTTTCGGAGTAACGCCGGGCGTCCCTAGCGTGAAATGCATTCCAACGACTGCGGATCGCGAGGGTCCGCTCATCCAGGAGATGATTTCGATGACACCCAACGCGATTCTGGAGTTCATTCTCAACCTGCTCCGTGACCACGAGGCCGCGGTGGGTTATTGCGCCAACCCCGGCCAGGCGCTGGCAGCTGCCGGTTTGCCCGCCGTGACGCCGGAGGATATCGCCGCCGTCGCCCCCATGGTCGCCGAATCGGCCCTGATCGCGGGCGGCTCGCAGCTGTCGGCGATCGTGGCGGCCGGTGGCGCCGGAGCGGTCGATGCCGGTGCCGCCGCAGGCGCCAATACCGCCGCCGCGGTTGGACTCGGCGCCGCCGCCGACGCGGGCGTGGACCTCGGCACCGATATCGACCTCGGCGCGGATCTCGGCCTCGGTGTCGGCACCGGGCTCGACCTGGGTGCCGGGCTCACCGGCGCGATCGGCGCGGGCCTGCAGGCCGGAGCCGACCTCGGCGCCGGTCTCGGCAGCATTGTCGGCGCGGGCGCGGATCTGACCGCCGGCCTCGGCGGTGCGATCGGTGCGGGCGTACAGGCCGTGACGGGTCTCGGCGGTGCGCTGAGTGGCGCGCTCGGTGCGGGAGCACAGGCCGGCGCCGATCTCACCACCGGCCTCGAGGGTGCACTCGGTGCCGGAGCGCAGGTCGGAGCGGGTCTGGAGGGGGGTCTCGGCGCGGGCCTGAACGGCGGCGCGCAGGTGATTTCGGGCTTGGAGACGGGTCTCGGTGGCGCAGTCGGCGCCGGGCTTAGCGGCGCCATCGGCGCGGGCACCCAGTTGGGTGCCGACCTCGGCGGTGCCTTTGTCGGCGGTGCCCAAGCGGGCGCTGACCTGGGCACGAGCCTTTCGACCGGTCTGAATGGCATTGTGAATGCGGGCACGCAGGCCGGCGCGGGTCTGGAGGCGGGCCTCGGCGGTGCTGTGGGTGCGGGTGGTCAGGTTGGCGCG